>NZ_CM145500.1:0-1852500 GCF_055521705.1 Novosphingobium sp. BL-A-41-Hi4B-X5A | reverse complement strand
GTTTAGCAAAAACACAGGACTCTGCTAAGTCGGCTTCAAGACGACGTATAGGGTCTGACGCCTGCCCGGTGCCGGAAGGTTAAGAGGAGGAGTGCAAGCTCCGAATTGAAGCCCCGGTAAACGGCGGCCGTAACTATAACGGTCCTAAGGTAGCGAAATTCCTTGTCGGGTAAGTTCCGACCTGCACGAATGGCGTAACGACTTCCCCACTGTCTCCAGGATATGCTCAGCGAAATTGAATTCTCCGTGAAGATGCGGAGTACCCGCGGTTAGACGGAAAGACCCCGTGCACCTTTACTGCAGCTTCAGAGTGGCATTAGGAAAGAATTGTGTAGCATAGGTGGGAGGCTTTGAAGCACCGGCGCCAGCTGGTGTGGAGCCATAGGTGAAATACCACCCTGTTGTTTTCTGATGTCTAACCCAGGACCGTTAGCCGGTTCGGGGACCCTCTGTGGCGGGTAGTTTGACTGGGGCGGTCGCCTCCTAAAGAGTAACGGAGGCGCGCGATGGTAGGCTCAGGCCGGTTGGAAACCGGCTGTTAGAGTGCAATGGCATAAGCCTGCCTGACTGCGAGACTGACGAGTCGAGCAGAGACGAAAGTCGGTCATAGTGATCCGGTGGTCCCTCGTGGAAGGGCCATCGCTCAACGGATAAAAGGTACGCCGGGGATAACAGGCTGATGATTCCCAAGAGCTCATATCGACGGAATCGTTTGGCACCTCGATGTCGGCTCATCACATCCTGGGGCTGGAGCAGGTCCCAAGGGTTTGGCTGTTCGCCAATTAAAGTGGTACGTGAGCTGGGTTCAGAACGTCGCGAGACAGTTTGGTCCCTATCTGCCGTGGGCGTCGATACTTGAGAGGAGTTGCCCCTAGTACGAGAGGACCGGGGTGAACATGCCTCTGGTGTACCTGTCGTTCCGCCAGGAGCGCAGCAGGGTAGCTATGCATGGACGGGATAACCGCTGAAAGCATCTAAGCGGGAAGCCTCCCTCAAGATAAGGTATCATCGAGTCGTGATAGACCATCACGTTGATAGGCCGGGTGTGGAAGTGCGGTAACGCATGAAGCTAACCGGTCCTAATAACTCTGTTCATGCTTGAAGAGTCCCACCATCAATGACAGCTCTGCGCACGGGAAACACTCGTGAGACAAAGCGTCGTTGGACGGACGATCCTCCAGCCAGACATCTGAACGGCAAGGCCCCTGCAACAACGGGTCCAGCTGATACGCATCGATTAAAAACATCCGCAGGCTCCATTGCCTGGTGACCATAGCGTCCGTGCCCCACCCGATCCCATCTCGAACTCGGCCGTGAAACCGGACAGCGCCAATGGTACTAACGCTCAAGCGTTGGAAGAGTAGGTCGTCGCCAGGCATTGCAGCTTGCGGAAGTTCAACAAACCCATTCACATATCTCACAAGCCCGATCCCAAGCGCACATGCGCATCACGGATCAGGCTCAAGAGATCGCGAAAGGCCGCAAATCGGCCGCTCGCACAAACAACCCCGGCGCGGGGTGGAGCAGCCCGGTAGCTCGTCAGGCTCATAACCTGAAGGTCGCAGGTTCAAATCCTGCCCCCGCAACCATCTGTACAGAACTCGGTGCACCGCCCCTCGGGGCGGTGTTTCCGTTTGTGGGCCACCCATCCTGTGGTGCGGTCTGGGTTACCTCCCCACGCGGATAGATCGGCCATGATTGGTCCTCCCGCATTTTGGGAACGCGCCTGTCCAGGCATTGTTCTGGGTTATGGCTCGTTATGGCGGCCATGACTCAGTAGAGCGATGCCGTACGGTATCGAGGATGAGCGCCTTTTTGTCTGGTTGCTTGAATGGCGTCGCGGACGGCCGTCTTCAACGTTGATCTCAGGCTCAACCGGCAACTCGACGCCAGAGACCTCAAGGCGCGCCACCATGACCCGGACAGGGGAGCGGGTGATACCCTTCAGCAGCGCAACTTTGCGCCCCTTCGGCCTCCGCGTCGGCATCCATCTCTCCGGCGCAGATCAAGCCGCCAGAATGGACCAGCGATCACGCTTCACAGTTTCCCCGGCAGGTGGCTGGGAATGACGCGAAATGGCCGCCGTCATGACCTCGGAATCCGCATTCAACTTAGGACAACTGTTTTTTGCTGGCTTGGCAGCAAGCGCTGCACCTGTTCGCCCGGAACAGGCCGGCCGATGAGATAGCCCTGGATCATGTCACAGCCTTCGTGGCGCAGAATGTCCATCAAAGCTTGAGTTTCCACGCCTTCCGCGAGAGTTTCCATCCCCAGTGCATCTGCCAGGGTGGTGATTGTCCGCACGATCGCGTGCGCACTCCCGCCTTCCTCCAAGGCACGCACGAAGCTCTGGTCGATCTTGATCTTGTTGAAGGGGAAGGAGCGCAGATAGCTGAGCGAGGAGTAGCCGGTGCCGAAGTCGTCGAGCGCCACGCGCACACCCAATGCCTGCAGCGAGTGGAGGAGCTTCAGCGTCTTGTCGACGTTGCCGATGAACACGCTTTCGGTGATTTCGAGTTCGAGGCGGCTTGCCGACAGCCCGCTTTGTGCCAATGCCTGTGCGATACAGGGGGCGAGGCCGTCGGTCATCAACTGGCGGGGCGAGATATTGACGGCGACACTGATATCTTCCGGCCATTGGGCCGCCTGGCGGCAAGCGTCGCGCAGGGCCCACTCACCGAGTTGCACGATCAGGCCGGTTTCTTCCGCGATCGGGATAAAGGTGGCCGGTCCGATCATCCCGTGTTCCTTGTGCGGCCAGCGCATCAACGCCTCGAAGCCTTTGATGCGATTTTCCGAGATGGAAAACAGGGGCTGGAAGTACAGTTCGAAATCACCGTCGCGGATCGCGCGGCGCAGATCGATTTCGAGGTGGCGCCGGCGGCTTGCCTCGGCGTCCAGCTCGGTTTCGAAGAAGTGGCAGGCGCCCTTGCCTTCGTTCCGGGCACGAAGAAGCGCAAGATCGGAGCATTTGAGCAGGGAATCGGAGCTGTCGGCATCCTGTGGGCCAATCGCGATGCCGATGCTGGCCGAAATCGCGATGCCGCGCCCGTCGATGCTCAACTCGCGGTTGAGCAAAGTTTCGAGGGTTCTGGCCAGAGCCGTGCAATCGGTGGCGGGTTCAATCCCCTCGAGCAGAAGACCGAACTCATCGCCTCCGAGCCGCGCCACCATGGCGTTGGGAAAGCGTTCCTGCAGCGTCTGTCCCACGCTCCACAGCAGCTCGTCGCCAAAGGGATGGCCCATCGCGTCGTTGATCGCCTTGAAATCGTCAAGATCGATGAAGGCAACAAGCGTGCGATGGCTTCCGCTTTGCCGGGCTACCGCGCGATCCAGCTTTTCGATGAAGAAGCGGCGATTTGGCAGGCCGGTCAGCGCATCGTGGAGCGATGCGTGCATGATCTGCTGCTCGCGCTCTTCCACCGCATCGACCATCGCATTGAAGCTGGAAGCGAGTGAGCGCACCTCCATTGCCCCTTCTACCTTGACCTTGGCGACTGCACCGCCGGCGTAGGCGCGTGCGGCTTCCGCAAGGAGCTGCAGCGGCCGCGCAATTTCGCGGGAGAGGCGGACTGCGGCCCACGCACCGGCCAACAGGCCAAACAATCCGATCAGCATCAGCACCAGGCGCAAGCTGAAATACCGGGCCAGCACCGAGTTCAGCGAATGTGCCATCACCAGGCGCGGCTCGTTGCCGTCTTCCAGACTCGGAATTGCCGAAACGCGGACGAGTCTCGGGCCGTCGCGGCCCTCCATTTCGGCGATCTGGCCAAGCTGGAGCGAAGCGAGGTGCCCGTCGAGTTGCGCCCGCTCGATCACGCGAGCCTCTATCGGTGCGGCCGACAGGCCTGAAAGCTGTGCCATGTCGGCCGGGCCAAGCGTGTTGAGCAGGACCAGCCATCCGGCAAGATCGGGCATCTCGATCGGCACGGCAGCGCCCAGCGCTTGCGCCTGGCCGAGCCGGATGACGCCGCGATCGGCACCGTTTTCCAGCCGTGACAGCATGGCCGTGCCCTTGACCGTCGTGGCCATGTTCGAAGAGATTACGCTGCCGTCGAGCTGGACGATGGCCACTTCGCTGACCTTGGCGCGATCACGCAGGCTTTGCAGGGCCGAAACGAGGGTTGGCGCATCGCCAGTGGCCAGGGCTTCGCGAAAGCCGAAATCGTGGGCGACGACTTCGCCCGCGTCGGCCATCTGCCTTTGCCTGCTGGCAATGATCTGGTCGAACACGCGGGAATTGGCGGCAAGCTCGCGCTCGGCAGTTTCGTAGGCGAACGTGTTGACGCCTGAACCAGCCGCGATCAGCGTTGCGGTTGTGACCACTGCCAGCAACACGACGTACAGCAGTGCAATCCGGCTGCCGAGTGAACGGACGCGTACGCCAATCGCTTTGCGCAGGCGGCGGAGTGGCTGGTCAAGCGCCTGCACAATCGACCGTTTCATTTGCCGTTGCCAGGCCGCACCGCCACCATGATCCGGCCGCGGTTGCCCGGTTCCAGCACCATCTTGCCGCGCCACTCGCCACCTGTCCCGCGGATGCGGGGATGCCAGACGATGACATCATACGTGCCGCGACCGAGGCCCTCGATGGCGGCCAGTCCGTTCAGATCGCTGCGCGCGGCAAAGGGCGTGTCGGTCACGCGGATAAAGCCCTGCATCTTGTCGTGGATATTGCACCCCAGCGCGATCGTGCCGGCCACCTTGAACTGGTGCGTCCGCGTCTGGTCCTGCCCATAGAGATCTATCTTGAACGGGCCTGGCCTGGAAAAGCTGTAGATCGAATGGCGCAGGTTATCGAGGTTCGGGAAAGCCACCACTGCGCCCACTGGCACGATCAGTGTGCCCGGCACGAAAGCCTGGTTCTTCTGCGCCATGGCATTGCGCCACGCGAAAGCCGGGCGGCGGGTGTTGCCAGCCGGTGGCCGGATCTCGATCACCGCATCGCGCAATGGAACGCCCGCCTGATCGACCACCTGCACCGGCAGCACGTTTGCCGGCGTGGCCGAGATCAGCAGCGGTAGCGTCAGCGCCAAGCCCAGCGGGCCGGACCGGCGTGCTTGATAAGACCAGGCTCTGAAGCGGGGGCGGTTTCTCATGAGGCCCGATTACGACAGAATGCCTTAGAAATTCAGAATCCTGCCTAGAGGTTGCTTTAGGATTTCCCAACAGCTCTTGATTAACCCTTTTGCCTCGTGGTTCGACAATGGTGGCAGAAGCATGTTCAAGAATTCGAAGTGGGGCATGGCCATGGCCAGCCTGATGCTTGCTTGCCCTGCGCAAGCCGATCCGCTGTTGGACGGCGGAAAGCTGGTGCTGACCAATGGCATTTCCTCGATCGAGGGCGCCAGCGGCGGCGGGCTTGCCAGCTGGGCCACGATTGCAGGCATGGAAACCGACCGCGGGCTTGGGCTCTCCGCCCATGTCACTGGTATCGAGCTGGCCGACTATGGCTGGCAGAGCCACGGTTTTGCCGTGGGCATCAAGGACCGGCTTGAGCTGTCCTATGCCCGCCAGAACTTCGATACGCGCAAGGTTGGCGCTGCCCTTGGCCTGGGCGAGGGTTACCGCTTCAATCAGGACGTCTTCGGCGCGAAGGTGCGGCTGATTGGTGATGTCGTCTATGGTTCGCCCCTGATGCCGCAGATCAGTCTGGGGGTGCAACACAAGCGGAGCCTTGATGGCGCCATTGTCAGGGCGGTGGGTGCAGCGTCGGCGTCGGGCACCGATTTCACGGCCAGCGCCACCAAGCTGTTCCTTTCGAAAAGCCTGTTGGTGAACGCCACCGCGCGCCTGACCAATGCCAACCAGTTCGGCCTGTTGGGTTTCGGCGGTCCCAACCAGACTGACCGCACGCTGCAGTTCGAGGGCTCGCTTGCGTGGATGCTGAGTCCACGCCTTGTCGTCGGCGGGGAATACCGGACGCGGCCCAGCAATCTTGCCATCGCGCGCGAGGATGATAGCCACGACCTGTTCGTGGCCTGGGCTGTCACCCGCAACGCCACGTTGACCGCGGCCTATACCGATGTCGGCTCGGTCGCCACTTTCGATGGCCAGCGCGGCGGGCTCGTCTCGCTCCAGATCGCATTCTAAGGAAGCTGTTGATGCCATTTGCCCTCGCCCTCGCGTTGCTTGCCGCCCAGCCGGTCACCCCCGATGCGCAGGAGCCCCCAGCTGCGCAGGACAATTTCTCCGGCGTCGATTGGGAAAAGGAATTCGGGGTCGAGAAGAAGGTAGCCGATCCTGTCACCGGCGAACTGCCGGTCGATCCCTATGAGCAAAGCCCTGCCAATGCGGAGGCCGCCCCCTTCACCGGCGACAGCATGGCCCGGGCCTTCGGCGGTCAGGATGGAATCCGCCGCATCGTGGATCGACTGGTCATGCTCAACGAGAGCGACCCGCGCATTTCCGCCATTTTCAAGAACCAGGATATGGTTCGCCTGCGACGCACCCTGTTCGAACAGTTCTGTTTCCTGTTGAACGCCGGCTGCGCTTATACCGGGCGCGACATGACGGCTGCCCACAAGGATCTCGGGATCACCCGCGCCGATCTCAACGCTCTGGTGGAAAACCTCCAGCAGGCGATGCGCGAGGGGCAGGTGCCCTTCGCTGCGCAGAACCGCCTTTTGGCAAAGCTGGCGCCGATGGATCGGCACATCGTCGAACGATGAAGGGCTGGCGGCCTCAGCCTTGCAGCGAGGCCAGCCCGCCGGTGGAGCCGAACCCGCCTTCGCCGCGCGCTGTATGGTCGAGCGTTTCGGCCTCTACCCAGATTCCGCGCGTAACCGGTGCGACGACTAGCTGGGCGACACGGTCGCCACGGCGGATCGCAAAGCTGTCGCTGCCGTGGTTGATGAGGATCACTTTCAGTTCGCCGCGGTAGTCGCTGTCGATCGTGCCGGGCGTGTTGGGCACGGTGACGCCATGCTTGAGCGCGAGGCCCGAGCGCGGGCGGACCTGGATTTCGTAGCCCGCCGGGATAGCGACCGAAAGACCGGTGGCAACGGCGTGGCGCGCGCCGGGGGCAAGATCGACGTCCTCGGCTGCGACCACGTCCATGCCTGCTGCGCCATCGGTGGCATAGGCCGGCAGTGGCAGGTCCAGCCCGTGGGGCAGGCGCTTTACGAGGACGGGGACTTCAGGCGAGTGCATCGGCAATTCTTTCGATCAGGAGCGCGGCGGCCGCGTCCTTGGGGAGTTCGGGCAGGCTCTCGACGCCCGCCGCGCTGACGATGTGGAGGAGGTTGACCTCGCCACCCATCTTGTGCGTGGCGACATCGTTGGCGACGATCCAGTCCGCCCCCTTGCGCGCCAATTTGGCCTTGGCGTGATCGAGCACGTCGTTGGTTTCGGCGGCAAAGCCGACCACCAGTGGCGGGCGGCGATCGGACTTGCTTAAGCTGGCAAGGATGTCCGGGTTTTCGACCAGTTGCAGCGGCGGGACTGCGCCGGAGCCGTCCTTCTTGATCTTCTGCGCGGCTTCTCCGGCGCTGCGCCAGTCGGCCACGGCTGCGACCATGATCGCGACGTCGGCCGGTAGTGCCGCATCGACGGCAGCGGCCATCTGGCGCGCGGTTTCCACATCGATCCGGGTTACGCCCTGTGGCGTGGGCAGGTTCACCGGGCCGGAGACGAGCGTGACCGAAGCACCTGCGCGGGCGGCGGCGGCGGCGATGGCGTAGCCCTGCTTCCCGCTAGAGCGGTTGGCGATGTAACGCACCGGGTCGATCGGTTCGTGGGTAGGGCCTGCGGTGATGAGGACGTGGCGGCCGGTGAGCGGCTTGGCTGCACTGCCAAGATGGCGGGCAATTTCCGCGCAGATCGCAGGCGGTTCGGGGAGGCGGCCGGGGCCGAATTCGCCGCAGGCCATCGCGCCTTCATCTGGCTCCATCACGGTCACGCCGTCTGCGCGCAGAGTGGCGACGTTGCGCTGCGTCGCCGCGTGCTGCCACATGCGCACGTTCATGGCGGGCACCGTGAGCACCGGCTTGTCGGTCGCGAGGAGTAGCGTGGTCGCCAGATCGTTGGCGATGCCGCCCGCCATGCGCGCCATCAGGTCTGCCGTGGCCGGGCAGACGACGACGAGATCGGATGCCCGCGAGAGCTGGATGTGGCCCATCTCGACCTCGTTCTTGAGGTCCCACAGCGTGGTGTGGACGGGGTTTTCCGAAAGTGCCGCCAGCGTCATCGCGGTGATGAAGTGCGACCCGCCCTCGGTCAGCACGCAGGTGACGTCCGCGCCCTGCTTGCGCAGCAGGCGAACCAGTTCGCACGACTTGTAGGCCGCGATGCCGCCGCCAATGATGAGGAGGATGCGCTTTCCCTGCATGAATGGGGCTTGTGCAATGGCCGGGCCCTGCGCGCAATCCTTTTGCGCGAGGGGACGCGTTCGGGCACAGTCTGTCCCAAACCATAACGGGGGATCGAGAGATGAGACTGATACTGACGGCGCTGGTGTTCCTGGCCGGGCTGTTCGACCTGTTCCTGGCGATCGGTTTCCTGACCGATCCGGTCCAGCAGGCCACCGGCTTCGGCATCGCCGCCACCGGCGTGGGGGGCGTATCCACCATCCGCGCCGACTTCACCTCGTTCTTCGGCGTGGCCGCGTTCTGCATGATGTGGGGTGCGTGGCGCCGGAATGCCGACCTCATGCTGGTCCCGGCGCTGCTGTTCGGCACCTCGTTTGTGGGCCGCGCGATCAATCTGGCGGTGACCGGGGCCTATCCGGGCTGGCCGGTGCCGATGGCGGTCGAGGCGGCGCACGTGGTGCTGATGCTGGCGGCATGGCGCATGCTGCCGCACCACAAGCTGGGCGAGATTGCGGGGTGATCAGTGACACGCCTCCTGCAGCCCAAGAGCAGGTTTTGCGCGAGGGTCTTGTTGCCTGTGGCCTGAACGCCGCGGGAATCTCGATGGCCTATGATGACCTTGTGCGGGGCTACGTCATCACAATTGCAAGTGCGGCAGGTGCGAAACCCGAGCATCTGGAGTGCATCGAGACTGCTGCCCGTGGCGCGGACGTCGCCTTTGAAGATGAGGTGCTGGATAGTGCATTCACCGAGCGGAGATTTGCCCGAGCCAAGGCTCTTTGGCTTGCGGAGACAAAGGAAACCCTTCGCAAGCGCGGACTGCTTGAGGGTTTGCCGAAACGAGCGGACTTTTCGTCTGTCGAGGAATTCGCAAAAGCATTGGAACGGCACTGCGGTTTTGCGGCAGGCGCAGTTTTGCGGGTGCGAAACGGTGAAGTCGCTTTCTGGCCCGAAAACATGCGGCAGGGCAAGAAAGACTATGAACGCTTGGCTGCCTTGATGGCCGCAGTGACTTACGCAACGGCAGAATCGGGTGATTTCAAGATCGGGTTTGTCGGCAACGAATACGTTGCGGACAGGCCCTGACTTCAGCTGGCTTCAGAGCCCCGCGCCTTCCACCTAGCCCAGAGCGCGAAAACGGCGCGTTGGGCGGGACGTTCGAATTTCGCATGGCTGATGAAGCCCGCCGCGATGGCGAGGGTGACGAAGAGGATCAGGAACCACGGCTGGCGGGCAATGTCGCGCGAAAGGCCCGTGGAATCGAGGATCAGGACGAGCGTCAACTGGATCGGAATGTGCCAGAGGTAGATGCCGTAGGAGGCATCGCCGAGCTTCTGGCCGAACTGCAGGCGGCCCTTTTCGTCATTGAGGTCAAGCGCCAGCGTCAGGAACAGGACCGCGAAAGTGCCGGCGATCGTCGCCGCATCGCCGCTGCGGTAGTTGGCCTTGAGCATGAAGGCGCTCGCCAGGAGGGCCATGCCGAGCGGCAGGAGCGTGGCCGGGCGCAGCCAGCCCTTCAGCGTCGCACCATAGGCCGCGCAGCCGAGCATGAAGTAGCCGATGCAGGACAGCACGTCCTTGTTGGGCAGGCCCTTCAGCATGCCGTATAGCAGCAGCGCGCCCAGCGGCAGGGCCAAGGCCAGCGGGGCGCGGCGCAGGGCGGGGATGCTCAGGAAGAACACGAGGTAGGCGAGGATCTCGGTCGAGAGCGACCACGAGGGGCCGTTGAACGACTGGTTATCCTGCCAGCCCCAGTACTGCATCAGCGGGATCGAAAGCAGGAAGTGCTTGAGATCGTTGGTGTGATAGATGAACTCGGTGCCGGTGCGGGCGACGTAGATGCCCTGCAGGATTGCCATCAGGCCCAGCGTCAGCAGGTGCAGCGGCCAGAGGCGGGCGATGCGGGCTGGCCAGAAGCGCGCCTTGTAGTTGGCGTCGGCGAGATAGACGTGCGCGAAGACGAAGCCCGATACCGCCCAGAAATACTGCACGGCAGTATGGCCGTGGTTGTAGAGCCACGAGAGCGCCTCGTACCACGGCTGGATCGCGCGGTTGACGTGCACATGGTATGGCACCGGCGGCACGAACACGTGCTGGTAATGCCAGAACAGCACCATGATCGCCGCCAGCAGGCGCGACAGGTCCAGCGCGTGGAAGTGGCGCTTCGGCAAGCGCAAGTGCGAAAGGTCGTGGCTCAAGGGAGCGGTCTTCTCAGCCCCACCAGCCAAGGGCGTGGGTGCCGATGACGAGGGCGCCGCCCGCGAGGAAGGTGAGGAGCTGGCCGAACATGCCGCTCCCGCGCTTGCGGCGCTTGCGCTGCCACATCAGTTCGACCTTGGGCAGCGGCGGCGCTTCGGGTGCGCCGCCCTTTGGCGGGAAGCGGTCCTCAATGCGGCGGATCAGGTCGGGGATGCGCAGCAGGGTCTGCGCGTCTTCACGCACGCGATCGGCGATTGCGGCTTCGGGGCCGAGCTCGTCGCGCACCCAGGCGCGCACGAAGGGCGCCGAGGTTTCCCACATGTTGATCTCGGGATCGAGTTGGGTGGCGATGCCTTCGACCATGACCATGGTCTTCTGCAGCAGCAGCAGGTGCGGCTGGGTCTGCATGTCGAAATCGCGGGTGATGGCGAAGAGGCCGTCGAGCATCTGGCCGACCGAGAGTTCGGACACCGGCTTGCCGCGCATCGGCTCACCCACCGCGCGCAGGGCCGTGGCGAATTCGTCGACCGAGTGGTAGCTTGGCACGTATTGCGCCTCGAAGTGGATTTCTGCGACGCGGCGATAATTGCCGGTGGTCAGGCCATAGAGAATCTCGGCGAGCCACTGGCGGGCGCGGCGGTCGATCCGGCCCATGATGCCGAAATCGATGGCGACGATGGTGCCATCGGGTTCCACGAACAGGTTGCCCTGATGCATGTCGGCGTGGAAGTAGCCGCCGTTGATCGCCTGGGTGAGGAAGGCGAGGACGAGGCGCTGGGCAAGAGCCTTGCGATCATGTCCCGCGGCATCGAGCGCGGCGGTATCGCTGATCTTGACGCCATCGATCCAGTCGAGCGTCATCACCCGGCCATTGGTGCGGTCCCAGTCGATGGCGGGGACGCGATAGCCGGCGTGGGCGCGCATGGTTTCGGCCAGTTCCGAGGCCGAGGCGGCTTCGCGGCGCAAGTCGAGCTCGCGCACGGTCCAGCGCTTGAAGTTGGCGATGACCATGCGCGGGCGCAGGCGGCTGGCTTCACCGCCGAGGCCTTCGAGATGGGCGGCGGCCCATTCGTAGGTGTCGATATCTCGCGCGAATTTTTCGCGCACGCCGGGGCGCAGGATCTTGACCGCGACCTTGCGGCCCTCTGTCGTCACCGCGCGGTGGACCTGCGCGACCGAGGCTGCACCGACCGGGACCGGATCGAACGAGGAGAACAGCGCTTCGAGCGGCTTTTCGAACGAGCGCTCGATCTCGGCGCGGATCAGCGCGAAATCGACCGGGGGCAGCTGGTCCTGCAGCGCGAGCAGGTTGTGCGCCGCTTCCTCGCCGACAAGGTCGGGCCGGGTGGCCAGCGTCTGGCCCAGCTTGATCGCAGCCGGCCCGATCGCGCGAAACGCCCCTGCATAATCGGGCTTGCGACTCTTGCCGGTCAGCGCGATCCAGCGCGCCAGCTTCACCAGCCGCCGGACCGGGGCGGGGGTATTGCGATCGTTCTCGATGCCGACCAGCGCGCCGTGGCGGGCAAGCGTGATGCCCCAGCCGAGCAGGCGGCGGATATGCGTGGCGGGAAGGGTCAAGCGATCAGACCTTCCACCCCGAATGGATCGCGACCAGGCCGCCCAGGATCGGCTCGACCCGGGTGCGTTTGAAGCCGGCGGCCTGAATCATCTTCTCGAACTCGGGCATCGGCGGGAAGCGGCGGATCGATTCGATCAGGTAGCGGTAGGATTCCTCGTCGCCCGCGATCATCTGGCCGAGCTTGGGGACCAGCTTGTGCGAATAGGCGTCGTAGATTTCGGAAAAGCCGGGCCATTCGGTCGTCGAGAATTCGAGGCAGAAGAAGCGGCCGCCGAACTTCAATACGCGATGGGCTTCGGCAAGGGCGCGGTCGATGTGCGTGACGTTGCGGATGCCGAAAGCGATGGTGTAGGCATCGAACACACGATCGGGGAAAGTCAGTTCCTCGGCGTTCTGGCGCGACCATTCGAGGCCTTCGATGCCGCGCTTTCCGGCCCGTTCGATGCCGACATCGAGCATGTCCTGGTTGATGTCGGACACGGTGATCTGTGCGCCGTGCTTGGCCATGCGGAAGGCGATGTCGCCCGTGCCGCCGGCCATGTCGAGAATCGCCTCGCCCGGCTGGGGGCGCACGCGCTTCACGAACTTGTCCTTCCACAGCCGGTGCATGCCGACCGACATGGCATCGTTCATCACGTCATACTTGCGCGCGACGTTCGAGAAGATCGCGCCGACGCGGCCTTCCTTCTCTTCTGCCGGGATGTCTTCGTAGCCGAAGGAGGCGGTTTCGTGCGCGGATTCTGATGCGGTCATGCCTTGGCCCTTTAGTGGGGAATTGCCCGGACGGCAAAGACTGATAGGGGTGGAGAGGATATGCCGGAATTGCCAGAAGTAGAGACGACCGTTCGCGGCCTTGCAACCGTGCTGGAGGGGCAGGTGATCACGAGCGTCCGGGTGAACCGGGCCGATCTGCGGCGGCCGTTTCCGGTCGATCTGGCGCAGGCGCTGACCGGTGCGCGGGTGACGGGGCTTTCACGGCGGGCCAAGTATGGCCTGATCCAAACCGACCGCGAGCGGACGATGGTGTTCCACCTCGGCATGTCGGGGCGCTGGCGAATCGATCCGGAAGACATCGGCAAGCACGACCACCTCGTGCTGGAGACCGGGGAAGGGAGGGTCCTGTCGCTGAACGATGCGCGGCGGTTCGGTTCCGTGGACCTTGTCGACAGCGACAAGCTGGCGAGCTGGCCGCAATTCGCGGCACTGGGGCCGGAGCCATTGGGGCCTGATCTGACGCCGAAGGTGCTGGCAAAGGCGTTCAAGGACCGCATTGCGGCGGTGAAATTGTTGCTGCTCGACCAGCGCATCGTGTCGGGGCTGGGCAATATCTATGTGTGCGAGGCGCTCTATCGCGCGCGAGTGCATCCGGCGCGCGAGGGCGGGAAGGTCAAGCCGGGCGAACTGAAGCTGCTCGTCCCGGCGATCAAGGCGGTGCTGGAGGAATCGATCGTGGCCGGCGGATCGACCTTGCGCGACTATGCCCGGCCCGACGGCGAGCTGGGCTATTTCGCCAAGGACTTTGCCGTCTATGGCCGCGAGGGCGAGCCGTGCACCTGCGGCGGCACCGTGGAGCGCATCGTCCAGGGCGGGCGATCGTCGTTCTTCTGTGCGAAGTGCCAGAAGTAGCTTCGGCGCTTTCCTGTTTCACGCAGAGACGCAGAGAAGCAGGGGGAGACGCGGAGAAGAGGAGAGTTTGAGGCGGCTGCGCCGCAGGCGCCTGCCCAAAGACTCTGCGTCTCCCTTTCTTCCTCTGCGTCTCTGCGTGAACCATTCCACGCTTGATACAAAAAAGCATCCGCTGGCGAGTGCGGACGGTAACGCCGGTGGGAAGCTGACAGATCGCGCGACCGGTGCGGTGCCGTTGTGGCACGCAAGGGATGGGGCGCGGGACCGGGTGCGAGTGGCCGGGGGCGGTTCCGGGCCCCTGATCGGCTCAGCCTGATGGTCGGACATAGGTGAGAGGACGAAGCTTTGGCAGCGGCTCGCGGGCTGCCTTGGCTTCTGGCAAGCGGCTGCGTGAAAAGAACCTGTCGTTTGTGCTGACAAGTCGCACAATCATGGCGGGTTCCGCATCCGCAGCGTCGCTCAGGGTTCGGCGCCGTGCTATCAGCCCTGGGGTGTCCTGTCTGTCCTTGGGTAACGGCAGGTCTTGCCCGGTGGGTCTTGGGCTTTACGCCCCTTGTTGAACCCGCGCGCACCTGCCGCACCGATCGCGCCGGAAGCATCGGCACACAGCGTCAGCTTCCGAAGGAGAGGAGCGGGTTGGCCTTGTGCCCTCTCCTGACCTGTGGGCGGGGCGTATAACCTATATGGTTCGTTTTGTCAATTCAGTTCTTGAGTGTATCGCTTGGTTTTAGCTGGTGCAGACACTTGCAAAAGTTTCTTGATACGCCCGAACTCTTTCATCGAGCCAATCTGCCATTTGATCCCAATTTTCCCGGTTAGAGGTATCGATTTTAAGATTTTGAGAGAGAAAACTCGTCTGACCACCGGCGGGCGCGGCGAGGCTGGTTGCTAGAGCTGCGAGGTAAGGCGCTAGCTCAATCGCCAAGTCTTCCATCGCCCCACCTCGACGCGGCCTAACAAACACACCGACACTGTCACGTGCGAGATATTGAACTACAACTGCGTCCGTCCCAGGAAGTATACTCCAACGGGAACTCGCTGCATCAGGTGTCCCATAAGATGGATATTTGCCACAAAAATGCGTCCAAAACTGCCGCCGGTTTTGGCCTAACTCGCTCAAGTTGCCTTCTGCAGTGCGCTTCTGCTGGGCTAGCTGGCGATCCCAATTATTCGGGCGCTCAATGATCTCGAAAAGTGGAGCCAAGGGTGAGTTATCTATCCGCAGAACTCGCACTCTGATCGCGAAAAACGCAAACGGGTCAATTGTATGTTCGTTTAGCCAACGGATCGCTGAGAGGTGTTCGTCTCGAAAATTCGGCGCAACCCAAATCATCGTATGAGTTGAAAGCCCGGCAAGGTAGGTCATAATCTGGCCTAGGTGGGTATGATCCGAAGCTTCAAGTTGGTTTTCAATTAAAACGATACTGTCGTCCGCCGAATTTTTCGCAAGAATGTCAGCACTAAAGGAGCCGACACGGGTTTCAGTGCCGATCAGTTCAAGTGGAATGCCAATTAATGCTGATAGACGATCAAGATTTGATGCGAGCCACGGCGTGAAACGATGGGCTTCGTGTGACCATGCTTCACGGATTGAAACATCGACAAGGGTACCGAATGTTGCGCCGTGATCCACTGTGCACCTTTTGATTTCACTGACGGCTGAATACTAAAAATATTTATATGGCTGATTGTAAAAGCCATCATTAATTATATCGCTGAATCACTCAACTTTTTTGCGACCGGCCCCTCCGTCATTCGCTGGCGCGAATGCCACCTCCCCGTTTGTGCTTTGCAAAAACGGGGAGGATTTTGGTGGGGTTCACCGCCCCTTCCGCAGCACAATGTAAACCGCGCCCGCGCCGCCGTGCCTCGGCTGCGCGGGCCTTACCGCCGCAATCTGGCTGGCGTGGGGGCTGTGGGCGAGCCAGTCGAGGAGTTTGGCGCGGATGGCGCCGCGGCGGTTGCCGCGGTGGTCCTGTTCGTCGTGGGGGCGGGGTTTGCCGGCGATGAGGAGCATGACGCGGGCGCCCATGGCGAGGGCTTGCGACAGGCTGGCGTTGAGGCGGGTGTGGGCGGCGTCGAGGGTGAGGCCGTGGAGGTCTATGGTTACGTCGGGGGTGATCGGTCCTCGCGCCAGTTTGCGGTCCCAGCTGGAATCGAGGCCGTGGTTTTGCAGCGGGCGGGCGACTGGGGTTGGCGCGGGCGTGGGCAGCGGGGACGGCACCCGGCCTTTCACGCGCTTCGGCGGCGGGGGCGGCGGGAGCGTTACGGCCAGCGCTGGCTCTGCCGCTTTCGCCTTGGGGCGCGGCGGGTGGAGCGGGGTGATCGTGGCGGCGACCTTGTTCCACAGGTCGGCCTCTTCCGGAGAGAGGCCTCTCGGAGCGCGGCTCACTGCTGGCTGAGACGCGCCAGCGTCCCCTTGGGCAGGAGGATAAGGGCGCGGCCTCTGGCGCTCATGCCGCCGGCGATCTGGCGGGCTTCGGGGCCTGCGCCCCAGAAACTGTCAAAGCGGTTGGCGCCCTGGATTGCGCCGCCGGTGTCCTGCGCGACCCAAAGGCCGCTGGCTTCCTTGCGATCGACCTGCAGCCAGACCGGTGCGCCCAGCGGCACGAAGGCGGGATCGGCGGCGACGGTGCTGCGGCCTGCGATGGGCACGTTCAGCGCGCCGACCGGGCCGGGGCCGGTCAGTTCGCGGAAGAAGACGTAGCTGCGGTTCTGGCGCATCAGCGCTTTGCCGGCATCGGGGAAGTCGCGCAGGTATTGCTGAATGCCCTGCATCGAGCCGGAATACTGCCCGGGCGAGGCGCCGATCAGCCCACGCTCACGCATCAAGGAGCCGATGCCGGTGTAGGCGTGGCCGTTCTGTCCGGCGAACCCTAAGCGGATCACGCTGCCATCGGGGGCGCGCAGGCGGCCCGAGCCCTGGATCTGCAGGAAGAAGAACTCGACCGGATCGGCGGCCCAGGCGATTTCGAGGCCCTTGCCCTGCAGGGCGCCATCCTCGATCTGGCCGCGATCGTGGTAGGCAGTGAACACGCCGGCATCGTCATAGCGGCCGAGCGGCATCTTGCCATCGGGCAGGGGCTGCGCGTCGCCCGGTTTGGCGCGTACGAGGTCCTTCGGCAGGGCATAGACCGGCACGTCGTAACCCGGCTGGCGGGTGCGGGACCCTGCGATCTCGGGCTCGAAATAGCCGGTGACGAAGGCCGCGCCATCGCCGACTTCGGCGGTTTCGAAATAGGTGGTGAAGAAACGCGCGGCTTCGCCAGCGGGCCAGGTGGCGGCGGCGGTGCAGGCGGGCGCCCAGTCTTCGGGCCGGGTGAGGCCGGAATTGTCGGTGCGGCGGGTCAGCCGGGGGCAGGACGTGGCGAAGGCCTGCAGGGCGGCGGCGGTGTTATCGGGCTTGAAGCCGAGGCCCGCGGTGACGGGGCCGCGCATGACGCCGGTGAGCGCGGCGGTGGCGGGCTTTACCGCAGGCGGGGTTGGCGGCGTGACCGGGCGCGGAGCACTGCCTTCGGGCACAAGGCGCACGCAGCCGCCAAGCAGAAAGAGCGCCGCGATGATCGCAGCGCTCTTCGTTTTGCAGAACCGTTGAATGCCCCTCACTAGAAGCCTCAGGCCTCGTCGGTTTCGTCGAGCAGCCAGTCGGGATCGCGCGAGGTGAGATCGCGGCGGAAGGTCCACAGATCGCGGGCTTCGATCGCATCGTCGAGCGAGCCGGCGATGACCTGCCCTTCCGCGTTGCGGGTGACCGAGGCGATGTCAGCCAGGAAGCGGACGGTGATGCGCGCGGTCTGTCCTGCGATCGAGGCGGCGACGATGCGCGCTTCCTCGATGCGAATCACGCGGGCGTCGATCACTTCGCCCGCAGCGGCGCGGGCATCGATGGCCGAGCTGAAGCCTTCGAAGACGTCAGCATCGCAGAGCTGGCGCAGATCGTCCTTGTCCCCGCGCCAGAAGGCTTCGAGGATCATGGTGTAGGCGCCCTTGGAGCCGGCAAGGAACTGCGCGACATCGAAACGGCGATCGGCCGAAATGATGGCGCGGACGCCGGCTTCGGCACTGTTGTCAAACGTGCTGGGCGCAGGCGCTGCGAGTTCGCGCGGGCGCGGCGCGGCGGAACCGCCTTGCTGCTGCACAGGCTGCTGCGCTTTGGCGGAAGGATCGGGCTGTTCGATCCGGCGGCGCATCGGCTCCTCGTCATGCTCGGGCCGGCGGCCGAGGACGGAGTAGAGGCGCAGGCCAAGGAAGGCCGCAATCATCGCCAGGATCACAATTTGAACAATCACGCGCAAGATTCCCGAACTGTCCATGGCCCCGGATCGGAAGACCTGAGCTCACGGCGTCATTCCAACGTGCCTCAAATAGGTACGGATTACAAATGAACAACGCGTGCATGACCCTTTGGGCTCATCCCTTGGCAAAGAATCTTGGCCAGTTGTGGCGCTGATGCGCCAGACGCTTGCGCAGAGCTTGACCAAGACAAGGCGGATTGCGGGTCTTTGGCCATGGTGCTAGTCGCGCGGCCAAGGGAAACCCACACAGAAAGCACGTCTACATGGCCGACGAAGGCAACATCATTTCGAATCTCAACGTCGATGGTCCCGTTCCCAACGGGGAAGACACTTCGCCCGCGATCGGCCTGATCTCGCAGTATGTGAAGGACCTTTCGGTCGAGAACCCCAATGCGCCCGAATCCTACCAGTGGAGCGAAGCGCCCGACATCGCGGTGGACTTCAACATCTCGGCCCGCGTGATCCAGCCGGAGATCCACGAGATCGAGCTGAAGATCAACGTGACCTCGAAGGGCAGCCAGGGCACCGCGTTCATCGTCGAGCTGGCCTATTGCGGCCTCATCGGCATGCGCAACGTGCCCGACGACCAGGCCCATCCGTTCCTGTTCGCCGAAGGTCCGCGCATCCTGTTCCCGTTCGCCCGCCGCATCGTCGCCGATGCCGTGCGCGATGCAGGCTATCCGCCGCTGATGCTCGAGCCGATCGATTTCAACGGCCTGTACATGCAGCAGCTGGCGCAGGCCCAGGCGACCGCGGAAGCGACCCCGGCCGGTCAGGCCTGATCTGACAGACTGAATCCGGTGGCCCGAAGGGTGCGGCTATGAACCTCCTCAAGGCTACCGGATCGATTGGCGGGCTGACGCTGCTCAGCCGGATTCTCGGGCTGGTGCGCGACAGCCTGTTCGCGCGGTTCGTCGGCGCGGCGTTTGCCTCGGACGCGTTCCTTGTCGCGTTCCGGCTGCCCAACATGTTCCGCGCCTTGTTCGCGGAAGGGGCGTTTGCCAGCGCCTTCATCCCGATGTTCAACAAGAAGGTGGCCGATCCCGAGGGCAAGGGCCTGCGCGACGGGCTGGACTTTGCCGAGGCGGCGCTCGCCGTGCTGCTGCCGGTGCTGCTGTTCATGACGGTGGTGCTGGAAGTTTTCGCCTGGCCGGTGACGCTGCTGCTTTCGGGCAAGTTCAACGGGGTGAGCGCGGACCAGTTCGCCTATGCGGTGGAACTTTCGCGCTGGACGATCCCGTACCTGATGCTCATCAGCATCGTCTCGCTGTTCGGCGGCATCCTCAATTCGCTCGGCAAGTTCTGGGTCAACGCGGCGGCGCCGATCCTGCTGAACCTGACGCTGATCGTGGCGCTGCTGGGCTTCCATTCCGACGATCCGCTGGTGACGGCGCGCAATCAGGCGATTGCGGTGTCGGTATCGGGCGCGTTGCAGCTGGCGTGGCTGGCATGGGCTTGCCGGAAGAACGGGGTGCGGCTGCGGCTGCGGCGTCCACGGCTTTCGCCCGAAGTGAAGCAGTTGCTCAAGCTGATCCTGCCGGCGGCGGCAGGCGCGGGTGCAGTGCAGATCAATCTGGTGATCTCGACGGCCCTTGCCGCATCGCTGCTCGATCACGGCTCGGTCACCTATATCTACATGGCTGACCGGCTGAACCAGTTGCCGCTGGGGCTGATCGGCATCGGGCTTGGCACGGTGCTGCTGCCGACGATTTCGCGCCAGCTGGGCGGGGGCGAGGAAGCTGCGGCGATGGAAACGCAGAACCGGGGCATGGAACTGGCGCTGCTGCTGACCTTGCCCGCCACGGTCGCGCTGGTGCTGTGCGGCGAGCCGATTGCGGCGGCGCTGTTCGGCTATGGCAAGTTTGACGCGCAGGACACGCACTTCACCGCGCAGGCGCTGGCGGCGTTCTCGATCGGGCTGCCGAGCTATATTCTCGTCAAGGTGCTGACGCCCGGATACTACGCGCGGCAGGATACGAAGACGCCGGTGCGCTATGCCACGATCTCGATGGTGGTGAACCTTGCTGGCAACCTCGCGCTGATCGTGCCGCTCAGGCACATGGGGCCGCCGCTGGCGACGGCGATAGCCTCGACCGTCAACGTCTGGCTGCTCTATCATACGCTGGTCAAGCGCGGGCACTTTGCAGCGGATGCGCGATTGAAGCGGCGGACGGTGCGGTTGGCGCTGGCGGCGCTGGCGATGGGCGCGGTGCTTTGGGCGGGGCAGGGGCTGGTGATGCCCTATGTCCATGGGACCTGGACGCTGCGGATCGCGGCGATGGGCGCGCTGGTTTCCTGCGGCATCGTCGTCTATGGCCTTGCCGCCGTCCTGACCGGGGCTTTCCGGGTGGACGACCTCAAGCTTCTCCTGCGGCGTCGCCGCTCCAACTGAAGGCACTCAAATGCGTATCGTTTCCGGCATCCAGCCAACCGGCAATCTCCACCTCGGCAACTACCTGGGTGCGATCCGGAACTGGGTGCGCATGCAGGACGAGTGGTCGGCCAAGGGCGGGCAGTGCCTTTATTTCCTGGCCGATCTCCACGCCATTTCGATGCCGCATAGCCCTGCAGAACTGGCCGCCAACACGCGCGAGATGGTGGCGGCGCTGGTTTCGTGCGGGATCGATCCCGACAAGTCGATCCTGTTCAACCAGGCGCAGGTTCCGGCCCATGCCGAACTGCAATGGCTGCTCAATGGCACGGCGCGGATGGGCTGGCTCAACCGCATGACGCAGTGGAAGGACAAGGCGGGCAAGAACCGCGAGGGCGCGAGCGTGGCGCTGTTCACCTATCCGGTGCTGCAGGCGGCTGACGTGCTGCTCTACCAGGCGACTCACGTGCCGGTGGGCGAGGACCAGAAGCAGCATCTGGAACTGGCGCGCGACATCGCGCAGAAGTTCAACAACGACTTCTGTGCCGAGGACGCACCGCTGTTCACGCTGCCTGATCCGATCATTCCGCCCGAGGCGGCGCGCATCATGAGCCTGCGCGATGGCAGCGCCAAGATGAGCAAGTCCGATCCTTCGGACATGAGCCGCATCAACCTGACCGACGATGCCGATGCGATCATGCAGAAGGTGAAGAAGGCCAAGACCGATCCCGAGCCGCTGCCGGGCACGGTGGAGGGCCTCGCCGGGCGGCCCGAGGCGAACAACCTCGTCGGCATCTATGCGGCGATGGCCGGGACCACCCCGGCCGCAGTGCTGGCGCAATTCGAGGGCAAGGGCTTCGGCCAGTTCAAGCCGGCGCTGGGCGAACTGCTGGTCGAGACGCTGTCGCCGATGGCGGCGCGCTATCGCCAGTTGCGCCAGGACGGCGAGGCGCTGGACGCGATTCTGGCCAAGGGCGCGTTGAAGGCGCGGGATCTGGCAGCGCCGACGCTCAGGCAGACCTATCAGGCATTGGGCCTTGTAAGGGGCTGATTTTCCGTCAGTTCGTTGCGAAACATTACGTGCCTGCAACATATGTTGCAGGCACCATTCAACGTGCATTCAGCACTTCCCGTCCAAAAAGGCGGCATGCTATGCAGTGCGTGTGTCTGGCAAGGGGCGGCGGACGCATAACAGGAGTCGCAAGGATGAATTCCGTTTCCAAAGTGAAGCCCTCGTCTTCCGGCAAGCGCCGTCTTCTGGGGCTTTCGGCTGTATCGCTGATGCTCGTCTCGCTCGCCGGGTGTGCCACGCCGTTCAAGGCTGACGTCAAGCGTTTCCAGGCGCAGTTGCCGGCACCGGCTGGCCAGACCTTCGCGGTCGTGGCCGACGATCCCCGGGATGCAGGCGGGCTCGAGTTCGCGCAGTACGCCTCGCTGGTTGGTCGGCAGATGGAAAAGCTGGGTTATCAGCCCGCTTCCGCTGAAACCGCGGACCTGCTGGTCAAGTTCGACTACGGTATCGATGGCGGGCGTGACCGCGTCCGTTCCACCGGCTTTGCCGACCCGTTCTGGGGCGGTTGGGGTGGCTGGGGCGGCTGGGGCCCGGGTTGGGGCCCAGGATATGGTCGCTGGGGCCGTCGTGGCATAGTCGGCGGCGGCTGGGGCTGGGGATGGAACGACCCGTTCTTCTTTGGCGGCGGTGGCTGGGGTGGCGGCGTTGACGTCGTGACCGTCTACACCTCGGGCATGGACCTGAAGATTGACCGCCGTGCCGATGGCCAGCGCCTGTTCGAAGGCAAGGCCGAAGCAGCCTCGTCGTCGAATCGCCTGTCCTATGTCGTGCCGAACCTCGTCGAGGCGATGTTCACCGACTTCCCCGGCAACAACGGGGAAACGGTGAGGATCTCGATCGCGCCGGAAAAGAAGACGGTGAAGAAGGTCAACTGACCTTTAATGCGCTGAAATTCGGGAAGGCCTCGCAGCGATGCGGGGCCTTTCTGCTTGTGCGGCAGGCGTGGTGTTGTGCGTTTGCATCAGGTTTGCGCCATGCTGCGCGCGAAAGCGGATTGTTTGTGACAGCCCTTGGGGGATGCGCTATTCAGCCCGCGTAAACGTTGCCCGACGCGGCCTTGGGAGAGGATGCGACAACGTTCGCGCCGCGTCGGGCTTTCTACGTTCCCACATTATCGAAGCGCCTGAACACCGTGCGGGTCACTGCCGGTGCGGGATATCGCGTTCGAGCTCGAGCAATTCCTGCGGCAGGCGCAAGGAGCTGGCGGCTATGCGCGTTTCCAGCAGGAGATAGACCAGGGCAATCATCAGCAGCGCGATGGCGCCGAAGAAGGTGATGCCGGTAAGGTTGCGCAGTTCGAGCCCGGCCATTTCACCGATGAACAGCGATCCCACGGTGACGCCGATCGCGAGGCCGGACACGACCAGCAGCAGCAGCGCCCGGCCGATCAGATGGATGCGGCGATCGACATAGCGAATCTCGATCACGACAAGATCATGCTCCCGGCCCGAGGTCTGCGCGTGCTGGCTTTGCAGGGCGCGGGACCGGTCGACGATACGGCCAAGCCGCGTCGTGAGGATGTTCATGATATTGCCGATCGCCACGAGGACGAACACGGGGGCAAGGGCCAGCTGGATGGTCTGGGCGATCACGCCTGCATGGCCCGGATTCATGAAAACACTCGCTGCATCCGGCCTTTGTCGCACGTTGCCGCGCAAGCGGGCAAGCCGGATACGAATTCAGAACCACATCCTTAAGCCGACCACGGCGCTGACCTGCGAGGGGCTTTCGCCTTCGAGGCGCGCCAGCCGGGCCGTTTCGCCAAGCTTGCGCTCCCAGTGCACACCGACATAGGGCGCGAATTCGCGCGCGAATTCGTAGCGGACGCGGGCGCCCAGTTCGACCTTTTCAAGGCCCGCGCCGATGCCGAGTTCCGGCACGTCCTGGGCAGCGGCGTCGATCTCTATCGAGGGTTGCAGGATCAGGCGCTGGGTCAGGCGCATGTCGTGCTCTGCCTCGAGCCGGAAGTGCACGTCGCCCTTGTTCGAGACGAAAGCGTGGGCGCCGACTTCGAACCAGTAGGGGGCAAGGCCTTCAAAACCGATCACGCCGTAGGTGCGATCGGGGCCAGCGCCGAAGTCCTGCCGCGCGCCGAGTTCGAAGTTCCACCACGGATCGAGCGCGTGGCGCCAGGCGGCGCGAGCTTCGCCGGTTTCAAGCGGTTCGCCGAAGGCACCTTCGCCTTCGGTTTCGACGGCGAGGCGGTCAATATCGCCGCCGATCCAGCCCATGGCCTGCCACGCATAGCCGTCCTTGCCATTGCGTGGGCGATATTCGAGGCGATCGAGGATCAGTGCGTTGCCGAAGAAGCGCCCTTCCTTTGACAAATCGGCGCGGGCCTGCGCCATGCGCTGCTTGTCCCAGAAGCCATCGGCGGGATGGTCGGTCGGGACGGGCGGCGGCGGTGCATTGCCGACTTCGCTGTCGGTTACAGTGGGCATGGCATGGCCCATGTGGGCCGAGTGATCCATCGGCGCAGTGTCGGCGGGGGCGTCGGCGGGGGCGGCGGCGGGCGTGTCTGGCGCTGGCTGCTGGTGCATGGAGTGGTCCATGCCCTGCATTGCCGGTTCCTTGGCCGCCTGGCCGTCCATGGCGCCCATGTCGTGTCCGGAATGATCCATCTGGCCCTGCATCTGGCTCATATCGTGGCCGGCGTGCGGGTCCTGCGCTTCCTGGGCGAGGGCGGGCGTCGCGATCAGGGCCGCGCCGGTGAGCAGCAGGCGCTTCATGCCGCATCTCCCGAGCTGCGCACAGTCACGACGCGCATCATCCCGGCATGCATGTGCAGCAGCATGTGGCAGTGGAACGCCCAGTCGCCCTCGGCGTCGGCGGTGAGATCGAAGCTGGCCTTGCCGCCGGGCAGGACGTTGACGGTGTGCTTGCGCGGCCGGTTGCCCGGCTCTCCCGTGACCAGTTCGAAGAAGTGGCCGTGCAGGTGGATCGGGTGCGGCATCATCGTGTGATTGATCAGGTTCACCCGCACCCGCTCTCCCTTGCGGAAGGGGATCGGCTTGGCGCCGTCGGAGATGGTTTCGCCATCGATGGACCACATGTAGCGCTCCATGTTGGCGGTGAGGTTCACGTCGATCTGGCGCGACGGCGTGCGGCGATCGGGGTTGGCATCGCGCGAGCGCAAGTCGGCATAAGTCAGCACGCGGTGGTCGACATCCTCGAGGCCAGTCGGCTTGTCGGCCAGACGGTCGGCGGGCATGGGCGAGATCGTGGCGACGCCCGGCCCCGGCTTCACGCCGGGCGCAAGGGAGAGGTCGCGCATCTTCATGGAATGGCCGGCCATGCTTTCGTTGGCGGGCTGGGACAGGTCGATCTCGCCGCCCGTCCCCATGTCCATCCCGCTCATGTCCATGCCCATGTCGCGCATGGTCAGGACCGGGCGGGCGCGGCGGGCGGGGATGGCCCCGGCCATGCCGATCTGCGGGGCGAGCGTGGCGCGGACCAGCCCGGAGCGGTCGATCGCCTCGGCGATGATGCCGAAGGGGGCGGCCTCGGTCGGCTGGACGATCACGTCGTAGGTTTCGGCAATCGCGATCTGGAACTCATCCGTTTCGACCGGCTGGACGTTGCAGCCGTCGGCGGCGACGACGGTCATCGGCAGGCCGGGGATGCGGAAGTTGAAGTTGGTCATCGACGAGGCGTTAATGATGCGCAGCTTCACCCGCTCGCCGGGACGGAACAGGGCGGTCCAGTTGGCGGCGGTGTCGTGCCCGTTGATGACGAAGGAATAGGTTGCGCCGGTCACGTCCGAGATGTCGGTCGCGTCCATGCGCATCTTGGCCCATTCAAGCCGCTCCTTCAGGCTCTGGTCCTTGCCTTTCAGCAGGCCGCCGACCGTCTGCCGCTGCCAGTTGAAATAGCCACCCATGGCCTTCAACTTGCGCAGCTGCTCGTGCGGGTTCATCGGGCTCCAGTCCGCCAGCATCAGCACGTATTCGCGGTCAAACGGGGCGGCGGTGTCGGGCTCGGCGGGGTCGATCAGGATCGGGCCGTAAAGCCCTTCGGCCTCCTGCATTCCCGAGTGCGAATGATACCAGAAGGTGCCCGAATGCACGATCGGGAACTCGTAGGTGAAGGTCTCGCCCGGATCGATGCCGGGGAACGACAGGCCGGGCACGCCGTCCATCTGGAACGGCACCAGCAGCCCATGCCAGTGGATCGAGCTTTGTTCACCCAGCGTGTTGGTAACGGCGATGCGCACCTTCTGCCCTTCGCGCAGGCGGATGAGCGGGGCGGGGATCGAACCGTTGACCGCGATGGCGGGGGCAGAACGATCCCCCACCGCGAACCTGGCCGCGCCGATGGACAGGGCAATGCTCTCGCCCGAAAGCACGCCGCCGGTGTTGCGCCCGGCCATGGCGCCGCCTTTACGCGAATGGCCGCCGTGGCCCGATTGCGCCCAGGCAGGGACAAGCGGCATTGCGGCGAGGCTACCTGCTCCGAGAAGCAGGTTGCGGCGATTGAGATGGAGCGTGTCGGTCATTACCTGCGATTACGCAGGACGACGGCTTATCCCTCAAGCATTTCCGACAATTTCTGCCGTGCCCGGTAGATCCGCGTTTCGACGGCCTTCTCGGTAAGGCCGAGCACGTCGGCGGCTTCGGCCATGCTCATTCCTTCGAGGCGGCACAGGATCAGCGGGTCCTTGAGATTGGCCGGAAGCGCGGCGATGGCGGCCGAGACGCGGGCGAGCTCGCGCCGCGATATGGCTTCAGCTTCGGGATCGAGGCCGTGGTCGGCAACGTCGAAGGCATCTTCGAGGGGCCGCGCCATGCGGAACAGCCGCCGCACCGCACGGCGCCGCGCCCAATCACGGCACTTGTTGACGGCGATGCGCATCAGCCAGGCGCGAAACGGGCGGGCGGCATCGAACTTCGCCAGCGCGGCGAAGGCGGCGATGAACGCTTCCTGCGTGACGTCGAGCGCTTCGCCCTCGTCGCCGGTGTGGTGACGGGCGAGCCGGAACACGGCCTCGCGATGGCGGGCCATCAGCGTTGCGTAGGCGCTTTGCCTGCCGGCAAGCGCGCTGGCGACCAGCTGTGGGTCGCTTTCGTCTGGAGCGTCGCCCCCCGCCACCGGATCAGCGGCGGTCGGGCGAAGGGGGGGCGGGCGCGGTGAGGGCGCGGGCGATCTCGCGGTCGAAAATCGCCTGCTGGCTGGGGTTGAGCACTGCGCGCATCGCGAAGACATGGGCCAGCGTCGCCTTCTGCAGCTCGCCCATCGCCATGTGCGAGGCATCGACCGCGCCGGTCACCTTGGGGCCGATCTGGTGTTCGCTCTCGATCGCGCGGGCGAGATCTGCGTTCGAAGCGCGCAGGCGCTCGTCCAGCGTGCGGCGCTTGTTTGCGAATTCCGTCTCGAGCCGGTCGATCTCCAGGTTCTGCTGCGCCGAGAGATCGAGCTGCTCGTGCATCAGCTGGTGGAGTTCGCTGCCGTGGTGCATCGGCATGAAGCCGCGGGCAAAGTGGCTGGCGGCAAGGGCGACGGCGGCAGAGACCACTGCCACCACGACATAGCGCAAGGCCGCGCCCATCAGTCTGCCAGAAGGTGCGAGGGCGCGCCCGAAGGCACGCCGAACAGGGGTTCCGCCTGTGCAGGAGCTGCAGGGGCGACCGAGCCGACGATTCCGACGACGGCGGCAATCGCCACGGCCATCACCATGCCGCGCCGTGCCGTGGCACTCTCGCGCCTGCTGGCAATGCCGCGCATCACCTCTTCATCGATGACAGAGAGTGCAGGCGGTGGTGCTTTGGCGGCAAGAGCGCCCAAGAGTTCGTCGATATCGGCCATTGCTGGCTGGGTTCCTTTTTCCACGCAATTCCCATTACGCGCGCTCGGGCAAAATCCCTCAAGACAAAATTTGCGCTATGGCTTGAGGGATGGGCCTGCGCCTTGCGTATCACACTGCAGATCCCAACCCGAAAGGACTTCCCATGCGCCGTCTTGCGCTCCTTGCCGCTCCCGCCCTTGCCCTGCTGGCCATGCCTGGTGCGGCGCTCGCCCATCCCAAGCTCCTTTCGTCGAATCCGGCTCCGAACACCGCGGTGGCCAAGCCGACCACGTTGACGCTGACCTTCTCGGAAAATCTCGTCGGTCCGCTCTCGGGCATCGAACTGGTGATGACCGGCATGCCGGGCATGGCCAACCATGCGCCGATGCCGATCAAGGGCTTCAAGACCGCCGCTGCCGGCAAGGTCCTGACCATCACCCTGCCGCGCGCTCTTCCGGCGGGCAGCTATAACCTCAAGTGGCATGCGGTTGCTGCCGACCAGCACCGCATCGAGGGCCAGTACGCCTTCACCGTTCGCTGATCCGGCCAAGGGGGCGTGGAAACGACGGGCCTGCTGACTGCGCGGGCGGCGGCGTATCTTGCGCTGCTGCTCGTGGCGGGCATGCCGCTGCATGCGCTGGCGGCGGGGCGGGTGCTGGCGTTCCGCGCCCGACTTGTGCTGGCGCTGCTGGCCATCGTCGCCGCTTTTGCCTCTGCATGGTGGGCGCTGGAAAGCGTTGCCGCCATGGCCGGCATCAGCCTTGCCGAACTGGATCAGGCGACGGCGGAGGTCGTGCTGGCGCAGACGCCGCTCGGCAAGGTCATGGAATGGCGGCTGACGGCGCTGGCCGCAGTGTTCCTCGCCTGCTTCTTGCCGCTTCGCGTGTTGCGCCTGCCGATCCTGGCGCTGGCCGGGGGCATTGCGCTCGGCTCGGTGGCCTGGACGGGGCATGCCGGGGCCAGCGAAATGGCGCTTCACCGTGTATCGGACGTGGCGCATGTCCTTGCCGCAGCGACGTGGATGGGCGCTTTGGCCGTATTTGTCACTTCGGCTTTCTCCCGCGAGGGGGCTGACATTGCCGCACTTGCGCGCTTTGCCCGCACCGGCAGCGCGGTGGTGGCGGTCCTCATCCTGACTGGCCTGCTCAACACGCTGGTGATTGCCGGCTGGCCGATGGCGTTCGAGGCGCGCTGGTTCAGCATACTTGCGGTGAAGCTGGTGCTGTTCGCGGCCATGCTGGCGCTGGCCGCCGGGAACCGCTGGCGTATCGTCCCGGCGCTGGAGCGGGGCGATAAGGGCGCCACGGCACGTCTGCGCCGATCGCTTGTGCTGGAATTCGCTGCAGGCATCGGTGTTGTCGGCGCGGTAGCACTGCTTGGCGTGCTCGATCCCTTGGTCTGAGGCCAAATGGCAACAAAGAATTCCCATCCGGGCGCTTGACCGCGCAAGCCAGTGGCTTAGCTCTCTTGCCGCTGCAACCTGTCAACGGGAGAGAGCTATGTTCAGCCATGTGATGGTTGGCGCCGACGATATCGACGCTGCCAAGAAGTTCTACGATGCCACCTTCGCTGCGTTCGGCGGGCCGGAAGCGATCACCGATCCCAAGGGACGCCTGATCTATCAGCACAACGGCGGGCTGTTCATCGTGACCAAGCCGATCAACGGCGAGCCTGCCTGCGGCGCCAACGGTGGCACGATCGGATTCCGCATGAACCCGGAACAGGCCAACGCCTGGCACGCCGCCGGCGTCGCGGCTGGTGGTACGGCTTGCGAAGATCCACCGGGACCGCGTGAAGGCTCGCCCTACTACCTTGCCTATCTGCGCGATCCTGCCGGCAACAAGCTCTGCGCGCTGGACATTATCGCCTGATGACACTTGAAACGGTCTCGACTTCGAAGGCGCATGGCGGAACGCTGGGCGTCTACAAGCATGAGTCCGCCGCGACGGGGACGGGGATGACCTTTTCGGTCTTCCTGCCCCCGCAGGCGGTGGACGGCGCTAAGTTGCCGGTGCTGGTCTACCTTTCCGGGCTGACCTGCACCCACGCCAACGTCACCGACAAGGGCGAGTACCGCAAGGCCTGCGCGGAACTCGGTATCGTCTTCGTCGCGCCCGATACGTCGCCGCGGGGCGAGGGCGTGGCCGACGATGCGGAAGGCGCCTATGATTTCGGCCTTGGCGCAGGGTTCTACGTGAACGCCACGCAGGAGCCCTTCGCGCAGCACTATCGCATGTGGGATTACATTGCCGAGGAACTGCCCGCGCTGCTGGGCGCGAATTTCCCGGTCGATCTGGATCGCATGGGGATCACCGGCCATTCGATGGGCGGCCATGGCGCACTGACGCTGGGGCTGACGTACCCGGAGAAGTTCAAGTCGCTTTCGGCCTTCGCGCCGATCGTGGCGCCGGGGCAGGTGCCATGGGGGCACAAGGCTTTGGGCGGCTATCTCGGCGATGACCGGGCGGCGTGGCGCAAGCATGATGCCGTGGCGCTGATCGAGGATGGCAAGCGTCCGGCGGGTGCGGTGCTGGTCGATCAGGGCGATGCCGATGGCTTCCTTGCCGAACAGCTGCGTCCTGAACTGCTGGAGGCGGCGTGCAAGGCGGCGGGCGTGGACCTGACCCTGCGGCTACAGCCGGGTTACGACCACAGCTACAACTTCATCTCGACGTTCATGGAAGACCACATCCGCTGGCACGCCGAGCGGCTGTAAGGCTACTTGGCCCTCTCCCCTTCAGGGGAGAGGGTTGGGAGAGGGGCATTGCGCTGCGCCTTGCCCCTCTCAACTTCGGCTAGCCAGCAAGCTGACAAGCCTTCGTATCTCTCCCCTGAAGGGGTGAGAGCTTCGATCAGTTAACGCACGTCCTTAGCCACGGCGTCCAGCACGCCGTTGACGAACTTCGCCTCGCGCTCTTCGAAGAAGGCGTGGGCGACGTCGACGTATTCAGTGATCACCGTCGCCACCGGCACGTCCTTGCGCGCCATCAGTTCGTAGGAGCCGGCGCGCAGGATCTGCAACATGGTCTTGTCGAGGCGGGCGAGCGACCAGCCCTTGGCGAGCTTGGCCGAAAGCAACAGGTCGATCTCGTTGCGGCGGGCGTCGACGCCCTTCACGACGTCGTCAAAGAAGGCGACATCGGCCTTGAGGTATTCGACGTCCTCGATTTCCGCGCCGAGGCGGTGCTGGTGGAACTCGTCCAGCAGCAGGTGGAGCGCGGTCTGCTCCATGTCGGCCTGATAGAGCGCCTGCACGGCGGCGAGGCGCGAGGCGGCGCGGGCCTTGCCCGAGATCGCGTTCACAGGCCGAGCCTTACTTCGATGGAGCGGGCGTGGGCGGCAAGGCCCTCGGCCTCGGCAAGGGCGATGGCGGCGGGGCCGACGGCGGCAAGCGCGGCGTCAGTCGCCTCGATAAAGCTGGTGCGTTTCATGAAATCCAGAACGGAAAGGCCCGAGGAAAAGCGCGCGCGGCGCCCGGTGGGCAGGACGTGGTTCGGCCCGGCGACGTAATCGCCGACGGCTTCGGGGGTCATGCGGCCAAGGAAGACCGAGCCGGCATGGCGGATCTGGTCGAACAGGACCTGCGGATCGTCGGTGGCGATCTCGACGTGTTCGGCGGCAAGGGCATTGGCCAGCGCGGGCGCTTCATCGAGCGAGTCCACGACGATGATCACGCCGTAATCGTCCCAGCTGGCCTTGGCGACCCTGGCGGTCGGCAGCATGGCAATCTCGACGCCGACCATGTCCGCCACCTGATCGGCAAAGGCGGCATCGTCGGTGATCAGGATCGACTGGGCGACCGGATCGTGTTCGGCCTGGCTGAGCAGGTCGGCGGCGATCCACTGCGGGTCATTCTTCGAGTCCGCAATCACGAGGATTTCGGAAGGCCCCGCGACCATGTCGATGCCGACCACGCCGAACAGCTGGCGCTTGGCTTCCGCCACCCAGGCATTGCCGGGTCCGGTGATGACATCGACCGGCTTGATCCGGGCGGTGCCATAGGCCAGCGCGGCCACCGCCTGCGCCCCACCGACGCGCCAGACTTCGTCGGCCCCGGCAAGGTGAGCGGCGGCGAGGACCAGCGGATTGGCCTCACCCTTGGGCGTCGGGGTGACGACGACGAGGCGCTCGACGCCGGCAACCTTGGCGGGAATCGCGTTCATCAGCAGTGATGAGGGATAGGCCGCGCGGCCGCCGGGGACGTAGAGTCCGGCGCCATCGACCGCGCTCCACCGCGCGCCGAGGCGCATGCCGCTGGCGTCGGTGTAGTCGCGGTTTTCCGGCAACTGGGCGCGGTGATAATCGCGGATACGCTGGGCGGCGAGTTCGAGCGCGGCGCGCAGATCGGGCTTCAGCGCGTCGAAGGCTTCGCGGCAGGCTTCGGGCGAAATGCGCCAGTCATCCTCGCCGGGGGTGTGGCCATCGAACTTCGCGGTATATTCGGCGAGGGCCTCATCGCCGCGCAGGCGCACGTCCTCGATGATCGTCTGCACGTCGCGCGCGACGTTCTCGTCGCTCTCGCGGCGGTCCTTGACGAGGCGGGCGAAGGCCTTGGCAAAGCCGGGATCGCTGGATTTCAGGCGCAGCATCAGGCGGCCTTCCTTGCGGCGACCATCTCGCGGAAGGCATCGACCAGGCCGCCCATGCGGGCGCTGTCAGTCTTCAAGGCGGCGCGGTTGACGATCAGGCGGGCCGAAACGGGGAGGATCTGGCTGGTTTCGACAAGGCCGTTCTCCTTGAGCGTGCGGCCCGTGGAAACCAGATCGACAATGCGGCTGGCAAGGCCCAGCGAAGGGGCCAGTTCCATCGCGCCGTTGAGCTTCACGACTTCGGCCTGAACGCCGAGCCTTTCGAAGTGGCGGCGCGTCAGGTTGGGGTACTTGGTGGCCACGCGGGCGTGGCTTTCGCGCGCGTTCGCGCCGCTTTCGACCATGCTCACCGGCTCTGCCACCGAAAGGCGGCAGTGGCCGATGTCGAGATCGACCGGGGCATAGAGATCGGCATAGTCGAACTCGTCGATCACGTCCGATCCCACAACGCCCGCATGGGCCGCGCCATGCGCCACGAAGGTCGCCACGTCGAAAGCGCGGACGCGAATGATCTTCACGTCGTCGCGGTTGGTGGCGAAGGACAGTGCGCGCGAGGCCTTGTTAAAAAAATCGGCCTCGGGCACGATCCCGGCCTTCTCGAGCAGAGGCAGGGCCTCGTCGAGGATGCGGCCCTTGGGCAGGGCGAAAACGAGCGGTGCGGCGGTGGACATAACCCGCCGCCCTTATGGCAGCACGGCGCAAAGGGCAACCGAATGAACCCGATCATGGAGATCGAAGAGGCCGCAAAAGCCATAGAATGGCAGGCAGACCACGCCACGAACAATGGTGCACCCTGCACGGGGCGGGTGGTGCGGGCGCAATTGCGGCTGCTGGATGGCGACACCGAGGTCGGCAAGCGAATCGCGGCGTGGCCGGGAAAGCCGCTGGAGGACGCCTTGCCGCTGCGGCTGGCGGGCGGGCATCACAACCTTGTGCTGACAGGCAAGGACACGCGCCTCGCCCCGGTCTATCGCGGCGAGGTGACCGATCAGGCCGAGGTCGATGCGCTGGTGGTTGCGGCAACGCGCGAGCATGACGGCGAGTTGCTGCCGTGGCTCGACGGGCCGCCGCAGACCAACGAGGCGGGGCGGTCGGCCTCGATCATGGCGGCGCTGCTGTGGCTTTCGGCCCGCGTAGGCCCGCGCTTCGAGCTGAACGAGCTGGGGGCCAGTGCCGGCGTCAACACGATGATGGAGCGGTTCTTCTTCGATCTCGGCGGGACGACGGCTGGCCCAGCGGATTCGCCGATGCGGATCGTGCCAGAGTGGCGCGGGGCCCCGCCGCCGCAGGCCGAGGTCAAGATCGTGGGCATCAAGGGTTGCGACCGCGCGCCGATGAACCTTGCCGATCCGGAACAGGCGTTGCGGCTGAAGTCCTACGTCTGGGCCGAGGTGACGGAGCGCATCGGACGGATCGATGCGGCGATTGCCCTGGCCGGGGAGAAGGCCCCGGACGTGGTGCAGATGGACGCGGGCGACTTCGTGGCCGAACGGCTGGCGGCACCGCAGGACGCCGATACGACGCGCGTGATGTTCCATTCCATCGTCTGGCAGTACCTGCCGGGCGAGACCCGCGCGCGGATCGAGGCGCTGATGGCGCAGGCGGGCGCGAAAGCCAATGAATCTCGGCGACTGGCGTGGGTCATGCTCGAGACCAATCGCCAGACCTTCCGGCATGAATTGACCGTGCGACATTGGCCCGGCGGAGAGCAGCCCGTGCTGCTCGGTACTGCCCATGCCCACGGCGCCTGGGTGGAGTGGCTGCCCTAAGGTCTGCCTCACGAAACGAACGCTTTGCGCAATGGTTGAGCGAGGATGCGCCGCTCTTTTCTCCGCACTGTCGTCGTCCTGCTGGTGATCGCCTCGGCGGGTCTGGCGGGGCGTGAATGGCTGCAGCGGCATCCCGAGCATAACCCATGGGCGCCCCTGGCCTTGGCCGATCCGCCGGGCTGGGCGACGGCAATGAAGCTGCAGACGTTGCGGGGTGACCGTGCGGTGTGCGGCAGGTTTCTGGAAAGCAGCGGAATCATGGCCGAGGCCCTGCCGCCTGCCGGCGAAGGGCAATGCCTGCGGGATGACCGGCAGGTTCTGCAAGGGCTGGCGCAGGCGAAAGTGAAGCTGGCGCCGGGCGGAGCGCAGGCCACCTGCGCGATCGATGCGGGGCTGGCCCTGTGGCTGCAGCATGGCATCCAGCCTGCGGCGCAGCGGCTGCTGGGCAGTCCTGTTGCCTCGGTCGAGCATTTCGGCACGAGCAACTGCCGCCGGATCGGCGGCGGGTCGGAAGGGGCGTGGAGCGAGCACGCGACGGGCAACGCCATCGATGTGAGTGCGTTTGTGCTGAAGGACGGACGCCGCGTCTCGGTGCTCAAGGACTGGGGAGCGGGCGACGAGAAAGCGGCGTTCCTGCGAGCAGTACGCGACGCTGCATGCCAGAGCTTCTCGACCGTGCTGTCACCAGACTACAACGCCGCCCATGCCGATCACCTGCACCTCGATCAGGCGCAGCGCACCGGCGGCTGGGCGGCTTGCCGATAAATCTCAGCCAAGGAACCGGTCGAGCGCGGCATTCACCGTGTCCGGTGCCTCCCACGGCACGAAGTGCCCGCAATCGTGCACCGGTTCGATGGTGAGATTGGTGACAAGCTTGTCCATGCCATCGAGGTTGCATGGGGGCAGAGCCATGTCGTCCATTGCCCAGATCACCAGCGTGGGGATCTTGAGCGGCGGGACGGCGGCGTCCTGATAGCCCGCAGGCAGTTCGAACGGCGCGTCCATCGGCGGGACAGCCATCGGGCTGGCGCGATACCAGTTGAGCATGGCGATGGCGGCGTCGGAGTTCGACCAGTCCTTGAACAGGGCGGCGCGCTCTTCCTCTTCCATGACCGGCGAGCGGTTCCAGTTGAGGGCTTTCATCAGCAGCGCCCCGAGGCCGTGTTCGCGCACCATGGCGTCGTTTGCGGTATCGCGGAAGGCGCGCATGTACTGGCTCGCCTCGCGCTGCTGCCGGTCGGTCCAGAGCAGGCGCGGGAAGATCACCGGGTGCGGGGCATTGGCGATGACGGCACGGGTAACGCGCGTCCCTTGTCCTAGCAAGGCCACGCCCCATGCAATCGCACCGCCCCAATCATGGCCGAGGATCGTGAACTGCTGCACGCCCAATGCATCGGCAAGCTGGAAGATATCGCCGATCAGTTTGTCGGGCGTGTAGTTCTCCACGCCCTCCGGCTTGGACGAGCCGCGATAGCCGCGCTGATCGGGCGCGATGCAGCGGAAGCGGGAGGAGAGGTGCGCGATCTGGTGGCGCCAGGTGCGGTGGCTTTCGGGAAAGCCGTGGAGGAAGATCAGGGCCGGCGCATCGCGGGGGCCGACGTCCAGCACATCGAGTTCGATTCCGCTGGCAAGTTTCACGCGCGCAAGTGCAGTCATTCCGGAGCTCCCTCGTACATCTTTTGCGCATAGCCTGCTGCGACGACTGCGGCCATGCGGTCGTGCAGGGCATCGGGCGTGCGGCGCAATTCGCCGATTTCCTTTTCCATGCCCTCGCCCATGATGATCTCGCGCTCGCCTGCCGCTATGGCATCAAGCATCATTCCTGCGGCAATGTCCGGGTCGAGCCCGTTTTCGATGACCGCATCGCTGACCCCACGCCGTGACCCATCGGCCGTAATCGCGTTGCGCGAAACGTCGGTGCGGATCGAACCGGGCGCGATCACGTGGACCTTGATGCCAAGCCCGGCAACTTCGGCGCGCAAGGCATCGGAATATCCGAACAGCCCGAACTTGGCCGCGCTGTAGCCGGTGCGCATCGGCGAGCCGACCTTGCCGGCGATGCTGGAGACCATGACGATACGCCCTGACTTTCGCTGTGCCATGCGCGGCAGCAGCGCCTGTGTGAGGGCTATGGGCGCGAGCAGATCGACCGCGACGATGCGTTCATAGACGGGGAAGGCGGTGTCCAGCGCAAGCGAGCGCTGCGAGATGCCGGCGTTGTTGACCAGCATGTCGACGTGGCCTTGCCAGCCCCATGCCCGATCGGCCGCCTGAGCGGCGGCGGCGTAGTCTGTCGCCTCGAAGGGCAGGACGAGGGCGTTGCCGCATTGGCTGGCGATCCGGGCAAGCGCGGCTTCGTTTCGTCCCGACAGGATCAGTTGCGCGCCCTGGGCGGCCAAGGTTCGCGCCAGCGCGGCGCCGATGCCGGAGGACGCCCCGGTAATCCAAACGACTTGTCCAGCAAATGCCATCCGCACGTTCTCCTGTTTGGACCGACTCTTAATCGATCCATTAAGGGCATGGTGTCAGGGATTTGCCGGAGAGGGAAGAGCGGGAATTACAGGAGCGATCAGGCGACTCTCAGCACCGGGGGCGAACGCTCCGCGCGCTCATCGTGGTCCGACGTGCGGAACCTGCTGACGAGGCGGCGCAACTCCTCGGCCGCGCGGGCCAGTTCGTGGGCGGCGGCGTTGCTTTCCTCGACCATCGCCGCGTTCTGCTGGGTGAGCGTGTCGAGGTTGGCGAAGGAGCCGCTTACGCGAGCGAGTTCTGCCGATTGCCGTACCGCCGAGTCCGCGATTTCCGATACCGAGCCGCTGACCTGCGAAACTCTGGTCACGATGTCATCGAGCACCGTGCCGGTCCTGCCGACCAGGCTGACGCCCTGGGCGACCTGTTCGCTCGACGTCTGGATGAGGTGGCGGATGCTGCTGGCCGCGTCGGCCGACCTCTGCGCAAGCGCGCGCACTTCATTGGCGACAACGGCAAAGCCCTTGCCCGCATCGCCGGCGCGGGCTGCCTCGACCCCGGCGTTCAGGGCGAGCAGGTTGGTCTGGAAGGCAATGCCGTCGATCAGGGAGATGATCTGGCCGATTTCGTTCGACGAGCGCTCGATCTCGTTCATGGCAGCGACTGCGCTGGAGACGACCGTGCCGCCTGCTTGCGCAAACTGCTGCGCTTCCCCGATGGCTTCGCGGGTCTGGCCGGCATTTCGCGCGGTCTGGTTGATTTCCGCGCAGATGTCCTGCGTGACCGAGGTGTTCTGTTCGAGAGCGCTGGCCTGCTGTTCGGTGCGGCGTGCCAGATCGTCCGATGCGCTGCGGATTTCAGAAGAACCGCGCGTGATGTGATGGGTGGTGGTCGAGACCGCACCGACAAGCCGGTCGAGATCGGTCGTCGCGGCGTTGAAACTGTCCTTGAGTTTTGCATAGGCCGGGGGAAAGTCGACGTCGATCTTGGTGCGAAGATCGCCAGCGGCCAGTTCCTCCAGCCGCTGTTCCACGGCCGAGATCACCAGTCTCTGCTCGTCGGCAACGCGTTGCCGTTCTGCAGCCGTCGCCTCTTCCATGGCGCGCTTGTTCGCTTCTGCCTCAGCCTGGGCGATGATCAGGCGCTGCAACTGGACGCTGAGGAAAACCAGAGCTGCCGTTTCTGCAATCACGACCACCGCGTGCAGGACCACGCGGAGAAAATCGGCGCCATTGTTGTAGACAAGCTCGGGCGCGACGAAGTTGCCGAGCAGGTGATGGAGGGCGGTCAAGGCGGCTGCGGTGATGATCGCGCGCCAGTCTGCCAGCACGACGATAATCGCCAGGCAGGCGAAGAAGACCATGTGCAGGTCTATCATCCAGCTCGATCCGGCCCACTGATAGAGCAGGATCATCGGGAAGGTCATGATGCCAGCCGCAACGGCGCAGCGCTGTGTAGTGTCACCCTGGCCGTTGAGGGCGACATAGGCAGTGAGGGCGGCCGCAATCGTCGCTGCGATCGGCGGCATGAATCCCGATCCTGCCCAGATTGCGCCGAGCCAGACGATCAGGGCGCCTATGATCGATGCGAACGCCAGGGCACGAAGGCCGTTGGCGCGAAGGGCCTGCAACTGATCCATTACTTTTCAATCCCTGGAGAGCTGGTGCACAGCCCAAGCGGGACCGCAATCGCGATCGCGCCGTGGCTTAGGGCAGAATACAAGGCGCCATCGGGCGCATGGTCGAGGACTATTCCGCCAAGCGGCGTCGTCCCGATGATCCGGGCTCCGCGACCGGTTGCCCAGCCTGCGTAAGAGGCAGAGCCTGTTGGCGAAAGGGAAAGCACGGCCAGCGCCGCGCCCTGCTTGGGGGCAAGTGCCGTTGCCGGAACAAGCGCGCAGGCAAGCAGCATCAGGCTGAGGCTGCCACGCTGGCGTTTCCTGTTCTCGTTTCCTGCGACCCGCATGGGACAAGGATAGCAAACGAGTCTTGCCGGTAAGATATTGGCTGATCCGGATTTATACGTGCAACGGGAGCCGCCCGTGCAGTTCCGGGCAGGTCGGACCTTGGTGGACGGCGGCTGCCGGCCTATGAGCGGGCGCGCCTGTCAGCAGGTTCGGAACAATGCGTCGGGATATCCAAGCACAGTGAACTATCGTCATTCCTTTCATGCAGGCAACAGTGCAGATGTCGTCAAGCACAGCTTGCTGATCGCGCTGGTGCGGGCATTGCAGCTCAAGGACGGCGCATTGACGCTGATCGACACCCATGCCGGTTGCGGGCTTTACGACCTTCATGGCGATCAGGCGCAGCGTACCGGCGAGGCCGCCCAAGGCGTGATGCGGGCATTTGCCGATGCGGACCCGCTGCTCGATGACTATCGCGCTGCAGTGCGGGCAGTGAACGGGGCGGGAAATGACGGGGCCGGGAATGAAGGGGCCGGGAATGAAGGGGCCGGGCCGCTGCTCTACCCCGGTTCGCCGCGCATTCTGGCGCAGCTGCTGCGCCCGCAGGATGCCCTGATCATCAACGAAAAGCATCCCGAGGACGCCTATGCCCTGCGCGGGGCAATGCGCGGCACGCCTGCTGCCGTGCATGAGCGCGACGCCTACGAGTTCTGGCTGGCGATGCTGCCGACGCGCACGCCGCGAGGGCTGGTGGTGGTCGATCCGCCTTATGAACAGACTGACGAACGCGCGCGGATCACCAAGACTCTCGCTGCCGCGCAGCGCAAATGGGCGCATGGCGTGACGGTGATCTGGTACCCGCTGAAGGACCGCTCGGCGCATGTGCACTGGAAGGAAAAGCTGCGCAGGCTGGGCATCGCGAAGCTGCTGAACGTGGAGCATTGGCTTTATGACGCCGACCAGCCCGGCATCTACAACGGCGCCGGGCTGTTCATCGTGAACCCGCCTTATGCGTTTACCCAGGCGCTGCCGCCGATGCTCGATGCGTTGCGCGAGGCGCTGGCGCCTGAGGGGCATCGCGGCACGCTCAAGGCTGAGTGGTTGAGCTGACGACTAGGGATAGCTGACGGTGGTCGCCACCTTCGGCAGTGGGATGAATTCTTCCTCGTCGCCCGGCACTTTCGGGAAGCGGCCTTCCTGCCAGTCGGCTTTGGCCTGGTTGATGCGGTCGCGGCTGGAGCTGACGAAGTTCCACCAGACGTGGCGCTTGGTCGAGAAAGCCTCGCCTCCCATCAGCATGACGCGGCCGCCGGTTTCGGATTGCAGTTTGACGACTGCGCCGGGGGCGAGGACGACGAGGTCGTAGAGGGCAAGGGGGTGGCCGTCGACCTGCGCTTCGCCGCCGACGAGCATGACGGCGCGTTCGTCCGCCTCGGCATCGATCGGCAGGGTGCCGCCGGGTGCGAGCAGGATTTCGGCGTAGATCGTGGCGGCGTGCTGGGTGGTCGGCGCGGTCTGGCCCCAGAGCGTGCCCATGATGACGCGAGCGCTGGCGCAAACGTCCTCGACCAGTGGCAGGGCGGTGACCTGTTCGAAGGCGGGAGCGATTTCCTCCTTGCCATCGGGCAGGGCGAGCCAGGTCTGCATGCCGTAGAGGTGGGGGCCGCCGGGGCGTTCGGTTTCGGGCGAGCGTTCGGAATGGACGATGCCGGTGCCGGCGGTCATCAGGTTGACCTGCCCCGGGCGGATCGTGGCAAAGGAGCCGAGGCTGTCGCGGTGGTCGATCGCGCCTTCGAAGAGCCAGGTTACGGTGGCGAGGTTGATGTGCGGGTGGGGACGCACGTCCATCGCGGTGCCGGCGGGCAGGTGGGCGGGGCCGAACTGGTCGACGAAGATGAACGGGCCGACCATTGTGCGCTGGCGCGAGGGGATGGCACGGCGGACCTCGAACGCGCCGAGATCATGGGCGACGGGGGTGATCGTCTGAATGATGGGATCGGTCACGCTTGCGCCTCCAGATCGAGCAGTTCGAGCAGGTTCACCGGAAACACCGGCTCGTGCCACTGTGCCAGTTCTTCGCGGGTAAACCAGCGAAATTCCTTGATAAGTTCGCGCTCGATCGCGGTGTGACCGGAGGTGTCGGGCGTGAAGCTTTGCGTGCGGACGCGGAAGAAGCGTTCGTCAGAGGTGATCGGTTCGCCTTCGAGGGTGAGGTAATCGTCGGCGCGGCGCGCGACTTCGGGTCCGCAACTGTCCACGGCGAGGCCGGTTTCCTCGAAGAGTTCGCGCACGGCGGCCAAGGCGAAGTCCTCGCCGGGATCGCATTCGCCGCCGACGCCGCACCAGAATGGGCGGCGGTCCTTCGGCGCGAAACGGATGAGGAGCAGGCGGTCGTGCTCGTCGAGCAGGAGGATGCGGGCGGCGCGCCTTATGCGCCTTGGCTTATTCACCGGGGGCTTTTGCCTTGATGGCAAGCGCGTGGACGCGCTGGCCGGGGAGGTCGCCCAGGGCCTTGTTGACCATGCGCTGGCGGGCAAGGCGCGACTGGCCGGCGAAGGCCGCGCTTTCGATCTCTACGGTGAAGTGGGATTCGCCGGTGCCATCATCACCCATGTGGCCCGAGTGCGAGGCGCTGTCGTTGATCACGGCAAGGCGCACAGGCGCCAGGGCTTCGGTCAGGAGTCGTTCGATTTCCTGTGCAACTGGTCCCGTCATGTCTTCCCTTCCTGACTTCCCGTCGCCATGTGGGGCGCAAATGCGTAATGACAAGTTCCACGGCCGCGTCCAGGGCACAGGGCGTGTGTGCAATGCTCCCGGTTGTGACGAGCCGGGCGAATTCCGCGCGCCGGGCGTGCGCTCTTCGGGCTTCGACGGGCCGGGCGATTATCGCTGGTTCTGCCTTGAACACGTGCGGCAGTTCAATTCGGGATACGATTTCTTTGCCGGGATGACGCCGGAGGAGATTCTCAAGGCGCAATCGCCACTGGCCGGCTGGGAGCGCGAGACGCGGGCGTTCCGGCCCGATGCCGGGATCGATCAGGCGCCGCGCTGGGCAGACTTTGCCGATCCTCTGGAGGCGATTGCCCAGCGTGCCAAGGCGCGACGGGCCGATCACCAAAGGGCGGCCGATGCGGCGCGGCGCGGGATCAGTCCGGACGAGCGCAAGGCCTATGATGCGCTGCACCTGGCCTATGATGCCGATCGTCGGCAGTTGCGGCAGAGCTATTCCGAACTGGTGCGCAAGTACCACCCAGATCGCAACGGCGGCGACCGTACGTTCGAAGGGCGGCTGCAGGAAGTGGTCGAAGCGTACAACCTGCTCAAGGGCAGTGCGCTGTTCGCCTGATTTTCCGGCGTTGCATGACATTTGTCGCGCCAGTCTGGTGACGTCTCGCACAGACTTTTCATAGGAAATTTCCTATGTCCTCCGTGCCAACAGCACATGGAGGCACGGACATGGCTTACGTCATCAAGAACGGAATCCTCAACGACAACTCCAATCCCGTAAGACAGATCAAATCGCGCAACACCGGGGGCGCCTTTCCGGCCCCGCCGAAGATCGTGGTCATCCACTTTACCGCAGGCGGATCTGCCGCCTCTTCGGCCAACTGGTTCGCCTCGCGCGACAACACCAATTCATCGGCACACGTGGTTGTCGACCGGGATGGCTCGATCATCCAGTGCGTCAATTTCAACGAGGTGGCATGGCATGCGGGCAGGTCGAACTGGCGCGATCTCGTCGGGCTGAACAGGCATTCCATCGGCATCGAGATTGCCAACTGGGGCGCGCTGCGCGGCGGCGCTAACGGCTGGTACAACGCAGCCGGGCAGAAGGTCGACAATGTCGTGATGGCGGCTCACCGCAATGGCAATCCCGATGGATCACGCACGCCGATCGGCTGGGAAGCCTATCCGGCAGCGCAGTTCGAGGCCGTGGTCGCCTTGGTGCGGGCGCTGCGCGAAGTCTATCCGATTGCCGAGATCGTCGGGCATGACGACATCGCCCCGGTGCGCAAGTCCGATCCGGGGCCGGCATGGGACATGGTCCGCTTCCGCCAGCGTGCGCTGGGCGGGCGCGATCAGGATGGTGCGAATGTCGGGGTGGTCCGCTCTCCGGGCGGGCTCAACCTGCGCAGCGGCCCGGGGACGAACTTTGCCGTGGTCCAGTTGCTGGCCGACGGCAGCAAGGTCACGCCGATGGGCGTGAACGGGTCGTGGATCGAGGTTACCACGCTTGATGCGGCGGGCAGGCCGAACAAGACCGGCTGGGTGCACAGCCACTATGTCGACCTCGACTGAGGTCTGAAACGAAACGGGGCTCCCGAAGGAGCCCCGCAGCGTTTTCAGCAGTGCAGCCTGAGATCAGGCGGCGGCAGGCGCCGCATCGCGGACCGACTGATCGACGTAGTCGGCAAACTGCTGGAAGTTGTCCACGAACTTGTGGACCAGTTCCTGCGCGGTCTTGTCGTATTCCTCGGCGTCCGCCCAGGCAGAGCGCGGATCGAGCAGGCGGGTTTCGACGCCGGGAACTTCGACCGGAACTTCGAAGCCGAAGTTCGGGTCCTTCTTGAAGGTGGCGTTGTTGAGGCTGCCGTCGAGCGCGGCGTTGAGCAGGGCGCGGGTTGCCTTGATCGGCATGCGCTTGATGCCCTCCTGCGTGGCCTTGCCGCCCGACCAGCCGGTGTTGACCAGCCAGCACTGCGCGCCGCCCTTGGCGATGCGCTCCTTGAGCAGATTGCCATAAACCGACGGGTGGCGTGGCATGAACGCCGCGCCGAAGCAGGTGCTGAAAGTGGCTTCCGGTTCGGTCACGCCGATTTCAGTGCCGGCGACCTTGGCGGTGTAGCCCGAGAGGAAGTGGTACATCGCCTGCTCCGGCGTGAGCCGTGCGATCGGAGGCAGAACGCCGAAAGCGTCAGCCGTGAGGAAGATGATGTTCGACGGCGGCGGCCCGAGGTTCTCGGCGCTGGTGTTCGGAATGAACTCGATCGGGTAGGCGCCGCGGGTGTTCTCGGTCTTGCTGGAATCGGTGAAGTCCAGTTCGCGCGTGGCCTCGTCCATCGTCACGTTCTCGAGGATCGTGCCGAACATCTTCGTTGTGGCATAGATCTCCGGCTCGCCCTCTTCGGAGAGGTTGATCATCTTGGCGTAGCAACCGCCTTCGAAGTTGAACACGGCGGTGTCCGACCAGCCATGCTCATCGTCACCGATCAGGGTGCGCGACGCATCCGCCGAAAGCGTGGTCTTGCCGGTGCCCGAAAGGCCGAAGAAGATCGCGCTGGTGCCATCGGCGCCGATGTTGGCCGAGCAGTGCATCGGCATGACGCCCTGGGCGGGGAGCAGGAAGTTGAGCAGGCCGAACACGCCCTTCTTCATCTCGCCCGAATATTCGGTGTTGCCGATGAGGATCAGCTTCTCGGTGAAGTTGACCGCGATCACGGTGTCGCTGCGGCAACCATGGCGTTCCGGATCAGCCTTGAAGCTGGGCAGGTTGAGGATGGTGTATTCCGGCACGAACGAGGCAAGCTCTTCAGCCTTGGGGCGCACCAGCAGGGTGCGGACGAACAGGCTGTGCCAGGCCATCTGCGTGACCACGCGCACATTGACGCGATATTCGGGCTGGCTGCCGCCGAACAGGTCGGCGACATAAAGTTCTTGCTGACCCTCCATGGCAGCGAGGAAATCCGCCTTCAGGTTGGCCCAGTGATCAACCGACATAGGCTGGTTGATCTTGCCCCAGTTGATCGAATTCTCGGTGGTAGCGTCGCGGACAATGAACTTGTCCTTGACGCTGCGGCCAGTGAACTTGCCGGTGTCGACAAGCAGTGCCCCGTCCTTTGTCAGCCGTCCTTCGCCCTTGCGCACCGCATGTTCGACAAGCGGCGCAGTACCGAGATTGGCGAACAGCACTGCCGGTTCGGGGAAGCCCTGGCTGGCGAGGGACACGTTCAGGCTGGTATCGGACACTTGGGGCCTCCCGTTGGTGGCGCTTCGGACAGGGTTTTGCCCGCTTGCGCACGGATTGCGAATACGAATGCGCTGATTCTCGACCTGCGCATAGTCACCTGCGTTTGCTGCGTCAAATGACACGCGGCAACGAAGTTTTTTTGCGCATCGGGTTGCGTTCCATGCAACTGTAAATGTTGCAGTGCAGCGGCATTTGCGCTTGAAGTTGCAAGCTTTGCTTCGGCCCGGTATCGCTCGAAACCATGGCCACGCCGCAACCGCCTCGCGCCGAAAGCGCAGACATGCCGCGCACGATCGCGCTTGTGGATGATGACCGCAACATCCTGACAACGGTTTCGATCGCGCTGCAGACCGAGGGCTTTGCCACGCGGCTTTACAATGATGGCGATGCCGCCCTGAAGGCGCTGCTCGACAATCCGCCGGATCTGGCGGTGTGCGACATCAAGATGCCGCGCATGGACGGGCTGGAATTGCTGCGCCGCCTGCGCGAGAAGAGCGATCTGCCGGTCATCTTCCTGACCAGCAAGGACGACGAGGCCGACGAGGCGCTCGGTCTGTCGATGGGGGCTGACGACTACATCGCCAAACCGTTCAGCCAGCGACTGCTCGTGGCGCGGATAAAGGCCATTTTGCGGCGCAGCGAAATCGTGCGGCGCGAGGCTGCCGAACTGGAAGCGGACAGCGAACCTTTGCCCGAGCCGATCCGTCGCGGGCGGCTGGTTATGGATCCGGCGCGCCATGCGGTGACATGGGGCAGCGAGCCGGTTTCGCTGACGGTTACGGAATTCCTCATTCTTGAGGCGCTGGCGATAAGGCCGGGCGTGGTGAAGACGCGCAACCAGTTGATGGATGCGGCCTACCACGACGACGTGTTCGTCGATGACCGCACGATCGACAGCCACATCAAGCGCCTGAGGCGCAAGTTCCGCGCAGTGGATGGCGAGTTCGGAGCGATCGAGACCCTCTACGGCGCCGGGTACAGTTTTGCCGAAGACTGACGGCCGTGTTCAGCCGGGTTTGCGTCGGCGGCGCCTGCGGGCGCTGTGGCGTATCCGCGGCGTCTCGCTGACCACGCGCATCCTGTTCGTCAACGTCATTGCCCTGGCGCTGCTGGCGGGCGGGTTCTTCTATCTCGACAGCTATCGCACCCAGCTGATCGAGGAGCGGTTCAAGCTGGCGCGGGCCGAGGCGGAGATTGCTGCCGATGCCTTGGATGGGGCGAAGATGGCGCAACGCAAGGAACTGCTGGCGCGGATCGGCACCGATCAGGTGCTGCGCCTGCGGCTCTACGATCCTGAAAGCCAGTTGCTGGCCGACAGCTTCGGCCTCGCCCCCCCGTCGTTCGCGCTGATCAATCCCGAGACCGAGCCGTGGTATCAGAAGGCGGCGCGATTGCTGGACCGGGGCGTTGACTTCATCGTCAACGCGCCGACGGTGGAGCGCTACAGCGATACCTCCGAGCGGCCGGCCGGTAGCTGGCCGGAGATCAAGGCGGCGCGTCAATCGGGGCGGACGGAAGTGTACCTGCGCTATGCGCCCGACCGCACTCCGGTGATCACGGCGGCGACCCCGGTGGGCGACAAGGGCGAAGTGCTGCTGACCTTGCGCAACGCGCTCGACGTGACGCAATCGGTGCGCGATGCCCGCCAGACGCTGGTGATCATCATCGGCATTGCGCTGCTGCTGTCGGTGCAGCTCTCGCTGTTTCTGGCGCGGACGATCGTGCAACCATTGCGGGCGCTGGTGCGGGCGGCGGTGCGTGTGCGGCTGGGGCGCGAGCGCGAGGTGGTGGTGCCGCGCCTGCCCGATCGTGGCGACGAGATCGGCCTGCTGGCGCGGGCGGTTTCGGACATGACGACGGCTTTGCGCCAGCGGATCGACGCGGTGGAAAGCTTTGCCGCCGACGTGGCGCACGAGCTCAAGAACCCGCTGGCTTCGCTGTCGAGTGCGCTGGAAACGATGGAGCGGGTCGAAGAGCCGGCACTGCGCCGCCAGCTTTCCGACATTGCCGCGCATGATGTGCAGCGCATCGACCGCCTGATCACCGAGATCGCCGACGCGAGCCGGATCGATGCGGAACTGAGCCGCGCGACCTTTGTCGAGGTGGACCTCGCCTTGCTGGCCTCGCAGGTGGTCGGCGCACGCGATGTGCGGGCCAGCGCTACCGTGCCGATCCGGATGGCGCGACTGGAGGGCGAGACGACCGTGCCGGGCGATGCCGCGCGGCTGGAGCGCGTGCTGGAGAACCTGCTCGACAACGCGGTGTCATTCTCGCCGCCGGGCGGCAGCGTTGACGTCAAGGTCTGGGGTGATGGGGATTGGGCGCATATCGCGGTGAGCGATCACGGCCCGGGCGTGCCTGTGGCAGAGCGGGACAAGGTGTTCGAGCGGTTCCATTCGGTGCGGCCTGCGGAGGAAGCGTTCGGCGCGCACAGCGGCCTTGGCCTGGCCATCGCCCGGACGATTGCCGAAGCGCATGACGGCACGCTGACGATCCATGACCGGCCCGATGGCAAGGCCGGCGCCTACTTTCTGCTGAGCATTCCCCTCGCGGTGGAGGAGGAGGCGGAGTGAGCCGGGCGGTGCAACTGACTTGCGTGGCGATTGGTGGAAGGGGCCTGCTGATCGCGGGGGCGCCGGGGAGCGGCAAGTCCAGTCTCGCCCTGGCACTGATCGATCGCGGGGCGGTGCTGGTCGGCGACGACGGGGTGATGTTGGAGGCGAAGGCAGGCCGCCTGATCGTTGCCGCGCATCCCAATACGGCCGGAAAACTGGAAGTGCGCAACCTTGGCATTCTCGATTTCCCGGTCTCGGCCCCGGTCCCGGCGGCCTTGCTTGTGCGGCTGGCCAACGCCGCACCGCGGTTTATCGAGCAGGCGCAAGCATATGAATTGGAAGGAATTAGCCTTCCTTCGGTGGCGCTCTGGCCGGAGTCGCCGGTGCTGCCGTTGCGCGCTGAACTGGCGCTTTCGCGCTATGGGTTGACGTTTTCCTGATTGGGGACAGGTCCTTTTTGCGGACTTTCCAAGCGTGCGGCAAAGGCGCAAAGCGGGCTTCCGATGGCGCAAGACTCAAGCTCTCCAGACTCTGGCCCTCAGCGCATTCTCCTCGTCACCGGCTTGCTCGGCGCGGGGAAGACAACCGCGCTGCGCACGCTGGAGGATCTCGGCTGGGAGGCGATCGACAACTTCCCGATCCGCCTGCTTGATCGCCTGCTCGAGACCGAGCCGGGAACGGCGCGGATGGAGTCGGGCGCGCCGATGGCGATCGGCTTTGACACCCGGACGCGCGGGTTCGATCCGGCCAGGACGATCCAGCTGGTCAAGAAGCTCTCGCAGCGCAAGGACATCGAGGTCACCACCCTGTTCCTCGATTGTGGTGGGGCCGAACTGGAGCGTCGCTACAACGAAACGCGCCGCCGCCATCCGATGAGCGAGGACAAGCCGGCTTCGACCGGGATCATGGCCGAGCGCGAACTGCTTGAGCCGCTGCGACGCTGGGCCGACGTGGTGATCTCGACCACCAGCTTCACCTCGAACGACTTGCAGCAGGCGATTCGCGACCAGTTCGGCAATGTGACCGCCGCTGCGCCAACGCTGACGATCAGCAGCTTCGGCTTTTCGCGCGGGACGCCCCCGCTGGCCGATCTGGTATTCGACATGCGTTTTCTTGCCAACCCGCACTGGGTGGACGAGTTGCGGCCGCAGACCGGGCAGGACCCCGCGGTGGGCGACTACATCCGGCAGGACCCCGCTTTTGCCGAGGCTTTCGAGCGGATTCGCGATCTTCTTCTGCTGCTGCTTCCGTGTTATCGGCAGCAGGGCAAGGCCTATGTCCACGTGGCTTTTGGGTGCACCGGAGGCAAGCATCGTTCGGTGTTCATGGCCGAGCAGATCGCTTCAGCCTTGCGCGCGGAAGGATTTTCACCCACATTGCTGCATCGCAACCTCGCGTCGCGCGCGGCCGATCTGCTTGAAGGTCGGAAAGCTTGAGACAGCGGGGGAGAACAAGGATGGGCGGGGCAGCACTGGAAGCCATGCGTTTTGATTCCCAGTCGTCTTGCGCGCCCTGCAATCCTGCCAAGCTCGCGTTCATCGCCAGCAGTGCAGATTGCCCGGCCGCACTTCGGAGCCTGCCCCTTTCATGATCGGTCTTATTCTGGTTACCCACGGCGCTCTTGCCGACGAGTTCATTCATGCGATGGAGCATGTCGTCGGCCGACAAAGCGACGTGATCGGCGTGTGCATCGGCCCCAACGATGACATGGAGAAGCGCCGCAAGGAAATTGCCGACGCGATTCGGCGCGTCGACAGCGGCGAAGGCGTGATCATCCTCACCGACCTGTTCGGCGGAACGCCATCAAACCTTGCGATCTCGCTGATGCAGGCGGGGCGCGTGGAAGTGATTGCCGGGATCAACCTGCCCATGCTGATCCGTCTGGCCAAAGCGCGCAATTGCATGGGTGTGAAGGAAGCGACAGCCGCCGCGCGCGATGCGGGGCGGAACTACATAACGATCGCTTCGGAGTTCTTAGGGCAGGATGCATGAGATGGCAGAACAGGGTTACGTCACCCGCGAGACGGTAACGATCGTCAACCAGCGCGGCCTTCATGCACGGGCGAGCGCCAAGTTCGTCAACGCGGTGGCCAAGTTGCCGGCGGGGTTCGAAGTGACAGTAGCGAAGGATGGCACCGACGCCGCCGGCGCCTCGATCCTGGGGCTTATGATGCTGGGCGCGGCCAAGGGCGATACTGTCGATGTGAGCGTGGCCGGGCCTGAAGGCGAGGCAGACGCGATCCTGATGAAGCTGACCGGGCTGATCAAGGACGGCTTCGGAGAGGATTGATCCTCTTGCCGCAATGGCTGCACTGCCCCATGGCAGCGGCATGACCCGCAAGATCATCACCGGCTATTCCAATCCGACGGTAAAGTTCGTCCGCAGTTTGCGGGAGAAGAAGCACCGGCGGCGCGAGCGCAAGTTCCTGGCCGAAGGGCTGCGCCTGCTGACCGACGCGCGCGAGGGCGGGCGGCTGCCGGAAATCCTGCTGATGGCGCAAGGGCGCGAGGGGCATCCGCTGCTCGACGAGCTAGAGGCGGATGTCACCCGCGCCGGGGGCGAGGTGATCGAACTGCCGCTGGATATCCTGGCCAAGGTTACCGGCAAGGAGAACCCGCAGGCGGTGGCGGGGGTGTTTGCCGAGTGGGACACTTCGATCGGCCTGATCGATCGCAATTCTGCGCCGATCTGGTTGGTAGCGCATGCCATGCGCGATCCCGGCAATCTTGGCACGATGCTGCGCACGGCTGATGCGGTGGGTGCAGGCGGGTTGATCCTGATCGACGATTGCGTGGATCCGTTCTCGGTCGAGGCGGTGCGCGCCAGCATGGGCGCGATCTTTACCGAGCGGCTGGCGCAGGCGCGGTGGGATGAATTTCTCGGCTGGCTGCGTCAGGGCGAGGGGCAGCTGGTGGCGGCCAGCTTGCGCGAGGCCGTGTCCTATCGCGGAGCGCCCTACGCCAGCCCATGCTTCGTGATGGTCGGCAATGAATCACGCGGGCTGCCCGAAGATTACGAGATGGCCTGCGACTTGCGCGTGACCATGCCGATGAAGGGTCGCGCTGATAGTCTCAACGCGGCGGTGGCAGGCGCGGTGCTGGCCTACGAAGTGCTTGCCAGCCTGCCTGAATAACCACGTACCAACCGGTTAATCGCACGCTCAGTCGCGCGGGCGCATGGTCGCCTCATGCGTTCGACTCTTGCTCTTCTTGCGGTTTCGGCCTCGCTCATGGCCGGTTGCGCCACTGCGCCTTCGGGCAGCGCTGGGTTGTCCGGGACAGAGTGGACCATCCTGCGCGTCGATGGGGCGGCGCCGGTGGTGCCGGAGAAGGCTTCGCTGAAATTCGAGGACGAGCGGCTGAGTGCCAACGTCGGCTGCAACGGGATCGGCGGTGACTATCGCGTCGATGGCGTCCGGCTGGTCGCAGGGCCGTTGATGGCGACGCGGATGTTCTGCGAGGGCCCGGTGTGGCAGCAGGAAAAGGCGGTCAATGCGCTGCTCTCTGCTGCGCCCCAGATCGAGCGGCGCGGGCGGACGATGCGGCTGGTGTCCGGCGGTCATGCGCTAGATCTGGAACTTACCGCGGGTTGATCAATCCCCGGCGATGAAGGCGGTGATCTGCCACTGACCCTGCTTGGGTTCGGCAATCAGGCGATAGTCCAGCAGGCTGCGAAGCTTGCGCGTTTCGATCCAGCCCTTGGTGCCATCATGGGTGGTGACGCGGATCGCCTTGGCTTCACTGTCGAAATCCATCGGATCGATGCCGACAATCGTCCAGCCTGCCTGCGCTGAGGGTTTGCCGCCGGGCTTATCGAGGGGTTTGTCGAGCAGGGGCGTGTCGTCGCCGAGCACCAGCATGGCACTGTAGCTGTCGATGTCTTCCGGCACGTTCCAGAAGACCCACGGCATGGCGGCGAGCCCGCCTTGCACGGCGCAGCCGAGCGGCAGGATCGCGTCGAGCTCCTGCCACAGCTTCGTGTCGGGGTCATCGAGGCGCTTGACCAGTTCGGCAGGGCCATTGCCGCCGCCATAATCGAGCGCGATATCGGGGGCGGCGAGCTTGGATAGTGCTTGCGCGTCCCGCTTCCGGATCGCGGCGACCACGGCCTTGTGGAACGCAGGCCAGCCTGGCTGCTTCTGGCACTCGTCCCGCGGCGCGTAGCGGGCTTCCTTCACCGAAGTAGGCGCGGGGGTGGCGGGCTCGCTAGCTTCAGGTTCAGGCTCTGCTACGACCTCCGAAGCCCGTGGGGACGGTTGCGGGATTGGGGAGGAGGCACTCGCGCCTGGCGACGCATCAGGCTCGCTCCCGCTTCCGCACCCGGCCAGAGCCGCAAGCGCGGCAGTGGCCAAAAGGAGCCGGGCGAGCCTGTGGGTCATTCTGCCGCCACGTCTCCATCGTCGTTGGCAATTGCCGAGAGCGCTGCCGGTTCTGCCTCGGCATAGCGTGGAGCGGATTCGACGAGGGGGACTTCTTCCAGCTCGCGCTTGCCGATTTCGATGTGCTTGTCCTTGAGGCGACGGCCTGCGGACAGGACGTTGCGTTCGAAGCTGCCGACGAACTTGTTGTAGTTGCTCACCGCACTGTCGAGCCCGCTGCCCACGCGCTTGAGGTGCTCGGCGGCGACGGCAAGACGGTCATAAAGTTCGCCGCCCATCTTGCCGATCTCGCGCGCTTCGCGAGCCAGGCCATCCTGCCGCCAGACTTGCGCCACGGTGCGGGCGATGGCGACGAGGTTGGTCGGGCTGGCGAGCAGCACGCGCCGCTCGAAGGCGAAGTCCCACAGCGTCGGGTCGCGCTCCAGCGCGGCGGCGATGAAGTGTTCGCCGGGGACGAACATCAGCACGTAGTCCGGCGCTTCCTCGAACTGCGACTGGTAGGACTTTGCGCCCAGTGTCTGGATGTGGTTGCGCATCGACTGGACGTGGGCGTTGAGAGCGATCTTGCGGGTATCGTCGTCCTCTGCCTCGAACGCATCCTGATAGGCGTTAAGCGAAACCTTGGCGTCGATGACCAGCAGCTTGTTGCCGGGCACGCGCACGATCGCATCGGGGCGCAGGCGGCCTTCCTCGGTGTTGACCGAATGCTCGGTAATGAAATCAGTGTGTTCGGACAGGCCGCACTGTTCCAGCACGTTGCGCAACTGCAGTTCGCCCCAGCGCCCCCGCGTCTTGGGGCCATTGCGCAAGGAGTTGCCGAGCTGCGCAGCGGCGGCGCGGACGGCTTCCTGCCCATCACGCATCGACTGGATGAGGCCGGTCAATTGGCCGAACGAGTCCACGCGCTGCTTCTCAAGGCTCTGCACCTGCTCCTCGTAGCTGCGCAGCCGCTGGTCGACCGGGGCGAGGAGGGACTTCAGGCGTTCGGCGCTGGTCTTCTCGCTCTCCTCGAAGCGGGCCTGGGCGCGGGCGAGGAAGGTTTCCTGGGCCTTTTCGAGCACCTTGTTGCCGGCGTTCTCGAATTCCTTGCGCAGCGCTTCCTGTGCTTCGATCAGCAGGCGCTTTTGCTCTGCAAAGTTCTCGGCATCGGCCTTCATGCGTTCGAGGTCGGCGCGTAAGGCTTCGCGCTCGGCACGGACTTGCGCCAGTTCGGCGCGGACCTGATCGGCATCGGTTGCGCGCTGGCGGGCAGCGGCGAGGGCAGGAGCAAGTTCATCGCGTTGGCGGCGAACGTCCTGCAACTCGGCAAGGCTGGCTTCCAAAGCCTTGGAGCGCTCTGCCGTCGCCGCGAGATCGACCGTCATTTCCTTGACCCGGCCTTCGTGCGCCTTGGCTTCGGCATCGCGGCTGTCATGCCGGGCGCGCCATTCGGCGACAGGGCGGGAGCCAAAGAACCAGCCGAGGCCCAGCCCGATTACAAGCGCTACGATGACGAACAGGGCAGATTCCACGAAATTCTCCAGCAGGAACGAAATGGGAACCTATCGCGCCCGGCAGATTAGCGCAACCAATTCAGCCGGCGTGTTCCACAGGCAGGACGGGGCGCGGAACGGAAAGGCGCGCGTCCCGCTAAGTCCTTGCGAACGAAGGAGAGCGCTCATGTCGATCGAAAAGATGATTTCAGAACACCCGCAGGTCACCGGTAACTACAACCCCTCGCTGGGGTTGGCTGTGAAGCATGCGATGTATTGCTCGGCTATCTGCAATTCGTGCGCAGATGCCTGCCTTGCCGAGGCGATGGACATGGACCAGTGCATCCGCACTTGCCTCGATTGCTCTGACGTCTGTGCGGCGACCAGCCGGATCGCGATACGCCGCACCGGCTCGAACCGCGAGCTGATCAGGGCGCAGCTTGCCGTGTGCATCAAGGCCTGCGAGATCTGCGAGGCGGAATGCGCGAAGCACGACCATGCCCATTGCCGCCGCTGCGCGCAGATGTGCCGGGAATGCGCGGACGATTGCCGTCGGGCGCTGGAAGATTTGGATCGTGAGGTGCATGAGGCCGCATAACGCGGCCTCATCGCGTCAGGCGACCTTGCGCAGCTTCTCGAGCTTCTTGAGCGCCATGTTGCGCTTGAGGCGGGAAAGGTGGTCGATGAACAGGATGCCTTCGAGGTGGTCCATCTCGTGTTGGAGGCACGTGGCCATCAGGCCGTCCAAGTCCTCTTCATGGGTGTTCCCCTCGAGGTCCTGCCAGCGCGCGCGGATGCGGGCGGGGCGTTCAACCTCGGCGTAGATTTCGGGCACCGAGAGGCAGCCTTCCTGATAGAGGCTGTGCTCTTCGGACGGATCGAGGATCTCGGGGTTGATGAAGACCCGCGGTTCCTTCTTGGTCGGCTGGTGGTGATGGTGGTAGCCATCGTGATCGCAGGCGACGGGTTCGGCATCGGGATCATCGGGCTGAAGATCGATCACCAGAACGCGCAGCGGCACGCCCACCTGAATCGCGGCAAGGCCGATGCCGGGGGCATCGTACATCGTCTCGAACATGTCTTCGACCAGCGTCTTGAGCTCGTCGTCGAACTTTTCGACGGGGACGGAGACCTGCTTGAGGCGCGGGTCGGGGACTTCGATGATTTCGCGAATGGCCATGGGGGGCAGATAAGGAATGTGGGCCGGACTCGCAAGTGCGGTGCGCAGGCGTTGCGCCAGTGCCCACCCCCGGCCCCTCCCGCCTGCGGGAGGGGAGGTGACAGGGCGGTTTCCATTCCGGGGTGGGGTCCTAAGCCACGGGCCGCCTCGCCCGCAAGGCTTGCGCCAAGGTGCCCTCGTCGAGATAATCGAGCTCTCCACCCACCGGCAGGCCGTGTGCGAGCTGCGTCACGCGGACCGGTGCGTCTTCCAGCCGTTCGGCGATGTAGTGCGCGGTCGTCTGGCCTTCGAGCGTGGCGTTCATGGCGAGGACGATTTCGTCGATCCCGCCTTGGGCCACGCGATCGAGCAGCTGGCCGATGGTCAGGTCCTCCGGGCGCACACCTTCCAAGGCCGAGAGCTTGCCGCCCAGAACGTGGTACTTGCCGGTGAATAGGCGCGCACGGTCCAGCGCCCAGAGGTCGGCCACTTCCTCGACCACGCAGATCGAACGCTGGTCGCGGCGCGGATCGGTGCAGATGCCGCAGGGGTTGGTGGTGTCGACATTGCCGCACACCTCGCATTCGACCAGCAGTTCCTGCACTTGCGTCAATGCGTTGAGCAACTGGGGCAGGGCCGTCTCGCGCCGCTTGATCAGCCACAGCACGGCGCGGCGGGCCGAGCGCGGGCCGAGCCCGGGAAGGCGCGCCAATGCGCCGGAAAGTGCCTCGATCTCTTGCGATGCCATGGCAGCACAGATAGGGCCGGGGGCGACAAACGGAAGGCCTTGCAGACAGCTTATGCGCATCATCTTCATGGGGACGCCCGATTTCGCGGTGCCGACGCTGGAAGCGCTGGTGAAAGCGGGGCACGAGGTGGTTGCTGCCTATAGCCAGCCGCCGCGTCCGGCCGGGCGGGGCAAGAAGCTGCAACCCTCGCCGGTGCATCTGGCGGCAGACGCGCATGGCATCGAGGTGCGCACGCCGGTTTCGCTGAAGGGCGCCGATGAGCAGGCCGCCCTTATGGCGCTGGAGGCTGATGTGGCGGTGGTCGCGGCCTATGGGCTGATCCTGCCGCAAGCGGTGCTGGATGCGCCGCGGCTGGGGTGCCTGAACGTGCACGGCTCGATCCTGCCGCGCTGGCGCGGGGCTGCCCCGGTGCAGCGGGCGATCCTTGCAGGGGATAAGACGACGGGCGTCACCATCATGCAGATGGAGCGCGGGCTCGATACCGGGCCGATGCTGGCCAAGGTTGAGACGCCGGTGAGTGGCAAGACGGCGGGGGAGTTGACTTCGGAGCTTGCCGAGAAAGGCGCCGCTCTGATGGTGGAGGTGCTGGCTGACCTTGCGGCTTATACTCCCGTGGTGCAGCCGGAGGAGGGCGTCGCTTATGCGCACAAGATCGACAAGGCGGAGAGCCGGCTGGACTTCGCGCGCGATGCGGTGGACGTGGAGCGGCAGGTGCGGGCGTTTGCGCCTGCGCCGGGGGCGTTCTTCGAGCTTGAGGGCGAGCGGTATCGCATTCTTGCGGCGGAAGTCGTCGATGGGACGGGAGAAGCAGGCGTGACGCTGGACGAAGCGCTCACCATCGCCTGCGGCGCAGGCGCGATCAGGCCGACATTGATCCAGCGTGCAGGGCGTCCGGCGATGGACGCTGCCTCGCTGCTGCGCGGGCGGGCGATTGCGGCGGGGACGCGGCTCGGCTGATGCGGTTTGCGTTGACTCTCGAATGGAACGGCGGGCCCTACATGGGCTTTCAGCGCCAGTCGCACGGACCGAGTGTGCAGCAGGCGGTTGAGGACGCAGTCGAGTCCGTGACCGGTGAGGCCGTGATACTCAACGCCGCCGGGCGGACCGATACCGGTGTCCATGCGCTGGGCATGCGGGCGCACTTCGATCTGGCGCGCGAATTCGATCCGTTCCGCATGATGGAGGCGCTGAATGCGCGGCTGCGGCTGGCCGGGCATCCGATCGCCGTGCTGGATTGCCATGAGGTGGCGGACGACTGGCATGCGCGCTTCTCGTGCATCGGGCGGTCGTACGAGTATCGCATCATCAACCGCCGCGCGCCGCTGACGCTGGAGCTTGGGCGGGCATGGCGTATCGCCAAGCCGCTGGACGCTGCGGCGATGCATGAAGCAGCGCAGTCGCTGGTGGGGCACCACGATTTCACCACGTTCCGCTCGGTTCATTGCCAATCGGCCAGTCCGCTCAAGACGCTCGACCGGCTTGACGTGCGGCGCGAGGGCGACCGGGTGATCATCGAGGCGGCGGCGCGCAGTTTCCTCCACCATCAGGTGCGCTCGATGGTCGGGTGTCTGGCGCTCGTGGGGCAGGGACAGTGGCCGGTGGCCCAAGTGGCCGAAGCGCTCGCAGCAAAAGACCGTAGCAAATTAGGACTTAACGCGCCCGCCGAAGGTCTATACTTCGTCTCCGCAACATATCCCGGAGAGTGAAAAATGACCGAACTTCAAGGCCAGCGCATCGTCTCGCAGCTTGATTCCGACGGCACCCTGACCGTCAGCCTTGAAGACTTCACCCTGCCTGCGCCCGAGGGGCGGCAGGTGGTGATCCGCGTGGAAGCGACGCCGATCAACCCTTCGGACCTTGGCCTGCTGTTCGGCCCTGCCGATATCGAGAACGCGGAATTCTCCCCGGGCAAGATCGTGGCGCGCATGCCGGACCCTGCCGTGCGCGCGATGAGCGCGCGTCATGGTGCTGCGATGCCGGTGGGTAACGAAGGCGCGGGCACGGTCGTCGCGGCGGGCGATGCGCCCGAAGCGCAAGCGCTCCTCGGCAAGCGTGTGACCTGCTTCCCGGGCGGCATGTATGCGACGCTGGCTGTGGCTGACGCCGCCATGTGCCTGGAACTCCCTGAGGGCGTGACGGCGGAGCAGGGCGCCTCGGCCTTCGTAAACCCGCTGACCGCGTTGAGCTTCACCGAGACGATGCGCCACCTTGGCCACAGCGCGCTGGTGCATACGGCGGCGGCGTCGAACCTGGGCCAGATGCTGGTGAAGATCTGCCAGGCTGACGGGATTCCGCTCGTCAATATCGTGCGCAACGATGCGCAGGTTGCGATCCTGAAGGGGATCGGCGCCGAGCATGTCGTCGACAGTTCGAAGGAGACGTTCCTCGATGATCTCGCCGCCGCGATCGGCGCGACCAAGGCGACGATGGCCTTCGATGCGATCGGCGGCGGCAAGCTGGTCAGCCAGATCATGACGGTGATGGAGCAGGTCGCCAATTCGGGCGCAGCCTACAGCCGTTATGGCTCGAACAGCCCGAAGCATGCGTTCATCTATGGCGCGCTCGATCTTTCGCCGACCGTGCTGACCCGCAACTTCGGTTTCAGCTGGGATGTCTCGGGCTGGTTGCTGACGCCGTGGATGGGCAAGCTGGGTGCCGAAGTCGTCGAAAAGATGCGCCGCCGCGTCATGGCAGAACTCACCACGACCTTTGCCAGCCACTACAAGGCGCGGGTCACGCTGGACGAGGCGCTGACCAAGGCAGCGGCGCTGGAGTACAATGCGCGCCGCACCGGCGAGAAGTATCTGATCAACCCCTGATTTGATGACCCGGCACCTGCGTAAGGTTACATAGGCTTTGTGCCAGCAATCTTGAACTGCTGGTGACCTATCCGGCAGTGATGGACAGGGTTCGGGGCAGGATTGGGCTGGAAAGGCTGTGGCAGTGGCTACTGTCGCAGCCCGGCTCGTTGCTGCATCTGTTGCGCTATCACATCGAGCCGGGCGAGGCCGAGTGGTTTGCACGGCGCAAGCTGGAATACATCAATTCCCTTAGCGGCAACCTGTTCGAAGCGCTGCGCATGGCGTTGTTGCTGGCGATTTGCGCTCCGGGCCTTACTTGGCACTTCTATGTTTGCGCCGTGCTGCTCCTCGCGCAGATGCGGGTCGGCTTGACCGAACTGCGCCGGAAGGAAAGCTGCGGACAGTACGCGCCATCCGAAATGGTCGAGATCTGGGCGAAGGGCATCTGGCTGCGCGCGATATTCCTGGCGGCGTTTACCGCCTGCTGCATCATCGCGGTGCCGACGGAGCGGGTTGGCGCGCTGATCATCTATGTGCTGGTGCTGGCGCAGTTGGAACTGTTGCTGCAGTTCACGATGCCGGTTGCCGGGATCATCTCGCAGACGATCTCATTGGGCCTGACCACAATCGCCCTGCTGTTCCGGCAGGATATGCGTGGAGAGCTGATTTTGCCGGTCATGGCGCTGCAGCTGCTTGCCCTGCACGTCATGCTTTTCAACCTGCACTACATGTTCGCCACGCGCATCCTGCGGACGCGGCGCTTGAAATCTGCCAACGAGACGATCCAAAGCCTGCTCACCGAATACGAGACCCACGCCAGCGACTGGATGCTGGAAACTGACGCGAGCGGGCGGATCGTTGTGCCATCGGACCGGCTATGCGCGGCCTTGGGCCGGACTGCGGCCGAGCTTGAGGGCGTCAAGCTCATCAATCTCCTTGTCGCCGGGGTGGAGACAGAGGCGATGCGAGTGGCAGCTCGAAAGCTCAAGCCATTTCACGATTTGGTTGTGCCGGTGGTGATCGATGGGGATCTTCACTGGTGGTCGGTGACGGGAAATCCGGTCTATGACGACCTCCGGCATACGGGGTTCCGTCTGTTCATAAGAGACGTGACCGACCGCTATACGGCGGAAAGCCAGGTACGCTTCCTTGCCGACCATGACAGCCTGACTGTCCTGCCCAATCGCCACAATTTCCAATCGCGGCTGGAATCTGCGCTGGACGGTGCAGATGCGGACAATCCGTTCGCGGTGCTGTATGTCGATCTCGATCACTTCAAAGCGGTGAACGACACGCTGGGCCATCAGTTCGGCGATAGCGTGTTGGTTGAAGCGGCATGGCGCATCAAGTCCGCCCTTGGCGGCAAGGATTTCGTGGCGCGATTGGGTGGCGACGAGTTTGCGTGCATTGTCGATAGATTCGATGCGATCGAAGACCTGCGGCTGGCTGGCAAGGCAATCGTCGAGGCGATTAGCCAGCCAATGGAAATCGAGCGCCGCACCGTTCGCATCGGTGCAAGCGTCGGTATCGCGTTTGCGCCCGAACATGGGCCGACTTCGGAAGTCCTGCTGCGCAGCGCTGACCTTGCGCTGTACGAGGCGAAATCGCGCGGTCGCGGATCGGCGATCGTCTATGATCCGGCCATGGAGGAACTGAAGCAGGAGCGTGGACGGCTGGAGCTGGATTTGCGCAGTGCCCTCGCCGATGGGGAATTCGAGCTGCACTACCAGCCGTTGCATGAGCTTGCCGGAGACCGGATTGCCGGGTTCGAGGCCCTGCTGCGATGGCGACACCCTGAGCGTGGACTCATCCCGCCCGACGTCTTCATCCCGATTGCCGAGCAGACCGGCCTTATCGTTGCTCTGGGCGAATGGGTTCTGCGCGAGGCGTTGGCGGAAGCGGCTACCTGGCCGGCGGACATGACGGTGGCTGTGAACGTGTCGCCAGCGCAAATGGCGGATTTCACCTTGCTCAAGCAGGTGATTGCGGCGCTGTCGGCGAGCGGCTTCGATCCGCATCGGCTGGAGCTGGAGATTACCGAGACGATGCTGATGCAGGAATGCGACGAGCACCTGCAACAGCTTGAGCGCCTGCATGCCCTGGGCGTGCGGATCGCGCTCGATGATTTCGGGACGGGATATTCGTCGCTGAATTATCTGCGCAGCTTCCCGTTCGACAAGATCAAGATCGACCGCTGCTTCATCACCGAAATGCAGGCCGGTAGCGAGAGCAGCGCGATCATCGAGGCGGTGCTGGATCTGGCGAGCAAGCTCAACATGCAGACCATCGCCGAGGGCGTTGAATCCGAGGAGCAATTGGCCAGCCTGCGCGCCTTGGGTTGCGAGCAGGTGCAGGGCTATCTGATCAGCAGGGCAATTCCGGCCGCTGACCTGCCGATTACCCGACGCTTTGCGAGGCAGGACTGCGCCATTGAGGCTGTCACGCCCCTCACGCCCGAATACCAGCCTGTGGCTGACGCGTTTCCAGGCGCAGACATTCAGGAGGCCCGGCGGGCCTGAGCCCGCCGCAACCGTCACCCGTTTCAGCCGCGGTGTGCGACGCTTTCGGGCAGGTCCTTGCCAAAGACGCGCTGGTAGTATTCGGCCACGAGCACGCGCTCGGTCTCGTCGCACTTGTTGAGGAACGAGAGGCGGAACGAGAAGCCGACGTCGTTGAAGATCTGGCTGTTCTGCGCCCAGCTGATCACCGTGCGCGGGCTCATCACGGTCGAGATATCACCGTTGATGAAGCCTTGGCGGGTCAGGTTCGCAACGCGCACCATGTCGGCCACGATCTTCGGATCGAGCGTCGGCACCTTCTTGCTGACGATTTCGACCTCGGTCGAATCGGGCAGATAGTTCAGCGCGACGACGAGGTTCCAGCGGTCCATCTGGCCCTGGTTGATCGCCTGCGTGCCGTGATAGAGGCCCGAGGTGTCACCCAGACCCACCGTGTTGGCGGTGGCGAACAGGCGGAAGTGCTTGTTCGGACGGATCACGCGGTTCTGGTCGAGCAGCGTGAGCTTGCCTTCGGTTTCCAGCACACGCTGGATCACGAACATCACGTCGGGACGGCCGGCGTCGTATTCGTCGAATACCAGCGCGGTCGGCGTCTGCAGCGCCCAAGGCAGCAGGCCTTCGCGGAACTCGGTGACCTGGAGGCCATCGCGCAGAACGATGGCATCGCGGCCGACGAGGTCGATGCGGCTGATGTGAGCGTCAAGGTTGATGCGGATGCACGGCCAGTTGAGGCGGGCGGCAACCTGTTCGATGTGGGTCGACTTGCCGGTGCCGTGATAGCCCTGGACCATCACGCGGCGGTTGTAGGCAAAGCCCGCAAGGATCGCCAGCGTGGTGTCCGGATCGAACACGTAGGTCTCATCGCGATCGGGCACGCGCTCATCGGCGCGGCTGAACGCGGGGACCTTCATGTCGATGTCGATGCCGAAGGTCTCGCGGACATCGATTTCGGTGTCGGGCGCGGCGAGCAGCGTCGTCGCGTGGCTGTTCGGAAGTTCGCTCATCGCTGCCTCGCCTATACGGGCGGGCGCGGCGCTGCAATAAGGTTTCACGGAACCTGTCCGTTAGAATGGGAGAATTTCGATGAAGCTCTACGGCGCGATGCTTTCGCCGTTCGTGCGCAAGGTGGCGGTTGTCCTTACGGAAAAGGGCATTTCCTTCGATCTGGCACGGGGCGGGCCGGGGAGCAGCGATCCCGAATTTCTCGCCTGCAGCCCCTTGGGCAAGATTCCGGCGATCGACGACGACGGCTTCCAACTGGCCGATTCGACTGCGATTGCGATGTACCTTGATGCTCAATACCCCGAACCGCGTCTGATCCCGGACGATGCCAAACTGCGCGGCAAGGCGGTGTTCTGGGACGAGTTTGCCGACACCGTGCTGGGCGCGTCGGGCCTCAAGATCCTGTTCAACCGCCTCGTCGGTCCGAAGCTGATCAAGACCGGTGGCGATGAGGCGATTGCCCTGCAGGGCGAGGCCGAACTGCCGCGCTGGGTGGACTGGCTGGAAACGGCTGTGCCGGACGAGGGCTGGCTGCTGGGCGAGAGCTTCAGCCTCGGCGACATTGCCGTCGCCTCGATGTTCCGCACGCTGGCCTATGTTGGCCACGGTGTCGACGCAGCGACGCGGCCCAAGACGGCAGCGTGGTATGCGCGTGTCACGGCGCGGCCAGCGTGGGCGGCGGTGGCGGCGATGGAAGAGCCGATTGCGCGGCGCATCATGGCCATGTGACAGCTGGCCGGGAGCTGTTCTAGGCTCCCGGCACTCGCTTCGCCGCATGGGGCTTGCCACGGCCCCCACGAGAGGCCGACCTTTCCCCTATAACACCGGCCGCGCGAAAGGGTGCGGACCGGGTTGCCGGGAGAGTCGGCCTATGTCGAAATTCACATTCTACACAAACCCCATGTCGCGCGGGCAGATCGCGCGCTGGGCCCTGCATGAGGTTGGTGCCAGCTACGATATCGTGCTGGTCGATTGGCAGGCCAAGCCGGAAGCGTTCCTCGCCGCCAATCAGATGGGCAAGGTGCCTACGATCATTCACCATGCCGACGATGGCGATCACGTCGTCACCGAATGCGCGGCGATCTGCCTGTACCTGGCCGAGGTCTTTCCGGAGTTCGGTCTGGGTCCGCAGGATCACGAGCGCGCGGCCTATCTGCGCTGGACGTTCTTCGCGGCTGGGCCGGTGGAGCAGGCGGTAACGGCGCGGAGCCTCGGCTTTGATCCGAAGGACCCACGTCAGCAGGGCATGGCCGGATTCGGCAGCTACGAGCGCACGGTCGAAACGCTGGCCGGGCATCTGGCGCAGAACGCCTATGTCTGTGGTGACCGATTCACCATGGCGGACGTCTATGTCGGCAGCCACGTCGATTGGGGCGTGGGCTTCAAGTCGCTGCCAGAGCGGCCGGAGTTCGCGGCCTATCTCGAGCGGGTGCGGGCGCGACCGGCCTACTTCAAGGCCAAGGCCATAGACATGAAGCTGATCGCGGAGATGCAGGCATGACCGTCCCTCCAGTAACGCTGTGCCTGTGGTACAACGGCGACGCCGAGGAGGCGGCGAGTTTCTACGCTGCAACATTCCCCGACAGCCATGTCAGAGCCAGCCATCGCGCGCCGACCGATTTTCCTGGCGGTTCCGCCGACACGGTGCTGACAGTCGATTTCACCGTACTCGGCATTCCGTGCATCGGCCTCAACGGCGGCCCGCTGTTCCCGCATAGCGAAGCGTTCTCGTTTCAGGTCGCGACCGATTCACAGGAGGAAACCGACCGTTACTGGAACGCCATCGTCAGCAATGGTGGTGCCGAGAGTGCTTGCGGCTGGTGCAAGGACAAGTGGGGCCTGAGTTGGCAGATCACCCCGCGCGTCCTCACGAACGGGATGGCCCATGGCGATCCCGCCGTCCGCGCCCGCGTCTTCACCGCAATGATGACCATGCACAAGATCGATCATGCCGCGATTGAGGCCGCAGTCCGAGGAGAAGCCTGATGCTCGCGCTCTACGGTCACCCGTTCTCATCCTACACATGGAAGGCGCTGATCGCGCTTTATGCCAATGGCACGCCATTCACATTCCATAGCCTTGATGCGGAAAACCCTGAGCACGAAGCCGCCTATGCACGGGTCCAGCAGGCCAGTCCGATGGGCAAGTTTCCGCTGCTGGTAGATGGGCAGCGCGAGGTGTTCGAGGCGACCTCGATCATCGAGTATCTTGCGCTTCATCATCCCGGTCCCGCGCCGCTCATGCCTGTGGAAGCAGACGACGCGATCCGCACGCGCATGATTGACCGGGTATTTGACAATTACGTGATGAACGCGATGCAGGACAGCGTCGACGATGCGATCCGGCATGGGGCGGTCTCGGCCGAAGTGCAGGCGCGGGTCGAGCAGCGCGTCACGCGCGCCTATCGCTGGATCGACGCATGGCTGGCGGGATATGCGATGCCCGCGACGATCAGCCTGATCGAATGCGCCGCCGCGCCCTCGCTGTTCTACGCCGACTGGGTGGTGCGCATCCCCGATGACTGCGCCCGCCTGCGGACGTGGCGCGCGCACCTTCTGGCATTGCCGCCGGTCGCGCGCTGCGTCGAGGATGCCCGGCGGTTCCGGCACTACTTCCCGCTTGGTGCGCCCGATCGCGATTGACATGCAAGGAGACAGACATGCACGAGCTTTCGATCACTCGGTATATTGCGGCCAGCCCGGTCAAGGTCTGGGACGTGCTCGCCAACCGGCAGGAGGAATGGTGGTGCCCCAAGCCGTGGCACATCACCATGGTCGCTCAGGAGCGTCGGCCCGGAGGCCGGTCGGCGATGGTCATGCACGGCCCGGATGGCGAGGAGATGCCGCAGGAGGGGATATTCCTCGCCTGGGAGGAAGGCCGGCGGTTTATCACGACAGATGCGGTGACGCATGACTTCGAGCCATCGGGACCGTTCATGATCGGTATCTGGGAAGTGGCGCCGGAGGGCGATGGCACGCGCTATACCGCCAGCGCCCGGCACTGGACCGAGGAGGCCATGCAGAGCCACGCCGAGATGGGCTTCGAAGCCGGGTGGAACGCCTGCGCCGACCAGTTGCAGGCGCTCGCCGAGGCAGATTGACGTTACGGCGGGGCAGGCGCAATCTCCCGCCATGGGAGAGAGAGCGCAGGCACCGGCGCAACTTGCCGGGTTCGATCGCGAGACGTGGGCGGCACTGCTGGGCAATGCCTCGCCGTTTGCCGTCGGCGCGGGGGAGGTGCTGTTCCGGCAAGGCGATCATGCCGATGCACTCTACCTTGTCGAAAAAGGCCTGCTGGAAATCGCCGCGCGCATACCGGGTGACGACAATGCGGTAATCTCGGCGATCCGTCCCGGCGAAGTCGTGGGCGAGTTTGCGCTGCTGGACGACGGCCCGCGTTCGGCCCGGGTCAAGGCGGTTGAGGACACGTGCGGGCTGGTGGTGTCAGGCCGCCGCTTTCGGGCGCTGCTGGCCGATGGCTCGGACTGGGCCATGCAACTCGGCCACGCCTTGCGCCGCCTCGTGGCCGCGCGCACTCGGCAGACATTGGAGCGGATCGTTTCCGAGGGGCATTTCGATCCTCTTTCGCTGCGGCAATTGCATTTCGGCCCGGGACCGGTCCCGTCGCGTGTCGATGCTGCCGCGCTGGCGCGAGGGCTTGGTCGCCTGAAGGGGATCGAGAATGTTGTGGGGACGGGGACGCTGCTGGAAGCGCGGCGGGGTGCTAAGGTCGCTGCTCCCGGCGATAGCCAGGACGGCCTGTTTCTTGTCTTGCGCGGGGCAGTGCGCGCAGCGGTGCCACGGGGCGCAATGGCGGAGCAGGTCTTCGTGTTCGGACCCGGCTGCTTTGTCGGCCTGACCGGCCACAGCGACGGCGGGCCGCAGCCCCTGCTGGTGACGGCGGCGGAACAGGCGCAACTTGTCCATCTTCCTGGCCATACGCTGGCCGCGCTGGAGAGAGAGGCGCCGCCGTGGCTGCCCGCGCTCCACGCCGCATTCGGTCGGCAACTGGTGCAGGACCAGCGCAAGGCCAATCGCCATCTCGGGCGCTCGCTGTCTCTGGCGCGGTTCAACCATGCCGGGGAGCTGGGCTGATGTGCCGCATCCTGAGCTATCTCGGCACGCCGGTCCTGCTCGACGACCTGCTCTATGCGCCTGATTCCTCGCTGCTCAACCAGACCATCGGCGCGCAGATGCTGCAGATGCTGAATCTGGCAGGCTTCGGCATGGCGGCGTGGGACGAAGCAAGCCATGCCCCCAACGTGCCCTTCCGCTATCGCACGACGCAAGTCGCGCTGTTCGACCGGAACCTGAAGGCGCTGGCGGGCAAATTGCGGTCCTCCGCACTGCTCGCGCACATTCGTGGCGTGCCCTACAACTCGACCGTCCAGATCAACGAGCAGAACTGCCATCCCTTCCGTTTTGATGGGGTGCCCCTGTCCATGGCGCACAACGGTGATCTTGCGGGATTTCGCGACATGCGCTTCGATCTTGCCCCGCATATCCGGCCCGAGTTCGCCAGGCAGATCCAGGGCTCTACCGACAGCGAATGGATCTATGCGCTGGTCGTCTCGGCACTGCCCGATCCGGGCGGGATCAATGAGCCGGACGCCATCCTCGCCGCCATCCGCCATGCCTTGAGCGTGCTGCGCGAGGCGCGGGCGCGGCATGGGATTACGCGGTCGAGTTCGACCAACCTGATGTTCTGCGATGGCACCAACCTCGCTGCGGTGCGCTTCACTTTCGACTTCGGGCACTTCGATGCGGGCGCGCTGCAGGGCAGCTCCGAGTATCTCTCGATGTGGTACACCTGCGGGCGCGACTATGGCCTGCACGAGGGCGAATGGAAGTTGACCGGCGGCGCGATCGATGCCGACAGCGTGATTGTCGCTTCCGAGCCGCTGACCCGCGATTTCGCCACGTGGATCGAGGTGCCGGAGTATTCGGCGTTGCTGGTGCGGCGCGATGGGGCAAGGCGGCGGGCGGAAATTCACGCTCTGGAAGTCTGACTGACGCCTGTTACTCTGCATGCGGTAGAGAAGGGGATTTCCAATGAGCCTGTTCGATTCGATCCTTGGCCAGGTGGCCGGCAATGTCGATGTGAAGAACCTTGCGGCAAAGGTCGGCATCGATCCCGACATGGCCGAGAACGCGATTGCGGCGCTGGCGGCGGGGCACCAGTCGAAAGGCGACACGATCGAGACGGCAGCGGCCAATTCCGGGCTCGATGCTTCGAAGCTGCAGGAGATCGTCGGCCATATCGGCGGCGAGGGCGCATTGGCGAGCTTTGCCTCGGCGCTCGGCCAGAATCCCGATGCGCTGAGCAAGGTTTCGGCGTTCCTTGACAGGGACGGCGACGGCAATCCGCTCGACGATCTTGCCGGTATGGCCAAGGGGCTGTTCAGCCGCTAACGGATTCTGATTGGCGGTACCGGCCCGCTCCCCCGGCCCGACCACCCATAGGAGGCACTGCCGGGTGGTCGGGCCGGGGGAGCGGGCCGGTGCCGCATTCAAGGAATCCTGCATGCTTGATGCCGCGCTTTCGCTGATGATGCTGGCCACCATTGCTCTGGTCGGTGGGGCGGTGTTCCTGCTGCGCCGGGGTGAGCGCAAGCGGCCGATGCTGATGCTGACGCTCGCCGGGATCATGGTGGTGAACCTGATCATCTGGACGCTGCCAGATAGCACAGGCACTACGCTGAAGGGCGCGGCCGAGGCGGGGCCGAACCAGTAGTCAGCCCAGTTCGATGCACCCGCCATCGACGCTGAGGTCCACGCCGTTGATGAAGCTGGCCTCCGCACTGGCGAGGAACAGCACCGCGCGCGCCACTTCTTCCGCAGTGCCCATGCGGCCGATCGGCACGACCGACGAGAGCATGTCGCGCATGCCTTGAACCTCCTCGGGCGTGGCGTCGCGCTTGAAGATTTCGGTGTCGGTCGGGCCGGGGCTGACCATGTTTACCCGGACACGGCGCGGCAGCAGTTCCTTGCCGACGATGCGCGCCATCGCCCTGAGGCCAGCCTTGGCGGCGGCATAGGCGACATTGCCCGGCACCGCGGCGGTCGATCCGATAGAGCCGGTGATGATGATCGACCCGCCGTCGCGCATCATTGGCAGCGCCTTCTGGATCGCAAAGAACGCGCCGCGCAGGTTCACCGTGTGGATATGGTCCCAGAACTCGGGCGTGACGTCGGGGACCATGGCGAACCCGCCGACGCCAGCGTTGACGAACAGCACGTCGATTCCGCCCAGAGCCTCCTCGATCTCGGCCCAAGCGGCCTCGGTCTGGGCCAGATCGCCCATGTCCGAGCGGACGCACAGGGCATCAAGCTCTTCGGCCACCGCACGCAAGGTTTCGGCGTTGCGCCCGGTGATGGCGAGCTTGGCACCCTCGGCGGCAAACATTCGCGCTGCGGCAAGGCCGATGCCAGCGTTGCCGCCAAGGATTGCCACGCACTTGTTGTCGAACCGCATAGTTCGCTGCTCCTGGTCCAATTCTTCGTCGCCCCGGCGCAGGCCGGGGTCCATTGCCTCTCTGTACCGCACGATTGCGCCGTTATGGATTCCGGCCTGCGCCGGGATGACGGGCAGGCAGTTTCAAAACATCGTGTTGGTATTGGCCGAAGCCTCCGGCACGGGCGAAAGCACGTCCCAATGCTCCATCACCCGGCAGCCCTCGACACGGAAGATGTCAACCACGGCAAAGCCCCGCTTGGCCGCTGCGTCGCCGTTTTCCATCCAGCCGTGACTATGGACCGCGACAAGATTGCCATCGGCGATGATGCGGTGGATCGTCGTGCGCTGGCCGGGGTTTTCGGCCACGAACTTCTCGAGGAACCCGATGGCGGCATCACGGCCGGTGGCGGCATAGGGGTTGTGCTGGATGTAACCGGGATCGACCCAGCGCTCGAACGAGGAGCGGACCTTCTTCTGGATGTAGAACTCGTCCATGAAGTTGCTGACGACCTGCTTCGGGGTCAGCTTGCATTCCTTCGCCTGCGCGGCACTGGCGGTGAGGGCGAGGGCAATTGCTGCGAATACGAGGCGCATCGTTCTTCTCCCTTCAAAACATGCTGTTGGGGTTGACCGGCTGGGCCGGAACATCCTGAATTACGTCCCAGTGCTCGACGATCATGCCGTCTTCCACCCGGAAGATATCGACCACGGCAAGGCCCGGATCGCCCGGCCAGCGCACCACATGGGTGTGGGTGATGACATGGTCGCCATCGACGAAGCTGCGGTGGATGGTCTGCGTGGCCTCGGGCGATTCGGCTCGCACGCCGTCGAGGAAGCCCTTGAGCGCCTCTACTGTCGGCTCGGCCAGCGAGGAATGCTGGACGTAACCCGGCGCGATGTAGCGGTCGACCGCGCTGCTATCCATCGCGATCAGGACCTTGTGATACATCTCCAGCACGAGGTCGTGGTTGGCCTGTTCCGCCTGTGTCCGCGCCATGCGCCTCTCCCCTTTATTTATAACAATTGGTAGAGTATGCCTTGACCTGAGAAGGCCGTCAAAGCCTCAATTTGTCTTGGGAGAATCGATGACCCGCGCTGAGCTCTATGCCGTTCTTGACCGGTTCCTGGCAGCGTTGAACGCGCGCGATCCGCACGCGCTCGATTGGGCGCCGGGCGCGCATCACAGCGAGAACAACGTCATGCTGGAAATTGGCGACGGCGTTTGGGGCACTATCGACCGGCTGGGCGACTATCAGTTGCGCTTTGCCGATGTGAAGACGGGTCAGGTGGGCTATTTCGGCACGGTGATCGAACCCATCGAGGAATCCGCCTTCACCCTGCGACTGGGGCTGAACGAAGCGGGGCAAATCGTGGAGTGCGAGATGCTGATCGTCCGCCAGTCCGACAGTGGCATCAAGTTCGAGAACTGCCGCTACTGGGACAAGCCGATCCTGCACCGCGAAGCGCAAGCGCCGGTTGCGCGCGAGGAAATGGTGCGCCTGTCGAACGGCTACTTTGACACGCTCCAGCGCAATGACGGGGCGATCCACACGAAGTTCCACCCCGATTGCAACCGGGTGGAAAACGGAGTCCAGACCACGCGCAATCCCGATTTCGCCAAGATCGTGCCGGTCTCGGCGCTCGGCTGCGAAGAGCAGTTCCGCATGGGCAACTACCGCTACGACGACGACTTGCGCGCCCGCCGCTTCCCGCTGGTGGATGAGGAGCGCGGGCTGGTGCTGGCGTTCGGCTTCATCGACCATTCCGGCCGCTTGCGGGAGTTCCAGCTGACCGACGGGCGCACCGTGAAAAGCCCCGTGCTGCGCCCGCACAGCTTCTATATTTCTGAGCTGTTCAAGATCGACCACGGCATGATCGAGCAGATCGAGGCGAACTTCATCACCGTGCCGTATCGCATGCCTTCACCGTGGGATGCGTTGTGATGCGCCAAATACTTGCCAGCCTGTTTCTTGGCCTGGCTGCCTGTTCGCTTGGCGGCGCGACAGCATTGACCGAGGGGGCAGGCCGTGAGTGGACGAGCCCCGGCGGCGATTCCGGCAAGACGCACCATTCGCGCCTGACCGCGATCAATGCGCAGAATGTCAGCCAACTCGGCCTCGCCTGGGCGGCTGATCTCGACACCTTCCGGGGGCAGGAAGCGACTCCGGTCGTTGTCGACGGCGTGCTCTACACGTCCGGCACCGCGGGCCGAGCCTATGCCTTCGATGCGGCGAGCGGCAAGGAACTCTGGCGGTTCGAACCCGAGGTCGACATGCAGGTCAACCGCACGGTGTGCTGTGACATGGTCAATCGCGGCGTGGCCGTAGCGCGGGGCAAGGTGTTCGTCGCTTCGCTCGATGGCTGGGTGTATGCGCTCGATGCGCGGACCGGCGCGGTCGTGTGGAAGAGCGACTTCATCGAGAACCGCGCCAAGGGCGACAATTCCACTGGCGCCCCGGAAGTTGCGGGCGATGTCGTGGTGATCGGCATGGGCGGCGCGGAATACGACGTGCGTGGCTATGTCACTGCGCTCGATCTCGACACTGGCAAGCTGCGCTGGCGCTGGCATGTCGTGCCGCACGATCCGAAGCTCGGGCCGCAGGAGACGCCGGAGCTTGAAGCCGCGCTCAAGACCTGGGACCCGAACAGCCGCTGGGACATCGGCGGTGGCGGTAGTCCGTGGGATGCGATCAACTACGACCCGGAAACCGGGCTGGTCCTCGTCGGCACCGGGAACGGCGGGCCCTATGCGACGTCGAAGCGCTCGCCGGCGGGCGGGGACAACCTCTACCTCGCCAGCCTCGTCGCGCTCGATCCGAAGACGGGGCGGATGAAGTGGCACTATCAGGAAACGCCGGGCGACAACTGGGACTTCACCGCCACGCAGCCGATGATCTTCACGCGCATAGACATCGATGGCGAGAACCGCCCGGTCGTGCTGCACGCGCCCAAGAACGGCTACCTCTACATTCTCGACCGGCGCGACGGGAAGCTGCTGCGCGCCAATCCCATCGTGCGCACCAACTGGGCCAAGGGCATCGATCAGAAAACCGGACGCCCGATCCTTGATCCGGAAGCGGCGGACTATACCACCGGCCCGAAGATCGTGTTCCCGGCCACGACCGGTGCGCGCAACTGGCATCCGGCCAGCTACGACCCGGACACCGGGCTCTACATTGGCGCCGTGCTCGACATGGGCAACCTGATCTTCATGACCCCGGGGGCCAAGCCGCTCAAGGCGCGCGGGCTCAACAACGACGCGGCGCTGATCTTCACGCCCGATGTGAAGGAAGCACTGGCGGCATTTCCGCCCGAGTTCGGTGATGCCGTGCGCAAGCTGCCTGCCTATCAGGAAGCGCTGCGGCAACCGGCCACTGCGCAGATCCGCGCGATCGATCCGCTGACCGGCAAGACCGTCTGGTCGGCCGACACCGCTGGCTGGCAGGATCGTGGTGGCGTGCTGACGACTGCAACGGGCCTTACCATCTATGGCGGCGTCACCGGCAAGCTGTTCGTGCGCGAAACGAAGACCGGAAAGCTGCTCAAGGAAATCGACACCGGCACCCCGATCATGGCGGCGCCAATGACCTACGAGGTCGGTGGCGTGCAGTACATCGCGGTCATGGCCGGATGGGGCGGGGGCGGCTATCCGTTCGTGCCGCGCTATTCCGCTGCCTACACGCGCGGCAACATGAACCGGTTGCTGGTGTTCAAGCTGGGTGGCGGCACGGTGCCGATGCCCGATCTGCTGCCGCCGCTGGAAGTCGCGCCCGAGCCGCCAGCACAGTCCGCCGGCGTCACCGCGGCCACCATCGCAAAGGGGCAGGGGCTGTTCTTTGGCAACTGCGCCATTTGCCACGCCAACCAGCCGCGCTCGATCACGCCCGACCTGCGCCGGATGCAGCCGGGCACGCACGAGGCGTTCCGCCAGATCGTGCTGCAAGGGCTGCTGACGCCGAACGGCATGCCGCGCTGGGACGATATCCTCTCGCCCGGCGATGCCGACGCGATCCAAGCCTATCTGATTGACCTGCAGGCCAAGACCCGCGCCGACGAACTTGCCAAGCAGAAGGCCGGCAAGCCGCTCGACGGGCCGAGCCTGACGATCCTCTCGAACTATTGAGGCAACTCATGGACTTCTCCACGCTCGACAATCCCCGCCTCGAATTCGCCTTCGCCTGCCGGTTGCGCTTCACCCGCGTGCAGATGGTGCCGGACCTGCCTTCGGGCGGGATGCGCAGCGCGGTCTATGTCGATGAGGGCGAGTTTGAGGGGCCGCGTCTCAAGGGCAAGGCCGTGCCCAATTCGGGCGGCGATTATGCGTTCTTCCGGCCTGACGACACAGCCGTGTTCGACGCGCGTTATGTGCTCGAAGTCGATGATGGCACGCTGATCTACATGCAGAACAAGGGCTTCCTGTGGGGCCGCGAGCCGGGAACGATGGACCGCCTGCGTGCCTGGGCCTTTGCCGGGGGAGAGCCGGTGCCGCACGCGGAATACTACCTGCGCGCCCAGCCCACTTTCGAGACCAGCAAGGGCAAGCACGACTGGCTGACGCGGCATGTGTTCATCGGCGTGGGCGAGCGCAAGCCGGACGGGAATTACGTGAAGTATTACGCGCTGACGTGAGGCTTGACGGCATATCACAAGTGCTGCAAACAATAACAATTGTTAGAAAAGAAGTGACGGGAGAGTCCACGCCTTGAAGCTGCACCTGCCTCCGCGCGTCAGTCCCAAGCAGTTCCAGGCGGCAATGACCGCCTTCGCCGGCGTGGTCGGCAAGGACTGGGTGATGGACTCGGACGCCGACCGCGACGCCTATTCGGACACTTACGCGCCCGGCAGCACGGAGGAGTGGCCGGCATCGGCTGCGGTCGCGCCTGCCTCGGTCGAGGAAGTGCGCGCGATCGTGCGGCTGGCAAACGAGCACAAGACGCCGCTGTGGCCCGTGGCACGTGGCAAGAACCTGGGCTACGGCACTGCCGCGCCGCGCCTGCCGGGCACGGTGGTGCTTGACCTTGGCCGGATGAATAAGGTGCTCGAGCTCGACAGCAACCTTGCCTATTGCGTGGTCGAGCCGGGGGTCGGCTTCTTCGACCTTTACGAGCACATCCAGCGTGAGAAGGCGCCGCTGTGGATGTCAGTGCCGGGCAATGCCTGGGGCTCGGTACTGGGCAACGCCCTCGAACATGGTATCGGCTACACGCCCTATGGCTTGCACGCCCGCAATCTTTGCGGGATCGAGGCAGTGCTGCCCGATGGCGACCTTGTCCGCACCGGCATGGGCGCAATGAGCAACAATCCGGCCTGGCACCTCTTCCCGATGAGCTATGGCCCGACCTTCGACCTCGCCTTCTCGCAATCGAACCTGGGCGTGGTGACCAAGGCCGGTGTGTGGCTGCAACCTGCGCCGGAAAGCTCGCTCGAGATCGTGTGGGACATCCCGAAGGTCGAGGACATCGGCTGGGTGGTCGACACCATCGCCCCGCTCAAGATTTCGGGCCTGATCGACCAGAACGTGTTCATACCGTCGTGGCTGGGCAAGATGGTCCTCAAGGGCCAGCGGCAGGACTTCTGGGACAAGCCATCGGCCATCCCCGAATGGCGCGTTGAGGAACTGCTGAAGGAGCACAAGCTTGGCTACTGGCAGGTCGCGCTGCGCCTTTATGGCGAGGAAAGCGTGGTCAAGGCCAAGGCCGAAGTGGTCAAGGCGGCGATGAAGCGTAATCTGGCCGCCGCTCCCGAAGAGCATTGGTGGCATCCCGGGGACTACATCCACGGTGTCGACACGACGATGGGCATTCCATCAGCCGTGCCGCTGCAGATGTCCGACTGGATCGGCGGACGCGGGGCGCACATGGGCTTCTCGCCAGTAGTCCCGGCCACCGGCAAGCACGTGCTCGATCAGATGGCGCGCAGCCGCAAGATCATCGCCGACTTCGACGTCGACTTCTATGCCAGCTTCACCATCGGCGGGCGCTTTGCCAACAACGTCAACATGCTGATGTACGACCGCGACAATGCGGCCGAGGTGGTCAAGATGCGCAAGCTGTTCGACGCGCTGATCACCGAGACGGCCAAGGCCGGTTATGCCGAATACCGCACGCACCTCGGTTGGATGGATCCGGTGATGGAAACCTTCGACTTCAACAACCACGCGCTGCGTCGCTTCGGCGAGAAGGTGAAGAACGCGCTCGATCCCAATGGCATCATAGCGCCAGGCAAGCAGGGCATCTGGCCCGCGGCCTATGCGGACGCGCGCGGCAGGAGCAACGCCAAGGGGACTGGGGTATGAACCGCGCTTCGCTCGTTCTCGTCGCGGCGCTCGGCGTTGCCGCAACCGCCGTCTTTGCGGCACCTCCGGGGCCACCGCCCGGCCCCCCGCCGCCCTACCAGATGCGCCCGGTTGCACCGACAGGCGACAGGCTCAAGCCCGGCGGCGATGGCAAGGTGCTGTTCGAGGTGCATTGCGGTTATTGCCACCTGACCGGCGGCATGGGCACAAACCTGCTGACCAAGCAGCAGGTCATGGCGGGCAACAGCCCTGACAAGGGCCTGCTCGCCAACCGCATTGACCTGACTGCCGATTACGTCAAGACCGTGGTCCGCATGGGCAAGGGCGCGATGCCGCAGCAGACCAAGGTCGATTTGACCGACGCCGAGCTTGATGCCGTGGCGAAGTACCTCGGAAAGGCGGGCTGATGCGCGTTTCCCGTCGCTCGATGCTGAAGGGCAGTGCACTGGCAGGCGCTGTTGTCGCAACGCCCGCGATGGCAGCCGTGGCGAGCCCGCGGCCACTGGTGGTGTTTGACAGCCGCATTCCTGAATCCGCTGCCTTCGCGGCAACAAGGGCTCCGGGCCGGTCGATCGACCTTGCCCTAAGTTCGGCGGATGCTGCGCGTGCGATCAAATTCCCTCAAGTCGTGACAGGGCTCACACGCTGGAGCGACTGGACTGCGCTAAGAGGGGTCATGGAGGCGCAGGGTTTGCGTCTCTCGGAAGAGATTCGTGCTGCCGCCCCCCTCTCCGGCCGCACGCATCTTTTCCTCTGGACGATGACTGCGCGCTAGACAGTCCCGGCGCAAAGCCAGCAGTCTGCAAAGAGGGGTGCGTTCCTGTCGGGACGTGCCCCTTTTAACGTGCCGTCCGTTTTCACTCGGTGAAACGTTCAGAATGGGCGTCTGCCCCACCCGCGTCTTATTCCTCAATGCGTATTTCGACAGCATGCGGGCTTGACCCGCGCTCTCGCGCAATTAGTATGTGTTACTAACAAATTCCGGCGCGTATCGGAATCGGGAGAGAGGCGATGCAACCAGTGGGCAACAGATGGACGCGGTAACTCTCTATCACTGGGAACCCAACGCCAACTCGGGCAAGCCGATGCTGGCGCTGATGGAAAAAGGTGTGCCCTTTTCCAGCCATTACATCGACATGCTGCAGTTCGACCAGCACAAGCCGGAATATCTCGCGATCAATCCGCAGGGCACGATCCCGGCCATGACGCACAACGGTCTCGTCCTGACCGAGAGCACCGCGATCATGGAATACGTCAACGACCGCTTCGAAGGCCCCGACCTCATGCCATCCGACGCGCAGGATCGCTGGCGGGTGCGCTGGTGGATGAAGTTCATGGACCAGTGGCTTGGCCCCAGCTTCTCGATGATCGGGTGGAGCGTGTTCGTCGGGCCCATGGTCCGCCAGCGCGATCCCGCCGAACTTGCGGCTGCGATTGATCGCATCCCGCTGCCCGAACGCCGCGTGGCCTGGCGCAAGGCGATCAACGGCGATTTCTCGGAAAGCGAGATGGCTGAAAGCCGCCGCCGCGTCGGCCTCGGCATTGCCAAGCTGGAAGAGGAACTGGGCAAGCGGCCCTACGTCGGCTCGCATGAGTACAGCCTGGCCGACATCAACATCTTCAACAGCACCTATTCGCTGCCCCTTTCGCAGCCCGATCTGGCCGGCAAGGACAAGACGCCGAACATCATGCGCTGGCTCAAGCGGGTCTACACCCGCGACGCGGTGAAGAAGACCTGGGCGATGGGCAAGACGGACCTAGCCCATCGCTATGGTCTGATCATGGCGGAGATCGAGGCATGAGTGCGGTTCTTTACCACGGCGAGCCCAACGGTGCTTCGCTGACCGTGCTTGCCGCGCTGGCGCAATCGGGCCTCGACATCGAATGTCGCCGCATCGACCTGCTTGCCGGTGAGCGACATGCGCTGCCCGGCATTGCCGACTCGGTTGCGCTCGACCTGTGCATCGAGGGTGAAGGGCCGGTGCTCGTCATCAATGGCGAGGCCATGACCGAGTCCGTGTTCCTGGCGCAGTATTTCGACGAAGCGGCGGGCGGGGTCGGGCTGCAACCGGCGGACGCCTATGCGCGATGGGAAATGATGATGTGGTGCCGCCAGATCACCGAGCGCTTGTCGCCTGCTGCCGCGCTGCTCGGCAATCTCGCCACCTCGCAGCAGGCCATAGCCGCTATCCCTGCCGAAGAGTTTGCAAGTCTTACAGCGCGCATCGTATCGGACGACCTGCGCCAGCGCTGGCAGGCGCTTAGCGACGATGTTGTCGATGCTGCCCAAGTGGCCGACAGCGAGACCAAGGTCGCCGCCGCTGTCGAGCGCTGCGAGAAGCAGCTGGCCGATGGTCGCGAATGGCTGATGAGCACATTCTCGATTGCCGATCTCGTCACTTGTTCCTGGCTCGCCGGGATGCAGGTTCTGCGCCCCGGCGCTTTCGCCCATGCGCCGCTGACGACCGCTTGGCTTGCTCGTACGCTGGAACAGCCCAGCGTTCAGGCGGCGCTTGCCAGATCGACCGTTTCCGAACCGCTCCGCGCCTGGGCGCCGGGGCCTGAAATCAACCGTTGGGGATAACCAATGCGCGCCATCGACTACTTTGACCGCGGCCATGACCGCGATCCGCAGCGTCTCGCCATCGTCGATACCGAGACCGGCCTCAAGCTGACCTTTGCCGAGACCAAGGCCCTGTCCGAACGCATTGCCGCCGCGCTGCAAAAGGGCGGCTTCGAGAACCAGGACTGCCTCGGCCTTTATGGCCCGAACGACGGCATGCTGCTGGTCGTGCTGCTGGCGATGTGGCGCGCCAACGGCAAGTGGATTCCGGTCAACACCCGCAACGCGATCGATGCCAACGCCGCCTACATCAATTACGTGCGCCTCAAGTGGCTGGTCTATCATTCGTCGAAGGCTGATGAAGTCCAGCAGCTCAAGGACCTTTGCCCGACGCTCCAGCACTTCGTCTGCCTTGATCAGCGCATGGGCAATGACCCGAGCCTCGACGAGTTCATGGCCGGCGTGAGCGAAGCCGATTTCGTCGAGCCCGAGATCGATGCGTTCGGCAACCTGATGGATATGGTCGGCATCTTCCCGACCGGCGGCACCACTGGCCCCTCGAAAGGCGCGAATGTGACCAACCTCGGCTGGGGCACGATGATCGAGACCGCAGCCGACGGCATGGGCGGGCGCACCGATTCTCCGGTCGCGCTGGTTTCTGCCCCGATCACCCACGCCGCCGGCCCGATTGCACTTTCCACGCTGAGCCTTGGTGCCACGCAGGTGATCCTGCCCGGTTTCGACGCCGAGCGCGTGCTGCGCACGATCGCGGAGTACAAGGTCACCCACATGTACCTGCCGCCGACGGCGCTTTACCAGTTGCTCGCTTCGCCGGAGCTGGGTGACCACGACTATTCCAGCTTGCGCATCTTTATCCTCGTCGGCTCGCCCTGCAGCCCGGAAAAGCTGCGCCAGGCAGTCGAGGTGTTCGGCCCGGCGATGTGCCAGTCCTATGGTCAGGTCGAATGCCCGATGATCGTGGCGTGGTTCCCGCCTGAGGATGTGGCGAAGTTTGCGACCTCGTCACCTGAAAAGCTCGCCGCATGTGGCAAGCCGACCCGCTCGATCAAGGTCGCGCTGCTTGACGATGATGGCAACGAAGTGCCGCTTGGTGAAGCGGGCGAGATCTGCGTGCGCGGCGCGCTCGTCACGCATTCCTATTTCGAGAAACCCGAGGAAACCGCCGAAATCCGCAAGTTCGGCTGGCACCACACCGGCGACGTCGGCAAGTTCGACAAGGACGGCTACCTCTATATCGTCGACCGCAAGAAGGACATGGTCGTCTCCGGCGGTTTCAACGTGTTCACCGCCGAAGTCGAAGCTGCCGTGACCGAGCTTGCGCAAGTGCGCGAGGCCTGCGTCTTCGGCATTCCGCACGAAAAGTGGGGCGAGCAGGTCCACGCGGTGGTCGTGGCAGACGGCATCACCGAGGCTGAAATCATTGCCTATGCCAAGGAGCGCTTGGGCGGGGTCAAGGCGCCGAAATCTGTCACGTTTATCGACTCGATTCCGCGCACCGCTGCGGGCAAGATGGACAAGAAGGCGCTGCGGGTTCCCTATTGGGGCAACGCCGATCGTATGGTCAACTGATCCGGAAAACGGACAGTCGGGAGAGAGCTGGATATGCGTTTGAAGGTCCTGGGCCTGATGGCCGCACTGCTGCCGCTGGCGGCGTGCAACATCAAGAGCGATGGCGACAAGGTCGCCGTCGCTACCGCAGGCGTCACCGATGCGATGATCGCGCAAGTGCCCGAAGGCGAATGGCTGAGCTACGGGCGCGATTACGGCGAGCAGCGCTTCTCCCCGCTGACCCAGGTCAACGATACCAACGTCGGCCAGCTCGGTCTTGCGTGGTTCCATGATCTGGAGACCGCACGGGGGCAGGAAGCCACCCCGCTGATGCACGACGGCACGCTCTACATCTCGACCGCGTGGTCGATGGTGAAGGCGTTCGATGCCAAGACCGGCGCGCTCAAGTGGTCCTACGACCCGGAAGTGCCGCGCGAAACGCTGGTCAGGGCCTGCTGCGATGCGGTCAATCGCGGTGTTGCGCTCTATGGCGACAAGGTCTTTGTCGGTACGCTTGACGGTCGCCTCGTCGCTCTCGACCAGAAGACCGGCAAGCCGGTGTGGTCGAAGGTCGTCGTGCCTAATCAGCAGGACTACACCATCACCGGCGCACCGCGCGTGGTGAAGGGCAAGGTGCTGATCGGCAGCGGCGGTTCGGAATACAAGGCGCGCGGCTATATCGCGGCCTATGACGTGAACTCCGGCAACGAAGTGTGGAAGTTCCACACCGTCCCCGGCAACCCCGCCGACGGCTTCGAGAACAAGGCCATGGAGAACGCCGCCAAGACCTGGGCTGGCGAATGGTGGAAGCTCGGCGGCGGCGGCACCGTGTGGGATGCGATCACCTATGATCCCACCACCAATCTCGTGCTGTTTGGCACCGGCAACGCAGAGCCGTGGAACCCCGCTGCCTCGGGCCGCGAGGGCGACAGCCTCTATACCTCATCGATTGTCGCGGTGAATGCCGATACGGGCGAATATGCCTGGCATTTCCAGGAAACACCGGAAGACCGCTGGGACTTCGACAGCGCCCAACAGATCACGCTGGCGGACCTGAACATTGGTGGCCAGCAGCGTCATGTCGTGCTGCATGCCCCCAAGAACGGCCATGTCTACGTGCTCGATGCCAAGACCGGCCAGTTCATCTCGGCAACGCCTTTCGTTGCGGTCAACTGGGCGACCGGCATTGACCCGAACACCGGCAAGGCCACGGTCAACCCCGCCGCCCGTTACGAAAAGGGCGCGCCATTCGTCAGCCTGCCCGGCGCGGTCGGTGCGCACTCGTGGCAGCCGCAGAGCTTCAGCCCGAAGACGGGCCTGCTCTACTTGCCGGTAAACAACGCGGCGTTCCCCTACGCCGCTGCCAAGGACTGGAAGGCGACCGATATCGGCTTCCAGACTGGCCTCGACGGGTACGTCACCGCAATGCCGGCCGATGCCAAGGCTCGCTCCGCCGCGATGAGCGCGACTACCGGTACGCTGGTGGCGTGGGACCCGGTCGCGAAGAAGGCCGCGTGGAAGGTCGAACTGCCAAGCCCGTCGAACGGTGGCATTCTTTCGACCGCCGGCAATCTCGTGTTCCAGGGGACCGCGGGCGGTGATTTCGTCGCCTACAGCGCGGACAAGGGCAAGCAGCTCTGGTCGTTCCCGGCCCAGAGCGGGATCATTGCCGCACCGATGACGTATGCGATTGACGGCGAACAGTACGTCGCGGTCATGGTCGGATGGGGAGGCGTCTGGGACGTCGCCACCGGCGTCCTTGCGCACAAGGCCAAGAAGCAGCGCAACATCAGCCGCCTCATCGTGTTCAAGCTCGGCGGCAAGGCTGCGCTGCCTGCCGCTCCGCCAATGGCCAAGATGGTGCTCGACCCGCCGCCCTTCACCGGCACGCCTGAACAGGTCAAGGCTGGTGGCGAGCTCTATGGCCGTTACTGCAACGTCTGCCATGGCGATGCGGCGGTTGCCGGCGGCGTGAATCCGGACCTGCGCCATTCCGCCGCGCTCAACGCTCCCGAAGCCATCCGGTCGGTAGTGATCGACGGCGCGCTGCAGCACAACGGCATGGTGTCGTTCAAGTCGGCCCTGAAGCCCGAGGATGCGGACAACATTCGCCAGTACCTGATCAAGCGCGCCAATGAGGACAAGGCTCTGGAAGCGCGCTGACAAGAATGCTATGAACAATAGCAATCATAACGAGTGGAGAGATTCATGACGCATCTTTATCCCAACCTGATCAATGGCGAGCTGGTCACCACCGCATCGTCGCTCGATGTGGTCAACCCGGCCAACGAGCAGGTCATCGGCCAGGTGCCGGCTTGCGGCGCTGAAGAACTGGATCGCGCCGTTGCAGCCGCGCGCGCCGCCTTCAAGACCTGGTCCAAGACCCCGGTCGACGACCGCCGTGCAGTCATCCGCAACATGGCCTCGGCAATCGAAGCCAACTTCGATGAACTGTATCGCCTGCTGACCAGCGAGCAGGGCAAGCCGCACCACCAGGCCCAGCACGAGATCGGCGCCTGCGCCGGGATCATGAACGCCCAGTCGACGCTGACCCTCGAAGAGACGATCAACGAGGACAGCGCCGAACGTCTCAGCCGTACCCGCCGCGTGCCGGTCGGCGTGGTCGCGGGCATCGTGCCGTGGAACTTCCCGCTGCTGATGGCCGTGCAGAAGATTGCGCCGGCGATCCTCACCGGCTGCACCATCGTGCTCAAGCCTTCGCCATTCACCCCGCTGACCACGCTCAAGTTTGCCGAGCTGATCAAGGACATCGTGCCGGCGGGCGTCGTCAACATCATCACCGGCGAAGACGCGCTCGGCCCGATGATGACCTCGCACCCGGATATCGACAAGATCACCTTCACCGGCTCGACTGCAACCGGCAAGCGCATCATGGAAGGCGCCTCGAAGGATCTCAAGCGCATCACGCTGGAACTGGGCGGCAACGATGCCTCGATCGTCCTGCCCGACGCCGACGTCGAGAAGGTGGCCGAGCAGCTCTTCTGGTCGAGCTTCACCAACGCCGGCCAGATCTGCGTCGCTGCAAAGCGCGTCTACATTCACGAGGACATCTACGACGACCTGTCCAAGGCGATCGCCGAATACGCCAAGACCGTAAAGGTCGGTGACGGTTCGGAACAGGGCACTGGCGTCGGCCCGATCCAGAACAAGAAGCAGTTCGAACGCGTCTGTGAACTGATCCAGGATGCCAAGGACAACGGCTACAAGTTCCTCGTTGGTGGCGACGTCGATCCCTCGGGTTCGGGCTACTATGTGCCGATCACGATCCTCGACAATCCGCCCGAAGACGCCCGCATCGTGGCGGAAGAGCAGTTCGGCCCGGTCATGCCGCTGATGAAGTTCTCGAGCGACGACGAAGTCATCGCTCGCGCCAACAATTCGGAATATGGCCTTGCTGGCGCTGTCTGGACCAAGGACACAGAGCGTGGCGTGAAGATCGCCGAGCAGCTTGAGACCGGCACGGTGTGGATCAACGAGTTCCTCCACCTCTCGCCTTTCGCGCCTTTCGGTGGCCACAAGCAGTCCGGCTTCGGTGCGGAATACGGCATCGAGGGCCTTAAGGAGTTCACCTATAGCCAGGTGATCACGGTCAAGAAAGACGCGCTGGTCTGATCCGCGCCTGAATGTCGAAGTCGGCCCTGTCGTATCGCGGCAGGGTCGTCTCGACCTTGCACAAATGAAGGAATAGAACGGTGCCCATCGACCTGTCGAAGATCAAGGCGATTGACGTCCACGTCCATGCCGAGGTCTCGTGCCACGATCCGGAAGATCCGGTCATGGGCCAGTTCTTCGACGCGGCTTCAGCCTACTTCAAGGCTCCGCGCGAACGCCCCAAGATGCCCGAGATCGTCGAGATCTACCGCGAGCAGCAGATCGCGTTCTGCATGTTCACGGTCGATGCCGAATGCGGCATGGGGGCCAAGCGCGTGTCGAACTACGAAGTCGCCGAGATGGCGGCCAAGAACGACGACATCTGCATCGCCTTTGCCTCGATCGATCCGCACAAGGGCAAGTTCGGCGCGCGCGAAGCACGTGACCTGATCGAGAACTATGGGGTCAAGGGCTTCAAGTTCCACGGCATTGCCCAGAACTGCCACCCCGCCGATCGCGTCGGCTATCCGATCTACGAAGTCATCGCTGAATACGGCCTGCCCGCAATCTTCCACACCGGCCACTCCGGCATGGGCACCGGCATGCGCGGCGGTGGCGGCATGCGCCTGAAATATGGCCAGCCGATGCTGGTCGATGATGTCGCGGTCGATTTCCCCGACATGAAGATCATCCTGGCCCACCCATCGTGGCCGTGGGTGGATGAAAGCCTGTCGATGGCGTTGCACAAGGACAACGTGTTCATCGACCTGTCCGGCTGGAGCCCGAAGTACTTTGCCCCGCAGATCATCCAGTACGCCAACACGCAGCTCAAGAAGAAGATGCTGTTCGGTTCGGACTTCCCGCTGATCCACCCGCAGAAGTGGATCGACGCCGCGCTTCAGGTCGGCTTCAAGGAAGAGGTCATGCCCGGCATCATGAAGGACAACGCCGCGCGCCTGCTCGGGCTCGCCTGAGCCTGCGCCATGGCCGATCCTGACGACATCCGCGCCTGGCAGAGGCTCGATGCGGAAGTGACCACGTCGGGCCGGATCGAGGACAAGGACGTCATGCGCCTCGCCGATCTGGGCGTCGCGCATGTCGTCAACCTCGCGCTGGAGACCCATCCCGAGGCCTTGGCCGGGGAAGGGGAGAAGCTGGCCGCGCAAGGCATTGTCTATACCCACATTCCCGTGCCGTTCGACGCGCCTGGCGAGGACCACTTCGCCGCCTTCGTGAAGGCGGTGGAGGAAGGTCCCCGGCCGGTGCACGTCCACTGCATCATGAACTGGCGCGTCTCCGCATTCTTCTACCGCTACAACCGCGACCGTCGCGCCCTTGCCGAGCCCGACGCGCGCAGGGTGATGGAACGGCAGTGGTCTCCCGAAGGCCATGACAGCAAGGAAGCCCGCGTCTGGGCGGAATTCATCGCAAGGACGTCCGAGTGACCGACCTTACGGGCAAGCACATCGTCATCACCGGCGCCTCCACAGGCATCGGACGCGCCACCGCTACCGTATGCAGACAGGCCGGCGCGCGTGTTTCGCTGATCGCCCGCCGCGCCGATCTGCTCGAACAAGCCGCGCGTGACCTTGGCGGGAGCACCGCCTTCGCTGCAGCGGACGTTGCCGACAAGGCCGCGCTTCATGCAGCGCTCGATCACGCGGCCGCTGCCAACGGCCCGATCGATGGCCTGTTTCTGAACGCCGGCAGCGGCGGCATGTTCGCTCCCGTCGAGCAATATACCGACGAGATGTTCGATGCCGTGATGGCGGTGAACCTCAAGGGCGTGCTCTGGGCGATCCAGCACGTACTACCCGCCATGAAGGAGCGTGGGACAGGCGCGATCCTCGTCACCGGCAGCCTCGCCAGCGAGCGCGGTTTGCCGATGAACGCGGGCTATGTCGCGAGCAAGCATGCTGTCCTTGGCCTGTCGCGCGCGGTTGCCAACGAAGTCGCCGAGTTCGGGGTGCGCTGCAACTGCATCGTGCCGGGGCTGATCGAGACGCCGATGCTCGATGGCCTGCCGCCCGAAGCTGCCTCGCAGATGGCCAAGGCCGTGCCGCAAGGCCGCACTGGCCAGCCCGAGGAACTGGCCAAGGTCGCCGCCTTCCTCCTTTCCGATGCCGCCAGCCACGTCACTGCCCAAAGCTGGGCAGTAGACGGTGGCATGCTTGGCACCATGCGAGTCTGATCCCCCGGAGACGCCGATGGCCCTGAAATACTACCACGCCGAACCGCTGGCGAACTCGCTGAAGTCGATGGTCCCGCTCAAGGAGAAGGGCCTCGCTTACGAGAGCATCTACGTTGATCTGCACAAGTTCGAGCAGCACCAGCCGTGGTTCACCGCGATCAATCCCGAAGGCCAGGTGCCCGTGCTCGACCACGACGGCACGATCATCACCCACACCACGGTGATCAACGAATACCTCGAGGACGTTTTCCCCGATGCCCAGCCCGCCGACGCGCCGTTGCGTCCGCGCGACGCGGTGGGCGCGGCGCGGATGCGCTACTGGAACAAGTTTATCGACGAGCACGTGATGAACTTCGTCTCGATGCATGGCTGGCACCGCATGGTCGGCGTGATCGCGCGCAATATCGAGAATGGCGAGTTCGAGAAGCTGCTCGAGAGCATCCCGCTGCCCGATCAGCGCAAAAAGTGGGCAACGGCGCGCTCCGGCTTCTCCGAGGCGGACCTCGCCAACGCCACCGCCAAGATCGAATATGCCCTCGCCAAGGTCGAGGCCCAGCTTGGGCAGACAAAGTGGTTGGCAGGTGACACGTACACTCTTGCCGACATCAACTTTTATTCGCACTGCGGCATGATGGTCGAGCGTATGTTTCCCGAGATGGAAGTGGCGAGCCGCTTCCCCCGCCTGTGCGAATGGCGCGATCGCGTCACCGCGCGTCCCGCTGTCGCCGAAGCCCTCAAGAGCGAGGACCGGACCGCGCCGGGCCTGCGCACCTGGTCGGGGCATGTGCGCTGATGGCTGGTTTCGTTCTGATCCATGGGTCCTGGCACGGTGGCTGGTGCTTCGATCCGGTCGCGGAAATTCTCCGCGCGCGGGGGCATAATGTGGTCGCGCCGACACTGCCCGGCATGGGCGGCACCGCGGAGGAGATGGCCGCCGTCACGCTTGATCGCTGGGGCGATTTTGCTGCGCAGCATTGCCGTGACCTCAAGGCGCAGGGCGTCGGGCCAGTTGTCCTTGGCGGACACTCGCGCGGCGGCCTTGTCGTGTCCACCGCAGCGGAGCGTGATCCGTCTGCAATGAACGCCATCGTCTATATCTGCGCAATGATGTTGCCAGCGGGCATGAGCCGCGCCGAATTCAAGGAACTCGAAGGCCCCAACCCCGCCTTCGATGCGATCATTTCCAAGGTTCACGGCGGGATCGCGACCGTCATCGACGCGGCAAATGCTGCACCCGTCTTTGCGCAAGTCTCGCCGCCCGGCCTCGTCAGTGCGGCGATGGCAAGGCTCATGGCCGAACCCCACGCGCCGCGTTCGGAGAAGATCGCGGTGACGCCGGAACGCTGGGGCAGTCTTCCGCGCACTTACGTCGAATGCACGCTCGACCGCACGATCCCGATCGAAAGCCAGCGCCGCATGATTGCCATGTCGCCTGGCGCGAACGTGGTCACGCTTGAGGCCGATCACAGCCCCTATCTGTCGAAGCCGCAGGAACTGGCCGACGCTCTGGAGGCGGCAATCTCCGCCTAATCGGCGAAGAAGTTCAACTCCAGCAGAACGTTGTTCGGATCTGCGGTGAAGATTTGCCGCAGGCCGATGGCTTCAACCACGTTGGTCTGGCAGTCGAGCCCCAGCGCGGCCACGCGCGCCACCACTTCGTCATAGCCCGAGCAATTGAGCGCAACGTGATGGATCGCGCCGGTGAGCGCGCCCGGCTGCACCTCGCGGTCATAGGCGCGCGGGCAGTCCACGGCGTTGATGTGCACGATGGCCTTGCCGGCCGCATCGTACATCCACTGCGCGTTCTGCGGGGTGAGGGGAGGTGGGCCGTCCCGCCGATCAAGGCCGAGCAGCGCCTTGTAGAACTCTGCCGTCTCGTCGAGCCGGTCGGTGATGATGTTGACGTGATCGAGCGCGTTGACGTGCATCTGTCCTCTCCCGCAGCAAAACGGCGGCAGGAGCATGGTGCCCCCGCCGCCGCCCTTTCTCAACTATTGAAACCGCTCAGCTCTTGAACACGACGGTCTTGTTGCCGTTGACCAGCGCGCGATCCTCGAGGTGCAGGCGAACCGCTTCGGCGAGGACGCGGCGCTCCACGTCGCGGCCCTTGCGCACAAGGTCTTCGGGGCTGTCGGCGTGGGTCACGGTCTCCACGTCCTGGTGGATGATCGGGCCTTCGTCGAGGTCCGCGGTAACGTAATGCCCGGTCGCGCCGATCATCTTCACGCCGCGCGCATGCGCTTGGTGATAGGGCTTTGCACCCTTGAAGCTCGGCAGGAACGAGTGGTGGATATTGATGCAGCGGCCGGCGAGGAACGCCGTGAGATCATCCGACAGGATCTGCATGTAGCGCGCCAGAACCACCAGTTCCGCGCCCGTCTCGGTGACGATGCGCTTCACTTCAGCTTCCTGCTGCGGCTTGGTCTCCTTGGTGATCGGCAGGTGGTAGTAGGGCACGTCGCCGATCAGCGAGATCGACAGCGCTTCCTTGGGATGGTTGCCGAGGATCGCCACGACTTCCATCGGCAGTTCGCCGATGCGGGTGCGGTACAGCAGGTCACCCAGGCAGTGGTCGAACTTGCTGACCATGAGCACGACCTTCCGCTTCACGGCGGTGTCGCGCATGTTCCATTCCATGCCGTAGTCATCGGCAACCGGCGCAAAGGCCGTGCGGAACGCATCGATCCCGGTCTCGCCCGGATCGAACACGACTCGCATGAAGAATTTTCCGCTCAGCGAGTCATCGAATTGCTGCGCCTCGCGGATGTTGCCGCCCGCTTCATAGAGGTTGCCCGTGACCCGGGCGACGATGCCCGGCTTGTCTTCGCAAGACAGCGTCAAAATCAGCGATGCGCTCATCAAAATCTCTCCCGTCCTTGTCGCGTTAGGGGTGGCGCACAGAGGGCGCAACATTTCCCATTGCGAATCTCGAAGGAGATTGTATGTGTTGCATACAAGTTTTTCAACCCTGCCATTTCACAAGTCGGGAGAGTTCAAGATGGCGAAGAACCTCGAAGAGGTAATCCAGCAAGGCGGCAACGTCGTCGAGATGCTGCGCAACTCGCAGCTCGGTGCTTATGTCTATCCGGTCGTTGCGCCGGAATTCTCGAACTGGCGCAGCGAACAGTGGGCATGGCAGCACAGCGCCGTCCTGTTCGACCAGTCGCACCACATGGTGAACCTCTACATTCGTGGCAAGGACGCGCTGAAGCTGCTGTCCGACACCATGATCAACAGCCCCAAGGGCTGGACGGTCAACAAGGCCAAGCAGTACGTCCCGACCACGCCTTACGGCCACGTCATCGGTGACGGCATCATCTTCTGGGAAGAAGAAGAATCGTTCACCTACGTCGGCCGCGCCCCGGCTTCGAACTGGCTTCGCTACCACGGCGCGACCGGTGGCTACGATGTCGAGATCGAACTCGACGACCGTTCGCCGATGCGCCCGATGGGCAAGCCCGTCACCCGCAAGGAGTGGCGCTTCCAGATCCAGGGTCCGCAGGCGTGGAACGTGATCGAGAAGCTGCACGGCGGCCCGCTCGAACAGCTCAAGTTCTTCAACATGAGCACCATGAACATCGCCGGCAAGACCGTGCGCACGCTGCGCCACGGCATGTCGGGCGCACCGGGCCTTGAAATCTGGGGCCCCTATGCCGAGCAGGAAGAAATCCGCGCCGCCATTCTGGAAGCGGGCAAGGAATTCGGCCTGATCGCTTGCGGCAGTCGCGCCTACCCGTCGAACACGCTGGAATCCGGCTGGATCCCCTCGCCGCTGCCCGCCATCTACACCGGCGAAAAGCTCAAGGGCTTCCGCGAATGGCTCGCTGCCGACAGCTACGAAGCGACCGGTTCGATTGGTGGTTCGTTCGTCTCGGACAACATCGAGGACTACTACCTCAACCCGTGGGAGCTGGGTTACGGCAACTTCGTCAAGTTCGACCATGACTTCCATGGCCGCGAGGCACTGGAAGCTCTGAACCCCGCCGAGCAGCGCAAGAAGGTGACGCTCGCCTGGAACCCTGAGGACATGGCCAAGATCATGGCCTCGCTGTTCAACCCGGATGGCGAACAGTACAAGTTCTTCGACACCCCGCTCGCCAACTATGCTTCGTCGAACTACGATCGCGTCGTCGATGCTGGCGGCAAGACCGTCGGCTTCTCGATGTTCACCGGCTACTCGTACAACGAGAAGCAGGCGCTCAGCCTCGCCACGATCGATCCGGAAATCCCGGTCGGCACCGAACTGCGCGTGGTGTGGGGCGAAGAGAACGGCGGTACTCGCAAGACCACCGTCGAGCCGCACAAGCAGATTGAGGTCCGCGCGATCGTCTCGCCGGTTCCCTACAGCCGCGTCGCTCGCGAAAACTATGCCGAAGGCTGGCGCACCGCGCGCTGAGCCCAAGCAGACTGGCGCCGCCCGGATTGCTGCAAAGGCAACCGGGCGGACTGCCCTCAACCATTGAGAGGATCCCGCACATGGCAGCACCGCTTATCCATCCCAACTGGGACAAGGCGCCCGACGGGATCACTGATGGCTTCAGCCTGGAGATGACCGCGAAGGACGAGGCGTCGCTGCGCGATGCCGCCCCGCTCATTCCGGCCGACACCCCTATTGCCGTCACGTTCCTCCCCGGCGAGGACGTTGCCGCCCGGGTTGCCGCTACAGTCGCGGTGCGCCAGCTCGGCTTCGAGCCGATGCCCCATTTCTCCGCCCGCCGGATCACCTCCGAGGACGATTTCGAAGGCTACCTTCGCGCTGTGGTCGAACAGGCCGGCGTGACGCGCTGCTTCATCGTCGCAGGCGATCCGCCCGAGCCGGTTGGCCCCTATTTCGATACCTCCGCCCTGATCGCCACCGGCGCGTTCGAACGCTCCGGCATCAAGGCCATCGGCATTGGCGGGCACCCGGAAGGGCATCCGAACATGACCGAGGCCGAATGCTGGGCGGTCCTCGAAAAGAAGGTGGCCGAGATCACCGCGCGCGGCATGGCCCCGCTGATCGTCACCCAGTTCGGCTTCGATCCCGATGCCTTCCTCGCCTGGCTCAAGGAATTGCGCGCGCGCGGCATCGATGCCCCGGTGCGCATCGGCGTGCCCGGCCCCGCCGGGATCAAGCGCCTGCTCGCCTTTGCTGCCCGCTGCGGCGTGGGTGCGTCGACCTCGGTGCTCAAGAAGTACGGGATTTCCGTCACCAACCTTCTCGGCACGGCTGGACCAGACAAGCTGGTCGATGCCTTCGCCCGTGGCCTCGGGGCCGAGCACGGCAAGGTGCGCCTGCACTTCTACCCGTTCGGCGGCCTGACCAAGACGCTCGAATGGATTCACGGTTACAACAAGAAGCACGGCATCGGCCCGGGGGCCTGAGCCATGACCGACTTCGTGCTGGTGCATGGCGCGTGGGGCGGCAGTTTTGCGTGGGATCGGTTGAAAGCTGATCTCACCGCCGCCGGGCACCGCGTCCTCGCTGCCGATCTCACCGGTCTTGGCCGCCGCAAGGCCGAGTTCAACCCCGGCATCACGCTGACCACGCACATCGATGATGTGTGCGACCAGATTGCCAAGGCCGGTTTCGATCGCTTCGTGCTGGTCGGCCATTCCTGGGGCGGCATGGTCATCACCGGTGTCGCCACGCGCCTCGGTGCGCGGATCGACGCGATAGTCTACGTCGATGCTTTCCTGCCGCAGGATGGCCAGTCACTGTGGGACCTGACTGGGCAGTCGGAGCACGATCACTACATCGGCAGCCAGAAGCGCAAGCCCGGTGCGGTTTCCCCGCTCCCCGGTCTTGAAAGCCCTGTCCTGTCCGATCACCCGTTGCTGACGTTGGTCGAGGCGGTGCGCTTCACCGGCGAGGAAGCGAAGATCCCCCGCCACGTTTACATCTTCGCCAATGGCTGGAGTCCGTCACCTTTCGGCAAGTTCGCCGATGCAGTGCAGGACGATCCGGCGTGGGAGTATCACGAGGCCGAAGCCACCCACAACGTCATGGGCGATCAGCCCGAGCAACTGCTTCAGATTGTGCTCGGCTGCGCCTGAATTTTGCTCAGCCCTGCTGCGCCAGGCTCTGCATCCGCTTGAGATAGCGCGCCAGTACGTCGATCTCGAGGTTGACCTTCGATCCCGGCTTCAGCGCGCCCATCGTCGTGACTTGCGCGGTGTGGGGGATGATGTTCAGCGCGAAGTGGCATGATCCGTCGGGCTGATCGGCCACTTCGTTGACGGTCAAGGACACGCCATTGACCGTGATGGACCCCTTCGCCGCAATGTATGGCGCCAGTTCCTGTGGCGCCGAAATCCCGAACTTGAGCGAGGCGCCATCGGGGCGGATGCTGACGACCTCGCCCACGGCGTCGACATGCCCGGTCACGATGTGCCCGCCAAGTTCATCGCCCAGCTTCAGAGCCGGTTCGAGGTTGAGCGGCGCGCCCACAGTCCACTGCTCCGCTGCAGTACGGCTCACCGTTTCGCCCGAAACGTCCACCGCAAACCAGCCTTCGCCGGCCACGCCGCCTTTGTCCACCACGGTGAGGCAAACGCCCGAGCAGGCGATCGAGGCGCCGATGGCGATCTTCGCAGGGTCCATCGCGCACGAGATCGTGATGTGGCGGTCCCCCTTGTCCTCGACGGCGAGGATGTTGCCGATTTCCGTGACGATCCCGGTGAACATAAGAAATCTCCTTCAGCGGACCCGCTCGTAGACGTCGAGCGCATCGCTGCCAAGCGTCCGCCGGTCCACATTGCGCCAGCGCCCGTGCGCGTCAGCGAGCGAGCCGAGGCCGATATCCGCGATGCAGGGCAGGCCATCGCCAATGATGATCGGTGCACGATACACCAGCAGCCGGTCTACCATGTCGGCGGCGATGAATGCGGCTGCCGCCTGCGCTCCGCCTTCGACGAACAGGTACTGCACATCCCCGAAAGCTTGCGGCGCGGTGATATCTGCAACCGCCGTCCAGCCTTCAGGCGCCGTGCCGCGCGTCAGCACCATGCGCTGCGGGCTGCGGTGCTCGAGCCCCGGCAGGCGCACGTCGAGCCTCGGCGTGTCGGCGCGCAAGGTGCCGCCGCCGACAAGGATCGCGTCGGCTCGTGCTCTCTCGACATGGCAATGCGCGCGCGCTTCGGGGCCGGTGATCCATTGGCTCGATCCGTCGACGAGGGCTATTTTGCCGTCCAGCGAAGTTGCGAGCTTCAGAGTGACATGTGGTCGACCCTGCGCCGACCGTGTCAGGTATCCGGCCAAGGACTCCCGTGCTGCCGGGGCGGGCAGAACGTCTGTTGCAATACCTGCTTCACGCAGCGCGGCGATCCCGCTGCCTGCCGTGCGCGGGTCTGGATCTTCAACGCCGATCACCACGCGCGCAATGCCGCTGCCCAGCACCAGCGATGTGCAGGAAGGCCCGCGCGCACTGGCATGGGCGCAAGGTTCCAGGGTGACATAAAGCGTCGCACCGTTCGCGGCCTCACCGGCCATGGCCAGCGCCTCGGCTTCGGCATGAGGCCGGCCACCTGCCTGCGTCCAGCCACGGCCGACTACCAGCCCTTGCTTGACGATCACCGCTCCGACTGCCGGATTGGGCCTGCTCAATGGACGCCCACGCGCCGCGAGCGCCGCCGCGGCATCGAGCCAGCGCAGGTCCTCAGCCCTGCTCATGGTTTCTCGGTCTGCGCCTTCTTCATCTCGGCATCATAGACAGGATTGTCGACCAGATGCTTGTCCAGCACTTCCCTGCGCGCGGCCTCGACCTTCTTGCGGTAGGCCTCGCGTTCGGCCTTGCCTTCCTCGTAGGCACGCTTGGTTTCGACCCCGGTGGCGTCGCCCACCGCCTTGTACATCTGGCGGATGCGCTCCTGCCGCGCCTCCTCCTCGGCTTCCTCTGCCCTGGCCTTGGCCGTCGCTGCCTTGTTTTCGGCGAGGATCTCGGCGTCGCTGCGGCCCTCGAGAAAGCTCGGGAAATAGATGATCTCGGGCGGACGGGGCAGCGCCGTGCCGCCTTCCATCGCCATCGCGGTGAACAACGTCCCCGTCACCGCTGCTGCCATCACCAGTCCGACACGGCGATAATCGCTGGGCGCAGTAAAGACCTGCCAGAAATCGACGATGGCCCGGCGCGGGGATACGTTGCGGAAGAAGGCTCTCATGCCGGCCTAGATAGGCGCTGGCGCACGCTTCCGCTACCCATCGGCAGGCTTTCAGCCAAACGGCACATACAGCGACCGGCCGTGCCGCTTGAGCCAGCGGTTCGCCGTCTCGATCTCGCCCTCGAAAAGCTGTTCGAGATGAGCGTGGAAGGCGGGGCTATGATCGAAATGCTTCATGTGCGCCACTTCGTGGGCCACGACCGAACGCCGCACGAAATCCGGCGCCATGATCAGCCGCCAGTTCATCCGGATCGACCCGTCTGCCGCGCAGCTGCCCCAGCGCCGCTGCGCGCGCGATAGCGACAGGCGTGGGACGGCTTCCCCGGCGCGGGCGCAGTAATGGGCAAGGTCATCAGCGCAGTAAGCGAGCGCCTCGGCCTCCAGCCAACGCTGCAGCCGCGCAGCCAGCCCCTCGACCGGCCCCCCGACGATCAGGCGTCCATCCGCGATCACCGGCTTGCGTCGCGCCCGCTCCGACCATTCGATCTGCAAGGTCTCGCCCCGCCAGGGCAGCGTGGCATCGGGCGCGATAGCGCGTGGCTCTGGGATCCGCGCCAGTTGCCCCGCCAGCCAGTCGGCCCGGTCGCGCGCAAAAGCCTCGGCATCGCCGACGCGACCCCACGCAGGGATGGAGATGCGCGCTTCGCTGCCGTCGGGTGCAAGCCTCAGCGTCATCCGCCGGGCATGGCCGAGCTTGCGGATCACCAGTGGCAATTCGCGCCCTTCGACCATCAGCGTCCGGCGCGCCACGGCACGCGGGGCCAAAGTTCCGCGAGAGGGGGGCTGCTTGGCCTTGGTGTCGGCCCGCCGCAACCAGTCGAGCACGCCCCTAGCCATCGAAATGGTCCGAAGGCACGATATGGTCCTCGATCGGCCCGGCCAGCGTTTCGCTCACCGCCTTGCCGACGACCGACTGGCCAGCGCGATGCACCGCCTCGCGATCACCAGAAATCAGATAATGCCACTCAGGCAGCGGCCGGTTCTCGGCCCGCAAGCGATAGGCGCAGGTATCGGGCAGCCACGGCAATTCTCGCGCCAGCTTCGGCGTCAGGCGCAGGCAATCGGGGACATAGGCGCGGCGATGCTTGTAGTCGCTGCATCGCGCGGTCCTGAGGTCCAGCAGCTTGCAGGCAACATTGGTATGGACCACCTCGCCTGTGTCTTCATCCTCCAGCTTGTGCAGGCAGCACTTGCCGCAGCCGTCGCACAGCGCTTCCCACTGCTCGCGGCTGAGTGTTGCCACTGGCCGTTCCCAGAAGCGGTCATCGTTCATTCCGGCGTCAACGCACCCACTTGGCGAGTTCGGCGGCCACGGCCTTTCCGTCCTGTTCGGCGGGCAACAACGCGATGGCAGCACCGTCCGGCCCCATCAGATAGGCCGCGCGGCTGTGGTCCATCAGGTATGCGTCGGGCTTGCCCTCGTCGCGCCGCTGGTAGAACACCGCCCACTTCCTTGCGACATCGGCGATCTGCGCCGGCGTTCCGGTAAGCCCGACCACGTTCTTGCCGAAGTTCGCGGCATATTTGCCCACGACCTGCGCGGTATCGCGCTCGGGATCGATGGTGATGAAGATCGGCACGATTGGCTTGGCGTCGGGGTGTTCCTTGGCGAAGAGGCGAAGGCCCTGTGCGATGTTCTGCATGTCGAGCGGGCAGACATCCGGACAGAAGGTGTAACCGAAATAGACGATGCGATACTTGCCGGCAAAGTCGCTCCACTTCACGGCCTGCCCGTCCTTGCCGGTCAACGTGAAGTCGCCGCCAATCGCGGCGCCTTCGAGAGGCGGTTGTTCGGCAGGGGTCATATTGCATCCGCCAAGCGCGAAAGTGCAGGTTGCGGCAAGCGCGGCGAGTGTCGATCTGAAAGCGAGAGCCATGGCGCGCCGGTTCATGCTCTGCTAACCGTGTCCTTGCAAGAGGCGAGTCCGCAAGGCCGTAAATGGCTGATGGGGCACGCAACAGGAGGTTCGAATGCTGTCGAAGATGCGCAGGCCGCTTACCGCGCTGGCCATGCTGCTGGCCGCCGCCACGGCAATTCCGGCACAGGCCCAGTTCTCCGACAGCTACAAGTTCCTCGAAGCCGTCCGCAAGAAGGAAGGCGACAAGGTGACCGAGGCTCTGAACGAGCCCGGCACGCAGATCATCAACACCAAGGACTATACCACCGGACAGACCGCGCTTCACATCGTCGTGGCCCGGCGTGATCTTGTCTGGGTGCAATTCCTGATCGGCAAGGGTGCCAACGTCAACGCGCGTGACAATCGCGGCGTGACCCCGCTGGTGGCAGCGTCGGAGATGGGTTTCCTTGAAGGCGTCGACGAACTGATCAAGTCTGGCGCGCGCATCGATGAGGCGAACAATACTGGTGAAACGCCGCTGATCAGTGCGGTTCACCGCAAGGATCTTGCGCTGGTGCGTATGCTGATCAAGGCCGGGGCCAACCCCGATCGTCCGGACAATTCCGGGCGCTCCGCGCGCGATTATGCGGCACTCGACAAGGGCAGCCCGGTGCTGGGCGAGCTGGAAAAGGCGTCGAAGGAAGCAAAGTCCGCCGCGCCCAAGAAGACCTACGGCCCCTCGTTCTGACGGGTACTGACATGACCGACGAAACCCTCGATGCCCTGCGCCTTCGCCTCGCCCCGGCTATTGCCGAAGCTGCTGCGTTCGATGGCTGGAAACCGGCTGCCGTTGCTGCGGCCGCTGCCATGGAGGGCGTCGATCCCGCGCTGGCTGCCTTTGCGTTCCAAGGTGGTCCGATGCAGATGATCTCCGCATGGATCGCGCGCATCGACGCCGACATGGCCGATGCGCTGCCCAGCACCCAACTCGGCAACCTGCCGATTCGCGAGCGCATCCGCCGTCTTGTCCAGTTCCGGCTCGATGCGCTGGTCGGCAAGGAAGAAGCCCTGCGTCGCGCGCTGGCGATCATGGCAATGCCGCAGAACGTGGCAAAGGCGACCCGGCTGGGCTGGTCGAGCGCCGATGCGATGTGGCGGCTCGCAGGCGATGTCGCCACCGATTACAACCACTATACCAAGCGCATCACGCTAGGCTCGATCTATGCTGCGACGCTTGCCTACTTCGCGCAGGATACCAGCGACGGCCACGAGGACACGCGCACCTTCCTCGACCGCCGGATCGAGAACGTGATGCAGTTCGAAAAGGCCAAGGCCAAGTTGGTCAAGCCGCGCGAGGAAACCTTCTCGCTGACGCGAATGCTGGGCCGCCTGCGCTATCCGGCGGCGTAACCGGTAACACATAGCGCGCCGCCCTTCGCCGGGATGACGATTGAAGGGTGGCGCCGACCTTCCTTTTTTGATCCAGCGCAATTCTATTGCGAATGACTTGCAAATGCTGGCTCGCTATGGCAGCGGGAACCGGTGACGCTCGATCAGCTCCCTATCGGTACGCCCGCCCGAATCGCATCGGTGGATTGGTCCGCGCTTGTCGCGGAAGAGGCGCAGCGCTTGCGTGCGCTTGGTCTTGACGAGGGGGCGAGGGTCACGCTCGCCTATCGTGGTGTCTTTGCCGGTCGCGATCCGCTGGCGGTGGAGATTGGCCGCATGACCGTCGCCATCCGCCGCATCCATGCGCTGGCGATGACGGTCGAACCGATCGCAGAAGCTGTCGCATGAGCAAGATGCCCACCGTCGCCGCGCTGGTCGGCAACCCCAACGCCGGGAAAAGCGCGCTGTTCAACGCGCTGACCGGTGCGCGCCAGAAGATCGCCAACTATCCCGGCGTCACGGTAGAGCGCAAGGCGGGCCGCCTGCTGCTTCCCTCGGGCGAGCCGGTCGAGCTGGTCGACCTGCCCGGCTCCTACGGCCTCGAAACCACCAGCCCTGACGAGGAAGTGACCCGCAAGGTCATCATGGGCGAGCAGGCCGGCCAAGCCAGGCCCGACGTCATCGTGCTGGTGCTCGACAGCTCGAACCTCGAACAGCACCTCGTCTTCGCGCAGGAAGTGCTCGAACTCGGCCGGCCTACGGTGGTTGCGCTCAACATGGTCGATCTGGCCGAGCGCGATGGCTTGACCCTCGATCCCGCCGCACTCGAAGCTGCGCTCGGGGTGCCGGTGATCCCGACCGTGGCCGTCCGCCGTCGTGGCCTGACCGAACTTGCTGCCGCCATCGCCGAAGCGCGTGACAAGCCCGAGCGCGCGCTCGACGCAGCGCGTCCCCACGTCACCCTGCCCGAACGCCGCATGCTGGCCCACCAGATGGCGACCGCGGCGATCCTTTCGGAGACGGCAAAGCACCGCATCCATGCGCGCATGGACAGGCTCCTGCTCCACCCGTGGGCGGGGCCACCGATCCTCTTCGCGTTCCTGTTCATCGTCTTCCAGGCGGTGTTCAGCTGGGCCACGCCCTTTGCCGACGCGATCGACGGCGGCGTTTCGGCGCTCGGCGATCTTGCCAAGGCCACCCTGCCCGAAAACCTGCTGCGCGATCTCCTGACCGATGGCGTGATCGCAGGCGTCGGCTCCGTCCTGGTGTTTCTGCCGCAGATCATCATCCTGTTCTTCTTCATCCTGACGATGGAGGCGACCGGCTACATGGCCCGCGCCGCCTTCCTGATGGACCGCATGATGGCCGGCGTCGGCCTGTCGGGCCGCAGCTTCATCCCGCTGCTGTCAAGCTTCGCCTGCGCCATCCCGGGCATCATGGCCACGCGCAGCATCACCGATCCCAAGGACCGGCTAACCACGATCCTGATCGCGCCGATGATGACCTGCTCGGCGCGCCTGCCGGTCTATGCGGTGATCATCGCCGCGTTCATTCCGAACACCCGCGTCGGCCCCGGCATTGGGTTGCAGGGTCTCGTCCTGTTCTGCCTCTACGTCGCCGGGATCGTCGGCGCGATGGTGGTGGCGCTTGTGCTGCGCCGTTCGGTCACCAAGGGCGCGGCTTCGGGCTTCATCATGGAGCTGCCCAAGTACCAGCTGCCCACGCTCAAGGATCTCGCGCTCGGCCTGTGGCAGCGCGCGTGGATCTTTCTGCGCCGCGCCGGCACGATGATCTTCACGGTCACGATCGCGCTGTGGATCCTGCTGAACTTCCCGCGCGCAGAGCCGGGGCAGGACCAGGTCAACGCCTCGGTCGCCGGTACTCTGGCCAATGGCCTGTCGGTCGTGCTCGAACCCATCGGCTTCAACCGTGACATGAGCCTGGCGATCATCCCTGCAATGGCCGCGCGCGAAGTCGCCGTCAGCTCGCTCGCCACGACTTATGCCGTCAGCGCCAGTGATGACGAGGATCAGGCTGCGATGGCGCTGGGCGACCAGCTCAAGTCGCGCTGGACCCTGCCGATGGCGCTCGCCTTCCTCGCGTGGTTCGTCTTCGCTCCGCAGTGTCTCTCGACCATCGCCGTCGCGCGGCGCGAGACCAACGGCTGGAAATGGCCGGCGTTCATGCTCGCCTACCTCTTCGCGCTGGCCTATGCGGCGGCGGGGGTGACCTACTGGACGGCGATTGCGGCGGGGCTGGGTTAGAAGGGTTTCACGCAAAGGCGCGGAGAAGAAGGGGAGGCGCGGGGTTGTCGCGCTTGCGGCGCAGCCGCTCTCCAATTCCAATCTTGCGTCAGCCTCGTCGTTGCCGGAGTAGAGGGGCCTGTCGGCCCAGCGCTACCCCCCTCTGCGTCTCCCTTTCTTCTCCGCGTCTCTGCGTGAACCAATCTTCCTTCTGGAAAACTCACAGGCCCGGACTCGCCCCCCACCAAAGCCATGCGCTACGCAATCGGCCAGATCAGAAGGAACGTGATTCGATGGCAGGCAGCGTCAACAAGGTGATCCTTGTCGGGAACCTCGGGGCAGACCCCGAAATCAAGAGCTTCCAGAACGGTGGCCGCATCGCCAACCTGCGCATCGCGACATCCGAAAGCTGGAAGGACCGCGCCACCGGCGAGAAGAAGGAGCGCACCGAGTGGCACTCCGTGGTGATCAATTCCGACGGTCTCGTCGGCGTGGTCGAACGCTTCCTGCGCAAGGGCTCCAAGGTCTACATTGAAGGCCAGCTGCGCACCCGCAAGTGGCAGGACCAGTCCGGCAATGACCGCTACACCACCGAAATCTCGGTCGGCGGCATGGGCGGCGTGCTGACCATGCTCGATGGGTCGGGCGGCGCTGGCGGCGGCGGCATGGGCGGTGGCGGCGGCGGCCGCTCGTCCGGCGGTGGCTGGAATGATGGCGGTTCTTCGGGCGGTTCGGGCGGCTTCGGCGGCGGTTCCTCGCGCGGTGGCGGCTCGTCAGGCGGCAGCGCCGGCGGTGGCTGGAACCAGGGCGGCGGCGGCTTCGGCGACGATCTGGACGACGATATTCCGTTCTGATCGTCGGATTGCTTGACGCAGGAACAACAAGGCGCTGCGGGCAAAAGCTTCGCGGCGCTCTTGTTTATTGCAAGCTCAGGTCCCCCGCGTATCCCCGTAGAGGTGGATATGCAGCCGGTCGGTAAAGCGCCAGCCGCGCTCCAGCGCTTCCTCGGCCAGCCAGCGCGAGCGTTCGCGCAGAACCGAACTGGCTGTGCCCTCGGGCATAACGAACAGGTGATCGCTGGCGATGCCATGGCGGTCCTGCAGCGCGGCGATCTCGGCAAGGTCGGAAGCGCTGGCCACCACGAACTTGAACCATGCGCGGGTATCGCGCGCCCAGGCGTCCAGCCGCTCGGGCACCAGCGCCAGTTCTGCGGGATTGCCCGAATGCGCCAGCTTGGGGCTGACGTTGAACTGGTCGATCAGCGCATCGAGTTCCGGATGCACTGCCACGGTGCCGTTGGTCTCGACCTCGACATGAAGGGCAGGGCGTTCGGACTTGAGCAGGGCCACGGTGCGCGCCAGCGCTGCCCCCTGCAACAGCGGCTCACCACCAGTGATCACCAGCCGCTCCTCGGGGTGGGACAGGATCAGCGCGGCTGCGTCAGCCTCGCTCATCGCGATCTGGTTCTCTCCCCGCTCAAACGCCACCTCGTCGCGGTGCGGCCGATTGTCGCCGGTGAAGCGCCAGGTATAGGCGGTGTCGCACCAGCGGCAGGCGAGGTTGCAGCGCGAAAGCCGCACGAACACCGAGGGCCGACCCATGCCGGGGCCTTCGCCCTGAAGCGAGGAGAACACCTCCGGCTCGCCGGGGTTCACGGTGGCCAACACGATCGACATCTCAGGCCCTTACTTCTTCCCCCATCAAGGGGGACGGGAGTTTATCCCAACCGCTGCAGTGCCGCCGCCAGGCGCTCGGCCTCGGCAGCATGCATCGCGTGGTCGGCGCGGGCCTTCTCGACCGCTTCGGGCTTGGCCTTCTCGACGAACGAGGGATTGCCCAGACGCCCTTCGAGCGACTTCGCTTCCTTCTGCGAGACTGCCAACGCCTTCTCCAGACGCGCCTTCTCCGCCGCGATGTCGATCACGCCTTCGAGCGGTACGATGATGTTGGCATCGCCCGCGCCAACCTGCATCGCAGCGCCCGAAGGCGCCGATTCGAAGCGGATGCCGTTAAGCCGCGCAAGACGCTCGATCGCCGCAGGGTTCGCCTCGATGATCGAGCGCGTCTGCGCCGAAGGCTCGGGCAGGTAGGCGTCAAGCTTGGCCCCCGGCGAAATGCCGAGTTCGTTCTTGGCGGTGCGCAGGTTGGAGACCAGCGCGATGAGCCATTCGACCTCGCGCTTGGCGGCCGCATCTACCGTAGCTTCGGGCTTGGGCCAGGCCGCGACGATCAGCTCGCCGTCGCGCTTGCCCAGCGCATGCCACAGCTCTTCGGTTACGAACGGCATGAACGGATGGAGCATCACCAGAATTTGGTCGAGCACCCAACCCGCGACCGCCTTGGTCTCGGCATCGAAATTGGCCTTGATCAGTTCGATGTACCAGTCGCAGAACTGGTCCCACACGAAGTGATAGACGGTGTTTGCCGCTGCATCGAAGCGCAGGTCGGCCATCGCCTGATCCAGCGCGGCGACGGTTTCGACGACTTCGCCGATGATCCACTTGTTGACCGCCGCTGTGGCGGCAGGGGCTGCGACCGAGGTGCTGCCGGTGATACCGTTGCTATGGCAGAAGCGCGCGGCGTTCCACAGCTTCGTGGCGAAATTGCGATAGCCCTCGACGCGCTTCTCATCCATCTTCACGTCGCGGCCCTGGCTCTCCATCGCGCACATGAAGAAGCGCAGTGCGTCAGCCCCGTACTTGTCGATCAGGCCGAGCGGATCGACCACGTTGCCCTTGGACTTGCTCATCTTCGCGCCATCGGCGGCGCGGACAAGGCCGTGCAGGTAAAGCTTCTTCCAAGGCACCTCTTTCATGAAGTGCAAGCCCTGCATCGCCATGCGCGCATCCCAGAAGAACAGGATGTCGAAACCCGAGACAAGCAGGTCGTTGGGATAGTGCTTCTTGAGCAGCGGTGCGTCTTCATCCGGCCAGCCGAGCGTGGCGAAAGGCCACAGGGCGGAGGAGAACCACGTGTCGAGGACGTCCTCGTCGCGGCTCAGCGTCACGCCTGCGCCTGCCTTGGCCTGCGCCTCTTCCTCGGTCTCGGCAACGTAGCACTGGCCATCCGAGCCATACCAAGCCGGAATCCTATGCCCCCACCACAGCTGGCGGCTGACGCACCATGGCTGGATGTTTTCCATCCAGTTGAAGAAGGTCTTTTCCCATGTCTTCGGCACGATCTCGATTGCGCCGGAGCGGACCGCTTCCATCGGCGCCTTGGCCAGCGTTTCGGCATCGACGTACCACTGGTCGGTCAGCCACGGCTCGATCACCACGCCGCCACGATCGCCAAACGGGGTCTGGATCGTGCGCGGTTCGGCATCGTGCAGAACCTCGTTGCCTTCCTTGTCCTTCGTCACGTGCGGGATCAGGAAGCCCTGTTCCTTCATCCGCTCGACCACGAGCTTGCGCGCATCGAAGCGGTCGAGCCCGAGGAACTCCGCAGGCACCAGCCCATCGGCGGTCTGCACCACCTTCGCCTCGGCATCGAACATGTTGAGCATGTCGGCGGCCTTGATCCCGGCGCGCTTACCCACTTCGAAGTCGTTGAAGTCGTGCCCCGGCGTGATCTTCACCGCGCCCGAACCCAGCTCAGGATCGGCATGCTCGTCGGCCACCACCTTGAAGCGGCGTCCCGTCAGCGGCTGCAGGATCTCCTTGCCGATCACAGACTTGTAGCGCTCGTCCTCGGGATGCACTGCCACGGCCATGTCGGCCAGCATCGTCTCGGGCCGCGTGGTGGCAACCTCGATGTAATCGAGGCCGTCGTCACGCTTCACGCCGTCGGCCAGCGGGTACTTGAAGTGCCAGAAGCCACCCTGAACCTCGCGCGTCTCGACCTCAAGGTCCGAGATCGCCGTCTTGAGCTTGGGGTCCCAGTTCACCAGCCGCTTGTCGCGGTAGATCAGGCCCTGGTTGTAGAGGTCGACGAAGACCTTCACCACCGCGCGGGTGAAGTGCGGGTCCATCGTGAACTGCTCGCGCGACCAGTCCATCGAGCAGCCGAGGCGGCGCAGCTGGCCGGTGATCGCGCCGCCGCTTTCCGCCTTCCACTCCCACACCTTGTCCACGAACTGCTCGCGGGTGTAGTTGGTGCGCTTGTCCTGCTGCGCCTCCATCTGGCGCTCGACCACCATTTGCGTGGCAATCCCGGCGTGGTCCATGCCCACCACCCACAGCGCATCCTTGCCGCGCAGGCGTTCATAGCGGATCGCCACGTCCTGCAGCGTGTTGTCGAGCGCATGGCCTATGTGGAGCGAACCCGTCACGTTCGGCGGCGGATTGACGATGGTATAGGGCGCGGCATCGGGCCGCTCGGGGCGGAACAGCCCGTTCTGCTCCCAGTGGGCATACCACTTGGCTTCGATCCCGGCGGGTTCGAATGTCTTGGCGAGTTCGCCGGAAGTCTGCGCTGAAGTCGTCTCGGTCATGGGGCAGCGCCTTGCCATCGCCGGCCCGCGCCTGCAAGCGTTCCGGGGAACCGCAAGCGTTGTTCCGCCGTTACGGCGCTTGTGATGCACTTGTCGCCTTGGATTAAATCCCCCATGAAGCGGGCAAGATGCGGGAACTGACCGATTTCCAGATTGAGGCCTCTGCGCATGGGGAAGGCGCGACGCTCGCCTTCCGCGGGCCGATGACGGTGTCCTCGCTGGGCCTTGCCGATGCGCGTCTGCGCTCCATCAGCGAATCCGTCAGCGTGATCGATCTTTCCGGTGTGACCCGGATGGACACCGTCGGCGCGTGGACCGTCTGGCGGCTGTCGCGAGACAACGACGCGAAAATTACTGGCTGCAGCGAGGATGCGCAGAAGCTGGTCGATGCGATCAGCAAGGCGGATTCGAACGACCATTCGGTGGCTGCCGCGCGCCTCCCGCTGCTTGAACGCGTCCCCGCGCATGTCGGCGATGTGATGATCGGTCTGGGGCTGGGCATGTTGCAGGTGCTCGGCTTCCTCGGCCAGATCATCCAGGCCGCCGGGACACTGCTGCGCCACCCATCGCGCTTTCGCGGCAAGGCGCTGGTCCACCAGATGGAACTGGTGGGCGTGAACTCGCTCGCGATCATCGGGTTGATGAGCTTTCTCGTCGGCATCGTCATCGCCCAGCAGGGTGCAGTGCAGCTGCGCCAATTCGGGGCGGAGATCTACACCGTCAACCTCGTCGGCCGACTGACCTTGCGCGAGCTTGGCGTGCTGATGACCGCAATCATGGTCGCCGGCCGCTCCGGCTCGGCCTTTGCGGCACAGCTTGGCACGATGAAGCTGACCGAAGAGGTCGACGCCATGCGCACCATCGGCGTCTCTCCGATGGAGGCTCTGGTCGTCCCGCGCATTGCGGCAACGATGATCATGATGCCGCTGCTCGGCTTCTATTCGGCCTTCCTTGGCATCATCGGCGGCGCCTTCCTGTCGAGCGTTTCGCTCGGCATCCCGTTCTTCACCTTCCTCGCGCGGATTCAGGAAGTGGTGCCCCTGCACGACGTCTGGGTTGGCCTGACCAAGGCACCGGTGTTCGGCCTCATCGTTGCGCTGGCGGGCTGCTATCAGGGCATGCAGGTCAAGAACAATGCCGAGGAAGTCGGCGCGCGCACCACCGCTGCGGTGGTCATGGCGATCTTTACGGTCATCGTGCTCGATGCGTTCTTCGCGGTGTTCTTCACCAATATCGGGTGGGGCTGATGGAACAGGCCGCAACCACCACCGCCGAGCAGCTTGTCGACCTGCCTGATCCGTTCGACGGCAAGTACCCGATCCGCGTGCGCGGCGTGCGCAATGTCTTTGGCGATCACGTGATCCACGATGGCCTCGATCTCGATGTGCGCCGGGGGGAAATCCTTGGCGTTGTCGGGGGTTCGGGCACCGGCAAGTCGGTCCTGATGCGCACGATCATCGGCCTGCAGATTCCCGATGCGGGCGAGGTCGAAGTGCTCGGCGATACGATCACCGATGCCCGCGACGATGATGACATCGACATCCGCAGCCGCTGGGGCGTGTTGTTCCAAGGCGGCGCGCTGTTTTCGACGCTGACCGTGGCCGAGAACGTCGAAGTCCCCTTGCGCGAATTCTATCCCGAAATCAGCGACGAACTCCGCCACGAGATTGCGCGGTACAAGGTCCTGCTTTCGGGCCTGCCGGCCGAGGCGACAAGCAAGTATCCGTCCGAACTTTCCGGCGGCATGAAGAAGCGCGCCGGCCTTGCCCGTGCGCTCGCGCTCGATCCCGAATTGCTGTTTCTTGACGAGCCGACCGCCGGGCTGGACCCGATCGGCGCAGCGGCGTTCGACCAGCTGATCCTCAAGCTGCAGCAGACGCTTGACCTCACCGTGTTCCTGATCACCCACGATCTCGATACGCTGTACGAAATCTGCGACCGGGTGGCGGTGATCGCGGACAAGAAGGTGATTGCCGTGGGCACGATCCCGGAACTGCTCGCGCTCGATCATCCGTGGATACAGGAATACTTCAACGGCCCGCGCGGACGTGCGGCGCAGGATGCGCAGGAGCGGCATGATGCCGTACGGGCAACACTTTCGGACGACGGGCGTTCTTCGCCTGATCCTGACGGGGCATAAGGACTAGCCGATGGAAACGCGCGCAAACCATATCTGGGTCGGGCTCGTCACGCTGGCATTGCTGGCGGCGACCGCCGTGCTGACCATCTGGATCGCGCGCCTGAACCAGGGCGACCTCAACGAATACGACATCTTCTTCAAGCAGTCGGTCGACGGCCTGGCCAAGGGGTCGGAGGTCTCATTCTCGGGCGTGCCGTCGGGCCAGGTCAAGGACATCAAGCTGTGGGAGCGCGATCCCGAATTCGTGCGCGTGCGCATCGCGGTCGACCGCAAGGTGCCGATCCTGCAGGGCACCACGGCCAGCCTGCTCGGCAGCTTCACCGGCGTTTCGACGATCCAGCTCTCCGGCGCGGTCAAGGGCGCCCCGCCTATCGCTTGTCCGAAGGAAAACAAGCGCGCCACTTGCCCCGAAGGCGTGCCGGTGATCCCGACCAAGCGCTCGGGCCTTGGCGAAATCCTCTCGAACGCGCCGCTCCTGCTCGAACGTCTCGCTACCCTGACCGAGCGCCTGACCATGGTGCTGTCGGACAAGAACCAGAAGTCGATCGAGAACATCCTCGCCAACACCGATCGCATGACCGGCAATCTCGCCGATGCCTCGCCCGATGTGAAGCGCACGCTGGCCGAACTGCAGGCCACGCTGCGGCAGGCCAACTATACGCTGGCCAGCTTCGAGAAGCTGACGAACTCGGCCGACAATATGCTCAACAACGATGCCAATGGCCTCGCCAAGCAGCTGCGTCAGACGCTGAAATCGGCGCAGGGCGCGGCTGATGAGCTGCAAGGCACCCTGAGCGAAGCCCGCCCGGCCGCCCGCCAGCTGAACGAACGCACGCTGCCTGCTGCCGAAGCGGCCATCCGCGATCTGCAGGCGACCACGAAGAGCTTGCGCGAAGTGACCGACCGCCTGAACGATCAGGGCGTCGGCGGTTTTGTCGGCGGCCCCAAGCTGCCCGACTACAAGAATTGAGGAGGCGATGAAGATGATCCGCAAAGCCCTTGTCGTCCCCGCACTTCTCGCCGCCCTCTCCGGTTGCGTCAGCCTCGGCCCCAAGGTGCCGGACACGCTGCTGGCGCTCACCCCCACCGCCGCGCCTGCTGCAGGCAGCGGCACCAGCGGCACGTTCGCCACTGCGCTGGTAGTGATGGAGCCCTCGGCCGAAGCGCGCCTCGCCGTCACGCGCGTGCCGGTGCAGATTGACGATGCCAACGTGGCCTATCTCCAGAAGACGATGTGGGTCGAACGCCCCTCGCGCCTGTTCCAGCGCCTACTCGCCGAAACCATCCGCGCCCGCGGCAACCGCCTCGTCATCGAGAATGATCCGGGCGCTGCCGGCCTGCATCTCTCGGGCCGGCTGCTCGACATGGGCTACGACGCCCGCACCCAGTCCGCCGTGGTCCGCTACGATGCGGTCAAGGAAGCCGGCGGCCGCGTGGAGACCAGGCGCTTTGAAAGCACGGTGCCGGTGGCAGAGGCCGAAGCCAAGTACGTCGGCCCGGCGCTGAACGAAGCCGCGAACGCCGTGGCCAAGCAGGTGGCCGACTGGGTGGGGTGATGTTGCCCTTGCGCTGATTGGGCAGCAACTGGATCCCGGCCTGCGCCGGGATGACGAGAAACAGAGCTTGGTATCAATCGTCACCCCGGCGCAGGCCGCCTGTAAGGCTAACCCCGCGCCAGCCCCGCAAACCGCGCCGCCGCCGCAAACGCGCCAGCCCGCTTCTCGCGCCGCTCCATCGCTTCGGCGTCCTTGCCCCAGAGTTCGGCCTGCCAGTCTTCTTCGAGGTTGGCGGCATCCCACAGCGCGTCAAGATCGGCTTGCGGTTGCAGCGCGGCGAGGCCGATCACCAGCGAGGCGGCGAGGCTGGTGGTGTTGCGCAAGGCGGCAAGCTGGAAGGCATCGAGCGCTTCGAGTTCATCGCGCAAGGCGGCCAGCGTTTCGACCGGTTGCGGCTTGTGGATAATGCCGGTTACCCGCACGAACTGCACGCCCAGGCGGGTTTCGGCATTCGCCAGCAACGGTTCCCACATCAGCCGCTGGCGCGCGGCAAAGGCCTCGTCCGGCTCGGCGCGATAACATAGCGTATCGGTCTCGGCGTAAGGCAGGATTTCCCCGATCACCGAGGCGCGGTCCCGCGCCACCACGTCGATCGCGTAGTCTGCCATGTCGCGCAGCAGGAACAGCGCGGGGTCGATTTCCGGTCCTTGCGCAGACCATTCCGCCGCCATGGCCTCGGCCAGGGCTTGCGTCGGCACCACTTGCGGCCTGCCGCCTACCGTCTTGATCGCCCGCCCGTCGAGCCTCACCCCGAAGCCGCCTTCTGCCGCCTCGACCGTCACTGCCTTGTAAAAGCGCTTCATTGTCTATTCCGGAGTACGCCACCGCCGCGCGACGATGCGCGGCAGGAAAAAGAAGTCCCACAGGCCTGCCAGAGCCAGCACGATCCCGACCAGCGGCGGGAGCTCGGCCAGCGGCCCCGGCCCCTTGCCCGCCTGCACCAGCACGCCGAGCAGCACCAGCACCGCGCCCGAAGCCCGCACCGCCTGCAACGCGAAATAGCGGCCCATTGCCGGATCTCGGGCCTGATCGCTCATGCAATCCTCCCCAGCAGTGCACGCAAGTCCTCGATGCTCGTCGCCACCGCTTCCGCGCCGGCTTCGATCAGTTCCTCGGTCTCGTGATAGCCCCAATCGACCCCGAACGAGCGTACGCCCGCGTTCACGCCCATGTGAATGTCATAGACGGTGTCGCCGATCATCGCCGTGCGCGCGCGATCCGCGCCGGCATCGGCAATGCACTGCTCGATCATCGAGGGGTCGGGCTTGGAAGGATGACGGTCCGCGGTTTGCAGCGAGACGAAATGCCCGGTCAGCCCATGCGTGGCGAGGCAATGGGCAAGGCCCCGGTCTGACTTGCCGGTGGCGACGGCAAGTTGCCAGCCTTGCCCGGCCAGTTCCTCGATCAGCGAGGCGATGCCTTCATAGAGCGGCTCGGCCACCGCCCCTGCGGCACGGCGGGCGCGGAAGGCATCCTTGTAGAGTTCGGTGAGGCTCGCGTGCTCGTGGTGTTCGCCCTCAGGGTGCAGTTGGCGCATCGCCTCGTGCAGCGAGAGGCCGACGACGCGGCGCGTCAGCTGGCGTTCGGGCGGGATCAGGCCCGCAGCCTTGAACGCCGCATCCATCGCCGCGCAGATATCGGCCTGGCTGTCGACCAGCGTGCCGTCGCAATCGAAGATCGCCAGTTTCAAGGAACAAGCCTCCGCATCAGTTCGGCAATCGCCGGAGAGCCCTCGGCTTCCAGCCCAGCCGCCACGCGCGCACGCTCATCGGCGCTCTTGTTCTGCGATAGCTTGAAGGTGGGCCGCCATGCCAGCACTTCCATCTCGAAGCCGACGATCCCGCCCATCATCGCACGCAGCTTGTCCTCGGGCATCTTGTCCATCGTCCAGGGTGTGCCTTCGGTCACCCGCGCCTCATGCGCATCAGAAACGGTCTCGAGCAGTCCGCGCAGTCCATCCTGATCCATCCGCCGCACCCGGCCTTCCATCTCGAGCGAGACGTAGTTCCACGTCGGCACTTGCGCCGGATCGGCATACCAGCGCGGGCTGACATAGCCGTCCGGTCCGTTGATCACCGCCAGCGCGGTCATCCCGTCAAGATGCCGGGTCAGCGCATTGCCCCGCGCGAGGTGGAACTGCACCGCGCCGTCGCCGGTCGAATGCAGCGGTACGTGCGCCACGCGCGGACCGTCCGGCACCGTGGCAAACACCATCCCGAACCCGATCTCGGCAATCAGCGCCTCGAACAGGTCGCGGTCATCATGCCGGAAGGACGGGTTGGGATGCATCAGTCTTTCCGCGTCCTCGGGGCAGGCTTGCCCGATGGCGCCCTGCGCGGAGCAGCAGGCTTCCCGGCAGGCTTTGCAGGACCCTTTTTCGGCGGCGCGCCCTTTGTCGGACCAGCGCGCTTGCCCGTGGGCTTGCGACCGGCGCTGCCCGCACCCTTCTCACTGTCGGCGCGCTTGCGGCGTTCGCCCCGGCGCTCCTTGCGATATTCCTTGGCGTGCTGCTTCGCCGCGCGCTTTTGCATGGTCTTTTCAGGGACCAGCTTGGGCGCTTCCAGCGGCAGGTCGCCGTCTTCCTCGTAGAAGCCGAGGCTGGCCATGCTCGCCGCGAAGTGCGCCGGAAGCGGCGCGGTCACGTCGATCAGGTCGCCCTCGGGATGCTCGATCCGCAGGCGGCGGGCGTGGAGGTGCATCTTGCGGCTGATCGTGCCGGTCAGGAACGCGGCCTGCCCGCCATACTTGCCGTCACCGACGATCGGATGGCCGATCGCTGCCATGTGCACGCGCAACTGGTGGGTGCGCCCGGTCAGCGGCTGCAGTTCGACCCATGAGGCCGAATTGCCCGCGCGGCTGATCACGCGGTAACGGCTGCGCGCGGACTGGCCTTGGCCGCTCTCGTCGACCATCATCTTCTCACCGCCCGTGCCCGGCTGCTTGGCCAGCGGCAGTTCGATCAGTCCGTCCTTCACTTCTGGCACGCCGACCACCAGCGCCCAGTAGATCTTGCGCGCCGAGCGGCCGGAGAAGTGCTTGGAAAAGAATGCGGCGCTGCCCGGCGTGCGCGCGATCAGCAGGACGCCCGAGGTGTCCTTGTCCAGGCGGTGGACGAGGCGCGGGCGGGGCTCGCCATCGGCGGCATAGGCATCGAGCAGTCCGTCGACATGCTCGTGCGTGCCGCTGCCGCCCTGCGTGGCAAGGCCCGGCGGCTTGTTGAGCACAATTGCGGCGCGGTCCTTTTCCAGCACCATCGATTCGGCCAGCGCAATCTGCTCCTCGGTCAGCGGCTTGCGCACGCGCTGGCCCTTGATCCCGGCTCCCACCGGCGTGGCATTGCCGGGAGGGACGCGCAAGGTCTGCCCGGCTTCGAGCCGCGTATCGACATCGGCGCGCTTGCCATCGACGCGGATCTGCCCGGTGCGCGCCCAGCGCGATACGGTGGCAAAGCCGACCTGCGGCAGGTGGCGCTTGAACCACCGGTCAAGCCTTGCTCCGGCATCGTCACGGCCCACGGTGAACTGGCGGACGTTGTCGTCCGGGATCTTGCCGCGGCTCATGCTGCACCCCGCATCATTGAAAGGCCAAGGAACAGCCCGGCCACGCCGCCCAGCAGCGAGCCCAGCGCATAGAAGCCGGCCATGCCATAAAGTCCGCGCTGCATCAGCATGGCGGTTTCAAGGCTGAAGGCAGAGAAGGTGGTGAAGCCGCCGAGCACGCCGACGCCCAGCAGCAGGCGCAGCGATTCGCTGCCGTCCTGCCGCGCCAGCCATCCTGCAAGCAGGCCCATCAGCAGGCTGCCGCTGACGTTGATCAGGAAGGTGCCCCATGGGAACAGGGTGTTGGGACCGGAAAACGCAGTTACGGCGCGCCCCGCGTGATAGCGCAGCATGGCGCCTACGCCGCCACCCAGGGCGACGATGGCAGTTGCCGTCAGTGTATTGGGAGAGTTCATCCGCCGCCCTTAACCTCATGGCCTGCAAAATGCACGACTTTGCTTGCCTTTGTGGCCCGATTTGGCTAGTGGCGCACCCGTTCGGGCCGGTCCTGTACGGATTCGGCTTGTTTTGTGTTTCCAGATTAAGGTGACTCCCGCCGGTTTCGCGGGCTCTCGCCGTCAGATTGAGGTGTAGCGGTTTATGCAGATTCTCGTTCGCGATAACAACGTCGACCAGGCTCTTCGTGCACTCAAGAAGAAGCTGCAGCGTGAAGGCGTGTATCGCGAAATGAAGCTGCGTCGCCACTTCGAGAAGCCCTCGGAAAAGCGCGCTCGCGAGAAGGCTGCTGCCGTCCGTCGCGCCCGCAAGCTTGAGCGCAAGCGCCAGGAGCGTGACGGCGTCAAGTAAGAAGGATCGGGGCGGAAACGCTCCATCTGGCTACTTGCCGTTCGCGCCCTGATGGGCCAAGAGGGCGCCGCACTCCGGCGCCCTTTTTCGTGTGCCGGATCAGGTCATTCGAATCATCCAGCGCGATTCGAAGCGAATCGCGCTTGAGGGGGAAAGCATGTCGGAAATCACCCGCGTTCCGCTCCAGCCCGTTGCCAAGGGCTCCGTCGGCAAGATCTGGCTCGGCGTCATCGCTGCGGTCGTGCTCGGCTCGGGCGTGGCCTATGCCACCCGCTACCAGGGCATAGAGATCGAGACGGTCAAGGCCGGCACCGGCGCTTCGCCGACCAAGGCTGACGTGGCGCTGATCAACTATGTCGGTCGCCTCGCCAGCGGCAAGGAGTTCGACCGTGGCCAGAATGCGGTCCTCCCGCTCGAAACCGTGATCCCTGGCTTCTCCGAAGGTCTTTCGAAGATGCAGAAGGGCGGCAAGTACGTCCTCGAGATCCCTTCGGAAAAGGCCTACGGCGCCGAAGAGAAGCGCAATCCGCAGACCGGCGAAGTGGTGATCCCCGCCAATTCCGACCTCGTCTTCGAAATCGAACTGCTCGATTTCCGCAGTGCTGCTGAAATCCAGCAGCAGCGCATGATGCTCGAACAGATGCAGCGCATGCAGGGTGGGGCCGGTGGTGCGCCCGGTGGCGCTCCGGGTGGCGTGCCGATGCCCGAAGGCGCTCCGCAACCCTGATCCTGGCCGGGCGCCCTTATGGGGCGGCCTCGGCTTGAAGCACGCCGTGCGCTCTGGTAGCGCGCGGCGTTCCTTTTTTCTTTCCGATAAGAGTATCCGCCATGTCCGTAGATACCGCCACGGTGGCGAAGATCGCCTCGCTGGCCCGCATCAAGGTCACCGAGGCCGAGCTTGACGCGATGGTCCCCGAACTCAACGGCATCCTCGCCTGGGTCGAACAGCTCGGCGAAGTCGACGTCACCGGGATCGAGCCGATGACTGCCGTCATCCCGAACCACCAGCGCCTGCGCGATGACGTGGTCAATGCCGATCCGCTGACCGGCGGCGACATGCGCGATGCGGTGCTGGCCAACGCGCCAGCGCCCGAACATGGCTTCTTCGGCGTGCCCAAGGTGATCGAATAATGACGAATATTACTGATCTCGGCATTGCCGCCATCCGCGATGGCGTGGCCAAGGGCGCGTTTTCCGCCACCGAAGTCGCCACCGCGTTCAACGCGGCGGTCGAGGCCGCGCAGCCCGCGCTCAACGCCTTCATCGTCACCACGCCGGAAAAGGCGCTGGAAGCTGCCGCGAAGGTCGACGCGGACCGCGCCGCTGGCAAGCCGCTTGGACCAATGGCGGGCGTGCCGATTGGCATGAAGGACCTGTTTGCCACCAAGGGCACGCAGACCACCGCCGCATCGAAGATCCTCGAAGGCTTCAAGCCGCAGTACGAATCGACCGTTTCGCAGAAGCTGTGGGACGCGGGCGCCGGCATGCTCGGCAAGCTCAATCTCGATCAGTTCGCCATGGGCTCCTCGAACGAGACCAGCGCCTTCGGTAACGTGATCTCGCCGTGGCGTCGCCCGAACGACACCGCGCCGCTGGCCCCCGGCGGCTCCTCGGGTGGTTCGTCCGCTGCGGTTGCCGCGCGCATCGCGCCTGCTGCCACCGGCACCGACACTGGCGGCTCGATCCGCCAGCCCGCGGCCTTCACCGGCATTTCCGGCATCAAGCCGACTTACGGCCGCTGCTCGCGCTGGGGTGTCGTGGCGTTTGCCTCGTCACTCGATCAGGCAGGCGCAATGGCCCATGACGTGACCGACTGCGCGATCATGCTCGAAGCCATGGCAGGGTTTGATCCGAAGGATTCGACCAGCCTCAACCTGCCGGTGCCGGAATGGACCGCAGGCCTCAATGCCGACATGCGGGGCAAGAAGGTCGGCATTCCGCGCGAATACCGCCTCGACGGCATGGACCCTGACGTCGCCAAGAGCTGGGACGATGGCATCGCCTGGCTGAAGGATGCCGGCGCCGAGATCGTCGAGATTTCGCTGCCCCACACCAAGTACGCGCTGCCGACGTACTACATCATCGCGCCTGCAGAAGCCTCGTCGAACCTCGCCCGCTACGATGGCGTGCGCTATGGCCTGCGCGATCTGCCGGATGGTGCCGGCCTGCAGGACATGTACGCCGCCACCCGCGCCGCCGGGTTCGGCCCGGAAGTGAAGCGCCGCATCATGATCGGCACCTATGTGCTCTCGGCGGGCTTCTACGATGCCTACTACACCCAGGCCCAGAAGGTCCGCACCCTGATCGCGCGCGATTTCACCAATGCGTTCATGGACGTCGACGTGATCCTCGTCCCCACCGCGCCGTCCTCGGCCTTTGCGCTGGGCGAAAAGAGCGCCGACCCGCTGGAAATGTACCTGAACGACGTGTTCTCGGTGCCTGCCAGCCTTGCCGGGCTTCCGGCCATGTCGGTCCCGGCCGGGCTTGACCGCAACGGGTTGCCGCTTGGCCTTCAGGTCATCGGCAAGGCCTTCGACGAGCAGGGCGTGCTCAATGCCAGCCTCGCTCTCGAACAGCGCGCGCAGTTCTCCGCGCGCCCGGAGAAGTGGTGGTAAGACAGTCGACCGACGGGAGCGGCGCGGGCATGCCCTTGCGCTATCCCGTCCTCGATGCCTTGCGCGGTCTTGCGGCGCTGGGGGTGGTGTTCCACCATATCCCCGCAACAGCAGGCCTGTCCGCCGCCGGATTCGATGCGAACTTCGGCCGCATGGTCGATCTGTTCTTCGTCCTTTCCGGCTTCGTGATTGCCGCCTCCTATGGCGCGAAGCTGTCGGCAGGCTTCTCGTTCTCGCGCTTCATCTGGCTGCGCTGGGGCCGCGTCTGGCCGCTGCATGCCGCGATGCTCACCGTCTTCGCGCTGTCGATGCTGGCGCTGGGCGTGATGCGGCCAGAATTGCGCACCCACGGCCTGATGGCAGGGCAGGGCGATCCGGCGGACCTGCCGATTGCCTTCCTGCTGCTGCAGGGCGTGGTGCCGTCGCTCGGGATTACATGGAACCACCCGAGCTGGTCGGTCTCGGTCGAGATGCTGCTCTATCTGCTCGCCGCTGCGGGCTGGAAGCTCGCCGGGAAGCGCGTGTGGATGGCGTGGCTGGCGCTGGCCGTGGCGGTGCTGACCTTTGCCACGTTCGGCGGTCCGTTTGATGGCCTGGCGTCCAACATCGGGCGCGGAATTGCCGGGTTCGGCCTCGGTCTTGCGCTGCATCGCGCCTACGAGCAATCATCGCCACCGCAGTTGCCGATTGCTGTGGCGACCGTGCTTGAGCTGGCTGCCTTTGCCGCTCTTGGCGCGGTGCTGTGGGGCAGCGGCAATCTCATGGCCTTCGATCTTGCCGCCACCGCGCTCGTCGCGCTCTCGGCCCTGCAGCGCGGGCTCGTCTCGCGCCTGCTGAGCGCCGCGCCGTTCCAGTGGCTCGGCACGATGTCCTACGCGCTGTACATGGTCCACGTCTTCGTGATCGGCCGCGTGTTCGATCTTCTGGCGGTGCTCCAGCCGCGCCTGGGGCTGATGATTGCCGATAGCACCATCGGCGGTGCCGACGCGCTGACCGGCCCCGATTGGCAGGCCGACGCGATGAAACTTCTCATCATGGCGCTGTGCCTGATCGTGGCGGTGCCGTTTGCCAGACTGATCGAACAACCGGCGCGGGCGTGGTCGCGCCGCCTGGCCGGACGACCGGAGCCGAGGCCAGCCAATTGACCCCTTTCCAACCCATCCCTCACACCTTATCGGGCAGAGCATGAGCGAATATCGTATCCAGGGCGCAACCGGCGAATGGGAGGTCGTGATCGGCCTCGAAGTCCACGCGCAGGTCACTTCGAATGCCAAGCTGTTTTCCGGCGCGGCCACCGCGTTCGGGGCTGAGCCGAACACGCAGGTCAGCCTGGTCGACGCGGCGATGCCCGGCATGCTGCCCGTGCCGAACATGGAGTGCATCCGCCAGGCGGTGCGCACCGGCATGGCGATCAATGCGCAGATCAACAAGTGGTCGCGGTTCGATCGCAAGAACTACTTCTATGCCGATTTGCCGCAGGGCTACCAGATCAGCCAGCTCTACCATCCGATCGTCGGCGAAGGTTCGATCGAAATCCAGCTTGACGACAAGAACCCGGAATCGACCAAGACCATCGGGATCGAGCGCATCCATGTGGAGCAGGACGCCGGCAAGCTGATGCACGATCAGCACCCGACGATGTCCTATGTCGATCTCAACCGCTCGGGCGTGGCGCTGATGGAAATCGTCAGCCGCCCGGACATGCGTTCACCGGCAGAGGCCGGAGCCTACCTGTCGAAGCTGCGCACGATCCTGCGCTATGTCGGTTCGTGCGACGGCAACATGGACCAGGGTTCGATGCGCGCCGACGTCAACGTCTCGGTCCGCCGCCCCGGTGAACCGTTCGGCACCCGCACCGAAACCAAGAACGTCAACTCGGTCCGCTTCGTCATGGCCGTGGTCGAGCAGGAGGCAAAGCGCCAGGTTGCCCTGATCGAGGATGGCGGTGCGGTGGTGCAGGAAACGCGCCTCTACGATCCCGATCGCAACGAGACCCGCTCGATGCGTTCGAAGGAAGACGCGCACGATTACCGCTACTTCCCCGACCCCGACCTGCTCCCGCTCGAACTCGATGATGCTTTCCTCGAGGAATGCCGCGCGTCGCTGCCCGAGCTGCCGGACGCCAAGCGCCATCGCTACGAGACCGCGCTCGGCCTGTCAGCCTATAACGCAGGCGTGTTGACGGCGGACGTGGAAACCGCGCGCTGGTTCGAGGCGCTGCTGGCCGAGACAGCTGCCAAGGCGAAGAAGCCCGAAGCGGAAGTGGCCAAGCAGGCCGCCAACTGGCTGATCTCCGAACTGTTCGGCGCGCTGAACAAGCTCGGCAAGGGGCTGGACAATTCGCCGGTCAGCCCGGCGGCAGGTGCCGAACTGCTGGCGCTGATCGCCGACGGCACGATTTCCGGTTCGATCGCCAAGCAGGTGCTGGAAAAGATGCTCGAGAGCGGTGACGGCGCCGCCGCCATCGTCGAGCGCGAGGGCCTCAAGCAGACCTCCGACACCGGCGCCATCGAAGCCGCCATCGACGGCATCCTCGCCGCCAATGCCGACAAGGTCGATCAGTACAAGGCAGGCAAGGAAGCCCTGTTCGGCTTCTTCGTCGGCCAGACGATGAAGGCGATGCAGGGCAAGGCCAACCCCGGCGTCGTGAACGAACTGCTGAAGAAGAAGCTCAATTAAATCGGGCGATTGCAGTTGTTTCGAGTACAGGTGATGTCTATGGTAAGGCGCAGTAAAGGGGGATAACAATGCGCCTTTCATTATTGGCAGTGGGTCTTGCGTTTGCCGCGCCCGCTTATTCTCAAGTATCGCTTGAGGGTAAAAACAGTGAGATGACCCAAGGAAACGTTCAGCTCAACGTCAAGGTCGGGACTACGACCAAGGCTGACGTGCTTGAGGTTTTCGGTGCTCCCAACATCACGACTCGTGACGGAAGCGGACAGGAAGTCTGGTCTTACCAGCGGCATGCTACCGTTGCGAAATCAAAAGAGAAAGACAGTTTCTGGACAATCCTTCTTGTTGGAGGAAGTTCGCGAGCAAGTGGGTTTAGCCAAACATCACGGACGATGACGCTGATCATCAAGTTCAACGCGGACGATGTCGTTTCCGATTTCCGCAGCCGTACGAGTGATTTCTGATGAAGAATTTTATGCGCGCGCTAGTCGCTACATTCGGGGCATTTGCGGTGGTGTTTGCCGCGGTTCCTGCGACGGCCAAGAAGAAGCCGGAACTGACACCTCTGGAACTGCAAGCGCTGCAGTCTCGTGAGTTTGAAACCGGAAAGGAAAACCTTTTCAACGCCGTGATGACAGTTGTCCAAGATTTGGGCTACCAAGTTCAGTCAGCTGACATGCAGACAGGTTTCATCACTGCCGTAAGTGCTGCCGAACAGAAGACAAACTTTTTCGAAGCGCTTGGTGGAGGACGGTCTACGGCGGTGACCAAGATGACCGCTTTTGTCCAAAACATGCCGAATGGGATGTCGCGAGTGAGGCTGAATTTCATGTTCAGCAAGACATCGTCAACGCTTTATGGACAAGCCAATCAGCAGGACAAACCCATACTCGATCCGCTCACTTATCGTGCAGCGTGGGAAAAGATCGACGAGGCACTGTTTGTTTCGGGCGCGCTCGAGCCGTCCAAAAAGGCCGAAGGAAATAGTGCGTCAGCTGCACCTGCTGCAACTGTTACGCCTGCACCGTCTGGAACGGCCACAGCCAATTAAGAGCGTTGATCGCCCCAAATTGGAAGCGCATTAGCTCGACTCTTCGTTAAATTGCCCTTCATCTAAGCCCCTTCACCGCCAGTGCGTTGGAGGGGCTTTTGGTGCTACCACACGGGGTTCGAGCGGCAATTGGCGTCGCTATCTTGCTTGTCTCGCAGGTCACGTCGGCTTCGGCGAAGATGAGGGTGGACTTTCCACTGACCAAAAGTGTCGGCCCCTTGCAAGCGGGCCAGTTCTGCCTTCCCAAGAGCAGTTTGCGAGGATCTGATTTCGTTTCAGATGAGTACCAATTTGATTTACTTGTTCGCCAAACGCTTGACGAACAAGCAATGCACAACAAAGGCTCGCTTGGCAGCGGCTCCACGCCTAAGATTGAAGTTCATCTCAAGTCAGCCGCAGTGAAGCTATGCGCGAAATCGTGGGGCATGTTCGGCATGGGGGATACGAAATCGCTCAGCGGGAAAGCAGCTTTCACGTTCACCTGGAGAAAAGACGGTCAAAAGGCCTTGTCTGTCGAGACTATTGCGCTTGAAGTGAACGGGAAAGAACGCCTGACGGCCCCAGCAATTTTGCGCAGGGCCGTCAATGTACTGTGCGGGCGAATAGCTGCATCTGGCCAATAACTGGGCGACGAATCGGCTAGCCCGCCAACGGCGCCCAGCATTCTTACCCCCGCGTACCCTCCATCGGGAAGGTGCCGAACATGCCTGCCGTTACCTTGCCGGTCAGGGTGTCGCCTTCGATCGTAGCGGTGCAATCAAGCGTCATCGGCATCGGCACGGTCATCTTCATCTGCCAGGTCAGCGTGTTGCCATCGACCTTGCCGTTCTCGACGTCCATCGAGCCCATCTGGCCGCTGTTGGTGCCGGTGAAGCTGTCGCCATCGACGTTGACGGTGAAGGTGCTGGTCTGGTCACCCATCGGGGTGTGGGTCACGCAATTGTAGGTGCCGGCAACGGACATTGATGCTCTCCCATTATGGTGTGGTGGGCAAAGTCTATCTACAAACGTGTCAATAGCAAGACAGGCCGCGTGACGAAGCGTTGCGCGCGGTTGGCAGCACGAAAAAGGGGGCGTGCTCGCCGCACGCCCCCCAATTCGCTTGCCGATGCAAAGCTTACTTCGGCGCGGCCATTTCCTCTACCGGCAGGCCGAACTTGTCGAGCTGCGGCTTCACCTTGGCGGCATCGCCGACAACCACCCAGACCATGCCGTCCGAGTTGATCTTCGAACGGAACGCCTTGTCCACTTCGGCGGCGGTCATCTTGCCGTAGCGGGCGGACAGCGTCTCGTAGAAGTCGTCCGGGCGCTGGTAGTTGACGATCTTGGCAAGGCCATCGAGCACTGCGGCGCTGGTCTCGAACATGCCCGGCAGTTCGCGGGCGCTGCCCTTGGTCGACCAGTCCAGCTCCTCGGCGGTCACGCCCTTGGTGCTGCCGTACTCGTCGATCTCGCGCTTGATCTCGACCAGTGAATCCCCGGTGCGGTCGGTCTGCACCGGTGCGATCACCTGGAAACGGACCTTGTCGAGCGGTTCGCTGACGCCGTTGTAGGCGCCATAGGTCCAGCCCTTGGCCTCGCGCAGGTTCATGTTGATGCGGCCGAGGAAGTTGCCGCCGAGGATATCGTTGGCGGTGTTCAGCGCGACGGTGTCGTCAGTGCCCTTGGCGTCGATCACCTTGCCGGCCATGATGAACGACTGCGGCGAGCCCGGGCGGTCGACGAGGATGACGCGGCTCTTCTGTACCGGAACTGCCGCCGAGAAGTCCTTCACCGGCCGCGCCATGCGGTTCGAGGGCCAATTGCCGAAGCTGTCGTCGAGCATCTTGACCACGGCGTCGAGCGTGGTGTCGCCCACCACGAAGATGCGCGCGGTGTCCGGGCGGAACCAGCGGGCGTGGAAGGCCAGCAGATCCTCGCGCGTCAGCTTCTTCACGACTTCGGCATCGCCGAGGCCGCTGGAGGGGAAGGCGTAGGGGTGGCTGCCGTAGAGCGTGGGCACGAGCACGCGGGCGGCGAGGGCCTGCGGGCTTTTCATCTCGGCCGAGATTGCGGTGAGCTGCTGCGTGCGCACGCGCTCGAGGTCTGCCGGGGCGAGCGCGGGACGGCGCACCACGTCTGCGAGCAGGCCGAGCGAGGCGCCGAGGTTGGGCGACAATGCATCGACCTGGAACGAGGTCAGGTCGCTCGTTGCCGACAGCGAGATGTTGGCGCCGAGGCGTTCACGCTCCCGCGCGAATTCCGAGCCCGAAAGCTTCTGCGTGCCTTCGTCCATCAGGCTGAGCAGCAGCGATTCGGTGCCGAGCGCCGACTTGGGATCGGCGGCATAGCCGGCATCGAAGCTGACGCGGACCGATACGGTCGGCACTTCGGAACGCTTGGCGAAATAGACAGGAATGCCGTTCTTGAGCGTCGCGCGCTGGATCGCCGGGAAGTCGAGCGGGGCAAGCTGGCCAACGGCGGGCAGCTTCGAACGGTCGGCTCCGGCGACAGCAGGGGCGGGCACGCCCTTGGCCGGCATGTCGGGATCGCGGAAATAGGCAGGGTGGGCACCGGTTGCGGTCTGGGTGTAGAACCCGCCGCGCGCCTCGCCACCCTCGGTCCGCTCACCCGGCTCGACAGTCAGCGCGAAGGCCGGGCCGGTGAGCCACTTGGCCGCTGCTGCCTTGACCTCGGCGGGCGTCATCTTGGCGGTGCGATCAAGCTCCTGCCGATAATGTTCGGGCGTGCCGTTGTAGAGCAGGCCCTCGGCCAGCGTCGGAGCCTTGCCGTTGAAACCGCCGGTGCGCTCCAGCCCGCGGATCTCGCTGGCGGTGGCGGAGGTTGCCGCGCGCAGCAGTTCGTCCTGCGTCGGGCCTTCCTTGATGAACTTCGCGATCTCGGCGTCGAGTGCGGCGGCGACCTTGGCCGGGTCCTGGCCCGGCGTGACATCAGCCTTGATCACGAACTGCGCAGCCTGCGCGAAGACTTCGGCATCGGCCGAAACCGCGACCGCAACTTTCTGTTCGCGCACCAGCGCATCGTCGAGACGCGACGAGGCGAGGCCGCCCAGCACCGAGGCGGCAAGGTCAAGCGGCAGATAGTCCGGGTTGTCGAGACCGGGCACGGCCCACATGCGGTAGATGCGCGTGGTCGCGACCTGATCCTTGATCGTCTTGGAGACGGTGGAAGGCAGCGTTGGCACCGGGGCGCTGACCGGCTTGACCTGCGGACCCGGCTTGATGTCGCCGAACCACTTGGCGACCTTTGCCTTGGCGGTCGCCGCGTCAATATCGCCCGACAGGACGAGGATTGCATTGTTCGGGCCGTAGTGGTCGGTGAACCAGCCCTTCACGTCGGCGAGGCTGGCGGAATCGAGGTCGGCCATCGAGCCGATGGTCGAGTGGTGGTAGGGGTGGCCCGAGGGGTAGAGGTTCTCGAGCTGTTCGTACTCGACGATGCCGTAAGGGTTGTTGTCGCCCTGGCGCTTCTCGTTCTGGACGACGGCGCGCTGGTTATCGAGCACCTTCTGGGTCACCGCGCCGAGCAGGTGGCCCATGCGGTCGGATTCCATCATCAGCACCATATCGAGCGCGGCAGTGGGCACGGTCTCGAAGTAGTTGGTGCGATCGAACCAGGTGGTGCCGTTGACGTCGGTCGCGCCGACCTGCTGCAACGGGGTGAAGAAATCGCCCGGCACATTCTCGGTGCCGTTGAACATCAGGTGTTCGAAAAGGTGGGCAAAGCCGGTCTTGCCCTTGGGCTCGTTCTTCGAGCCGACGCCGTACCATACCGACACTGCCACGACCGGGGCCTTGCGGTCGGTGTTGACCAGTACAGTCAGGCCATTGTCGAGCTTGAAGCTTTCGTAGGGAATCTGGACCTTGGCGACGAGGTCAGGCAGCGGAGCGGGCTTTGCTTCCTGGGCAAAGGCAGGGGATGCAAGTGCAGTCGATGCGGCAAGGCCAAGCAGGCTGGCGGAGAGTTTGTGCTGCATGAGTGTCCCATGAAGTGGCAGCGAACAGGGGCGCTGCGGGGGTTGTGCAAGGTCGAAGAGCAGGTCCAGCCTGAATATCGGCTTAGCCCAGGCTCCCAGATTTGGTTTGATTGGAAACTTTCTAGTGCCCATGCTCGCGCGCGCAAGTGGGGCGTGCCCAATGGGCAGGTGCCACGCGATCCGTTTCGACAAACGACAAAGAGAGACCGATGAACGTCAAGCTGCTTGTTTCTGCCCTGTTGCTGTCTGGCGCAGCGGTTCCCGCCCTGGCCGAGGAGCCGGTGTTCGATGCGCAGGCCGTGCGCGCGCACGTGACCTTCCTGGCCGACGATCTGCTGGAAGGCCGCGACACCGGCAGCCGCGGCTACGACATCGCCGCCAGTTACGTTGCCTCGCAGTTCATCGCGTTGGGCCTTAAGCCCGCCGCTGCGGACGGCTCGTTCTTCCAGAAGCTGACGGTGCGCGAGGCGCGGCTCGATGGGGCGCCGAAGCTGGCGCTGACCTACGGCGGTAAGGAAACGGTGTTTTCCGACACCGCGCAAGTGCTGGTGCGGCCGAGCCTGACCGACGCCAAGGTAGCGATCGAAGCGCCGCTGGTGTTTGCAGGCTTCGGCTTCGACCGCCCGGACCTCGGCTTCAATGACTACAGGGGCCTCGACGTGAAGGGCAAGATCGTCGTCGTCCTGACCGGCGCGCCCAAGGGCACGCCGAGCGAGCTTGGCGCGCACCTCAACTCCGACAAGGCAATGATGGCGATGAGGCGCGGCGCGATCGGCGTGATCAGCATTCCGACCGACGAGGACACCAGGCGCCGCCCCTGGGACAAGCGCGTGGCGATCTCGGACGGTCCGGCCAAGGGCTGGGTCGGGACCGATGGCAAGGCGTTCAGCCGCACGCCTGGAATCATGGGCGGCGCCACGCTCAACCCTGATGTTGCCGCGCCGCTGTTTGCCGCATCGGGCAAGTCGCTCACCAAGATTCGCGCCGAGGCCGACAGGACCGGCGGCAAGCCCAAGGGCTTTGCGATGAAGGCCAAGGCCAGCCTGTCGTACGCGCAGACCTGGAAGGACGTTCAGAGCGAGAACGTCGTTGCCGTGCTGCCGGGTTCCGACCCGGCGGTGTCGAGCGAATTCATCGGCATGACCGCACACCTCGACCATATCGGCATCCACGGCAAGGGAGAGGACACGCTGCACAACGGCGCGATGGACAATGCCTCGGGCGTGGCGACGATGCTGGAAGTGGCCAAGGCCGTGGCGAAGGGAAAGCCCCGCCGTTCGGTGATGTTCGCGGCGCTGACCGGCGAGGAAGGCGGGCTGATCGGCTCGGACTACCTCGCGCGCAATCCGGTGGTTGGGGGTGAAATGGTCGGCCTCGTCAACTTCGACATGCCGGTGCTGACTTACATGTTCTCGGACGTCGTCGCGTTCGGGGCGGAGAATTCGACGATGGGCAAGGTCGTGGCCGAGGCGGCGACCAAGGCCGGGATCAAGCTCTCGCCCGATCCGATGCCGGAAGAGGGGCTGTTCACGCGGTCGGACCACTACCGCTTCGTCCAGCAGGGCGTGCCTGCAGTGTTCATGATGACCGGCTTCGAAGGGCCGGGCGAGAAGGCGTTCCGCGGGTTCCTGAAAGACCACTACCACCAGCCCAGCGATGACCTGAAGCTGCCGTTCAATTGGGACGCGGGCGCGCTGTTTGCAAAGGTCAACTACTACACCGTGATGGGCCTCGCGAACGGTGCCGAGCGGCCCAAGTGGTACGCTGGCAGCTTCTTCGGCAAGGAGTTTGCACCCAAGGCGGCGAAAGCGGCTGATCCTGTGAGGTAGCGCTCATTCTGTTTCACGCAGAGACGCGGAGAAGAAGCAGAGACGCGGAGAAGGAAAAAGGATGAGGGCGGCTGCGCCGCAGGCATTCTCTTGAACTTTCTCCGCGTCTCCCTTCTCTTCTCTGCGCCTCTGCGTGAACTCTGATTGCTCCCGATCAAGGAACCACCCCGGTCGAGCGGTGTAGCTTTTTCGTCGGCGGAGCACTTGTGTTGCGAAAAAGCCACACCATGTCTTGCGCAACAGGAGGACACTCGACCTTATGAACCTCGAGAAATTCACCGACCGCGCCAAGGGCTTCCTGCAAGCCGCGCAGACCGTTGCGATCCGCATGAATCATCAGCGGATCACGCCGGACCATATCCTCAAGGCCCTGCTGGAAGACAGCGAGGGCATGGCCAGCGGGCTGATCCAGCGCGCGGGCGGCAATGCTGCCCTGGCGCAGACCGAAGTCGACAAGGCGCTGGCGAAGATTGCCGCCGTCTCCGGCTCGGGCGCGCAGCAGACGCCGGGCCTCGACAACGATGCGGTGCGCGTGCTCGATTCTGCCGAGCAGATCGCGGCCAAGTCGAACGACAGCTTCGTGACTGTCGAGCGTATGCTCGTCGCGCTGACGCTCGCCACCACGACTTCGGCGGGGCAGGCGCTGAAGGCTGCGAACGTCACGCCGCAGGCGCTCGAGGCGGCGATCACGCAGCTGCGCGGCGGGCGTACGGCGGACAGCGCCAGCGCCGAAAACGCCTATGATGCGATGAAGAAGTATGCCCGCGACCTGACCGAGGCCGCGCGCGAGGGCAAGCTCGATCCGGTGATCGGCCGCGACGAGGAGATCCGCCGCACCGTGCAGATCCTCGCCCGCCGCACCAAGAACAACCCGGCGCTGATCGGCGAGCCGGGCGTCGGCAAGACCGCGATTGCCGAAGGCCTCGCGCTGCGCATCGCCAATGGCGACGTGCCGGATTCGCTGCGTGACCGCACGCTGATGGCGCTCGACATGGGCAGCCTGATTGCGGGCGCGAAGTATCGCGGCGAGTTCGAGGAGCGGCTCAAGGCGGTGCTTGACGAGGTCAAGGGCGCCGAAGGCCAGATCATCCTGTTCATCGACGAGATGCACACCCTGATCGGGGCGGGCAAGAGCGAGGGCGCGATGGATGCGGGCAACCTGCTCAAGCCCGCGCTCGCCCGCGGGGAGCTGCACTGCATCGGCGCGACGACGCTGGACGAATACCAGAAGTATGTCGAGAAGGACCCCGCGTTGCAGCGGCGGTTCCAGCCGGTGTTCGTGGGCGAGCCGACCGTGGAGGACACGATCAGTATCCTGCGCGGCATCAAGGACAAGTACGAGCTGCACCACGGCGTGCGCATTGCCGACAATGCGATCGTGGCGGCGGCGACCCTGTCCAACCGCTACATCTCCGACCGCTTTTTGCCCGACAAGGCCATCGACCTGATGGACGAGGCGGCGAGCCGCATCCGCATGGAAGTGGAAAGCAAGCCCGAGGAGATCGAGAAGCTCGACCGCCGCATCATCCAGATGAAGATCGAGGAGATGGCGCTGGCCAAGGAGACCGATACCGCGTCGAAGGACCGGCTGGCGACCTTGCGCGAGGAACTGGCGAACTTCGAACAGCAATCGGCCGAGCTGACCACGCGCTGGCAGAACGAACGCGACAAGATCGCCGCCGAGGGCAAGGTGAAAGAGGCCCTCGACGCCGCGCGCAGCGAGCTGGACGTGGCGCAGCGCAATGGCGACCTGGCGAAGGCCGGGGAGCTTGCCTATGGCCGCATTCCCGAGCTTGAGCGACAATTGGCCGAAGCGCAGGGCGTCAGCGCCAATGCCATGCTGCGCGAGGAGGTGACCGCCGAGGACATCGCTGCCGTCGTCAGCAAGTGGACCGGTGTGCCGGTTGACCGCATGATGGAAGGCGAGCGCGAGAAGCTGCTCAAGATGGAAGAAGTGCTCGGCCAGCGGGTGATCGGGCAGAAGGACGCGGTGCTTGCCGTGTCCAAGGCGGTGCGCCGTGCGCGCGCCGGCCTGCAGGACCCGAACCGTCCGCTCGGCAGCTTCCTGTTCCTGGGGCCAACGGGCGTGGGCAAGACCGAGCTGACCAAGGCGCTGGCCGGCTTCCTGTTCGACGATGACAACGCGATGGTCCGCATCGACATGTCGGAGTTCATGGAGAAGCACTCGGTCAGCCGCCTGATCGGCGCGCCTCCGGGCTATGTCGGTTATGACGAGGGCGGGGTGCTGACCGAGGCGGTGCGGCGCAGGCCCTATCAGGTCGTGCTGTTCGACGAGGTCGAGAAGGCGCACTCGGACGTGTTCAACGTGCTGCTGCAGGTGCTCGACGATGGTCGCCTGACCGACGGGCAGGGCCGCGTGGTGGACTTCACCAACACGCTGATCATCCTGACCAGCAATCTCGGCAGCCAGTATCTTGCGAACCTCGAAGAGGGGCAGGATGTGCAGACCGTCGAGCCGCAGGTGATGGACGTGGTGCGCGGGCATTTCCGGCCCGAGTTCCTCAACCGCCTGGACGAGATCATCCTCTTCCACCGTCTGGGCCAGGAGCACATGGCACCGATCGTCGAGATCCAGGTGGCGCGGGTGGCCAGGCTGCTCAAGGATCGCAAGATCGTGCTGGACCTGACCGATGCGGCCAAGCGCTGGCTGGGCCGGGTCGGCTACGATCCGGTCTATGGCGCGCGTCCGCTGAAGCGGGCGGTGCAGCGCTATCTGCAGGACCCGCTGGCCGAGAAGCTGCTGGGCGGCGAGGTGCCGGACGGTTCGACCGTGCGCATCGACGAGGGCGATGGGGCTTTGAGTTTCGTCGTGGAGTGATCGAGGAAGGGGCTGCTGCGGTGGCCCCTTTTTCTTTCTGTTTCACGCAGAGACGCGGAGAAGCAAGGGGAGACGCGGGGAAGAGAAGAGTTTGAGGCGGCTGCGCCGCAGGCGCCTTCCCAAGAACTCTGCGCCTCCCTTTCTTCCTCTGCGTCTCTGCGTGAACCATTCCACGCTCGATGCAAAAAAGCATCCGCTGGCGAGTGCGGACGGTAACGCCGGTGGGAAAATCACAGATCGCGCGACCAGTGCGGTGCCGTTGTGGCACGCAAGGGATGGGGCGCGGGACCGGGTGCGAGTGGCCGGGGGCGGTTCCGAACCCCTGATCGGCTCAGCCTGATGGTCGGACATATGTGAGAGGACGAAGCGTTGGCAGCGGCTCGCGGGCTGCCTTGGCTTCTGGCAAGCGGCTGTGTGAAAAGAACCTGTCGTTTGCGCAGACACTGTCACGCAAGTCAGGCGGGTTCCGCATCCGCAGCGTCGCTCAGGGCTTACGCGCCGTGCTATCAGCCCTGGGGTGTCCTGTCTGTCCTTGGGTAACGACAGGTCTTGCCCGGTGGGTCTTGGGCTTTACGCCCCGCATTGAACCCACGCGCACCTGCCGCACCGATCGCGCCGGAAGCCTTCACGATGTGTTGGCGTCCGAAGGGAGAGGAGCGGGATGGCCTTGTGCCCTCTCCTGACCTGTGGGCGGGGCGTATAACCTATATGGTTCGTTTTGTCAAGGTGCTTCCGCACGAACGTGCTTGCCACGCGTGGTTTTGCACGTGCGAAGAGTGATGCTGCATCGCGGTTCACAGCGCACCAATCGAGCGCTATACGTGTTTTTACGGGACTGATGGTGGGTGCCGATCCCGGGCCGCCTGGAGCAGACAATGAAGTATATTCGCGAACTTGAAGGTCTGCGTGGGTTGATGGCCTGGTGGGTGGTCATCGGGCATTGGTCCACCACTGCGCCGATCCCACATTTCATCGGTAAAACAAAGCTTTATAACGGATATGCTGTTGACGTTTTCGTGATCCTCAGCGGATTTGCTATAGCGGCACTGATCGACAAGCGTCCCGAACGTTTCGGCATGTACATCACGCGCCGTTTCCTGCGAATCTTCCCTGTCTACCTGTTTTTCCTCGTTATATCGGCACTGCTTGCGCCACTGGCGTTGCAGACGTGGCAAGCGGCTCCTGCCGGATACATGCAGGATAACCGCATCAGGATTGCTACTGACAGCCTGACCTACTTTTGGCCGCACCTATGGGCGCATCTGGCTGCTGTTCAGGGGCTGATCCCTGATCGCTTCCTGCCCAGCACCGACTATGCCTTTCTCGGTCAGGCGTGGAGCATCTCGCTGGAGTGGCAGTTCTACCTGATCGCGCCTTTCATGATCGCATGGGCGCGGCCATCAGCGCCGCTGGGCCGAATGGTCTGGCTGCTGTTTGTGGCTGCTGTCTGCGTTGCCTTGTCGCGCTTCATGCCTGCCGGCTTCCTTGGCACGCACCTGCACAAATTCCTGATCGGCATCTTCAGCTTCGCGTTCCTGAAGGCGCGGTTCGAGGGCAATCCGGCGCTGCAGTTCCCGATGTTGCCTTTCGCGGTGTTCGGCGTGCCGTTCCTGCTGTTCCTGAAGACGCCGGCCACGCTGCCCTACATGATCTGGATCATGATGATGGTGACGATCGTGATAGCTCGCGAGCAGGAAAAGGGGCCGTTCGCTGCGGCATCACGCGCGTTTACGCATCCGTTCGCGCTCAAGATGGGCAACATGGCCTATTCGGTCTATCTTTCCCATATGCTGGTGATCGTGGGCGCGCTAAACCTGCTTGAAAGGCTGAACCTCGGCAATGTCGCCCTGTCCGTGGCACTGCTCGTGCTGACGCTGATCGGCACGCTGATCATTTCGACGCTGACCTATCGCCTGATCGAGAAACCGTTCCACGAATTCGGCCGCTCGCTCAAGGACAAGCGCGAAGTCGCCTACGCCTGAAGCTGTCGCGAGCGGCCCTTGCCGTCACGGTGGAGGCCACCCATATCTCCACCGATGGGGGCCGCTGACACGATCATTTCCGGAACTGTCGCGAGTGGCGGGCAGCGGCTGGACAAGGCTCTGGCCGATGCTTCGGGCCTTTCGCGGGAGCGGGTGAAGGCTTTGCTTGCCGAGGGGCGGATCAGCCTTTCGGGGAAGGTGGTGAGCCAAGCTTCCGTCAAGGTGGCCGAGGGCACCGCCTTCGAAATCCGCGTGCCGGAAGCCGCGCCGGCCGAGGCTGTGGCGCAGGATATTCCGCTGAGCGTCGTCTATGAGGACGATGCGCTGATCGTGGTGGACAAGCCGGCGGGGCTGGTGGTGCATCCGGCGGCGGGGAATCTTGACGGCACGCTGGTCAACGCGCTGCTGCACCATTGCCGGGGGCAGCTTTCGGGCATTGGCGGGGTGGCGCGGCCGGGGATCGTGCATCGGATCGACAAGGATACGTCCGGGCTGCTCGTCGTCGCCAAGACTGACGTGGCGCATGAGGGGCTGGCCAGGCAGTTTGCCGACCATTCGATCGTGCGCGCCTACAAGTGCGTAACGGCGGGCGTGCCGATGCCGCCATCCGGCACGGTGCGCGGGGCGATTGCGCGGTCCAGCCATGACCGCAAGAAGATGGCGCTGGTCGAGGACGGTCGCGGAAAGCATGCCGTGACGCATTTCCGCACGCTTGCGGCGCTCGAAGGGGCGGCTTTGGTCGAGAGTCGGCTGGAGACCGGGAGAACCCACCAGGTGCGCGTTCACCTTGCGTCAATCGGCCATGCGCTATTGGGTGATCCTGTCTATGGACGCACACCTTCAAAGCTTCGGCCGCTGCTCCAGCGGCTTGGGTTTCATCGCCAGGCGCTGCATGCGGCGGAACTGGGGTTCGTTCACCCCGTTACCGGTGCAACCCATCATTTCGCCAGCCCGACGCCCGTCGATATGCGGGAACTCATCGTCGAACTCTGCGCTGAAGGGCATGATGCAAAGGTACTGGCGATGTTGTAATGAAGGACTTTGGAGTCGTCCGCGAAGAGGCTCCGTTTGAGTGGTCCCGCCGCCGGTCGCCCATCAGGGGGCCGTCACATGGGAACCGACGAGAAGAAAGGACGTGTTCAGGTGAGTGAGGAAAGAAAAGCTTTGACAGTACCTGCCCTTGGCGGGGAAGCCAGCCTCAACCGCTATCTCTCGGAAATCCGCAAGTTCCCCGTGCTGACGGCTGAGCAGGAATACATGCTCGCCAAGCGTTTTCAGGAACACCAGGATCCCGAAGCTGCCGCCCAGCTGGTGACGAGCCACCTGCGTCTCGTGGCGAAGATCGCCATGGGTTATCGCGGCTATGGCCTGCCGGTCAGCGAGCTGATCTCCGAAGGCAACATTGGCCTGATGCAGGGCGTGAAGAAGTTCGAGCCCGACCGGGGCTTCCGTCTGGCCACCTATGCGATGTGGTGGATCAAGGCTTCGATGCAGGAATTCATCCTGCGCTCGTGGAGCCTGGTGAAGATGGGCACCACGGCGGCGCAGAAGAAGCTGTTCTTCAACCTGCGCCGGATGAAGAAGAACCTCGAGGCGTTCGAGGATTCCGACCTGCATCCGGACGACGTGCGCAAGATCGCGACCGACCTCGGGGTGCCCGAGCAGGAAGTGGTCAACATGAACCGGCGCATGATGATGGGCGGCGATGCCTCGCTCAACGTCTCGATGCGCGAGGACGGCGAGGGTTCGTGGCAGGACTGGCTGACCGACGACCGCCCGCTGCAGGACGAGACCGTGGCCGAGGCCGAGGAGGCGAGCTATCGCCACCAGCTGCTGGTCGAGGCGATGGACAGCCTGAACGAGCGCGAGCGCCATATCCTGACCGACCGCCGTCTGGTCGACGAGCCGAAGACGCTGGAAGAGCTTTCGCAGGTCTACAATGTCAGCCGCGAGCGCGTCCGCCAGATCGAGGTGCGCGCATTCGAGAAGCTGCAGAAGGCGATCCAGCGGATCGCGGTGGAGCGCAAGCTGCTGCCGGCCTGATGCGGGTTGGGTGATTGATACGAAACGGCCGGGTGGCGAGCCCGGCCGTTTTTGTTTGGGCCTACGACATGTGCAGCCGGTCCGTATCCAGCGCGGCCCCGGCCAGAAACCACAAGGCGTGGCGGCCGGGGAGGAAGAAGTAGCCGCCGCCTTTCAAGGTGACGTAGCGCTGTACCGGGCATAGCTCGAGCGGCGCATTGCGGCCGAGGATGGTGAAGCGCTGGTCGGGGGTTTCGGTCGGGCCCTTGTGCATGGCGAAGGGGTCGGGCTCCGCTTCGAGGCCGTGGAAGGTGGGCGAGGCGAGCCAGGTCTGCTGGACGAATTCGAACTGGCGTTCGAGATCGGCGTTGAAGGCCATGAACAGCGTGCCGCGCGCGGTATCGCCGTCGTTGTCGAGATAGGGCCGGCCACGGCGGAGCAGGCGGTGGCGGTTGCTGACGGAAAGTTCGACCGGCTCTGTCGGCGCGAGGCTGTCGCGCGGGAAGGTGCGGCGGACGTGGGCACCGAAGGGACAGCGCAGGCCTTGCGGGTCGGCGTCCTTGTAGAGGAAATCGTTCTTCCGCATCGCGTCCACCCCGCTCTTCATCGCCGGGTGGAAGGGATTGTCGATCAGCGCCGAGCCATCGCGCCAGCGGCCGAGCATCTTGGCGGCGATCCATTCGCGGGTGCGGTGGATGTTGCCGTTGTGCGGGTTGATGACATCGGGCTGCTTGCAGATTTCGTGCGCCTTTTCATCGAGTTGCTGGCGGAAGCCATCGACGTCCTGCGCGAGCTGGCGGATCACCAGATAGCTGCCGTTGCGGCCGAAATCGCGCGCGCGGGCGCCCTGATCGGCGAAATCGGGGTACTGTGTCGGCTGGTCGGGCGGGGGCGATGGGAGAAGGAGCTGCGGACACATCCCGAGATCCTGCATCGGGCGCTCGACCAGCGGCGAGGGCGGGTAGTAGCCGCGGTTGTCGGTATAGCCGAGGATGAACTCGCCGGGCTCAACGCCGTGGACCGGATCAGGCGCGCCGTGGCGGCCGGGAAAGCCGCGCACCAGGGGCTGCGAGACGCCGTCGACGAAGCCGAAGGGTTCTTCGGAGAGGTCGTCGTTGCTTGATGTGGCATGGACGAATTCTGCGCCCTCGGCAGGCTTGGACACGCTGTCGTCGCTGGTTCGCCATGCCTCCTTGAAGCGTTCGAGGTCGAAGGCCTTGAGGCCGGTGCGTATGGAGGCCTTTTCGGTGATGCCGATGGCGGCAGCGTCGCTGACGATCTGCGCGAACTTCTGCGCGGCAACTTCGTCCTTGGCATAGAGCAGCAGCACGATGTGGGTATCGTCGTCACACCATTCGAGCTGTTCTGGATCGCCCAGTGCGCGCTTGCGGCTGGCGTGGGCCATGCCGAGCGAGAAGGCCGGCGGGAAGCCTTGCGGCGTGCCCGGGCCTTCGAGCGCCAGTTCCTTGTCCAGCCCGAGCAGGCGCAGGCCGGCGGCGGAGAAGGCGATATTGCAGACGAAGTCCTGCGGCGGCTTGTCACCGAACGAGACGAGGTCTTCGGCGATCAGGCCAGCCAGCCACTTCTGCACGTGGGCATAAGGGTGGGCGCTGCCTTCGCGCCTCGGCTCTCCGAAGTTGAGCGCGACGACGCGGCTGTGCGGATGACGCTTGAGCCCGCCAAACATCAGCGTCTGGATTTCCTCATACTGCAACCCGTAATCGGGGCGGGGGATCGAGCCGAACAGGTCGAGCCAGGCCTCGGCGTCCGACGGGTTGGCTTCGAGGCGGTCCTTGCACAGGAGGCCGCTGACGATCAGCGCGTGCTTGCGCATGGCGGTGGTGGAAAGATCGGGGTGTGCGGCGAACCAGAACGGGGTGGGGCGCATCGAGCAGCGGGCATAGCGCTTCATCCGGTCGCCGTCCTCGGCGCCCTTGAAGAACAGCAGGCGCGTGGCGGGGAAACCTTCGGCATTGCTCCAGACGGCGGTGACGCCTTCGGATGCCTTGGTGATGAAATCTTCGAGGTAGCTTTCCCAGCTGCCATCGTAGTTCGAGAAGAACACCAGCTGGCGCGTGCCCGGCAGGACGACCCAGCGTGCGGCGTGGATCGTGCCGATGGTGGCGAGGAAGCCTTTCCGCATCACCCCGATCTTCGCCATGATGGCAACGGCAGTGAAGGCGAGCGGCAAGGTCCACTTGCGCACCCATGCCTTGCGCAGGGTAGTGACGCTGACCATGTGGTTGGGGATCACGCCGGGGGCATTCTCCTTGGCCATCATCGCGCCGAGTGCGGCGGCAGATGGCGTGCGGTCCACCGGCGTGTTGGCGAGTTCGTCGCGGCGCAAGGCCCACGCCACCGCGGCGACAATCAGCAGCGCGATGACCACGGCGGGCAGGATCGCGCCCTTGAGGAGCGCAAAGCCGGTGGCTCCGCCCGCGCGGCCGAGCAGAAGTGCCAGAAGATAGCCGATACCCAGCAGCGGCCAGATCAGTCCTTGCGCGTTGGCAAGGCCCTTGCCGATCCAGCCGAGCGTCCAGCGCGAGCGGGCGAAATCCAGCCACGGCGCGTCGTTGCGTTCGCAGAACGCGAGCTTGGGCGGCTTGCGGTCTTCCAGACGGACGAGGTCGTCCTTCAGCTCTGTCGCGACGACGCGGAACAGGCTTTGCGGGCCGTGGAGCGAGGAGCGGGCACGTTCGCGCGCGATGATGGAACGCGCCTTGGCGACGATTGCTCGGTTCTCGTCGATGGTGCGAACGCCGAGGCCCGGCAGACCGACGAAGGGCAGGCCGGTCAGGCGGCGGTCGAGAAACGGCACGCGGAACACCGCCGGGTTGATGCCGTAGGCATGGCGACGCAGCAGCGGCAGGACCTCGCCGACCGCGCTGATGCCGCTGGTCAGCTTGAGCACCGGGAGCAGGAGCGCTCCGGCGTATTCGGCAATCAGATCGAGCGCACGTCCGGCGTTGCCATCGACTGTGGCTTCGAGCACCAGATGGGCCTGCTTTCCCGGCGCTTCGGGCGGGATGGCGTGGATGCTGGCGAAGTGGACCACGCCGGTCTGGCGCAGGGCCGTGGCCATGGCTTCGTTCGCCGGATTGCCGAGTTCGCCGATCTCGCGCTCTATATCGCCGACGTCGCACCATTCGGACTTGTCTCCGAAGGGGATGGCAACGGTGACGAAGTCCTGATTGACGCTCAAAGGTTGGTTCCTTTGTAATTAGGGGATGGCGGTAAAGCTCAGGTCGTCGGGCAGGCCGAGGAAGGTGCCGAGAGCGGCGTTGGGTGCGGGTTCAATTCGCCCGGATGTGGCGGCGATGGCCTCGGCAATGATGGTCCAGGCAATGCCCCGGCCGTAGCAGACATGGGGCCCCTGCAGCGGGCCGGAGGTGATGTAGGGGCGCGCCGGATCGGGAGCGAAGCGGTGCGGTTGGGGAAATGCTGCCTCGTCGTGCGCTGCAGCGCCGACCAGCGCAACGATGCGGTCACCGGCCTTCAGTTGCTGCCCGCGCCAAGTGCAATCGTGGCGGACGCGGCGGACGAGCTGGCTGGTATCAGCAAGGCGCAGCATTTCGGCGACGGTGGCGTCGCGCGCTTCGGGCCTTGGCGCGGGATCGCCCAGCCGCTGCACCAGCGCGGGCCAAGGGATGCCCGCTGCGCGTCCACGCTCCGAGGCGCTGAAGGCGGCCACTTCCGAAAGCACCTTGCCGACGATCAGCACGAGCGCGCCGGTCAATTCGAACAGGACGCTGCGCGCCTGCAGGCGGTAGTCGGCGACTTCGGGGAACTGCGGCTGCACCGCGACAAGCGCGCTGAGCAGGCTGGTTTCGGGCGCCACTTGCGGCATGTCGAGCGCATCGTCGATGGCGGCGAGGCCGACGCTGGCGGTCTTCCCGGCCAGCCACGGCATCGTCCCGGTGCTGGTGGTGATGGTTCCGAAGACATGGCCGAACAGTGGCACCTGCAGGAACAGGGCGTTGAGCGCATCGCCCAGTTCGTCCCTGCGGCGAAGGGCGGGGCCGGGTCTCGTCAGGTTGCGGGCAAACAGCAGCAGCGGCACCGGCCATGGCACCTTGGAGGGTGCAGGCACGCCCAGAACCCGCCGCGCCATGCGGTAGGAGAGCAGGAAGGCATATTCGCGGACGAAGTTGATGGTCTCGCCAGTGCGCGCGCGCGGCTGGTAACGGTCGAGAAGATGCGTAGCTTCCTCGCGCGCCATGGCTGCGATCCAGCCGCGGAAACCGGGATCGAGATTGGGCGGAAGGCTTGGGTTCACGCCGGGGATGCGGGCATTGAGCCAGCTTTGCGCAGCATGGAGCTGGCGGAGGCGCACTTGCCGGTTGGCGTCGTTCTCACCCACAAGGTAGCGCGTGCCGGGCAGGACCTGTTCGAGCAAGTCGTCGTACTGCTGCAGAGAGAACGTGTCTTCTTCGCAGAGCAGGGCGCTGACCACGTCGTGCCTTGCGGCGGCGAAGACACGAACGCCGTTCTTGTCCAGCTCGGCGCAGCGGAGCAGCGCGGGCGCACCCGGCTGGAACAACCGGGCTGACGCTGCGGCAAGCACGTCCTGCTGGTTCATGCGATGCGATCCTCGATGGCGACGAGCCGGCGTTGCAGGCAAGCGAGGCCGAGTTCGTCGATCCTGCTGACGAGATCGGCGGTCGGCACATCCTGCGCGCCCCACACGGCCATCCCGGTATGCGCCTCAACCTCGCGGCACAGCACCAGTGCGTGCAGTTCGTGCATCGCTTCTCCGCACGAGCGGCTGTGTTCGAGAGCCTCGGCGGCAAGGTCGGCGGCCTGCACCACCTTGCCCTGCGCCATGGCGAGGCGGGCGCGGGCCTCGTGCAGGTAGTAGGTCGCAGAAGTGCGGACCTGCCGGAAGTGGCCACGCGCGACCGATTCCGCCAGCACGGCTTCGGCTTCGTGCAATTGGCCGAGTTCGATCAGGGTCAGGGCAAGCCAGCTTGCGCTGGCCGGTTCGAAGCCGAGGAAATGGTGGTGCAGGCAATCGGCATAGGCGCCGCGCAATATGCCAAGGGCCCGTTCGAACCTGCCCTCGCGGTAATGCAGGTAGCCATGGGCGAGATCGGCGAGCAGTCGGGAATAGGCGTGGGCATAGCGGCGCGAAAGGTTGAGCGCCTCGGCCACCCACGAGCGTGCCTTGGCGATTTCACCCAGATCGGTAAGATACCACGCGCCGAAAGCGCGGGCGAGGACGTGGGGGATCACCACCACCGCGCCGAAGGTCGATCCGCGCTGTCCATCGTCCAGCCGGTTGCCCAGACGTTCGATCCGCGCGATTGCCGCACGCGGGCGGGCTTGCGAGAAGGCGAGATAGGCCGCGACGAGATCGGCATAGGTCCGGCGGGGCAAGCTGTCATGCGCATCGAGATCGGCCTCGGCGCGGGCGAGCCAGGCTTCACCCTGAAGCGGAGCGCCATCGATCCAGTCAAGCAGCGCCATGTTGATCCGTGCGACGGTGCGGATGCCGGGGCCCATGTCGACGGTGCCTTCGGCCAGAAGCGCCATGTCTTCGCGCGTGATCTGCTCTTGCGAGAGTTGCTGCAGCGTATCGAAGGCGAGCAGCGAGAAGCGTGCCCGTTCCATCGCGGCAGCGGCCGGTTCTAGGCGTGCCGCCATTTCACGCGCGCGCAGGTAGAGCTGGCGCACCGAATCGATCGCGGCGAGGCTCAATGCCTGCTGGCAGGCATCCCAGAGATGTCCGAGAGCGCGCTGCGGCAGGCCGGCCTTCTCGGCGTGGGTCGCAAGTTCGGCATGGCTGGCGACCTCGGCCTCCTGCGATGACGAGGCCTGCGTGGCGAGAAGTTCGAGCGCCTTGGCATGCATCGCGGTCCGCCGCCGCCGGGGCATGGTGCGATAGGCCGCTTCCTGCACCAGCTGGTGGGTGAACCGCGCCTGGTTGGCCACGGCGAATTCCACCACCCGCGCTTCGACCAGCCGCGCGATGGCGCCGGAAGGGTTGCGGCAGACGAGGGCAGCGCCCTGCTGCAAGTGGCTTACCGGGAAGATCGGCCCAAGTGCGGCGCAGAACTGGCACAGGCGCGTCGCATCATCGTCAAGCGCGGCGAGGCGGGCGCCAAGCAGGGCATCGAGCCGTGCCGGGATGCGGGCCGACAGTTCGGCCGGTTCTGTGCCGTCCTCGCCTTGCGCGCTGACCGCGAATTCCTGCAGGGCGAGCGGCAGGCCTTGGGCACGGTCGAGAATCCGCTCGATTGTATCGTCATCAAGCGGAGCGAAGCGGTTGATCATCGCGACAAGGCTGCGTGCGGCGCGGGGGCCGAGCGGTTCGAGGTTCATCACCTGATCGCAGCATTGGGCGAGGCTGGTGAGCGCTTCCGGCCGTCCGGCCAGAAGCATCGTCATGATGCGGCCATCCCTGATGCCGGTGAGCACCGACAGGCTTTCGCGATCGAGATACTGGCCATCGTCGACCAGCAGGAGCAGGGGAACGTGGACTACGGCGAGCTGCAAAAGGCGCAGGATCGTCTGCGTGGCGATACGGTTGCGGTCGCCCGGAGCGAGATGGGCCAGCCACTTCTGGCCATTGTCGATAAGGCCCTGCAGGCATTCGGCCTGGTCTGCCGTCAACGCTGCGGCGGATGCCACGTCGGCCAGCAGGGGCTGCAACAGTTGCATCAGATGTCGGACAGGACCGCCGAGGCAACCGAACGGCACCGGCGCGAGCAGGGCGTTGCCACGGACCACCAGCGTCGTCACGCCGAAGCCCGCCGAGAGGCGCGCGCCTTCCAGAAGCAGGCGGCTCTTGCCCATCCCGGCTTCGCCGACGATGCACAATGCGGCGCCCGCCTGACCCGAAACCAGCGCCTTGACCGCGTCGAGCTGGACATCGCGGCCAATCAGCGGGCTGGTGGCGTTGCCCTTCACCGGAATGCGGTCACCGCCTTCAAGATCAATCGCGGTGAGTTCGAAGACCGCTTCGCCGCGCTGGTCGATCTCGCTGGTGATCGTGCCGAGTGGCTGCAACTGGCAGGATTCGGCAATCAGCGAAACGGTAGTGGCCGAAATTGCCACGCTGGCCGGTGGCGAGAGCTTTTCGATCTGCCCGGCAACGTGCGTGGCATGGCCGACGACATCGAGGATGCTGCCGAAATCGTTGTCCTGGCGGCGCAGCAGGATCGGCCCGGAATGGAGGCCGACGCGTGCGCGCGGTGCCGGAAGAATGCCCGAAGGCCCGCTGCGCATGCGTTCGACAATGGCGCGTGCAGCAAGCGCGGCGCGCAAGGGGTGGTCCTCCACCGCCGGATGCACGCCGAACACGGCCATTACGCCATCGCCCTGTACGCGCACGACCATGCCGTCGAAATCGTGGATCGCCTTGCGGATGAGGCTGATCGTGCTGTCAAGAACGTCGCGGGCGTCTTCCGGATCGAGCACGGAAATGAGCCGGGTGGAGCCGACGATATCGGCGAAAAGCACGGTGGCAAAGCGCACGGCCTCGACATCGCCGGACAGCGAGGGCACCCGCCCGTTCGCTTCCCCGGCAATCGGCTGCACCGGTTGTCCGGTGGCAGTATCGAGTCCCTCGGCCCGCACCTTGTTGTCTTTCGCCCCCATGACAGTCCGGTCGAATCTCGCGCCAAACCGACTGACAATGGCAGATATTCAGTTTGTTGACTGAATCGCAACGAGAATCGGCAGGGGCGTTGTGCATGTGCTGTCGCACTGCCGGTCATGACAGGCCGATGATCTGGTGGCTGCGCGCCATGCCCGAGCGTTCCGGGATGCGTTGCAACTGCGCCCGGGTAAAGCCATCGCGGCGCAGCGGCAGGGCCGTGCCGTCAAGGTCGTAGCATGGCAGCGCCTCGCCCTGGCGCGAGACGCGGATGGACCAGCCCCAGCGCCGCTGGTCGCACGCCAGGCCCAGAAAGGCATCGCATTGCAGCATCAGGCAGGGCGGGCGCAGAGCGCCCCGTGCCGCAAGCACGCGGTCGACATCCTCGTCCGAAAGCGAAAAGCGCGCGACATCGCAATCGTCCTGCCGGGGCAGGGGATCGGAACCGGTCGGCGTGACGATCTGCAGCGACGGGCGCAGGATGGCCTCGCCCACGCGCCGGAATTCGACCTGCAGGGGGCCGGGGCCGGATTTCCAGATGAGATAGCGCTGCATTGGCCTCGGTCGTTCGTCCCCGGCAATTGGCCGAAAACGGTGGAAGTGTCGGGCCGCTCTCTATGCCGTCCGCCCGCGTGAGGCGTCCGTCGGCCAGCGCACCGGCCCCTTGTGATTTGGCGCACATTCTCTAAGCCTTCGCCGTGAGATGCCGCGGGAACGGTGATATCTGTGTCCAGTTCGATCCTAATGGTGCCGGATGATGTCCAGGCAGTTCTTGCTCTTCACGGGCGGCAGATGCGCGTGCGCAAGGGGCAGGTCCTGCTTGCGGTGGGTCTGCCAGCGACCGACGTCTACGTCGTGCTGGAGGGCAGCGTCAGCGTCTCGCTCGTTTCGGCGCAGGGGCGCGAGACGGTGCTCCGTGCCATCGGCGCGCGGGAGATGTTCGGGGAACTTGCCGCGATCGACGGGGAGCCGCGCTCGGCCGACGTGGTCGCGGCTGAGAACAGTACCCTGCTGGTCATTCCCGGGCCGACCTTTACCGGCCTGCTGGGCGTGGAGCCGGTCCTCTCGCTGTGGCTGGCCCGGTACCTTTCGCACCAAGTCCGCTACCTGACAAACCGCATCTACGAGCTTTCGACGATGGGCGTCGGGCCGCGATTGACGGCAGAATTGCTGCGGCTGGCAGGCGAGCCGGATCAGGCCGGCGCCGCCACGATCAACCGCATTCCGACCCAGGCCGAACTTGCCGCCCGCATCGGCACGAACCGCGAAACCGTGACGCGCGAATTCTCGCTGCTGATCAAGGAAGGGCTGGTCACGCGCGAGGGACGCCGCATCGTCGTGCCATCGGTGGCGCGGCTGGCCGACCGGCTGCATCGTTATTCGCAGAGCAGTTGACGATCAGGTCTGCCAAGGCGTTGCCAGACCGGGTGCGGCGCGGATAGGCTGGGGCCATGCTCGAGGACCTGAAGAACCCCCGCACCACCACTGGCCGACGCTCCGGAATCATCGGGCGCATCGGCTGGATTCTTGCCCGGCTGATTGCCGCCTTCCTGTTCATCTCGGTGGTTCAGGTGGTGATCTACAAGTTCGTGCCGGTGCCGGTCACGCTGACCATGCTGATGGACGATCATTCCATCACCAAGGACTGGACTCCGCTTGGCGACATTGACCGCGACATGGTGGCCGCGGTGATTTCGGGCGAGGACGGCAAGTTCTGCCAGCACAACGGCTTCGATCAGGAGGCGATGATGCAGGCGTTCAAGCGCAACCAGAAGGGCGGGCGCATCCGCGGCGGCTCGACCATCAGCCAGCAGACCGCCAAGAACGTGTTCCTGTGGCAGGGCGGTGGCTATTTCCGCAAGGGTCTGGAAGCCTGGTACACCGTGCTGATCGAGACGATCTGGGGCAAGCGCCGGATCATGGAAGTCTACCTCAACGTCGCCGAGACAGGCATTGGCACTTACGGCGTCGAAGCGGGTGCCCAGCGCTATTACGGCAAGAGCGCGCGCAAGCTGAGCCCGGTCGAGGCGGCGCGCATTGCCGCCGTGCTGCCCCTGCCCAAGGAGCGCGAAGTCAACGGCGCCGGCGGCTTCACCCGGCGCCATGGCAATTCCATCGCGCGCCAGGTCCGGGTGGTGAAGAACGGGGCGCTGGATGCGTGTGTTTATAATTGAGGGTGGGCTGAGTGGGGCGGTTGGTTTCGTCTGTAAGCTTACGACCGGTTTCGGCGTATCTGCACGATAGCGCGAATGGCTGGGAAGGGGTGGAAAGCTGCCGCTTACGATGCAACGGTTTCGTAGCTGACCGATACGCCAGCAACTGAATGATCCTGTTCGAAGATCCGAGACTTGTCAGCATACCGGACGAGCAGGCGGTCGGACGCAAGCCATTTGATTTCAGCCCATGAGCCGCCCCAATCCCCGACTTTTGCGGCTCCGTGATTGTCGTCCGCGCGAAACGTATTGCCTCCTCCTGCTGGGCCTTGTCCGACTTCAACAATCGAGATTTGCGTCGAGTATCCGCTGGTCGCACCGCAGTCGCGTTGATACATCACCGCTTCGTGCTTGCCATCTGGCGAAGTAAGCCGGGTTATGACTTCATCGCTGCAAGCGTCATCACAGGCGCCTGTAGCAAGGGACAAAACCAGTAAGAGCCAAGTGCGGGTCACAGGGGCAAAGTAGCGGCGCCTTGGAACGGCAGCAATGGCGTCGTGTCCTGACAGGCAGCTTTTGGATTTTCAGCCGCGATAGCAGCCGTTGGAACCAGCGCCAACGAACCGGCCCAAGATGAAAAAAGCGCGGGGTGAGTTTCCCCACCCCGCGCCGTTTTGTTCAACCGTTCAGGCTTATCAGAAGCCGACGCTGATCGAGCCGATCACCGTGCGCGGTGCGCCGATCTGGGCGAAGGGCACGCTCGTGGTCGAAGTTGCGGTGCCACTGAAGCCGCCGACGTAGACTTCGTCGAACACGTTGAGGACGTTCAGCTGGAAGAACGTCTTGTCGTTCAGGCCGAGGAACTCGAGGCTGACCTTGGCGTCGAGATCGACCAGCGTGTATGCCGGGGTCTTGTTCGGATAGACGACCGAGCCGCCCGAGGTGATCGGCAGGTTTTGGTCGTTGACGTAGCGCGGGCCGGTGCGCTTGGCCTGGACGCCGAGCGAGACCGGGCCGATTTCACCCTGGGCGCGGGCGCCGAAGGTGTAGACCGGCGCGCCGCCTTCACGCTTGCCGGCGGTCTGGGCGAAGATCGGGGTGGTCACGCCGCCCGAGGTCGTCTCGCCGATGACCACGTTGTTCTTGATCTTCGACTTCAGGTACGAGCCGAACAGGTAGAGGCTGAACTGGTCGACCGGCATGAACGAGATCGAGCCGTCGACGCCGTACTTGTCAACGCGGCCGAGGTTGCGATAGATCGTCGCATCCAGATCGACGTCGTAGGCCGAGGCCAGACGGTTGTTGTAGATCGTCCACCAGCCCGAAGCCTGCGCCTGCACGCGGCCCGAACGGACGCGGAAGCCGAGGTCGAAGTTGTGCGAGGTTTCGGGGTTCGGCTTCGCTTCAGCACGATCCGGAGCGTAGAAGAACGACTGGTAGAGGTTGTCCGTACCCGGCACCTGCAGGCCCTTCGAGTAGTTGCCGAACACGCTGGCGCTGGCACCGATGCGGTACGTGAAGCCGGCGGTCGGCAGCGGCTTCGAATAGTTGAAGATGCGCTGCTGCGGGGTCTGGAAGGTGGTTGCCGCGTCGTACGTGGCGTTGGCCGCATCGGTGCCGAAGCAGGCGACGTTGCCGCCTGCTGACGTTGCGAAGCAGTAGTTGGTCAGGTTGCGGCGGAAGAACGGCATGCGCACACCGGCGGTCACCGTCAGATCCTTGAAGTCGCCGCGGTATTCGCCCGAAACCTGATGCAGGATCGCATAGGACAGGCGGTTGCGCTTCTGCAGGCTCGAACCGTCCTTGGCGAGGATCGGGTTGTCGACCGGGAAGTAATCGGCGCCGAAGCCGTTCTGGGCGAGCAGACCCGCTTCACCCGTCTGCCGGTGACGGCCGCGATCGTACGAGTAGGCAAGACGGACGGTGTTGTTGTCGTCGATATCGTAGCGCAGCGACGAGATGACGCCGAGGCGCCAGGTCTGGGTCTGGCTGGGGCTGTGGACGCGGACGCGATCGAGGATGTCACCGTCGCCATTGATGTCGACACCGGCGAAGTAGTTCGGGTTCGAGCTCGAGCCCTGAATGAAGCCCGAAAGACCCTGCGGGGTCAGGCCTTCGCTGGCGATCAGCGTGCCGCCGCCGTTGGCCTTGGTGTACTGGATGCTCGGATCGACGGTCAGCACCAGGCCATCGGCCAGCGTGAAGCGCGAATTGATGCGGATATTGCCAGTGTTCGAGGGGTTGTAGCGGTAGTCGAAGGCCGAACCGCAGCTCGTGGCGGCATCGGCAACGCCAGCGACCGGGGCCGCGATCGTGCAGCGCGCAGTCTTGATGTCACGCTCGGCCTTGGTGTCGGGGAAGGTGTCGCTGCGCAGGTTGACCGAACCGAAGAAGTTGTTGCGGTTGCGGTTGTAGTGACCGGCGATCGAGATGAAGTCGCCATTGTCGCCCAGCGGCTGGAAGATGCGGGCGTTGATCTGCTTCTTGTTGATCTCGCCGATGCCGCCGAAGATCGTGTCGTTGGTGGCAGAGCTGGCGGCGATGAACGCGCGCAGGCCCGAAGCATTGAGGTTGCCAGTGTCGATCGAGCCGAACACGCGCATGAAATCGAAGCGGCCGGCCGAACCGACCATGCGCACGCCGAAGTCTTCGGTCGGCTTGCGGGTGCGGTAGTTGACGGTCGAACCCGAAGCGGCGGCAGTCGGGCTGTCGACATCGGTCGAGCCGAGGTTGACGTTGACCTGTTCGATCAGCTCGGGGTCAAGCTGCTGGTTCGAATAGAGCGCATAGTTGCCGGTGTCGTTCAGCGGCAGGCCGTCAAAGGTCTGCGAGATGCGCGTGCTGTCGAAACCGCGGATGGTCAGCGTGCCGCCGGCCGAACCGAACGGGTCGTTGTTCTGGAAGCTGACGCCGGGAACGAGGTTGATGATGTCGTTGATCGACTGGCCGGGTGCCTGGCGGCTGATGATGGCCTGGTCAAGCACCTGCTTGGCGCGGGTCGTGTTCGGCGTTTCGACGCCTGCAACCGACTTGGCGACGGTGCCGGTGACGATGATCGGCTGTTCGAAGTCGACCGAACCGGTGGACTGGGCGTGGGCTGCGCCGGCCATCGCGACGCTACCGAGAGCAATGGTCGAGGCTGCGACCAGGAACTTCATCTGCATTATCTGACCCCGTTTCAAGGCGCCGTGTGGCGCGGTTTGTGGCGCGGTTGTTCCCCGCCGTATGCTTAGGCCGGAGCGGGAATCACCCGGTGCGCCGAACCTTCGCGAGCGGCCTTAGCGGCCCTTGCCTTGGCTCCAAACCGGTCTCAGGTGACACTATAATGACGAGGTTACGACAATGCGGCGGCGTGGTTTGCGCCTGCGTAAAAAACTGTCGTGGAGTTTGCCTGCGCGTATCCAAAGATTGCGCAGTTGCCTCGTTTCCGGCCATTTTCCGGAAGCCGTGGCGATGTTGCAACACATAACAAAAATTGTTGCATTGCAGCGAAGTGCAGCGCCTCAACGGCTCAGGCGGCTTCGCGTTCCTGCGGTGCGATGAAAGCTGTCAGCAGCCATCGCCGATCTCCCTCGCAACCCAAGGCGGTGAGCTTGCCGGAAGCAAAGGCGCCGGTATCGATGCCGATGCGGTTGTGCCTCAGCACCGGCTCGTCGGTGATCGTGTGGCCATGCACGACAAGGTGGCCGTGCGGATCGGCATGATCGAGAAATTCGCGGCGGATCCAGCGCAGGTCCGAAGTCATCTGCCGGTCAAGCGGCACACCGGGGCGGATGCCGGCATGGACGAACAGGTAATCGCCCATGACGATCTGGTCTTCCATCGCCTGCATGAAGGCAATGTGATCGGGGGGAACCAGTGCATTCGCCCGCTCGATGATCTCTTCGAGATTGCCGCGACTGTATTCCTCGCCCCGCAACCCATAGCTGAACAGCGTTTCCCGGCCGCCGTGGCGCAGGAAATGGCGCATCGTTTCCTCGTCGCGCAGGCTGCCGAGCATCATCTCTTCATGGTTGCCGGCAAGGATGCGGACCTTGCCGGTGGCCACGAGCTGCATTGCCCGCTCGATCACCCCGCGGCTGTCGGGGCCGCGATCGACCAGATCGCCGAGCAGGATCAGCGTCGTGTCGGCAGCCCCGCGCGACGCATCGTCGGCGTCGATCCGGGCGAGCAGCTGCTCGAACAGGTCAAGCCGTCCGTGGATGTCGCCAATCGCATAGACGCGCTGCCCGGCAAGCAGGGAGGCCTGCTGCGGCAGGGGCTCTTCGGCGACAGGAGATGAAAACAGCGAGCGAAGCTTGTTGAACATGGATCCTCGTTAGCGCGCGATATGGCCCCGGCCTGTGCTTCATGCAACACCTTTGCCAAGCAATGCGTTGCCGAGGCCCTCGGGGCTTGCCCGCAGTCCGGCCCGCAGCCCGGCCGGATCAGCGCAAGTAGAAGTCGATCGTCGTGACCACCCGGACCTTCTTGTATGGCGTGTCCGACACGCCCCAGCCGCCGCCATCGCCATCGCGCGCGGTGATCTCGAAATAACCCTGGCTTGCGGTCTTGATGCCATCGACCGAGGCGCCGCTGTCGCGCGCGAACTGTTCGGCGGCGGCGCGCGCGTCCTTGGTGGCGGCGGCGACCATTTCGGGCTTGATCGCGTTGAGGCGCGTGAAGGTATAGGCCATGCCCGAGCCTTCCTCGAGCATCACCCCGCGCCGCACCAGATCGAACTGGCGCTTCACTGCCCGTTGCGCGCGGGCGATATCGGTGGTGCGCAAGGTCATGCGCTGGCGCACGGAGAAGCTGACGACGCCGTCGCTGGTCATCGTCTGGACGTTGACCCCGGTCGGCTGCAGCGCGTCTGCGGGGAAGCCGAGTTCGCCGAAGAAGGCGCGGATCGCCTGGCTGTCGCGGTCGACGCTGGCCTGTGCGCTGGCAAGGTCGGGCGCGGTGGCGGAATAGGCCAAGGTCCATGTGGCGAGATCGGCAGTCACCTCACGTTCGGCCAGGCCGCGCACGGTGACGGAACGATCGGCAACCTTGGCGCGGCGGAATCCGTCGCCGATGAACCAGCCGCCGGTGACCAGTCCGGCCGCCAGAATCGCGACCGGCAGGAGCGCCATTCCACCCTGCGGCAGGATACGTGAGCCGCGCCCTTGGGTTTCCGCCGCGTCGTCACTATCTTCAGCCTGCATCGCCATCTCCCGGGCCTGGTTGCCTGCGACAAGTTGTGCGATTCTGTCGATGAACCGCTTTTGAACGGAATCCCTAGCCGTGACCAAGTTTCTCCACACCATGATCCGCGTGACCGACCCGGACGCGACGATCGCCTTTTTCGAATTGATCGGTCTCAAGGAGACGCGCCGCTTCTCGAGCGAGCAGGGACGCTTCACGCTGATCTTCCTGTCCGCTCCTGGACAGGAGGGCGTCGCCGAGGTCGAGCTGACCTACAACTGGCCGCCGGAAGACGGATCGCCTGCCGAAGTCTATGGCGGCGGGCGCAATTTCGGCCATCTCGCCTATCGCGTCGACAATATCTACGAGACCTGCCAGCGCATCATGGATGCGGGCCACATCGTGCACCGCCCCCCGCGCGACGGGCACATGGCTTTCGTCAAATCGCCTGACGGCATTTCGATCGAACTGCTTCAGGAGGGCCATCTGCCGCCGCAGGAGCCTTGGGCAAGCATGCCGAACACCGGCAGCTGGTAAGCGCAAAACCTTGCTGTTGTCCGAAACGGCGCCCGGAGTGATCCGGGCGCCGTTTGCTATGTGCGTCAACGGGTTTCTGGCCTCGATCCGAAAAGGGTGAGCCACCTGCCCAAAAGGGCGTTGACTCCATGTTGCTCTGCAGCATTATCAATCCCGGACAGGCGTCATGGAATGGTCAAAAGGCCGCGCCGGTCGAAGGGGTATTGCTGACAACCTGATGTCTGTCGCGCCGACGCGACGGGGCCGGAGACGCTGCTGTCTTCGGCTGGCGGGGATGCTTTGCCTTTTCATCTGGGCCGTCTGTGCGGCGGTCCGGCCATGTTGCGGTGCAATGTGGGGAAGATGCGCAATGGAATTGGGGATGGATGCACGGGGAGAAGCAAGGGCCGGGTCAGACCTGTCCGGGCCAGCCATAACAGGGGGTTGACGAGATGAAGAAGCAGATCGGGTTCAAATCCAAAGCCATGCGGGCGCTGGGCGTTTCGACCATCCTTTCGACGATGGTCCTGCCCACCGTCGCCCGCGCCGCCGACGAGCCTCAGGAAGCCGCCGCTCCTGCTGCCGAACCGCAGGCTGCCGAGGAGCAGGGCCTGGGCGAGATCGTGGTGACCGCGACGCGCACTGCCACTTCGATCCAGAAAGTCCCGATCTCGATGCAGGCGCTGAGCGCCGACACGCTTGGCCAGCGCCAGGTCAAGGGCCTGACCGACTTTGCCTCGCTCCTGCCGTCTGTGACCTTCGCCGGCATCGGGCCGGGCCGCAACACGCCCTATTTCCGCGGGATTGTGCCGGCGGGCGGCGGGCGTGAATCCGTGGGCTACTATATCGACGATATCCCCATCACCGGGACTGGCCTGCCCGACATCATGGCCTACGATCTTGAGCGCATCGAGGCGCTCTCGGGGCCGCAGGGCACGCTCTACGGTGCAGGCTCGCTGGCCGGTACGATCCGCTTCATCACGAAAAAGCCCAATCCCGACAAGTTCGAGTTCGGCTATGATGCCGAGGTCAACAAGTACGGCAAGGGCGATTTCGGCGGCCAGTACCAGAGCTATATCAACCTGCCCGTTACCGATACGCTGGCGATCCGCGCGATGGGTTTCTACCGGCGCGATGGCGGCTACATCGACAACACGCCCAACAACGGCAAGTTCAACGATGGTCGCCCCTCGGTCCTGACGCTCGGCGACGATAACCCGAACACCAGCTTCACACTCGACAACTCGTCGATCGCGCAGGACGATTACAACACGATTGAGGGCTATGGCGGGCGGCTTCAGGTGCTGTGGCAGCCGTTCGACGGCTGGGATATCATGCCACAGATCACCGCCCAGCAGCAGATCGCCAACGGCTACTTCGGTTTCGATCCCCGCGTGGGCGACCTTGAGGTGCACGACTATGACAAGACCAGCCAGAACGACAGGTTCTATCAGGCCGCGCTGAGCATCCATGGCCACATCGGCGATTTCGATCTGGTTTCGGCGACCGGCTACTACCAGCGCCAGATCAAGCTGCTGAACGACTACACCTATTACACCGTCACCTATGACGGCTTCGGCCCGGGCTACGAAAACTACCTGCAGTTCTTCAGCAAGAACGGTTGTACCGGTTCCGGCGCCTCGCTCAAGTGCAGCAGCCTGATCAATCCGACGCAGTTCTACAGCGGGCTTCGCAACGAGAAGAAGTTCACGCAGGAAGTGCGCCTGACCACGCCGAAGTCCTGGCCGTTCGACGTGACCATTGGCGGTTTCCTCCACCACCAGACCAACGACATCAACAACGACTACGGCATCCACGGCCTGGCCGACATCGTCGGCTACACCAAGTCCGGCGGTGGCGACAGCAACCCGGCAGGGTTCGGCATTCCGGTCAGCCAAGGCGGCACGATGGTGCTCGGCTCGCCCGCGGTAAAGCGCGATGCCTTCTACCTGACCGAGCAGACCAACCACTGGAAGGACTATGCGGTCTTTGCCGAAGGGCACTACAACATCACGCCCGAGCTCAAGCTGACCGGCGGTATCCGTTATTTCTGGACGCGCTATGACGTGACGGGCTTTGCCGGCGTTGCGGCGTCAGCCCAGAATGCGCCGTCGATCTACTTGCCGACGAACTCGGTGGGATGCCCGCTGCCACTGCCGGCCGAGCGCCTGCAATGCCGCAACATCAACCGCCTCGATCCGCAAAGCATCGGTCGCTATCGCGAGCAGGGCGAGACGCACAAGGTGGCGCTGAACTGGCAGTTCCAGCCCGACAAGATGATCTACGCCAACTACTCGACCGGCTTCCGTCCGGGTGGTTACAACCGTCCGCTGCGTATCCGTGCAACCGCGACGCTTCCGGGCGTGGTCGTCGCCGCGCCGCCGTTCAAGTCCGAAGAGCTGACCAACTTCGAACTCGGCTTCAAGGGCACCTGGAACAACATGTTCCGCCTCAATGCCGCGATCTATCTCGAGAAGTGGAACAACATCCAGTACGGCGTGGTCGTGGCTGGTGCACAGGGTGCGGGCTACACCGGCAACGCAGGCAAGGCCGAGGTCAAGGGCATCGAGTACGACGCCGACCTGAAGCTCGGCAAGGTCACGATCTCCACCTCGGGCGCGTTCAACGACGGCAAGCTCAAGGGCGACTTCTGCAATTTCGTAGCAGACCGCGCGGCGCTGACCATCAAGCAGCTCGCGACCTGCGCTGTCGGCACGCCCGTTCCGGGCACCAATGGCCAGACCTCCTCGGTCGCCGCCATCGACGGCACCCGCCTGCCGCGCCAGCCGAAGTTCAAGGGCACCACGTCGGTGCGCTATGACGGCGATTGGGGCGACAAGGACTTCTACGTCCAGGGTGCCGCGCTTTACCAGACCGGCGCGACGCAGGACCTCAATGTCGATCAGAACGCACTTTACGGCAACACCCCCGGCTTCGTCAGCTTCGACTTTTCGGCCGGGATCAAGACCGAAAGCTGGACGCTCGACGTGTTCCTGCAGAACGCCTTCGACAAGCGTGGGCAGCTGACCAAGAACACCTTCTGTTCGATCGACTTCTGCTCGGGCTCGTCCCGCACTTTCATCATCAAACCGCAGTTCTTCGGCATCCGCTGGGGCCAGAAGTACTGATCCGAACCGCGTTACCCTGCGAAAGTAGCCTTGCCCCCACGGGAAACCGTGGGGGCTTTTTCGTAGGGTAAGATATATGGATGGGGTTGGCTCTCTCTCCCCTTCAGGGGAGAGATACGCAGGCTTGTCAGCTTGCTGACTAGCCGAAGTTGAGAGGGGCTTTTGCGCTCGCCCCTCTCCCAACCCTCTCCCCTGAAGGGGAGAGGGCTTTAGACGGAAGGCGCGTCGGGGTAGCTGTCCAGCACCGGACCCAACGCGGACTTGAGCGGGCCGAGCCATGGCTCGTAGGGCTTCCACGCCTCCAGCCCGTCCCTGAAGATCGGCTGGCGGACCTGTTCAGAGCTGGCGGTGCGCACCGCGCGCTCGGTCTTGTAGAATTCGAGGCAGGCGGGATCGAAGGGCACGCCGATGTAATCGAGCAGACGGCGCACCTCGCTTTCGGTATCGGCGACCATGCGCTCGTAGATCACGCGATGGACGTGGCAGGGCGCCTGCGCATCCCACGCCGCCATCAGGCCGACATAATCGGCATAGTAGCGCCCGATGTCAGTCAGATCGTAAGTGAAGGTCTGGCCGCGCGCGAAGTGCTGCTTCCAGCCTGAGAAACAGCACGACAGCGGGTGCCGCCGCGCGTCGACGATCCTGGCGTTGGGCAGGATCAGCCGGATCAGGCCGACGTGCTGCCAGTTGTTGGGCATCTTGTCGATGAACAGCGGGCGGTCAGTCTGGCGGTGGATGCGGGTGCGCTCGATGTATTCCTCGCCGAGCCGCTGGCGGTCGGCCGGGGTGAGCGAGGCGATCATCGCGGCGAAGTCGGCAAACTCGCCCTCGTCGACCCGCGATTGCAGGCGCGCCCCGATCATCATCATCTCGGGCAGCTCCATCGTGCCCTCGATCATCGGATGGCTCGACAGGATCTGTTCGACCAGCGTGGAGCCCGAGCGCGGCAGGCCGACGACGAAAATCGGATCAGGGGCAGGGCAGCCGCCGTCTCCCATGGTGGCGATGAATGCGGAAGTGAACGTGTGCTGGGCCGCCTCAACCTCTGCCGAGAAGGCATCGGCATCGTGCAGGATCATCGTGCGCCGCAGGGCATTGCCCTTGTCGTAATGCGCGAAAGAGGCGGCGTGATCCCTGGCATCCTCGAACGCCTTGCCGAGCGAGAAGTGCAGGTGGAACACGTCCTCGCGGCGCTCCTCGGTGGTGTCGGCGAGCGACGCGAGAGCGCCTTCCATCGTCGCGATGTCCTCTGGCCCGAGCTTCACCGTCTTGAGATTGGCAAGGCTCCACCAAGCCTCGCCCATGGTCGGTTGGCGGGTGACGGCGGCGCGATAGGCATCGACTGCCTCGGCTTGTCGGCCCAAGGTCTTGAGCACGTGGCCGAGGTTCTGCCAGACTTGCGGCTGGTCCGCATCACGGGCGAGCAAATCACGATAGAGGCCTGCCGCTCGCTCCTGATGGCCCAGGCGCACCAGCACCGAGGCGAGGATCAGCTTGTGGCCGGGCGAGGGGATCGGCGAGGCCTGCAACACTTCGGCGTGTTCGAGCGCTTCGGGCAGGCGGTTGGTCTGGAGCAGGAGGCGGATCAGGAAATCGCGCGCGAGATCGAAGCCCGGCGCGCTGGCCACGGCCTGTTCAACGCGCGCGATGGCCGGTGTCATCTCGCCCTTTCGCCAGGCAATTTCGCCATGGAGGCGCAGAGCCGGGGGATCGTCGCTATCGCGGGCGAGACGTTCGGCGAGCATCCGGTCCGCGGCCTCGAGATCGCCATCCTGCACCGCGACCGCTGCCTTGAGCAGGGCGGTATCGCGCGAGGACGCGTGGACGCCGGACAGGTCGGCCCGCCATGCGTCCTGCGTGCGTCCTGCCTTGCGCAACTGTCTGGCGAGGAGCAACCAGCCACCGGCGACGGTGGGCTGCAGCTGCGTCAGCGCCTGCAGGGCGGCAATCGCGCGCTGCGTGTCTTTGGCTTCGGCAGCGGCCTGGCCCAGTTCCCACAACACGGCGGGGACCCGGCCATTCGCTCGCGCCAGGGCGTCAAGCCTGGCGACGGCCTGCTTGCCCTTGCCCATCTTGCGCAGCGCCCGCGCGGCGAGGAATTCTGCAGGCGGATACCCCGGAGCCTGCCGCAGGATCGCTTCGGCTTGCGTCAGCGCCTTGTGCGGCGCGCTTGCCAGCAGGGCTTCTCCTTCGGCGAGGGCTTGCTGGGGCGAGGGCGCGCGCAAAGGCTGGATCATGGGCGCAAGCCTAGTCGGCACCGGCTCCTTGGGGTGTACGCAAATCGGCGCAAGCGGCGATGGCCTCGGCCCGGTGGCGCAGCCCGCACGCCGTGACCCAGCCGGTCACCTGCGCGACGGCGAAGCTGACGCCATAGAGGTTGCGGCGTGGTTCGACGCCGGGGATCGGGCGGGGATAGCCTGAGGCCATGACCATGCGCTGGTCGGCGCAAAGGGCCGGGGTGCCGCGCGGCAGGTCCCAGTCGAGACCGACGCCGAGGACTTGCGGCAGGCATCCCGGCCAGCAGGGCTGCCCGTCTGCCTCGTACGCGGCGACAATCAGGGTGCCGCGGTCTGTCGCTTCCTCGGCCAACAGGGCGAAGACTTCGGCATGGGCGGGGCTTGCCGTGCCGAGGCTGAGGTTGATCAGGTCGCACTCGGCTTCGAGGGCTTGCCGGATGCCCGTTGCCAATGCGCGGGCCGAGGCGCGCAGGCCATCGCGGAAGACGCGGATCGTCAGGATTTCGGCCTGCGGCGCAAGCTCCTGAATCGCGGCGGTAACGGCGGTGCCGTGGCCGAGTTTGTCGAGCGTTTCGTGGGCGTCGGTCAGCACGGTGCCATCGGCAAGGATCGCGCAGCCGGGCAGGAGCCGCGTCGCATCAATATGTGGATGCGTGGGGTGGACGCCGCTGTCGATGACGGCAATCCTAGCCATGCGCGGTTACCTGTGGCTCGACATGGGCCTTGCCGCCTTCGAGCCGGATCACATGGTCCGCCATCTGCGCCAGCGCGGGCTTGTGGGTGATGACGATGAGCGTGGCGTGGGGCAGGGCGCGGCGCAGGCCGAGGGCGACGACATGCTCGGTTTCCTCGTCCAGCGCGGCGGTGGGTTCGTCGAGGATCAGCACGTCGGGCTGGCGCAGCAGGGCGCGGGCGATAGCGATGCGGTGCCGCTCGCCTGCCGAGAGGGCCAGGCCGCGCTCGCCGGTGCGGGTGGCAAGGCCTTCGGGCAGGCGGGCGATCAGGGTGTCGAGTCCGGCGGCAGAGGCAGCGGCGGCGATCTCGTCCGGGGTGGCGGCGGGACGGGCGAAGGCGATGTTCTGGGCGATGCTGGCGTTGAACAGGAATGGCGCCTGATCGACCAGCAGAATGCGGGCACGCAGGTCGCTCAGCGTGAGTTCGCGCACATCCGCACCGTCGATGGTCACGCGGCCAGAGACGGGATCGAGGAAGCGGACCAGCAGATCGGCGAGGGTGGATTTGCCTGCGCCCGAGGGGCCGAGGATCGCGGTGAGCGAGCCTGCGGGGATGGCGAGGTTGGCGTTCTGCAGCACCGGCTCACGGCCATGGTGCATGGTCACGTTTTCGAGACGGATTTCGCGCGTGACGACGGGCAGGGGCCACGGCCTTGCGGCCTCGACCACTTCGGGCGCGGTGTCGAACAGTTCGAAGATGCGGGCGAGCGCGACGCGCGCCGTGGCAAGGCTCGCGGTCAGGCCCATCAGCGCCTGGACGGGGGCGAGCAGGCGGCCGTGGTAAGTGATGAAGGCGACGAGCGCGCCGATGGTCATGGTGCCGTCGATGATCTGCTTGCCGCCGTAGAGGATCACCGCCGCGCTCGATGCGGTGACAATCGTGCCGGGGAGCGCGCCGGTGAGGAACGAGGTCGTCTGCATGCGCAGCATCGTGGCGACGAAGCCGCTGTTGGCCTTGGCGAAACGATCGGCCTCGTGCTTTTCCGCGCCCAGCGCGTTGACCGTGCGCATACCGAGGATCGTGTCGGCCAGCAGGCTGCCGATGTCCGCGCCGCGCTCGCGCATCTGGCGGGTGAGGTCGGTCATGCGACACTGGAAATGGAGGAAGCTCAGCACCGCGAAGGGCACGAGCACAGTGCCGACAAGGAACAGCCTCCAGTCGAGCCAGAGCATCATGGCGACGGAGCCTGCGAAGAACAGTACGTTGCTGAGTACCGAGAGCAGGGTGTCGCCGGCGACGCGTTGCACGTCGGAAACGTCGGAATTGAGGCGCGACATCAGGTCGCCCAGCCGGAAGCTGCCGTAGAAGCGCGGGGAGAGGCGCTGGAGGTGGCGCAGCAGGGCCACGCGCATGTCGAACAGCATCTGCGCCGAGAGCGAGACGTACCGGTACGACACCAGTGCGTTGACGGCAAAGCCGCCGACCGTCGCCCCGACCATAAGCCCGGCGATCCGCACCAGCATCGGCCAGTCCCGCTTGAGCAGCGCCTCGTCGATCATCAGCTTGGAAATCCACGGCTGCGCAAGGGTCAGGCCAGTGGCGACGAGGCTGCCGACGAGGACGAGGATCAGGCGCGGCGCATAGGGTTTGAGCCATGGCCAGAGCCGCTTGTAGGTGCTCCATGGGGCAACATTGGGGGCCTCGCTCATGCCGCCAGCTCGCGGCGGACGAGATCGAAGCCATGCAGGGCAAAGCGTGGTTCCGGCAGCCTGGCCAGCAGAGCGGTCGTCTGCTCGTAGCCCGCCTTGGCGGCGGCGTATTGCTCATGCCACCAGCGGCCCGCGCCGCCATTGGCGTAGAACGGCAGCGACAGTTGCAGGTGGCGCCGCAACGAGGCGAGCAGCAGGGAGTGGTAGTGCGTGGCGAGCAGGCCAGCCTCCTCGCCCCGGGCCAGAGCGCCGACCACGGCGGCGGCGAGGATGCCCTCGCGCGCGGCCTGTGCGGTGCCATCACCGCAGATCGGGTCGAAGGCAATGGCGGCGGTGCCGCAGGCCAGCCAATTGTCCCCGGCGAGTTGCGCCAGCATGCGCGGGCTGGTGTCGAACTGGCCGCCAGTGGACTCCAGTGCGTCGATCAGTGGGCCGATCAGCGGCGCATCACTTGCGAGCGTTTGCGGATCACCCCCAACGGCGAGGAGCCACGCTTGTCCGAAGCCGTCGGGGATCAGGAACAGCCATCCTGCATCCACGGCCTCGATCCAGCAGGTGCGGGCGGGGGCATTTGCTTTCAGAGTGACCCGCGCGGTCGCTGAAATCCGCTCGCCAAAGCGCAGCGTTTTGCCGCAGGAAAACGGTGCCATCGCCTCGATCGTGAAACGAGGCTGCACCGGCCCTGGATCGCACCCGCTCGTCGGATCGAGCGCCGCGGCAAGGTCGTCCTCCGAAACAACGACTGCCCCGTGCGGCATCGCGACGGCCTCGGCGCCGCCCCACTTCACCACCCGGTGCTCGATCCGGGGCCTGTCAGCAAACAGCGCAGGCTTGCCGAACACATCGCGCAGCAAGGCCAGCGCTGGATCGCTCAGCATGATCACCGGCACCGGACGGCGCAGGCCGGGTTCGCGCGCAAACGCGAACCCGGCCCGGTCCAGCAGGTGCGCGGCCGTAGCCACCGCGACGCCCTGCCCCCTCATGAGCACGTCAGCTGTCACTGCGTAATGATCATCCCCGCGCCGGTGGTGTCATTGCCGAGGTCGATGGTCTTGACGTGGGCAAGGGTCTGCGCATCGTACATCTCGATGTCGTAGCTGGCGCCATAGATGTAGAGCAGCTTGCCATCGCCCGACATGCCGAACTGGAAGCGCGTGCGGCAGGGGAACTCGGCCTTGTTCTTGACCAGGTTGGTAGTGAGGTCGAGGTGCCAGAACTCGCAGCGCTTGTTGCCGACCTTCTCCTGCGTGACGACGGTCCAGCCTTCCTTCATGTCTTTCGACACCTGCAGGCCGGCCATGCCACCGCCGACCGGGGCGGGGCCGATGGGGCGGAAATCGAAGGTCTTGGTGACGAGGTCGAACCGACCCACGCCATAGACCTTGTTGCGGATGTATGGGTCCTGCGCGGTGAACATCGAGACGTACTGATCGGGATTGCGCAGTGCCTCCACGCCGCCGCCGAAGCTGACGCCTTCGATGCCGGTGGCCTCGGGCTTGGAGAACTCCAGCCGGTCCTTGACCTTGAGCGATGCGGTATCGACCACCAGCACCTTGTCGCGGATCAGGAACAGCGTGCTGCCGTCCTTCGACAGCATGTAGTTGCCGCGCCCGGCGCCGTTGCGCACGTCCTCGTCGGGCACGTCGGCGGTGCGGACGACCGCCTTCCTGGTCAGGTCGATCACGCCGAACATCTGCGGGCTGACGGTCCAGCGGTCCTGCAGCTTCTCGAACTTCTGGATCATCGTGTAGAAATAGCGACCGGTCGGATCGGGCACGCCGCCGCCGAAGCGATAGCGCGTGGTCGGGGTGTTGAGGCTGAAGGAGTTGACCACCTTCTTGGTTGCCGTGTCGATCACCTCGATGCCGCTGGTGGTGATCGTGGTGACGTAGATCTTCTTCATGTCGTTCGAGATGCGCATCGAGGTGGGCAGGCCCGATGCCAGCGTGATGCGGTCCTTGATCTCGCCGGTCGCCTCGTCGACGATCAGCATCTTGTCGGGGTAGGACCCCATGAACACGGTCGATGCGTGCGCCGGGGCGGCGGTCGCAAGAAGGGGCAGGAGCGCGAGACCAAGTTTCTTCATGGGTCGGGTCTTCCGATGCTGACGTTTCACGAGAGAGCAGCAGCTCTCAGGGGAAGATGATGTCGAGGCTGCGCCAGTCCTTGGCCGCGGTCGCGCAATTGCTGGCCCAGTCGGGCGAGTAGTTGACATGATCGGGAACCTGCACCGGCCAGAAGCAGGTGACGTAGCAGTCATAGATGTCGCGCTCGGCCGGCTGGCACAGGCCTGCCGTGCCGCCGCCCGCATCGACTTCCCAGCCCGGCGAGAACGAGATCGAGCAGCCCATCGGCGTGTGCATCGGCTTCTGCTGGAGCGCGACGACGTCTTCCTCGGTCGAAGAAATGGTTTCCTCGATCCGCAGCGCCTTCTTGTTGAGGGGTTTCAGGTGCTTCATGACAAGCCCTTTCGTGCAGCAAAGCGTTCAAGAAATTCAGGATTTCGCTGGGCGACGGTGCCGTAGATCTTCAGGCAGGCCTCGGTCCATTCGCGGATCCAGTCGCAGTAGTGCAGGTTGGCGTGGCCGGTGTCGCCGTAGCGGACGAAGGCCTCGTGATGGCAGCCACCGGCGCAGAGCGGGCGGGCCCAGCAGGACGCGCATTCGTACTTTGCGCCGACATGGCCGCGCGTGAGGAAGTCGGTGCGCTTTTCCTTGTCGAGCCCGGTGGTGACGTGGCCGAGCACATGCGTGTCGGCATCGGTGAAGCGGTGGCAGGGTGACAGATCGCCCGAAGGGCTGACGCCGACAAGGCCGAGGCCAGCGCCGCAGGGGTGCGACTTGTTGGTGCCCTGGATCAGCTCGCTGATCGTCTCAGAGACGTTGGAGAAGCCATGCATCTCGCCGCGCAGGGCATAGGCGAGCCATTCGGCGGCGAGCTCGTGGAACGCGGCGACGACCGTGTCCATGCCCTCGTCATCGAGCGTGTAGGCCTGCTGGCCGGAGTCCGTGACTGGGGCGAAGCCGACTTCGTGGAAGCCGAGGTCGTCCTTGAGGTGGCGATAGATGCGGATCACGTCGGTCACGCCTTCGGTCAGCGTGACGCGGGCCGTGATCGCGCGGGTCTTGTGCCCGGCGATGAGCTTCCTCAGGCGCGGCTCCATCACCGCGTAGGAGCCCTTGCCGTTCTTGTAGACGCGGTGGCGGTCCTGCAGGTCGGGCGGGCCGTCCATCGAGACGGTCACGCCGATTGCCTGATCCGACAGGAACTGGATGATCTCGTCGGTCAGCAGCGTTGCGTTCGTGGTCAGGCTGTAGGTCATGCGCTTGCCCGCCGCAGCAGCGGCTTCGTTGGCATAGAGCACCACGTCGCGCAGGAGCTTGAAATTCATCAAGGTCTCGCCGCCGAAGAAGGTGATGTGCGGCACCTCACGCTCGCCCGAACTCTTGAGCAGGAAGTCGACCGAGGTCCTGGCTGTTTCCAGCGTCATGTACTTGGGCTTGCCCGCAGGCGTGGCGATCTTGTCGGCGCCGAATTCGTAGCAATAGGTGCAGGCAAGATTGCACTGGTTGGTGACGTTGAGCACCAGCGCCTGCAGCGGATAGTCCTCGGGCGGAGCCGCCGGGGCGAGGGGAGCTTCGCGGATCTCGTCCGAGACGATGCCGCGAACGGCGCGCAACTCGCGGATCAGGTCTTCGGCATCGGCGCGCGAATAGCCCTTCTCGACCAGCGCACCAACCATCTCGCCATAGGCCATCTGGCGCTCGCCAAGCACGGCCATGACACTGGCCGCGCCTTCATCCAGCGCGAAGATTGCCCCTGCGGAGGCAAGGTAGACGAAGCCCGCGCCATCGGCTTCGAACAGGTGGATGTCGCCGCGGCGATACTTGGGGGCGAGGATCGTGGTCACTTGGCCACCTCCGGCTGATCCCAGCGCTTGTAGGCGGGCACGGTGACGACGAGGAACGCCTTGCCGGTCAGCGGCTTGCCGAGGCTGTCCTTCTCGGACTTCGCCGTGGCGACGACCCAGACCTCGCCATAGTTGTTGCGGCCCCACTTGCGCGCAGGGTTCGGCCCGTCGATCGCCGGGGTGAACAGCGCGGTCGGGCTGAGCTTGCCGACGTAGTTGACGTCATCGTCGTAATAGACCGTCGGCAGTTCCTCCATCGCCCAAGTCACGTCGATGGGCCCGAGCGAGACGTCGTCTGCCGTGTAGGGCTTGCCGTCGAGCCCGGCGTCGTAGCCAAGCGCGTCGAACTGCTGGTAGCCGGGCGTATGCTTCTCGCTGCCGCCGAGGCGGGCGATGGCGGTTTCGGGCGTGACCTTGATATAATCGACCTTTTTGTAGACCGGCAGGCCAGCGGCCAGGATCGAGCCGCCCACGCCGACGTCATGCGCACCGACGGTGGCATCGGGGGCGACATCGACGGTGAGCACCGCCTCGGTCGGGCTGGCGGAAACCACCTTGGTCACCGTTATGCCTTTGCCGAGGTCGATGTCCGAAGCCTTCAGGCCTGCCGGGAAGGCATCGCCGATCAGCTTGAGCGATGCGCCCTTGGTCCCGGCCTTCAGCGCGTAGGGCCAGGTGGCGACGACCGTCGGTTCCGCGGCGGCGCGGGTCAGCTTCACGTTGAAGCCGAACTCGGTGTAATCGCCCCAGAACCAGCGGCCTTCCGCGCTCCTGCGGTCGGGCGAGAACTGCATCGCCTCGCGCGTTTCATGGTCCTGCGGTGCATCCGGCCGTGCCCCGGCAGGGCCGCTCGACGACGTGCCGCGCCAGGAATATCCGGTGTAGACCAGACCCTTGCCGCTGCGGGTGAGGGTGGAGCCATCGGCCAGCGATTTCAGCGTGATGGTGGTAGTGTAATCGTCATCCGCGCCAGCGGGCCTCAGCATCATCTCGCCAACATAAAGCCCCTTGCCGGGCAGGAAGGCGTTGACCAGCCACTTGCCGCCGAGCTTGGCCGACGACTGCCGCGCCTGCCACCTCGTCCATTCGGGCGTCATCAGCGGCGCGTTCTTGTTCATGTATTCGAGCGCCACTTCCACCGGCAGCGGCTTGGGCGCGCCATTGGCGGGGACAGGCTGCGTCGGGTCTTCCACGGGCTTGCGGAACTGCGCGTCAGCCTGCGAATACATGGCGACGTGCAAGTTGCGCAGCAGGCTCCATTCCGCCTTCGAACGGCGCCACGACAGCGGCTGGGCAAAGGCATGGCAGGCCGCGCAGGACTGGCGGATCGTCTCGTTGGGAATGTTGCTTTCGACCACGATGCGGTGCTCGGGCAGGTAGGAAACCGGCTTTGCTTCCTCGGGCGAAAGGCCGTTGCTGGCCGAGAGCGAGCGGATCACCGCCTTGGCTTCAGCGGGCGTGATCGACAGGCCGTTGAGCGAGGCCATGCGGCGGATGACCTGTGCCCAGCCTTCAGGCGTGGTCCGCACCCAGGAAATGCGCGAGAGGTTGCCCTTCGCATCTGCGGTATGGCAAGTGCCGCATTTTTCGACGACCAGCGGATCCTTGATGGCGATGCCGGCCTCGGTTTCCATCGGGTTAGAAGGATCGCGTGGCGGCTCCTTGGCGGACTGTGCCAGCACGATCGAGGCAGGGAGCGCGGTCAGGGCAAGGAATTGCAGAAGATGCCGACGGTGCGGGCGCTTTGCCCCAGTCTGGCTAACATCCGTGGCAAGATCACGGGCAGCAGTTTCGGCCAAAGTCATGGTCGCGATTTCCCCCTTGGCAGGCCGTGTCCGCAACGAGTCGAACGCGGTGTCAGGGCAAAGACTGGACAGATGTCAAAAGTTCGTCAACGCCTTTGTTTTTGCGGTTGCGAAAAGGGTTTGGCGCTGTACCAGATGATACTCGCGCATGACCAAGGCAGGGGCCATACGCTGATCGCGCACACCGTTCAGTGGCAAGCCGACACGTGCATCGGGCAAATGCGGCGAACCGCAGCCGCAAGGTTGACGACCGCCCCTCGATCATGCCAGAGGCAGCGCATCCGGCAGCCCCGGATCAGGCAGCCTCCACGGCCGCGCGGGTGTAGCTCAATGGTAGAGCAGCAGCTTCCCAAGCTGAATACGAGGGTTCGATTCCCTTCACCCGCTCCAGCCTCTTATTTCGCCGCATCGCTGAGTTCAGGGTTGGCTTATCCCTTCGCCCGCTCCATTCTCACACGCAATCGCGCGCGTCGGCTTCTCTGTCCTCCATCACGGCGCGCCAGACGAGCGCGATGGTGTGCCACGCCAGCAGGCTGGGGGCCAGGATGTTCAGGATCGGCCGGATGAACATGCCGAGCCCGATGCCGTGCTGGACGGTGACGGTGCGCCCGGCAAAGAAGCTGTCCTGGATCATCGAAGGGATGGTCGAAAATACGATCTCGCCGGGAAGTGACAGGACATAGGCGATGACGATGGCGGCGGGGCGCAGCCAGCCTTCCCAGCGCTCCATCATCACGAACAGCAGTATCAGGGCGGGGGTGTAGCCACCGGCTTCCGAAGTGATCAGGGCGAGGCTGACGGCCAGCAGCGTGGCCCGGTGGGCCGGCACCGCCTGTGGGCGGAACCAGATGGCGGCGGCACCGAGCACCATGCTGGCCTGACCCAGGCGAAGGATCAGGGAAATGATCGGATCGCCGGTCTCGACCAGCTGCGAACCGATCAGTGCAGTGATCGGGAAATCGGTGCTGTTCAGCAGCGACTTCATCGGGATGAACGTCACCGGATACCAGACATCAAGGACGCTTGCGGCATTGAAGCCGCCAGAGAAGGCCGTGATGTTGCGGACGATCTCGCCGGGCGTGCCGATGCCGAGCATGGCAAAGGAGGCGAGGTAGACAGCGACAAAGGCGATTGCGCCGCCTTCGAACCAGCGCCAGCGGCGACGCAGCAGTTGTGCCGCCAGGGCTGCCACCAGATAGACCTTGAGATTGATCGCTACGGCAAGGCTCAGCCACCGCAGGCGGGCCGACTTCAGCAACGGGCCAAAGGCCAGGATCATGCAGGCAAAGGCCAGCAGGATGAGATTGCCGCGCTCCAGGCCATAAAGCAGCGGCATGCCCGCGGTGAGCGCAAAGGACCGCGGTATGGCGGTGCGCCGGTCCAGCTTGGCAAATGCCAATGCGCAAAGGACGATATCCAGAAGATAGAAGCCATGGATCGCGGCGATGCCGAGCCAGTCACACGTGCGGACCTCGAGCCCGGCCGTCGTCTGCGCATAGCAGGATGCGAGGCCGAGGGGGCGCAGGACGACGAACGAAATCGGCGGGTAGATCGAGGCCCAGCTGTCGTAGATGCCGCGGTCGTGCGCCCACCATGCGGTGTTGAACCAGTCCATCCAGGTGTCGGACGATTCATAGAAGAACGGCTGCGGCAGATATCCCCGCGTGACGAGGTGCCACATGTTCCACACGGTCATCGCGGCAATGAGCGCGGCCATCGCCCATTCGAAGCGGAGCCCTGCGCGTCTGGCCATGATCACGAGGCCGAGGGCCGGAAGACCCAGCGCTTGAGGACGAGATAGTTCAGGATGACACCGAAGGCGGTGGTTGCCGCGCCCGCGGCATAGGGGTTGGGTATGTACTGCGAAGCCAGGCGCAGGACGAGCAGGTTGACGATGTAGTTGCCGAGGTATGAAGCCACGAAGCGGAGTTTTGCCGGGCCGCTGCCGATGAACACGCCGCGCGAGTAGGTGACATAGTTGAACGCGGTGCCAAGGACGTACCCGATGGCCTGCGCCAGATACCGATCGAGGCCCAGCCATACCAGAGCGGCATATATGCCGAAGCCGAAGGCGGTGTTCATCGCTCCGGCAACCAAATAGCGCACAATCTCAACCATGCCCGCGCGCGGCATGTCAGTAATCTTGCGGGAAATTGTAGCGTTCCCGTTCGTGGACGAGCGGGGCTGCCCGGGTCCGCTCCGAAATCTGACGAACATGGTCTCCCATAAGCCCAAGGAAGCCGAAGATCAGCGAAACCTGCGCCTGCATCACGCTGCCGATCAGCCACCCGGCGATGGGGCGACCGGTAAAGAAGGCGATGCCTGCGCCGACCAGCATGGCCAAGGCGATCACGATGCCGACCACTCCGAAGTAAAGCGGCACGCGCAGGAGACGCTTGGACGATCCGGTCAACCCCGTTACCGCGAAGTCGAGCAGAGTGAAGAAGTTGTTCTTCGATGCGCCACGCGCCCGGGGCGGGCGGACATAGCCGATCGTTTCAAGCGGGAAGCCCGTTTCTACCAGCAGCCCGCGATAGAACGGTTCAGGCTCATTCAGCGCCTTGATCGCATCGACGACGCGGCGGCTGTAGAGACCAAAGCCGGTGGCATTGGGAATGGTCTGGAAATCGCCGAAGTTCTTGGCGAGCCAGTAGGACAGGCCACGCACCGCGCGTAGCACGGTTCCGGAATCCTCGGCTTCGCGGACGCCCAGTACGATGTCCACGCCTGCTCGCCAGCGTTCCACGAACTGAGGAAGCAGGGCAGGCGAATCCTGGAAATCGGCGCACATGCCGATGACAGCCCGCCCGCGCGCGGCGAAGATCCCATGCGTGGGCGAGCGCATCTGCCCGAAATTGCGGGTGTTGACGATCAGGCGGATGCGCGGATCGCGCGCGCACATTTCCCGGATGATCGGCACCGTGCGGTCGGTGGAGCAATTGTCGATGAACAGGATTTCGAAGCTGGCTCCGGTCTTCTCAAGCTCGGCGATGACCGCCGCGGCAATGGCTTCGGCGTTGAGTTCCTCGTTGTAGCACGGGATCACGACCGAGATGTCCTCGATCCCGGTGGCATCTGCCGAAACGAGAGCGCGTGTCTGGGCGGTGCTGGCGCAGGTCATTGCACGACCTTTCGCGGCTCTCCCGGGGGAGGACGCAGCTTGTAGAATTCCACGGCCAGCCCGAGCAGCAACAGGAGCAGCCCGATCGCCAGGGCAGGGAGGTTGTACTGGCGGTCCGGATCGACATAGGCCGGTTCGAGAATGCGGATGTTGGCAGTGGAAGTCAGGTCCTCGACCGACGTGCCCTGCAGGAAGCGCTTGTAGTTGTCGTAGAGCGACTGGGCGACATCAAGCTCGCGCCGCAGCCTGAGGCCCTTGGTCGATTCCTGGACCACCTGCCCGACCGAGCCGCGCTGTTGCGGCTGGGGTTCGGCTGCAAGCGCGCGACGCCGCAGCAGTTCCTGCAGTTCAACCTGGGCGCGCTGAACGAGAATGTTCTGGTCCGTGGCGAAACGGCGCAGCGCATTGAGTTCGGACTGCTTGGCCTCGATCTGCGCATCGAGCGCAGGGACTTTCTTGGCCACTTCCTGCACCGCCGACTGAGGATCGCCATAGCGCGTGTTGAGGCGGAAGGTATCGAATTCGGCCTGTGCCCGATCCAGCCGCTGCGCTGCCTGATCGACCAATTGTTCCAGAATGCGGCGCTTGTAGGCGGTTTGCTCGCGCGAGATCACGCCAAGCTGCTCGCGCACCGCATCGGCATAAGTTGCGACCACATCGCGCGCGAAATCACCGTCGCGGCGGACCATTTCGATCTCGATGATCCCGCCGCGCATGATGCGTACGTCGACGTTCTTTTCTAGCCAGCGCAGGCCTTGCGTCTCGTTCAGGCCAAGCCGCTCACCCAGCTTGACGCGCCGGGCGACGAGCTGGCGGACATAGACGCTGCGCGCGACCTTCAGGCTGACTTCGATCGCCGTCTGGTTGCCGAAGATGTTGGCGCCGGCACCAAGCTGGCTGAGCGTGCCCGAAAGGCCGAGCGTGGAGGGATCGCTTGGCGTCAGGCTTACCGCGGCGCGGTAGTTCTGCGGGTAAACCGTGAACACGGCACAGATCACCAGCGCGACAGCAAGACCGGTGCGACGGACGCGGTCGTTGCCGATGATACGCCCGTGCACGAGGCTGCCGACAAGGCTCTTGCGCGGTGTCATCACTTGATCGCCGCAAGGGCTGCGGCACTGATGCCGGCTTGGAAGATGATTTGGGTAATGTCCTTGATCTTGGCCAGCAGCGTGGACGATTGCGTGCGCACCGGCACGAACAGCACGTCACCCGGCAACGCCGTGCTGTCGAGCGCGCCCTTGCGTTTGGTCTCCACTGCGCCATTGGCGTGGACAACGAAGATCGCGCCCTTGTCGGCCGAGCGCTGGACGCCGCCGGCCGATTCCAGATAGTCCTTCACCTTGCCGCTGCGTGCCGGATCGAGCAGGAACGAGGCCGGCCGGTATACCGCGCCGAATACGCCCACCGTATCGACGCGCGGCGGAACGATGATGCGGTCGTTGTTTTCGAGGACGACCGTTTCGGGCAGGCTCGTCGCGGTCGGCGTGATGTTCATCACCAAGCGCCCATCGGGTTCTGCGGTGCGCATTCTTTGCAGCAGGGCCCTGGCCGATGCCAGTTGCGCTTCACGGTCAGGCTGGCTTTGCGAGGCATAGCCGGTGAGGGCGGCGGCATTGACCATCTGTTCAAGCTGTTCGACCGCAGCCCTGAAGCTTTCGCGCTGTTGCTCGCGGACCGTGGCGCGGCTGAACACCGTTCCATAGACGAATGCCCGGCTGGTGAAGCCGCCGGCAAGGCGGACGACTTCGCTGACCGATGTGCCGGGGGCGACGAAGTAGTTTCCGGGCCGCTGAACCTCGCCCTCGAGCCGCACGAGGACGGACTGCTTTTCTATGGGGCGGGCGAGGCTGCCCTTGGCGAGGATCTGGAGAACGTCGCCGCCCTCGGCCGGGGAGAGGGCGAGCTGGGCGCGAGGCAGCTCGCGGCTGCCGACGCTGTCGCGGTCTGCAAGGCGGTAGAGGATGACACGATCGGGATCGGCCAGCTGGTTCGGGCCGCCGGCGTAGGCCAGAAGATCCTCCAGCGTCTCCTGTCCGCGCAGTTCGTAGATCGCCTCCTCGTTGGCGCTGCCGATCACCGCGACCTGCTTGCCGACTGCGGGCACGAACAGCACGTCCTCGTTGCGCAGGATCGGATCGCGTGAACGATCGCCCTTGCGCAGGATATCGTAGAGATCGAAATCCTGCACTTCCTGCCCGTTGCGGTAGAGCTTGACGCTGCGCAGGCTGCCGCCCGCATTGGGGCCGCCCGCAGCGACCAGAGCACCGAGCAGCGTAGACAGGGAATTCACGGTATAGACGCCCGGTTTCTGCGCGAAGCCTGTCACGAACACCCGGATGCCGTGGAGCTTCTTGATGCTGACAGACACGTCGTAGCCGCGATATTGCGCGCCGATCGCCTGCGAGACGTGCCGCTTGAGATCGCGATAGCGCACCCCGATGAGGCTGACCTCGCCAATGTTCGGGAGAAAGATGCGCCCGTTGGCGTCGACCGGGAATTCGGCGCTGCCGACGACCGATCCGGTCAGGTTGATTGCAATGACATCGCCCACGCCGATGGGATAATCGGGCGGAATGACGAGGGCCGAGGGCACGGAGTAATCGGTGGCACTTGGCACCAGCAGATCGGCGCCGAAGCGCGGCACCTTGCGGCCAGCCATGCTGGCGAGGAACTGTTCGAATTCGCTAAGCTTCGGTTCGGGGCGTTCGATATCGCCGCCCGATGTTACGCGGGCGGCCTTGTCGGTGCCGGAACCGGACGAGCCTTCGGCGGTAACGTCGCGCTCGGTGCTGCTTCTTGCCGATGGCGTGATGTCGAGCGGCGTGAACTGGGTCGAGGTATTTGTGCTTTCGCTGTCGCTGCTGTCACGCTGCCCATTCTGCTGCGAGTTCTGTTGCGAGTCCTGCTGCGCAAGTGCGGGCATGGCAAAGGCCAGCAAGCCCCCGGCGAGGGCGGGAACTATGGCCCGCGCGAAAGGCGCGGTGCGAGCGGGGGAGGGGTTGATAGGCATGACGTCTTCTTTTCTCGATCAGGCTGGGGCCGGCACGCCGGGAACAAGGGCCTTGGGGTGCGACTGTCCGAGCCAGTCCATCGTTTCTCTGATGCCCTGAAGCAGCGGCACGCGGGCTATCCCGTGCGTCCGGAGAAGGGCATCGTAGCGTGCGCCGTCCCCGTGATAGATGTCGGCATCGGGCGCGGTGATCGCCGCACGCTCGACGCTGCCTTCCGGCATCAGGCTGGCGACGAGCCGGGCGACGTCCCCCAGCTCCATCGGCTCTCCACCGCTGTCGAACCGCGATACGCCCTGCCCGCGCAGCATTGTGGCGAGGACCAGGCTCAGCAGTTCGCGCAAGCTGGCGTAGGCGCGGACGACTTGGCGGGGACTGCGCACTGCGATCGGCCTGCCTGCCAGCGCGTCAAGGATAAAGCTGGCGATGGCATAGGCTTCGGGCTTGTTGATGCGGGGGCCGAGCACGGCATAGATGCGCACGATGGCGGCTGTGGCCTGACGATCCTGTGCCCATTTGCCGAAGCGCTCTTCCTCTTCGAGCTTGAGCTGCCCGTAGAGTTCGAGCGCACCTTGGGCGCTGCCGTCTTCCGCTTTTGCGGCGGCGCCTGACGAGGCAACGAACAGACCGGTGGTGCCGATCGCGTCCAGTGCGTCAAGCACTTGTCCGGTGATGGCGCGATTGGCCGCGGCGTAATCACGCTCGTCCATCCCCGACGCGCGGTCCTTGGTCAGGAAGGCGGTGTGAAATACCCAGGTCGGGGCATGGGGGAGGTCGGCAATGGAAGAAAGCGCGGCTTGCGGCAGAGTGCTGCCGTCAGCCAGTGTCAATTCTCTGGCGCTCGATCCGAAAGCGCGGACCCGGGCGCGCAGAGCGTCAGGACCAAGCGCGGCGTTCAGCAGATCGAGCAGCGCAAGGCCGATCCATCCACCCGAACCGGTGATGACGATCCGATGCCCGTCCCGGCGCAGAGCTTCCGCCACGATCGGATCAAGCATGGACGCCTGCCAGAATGGTGGAGGCAAGGTCTCCGAACCGGTCAAAGCTGCGGTCGGGGTCGGGGATGTAGTCAGCTTTTGCGTAGCCGTGGGTGAGGAACATGAACGGAATGCCGAGGCAGTCGGCCACGGCGTGATCGATTTCGCTGTCGCCAATGAACAGGCAATCGCGCGGCCGAACCTGCAGTTCCTCAAGGACCGCTTCGAGAAGATCGGGTGCAGGTTTGGACGGAATCCCCGGGCGTCCGCCCACGACCGAAGAGAACAGGTGCGCCAGATCGGTGTCGGCGAGGACCTGGTCGACGAGTGGCTGTGGCTTGTTCGAGCAGATTGCCAGCGTGAAACCCGCCTCGCGCAGGTCGATCAGACCTTTCTCGACATCGGCGAAGAGCGAGTTGCGCGCAGTTCGCTTGGTGGCATATCGCGCGCGGAACTCGGCTATTTCCTCGTCGGGATCGGCACAGGCGCTCCCGAGCAGCGCGGCGACCATGCGGGGACCGCCTTCGCTCATCCACGGCCGGGCAAACTCCGGGTCGATGACGAGATCGCTGCCACGGTCGCGCAGCATGTCGTCGAGAATCTCGACGCATATCGCGCAACTATCGACGAGCGTGCCGTCGAGGTCGAAGATCAGCGATTTCTGCACCCCCGCCATGGCCTATCTCAGGATGGCGCAGGGGCTCATGGCCTCTGCCAGTTCGGCATCGCTGAGGAAAGGCGAAAGGTCTTCCAGCGGCGGCGATACCATCGAGCCATCGGCCAGGCGGCGGCTGGACAGCTTGGGTTCGAACTGCTGACCCTTGTCTATCATCACTTCGCACAGCTGGGGCCCCGGACCATCCAGCGTCGCCCGAATGGCCGAATGCAGCTCACCATCGCGGCAGGCCTTGCGTGCGGGAAGTCCGAAACCATCGGCCAGTCTTGTGAAGTCGGGAAATGTCAGGCCGCTGTCTGGCCCGCAACCAACCGAAAAGCCGCTGAAGTGCGCAACCTGGGACTGGCGGATCGAATGGTAGCCGTCATTATTGAGGACGAAAATCTTGATTGGCAGCTTGGCGCCGACGATCGTCTGCAATTCCTGCAGGTTCATCATGATCGAACCGTCACCGGCAAGGCAGACGATCCGCTTGGGTGCGCCACCCATGGCTGCGGCCCCGAAGTATGCACCGATCGCTGCGGGAAGATCGTAACCCATGCTGGCGCAGCCGGAGTTGGTGTAGAGCCGCTGGCCGGCCTTGATGCGTGCCGCCTGGAAAATCGTGACGCAGGCCGTACCGTCACCGGTGACGATGATGTCACCCTCGTCCAGTTCCTCGAACAGGGCTTCGGCAAACACGTAAGGGTTGCTTGGTCCCTCGCTTGAGCGCATCGAATCCAGCACGGCGGGGTATCGCGCAGAGCGTTCGCGACTGCGGGCGAGATAGGCTGCCCTGTGCGCTTCGCCAGCCGCTGGAATGGGCATGGACCGTGCCGCGGCGAAGAAGGCTCGCAGGTCAGCATGAATCGGTCGGTGAAGGCGCAGCGTCGGCTTGGCGAGTTCGGCGCTGTCGATGTCGACCATGGCCACCCGTGCATTGCGGGCAAAGCTGCCCCAGTTATAGCTGATCTGGCGGACATTGAGGCGGCTACCGAGTACGAGGACGTAGTCTGCCGCCTGGACCGCGAAGTTGCCGCCACGATCGCCCACGCTGCCGGGCCGCCCGACATAAAGCGGGTGCGCATCCGGCAAGGCGTCGTGCGCGTTCCAGCCGGTCACGACCGGGGCACCGAGACGTTCGACGAATTCGAGAAACGCGGCATGCGTGCCTGACAGGCGGACACCGGCGCCCACGAACACGACCGGGCGTTCGGCTGCCGTGATCTCTGCCAGCAAAGCGCCGACTTCTGCTTCAAGGTCAGTGCCTTCGAGAGCGCCGGCCTCTGCATCGGTATTGCTCGGAAGGTCGGCCAGACCTTCGTCGGACGCAGGATCATAACCTGCCAAGGCTTCGGGATCTACCGGGGCTGCCTGAACGTCGATCGGTACGTCGATCCAAACCGGGCCGGGCCTGCCCCTTCGGGCGAGGTGAATGGCGCGTTCGACCACCCGGCGCGTGTCTTGCGGGTCCTGCAGCAAGACGGCATACTTGGTAATCGGGCGCGCCATCGCGATGATGTCGACTTCCTGATCGCCAAGCTGGCGCAGGGGAATCTGCGGATAGTTACCCGCGATGGTCTCGCGCTTCACCTGCCCCGAAACGACGATCATCGGGACGGAATCGACATAGGCGCCATATACGCCGTTAAGGGCGTTCACGCCGCCCGGACCGGTCGTCACGTTGACCAGGGCGGGGCGTCCGGTGAGACGCCCGTAGCTTTCCGCGGCAATGGCGCAGGCCTGTTCGTGGTGGGAGAAGATCTTGCGCAGGCCCGCTTCCCGGCCGAACGCATCGTTCAGGTGCATGGCACCTCCGCCCGTCAGCATAAAGCAATCGCTGATGCCATGCTGGACGAGCAGACGCGCGATCAGGTCTGCAACACGAATAGTCTGCGCCATGGGGTCAGGCTGCTTCCGCCGTGCGGGCCGACACCTTCTGGCGGGCTTCCATCATCTCGATGCGGGCGGCGTCCTCCTCGGCGATGCCGCGGTAGAAATCGCGCTTGTTCTTCAGCCAGAGCAGTTCGAACTCGATCGCAAGTTCCATGCCGGCCTGGGCACGGCCATCATCGGCCACGATGGAATCGAACACGACCTTGCGGGTCTCGAAGCGGTCAAGCCGGTGGCGACGCGCGCCCGAAAGAAGCGGGATCGAATCCGGGCTGACACCGCCGCCCACGACCAGTTCGATGCCGCGAATGCGCGCTTCCTGCGCCACGCGGTTGACGTAGGCCGCCATGTCCGGTGAATTCACGAAGCCGCGATCCTGACCGAGCGAGCCTGCAAAATCCACGCGGCCGAAGACGAAGCCGACCTTGCCTGCCTGCGCCACGCCGCCAAGTTCCTCGAGATGCTCGAACGTTGCCGCAGTTTCGACGTTGAACAGGAAGGACATGTCCTCCTGCTCCTTTGCCGGAAACACCTTGTTCTTGGCAGCGATGAACTTGCTGAGCGCATAGGGCGTTTCGACCATCGGGGCGATGATCATGTCGACGCCGTACTGGCGGGCTTCGATAAGATCGCGGATGGCCTCGCACCCGCCGATCTTCAGTGCCACCTTGAGTCCGGCGCGGCGCGCCAGTTCGAGCAGGCGAAGGAATTCATCGGAGCGTGTGCCTTCGGCTTCGAATTCCGCCTTGACCGCAACGAAACCGAGATCTTTCCGACCCTTTTCGAGAATGGCAAGCATTTGCTTTTCGTAAGTATTCATCTTGTCATCCTGTCCTTTTAACCAACAGATCAGCGCTTGCCGTTGACGAAATTGGCGAGCATTTCCACGCTGTAGGAAAGATGGTCTTCGGTAAGACCCGGATAGAGACCAATCCAGAAGGTGTTGGTCGTCACGAGATCGGCGTTGGCAAGGTCGCCAACGACACGAACATTGCGCCCCTTCATGTAGGGCTGATGCAGCAGGTTGCCGCCAAACAGCAGGCGCGTGCCGACCTGCTTGTCATTGAGGTACTGGACGAGCTCTTCGCGGTTCAGGCCGCTTTCGGGGCGGATCGTCAGCGGGAAGCCGAACCAGCTTGGCATGCTGCGCGGGGTGGCCTCCGGAAGGATGAAGACATCCTCGAGCGGGCGCATCAGTTCGATCAGTTTGGCAAAGTTGCGACTGCGCGCGGCAATGAAATCATCGACCTGGGCAAGCTGGGCGAGGCCCACGGCAGCCTGCATGTCGGTAATCTTCAGGTTATAGCCGACATGGCCGTACGTGTACTTGTGGTCATAGCCGTGCGGCAGGGTGCCGAGGCGACGGGCAAAGCGCTTGCCACAGGTGTTGTCCTGACCGGGCGCACACCAGCAATCCCGGCCCCAGTCGCGGATGGATTCGACCACGCGCTTGAGGCGCGGCTTGTCGGTGAACACAGCGCCGCCTTCGCCCATGGTGATGTGGTGGGCAGGGTAGAACGACAGCGTACCGAGATGGCCGAAGGTTCCGACCGGCTTGTCGTCATAAGTGGCGCCAAGCGCGTCGCAGGTGTCCTCGACCACCCAGAGGTTGTACTTCTCGGCAACGCGCATCACCTCGGCAAGGTCGAACGGGTTGCCCAGCGTGTGGGCGATCATGATCGCGCGGGTCTTTTCCGAGACCGCAGCTTCGATCATTTCCGGCTTGATGTTGTAGGTCGGGATGTCGACGTCGACGAACACGGGCACGAGACCGTATTGCAGCGAGGGATTGACCGTCGTGGGAAAGCCGGTGGCGACGGTGATGACTTCGTCACCAGCCTTCAGCGCTTCGCTGCGATGGTAGTGCGACGTGAGCGCGGCCAGCGCGAGAAGGTTTGCCGACGAGCCAGAATTGGTGGTGAGCGCGTGGGCTACGCCCATGCGTTTGGCCAGCTGTTCCTCGAAAAGCGCATTGTAGCGCCCTGTCGTCAGCCACATGTCGAGGCTGGCGTCGACCAGGTTGCGCATCTCGCTTTCGCCCACGACCTTGCCGGACACCGGCACTGGGCTCTGTCCCGGCACGAAGGGGCGAGGGCCGTGGAAACGGCGGGCATATTCGCCAGAAAGGCTCAAGATCAGCTGGCGCAGCTCGGCTTCGTCGGCATGGGCGGCCACGGCCTGAACGTCGGCAGCGCGGGGAAGGGTGTCGGTTGTCATGTCATGCACTGCCTGATTGGAATTGTTGGGCCTGATTGGAATTGCTGGAATTTTTCGCGGTATTCGGTGAGCTGGCCAAGCGAAGTGGCTCTGGCGCAGTCGCCGCGATCCACGGTCTGGTGCCAGGAGACGATGCGCTGCAGCGCTTCGTCGAGCCGCCAGGTCGGCCGCCAGCCGAGGACGCTGCGCGCCTTTGCGCAATCGAGCCTGAGATTGTGCGCTTCGTGCAGGTTGGCCGCAGTTTCCGGACGGTCCCAGCCGGACGCGCCCCACGCTGCGGTCATCCTGTCGGCAATCCAGTCAACCGGCCGAGTGTCGTCATCCGCCGGGCCGAAGTTCCAGCCCTCGGCCGCCCAGGACTTCCCAGAAGCTAGCGCTTCGGCAATCATCAGGTAACCGCCGAGAGCTTCCAGTACGTGTTGCCACGGGCGGATGGCATGAGGGTTGCGAATCAACGGGCGCGCACCGGCGATCAACGCGCGGACGATGTCCGGGATCAGGCGATCCTGTGCCCAGTCGCCCCCGCCGATGACGTTGCCGGCGCGGACCGAGGCAAGACCAGCTGCCCCTTCGGCCGAGAAGAAGCTGCGGCGATAGGCGGAGATCACGATCTCTGCCGCGCCTTTGCTGGCGGAATAGGGATCGTGCCCCCCCATCGGATCGTTTTCGCGATAGGGCCAGAGCCATTCGCGGTTCTCGTAGGCCTTGTCCGAAGTGATGCAGACGATCGCCCGCAGGGCCTTTGCCCGTCTGCACGCTTCGAGCACGTGCACCGTACCCTGGACGTTGGTTGCAAACGTCTCGACCGGCATATCATACGACAGGCGGACCAGAGGTTGCGCGGCCATGTGGAATACGACTTCGGGATCGCTCCGTTCGACCGCAGCCACGCACGTGGGCAGATCGCGAATGTCGCCTTCGATATGGTCGACCAGCGCATCGATCCGTGCCTGGCGGAACAGGCTCGTCTCTTCGGCCGGAAGTGACAGGCCGGTGACCTTTGCGCCCATTTGCGTGAGCCACAAACATAGCCAGCTGCCCTTGAAACCGGTGTGACCGGTCAGCAGGACCCGGCGTCCTGCCCAGAAAGCGGGATCGTGTTGGTGCGCCATGCTTACCAGCACTTCCAGGGCGCGGAACCTTCGGCCCAGAGGCGGTCAAGCAATTGCTTGTCGCGCAGGGTATCCATGGGTTGCCAGAACCCGCTGTGCCTGAAGGCGACGAGTTCGCCCTGCCGAGCGAGTGTTTCCAGCGGGCCACTTTCCCAGATTGTGTCGGCACCGGGGATCAGATCGATGACCGATGGATCGAGGACAAAGAAGCCGCCGTTGATCAGCCCGCCGTCGCCAGCGGGCTTTTCCTTGAAGTCGACCACCTTGTCACCATCGAACTCCAGCGCGCCGAACCGCCCGGGAGGGGCGACAGCCGCGATGGTCGCCTTGCGGCCGTGGGCGCGGTGGAAGGCGAGTTCGGCGGTCACGTCGATATCGGCAACGCCATCGCCATAAGTGAAGCAGAACGGCTCATCATCGAGGTGGGAGCGGACCGCGCGCAGGCGGCCGCCGGTCTGCGCTTCGGCACCGGTTTCGACCAGCGTCACCTTCCATGGCTCGCACTTGGCCTGGTGGACTTCGATGGCATTGCGCGAAAGATCAATGGTTACATCGGCCGAATGCAGGAAGTAATTCGCGAAGAACTCCTTGATGACGTATCCCTTGTAACCAAGGCAGATCACGAAATCAGTCACGCCATGGGCAGCGTATATTTTCATGATGTGCCAGATTATCGGAAATCCGCCGACTTCGACCATTGGTTTTGGGCGAACAGACGTTTCTTCGCCAAGGCGAGTCCCCAGACCGCCTGCCAGAATGACCGCTTTGGTCAAAGTAAACCTCAAAAAATAATTGCAATGTGGCTGGGCCGTAACCCCGCCTACGCCCTATTATTACTCGTCACGTTTGCAAGTGCAATATTTTCGATCCGTTGTGGTGCGATGTGCGCAGGGTCACATGTAATCAAAACATTATCACTCTGACCACAGGTCCTGCCAGGGCAGGGTGCGATCCGGGTCGAAAAACAATGCGTTCCCTTCCAGCTCTCAAAAGCGTTCTATACATCCGCAGCTCATTCGGAAAACGCTTATTATCAGTTAAATATCTGTCATATTGGGCGATTATCGCATAATCAGCCGCGCAGGAACCGGCGCGTTGAGGGGCAAGCGTTCCGAAATCGACGATGGCGCGTGATCCCCGCGCGGCCTCGATTGTGGCGTAATCGATCTTTCCTGCCAGCATCGCCTTGGCATCGACGCAACCCGCATCGCCCATCGGAAACAGGATGCGCCAGGGTGCACCCTGCAGGTCAAAGGCAAACTGTTCGATAAGCACCGTGGAGCCGGGCGGAATGTTGGCCAGCGCCCAGGCAGAGGCAGCCTGGCGGGTGTCCTGCGCCCGCGCCGCAGTTCGATCGAGCGAGGCTGCGGCCAAGGGAAGGGCAACCCCTGCGAGAACGGCGGCAGGAGCGAGCCTTTGGACCCAGGATCCACGCGCTGCTGCCCGGTTTGTGATCCAGCTTGTGGCTGCACCGATGGCAATCGCCATGAGCGGCAGCAACGGCAAGGCCCAGCGGTCCCACACCAGACGTTGCGCTGCCAATACCACGATGAAGCCCAGCAGCACCGGCAGCAGCACTCTTGCCGCCAGCCCGAGGCGCGCGATCAGCCACAGGCCCCAGATTGCGAGCAGTGATCCCGCCAGGCCAAGACCTGTCAGGACCGGACCCTGCCCATACCACGCCAGGTTCTGCCAGGGAGGGCCACCGGTTGCGCCAAGGTGATGCGCCTGCGCCTCGCCCTGCAGGTTGCGCCAAAGCGTTTCGTGATCCAGTACAAGGTAGGGGGAAATCAGCAGCAGCAGTGCGATGGTCAGCGCGCCGAACACCGCTAGACTGGCGAGGCTCTCGCGCAAGGTAGCCTCATCTTTCCTCCAGCGATCGAGCAGCACCGCGACCATCGCCAGGGCGCCCAGCGCAAACGGCCATTTGGTGGCGATGGCCAGCGCCAGCCAGACCGTGGCCCACACGAAGCGGCTTTTCGAGGCCTCGCGGGCAAAGAGCGCAGTGGCGATCAGGCAGGCAAGCAGAAAGCTTGTCGCCATGATGTCGGACCTGATGACTTGCGCCCAGGTCACCGCCAGAGGACTGACCGCAAGGATGAGGCCCGCACCCAGCGCTGCCTTGCCATCGAGAAGCTCGGAAGCGAGGCGCATGGTCAGCCAGACGCTGAGCACTCCGAACCCGGCCATGGCGATGCGTCCCGGAAGGATGATCAATGTCGGGTCGGCAAAGACCGCGTTGGCAAAGGCCGTGGGCGATGCGAAGTGGCCGGTGACGTAGCCCGCGCCGAACACGATCAGGTCTACCAGCGCGAGAATGTACATGGTCGTTGTAGCGGGGTGGCCGAACCAACCGGGATTAAGCGTACCGGTGCGCAGCATGCGGATGGCACCCATCTCGAACATCAGTTCGTCAGGATCATTGAGCGCAGGCAGGCCGAAATCGATGTGCTGCAGGCGCAAGGCTGCGGCTAGAATCAGCACGGACAGCGTTGCAAAATTCGTGCTGAATTTTCTCATCAACTTCCTCGGTGGCGTAGCGAATGCCGCAAAGGGTCGTGCAGTGCAGTAGAGGGCATTGCAGCTTCCCGTCCGATTGTCCGGATTTTCGATTTCGCCGTTTGTTTCGCGCGTGGGCCATGCCATGGCTGTTGCGTCAAGACACTTTATCAATCTCCACCGGGTTCACCTCCCCGGCTGTCACTCCATTTTGGATTCACTTTCGATAAGTCGATGTGCGGCGCGACCGTCAGAATGGGATCTCCGCACCGTCCCAGGCCTTCAACCTGCCGGATTGCGCTGTCGTCAGCCCGTCGATCACGTCGAGCAGATGCTGCGCCGACCGCTCTGGCGTGAACAGCTTTTCTGCAGGAACACCGCGCTGGAACGGGCGTGACAAGGGTGTGTCGACCGTGCCGGGATGCAGCGTGACGGCCACGGCGTGAGGGTGCGTGCGGGCGAGTTCGATCGCCAGGTTCCTGACCAGCATGTTCAGCGCCGCTTTCGAGGCACGGTACGAATGCCAGCCGCCAAGGCGGTTGTCGCTGATCGAACCGACGCGGGCTGAGATCGCGGCGAAAACGGCAGGCCGGTCCCTCGGCAGCAGAGGCAGGGTGTGGCGGGCGATCAGGGCAGGGCCGATGGTATTGATCGCGTAGAGCTCCGCCATCGCACCGGCATCCAGCGCGCGCCATGACTTTTCGGGGCCTTCGCCAGTTGCGCGAACCAGACGGCCGGTCGCCACGATCACAAGGTCGAGCGGGGCGCCGATCGCTGCGCAGGCCTGGGCGATGGAGCCTTCATCGAGCAGGTCGAAGCGGTGGGGCACGATTTTGCCATCGCCGCCGCCGCCGCTGCGCGACAGGGCATGGACTTCGGCCACGTCTTCACGCGCGGCAAGAAGAGCGGTCAGGGCGGCGCCGATGCCGCCACTCGCACCGAATACGGCACATCGTTTCATCATGGTCATCATGCCGTTGATGGAGCTGTGGCAACGCTCCGTCGATATGGCCCAAGGCATGGCGCTGTGTTGCGAGTATAAGACAGCTTGCGCCCGGCCGCGCGACATACCATGTTGCCAAGATAGCATGTTGAACGCGTTCAATTCCGAAAGTCCCAGCACGATGGCTTCTACCCCCACCGAAACCGCGACGATGACCCCGATCAGCCTGACCCCGCCCGATCCGGTGCCGGTGGTTGCCCCCGCGCAGGCCGCCGGACTGGTGCCGGTGTCGGACGAGAACCGATCCAAGCTGGAGGCCAAGGTCGATGCGTTCGTGGCCGACCTGATCTCGGTCGATGCGCAGAGCCCGGAATTCGGCAAAAAGGTCGACCAGCTGACCAACATGGGCCGCAAGGAGATTGCGCAGGCGGCGGGCATGTCGAACCGGTTTCTCGACCGGCCGATCCGCGCGATGGACAAGGACAGCGGCGTCGGCGCTGATCTTGCCGCGCTGCGCCGGACGATCGAGGACCTTGATCCCGGCCGGCAGGGCAACCTGTCTTCGGGCCGCAAGTTTTTGGGCATCATCCCGTTCGGCAACAGCCTGAAGAAGTATTTCGATGGCTATACTTCGGCCCAAGGGCACATCAAGGCGATCCTTGAACGCCTTGCCTCGGGCAAGGACGAGTTGCTCATGGACAACGCCGGGATCGACGTGGAGCGCCAGAAGTTGTGGGAAGCGATGGGCAATCTGGAGCAGATGATCCACATCTCCAAGACGCTCGACGCCAAGCTTGAGGAAGCTGCCGCCGACCTCGATCATACCGAGCCTGCCAAGGCCAAGGCGATCCGCGAATCTGCGCTGTTCTACACGCGCCAGCGCACGCAGGACCTGCTGACGCAGATGGCGGTAACGGTGCAGGGCTATCTCGCGCTCGATCTGGTCAAGAAGAACAACGTCGAACTGGTCAAGGGCGTGGACCGCGCCAGCACGACCACGGTTGCGGCACTGCGCACGGCGGTGACCGTGGCGCAGGCGATGACCAACCAGCGGCTGGTGCTGCAACAGATCACCGCGCTCAACACCACGACCGCGAACATGATCGACAGTACCGGCAAGCTGCTGCGCGAACAGACCGGCAAGATCCACGAGATGGCGGCTTCAAGCACGATCCCGCTGGAGACGCTGCAGCGCGCCTTCCAGAACATCTACGACACGATGGACACGATCGACACCTTCAAGCTCAAGGCTCTCGATGCGATGAAGCAGACGGTGAACACGCTGTCGGGGGAGGTCGAGAAGTCGAAGGGCTATATCGCGCGCGCCGAAGGTGCCGCGCAAGCGAAGCTGGCGGGGCCGGAAACCTCGCCGCTGCTGACGCTGGAGGGTTGAGCGGCGCATGGCCAATTCCTCGGCACATGACAGCGACCGTATCCTTGCCGAAGCGCGCTCCTCGCTGGTGCGCCAGCAGGCGGGCGGACGGCGCAGCATCGGTCAGCGTTCGGCCGAACTGAAGCGACAGCATTTCGGCAAGAAGGCCGCACGCATGGCGATGTCGGTCGGCGTGCTGCTGGTGGGCGCGATGGTTGCGGGGATGATCCTCGACGGCATCGGCATTCTCGGTGTGATGGTGCTGGGCCTGGCGATCGTCGCTGCGCTGGCATTCTTCGCGAAGTATCCGAAGATGAAGGTGCCTGATCTGTCGGCGCTCAACACCGGCGATGTGCGGACGATGGTCGGGCGGACCGAACTGTGGCTCGAGGCCCAGCGGCCCGCGCTGCCCGCACCTGCGGTGCAACTGGTGGACCAGATCGGCGTGCAGCTCGATGGCCTCGGGGTTCAGCTCGAAGGCATCGATCCGGCCGAACCTGCCGCCGTCGAAGTGCGCAAGCTGGTGGGCGAGCATCTGCCGGGCATGGTCGAAAGCTGGCGCAAGATTCCGCCCCATTTGCGGCGCGAAGAGCGCGGCGGGCGAAATGCCGATCAGCAGCTTGCCGATGGTCTTGGCAAGATATCCAAGGAAATCGACGAGATCACCCGGCAGCTGGCGGCGGGCGATCTCGATGCGCTCGCCGTGCGCGGGCGCTATCTGGACTATCGCTACGGGGAAGGTCTAGAGGCGGCGCCCCAGCTCGAAGCCCCGAAGGTCAACTGATGCGCATCGCCATTCCCCACTCGCTCGACCGTGACGAAGCGCGCCGGCGCTTGCGCGAGAAGGCGGCGCAGGCCGCGGCCAAGGCTGACGGCATGGCAGAGGTGAAGACCACCTTCACCGACGACGACCACATGGTGATGACCGTCAGCGCGATGGGCTACACGCTCGATTGCGGGGTGGAACTGGCCGAAAAGGAACTGGTGGTCGAGGTCGACATCCCCGCCAGCCTCGGTTTTGCCAAGCGCATGATCGAAGGCGTGATCCGCGAGAAGAGCGGCAAGCTGCTGACTTGAAGCCGAGGGCGCAGCCATCAAGGCCGCGCCCCTGATCAATCAGGCCTTTTCCAGTTGCGGGCGGTTGGCGACGAGGTTGTCGACCACGCTGGGATCGGCCAGCGTCGACGTGTCGCCAAGGTTCGACATGTCATTCTCGCCGATCTTGCGCAGGATGCGGCGCATGATCTTGCCCGAGCGGGTCTTGGGCAGGCCCGGGGCGAACTGGATCACGTCGGGCGTGGCGATCGGGCCGATCTCGTGGCGGACCCACTGGATCAGCTCCTTGCGCAGCGCCTCATCCGGCTCGACCTCGGCATTGCAGGTGACGAAGGCATAGATGCCCTGGCCCTTGATGTCGTGCGGCATGCCGACGACGGCAGCTTCGGCAACCTTGGCGTGGGCGACCAGCGCGCTTTCGATCTCGGCCGTGCCCATGCGGTGGCCCGAGACGTTGATCACGTCATCGATGCGGCCGGTGATCCAGTAGTAGCCATCCTCGTCGCGGCGGCAGCCGTCGCCGGTGAAATAGAGGCCCTTGAACGTGCTGAAATAGGTCTGGAAGAAGCGTTGGTGATCGCCCCAGACCGTACGCATCTGGCCCGGCCAGCTATCGGTGATGACAAGGCAGCCGTCGGTCGCGCCTTCAAGGAAATTGCCATCGTTGTCGACCAACGCCGGCTTCACGCCGAAGAACGGACGGCTGGCCGAGCCGGGCTTGAGCGGCGTGGCGCCGGGCAGGGGCGTGATCATCGCCGCGCCGGTTTCGGTCTGCCACCAGGTGTCGACGATCGGGCAGCGGCTGTCGCCCACGACCTTGTGATACCATTCCCACGCCTCGGGATTGATCGGCTCGCCCACCGAGCCCAACAGGCGCAGCGATTGGCGGCTGGTCTGCTTCACCCATTCATCGCCTTCGCGCATCAGGGCGCGCAGGGCGGTGGGGGCGCCGTAGAAGATCTCGACCTGGAACTTGTCGACCACCTGCCAGAAGCGGCTGGGATCGGGGAAGTTGGGCACGCCTTCGAACATCACCGTGGTCGCACCGTTGGCGAGCGGTCCGTAGACGACATAGGAGTGGCCGGTGACCCAGCCGATATCCGCTGCGCACCAGTAGATCTGGCCGGGCCGGTAATCGAACACGTACTGGTGGGTCATCGAGGCCCAGACCGAGTAGCCGCCAGTGGTGTGCAGCACGCCCTTGGGCTTGCCCGTGGAGCCGGACGTGTAGAGGATGAACAGCGGATCTTCCGCGTTCATTTCCTCAGGCGTGCAGTCGGCACTTTGCGCGGCAACGCCCGTGGCCCAGTCAACGTCGCGGCCCTCGACCATCGGCACGTCGGCACCGGTGTGGCGCAGCACGATCACGCTGTCGACGCCGGGGCACTGCTTGAGCGCTTCGTCGACGTTGGCCTTGAGCGGGACCTTCTTGCCGCCGCGCAGGCCTTCGTCGGCGGTGAGAACGATGCGGCTGTCGCAGTCGACGATGCGGCCGGCAAGAGCGTCGGGGCTGAAACCGGCAAAGACGATCGAGTGGATCGCGCCGATGCGGGCGCAGGCAAGCATGGCGACGGCGGCTTCGGGCACCATCGGCAGGTAGATCGTCACGCGCTCCCCGCGCTTGACGCCTTGCGCCTTGAGCAGGTTGGCAAAGCGGCAGACCTGTTCGTGCAGTTGGCGGTAGGTGATTTCGCGGTGGGGCGTGGTCGGGCTGTCCGGCTCCCACAGGATGGCAATCTGGTCGCCGCGCGTTTCCAGATGGCGGTCAAGGCAGTTGGCCGAGAGGTTGAGCGTGCCGTCCTCGAACCAGCGGATGCCGAAATCGGCCTCATGATACGAGGTATTCTTCACCTTGGTGAAAGGCTTGATCCAGTCGAGCCGCTTGCCGTGTTCCGCCCAGAAGGCTTCGGGATCTTCGACCGACTGGCGGTACATCTCGAAGTAGCCCGCTTCGTCGACAAGGGCGTTTTCGGCCCATTCTGCAGGGACCGGATAGACTGCTTCGCCCATGTTCAAACCCTCCTCGAAACTTTCTCTTGCCCGCGTGTGTAACCTGTGTCGGCCGCTAGGGCTTTTGGACAATAGTCGTAGATATCCGCCGACTCCGCCGAAGCGGCAAGCCGCTCCGTAAGCCCTTGGCAGCACGATGTTGCGATTGGCAAGCGCTTGACGCAATAGCAGCAAATGCAAACCTTTGCCGACTACCACGCGCACGTCTATTTCGATCCTGCAGAGGCGGATGAAGCCGGCGGGCTGTGCATGAGAATGCGCGACGAGCTTGGCGTTGCGATGGGGCGCGTGCACGCCCGCCCGGTCGGGCCGCATCCGCGTGGGTCGTGCCAGATGACGATCCCGGCAGAGCGAATCGGTGCTGCCATCGCCTGGATGATGGAAAATCGCGGACACTTCACGATCTTCTGCCACGGCAACAGCGGCAATGACCTGGACGATCACACCCGCCATGTCATGTGGTTGGGCGATAGCGAGGCCCTGAACCTTGCTCAATTCGGATCAATTCAGTCAAAAATGTAAATCAGCAACATTTTGTCGCATTGCCGCCCGTCGCGCGCAAAACGCTGCCTTCAGCTAGAGAACATGTCGATCTGCGGGGGCGAACGGATCGGGCAGGCGCAAACAGGGCGCCAAACCGCCGCTTTTCCCCAGCAAACGTCACCATAGTGCCTGTTCTTCAACCTTGGCACCACGGGCGTCGCTGCTATCGTGCACCGTGTTGCTGCAACCGCGCCGGAGCTTTATGCAATCTCCATCAATCGTACTTGTGGAAGACGACGGGCCGCTGCGGACGCTGACCGCGCGTGCCTTGCGGGAAAACGGCTACAATGTCCGCACTGCTGCCACTGGCGCAGAAATGTGGGTGGCCTTGGAAAGCGAGCCGGCCGATCTGGTCGTGCTCGACATCATGTTGCCGGGAACGAGCGGGATCGAGCTGTTCCGCCGCCTGCGCAAGCAAAGCGACGTGCCGATCATCTTCGTCTCGGCTCGCGGCAGCGAAGAGGATCGCGTCCTCGGGCTTGAACTCGGCGCGGACGATTATCTGCCCAAGCCGTTCAGCACGCGCGAACTGGTGGCCCGGATCGGCGCGGTACTGCGTCGCGGGGCCAACGCCGTCACCGATACCGCTGGCGATACGGGCAGCCGCAGCGGCGACATCCATTTTGACGGCTGGTCCGTGTCGATGGCCCGGCGCGAACTGCATTCGCCCAGCGGCGCGATGGTGGACCTGACGGGGGCTGAATTCGATCTGCTGGCCACTTTCATCGGCCAGCCCCAGCGCGTGCTCGGGCGTGAGCGCCTCATCGAACTTTCGCGCACCCGCTTGGGCGACAGTTCGGATCGCAGCGTCGACGTGCTGGTCAGCAGGTTGCGCCGCAAGCTTTCCGCGGCTGGAGGCAATGCTCCGATCGTAACGGTTCGCGGCGTGGGCTACATGTTCAAGGCCGAAGTGCAGCGCGCCTGATGCTGTCGCGCCGCTTTGGCCTGCCCGAGCGGCTTCTGGCGATCCTGCTGCTTGTCGCGTTGGTCGATTTTGCGGCCAATACCCTGCTGTTCGATCGTGCCAGCCAGTTCGCGTTGCGCGAAGACGACGCCGCGCGCGTTGCCGAGAATCTGATCATCGCCACCCGCGCGATCGAGCGCGCGCCGGTTACTGAACGCAGGCAAGTTGCCAAGGACCTCAGCTCGGCGCGGTTCGCGCTTGATTGGCAGCCGTCCGGCAATCGTCCGGGCGGGTCGATCCAGCTGTCGCGCCTGCGCCAACAGATCATAGAAGACGCCCCCGAACTTGGCCGGGCCGACCTGCAACTGCATCTCAAGCCGGTGGCCGTTGCCGGCAACATCACTGGATCGCTCACCCTGCCTGACCGCAGTATCGTGCAGTTCCAGACTTACGCCAGCGATGCCTGGACGCTCAATGCCGGGCGCATCCTCACGCTGATGATGCCGACCCTTGCGCTGGTCCTGCTTGCCTGGGTGCTGTTCCGGGCAACACTGGCGCCGCTGCGGACCCTGGTCCGGGCGTCGAAGACCGTCGGTTCGGGACCGCCGCAACTGCTGTCCGAACAGGGCACCGCCGAAGTGCGCGACCTCATCCATGCCTTCAACGAGATGCAGCAGCGCGTCTATGAATCCATGACCAACCGCACGCAGTCCATGCTGGCTATCGGGCATGATCTGCGCACCCCGCTCTCGCGCATGCAACTGCGCGTTGAAAGCCTCGATCTCGACGAGGAAACGCGCGAGGGCATGAGCGCTGACCTCGGCGAGATGCGGCACATGCTTGAATCGCTGCAGGCCTTCGTCGAATCCGGCGGGAGCCGCCTGCCGGCCGAACGCATCGATGTGGCGGTGATGGCGCAGACGCTGGTGGATACCGCCGCCGACAATGGCGCCGATGCCACCTTCCACGGTCTCGAAAGCCTAGAGATCATGGCGCGCCCCGTCTCGGTGCGCCGTGCTCTTTCCAATCTGATCGAGAATGCGCTGCATTACGCGGGCAGCGTGCGGGTTACCGTGCAGCGCGTCGACGGCGCGGCCGAGCTCCAGTTCGACGACGATGGCCCCGGCATCCCGGCCGAGCGCATCGACGATGTTCTGCAGCCATTCGTCCGGCTGGACACTGCGCGCGCCCGCGATACGCCGGGCATGGGCCTTGGCCTCGCCATCGTGCGGCGGGCAATCCAGCTGGATAATGGCACCTTGCTACTGCGCAATCGGCCCACTGGGGGCCTCCGCGTCACGGTCCGTTTCCCGTTGGCGACGAACTGAAAGGTTGCGAAACAGTTCGTTACACACCCGCGCTCATGCGGAAAGATGCGGCACATACTTTGACTAGTTTCCGGGCGACCTCAGTCGGTTGTCGAGTCTAGTGAAAGGTCCAGCACCGTGAACGAGCTTATCGGCCGCGTCTTCAGCTTCGAAAAGACCATCTTCCCCGACAGCCGCGAACTGTTCGGCAAGCTTGTCAGCGAGGGACAGTCACCCAAGGCGCTGATGATTTCGTGCGCGGATTCCCGCATCGTTCCCGAGCAGATCATGCAGGCCCAACCCGGCGAGCTTTTCGTCTGCCGCAACGCCGGAAACATGGTTCCTCCCTACGCCACCATGAACGGCGGCGTGACCTCGACCGTAGAATACGCCGTCATGGCGCTGGGCGTGCGGGACATCATCGTTTGCGGCCATTCAGATTGTGGCGCGATGAAGGCGCTCTCCGCGCCGGCGCTGCCTGAAGGCATGCCGAACGTGGTCGCTTGGCTGCGCCATGGCGCGGCGGCGGAAAGCGTGGTCTCCAGCTGCTCGCCCCACCTAGGCACTGACGAGCGCGTCCGCGCGGTCAGCCTGCAGAACGTGATTGTTCAGCTTGACCACCTCCGCACGCATCCTTCGGTGGCGACAGCCATCGCAAAGGGTGAAATGTCGCTGCATGGCTGGTTCGTCGACATCAGCGCCGGCATGGTGCTTGGTCTCGACGGCGAGACCGGTGAGTTCGTGCCGCTGCGCGAAGACAAGCCGCTGCCAGTGGCGCTTCCAGCCCGCTCGCGCCGCGTCCTCGACGCCTGGATCGCCGAGGCCGCAGAATGACAGCCGCGACTGCCGACGGCGCCGGTGGCGGGATTTCCCGCTACTTCGTCCGCGATTTCACCGCGTCTATCGTGGTGTTCCTTGTTGCCATGCCCTTGTGCATGGGCATCGCCATTGCGTCGGGCGTGCCGCCTGAGAAGGGACTTGTTACCGGGATCATCGGCGGCATCGTCGTTGGCCTGCTCGCCGGTTCGCCGCTGCAGGTAAGCGGTCCGGCCGCCGGCCTTGCGGTAATCGTCTTCGAGTTCGTCCGTGATAACGGCCTATCTGCTCTCGGACCGGTGCTGGTGCTGGCCGGTGCCCTGCAACTCCTTGCGGGCGTCGCCAAGCTGGGCGGCGTGTTCCGCGCAATCTCGCCCGCAGTGGTCCACGGCATGTTGGCCGGGATCGGCGCCCTGATCGTCATCGGGCAGTTCCATATCCTGTTCGATGCCAAGCCACTCTCCAACGGTATCGACAATCTTGCCATGATGCCCGCGCGCGTGCTCGGCCTGACGCCGTTCGATCTGCGGTCGACCGAGCTTGCACTCATGCTCGGCCTGCTCACCATCGGCACGATGCTGGCGTGGGAAAAGCTCAAGCCGGCAAGGCTTGGACTCGTGCCGGGCGCGCTGCTTGGCGTGCTGGCGGCGACGGGCGTGGCCTGGGGCTTCGGGCTCGACGTGGCGCGCATTGCCGTTCCGGATTCGATCGGCGCTGCCTTTGCGCTGCCCGGCGGTGATTTCCTCACCCCGTTGACCAACGGCTCGCTGATCGTTTCAGCCATTGCCATCGCCTTCATCGCCAGCGCCGAAACCCTGCTTTCGGCCGCAGCGGTTGACCGCATGCATGATGGCGTGCGGACCGACTACAACAAGGAGCTGCGGGCGCAGGGCGTCGGCAACCTGCTGTGCGGCGTGGTCAACGCGCTGCCGATGACAGGCGTGATCGTGCGCAGCTCGGCCAACGTGCAGGCGGGCGCGATGACTCGCACGTCTGCGGTGCTGCACGGGGTGTGGATTCTCGGCTTCGTGGCCCTGCTGCCGTTCATCCTGCGCGAAGTGCCTATGGCGGCGCTGGGCGGGGTTCTGGTGGTCACCGGATGGAAGCTGGTCAGTCTCAAGCAGGTTCGTCGCCTGTTCGAGGTGCATGGCTTCATGCCCGCGTTGATCTGGGTCGCGACCTTTACGCTCGTGGTGACGACCGACCTGCTCACCGGTGTGCTGGTGGGTCTGGCCCTGTCTGCGCTCGAGCTTGTTCCGCACCTGCGAAACCTGCGCTTCCGTGTCGGCGAGCAGACCGTGGGCGAAACCGTGCGCCTTGAACTGGAAGGTGCGGCCACGTTCCTGGGGCTGACGCGGCTGACCAACGCTCTCGAGCAGGTCCCGGTTGCCAAGCCCGTTCACGTCGACCTCGACCGTGTCCATGCGATGGACCACACCACGGCCGAGATGCTGACGGAGTGGCTGGCACGGCGCAAGCAGCGGGGGGATGCGGTGACCGTCTCTGGCCCCGCGCCCCTGCTGAAGACGCTGGCACACGCCTGAAACCCCGCTCGATTCAGAGCGTTGGGATCAAGACGCGCGCGACGGCCCACCCCCTCTTGTTGCGCGCCAGATGGCAAGAGTCGGCAGAAATTGCCGACTCTTGCCATTTGACGGAAGAATCTATCTTGCAGTGCAGCAAAACGGCGTGTATTACTTTTGGCTCTGCAGTGACGTCGCTCCGTCTTTGAGAAGCGCTCGCACGGCAGACGCAGGTGGAACGTGATAACCTATCCAGGGAGCGTTCCGTATGAAGACCCGTCTCGCCGCAGCCGTGGCACCTGTCGCCCTCGCACTTTTTGCGACTCCGGCTTTCGCGCAGGAAGAAACCCCCGCCATCACCGTTTCGGGCAGCGCAGCTCTCGTTTCGGACTACCGTTTCCGCGGCGTTTCGATGACCGACAAGGAAATGGCAGTTCAAGCCGGCGTCACCGTGGCGCATGAAAGCGGCTTCTATGTCGGCACCTGGGGTTCGAACCTCGCCGGCTGGGGCACCTTCGCCGGTTCCAACATGGAACTCGACATCATCGGCGGCTACAAGACCGAGATCAGCGGCGTGACGGTCGATGTCGGCCTGACCTGGTACATGTATCCGGGCGGCCTCGACAACACCGACTTCGCCGAGCCTTATGTCAAGGTGTCGAGCGCCGTCGGTCCGGCCAACGTCCTCGTCGGCGTGGCTTATGCTCCCAAGCAGGAAGCGCTTGGCCAGTGGTACAACTCGGGCGCTTCGGCTGCCACCGGCGTCTACGACAATCCCGGTGCCAAGGCTGACAACGTCTATGTCTGGACCGACCTTTCGGCCGGCATCCCCGACACCGGCCTGACGGTCAAGGGCCACATTGGCTACACCAACGGTGGCAACAAGGGCCTTGGCCCTCAAGGCACCTCGGTTTCGCCGACCGGTGACTATGTCGACTGGCTGGTCGGTGCCGATTACACCCTCGGCAACGTCACGCTCGGCGTGGCCTATGTCGATACCGACCTTAACCCGACCGACTTCAACTACCTGACGCCGAACTTCTCCTCGACCAAGGATGGTTCGTCGATCGCCGGTTCGCGCGTGGTCGTTTCGGCTACTGTCGCCTTCTGATCGGGGCGGCCCCTGGCCGCTACCTGACGATAATTGACGAAAGCCCTTCTCTCCGATGCGGAGGGGAGGGCTTTCTCTTTACTGCGCGGACCGCACTTCCAGCAGTGCTTACCCATTCCGTCCGACCCTGCCGGTGGGCGTGAAAATTGTTATGGCATATACCAAATGGTTCATGCGCCGCGGACCAGCGAGGCCTAGCCATATCCCGAGGATGACCGATGCGAGTCGTCCACCAGGGAGACAGTTCACGATGACTCTTGCCATTCGTCTGACCGCAGCCGCGCTGTCCGGGTTGCTGGCACTGCCGATGCCGGTTCAGGCCCAGCAACAATTGCCCGCGCAACTGCAATCCGGCCCTGCTTCGGACGTGCCGGTGGCAACGCAGGTGATGCGCTGGCGCATGAACGACGCCGATGTGAACAGCTTTGCCTTCCGCAACATGGATCAGTTGTTCACCACGCGCACGGTCGCGCATTCCGGGTCACCGTGGGCCTTGCCCAAGGTCGAGCGCCCGATGGATTTCACTTACGCATTCGGCGGCAAGACCTGGACCGCCGAGCAGGCGCTCGAGCGCACTTACACCAACGCTCTCCTGATCATGAAGGACGGGCGGATCGTCACCGAAATCTATCGCAACGGCTCGAACGAGCGCACGCGCTTCATGGGCTGGTCGATGACCAAGTCGCTGACCTCGACCCTTGTCGGCGCGGCGCTTGCCGATGGGCTGATCGGCTCGCTGGATGATCAGATCGTGCGCTACCTGCCCGAACTGAAAGGCAGCGGCTACGATGGTGTGACCATCCGCCAGATCCTGCAGATGCGCTCCGGCGTCGACTACGAGGAGCGCTACGACTTCGCCAATCCCGGCATCGCGGCGAGCAACCATATCAACGCGCTCGTCAAGAACGTTGCGCGCTTTGCCGATGTCGCCCGTACCATCAAGCGCAAGTCGAAGCCCGGTGAAGTCTTCGCCTACAAGACCATCGACACCGCCGTGCTCGGCTGGTTGATCGAACGGGTCAGCGGTGGTTCGGTGGCGGCCTTCACCGCGCGCAAGCTGTGGGAGCCGCTCGGCACCGAGGCCGATGGCTTCTACATCATGGATGGCCAGCCCGGCACAGGACGCGAATTCAGCGGCGCAGGCTTCAACGCCACGCTGCGCGATTGGGCGCGCTTTGGGCAGATGATGCTGAATGGCGGGATGGCCAACGGCAAGCGCGTTGTCAGCGAGGATTGGGTCAAGGTGGCCCAAGCTCCGGCTGGTCCCGAGGACGGACCGGAAGGCGGTTATGGCTACCAGTGGTGGACCATGGCCAATTCGCCCGCCTATTCGGCAATCGGACTGCAGGGTCAGTACGTCTACGTAGATCCCGCCAGCCGGACCGTGGTGGTCAAGCTGAGCTACTTCCCGCCCATGGAAGGCAGCGTCGGACAGGAAACCATGGCCTTCCTTGCCGCCGCCTCTGCATGGAAGCCGGCACCGTAAGCAATAACAAGAGGGAGGATACCATGAAGACTCAGTATCTACTGGGCTGCGCGATGACGCTTGCCCTTGTCACCCAGCCGGGCACCGCGTTTGCACAAGCGGCGCAGGATACGGCCAGCGCGTCAGAGGAAGCGAGCGAGGGCGTTGGCGAGATCATCGTCACGGCGCAGCGTCGCAAGGAAAAGCTCCAGGACGTCGCCGTCTCCGCAACCGCCTTCGATGCCAGTGCGCTGGCCGACAAGGCGGTGACCAATCTGGCAGACCTGCAGAATGCCAGCCCTGCGCTGTCCATTTCCGATGGTGGCATCACCCAGTCGATCAACATTCGCGGCATCGGCCTTGCCAGCAATTCGCCAAGCGTGACGGCAGGTGTCGCAACTTATGTCGACGGCCTGTTCCAGCCACCGATCGTGCAGGCCAACAGCTTCTACGACCTTGCCAGTGTCGAAGTGCTGCGCGGGCCGCAGGGGACGCTGGTCGGTTCCAACTCCACCGGCGGCGCAATCTTCATCAACACGCAGAACCCGCTGCTGGATGAAGGCCTTGGCGGCTATGCCGTGTTCGGTGCCGGCAATTACAACTCGGTCCAGTCCGAAGGTGCAGTGAACCTGCCGGTGTCCGATACCTTCGGCTTCCGCGCCGCAGGCTTCTATCGCAACCGCGACAGCTTCTACACCAGCGTCGGCCCCGTATCCAACCAGGCCGGCAGGCTGCGCGAAGGCGGTGGACGCCTGACCGCGATGTGGAAGCCCGGTTGGTTCCAGGCCGTCGCCAAGGTCTCGTTCAACGATCGTGATTCGGGCGGTTATGCCTATCGCCCGATCCTCGGTACGCCCTACGACGCGTTCCGCGTGGGCGATATCCGCACGATCAGCTTCGATACGCCTGTGGCAGAGCGGCAGAAGGCGTTCCAGGCCAGCCTCGAACTTCGCCAGGAACTGGCCAGCGGCATCACCCTGCGTTCGGTCACCGGCTATCAGCACAAGCGCATCAAGGCCCTGAACGACCTAGATGCCTCGGCGGGACCGGGCGGCATTGCCGAAGACTACTTCGCGGGCGAAAAGGTCTACACGCAGGAATTCAACATCATCTCGCCGACCGAGGGCCGGTTCGACTGGATTCTTGGCGGGTACTTCCAGCGCAACGACATTGCGATCCGCATCCTGCAGGACCAGCAGGGCTTCCGCACCGACATCATCGGCGGCAACCAGCGCACCACCACCGGCCTCTTCGCGCAGGGCAACTACGAGATCGTCCCTGGTCTCGAAGCCCAGCTTGGCGCGCGGTATTCCACCTACAAGGCCACTGGCGAGGGCGACGTGAAGATCGGCAGGGGCATCCCCGACTTCCCGCCAAACGGGCTTTCGGTTGCATCGCTGGCTGGCAGCCACAAGGACTCGCTGGCCACCGGCAAGTTCGCGCTCAACTGGAAGGTCGATGCCGACAACCTGCTCTATGCGCTCGTCGCACGCGGGTACAAGCCGGGCGGCTTCAACTCGCCCACCTCGAACTTCGATCCGGAGCGCGTGATCAGCTATGAAGCAGGGTGGAAATCCGCCTTCCTGCGCAACCGCATCCGCACCCAGGTCAGCGCCTTCTACAACAAGTACGCCAACTTCCAGTTCAACGTGGTCGAACCCACCACCGGCTTTGCCGGCGTCGAGAACATCTCGACCGTCGAGATCAAGGGTGTTGAGGCGCAGGTGCAAGGGCGCTTCGGCGGCTTCGGCTTCGATGCCAACGTGGCCTATGTGGACTCGGACCTGGCCAGCGTCACCTTCGTCAACACCCGGACGTTCGGCGGCGCAGCCCTTGGCCCTCAATGCGCGACCGGTGCGCCATCCAACCCCCCGGTCTGCTTTGACTACACGCCGTTCATCCAGACCACCGGCGGCGGCCCCAACCTCTATGCGCCGCGCTGGACATGGGGTGGCGGCGTAGATTACGAGATTCCGCTCGGCGGGGAGATGTCGCTGACGCCGCGGGTGAACTATGCCTATGTCGGTGAGCAGTTCACCTATATCGGCTATTCGCCGCTGTCGGACCGCCTCAACCCGCGCGGCCTGCTCTCGGCCATCGTCACGCTCAGGATAAACGACAGGCTGAAGCTCGAGGCCTGGGGCACGAACCTGACGAACAAGGACTATATCACCGGCCAGCTGAACTCGAACGAGTTCTACGGCGCACCGCGGGAGTACGGGGTCAAGCTGAACGTCACCTTCTGACGCGCAGAGGTCGGAGCGGAAGGACCGTTCCGGCCTCTCACAACCTGGCAAGAGACTGGCACACCTGCCGCACCAGATCGGCCTGTCTGCCAACGCCCGCCTTGGCCAGCGCGCTCTTGAGCTGCATGCGCGCGGTGCCCTCGGCAATGCCGCGATGCGATGCGTAGTCCTTGACCGTCATCCCCCCGACAAGGTGCGCGGTCAGGGTCGCTTCGGCCATCGTCAGCCCGAACAGGCTGGCCACTTCGGCTGCATCGATCCGGGGAGCCGTGCCGGGCGAGCACAGCGCCAGCAAGGCAAGGTTGCGTCCCCATTTGCGCTTGTCTGCCGCATCGCGGCGCAGCACGCGCAAGTGCAGGACTTCGGCTGGCTGCTCACCGGGCACGCGGCAGGTATCGCCCAGCGTTCCCGCAATCGCGGCGCGGACAACGCCGGTGGCTTCGCTCGCGCCAAACCGCAATCTGCCGCGCTCCTGGGTGACCTGTGGCAAGGCATCGATAAGCGCCTCGGCAGCAGCGTTCATCCAGTGGATGCCGAGATCCGTGTCGCAGGCGACCAGCGCCAGACTGGTGGAGTCCATGAAGGCCTCGGCAACCGAGAGGCGCGCCTCGTATCCTGCCATGCTCGTCACCAGTCTGGAGACCTGCCGGAAATGCGGCAGCAGCAGGTTGAGGAAGTGCAGGTCTTCCTCAGTCATGTCGCGCCCGTCGCCAGCGTGGCGATGAAAGATCAGCGTCGTATGTTCGCCCGGCACGGTCTTGCAGCCGAGCCAGAACCCTGCGCCAAGACCACAGCCCGCAAGGCCGCGCCTGAGAGCTTCCCGATCGCTTGCCGTCAGGGCAATGCTGCGCTGGTCGCTCTCGATCTCGTCCTGCCCGCGCGGTTCGGTGTCGCGGCGAAACCGCGGGTTGAGGGGCGAATTGGCCCAGGTGTCGTGCGTCTTGGCTTCCTGGGTAGACCAGGTGTCACGCAGACTGGTGACCGGCACCAGATCGTCCCCGTCGGTTATCAGCCGCTGGAATACCGCGCTTGCCACGCCCAGGCGCAATTTGATCGCGTCGAGGACCTCGGTCCAGCGAGCATCCTCGCCGACCGCGCCGTACATGGCCGCAACGAGATCGTTGTCGCTCACCCTCGGCTCGCACTCCTCTTCGCGCTGCCCATCGTTCTCCGTTTCAGGGCATGCCGTGGCTTTAACCGAGTTTGCGGTCCGGCGATACCGTTTCGGCTAAGTGGTCTGTCGCGCCATGCCGCTGCTGCGTCACGATGGCGCATCGGGCTGCCGCTCCGGCGCTGCAGACGCGAAGGCGGCAAGCTTCATGCATTCGCTCTCGATCGCGGCAATCCGCCCGAAGTCGAACCTTGCGCCAAAGCGGCGTGCATTGCCCAGTTGCGGCACCAGCACCACGTCGGCCAGCGTAAGCTGATCGCCAAAGCAGTAGGGACCATCGAAGTCCGCGATAAGCGCGGCAAAGGCATTCAGTCCGCTTTCGATAACCTCGGCTGCCCAGGCATTGGTCTCGCTTTCGTCCAGTCCACGCCGCCGCAGCATCTTGAGCACCTTCAGGTTCTGCACCGGGTGGATGTCGCAGGCGATGACTTGCGCCGCGGCGCGAACCTTGGCGCGCTCCAGCGGCGTTGCCGGCAGCAGCGGGGGCTGGGGATGCAGCTCGTCCAGATATTCGCAGATCGCAAGGCTCTGGGTGAGGACGTCGCTCCCGGTGACCAGCGCAGGCACGAACCCTTGCGGATTGAGCGCGACGTAGTCCGGCGCCTTCTGCTCGCCCGCCCGCAAGTCGTGCGCTACGCCCCGCCATTCGAGCCCCTTGAGGCCAAGCGCGATGCGTACGCGCCACGTCGCCGTAGAGCGCCAGAAACCATGCAGGATCAATGGGTCAGTCATGAGTCGTCCACCAGTCATGCCGGTGGTATCGCCCAAGACCAAGCTAGATGCCATCCCGGAGCCAACCACCCGGACGACCAGCAAAGGTCGACCGGTCTGGGTGTCCATCACTTTCTGGGAGGGCTTCGCGGCATTGCGCATGGTGGCGGAGACGGAGCCCGTCAAATCAATATCGCAAATGTTTGAAATCACGATGAAATTATACGCCGTCGCGGGCTGATACCATGCCTGATACCATGGATTTGAATTTTGCCCTCATTTGCTCCCCTCCACGAATTCGAACCCGATCGCCGATACCATGGTCGGGAAGCTCCGGATCGTCGCCTTCCATGTTGACCCGGACGACCAGGCCGAGGGTCGCGGCGGGAAGGTGAGAGCCCTTCACGCGCTCGATGATCGCCCGCACGTCGTATCCCCGGTCAATCTTGCTGCCGATCCACACCGCTCGGTCACGGCGCAGATACCCGACGCGAATGCCGCGCACGGTCACCAGAGCTACAGCCATGCGGTCGTGCGGATTGTCAGGTTCGCGCACCAGATGGATCACCTCGCCCGGCTCGCAGTTCCGCAGTTCGTCTTGGCGACTGGTGCCATCCTCGTTATCGAACCACTCTCCGCAAGCTGGCAAGCTGAAATCATTCCACCCCACCGGGCCCTCCATCAGAACGAAAGTGGAACAAAGCTGGCAGGAGTTGAGCGATTCGGGAAGGACCATTTTGGAGGCAGTTGGTGACAACGATTAGACGGCTGACTTTAGTCCACAGGGATGACAACGGTTCAGTTTCGCAGACCTCTGGACTCTGGCTGCGGTCACCCTAGTCGTTCGATTGGACATGGAGCGACGAGATGATTGCGGACGAACTGCGGCAATTGCGTGATGAGCGCGTGAAGTGGCACCAAGCCATCACCACGTTGGACAGTGAGCGCCAAGCCAATGCCCTGCTAACCGACCGAGTTGAAGCACTCGAAACCGCGCTGGCAGAGGTAGAGGGGCGGGTGAAGACCATCACGATTGCCCTGCATGACGCAATCCGCCGTCCGATGGGCCAAGTGCCGGAAAGTGCAGACCCGTTCTATTCCCCAGCAATGGCAGAGCAGGCAGAGGCGCGACGTGTTGCAAGGTCGCAGGCATTGTCAGAACTGGCCGCACTCGAAACAGGGGAGTGGAAGAAGTGAGGTGGAAGCTTATGCTTGGCGCGGGTTTCTACGGTGCAGCGATTGGATGGGAAGAGCCTCGCTATTACCGCTTCCACTGGATGGCTCGCTTGTATCTATGGATATGGACCACATTCAATCTCTTTCCCGGCGTTATCATAGGTAAGATCGAACAGGTTGCGCCATGACGGAAGACCAGATCAGAGCGAAGCTTGCCCGTCGCTTCAGACAAGAAGCGGCGATGCACTGGTGTCAGCGGAACGGCGTAACTCAGGCGCACTTGTCAGCCTTCATGCATGGTAAGAAGGCTCCACCACAAGATGTTTTGCGCGCCCTCGGGCTCCGCAAGCAGATCCAGTATGTGAAGGACAGGACATGAGCGAACCCCACCTAATCGTCGCTGGCATCTTGGTGGTGTTCTGGCTTGCCGCCTTCGGAACCGGCCTCGTTAAAACAAAGGAAGCCGAGGACTGGGAAGAAGTGGAAAATGAACTCCGCGCCCTCGCATCAGATCCTTTGCTGGATAGGCAGGTAGTTGAGGTCGCCCACAAGGCGTATCAACCGTGCTACACCGCCCCATGACCTACCCCGAATCCCGCACAGCCCCGGACTTCACATCAGCCCGGCACCATCTCCGCGCCGCGCTTGAAGCCCTCAGCACGGACCCCGACGACTACGACAGGGCAGCGGTCAACCTGATCTGGGAGGATGTGCTCGATGCAACCGAGCGCTTGGAGAAGATGATCGGGATCGACGCGACGCCGTAACGATCACCAGTGCTTCGCACCCTCATCGTCCCACATCGCCCAGGCCATGCCGTTGATGTAGCGGAAACGGTTCCAGCCTTCGCATCCTTCCGTCAGGCGGCAGCGACAGCGCCGGTTCCATAGGCTGTATGATCCGGAACCGACGCGCGCCCTGAGCAGTTCGAGATTCACGAAGTCCTTGCCGCTGCATTGCGTGCAACTGACCGTTACCTTGACCCCCTGCTCGATCAGTCCGTCGAGCGTCTTGGTTCATGCCGGAATGAGTGGCGCGTTCTTTCCCATAGGGGAACGGAAGCGGAACGGTCCTGATTCTGCAAGGTGGTTGCGCCGACCCGCGTCCTTGCATCCGGTGTCCCAAAACCACACAAATGCTGTTATGTCGCATTAATCCAATGCCTTGGCGGTGATCCACTCCTAGACCATGCCGTTGCAAAGGGGGCACTTATGGGGATTCGCTGCTTATTCGGCTTTCATCGGCCAACCGCTAACGCTGTGAAGCGGGACCTGTCGGGGTATCATTCGGTGTGTCGGTACTGCGGGAAGAGCATTTCCCGTAAGCGCGCCAAGAAGTGGGTTAGGGATAAACGCCCCGGGAATCGATAATGCTTCCAGCGCAAACGGCGTACGAACGTCAGCTTCGGCTGACTGAGCTAGCGGACATGTTGGAGCTGTGCCTCCGGGAGGCAGACAGTCTCAGATTGGATATGGTCGGAATCCACCTGAGCAATGCTGTCGACGCGATAAGACAAGAGCTCGACCAATCTGCTTCGTCGCCTGATCGATCAATTTGAGATGCGAAGCTGTCTGAAATAGCTTTCCGCTATAACGGCGATGGCGGTATTGTTTCTACATCACGGCAGGGCCCGAGTCGCCTGGTCGTGATGCCCTAGCCCTTGGATGATCCAACAGGGGCTAGGGCAGCTTATCGGAATATATTCCCAAGCCTGCAAGCATGGCGACCAGGATGCAGGCGAATCCCGCAAGCGTCAGGACCAGCACCCACTCTGCGGCGTTCCAATCGGGGGGTCCTCAGCCGTTCACGGGGAGTTGCAGGGTCAACAATGCCTTCCCGACGGCTGACCTAGATGTGGGTCTCAACAGCCTACTATGGCGTTCTTTCCCATTGATTAATCTAGGATTTAATCATCGCGTGATCGGTCACGCGAAACAAATTTGCGGCACAAGATCTCCGACAGGAGCCAGGCCACAGCCAAGCCGACAACAACGATCAGGATTACGGGCAGGAAAGGCATGTGATGCGTCCCGTTAGAAGCCGGGAGCGTGATAGTCTCTCAAGCACCAGCAGGCGAACTGGCTGGTGACGGGACTGGTGTAAACGAAAGTTGGGGCGGTGTCGAATCTGGTGGAAATGGGAGGGTTAGAGACCAACGGGAGCCTACGGAAGCTTGCCCTGCCTTTTAGCAAGCATAACCATCGGAACGTGCATGCCATGCTTGCAAGTGGGGAAGCAAGCATGTATATCGATCATACGTAGCAAGCATGAGGCCGGATCGAGATGAGCGACACACCGCAAAGCAAGGGTGGAACCGCCCGTGCACTGACGCTGACGAAAGAGCAGCGTCGTGAAATTGCCAAACGCGCTGCCCAGGTGCGATGGGCCAAGATTAATGACGCTGACGGCCTGCCTAAGGCAAGCCATCAAGGAAAGCTGCCGATCGGTGACGTCGAGATCGAGGTCTACAATTTGTTCGACAAGCGTCGGGTTATCGCGAAGGCCGCAATGGCCCGGGCCCTCACGCTCCAGTCAGAAGGCGGCAACGCATTTTTAAGGACAATGAGCCGCAAGGGGGTACGATCCGCGATCAGCGATTCTTTGTGGGATAAAATTCAAAATCCTATATTTTTCAAATACATAGATACCGATTCTGGTCCCGGAGGTGTGGCCGACGGTTATGAGGCGACGACACTCATTGAAGTGTGTGACGCCCTAATCCAAGCCCGGAATGATGGCTCACTCGCCCCTTCGCAGGCATTCTTGGCCGTTCAAGCCGAGATCATCATGCGATCGTCAGCGAAGATGGGCATCATCTACTTGGTCGATACCGCAACTGGGTACATCGAGGATGCGAAGCGAGAAGATTATCTTAAGCAATGGAATCAGTTTATCCGAACTGAATTCCGTGCATGGGAAAAAGAATTCCCAAACCAGTTCGCGGACATGATTTACAAGATTTATGGACTGAAGAGAAAGAATCCTAACTCTTTCAAACACCCGCAATTCTTCGGTTGGTTTACCAGAAAGTACATCTACCATCCCTTGGCAAACAGCAAAGGGGCGATTCTTGAACTTCTCGATGAAGCGAACCCTGTCGTGTATGCTGGCGGAGGCCGGAAATATAAGCTGCACCAGTTCCTCACGAATGAGGTCGGCGTCGATGCGCTACGCCAGCATCTCTGGCAAACGATCGGCATCGGTAATGCCTCGCGCGATAAAACTGACTTCGAGCGCTCGTTCTATCGCGCATTCCCAGAGGCTATCCCAAAGTCGAACGCAGCCCAAACCGACTTTTTCGACCTGCTGAATAAGTGATCGAGGCTATCAATCCTAATCTCAGGCAAGATCCGCTTGCCACCAAGACCGGCCTATGAGACGATCACATCGTTGGGCGCTTCCGAGCGCGACGGCGGGCTCATGAAAGGCCCGCCGTTTCCATTTCAGGTCTTCCTCAGTCCACCGCCTCAGCCCAAGCCCTGACGCCCGCAACCTTGGCAAAGCAATCCCCCCACGCCGAACGCAGCGCCAGGATGTAGTCCAGCGTCATAGCATCGCGCCGCGCCTGCTCATCTCGCCCCGGCAGATCGGGCGCCACAGGCTCGTCGGCGCAGACAAGCAGATCAGCGGGAGGCTTCGCGATCGCGGGCCTTTCCTGCGCGCAGCTGGCGCAGGCCATCGCCAAGGGGATCAGTGCCAGCATTGGCGGCTTCGCGCGCATCTTCGTTCTCCTGAGCGATTGTGGAAGCCTTCGACGCCGCGACCATGCCGGCGGCATCATCGGCGCGGGCATCGGCCTCGTGCGCAACAATGGCGCTGGCTTGGCGGTCGTCCTGCACCGCGCCGTCGACATAGCGGTCGAGGGCCCACCACAGCAGCGCGGCGGCGGCGATGATCGCGATGGGGACGCGCAGACGCCAGAGGGTGGTGAGGGCGGTCATTCGCCTGTCTCCTGCGCCTTGGCCGTCTCGCCGGGCTGCAAGATCACGTCTGGTTCTGGGGATGAACCGCTCGCGTTCGCCGCAGCCGTAATTGCCTCGAAGGCCTTGGCCGTGTTGTCCGCCTTCTTCTCATCGCCCTTGTTCGCGGTGAAGTGGAAAGCGAGGATCATATTGACGATCGCGGTGCCGATCACGAGCGTGAGCAGCGTCTTGAACAACTCGACGCCCCAGAGTTCGCGGTGAACCTCCGCCATCTTGAGCATCGAGGCGGCGAGGGTGAACGTGGCGATCGTCACCCATCCGCGTTCTGTCGGCCAGCGCTTGTCGACCCATGCCCAGAACGTCATTGGCACATGCTCCTGCAGGAAGCGGCAGCAATGATCAGCGCGGCGATCGCGCAGATCTCAAGCACCGCCCGAGCCCACAGCCGCGCGCTCATGACAGCAGCGCCTTGATCCGGGCGACATACACCCGACGCTCTGCAATGCCGTTCGTGCCGCCGTTGATCCGCCGCGTGATCGTGTCCTCAAGGCCCTGGTCGGCCAGAGCATTGAGCCCGCGCGACTGCCAGTACCGGCAGGCGGTCAGGACCGCGATGTCGGGACGCTCGGCAAGTTCCGGGTTCGTCTCCAAGGGTTGCCCGATGCTGGCGCCGATCTCGCGATAGTTGGCCCGGCCGGTAAGCTGGAAGATGCCGCGCCCTCGATACCTATAGCCATCACCGGCTTGTGTATTGCCCAGGTCTGTGCGCCCTTCGTACCCCCTCTGCGCCTTCGTCGCCCCCCAGAGTTCGCGAAGAAGGCGAAAGCCACCGGTCTCGTGCGCTGCTTGCCCCAAGAAGTTTGCCAGTCGCGCCGCCGTCTCGGTGATGCCATGTGCAGGGGCATGCACGGCCATGGCTGCACCCAGCGGTTCGAGCGGCGTCATCGCGCGCTGGGCGATGAAGGCAAGCAGGGCGGTATGCGTCCGCTTGCCAGCGATGCCGTCGACGGCACCGACGTCGTAGCCCTTGGCGATCAGGCGGGTCTGTGTCTTGCGCCAGTTGATCACTGCCCGCCTCCCTGTCTGTGATACCCCTCAAGCGTCGTCACCCGGCGCTCAAGATCGTCGACGCGAACGTCCTTCACAGCGCCGCTGGCGATACGCTCATCGAGCCGTGCCAGCGTGAGCTGCATCTGGTTGACAGTGCTGACCAGCCAGAGCACGGCCGAGACCAGCAGTGTGACGCCGACGCCGACGACGCCTTTCTGAAAATTGGTGAAGCCGCTGTCCCTGCGGATTTCGGGGTGCTCAGCGGCAAACTCGATCACGGCAGCCTTGGCGACCTGCTCGGCGATGATGCGGGTCTGGGCTGCGTTGCCGGTGCTATCGGGCATCACTGATAAGCACCAGCGTGCTGCGTCCCTGTCCCGCGAGCATTGCCCGCGAGGTCGTATTTCATCACAGGTATGGAAAGCAGGTTCTTGGCAGGCGAGCCGGACTGAAGCGTATACGTACCGCCGCCCGCACCCGCGACATAAGAAGCTGCTGGCTTGGTCACGCTCTGGTTACTAGTGAATAGCGGATCACCGCCCGCGATGACCGAACCGATACCGGGATAAGCCTGCCCGAACGATGCCGAGCCAGCGTTGGCGTTAACGTCCTTGGTGAAGGTTCCTTCACAGCCTACGCCATGTTCGAACGGGAAATGCCCGATGCGCGTGCCATCTTGGATCAAGCTGTAATCGTCGCCCTTCACGTTCAGCGAAGGAACCAGATTGCCCTTGAACGAAATCAGCTTGTGCGTGCGGGCTACGGTCGGATGCTCGTCATAGCTGATGTTCACACGCCCTGCATCGTTGGTTCCGGTCAGCGTGTTGTGGTGGATCACCGCGTTGACGATGTTGCCGAAGTCGCTATCCCCAGCCACACGCATTGACGAATTGCCAACGGTGCCAAGCAGTTCGACAAGGTTCTGCACCATGGCAAAGCCGCCAAGGTTCTGGCCGCTATTCCCCGCTACAGCCCCGGCGAACACCAGTGGCCCGGTCGATGATGCCGATGGGTTGAGGAACTTGTTGTTGAACCAGATCGTGCCGGTGGTCTGCGCGTTGGTGAAGGAAGGCCCAGCAATCGCAGTAAGGTTGCACCCGACCGTCAGCCAAGCCTCATAGCCGCCGTTGCTAAAACTTCCGGTCACGCCGCGAAGCATGCGGACCTGCGTATCTGTAATCAGGCCCAGCGCCGTTGATGGCGGATTGGAGACAGCGACACCCGCAAAGCGCAGATGCGAACTTGACCGCAGCGTGGTAGCGAAGGAGCCATAATTCAGGTTGCAGTTCCAGAACTGCACGTCGAGACCGCGCGTTGCCTCGCCTTGGATCAGGAACGCTCCACCGAGAACCACGGATACATCATTGAAGATGATCGAGCCTTCGGTAAGCGTGCCACCGGTATCGCTGAAGCCGGGGCGGAATGTCGCAGCGAGGGTGACGATTGCAGAGGCACGCGCCGTTCCGGGCGCGCGCTCGATAACAACCCCTGCCACGTCCTGCCGCAGCGGGAAAAACGCGCCATTGGGCGTCCCGCAGGTCACGCTGTCAACGATGCGGATGCGCAGGCCATCAAGCGAACCCGTCGTCGTCGTGCCAAGAGCCGTGCGGGCGCGAAGCAACGCGCCGCCCACGGTCAGGCAGGGCGTTGCCGCTGCCGTTGCCGGTGTGGTCGAAACAACGCCGGTCGTGTCATTGCCAGTTGAAGCGACATAGACGTAATTGACCGTCGAGCCCTTGCGGAAGTAGCGGCGCGAAAACTCACGGAACGCGCTCTGATCCTCGCTTTTCAGGACAGACGCCGCCGCGCCGATCCACGGGTAGACCTCCGCCTCAAGCCAGAATGCCCCGTCAGCCAGCGCGGAGATATCCAGATCGTTCTGGAAAACCTCAACCGGATTGGCATCCTCAACGTAAGTCGAGATCGACGTTGCCGATACCGTCTGCCACGCCGTTGCCGTGGTGCCGTTGTTGGCGCGGACCCGGACACAGGCCACCTGTTGCCCAACGTTGCCAGACCCCCAATTCCGCGCGTCACGATGGAATGCAACGATCTCCCAATGCACCGACGAGGCAACCAGCAAGCGTGACGGCATGACCCAGTTCGCTACCGGCTTGGGACTGGTTTCCGTGGACTGGTTAATCAGGCCGAGAACGCAGTCGGTCGAATAGACGAAATCGGACAGCGTTTCTTCGTTCGTCGTGAAGCTGGCCTGATTTGGGTAGACCTGCCGCACTCGCTTGGTTCGATACAGGGTATCGACCCAGAACACCGGGACGGCGCTGGTATTGTAACCCTGCCGGATCACCTTGACCGCGCCAAGCGAAACATCAGACGGCGCGCTGTTCGTAATGCGCCAACCGTTGGATTGGATCACAGAGGCGGTTGACGGCGGGTTAGACGTGACCTGAGACAGCACCGAAAACAGGTTAGTTACCGATGCGCTACCCGCAGTTGAGGCATATCCCTGCGCTTCATCCGCTGCCAGCGCGGCTTCATCGGCCTCCGCAGTCGCCAGCGCAACCTGATCCGCACCTTGCTTGACAGCATCATCAGCCTGCCGTGTCCACACGACCGGCCCGAGCGCGGTAACTTGGTAAACCCCATCGCCCACAATCGTGGTGCGATCACCCACCGCCAGTGCATCGTTCGCATAGGCGTTCAGCGCCGTGGTGTCGGCAAAGGGATTGCTGGCGAGGTAGGCGGAAAGGTCGGCCCGCGCCGCCTTGGTCGTGGCAGCCGCCGCCGCCCGCTGTGCCGCGCGGGTGTTTTCACCCACGCCGATCTGCAGCGTCTGTCCGCCGAACTGGATAGTGGTCATCGGCTCAAACCTTTCCGGTCAGGGGGAATGCAGCGCCGAACAGCAGCTCTTTCGAACCGCCCGATGGCGTCATGTAGAAGGCGATCGGCAGGTATTCCACGCCATCGCCGTCGGTGTCGGTCGGCAGAATGCCGGTGCTGTTGCTGCCGGTTCCTGCCGCAAGGCTGACGGTCCAGTTCGTCACGTCGTCGCCAGCGTCATAAACCAGCGAGCCGACCGTGATTGTTACCAGCGGGCTTGCCGCATCAGGCGCGGCGCTGATCGATCCTTCCAGCGTCGCGCCCGTCCAGTCGCCGCCGATCTCAATATCGTGCTCCCATTTCAGCCCGCGCGTGGCCAGCGGCAGTGTGATTGCGGACCCGCCTTTGTATCCGGCTGCAAGCGTCTGCAGCCAGGTGTCGAATGTGGTGCTCATGATTGCTCCTACTTGGCCACCCAGCCTGTGCTGCCGGTGCCGGACTCCTTGATGTAAAAGCTTGTGCCTGCGCCCCCATCGGCACGCAGAAACATCGATCCGACCGGTGCGGAAACTGTGCTTTCAGGCGTCCCGGTGCCCGCCAGGACAAGGGGGCCACCAGTCCCGCCAAGTCGCACGCCTTCCGCAAATTGGTGCCTTGCGGACCACTCCAACGCGGCAGCGGCATCGATCTCGACAGTGATGGTATTGGCCCCATCATTAACCGTAATCGTGATCCCGTCGCCTTCGGTCAGCGCTGTGCCAATGATGTCGCGCACCGTCTCGGCATTGGTCCCGTTGAAGTAGCCCAGCGCACTCCATGCGGTCGAACCGTCGCCAATCTTGAAGGCCCCGGTATCGGTTTCCAGCCCCGGTTCGCCTTGCAGCAACACCGGGTCTTCTGTGGTCCAGTTCGCCGCCGTGTCGCGCCGCCATTGGAAGCGGACCGAAACCGTCGTCATACAATCACCGCCGCGCCACCGTCATAGATCACGTCGGTATCGCTGACGGCCCCTACTACCGCTGCCGTCTCGTCACGATCCTGCCCGCTTTGCACCGTGCCGATGGCCGCAGGGGGAACGCCCACTGTTGCCAGCGCCGCCGCGTGCTTGGCGTCGTTCTCCTGCCGGAAGGTCAAGGTTACCTCGAAGGTCTGCGGGTTCACCTGCCGGTCGATGACCACTGCCGTCTCTCCGGTGAAGCCAAGGCTGGGGATGTCGAGCGCATAGGCTTCCCCCGGCCTTGCCATGCGCCACTGCGGCAACAGGGGCAGCACGATAGGCTGCTGCTCGCGGCTGTCCTCGATGACATAGCGGGCGAGCTGCGCCGCCTGGTCAACGTCCTTCACGAGATTGAACGGATACTCCTGCAGCCGCTTTTCACCGTCGGCAGTGACATAGGCCGCCACCTTCACTTCGCCCGCGCTCATCTGTTGCCAGTTGCTGTCGGGGTCGGTGTATTTCGGGATGATCGCGTTGTAGCGGTCGGTATAGCCACGGCCCGCAACCTTCGAATATCTGCCTTCGCCAAGGTCTGCCTCGGTGATCGTGCCAAGCGTCACGCGCGGACGGTTCCAATCAAAGCTGATCTTCCCGCCCGAGAACACCGGCTTGCCACCGCCCGCCGTGCAGATTTCCTTCAGGTTCGCCCAGCGGTCAGCCGGTTCGAAGATGCGCCCGAAGATCGTCCAGCTATTGGCCTCGCAATCGTTCGCCCATGCCGCCACTGCCGTCCAGTCAACGCCAGCGTCAGGCATGCCGATGCCCATAACCTTCACGCCGTTCTGATAGCGGCCATAGGCATAGGTGCCGGCATGCAGCGCGGGGTTCTCGCTCCATGCCCAAGTGTCCTCATCGTCCACCCGGTGCGTGCCCGAACCGCCATCGCGTGTGCTGTCGAGACGCGGGTCATAGACCTTGGACCACTGGCCATAGGCCTGCAGTTGCGGAAGGCCCGAGGCAAAGCGCTTGCCCTTCTTGTCGAAGTGCAGGTTCCACCCGATCGCCGCGCAGCCCGAAAGCTTGCTGGCAGTCGTCCAATCCGGTGCCCCTGGCCACGCCACCGGCATCAGGGCCGATGATTCAGGGCACGCCCCTACCTGCGTGTACTGATCGAGATAGCCCGAATACCACGAACTCACCGGCTCGAAGTCGGTATAGGCCGCGATGCTTGCCGCTGTGACGCCCGAATAGACCATGACGATCCAGCGGAACGGGTTGGGCACGTCGTCCTCATAGCCATAGGCGCGGTCATAGCGCACGACGCCACCGATCAGCCCTTCGCCCATCACGTAAGGTCTGGGTGGTTCGGTATCGACCAGCACTTGCGTCGGAGATCCACGAACCGGCGGCGGCTTGGTCAGCAGCTGCGCGCCGATCGTCGCCACAGCCGCCACAGCCGTTGCAATCGCGGCAACCAGCGGGTTGCCCAGCACAGTCGCCACCACGGCAACCACCCCGGCAATTTTGGCGACGACGCGCAGAACCTTTGCCATCAGGCCCTCCACGCCCCAAGCAGATCATCGAGCGATGCTTCCATCTCGATCATCCCCCCGGCCCAGTCTTGGTGCCATCCCAGCAACTTGCCGGTGCCTGCGTTGATCACGATGCTGTCCATCACTTCGTCACCCGGCAGCACGGCCAGATCGCCAATGCGCATGAACGCCGGGGCAATCCGTTCCAGCGAACCTTGCGCATCGAGCATGTCTGCCACGTTCGCCCAGCCTCGTTCACGCAGCGCGCGGGTTGCCCCGATCACGCCCCGGATGCGCGGCAATTCGGGAACCTTGTGGCCCATCTTGCGCAGGTGGAACCGCGCCATGTGAACGCAGGTTACCGCCTTCTTCCAGTCGAACGGCTTGGCGCGATACTTGTTGAGCGTGGCCTGCGTGGCTTGCTGCCTGCGGATCAGGTCAGGCACCATCACATGTTCACCCATTGGCGGTTCCATGCCGGGCCGCTGGTCGAGATATATCCCTGCCCGGCGCTCTCCGCGCCCCAGCTGACGGTGATCGAAAGCCCGTTGGCGGCGTCCATTCCCGTCTCGCCCGGCCAGACCGACTTGTGGAATGCCTCCGACAGGCTGTTGCCCTCGTTGCGGCTGAACAGGCGTTCCGCAAACGAAACCACCGTCGCGCCAAGGTCCCGGCTATCGCGCGAAACGCCAAGCTCGATCTGGTCGAGCTGGCCAAGAAACATCACCGTCGGCGTGCCCACGACAGAACCGGTCGCAGGATTGTATTCGGCAATCCACACCGTCACCTGCGAGGTCTGGTAACCCGGCGATGCCAGGTCATCGGCCAGCGAACTTTCCGGCGGGGCAAAGGTCAATTCGAACGCGGGCACTTCCTCGCCCACGCCTTCGTTCACTTCGCTGAAACTGGCGATCGTGCCGAACAGCGTGTCCTTCGCGGTGAACGTCTCTGCCCCCCACTTGATCAGCCCGCCGTCAGACAGGCGGATTGTTGCGGAAGGCAGTTCGATCTTGAGCAGGCCGGTGAGCGCAACGGATTGCATGTCAGTCCTCGATCGCAATCGAGGTGACGGCACCCAACGTCAAAGCCAGCGCAATGCATTGGACCGCCAGCCAGTGGCGCAGCGCAAAGCGCGCACCGGCAAATGACACGGCAAACTTGCGCTTCGTAACCAGCGTTTTGCACTCGGCCCGCATCACGCAGCTTCCTCAAGAGTAAAGCCCAGCCCCTCGACGATCCGGTCGACCGGCAAAGACCAGGCAACATCGCTGGTAATCCAGCCTTCGATTGTCGGCGCACTCACGTTCACTGGATCACCATCGACCAGCGCCACCCGCAACGGCGGTTCGATGGTCAATGTCACCGTGCCATCGATGGCCACCCGCGCCGCCTCGGCAACGGTATGCAGGCAGCGTGTTCCGTCTGCGCCTTCCACCGATAGCCACATGCCCTGTCGCACCATGTAGCCCGGCGTCATGTCCTTCAGCGGCAATGTCGTGCCCGCCGCGCCCGATCCGTCCACCGTTGCCGCGCCGCCGCCCTGCGTCATGCCCATCAGCGGCCACGGCATGCGCAGCCCCTCGCGCTTGGCTACCTGCATCAGCGCCACGAACCGTCGCGCCTTGTCCGGCTGCATTGGCGGAAACGCCACCTGCAGCACGAACCGGCTTCCGGTGCGGTTGACCCTCAGCGCGGGCGCACCCGATGCCGGGCGCAGCAACATGCCGAAGTCGAGCAATTGCGGCGCGGCTTCTCGCGGTTTAAACTCTGCGGGAAGCTCGATCATGCCAGCCTCCTGCGGCTCTTGGTCAGAACCTTACGATAACCAAGTTCACCCCCGGCCTGCGCCGCCTGCACATCTTGCGAAGTGATGCGCTGCCAGAATTCAGGGGTCAGCAGGTTGCCCTGCAGGTAGTAAGTGTCGCCACCGCCATTCGGTGCGCCGTGAGGATAAACGGCAGATCCGCGGCTCATATGAACCAGTTCCGGCCCGCGCTCGCCGACCATGGCCCACCCGCCCGGGTGGAAGTTTGTGCCGTTGGCGTACTGTGGAATTGATGGGATATCTCCCCCAGCGGTGTTGAGGCGCTGCTGAAAGCCGCTGCCGAACGCACCAATGCCGCCGAGCTGTAGGCCAAGGTTGATGACCGAGGTCAGGATATCGAAGAACCCGCCGCCCTTGATCGCGTTGGCCACGTTCTGCAACGCTCCAAGCGTCTCCTGCGCCATGTCCTTAAAGGACTTGGCGATGCGGATGTTTGCGGCTTCGATCCCAGCGCCCTTGCCGGTCGCGTCTTGCATCAGCCGGTTGAGACCTTCGCTAATCTTGTCCATATCCTGCACGATGGGGCCCGCCGTGATGCCCCCGATTGCGCTAGGTCCGAGCGGTTGGGCTGGATCGATGCCCGCGCCTTCACGATGTAGGCGGCGGGTGGCCTCGTCATACTGCGCCTGCGTCAGTCGGGTGCGTGGATCAGGGCTATTGAGGCCAGCGTCCAGCGTCTGCTGGTCGGAGTGATAGTCGTTCAGCGCCTTCGCTTCCGGGAACAGTCGCTCCATCAGCGGCTTCAGTTCGTTAGCGAGCTTCTCGAACGCGGCCTTGGTTTTCTCCGTGGCCTTGTCAGCCTTGTCGACCATCACGCTGTCGAGGCGCAGCATCTGAGCAGCGATGCCATCGACCATGTCGGGAATGTAGCTGTGCCCAACAACGGCGTCATAAAGATCGTAGAACTTCTGCTTCACCCAGTCGATCTTGCGCACCGCGCCATCCCAGATCGCATTGAGCTTGTCGCCGACCCAGCCGCTAATCGCGGAGACCATGCGCATCATGACATCTGCCACAAAGCCCGGCAGTCCCGCGAATGCTGTGTTGATCGCATTGAAGGCATTGATGGCGAGGCTCTTCGCGGCCTCCCAAGCCCCGGACCAGTCACCTTGCAGCAGCCGGGAGACCGCTTTCAGCGCATCGCCGATTACGCCGAAGACACTCCCCACAATGTCCGCCGCAGCGCGGAGCAGCGCGATAAACACTGGCCCGAACGCCTTTGCCTGCCAGACAACAAGGTCGCCTATCAGCCCGATCGTCTGCCGCAGGGCTTCGCCGAGCGGGCCGTTCCACAGCTCGGTCAGCGTCGCGCTCATCTCGGTAACGATCTGCTGGAGCGGCGGCCCCAGCGCGGTCTGGAGAGCCTGCCAAAACTCCGAAAGGACCGGCGAGATTTTCTCCCAGTTTGCGTAGATCAGTGCGCCGGCTCCGGCCAGAGCGGCAAGGGGCAGAAGGATCGGACCGAGTGCCGCGCCCAGGCCGACCAGTGCCGCCTTGGCGGTGAGCAGGACGCCGCCTTCGGCAAACGCCGTGCCCAGCACGCCCAGGAACGGCGCCATGGCGCTCGTGATCGTGCCAAGCACGGTGAGAACCGGCCCGAGAGCTGCGGTCAGCATGCCGCCGACGACGACCGCCTGCTGCACGCCCGGCGACAAAGCCCCGAAAGCTTGGATCACGTTCGTCAGTGCCGCGGTGATGTTCGGGAGGATTTCCAGCAGTTGGCCGCCCACGGCCTCCATGAAATCCGCCATCGAATCCTTGAGGGTGTCGAATGGGTTCGCCTTCTGCGCCGCCGCCGCGCTGCCGCCGAACTGCTTCTCAAGCTCGGCGAGCAGGACCTTCTGGGCACCCGCCGCATTGCCGACCGCGACCATCGACTTGATCTGCTTCTGCTGCTGCTCGGTCAGCTGGATACCAGCCTTGCGCAGAGCGCCCATGCCCTTCACGGGATCGTTCAGCGCCTTGCCGACGAGCAGGGTAGCCGGTTGCAGATCCATTTTCATTCGCGCTGCCAGATCGACAGCAGCTTGCTGAGCGCGGTCGAACTGGTCGCCCGCGATGCTTCCGAACGTCAGGAGATTGGCTGTGACCTTCCGCAGGATATCGTCATCGTCATACAGCGAATTGTGCATGAGGTTGCCGGCCATGTCGCCCAGCTGCTCCGAGGTCCGGCCTGCGGCCGTGCCCATGCTTTTCAACGCGGCTTCGACTTGCCCCATGGCGTCGCGAGATTCTATCGCGGCCTGCACCGACTTCACACCGAAGGCAACGAGAGGGGCGGTGACTGCGACCGACATCGTCTTGCCGAGATCGGTCATCGCCTTGCCGTGCGCTTCGACTGTCCTCACCATGCCCTTGGCGCGCTTCTCGACCGCGCTCGCGCCCTTTTCGAACGCGGCGCTGTCGAGGCCGAGCGTGACACGAAGCGCGCCGATCAGAGCAGACATCAGCCACCTTTCCGCGCGGCGAGCGCAGCCTTGAACAACTTCATGTTGTGCTGGAGTTCGGCGACGTTGACCTGGCCGCCCTTGCGCTTCACCCGGGCCTCGCCGGTAAGATCACCGAGCGAGGGGAAGTGCTTGCCATCCTGTCGCATCAGCATTGCGGTATGCCAGACGATCCAGCCGCGCCGACGAAAGTAAGCCTTACAGGCAAGGTCGATCGTCCGTGGAGTGGACGACCAGTATTCGCTGACGCTCAGCCCCGCTTCGACCGCTTGGCCGAGGTGCTCGTCCCACGGCCAGCTCGCTTCGAGTGAGCGGGTGCCTTTCCCTCCGCACTCTCAACTGTGCCCGCGCTGGCGACTGGCTGGCTTGCTGCCTGGGCGGTACCGAGCGCCGCCTGAACGGCAGGATCCGAAGCCATGCGCATGGCCTTGTCGAGAGATATCTCAGGATGGAAGGCGCGTAGACCTGCCTGCACGAGTAGCGCCACATGGCTGAGCTTCGGCGGGTTAGCGTGCGGGTCGTCCTGCGCATTCGCAAGATCGCGCAATACAATGAGGATCGAGCAGTTGGCCTCGCGCTCGAAGAACGCGATGGCCTTCATGTCGAACACCATGGTGAAGCGGCAGCGATCGTACTCGAAAGCTACCTGTCCATCAGGCGCCGCCATTATGCCGACGCCGCCTGCGTGATTTCACCGGTGACCTTGCCGCCGAAGGTAAAGGTCTGAACGCCGTCGACCGGCATTTCGTCAACACCATAGTCGGTGAGGATGCCTGAGAACGCGGAATCGAACGTGTCCTCCGCGCCCTTCGAGACATACTTGAAGTCGCGGGTTACACCATCGACGATCGCAGCGGTGAGCAGACCATCGCTTGCGCTGCCAGCGATGTAGTTACCCGCACCGCCGAACTCGCCAGCATCGTAGATGCCCGATGCGATGAACTGCTGGGCACCGCCCGGGCTGTCGTGCGTGGTCACGTCCTTCGTGCCGCGCGAACGCTTCGGCGGGGTGACCGAAGTCAGCTCCGCGATCTTCACCAAAGTGCCGCCTGCGGGTCCCATCCACAGTTCAGCGCCGAACGAGTTCTTGGCCTGATCCGTCATCTTTAAAGCTCCTCGTAGTAAAAGCCGTACTCTTGCTGCACGTGATAGAGTTCCGCGCCGCCGTCCTGTTCGCCTTCGTCAATCGTGCGCTCGGCGAGCCGCTCGGCGCGCTGAAAGCGGACATCGCCGACGGTCTTGGCCGCTTGCATTTCAGTGCGGACCACGCGCTTCAGGGCGATTGCCTCGGTGCGGGTCGCGGACCAGATATCGACGCGCACGCGCACCCAATCGAAGCCTGTCGGACCGTCGTGCGTCCAGCCGTCAGTATTGGAGACCGACATAACCGAAAGGGCGGGAAGGCCCGCGCTGCGCACTCGTTCAAAGTATGTGACGCGGTTAGGCCCCTCGGTCAGAACCTCGGCGCCGGAGGCCGCTTTCAGCCGCGCAATGAGCGCCTCTTCCATGCCCATCGGTCAGCCTTTCTTCGCGCGGGCAGCGTATCGCTCGATCCCTGCGCCGAGTTCCTCGCCGATGCGCCGCAGAGCCGTCTCTCCGCCTTCCTTGTCCCATGCGGGAGTGAGCGCCGGATTTGCGATCTGGTTGCGGTTGCCGAACTCTTCCATCAGACCACCCGGGTCTGCAGTACCGATATGAATCTCCATCTCGCTCGGGCCCCGACGCGGTGTGAGAGAGCGCTGCCGCTTGTTCAGGCGAGTGCCTGCGCTTTCATTACTCACCAGTTCGCCGGTCTTGACCTTCGTCCTGGCCTTGTATTCGGCGAGAATAGGCTTCGCCGCATTGCGCAGCGCCAGCCGCCCGAGCCGCTTTGCCTCGTTCGTGGCCATCTCCAGCAGCGCTGCTTCAAGCTCCTTGAGCCCGCTGGTCTTGAACTCCGTCATCACGACTGTTTCGTGGTCGCGGTGAAGTCGATCTCGAACGGAACCGGACCGCCGATTGGCGCGATGCCGGTGATGTCCCATGGCGTCCCGTTGAATTCGATCCTGTCGCCGGTCGTCACGGTGCGGGTTTCGCTGTCGGCAAGCACGTTGAATGTCACCGTCTGCGCTGCTGACTCTACCGCCGCCTGTCTCCGCTCACCCCCGGTGCCATAGTAGACCGCAGCGGGGCGCGGATTGTCGAAGAGATTGGACCATGCCGAAGTGTCTGTGCCGCCCAGCGCATCCTCACTTGAGGACAGGCGCTGGAACCGGATTGAGTGGATGCGCCGGCCAGCGGGCTTGACCGGCATCAGATCTGCACCCGCGAATAGGGATCAAGCAGGTGTCGCCATGCCATCGGCACCTCGTTGACGATGTTGCCGACGTTGATGGCTTCGCGGTTGCTAAACCAGAACGCGACCATCATGAGGATGGCCTGCTTCACCGACGGCGGGACCGCTGCCGGTGCGGTGGTGAATTCGACCGATACCGCATTGAGGGCTGCCTTCGCAGTCGGCCAGGTCTGCCCCAGTATCGGCTGCAAGCGCGGAGGACTGCCGTAGATGTCCACCTCGTAGAGGTCCGTGGTCGCAGTCTGCTCGATCCCACTGTCGTCGACGTACTTGACGACCGGCGACGCGGCGATGGGCCCGAAGGGCAACTCGATGACGTCGGGCCAGCTGTCGAGAACCAGCTTCCACGACTGCTCGGTAAGCGCCCTGCCCAGATACTGTTCGGCAGCGTCGCAGGCTGCGGCAATGAAGCCAGTCAGCTGGCCGTCAAAGTCGGTAGTACCGGTGGCGAAGCACTGCACCTTGGCCTCGTCGACCGTCACAGGATACGAGCTTGCAGGCGTGACCAGAATGAGGGTCATCGGTTGGCCTTTCGCTTGCGAGAGGACCGCTGCCCGGGGGCAAGGCAGCGGTCCTCACGGAAACGGGGGTGGGTGTTTTACCCACCCCCGGCCCGAGGTGATCAGGCGACGAGGATGTGAAAGACGCCGACCTTGGCGTTACCGCCCTGTGCCAGGACGATCTTCACGCGGTCATTTGCAAGCGCGACGCGAGCCTGCACCGCGGTACCACCAGCGGCATACAGTGCTGCTACACCGGCCTGCGAGTGTGTGGGCTGGCGCGGTGCGACGACTGCCGAGGCGTTCACGTTGGACTGGGTCCAGAGGTTCACACCGGTGGCTTCGCCAGTGATCGTGAAGTCGACGCCATCGGTATAACCGTTTGAGCCGTCCTTAACGTATTCGATCTGGTGGACCTCGCCCGCAATGCGCGGGCTGTAGGCGGTGACGGTGCCATCAGCGGCGGTGGTGACGGTGAGCTTAATGCGTTGCATGGGAACGGTTCCTTCTGTCGGCGCCGCAGCGCCTTGGTTCAGGCCTTGGCCTTCGACTTGTTGGCAGGAGCCTTGCCCTCGGCTTTATTTGCCGGGGCGGGTTCGGACTTGTTGGCGGGGGCTGCCTCGGATTTTTCTTCCACGGGCTCTTTTTCCCTGTCCTCGGCAGGCGCGATCAGCACACCCGATTTCACGAGTGCGGCGACGATCGCCGGATCGGCAGTGCGGGTTTCACCTTCCATGAAGCGGTGGACTTCGGTGCCATCTTCGGTGAGGCGGTCGCCCTGGTGTTCGCGGGCCACGATGTATTCGACGAGCTTGGTCATGGTCTTTCTCCCGAAACCAGCGGGAGCGGATTACCCGCCCCCGCCGGCGTCTCGTCAGAGGGCGAGCGCGGTGTCGAAGTCGCCGTAGATCAGCGCACCGGGCTTCTTGATCGCCAGCGCGACGCGCTCCTCACACCGCATGGTGTAGAGGTTCTTCTCGAAGTCGTCCGAGTTCTCGGACGCGATGACGACCTCGGGAGCCATGCGGTCGTACAGGGTCTGCAGCTTGAAGCCGCCGACCGTGAACTTACGCTGGGTCTGCGCTGGGGTCGAAACCACCGGCTTGCCCCAGAGACGGGGGCCGGCGAGGTTCATCGGGTTCGCGAAGATGTAGGCACCGTCGGTCGTCTTGGTCATCTCGATCGCGGCCCAGTCGGCCGGGCTCAGGATGACGCCGTCGGTCGGGTAAAGAGCGAGTTCCGCCTGCAGCAGCGCAAGGCGGATGACGTCGATCTCGGTGGCGCCAGTGATCGCGATGGCTGCGGCGAAGGCAGTCGCGTTGGTGTTGATGCCGGTCAGGTGCTGGCCGGTACCGTCGCCGGTGAGCAGTTCGCCTTCTTCGGCGAGTGCCAGTCCGTAGCGCATTTCGCTGTCGACTTCGCCCTGCAGCTGGACCGAATCCTCCAGCGCCTGGCGGGTCAGCTTGGCGAGGTGAGCAATGACGCGAACGGGCGCGTTCACCTGTTCCCAGACATATGCGCTGGTCGGCTTGGTGGCACCCTCGGCGACGACCGCCGCATTGTTCGTGCGGGTGGTCTGGCGCGCGTAATCCACACTGCCGCCCGAGGTCGGAACCACGGTGAGCAGGTCGCGGATGGTGAGGGTGCGCTGCGGCAGCGAAGTGATCGTCGGATCACGCTCGCTCCATGCAGCAGCCTGCGCGGCAGTGATGGCCTTGACCCGGTTCGAATCCTTGAGTTCGAACTTGATCGTGCCCTGCGCGCCGTTGTCGAGGTAAGACTTGAAGCGCTCGCTACCGATGACCTGGCCACCGTAGGACTTAACCTCGTCCTCGCCTTCGCCCGGCTTGCGCGCCATCTTCTGCTCGAGCGCCTTCAGCTGCTCGCGCATGACGTTGACGCCGGTCAGCATCTCGTCGACCGACTTCTTCGTTTCGGCCGACAGCGAGCCAGCGTTCTTCGCCTCGGTGAGGGCGTCGTCAGCCTTCTTGAGGACTTCGGCCTGCTTGGCGTCGATCGACTTGCGCAGATCGTCGGCCATCTGCTCGACCGACTTCGTGCCCGACGGATGATTTTCGCCGTCGCGCAGATAGCGGCCGATGCGGGCCTCGTTCTTGGTCATGAGCCCGAGGGCTCCCACGGTGCGCTGGGCACCGAAAAGGGCACGATTTTTCATGATATGTCTCCGATGGAGGGATTGAAGTTCAGGCGCTCAAGGCCTTCAGGAACTTGAGCATGTCGTCATCTGCCTGCGCTTCGGGATCCCCCCGAAGGTGCGGCGCAGCCTTGCCCGCGATTGCAGCAGCAAGGCTTTTCGAGAAGCCACCTGCGTCCCGCAGGAACTCCTCGAACTCACGTACCGTGGGCATTTCGCCACGGGCGAGAATGGATTTGATTTCGTCGATGTGTGCGTTCCGCCCGAGCGCACCGAAGGTCACGATGCTGACCTCTTTCAGGTCGAGCTTCTTCAGGCCGAGGCCGTTCGGCATCTTGACCGTTTCGATTTCGCGATAGCCGATCGAGAGCTCATCGATCGCGCCTTCGCGCACCAACCCATAGACCTCGGCAGCTTTCGGTGAGACGTCCTTTAGCAACCTGCCTTCGACGTGCAGGCCCTTCGTGTCCTCCTGCACCACGTCCCAGACGCCGATCGGCTGATAGGGATCATGCTGGTACAACATCTTGATCGAGCGCTTCGCCTTCTTGGCGTCCGAGAGGGACACCTTGAAGGCGCCCGGGAGGACCAACTCCCGGTAGCTGTCGACCACGTTGAACACCGAGGCATAGCCCGCAATGGTGCCGTCATCGCCGACGGCTTTCACGTCGAGCGCGAAGCCACTGTTCTTGGTCCTATCCACGGTGGCGGAACTCCTCGAATCTCTGCGAAAGCGCGCCCATTTGCTGCGTCAATTCCTCGATCTGCTGACCGAGGGGGCGGTCCTGTTGCTGCACGATGGGCTCGTCGCCCCAAGGCACCGGTGCCAGGTTCTCTTTCCCGCGCACCTCGTTGATCACCATCCACTTGTCGCTGAGGGCCGACTTGTAGAAGGCCGAGCGTTCGGCAGCGGAACCCTGCAACAGGCCGTCCATGTTGAACTCGATAGTGATGCCAAGCGCGACGTCTTCGGCCGTGAGCAATTGCTTGCGCAACGCCGACTGGATTTTGCGAAGGCGGCGGCGCAGCGTGAACTTCTCGAAAGCGCGGGTCTGCTCAGTGATGCTGCTGCCCAGCTGGGTGTTGCCGGCGGTGTGACCGATGAGGTGAGGGGGCACGCCGAAGATGCGGCATACCTCTTCCACCGAGAAAGACCGGGACTGCAGCATCTGCAGGTCCTCGGGGGACATGGTAAGCTGCGTCCATTTCAGGCCGTGGCCCATGACCAGCGGGCGTCCGGCATTGATCGCGCCCTGGTACTTCTTCGCGAGGAGCGCCTCGGTCTCTTTGACCTGCTCCGCAGTCATTCGCGCGTCGGACTGCCATGCCCCGCTAGGATACATCGCGTTGCGGCTGACGTTGCCCGCCGTGCGCGAAAGGCTCCGCGCCAATCCGAAAGCCTCAGCGCCGATCTGTAGCGTCGACATTCCGCCCAGCGGGTCGCCGCCGAAGCCGCGAAGGTGCAGGATGTTCTCGTCTGTCTCGACCCGGCTCTTCCCGTTCCAAGTCCAACGGTATTCGATGCGACCGTCGGCGCGGCGTGCCCGGCTGACAATCGAAGGCGGGATGGGATCGAGGCCGACGATCTGCCCCATCGATCCGCGGAGCTTTTCGGCGTAGGCGTTGCCGCGCAACTCCAGCGCGACGCACATGAACTCCCAGAAATCCTCTGCGGTCTGATCTGCGTTCGGATCGTCGTGCAGGATTGAGTAGAGCCAGTGGTCCGTTGCGGCCTCGCGGCCCGTCCCGTTCCGGCGATAGACCATCAAGGGGAGGGTGGCCTGCGTACCGGCAAGAATGAGTAGGCAAGCCGCGACTGCCGGGATGGAAAGGACCGTGCTCTCGTTGACAACTTCGCCAGCCGAACTGCCGACGCCCGGCGCGGAATCCGCGCTTGTGCGCGTGCCCAGCCGGAAGATACCCGACAGGGTCTCGATGAACCCGCTGAGCGCGCTCATGCGAGGCTCGCGAGCAGGGCGTTGATGCCGTCAGCCTCGGCCTCACCATAAGCGAGCGCGACACCGACAGCCATGCAGAGCGCGACGGCGCAGTCGATTTTGTTCACAGCACGCTCCTTCGACTTCCCACAAGCCCGGATTTCCGCCGTTTTCAGTGCCGTTGCGCAACCCTTGCGCAAGTTGGGTCAGTTTGAGAGCATCAATGTGTTCGCTGGAACGATAGTGCTGGCCAGTTCGTGGACCGCCGAAACCTGCGCCACATCGTTGTCGAGCGCATGGGTATAGGTTCCGAGCGTCATGTCGAAACTGGCATGGCCAAGCTGTCTCGCGACGGCTGGCAGAGACCATCCCGCCTCAACGCGCGCGCTGGCAGCGAAGTGCCGTAGCGCGTGAAAGTGGAACGAAGGCTTGCGGGGATCTGCACTCAGCCCCGCGCGGCAAAGTAGCGTGCCCCATGCCCCAGCTCGAAAATTGTTAGGGCTAAAAGGCTTCCCGGTCTCGTAAGTGAAAACGAGGTCTAGGTCGTTCGGAACATAGTACCGCTTCAACCAATCCTGCAGTCGGGCGGCGAGGTAAGGGGGCATGCCGACCTCGCGAATGCCAGCCGGGGTTTTTGTGGTCTTGAGCCCTTCGTGTCGGGAAAGACTACCGCGCACCTTCACAAGTTGCGCGTCGAAGTCGAGGTCGTCTCGACGCAGGGCTAATATCTCGCCCAGCCGTAGACCGCAAACCGCCCCAAGAAGGACGAAGCAATGCATGTATGCCTGCGGTCGATGTTTGGTGCGGAATTGTCGGGCCGATGCTGTTTCGAGGAGCTTGCGCATCTCCTCGCGGGTGAAGGTCCGCACCTTCGGCTTTGGCAGGCGCGCGAACTTGCCCATCAGTGTCCGCCCCGGATTGCCCTGTATCCACTCCCGCTCTTCGGCGTGCGCGAGCAGAGTTTGCACCGCGCGCCCGATCCGCCGATGATATCTCGCGCCCAGCCGCGAGTTGGATTCGAGCGAAAGCTTCCATTCGAGCAAGGTTCCAATGCGAACCTCGGTCAGGACCATGTCTCCAATCTTCGGCAGCACATGCTTTTTGAGCATGCGGGTCTGGCTGAGATAGTGCGACATGCCAATCTCGCCGGATGCCAGGCGCTGGTCGAGGGTCCGAACGTAGTCGTCGAAAAGCTGTCTCATTGTGAGCTTGTGGCCAGCCCCGCCGATGAAGCCTTTTTGCTTGTTGCCCTCAATCGTGATGCGGAAGCTGTCCGCGTCCTTCTTGCGGTCAAAGGTCTTTTGCCGATGGGTTCCGTCGCCATCCACGAATCGAACGACCCACGCCTCTTTTGCGACGCCCTTGTGGGTCCATTTGCGCTTACTTACGCTCGCCATGGCGCGCCTCCCTCGAAAGCTTGGCGAAGTGGGCGGCGAGTTCCGAGCGCAGCGCGCAGACAATCGCGCCCATCTTGAACGTCGGCCAGTCGGTCTGGACTATTTGCCACTTCACCTGCGGGACCGTCAGGCCCACGTGATCTGCGATGGCCTGTAGGCCATAGAGCAGATCGCTTTCGCCCGGTTCTAACTTGCTCATGTTGATCTCCGATGTTGGCCCCGACCGGGCTGACCCAGCCGGGGCAGGGGTCTTACTTGGTCGGGATTTGCCCGGTCGCGCTCAGCGCCTGCCAGTCGGCCAGCGCCGCCTCTGTCGCGCATGGACAGCCGTCGGCCCGAAAGATGGGGAGCAGGCCGTGATTGATGAGGTGCGACACTTGCCGGTTCGGCAGATTCAGCGCGAGGGCAATCTCGGTCACGCCGCGAAGCATGGTCACGCCGCGCGGCAGGTGGCCGCGCTCGATCCCTGCGACCTCGACCTTGCCCGCGAGGTCGAAGAGGATTCGCACCTGATCATCGAGCAGGTTGAGCAAGCTGACCGCGAGGTGCGCTTTCCCGCCGCGCTGCTCGATAGGCAGTTCTTCGAGACAGAGCAGGGCGGCCTCGCCGAGCGAGCCGACGTATTCGGCAGTGCAGAGGATGCTTTCGCCCAGCGCGGCCACTCCGGGCCTGTCAGGCACCCCGAGGGGTATCGCACGTGCCACGAAGTCGCCAGCGGCCTCTGTGGGGCCTCTGTGGGGCGAATTTGGGGTATAGAGCATGTTTGGTTCTCACTGGTTTCGGCCTGCTACAGCCTAAATCCACGTTTCAGACGTGGTGCCGGGAGAGTAGCAGCCTGCCAGTGAGACAGGTGGAACGTTTTTCCCAAAAAGGGTCTTGTATGGCGCTCCGCTCCCGACGTAGAACGTCGTTCAGCGGTGGACGCCAATCCACGCTGTTACTTTCGGCGATTCGGTCCGCGCCAACGGACCCGACAACCGCCTATCACTGGTCAGGGCTGCTACACCCACTGGCCGTTTTGCCCTCACAGACGCATAAGCGCAAGCCTCCCCTTAACCGGGGAGGCAGGGCGCTGCCTGTCTACTTGCCCGGGCGGTGCAATTGGTCCGCGACGGACAGGGGCATTTCCTGTTGCTGCACGATAGGCTCATTGCCCCACGGGACCGGCGCGAGGTTCTCCAGCGCGCGGACCTCGTTGATCGTCATCCAGTTGTCCGACAGCGCATCGCGGTAAAGGTTGCCCCGCTCGATAGCCGAGCCTTGAAGCAAGCCCTCCATGTTGAACTCGACGTAGTAGCCTTGTGCCCGATCGCGGGCGGAGAGCAGTTGCTTTGCGATCGCGGATTGCATCTTTCGAAGGCGGCGGCGCAGCGTGAACTTCTCGAAAGCGCGGGTCTGCTCAGTGATGCTGCTGCCCAGCTGGGTGTTGCCGGCGGTGTGACCGATGAGGTGAGGGGGCACGCCGAAGATGCGGCATACCTCTTCCACCGAGAAAGACCGGGACTGCAGCATCTGCAGGTCCTCGGGGGACATGGTAAGCTGCGTCCATTTCAGGCCGTGGCCCATGACCAGCGGGCGTCCGGCATTGATCGCGCCCTGGTATTTCTTCGCAAGGAGCGCCTCGGTCTCTTTGACCTGCTCCGCAGTCATTCGCGCGTCGGACTGCCATGCCCCGCTAGGATACATCGCGTTGCGGCTGACGTTGCCCGCCGTGCGCGAAAGGCTCCGCGCCAATCCGAAAGCCTCAGCGCCGATCTGTAGCGTCGACATTCCGCCCAGCGGGTCGCCGCCGAAGCCGCGAAGGTGCAGCACATTATCGGCGGTCTCGACGCGCTGCTTTCCTTCCCATGTCCAACGGTACTCGATCTGCCCGTCTTTGCGGCGCTGTGCTGTCACCAGTGACGGAGGGATAGGGTCCAGTCCGATCACCTGCCCAGAACCGCCACGAAGCTTCTCGGCATAGGCGTTGCCGCGCAGTTCCAGCGCAACGCACATGAACTCCCAGAAATCCTCTGCAGTCTGATCCGCGTTCGGGTCGTCGTGAAGGATGGAGTAGAGCCAGTGGTCGGCCATTGGCCGTTTGCCCCGACTGTCCTTGCGGTACACCATCAGGGGAAGGGTAGAGATTGTTCCGGCCAGCAAGCTGACGCAAGCCAGCGCTGGTGTGATCGACAGGGCCTCTCTTTCGCTGACCGGTCGCACGCGCCAATCCTCAGGAGGTGCACCCCCCGTCCGTTTCAACCGAACATTGCCGGTCAGCCGGTCGATAAGGCCCGAAAGTGTCACGCAAGAACCTCGTCGCGGCGCAAATCGATGGGGTGATTCAGCTTGTCGTTCCACACGCGAACGATGTCTTGCCGGACGCCGTCGCGGTTGACCGTGATCTCGATTGCCTCGCCGCCGACGATATAGGATGGCGCGCTCCCGACGGCGTCGGCGGTCAGTGTCGCCCGTTGCGCATCGATCGCCGCAAGCATGCGGTCGCGATTGCACCAGTCCGCGACGACGGCCTGCGCCGCCGCAGTGTCATTGGCCGATGAAACGAAGCTCGCAAGCTCCACGGCCTCGAACGGCGCGCCAAGGCCCGCGCCGTCGGTGCTGACGAGGTGCAGGCGCGGGTACTCGTCACAGTAGCCGAATGAGCCAGCGAGCAGGCGACAAGTTCCCCCAGATGCCGCGTAGGCCCGAGCGTATTCGGTCAGGCATTCGATAAGCTCCGGCGTAGTGCCAGGACGCGCTTTCTCGACGATCTGCGACAAGTCGTTCATCGGCCCCGGCCACAGGCCCGGGCCGATCATCGATGTCGCCACGGCATAGGGGAACATGCGCGACAGCGAGACAAACGCTTTCGGATAGAACGCCACGATGCTCGGGTCGCCGCGGTGAAACCACGCAGTGTCCGTGTAGAGGCGAACCTCGCTCGCGGTAATGAATCCGTTCATCAGGGTCATAGGGTTTTCCTCGCGGTAGGATTTGGGCAGCAATGGCGTTGCTGCTCGCAGGGGTGCTGGCGACGGTCGCAATGGTTCCAAGCGTAGCCCCCGACACGCCTAGGAAAGTTCCAGCCCCAGCCAGCAGGGCGCCGCCGGATGCCAAGACAGCCACGGCGCCAGCCACCACGGCGACGACGCGCAGAACCTTTGCCATCAGGCCCTCCACGCCCCAAGCAGATCATCGAGCGATGCTTCCATCTCGATCATCCCCCCGGCCCAGTCTTGGTGCCATCCCAGCAACTTGCCGGTGCCTGCGTTGATCACGATGCTGTCCATCACTTCGTCACCCGGCAGCACGGCCAGATCGCCAATGCGCATGAACGCCGGGGCAATCCGTTCCAGCGAACCTTGCGCATCGAGCATGTCCGACACGTTGGCCCAGCCCCGTTCACGCAGCGCGCGGGTTGCCCCGATCACGCCCCGGATGCGCGGCAATTCGGGAACCTTGTGGCCCATCTTGCGCAGGTGGAACCGCGCCATGTGAACGCAGGTTACCGCCTTCTTCCAGTCGAACGGCTGGCTCCGGTACCTTGCCAGCGTGGCCTGCGTGGCCTGCTGCCTGCGGATAAGGTCCGGAATGGGTTTGTCATCGACCATAGTGGCGACTCTTATTTTTCGGAGCGGCGGCGCGCAGCCCTGCGGAGATTCCTCTGCGCGCCGCCTATGCTCCCCGACTGGCAGGGGGGATTATACCAGCCGTGTTCACTTACAGGCCGAGCGCGGTGTCGAAGTCGCCGTAGATCAGCGCGGTCGGCTGGCGCACCGCCAGCGCAAGACGCTCCTCGCAGCGCGCGGTGAGCAGGTTGTGCTCGAAGTCGTCCGCGTTCTCGGTCGCAATCAGCACTTCCGGCTGCATGCGGTCGTAGAGCTTCTGCATCTTGAACGCGCCGGTCAGGAACTTCGTCGCGCCCATGGCCTGCGTCGCCGCCACGGGCAGGCCGAACAAGACAGGTTCCACGTTCGCCGCTGGGTCTCCCATGATGTACTTGCCGTCGGCGTCCTTCAGGAGGCGCATCTTCATCCACCGCGACGGGTTGATGACGATACCGTCAGGCGGAAACTCGGTGAGGCTGGCTTGCAGCACGGCGAGACCGACAACATCGATCTCGTTTGCATTGGTCACCTCGAACGGGGGCGAGTAGGCGGTTGCTGCCGGGATCATGCCGGTCAGATGTTCGCCGGTACCGTCACCGCTCAGAAGCTCCGCGTCCTCCGCGAGCGTCAGGCCATAGCGCATTTCGGTGTCGAGTTCGCCCGCAAGCTGCGCGTCGTCGTCGAGTGCCTGGCGGGTCAATTTCGCGAGGTGCGCGATAGTGCGCATCGGCGTGTTCTGCTTGGTCCACACATAGACGCTCGTCGGCTTCAGGGCCTCCTCAGCGACGACGGCCGCATTGTTCGTGCGGGTGGTCTGCTTGGCCCAGTCGACACTGCCACTGGTCGTCGGAACCACCGTCAGCAGGTCGCGGACGCGGGTCACCCGGCGCGCCATCGGCGCAAGCTCCGGATCGCGCTCGCTCCACGTGCCGGCTTGTGCGGAAGTGATCGCCTTGAGTTCGATGCGGGCGCGGCCACGGCTACCCTCAGCGCGGAAGGCCTTGAACTCTTCGCTCGCCAGAACCTGTTCGCCGTAGCCCTGCGTCTGGCCGAAAGGCGAGCCGCCCTTGTCGCCGCGCGCCATCTTCTGCTCGAGCGCCTTCAGCTGCTCGCGCGCAGTCTTCTGGTTCAGGCCGAGCTCTTCGAGCTTCGCCTGAACCGCCTCGCTGTGATCCTTGAAAAGCTGTTCGATATCCATGATCGTCTCCTTGCCCTAGATCTGGGCGATTAGGTTGGTTGACTGGGTGATGAGCGCGGCCAGCCGTGCGGCCGCCTCGTCGTCACCTTTGGTTTCGTTAATGGACTTCCATGCCGCGCTGGCGGCGGTCTTGGCCTGCCTTCCGGACAAACCGGCATCGCGGAGCAGCGTCTCGATATCGCCGGGACCGACGATAGACTTGACGTCAGCGACACGCGTTTTCGGGTTCGCCGGGAAGGTCACGAGACTGCCTTCCGCGAGGTCGACTTCGATGAGTTCGCGAATGCCTGCCTTGGGGTTCTCCATGGCCTTGGTTGCGCGAAACCCAATCGACAGGCCGGTGAGCGCGCCAGCCTTCGCGAGCGCGTGCGCTGCCTTGCCGTCCGGGCTTTCGAGAACGATCGCGCCCTTGACGTAAAGCCCGTCCCCCCGCTCGCTCCATTCGGTCCAAGCGCCAATCGGGCGCTTGGGATCGTGCTGCAGGAGCATGGGAAGCGGGCGCGAGCGCGCGGCGAGCGACTTCGCGAACGCGCCCTTGCGCACGATATCGCCGTAGGAATCGACGTTGTCGAACCCGGACAACAGGCCTTCGATCTGGCCGCTGCCGCTCAATTCTTTGATTTCGAACGGGGAACCCGCGTAGTTCATGCGCACACCTCGACTGTCGAGCATCGCTCGTTTTCCAGCCGACTGGCGCGGACACCCGCGAGTAAGTCGGTGCGGTTGCGCGGACACCCGCGCTTCCAACGAGCAAACCAATACGGTGAATTTGCGGAAATGGCAAGCGCGCTCAGTCGGTGCGCGGCTGGGCCAGGTGCATCGTGTAGGCCGACAGCCGCGCAAAGTGCACCGGCACTTGCGCGGGCCCGCAGATCGATCCGATCATGTTCGCCAGCGCTGTCGAGGTGCCGACCGACACGATCCGGTAATCGAACCCGTCCCGCACTAGCCGCTTGAGTAATTCGAGCACTTCGCCTTGCACGATCGCGGCTTGCTCCCACTGTTCCGGCGTGAGGTCGGCAGGCGCAATGGTGGTTTCGTCGGTCATGGTCGTTCCCTTCGGGGTCAGTTCAGCGGTCGAAAAATTCGTCGAACTCGGGATTGCCCGACAGGCCGGGAGCGCGGGAGCGGTCCACTGGCGTCGCGGCTAGCTTTGACAGGATCGCGGAATAGACCTGCACCATGTTGATGTTCAGGCCCTTCATTTCGATCAGCTGGGCGCGGATTGTGGCGGCGAGGTCGACAAGGGGCCGGTCGGATTCCACCAGCCACGGCAGTTCATCCTTGAACAGCCGCCACGCGCGTTTCTGCGCGGCGGTCAGAAATTTAGAGGGCTCGCCGAGGAGCGGGGAGGTCGGATCGTTCCGGCCCTCGTAGCGCCCCCGGTTTTTCGCGGCGGCGCCGGTCACCTTGGCGACGACAGGCGGCAATCTGTGGCTCATGTGGCCTCCGTTTTCATGGAAATGGACTGTGGATGCGCGAATTTTTGGGCTGCATCGGTCAGGAGGCCGGACCCTCCTGATTTTCCGAATACCCCCCGGGGGGCGGGTCAATCCGGCAGCGTTCCCGCGCGGTTCGAGCAGCAGCAAGGCCGCGATCAGCGCGGATCAGGGGCAGGGCAGGGGCCAACTGGCGCGTGTTGAATATTGTTCTTCGAGTTCGGAAAAATAAAAAGTTCGGCGGCACATCATCGATAGGGGGCGCATAGGGGGGTACCCCACCCCCTCCCCCCCCTACCCCCGGGGTAGTCGTCATTGCGTTGTCGTCGTCGCGCAATCTCGAACCGACGGGCTGCGCTACCTGTGCCTGTGCAGGGGGCAGGGGCAGGCCGGGAGCGACGCCGCGCAAGCGAGCGGAGCGTCCATCGACCTTGCCCTGTCCTGTCGTGGCAGGGCTCGCGCGTGGAGCCGACGCAAGGCGAGCGACACGCCTCTCGCGCACGCGCTACCTATCAACGCTGCACCTACGTTTCACTACGGTGCAGCTTAGGTATCTCTTAGAGATATAAGTTCCGTGTGCATCTGGTGCACCCTTTAACGGTGCATCTGCTGCACCCTTAGCGGTGTGAAAGGGTGCACGTCATGCACCCTTTAAGCATCCGTCTAGCGGACCCTTAGAACACTCGGTCAGCGGCTGGGTCGTCCGGGTCCAAGGGTGCATCAGGTGCGCCCTTTCGGACTGGCGCAGGCTTGGCCTTGCCGAGCGGCTGGGCGAGGGGCAGCGCCCACACCTTGACCTGTCCTGTCCGTCCTCGCCTGTCGCCTGTATCGAGGATCAGACCAGCCTCGTGCAGGCGGTCGAGGGCATAGAGCACGGTGCGACGCCGCAGGCCGGTGAAGGTCATGATCGCCGCGACCGACGGATAGGCGATGCCGCTACCCTTGTTGTGGCAATGGGCGATGGCCCACAGCACCAGCTTGTCAGGCGGATTGTCCGGTATCATGCGCGCCGCCCAATCGACCGCTTCCTTACTCATGTCGCAGACCTCGCGCTGCTGTCGCAGGCACTGTCGCACGGTTCTGCGACAGTTGACCGTAAGCCCAGCGATTGCGGGCTTTGGATAGTGATTTGCGACAGTTGCGACAGTTGCGACACTGGCTCAGTCCTGCACCGCGATGAGGTCGTGAGCGTCGGCCAGGCGGAGCGCGGCAGTCTCTGCCTGCCGCTCGTCGCCGGATCCCGTGCTGTCGCCCTCGAAGGCGCCGGAGAGGATCAAACCTATCCCGACGCGCCAGCCGGTGCCCGAGCGCTTCACCAGCACCGCACGCAGCTTGTCCCGGTGCGGTATCCGCATTAGCGCAGTCATGCCTGCGGGTCCTTGGTGGCGGTGGTGGCCAACTGGTCGAAGTGGCGCGCCAGCGCAGAGCGCAACGCGCAGACCTTGCCGCCCATCTTGAACGTCGGGAGCTTGTCCCGATCGCGCATGTGATAGACCTGTTTTTCGGTCAGCCCGAGGTGGGCGGCAATCGCTGGAACGCCATAGAGCAGGTCCGCGCGGGACTCTTCGTTGATTTCGGCCATGGTGGTCTCCTTGCCCGACCGTTGCGCAACTGTTGCGCAACAGAGCAGCCGGGACGCTTTCAAAAGTGGCGGAAAACTGCGGTTTTTATGGGGGTGGGTGGGGAGGTTGTGCGCAGGGCAGGAAAAGGGGCCCGGAGGCCCCTAAAGTGCTGAAACATATAGGCTTTTTAGCTTAATCACCGGCTTTTCCTTCGCGAGCCAGTAGTTGCCCCATCGATCCGATGCCGTGACCGCGCTCATGATCGCGGAGATGACCACCGGATTGATGCGGATGCGGATTCGCCGCTCAAGAACCAGCTCTTCGAATTGTCGGACGCTCATCGGCATCCACAGACCTTCCGGCTCCCGCTCAGTCGCCTCGGCCGCTTCGATCATCGCCTCGGTGGGCTTACCCTTCTTGGTGCCGCCCTGCGGATGCTCCACGAACTCAATCGACAAGCCGAGTTCGTCGCACTCCGGTTCAAGCCCACGCTTGAAAGCGTACCGGTCATATGCCGCAGCGACGAGCTCGTAGTTGTGTGTGTCCTCGGCGAGCGCCTGCGCGACATGCCGGTAACTGATGCTGGCGCCCTGTGGCGCCGAGAGATGTCCTTGCCGGACCCAGACGTCATAAGGCGCCTTGTCCCGAAGGCTCCGCGCCGCCACCGTGTCCCCCGGCGTCCAGGCCTCGACCCAAGCGTCGAACATTGGCTTGCCGGCGTGCGGACCTTCCTCGACCACGCCGGTCTGGCAGACGCTGGCCTTCGCGGTGATGTCCTTGTTCTGCGAGAGGTCGATGCCGTCGAAGATGCGCTTGCCGTAATGCTCGGTCGGATCGAATTCGGCGAGGCAAGGTTCGAGAACATCCCTCGTCATCCATGCGGTTTCAGCATCGGTCCAGACGCAGAAATGCAGTCGAAGAATGCCGTTCAGCGCGCCTGGCATCTGCTTGGCCTGCTTCACGACATCGGCGAGATAATCCTCCGTGATCGTGACGCCGAGCAGCGGGTTTGCTTTCGGCCAGCACGACGGGTCATTGAGCGGATCGTCACCGGGGTCGAGTGAGCAGACGAACGCGAACGTGTTGTCGTCGAGGGGCTCACCCAGATAGGTCGGGTCATCGTCCTTCGCGTCAGGGTTGCCAGCCGCAACCCTGATCGCATGCTCGTGCTGCTCGTAGCAGAAGCTGTTGCGGTCGCTGCCGCTGTTGGTGATCATCGCCAGCAAGGGCTGGCGTCGGAACTTGAAGCCGCGCTCCAACATCTCGACGATGGTGCGATCGGGCATCTCGTGAACTTCGTCGCAGAGCGCGAAGTGCGGGCGAGGGCCCGAGCCGGTACGGCCTGCCTCGCGACTGATCGGCCGGAAGAACGAGGCCTTGGCGAGATAGGAGAGGTTGTGCTCCTTGCCTTCGCCGCCGCTTGCCGACAGCCGCGCTTTCAACGTTGGCGACGACTTAAACATCTTGATGGCGTCACGGAACAGCACGCCAGCCTGGTCTTTTTTTGACGCCGCCGCGTAGACTTCGGATCCGGCTTCGCCGTCAGCGCAGAGACCGTAGAGCCCGAGACCCGCGACCCAAGGGCTTTTGCCGTTGCCTTTGCCTTCCTCGATGTAAGCGCGGCGGAATCGGCGGGTGCCGTCCTTGCGTTTCCAGCCGAAAATCGAACCCGTCTTGAACGCTTGGCTGGCGTGCAGTTTGAAGGGCAGGCCTTCGAACTGGCCGTCGTTCAACCGTAGGCGGTCCTCGTAGAACCTGATGCCGCGCGCCGCTGCTTCGCGATCGTAGTGCAGTCCGCGTTCGTGTCCGCGCTCCAGATCGTCGAGATGGCGGCGGCAAGCGTTGCGGATATGCGGCCCGGCGACGATCTCGCCAGCAACAACGGCCTTGGCATATGCGGTTGCGCGGTCAGTCTCGCCCGAAGAACTCGTCTTCTTCCTCGCCGCCATCCTGGTCTCCGCGATTGCGCTCGTCGGTCAGGCCAAGCTCACTCATGTAGGCACGCATCTGTCCGTGCTTCGACGCGGGGAAGCCCGCTGGGTTGAAGCGGAATTCTTTCCAGAGTTCGCAGAAGGCGATGGCAGCGGCTTCGCGCGACGCGTCCAGCCAGCCGGCCGGATCGATGTAGCGCTTCCATGCCGTAGCAGCTTCGCCCTTGAGGTAGCTGGGGCGGGTGAGCTTTCCGAACTTGTCGGCGGTAGCCTCGATGATCTCTTTCGCCTTGGCTGCGTCGCCGTGGCGGGTCGCTCTATGGGTGCCGTCGACAATACGCAGGTGCGCCGCCTTCGGCTTCGCTCCTGGCTTGGCCATATTGAAGCACTCCGGACATTTAATGTGGTTTTGCGCGAATTTCAGGCCGACACCGGTCAGGAGGCCTTACGCCCCCCATTTTCCGACATCCCCCCGCCGTCAGCCGCCAAAACCTTCGGTTTTCGGGCTGATTTCTGCCTCAATTTCGATGTCGCAGCCGATGATCAGAGCCGCGAGCTTCATGACCTGAGCGCCTGCCCAGAGACGGGCACGTGCCACTGCGATACCAGAGACGCGGACGTTGATGGTCACGCTACGGATCGTGTCGGCCATGTTGATCACTGCTTCGGCCATCCGTCGTCTCCTATCGCCACTCGGCGCCGCGGTGCCTTGGTACCTCGCGCTCGCGCTGCTTCGTCAGCCGTCTTGGCATCGGAGCAGGGCTGGCACAGTCCTTGGTAGTTCTCGCGATCGTCGGTGCCGCCTTCAGCCTTGGGCTTGATATGGTCAGCGATGACCGAGGGCGTGTAGATCGGTGGCACCCGCTTCATGCAGGAACGGCAGAGCGGTTCTTCTCGGAGGACGAGAGCGCGCATCTTTTGATGGCGCCAGCCGTATCCTCGTTCCGTCGTCGTGCGCTTGGTGTCGCGGTGAAATGCGGGAGGCTTTCCCATCGCTTCACGCAGTGCTGAAATGAGGCAGGCTTTCGCAGTCCCGGCTCAGTGCACCCTGCACTTTGCTCGGTCGCTCTCGGTTCCGGGGCAGGTGGCTAAAGCCATCGCAGTGCAATCCGTAACCGCATCGGCCTCTCGGCTCCCGCAATGCATACCGTATGGGCTCACGATCAGTCAAGCCGCACGCTGCGCTGGCTGGAGGAAGCGGGGATCGATCTGCACTGCGATCGGCAGGCCGGGGAACAGCACCAGGGTGTAGCGGCCCTTGATGCCGTCCACCTTGCCGGTCAGGCCTTCGAAGCCAGCATCGGGATAGCGGACCTCATCGCCGACGGTGAATGACGTCGGCTTCACGGCTGGCTTGCGTCGACGCTCGATGCTGCGCAGCGGGTTGAGGCTCGCATCGGAGATGCGCGGGTATTTGCCCATGGACCGAAACACGGTGAACTGGGGAAAGCCGCGCTGCACCATGCGGCACTCATCTCTGTCCCAGACCATGTGGGTGAGCGAGGCGGACCTTGCGAGTGCGATGAGCTCGGTCAGGCTCGCGTAGGACACGAACACGAATGAGGGAGTGATCGGGAGGCGGCGCTCGATCCTCTTCCGAGAGCGTGCCGCGCGTCGGATGGTTATCTCGATCGGTGTCCAGGCCGCATAGCCAGCACTCTCCAGTGCATCGGTCAGTCGAAGGGTCAGTGACGGCGAGGTTCGCAGGATGCACCATTCAACTGCACCCGGGTTATCAGGCAGGGTCATCATTGGTCTCGCATTTCACGGGGTGAGGGATCGTGGAAATAGTTCGACTGATCGGGTCAACCAGGTAGATCGGCAGGGGATCGGGCAGCGAAGGCATCTTGCCTTTGCCGCAATGCTTTTCGCACCGCTTAATCACCGTCGATGCGCCGCCAAGGATGGTCCTGCTAACGAATTCCTCGCCGCATACCGCGCAAAGCGAGCGCCAGTTTAGTTGGACACCCTGCCTTCCATCTGGCCAGGCGAACGGGGAATGGTACAAAAAGACCATTGGCCTGCCTTCAAAAAGGACCGCAGACCCTTCTTGCGGGACATGGTGAAGCTCGAGCCTCCCGCGCCTGATTGCCGTATTTCGCTTCACCGTCTTTTTTGTTCGCTTCATCGCCTCGTCCTTGCCTCGACACCCCATTACGGGCTTGACGGCTTTAGACCCCCTGTAGGCCTTTCAGGCCGTAAGGGGGTCTAACCCATGCCCTTCCGCCGAAACCGTGCGAAGTGGCCAACATGAAAATCCGCAGAAATCCGCCATTCACCGAACCTAGGCCGAAGCCTTCGTCCGGCGATGATCGAGCGCAGGAATGAACTGTCGCAGCTTTTGGTGCGACAGCCGTGCGACACTTCTGCGAAACCCGCAGAAAACCGCCATTCTTGCCCGTTGCTGCGACAGTTGCGACAGCGGCGACAGTCATGCTGCTGAACTCCGATTGCAGACCGCCGCCCACACCAGAACAGCGCCGGCGCGGCTGAACGGAACCGAGCAGCCAGGCGCTTGTCGGTAGAACGTATTGGGATTGCCCAGCCGGTTAATGATGGTGATCTTGTCCGGAGCGATCTGCCCGACCTCCCGGCCGTCGAGCATCAACACGAGGCCTGTCAGGTCCCACCTGTGAGCGCTCATGTCAGGTGGTGAGCCGAACAGGTCCAGCATTGACCAGCCGGCCGCCAGCGCGTCGTCAAGCCACCGCTCCCCGAATAGGCGCATATCACGCAAGAGGGTGTACCAACGCGCCTCCGTGTAACCCCGGGGACGCCGTGTCTGCTCCATCCGCTCGATGTGCGTGAACAGATCGGCCGGTCCCTGTGCGGGAGGCTGGGTAGGCGGCGCGGCATGTTGCCCGGTCGGAGTCGGCATGACGTCGGAAAAGCGCTGGAATGTCACTTGTCCGCCTCCGGATAGATGACGGTGTAAGCGGACCGTTCGGCAAAGGTCTTTCCGCGCGCGGTGACTTCTGCTCCCCCTTCGATCTTGCGAAGGTGCCCTTGGTCCATCAGCAACTCGATGGCTCGCTGCAGGACCTTGGCAGGCCGGATCGGGTTCGGGCAGTTGCGGCTGAGCCAACGGTGTCCCGCGATCGCCAAGCGCTCCTTCCGAATGAATTCGATGAGCGCTGCGGCGTTCTCTGAATCCTCGTCGACACTGCCGGCATTGAAGAGGCGAAGAGCTTCCGAAAGATAGAACTCGCCCAAGGCGATGCCGACGGACATGCTCGCGGGACTGATTCCGCTCGCCACTACCTTTTCGCCGTTCTCGAAGTACGAGATCACCGCGGCCAGCCGGAGCGCGTGCTGCGCCATCTTTGATGCAAGGTCACTGACTTCGGCCAGTGGCTGGTCAGGTCCTTGCTGGCGCTCGAGCATGTCGCTGAATGCGATCCACATCTCTCTCGCTTCCGGCTGCAGCGCGACGTTGCTGAATTCGAGCTCGCGGGTCTCCGGATGCATGCGGGTGAAGGCTTGCCGCAGCAGGCCACTCAGTCTCTTGTGATACGCCTCGATAGCGTCCCACGTCTCCGGTGGTGGTTCCTTCCACAGGCGGGAGCCCTTCAAGCTCTTGGGATAGGTGACAAGCATGCGGCTCAGCATGCCTTGGTCCCGGAGCGCCTTGTTGCCGAACAGCTTGGATGCAACGCCTGGTTGCACCATGAGGTGAACCGAGGCTCGCCGACCATCGAGAATCTTGGTGACGTCGGTCCCGCGCACACGCTTGATCGGCTTGCCGTCCCAGAGCTGGGAGAGGGCGGCGCCGCTCGACGCCTGTCGCTCCTCCTGCATGCTGTACCCGCCGAGCATCTTCGCGCCTTCGTCGGAAAAGAGGCCGATCGACGGATAGGCTTCGTCGAGCAACTTGGTCATGCCTTCAATGGTCGGATCTTCGACAAGCAGCATGGGCAGAGCCGGGGGGAGCGGCGGCGTTCCGCATGCTTCCATGTTGCGCTTCACCTGCAGGCGGTCTTTGCCGCCGTCCCGCTTGGCCTTCGACATCGCGGCCTCGTATGCAGCCTTGTCGATGGTGTACTGCTGCTGCTCGGGCTCGAACCGCTTTCGCAGTTCGCGCTCATGTTCGTAGACCGGCCCGAGCGCCAGCTTGTCAGCTGTCGTCTTGCGGTCGCCCGACGCCGCGATCGTGAACAGGAAGAGTGATGAAGGGACGGTTTCCCGCGTCGGCACTTCGACGTTGATGCGGGTTTGCGCAACGAGGGCACAGGCCCCGATCACTGACTGCGCCGCGAGCGATAAGGGCACCTGCACGATGTCGGTGATCGCCTGAACCGCAGCAGATAGGCGCGCTGGGAGCTTGTCGATAGGGAAGGCTTCCGCGTCGGGAAGGATCGGCTTTATGTCGATCGGCTGGCCAATGGCCATATCCGGGCCAGGCCCGAACCGTTGTGGATCGTCGAGACTCACAGGGTCACCCCCCGGAGCTCATCGTTCCAGTCCTTGAACCGGGCATCGGGATATACGTCCGTCGGGATCAGGCCACGCGCCAGCGCCGCGTCTCGCGCCTGCTCAACTGCGACCCTGCCGGCCGGATTATTGTCGCCGACAAAGCACACCGACTTCACTTTAGGCGGGTATTCTATGCGAGAGAGCAGGGCGGTACCGCACGATACCCAGATTGACTGGCCTACCAGCTTCTGCGCTAGCGTGAGTCCATCCTCTGGGCCCTCACAGTTGACGAGATGGGGCGCTACCGGACCCAGCCGCAAGGCGGAGCCGACGAGAATACCGAACGACAGCTTCGCCTTCGCTTTGCTGCCGTCGGGATTGACGCGTTCGTACTTCTTGTTGCCGCCGTCCTGCAGGAACACGCACTGGACGCCGACGATTGCGCCGCCCACATCCTGCAGCGCGCATGCCATCGCCGGATGCTCTCGTCCGCACTCGCCGGTCTCGAAGTTGAACCATCGCGGCGAGGTGACGAACCGGACAGTCGGGGGAAGGGGTATCGTGATGCCTCTCGACCTCGCGTAGACCTCGGCAGGCGTTCCCTCGGGCTTGACCGACTGTCCCCAAATCCACCGGGCGAGGTGGATTCGGTCGGCGCGGTCCCGCGCATCGGCTTCCCTGCGCTTGGCCTGCTCCTCCTCGGAGATGATTGGGAACTCGTCGCCCATCAGCAGCTGCACGGCCTGCATGAATGTCATGCCCTCGCGGGCGACAAGGAACTGGATTGCATCGCCACCAGCGCCGCAGCCGTGGCAGTGATAGGTTCCCTTGGTGTCGTTGACTTCGAAGCTTGGCGTCTTTTCGCTGTGGAAAGGGCAGAGGCCGACGAGTTCGCGCGCGCCGCGCTTCTTCAGCGTAGTGTGTCGACCAATGATTTCGGAAATCGAATGGCGCTCCCGCGCCCTGTCGCAGAGGTCACGAAACTCTGCATCGCTCAGCCGTCCCGGTCGGCTGGTACCCGTTGCGCCCCGGTGCATTGGGTTACTCGCCGATGGAGCTGAGGAAGTCGTCCGGCATGACCTTGCCTTGCGTGGCCGACATAATTTTGGCCATCATCGTGCCCGAGGGTACGCGTCCATGTTTCGTGTATCGTTGAACCGTTCGGGCGTTGCGGGCACCGATCTGGCGGGCGAACTCCGACAGGCTAAGACCCGTCTCCGTGAGATAGTCGGCTAGCTTCATGCCGCGAGGTTCTAGCCTATTGGCTAATTTTGTCCAGTCCCAGACCGAGCTTGTGCGCAAAAACACTATATCCCCGCCGTAGCCAATCGGCTAATATGCCGCAGGGCAGTTGGCTAGGATTTACAACATGATACCGTCGAACCGCATCTTCGAGATCCGCAAGGGCAAGGGTCTCACCCAGGAGCAGCTCGCCGAAAAAGTCGGAGCTATCCTCGGCAAGGCAACCCATTTCACGACGATCGCGAAGCTGGAGCGGTCGCAGCGCAAGCTATCGAGCGACATGCTGCGCGCGCTATCCGAGGCGCTCGAGGTTCCGCCAGAGCAGATCGCAACCGTCATACCGGCTACGGTAGCTGTGCGAATGGTGCCAATCATCGGGAAAATCGCGGCTGGTAACTGGCGTGAGGCCGTCCGCGACCCCGACGGTTACATCCCCGCGCCGGTGCGAAGTGCGTCGGCTTTCGCGCTGAAGCCGGACGGTGATTCCATGAATCTGGTTGTCGGTGACGAAGCCATCATCATTGTCGACCCCGAGGACCTCGACCTGATGGAGGGGCGCCTCTATGCCATCATGAACGGCACTGGCGAGACCACTTTCAAGCGGTACCGAACAAACCCGCCGCGACTCGAACCGGTCTCCTCGAATCCTATGCACCAGCCGATCCCGATCGGTCGAGAGCCCTTCACGGTTCTCGGACGCGTGATCTGGCAAGGATCGTCGCTTTAGCCAATGGGCTAATTTTGGACTTGAACAAGTTTAGCCTGTTGGCTAGGTAAGGGCATCGGAGACGATCGCCCTCGGGCCGCTGACCCTCCGATGCAGGTGGGATGGCGCCCTTTGCGTTTGTGCGAATGAGACGCCTCCCTCCTGCTTCACCGCAGGAGATCAACCATGACGGCATTGAACATGCCGCAAGCGGCCTCGCTTGCGGAGACGCCCCCGCTTACCCAGCGCGACCATCAGTATCGGGCAGAGGCCATTTCGGGCCGCATCTGCGACATCCGCAACCTCTTGGTCGCGATGGATCACGTCCAGCAGGACCGGATCACCGGCTTTGCCGAAAGCGCCAGCCTGTCCGAAGTCGTCGATGCCTGCGACCAGATCGGCTCTATGCACGTCATTGCGGTCGAAGTCCTCGAAACCACGGCACGCCTGGCTGACGAACTGGCTGCGTCACTGGCGCCCAGTTCGACCCAGTCCGGCTGGGACAACGCCATGGCGGAATGGCAGTCGGCAAAGGCCACTGCCGCCCTGTTTCACCAGTCGCATTGCGCCAAGGGCGAACCGCTTGACCGCGAGATCGTACTCGAAGCCGACCGCCTCGATCAGGATGCCGCGCTGCGCCAGGGCGAACTCATGGACACGCCCGCGCCGGACTTGGCCGCGCTGCGCTTCAAGCTCGACCACTTGCTCGAAGATGACAACGGCACGCTAAACCCGTGGACCGATAGCTACGTCGAGCAAACCCGCCGCGATATCGCGCGCCTGCTCGGGGGGGCCTGAGCCATGCGCTTCCACAGCACCATCGCCTTCATCAATACTCTGAAGGCCCAGAATGCCGCACATGCGGAGTTCGAAGCGGCTTTCGACCGCGATGCCGAGAGCGAGGAGACACAGGGCAAACTGACCGCCCACATGGCGGCGGTTTTGGAATGCCTGCAGCACCCGGCAGTCACTCCCACCGAGCTGGGGCTGAAGCTCATGCTCTACCGCGACAACAACGTGTCCGAGTGGTCGGATGGGCCGACTGCCCGAGATGCCTTCGAGGCAATCATCAACGATACGGTTCTGCTGCAGGCCCACTATCCGGGGCCTGACATGTTCCGCGCGCTAGCGGATTGGCGCAAGGCCGAAGAGGCTTTTCAGCACACCGCAGACCACGAGAGCGATCTCGGTGAAACCGCGCGGGCCAGCCGCTCGGCAGCGTTCCGCGCGGTGATGGCAACCCCTTGCACGACGGCCGGGGATTTCATCGCCAAGGCCTACGTCAACCTGCATGGGCTCGTGGGTCATACCTGGTTCGGCGAGGGGCAGGAGCAGGGCTGGGGCAACATCTGGGACGCGAACATCGCGCTCGAGGATGACGAGCGCGATGATACCTGCGCGTTCAACCGGGCAGCTTACTTCGACATCGACCACTCGGACATCGGCGCCAACTTGCTTGCCTACGGCCAGCCGCGGTTCTCGGCCGAGCTATGGATGGAGCGCGCCGACGCGATCGGACTGCAGGTCCGCATCGTTCAGTTCAATGGCAAGCGCACCCTTTGGCAGTCGATGGATACGCCCGCAGAGCATGACTCCCCGGCTGGGCGCGAGGCTGACCGGCTTCGCAGGATCCTCGCCTTCGACACCAAGGTGCGCACCGCCGAGATCATGGAGGAGATCGAGCGCGACTGGCCGCAGCTTATCACTGGACCTGTAATGGCGGGGGAGGCTTGAGCCATGGCCGCAAGGATCAACCCAGAAGAAGCCCGCGCGCTCTACGAGCAAGGCCTCAACGATACCGAAATTGCCAAGCGCTTCGGCGTCACGCAGGGCGGCGTGACACGCTGGCGCTGGAGGCAGGGCCTGCAACCGAACCAGCCGCACCCCGGCTCTCAGCGCCTGACCGAAGCCCAGCGGCGGCAGGTTCGCAAGCTGCTGCGCGGCGGGGCGACAGGGGAGCAAGTCGCGCGCGAGGTAGGCGTCGCCAAGAGCACTGTCATGAGGCTGCGCAAGCAGATCGCCGGAGACGATCGGCTGCGGGCGCATGGCCACACTTTGACCGGCAAGCGTGATGCGCTTCGAAAATCAGGAGCGGCATTGCTGAGAGAAGTCTCGGACGCAGCGCGCCATGTCTCGGACCCGGTCCTGAGAGATGACGTGATCGGCGACATGGTGCTTGCCATGTTCGAGGGTCGTCTTGAGCGCGAGCGCATCCCCGCCGAGGCTCGGAGCTACAGCGGCAGAGCCCTTAACCAGTGGCAATCGAGATGGGCCCCGGCATCGATTGATGAGGACATGACCGGAGAAGGTTTCCGGCTGGTTGACCTGATCGTATGCCCGAACGCAGCCGCTTGGCTGGAAAGCGTCGGCGCATGAGCAACAGCAACGTCACGGGCATCCGCGTCGACGAGGCCGTCGAGGCCGCGCCCGCCCTCCTCGCGGAAGGCTGGTTGCACGCCTGGCGGGAAATCGGTGGCGCGGTCACCGTCGGTCCTGCGGGTCAGATCGTGCCTTGGATGCACTTCACCAGCCGAGCGGCGCTGGAGACTTCGAACCGGCTGGTCGAGCAGCTGCTCGACACTCCCGGCCTGCCCCTCGCGCTCCGCAACCTCATTGAAAAGGTGGCGTCATGAACATGATGACCTCGCTGGATGCCTTCGTGCCCTGCGGTGGCAGGACACCGGCCCTCATCTTCCGCATGCAGATTGAGAATCTAATCGACTGCCTTATTGATGTCCTCGACGCCATCGACGAGGCCGACGGCTTCGAACTGAACGGCGACGAGTTCGACGGCAGCTTGGCCGAAGACGATTTTTGCGGTCACAACACTGGCGCGATTGCGGGGCCGGGTTGTCCCGTCGCAGATCCCGACTGCGCCGTCGACGACGAAGGCTGCGACGACCGTAACGATGACCGCGAGGAGGAAAGCTTCCTCGTGCCGGTCTACGGTTCGGATCAGAGCCAGCCGCTACCCTTCGACCCCTATGCCGATCGCAGGATCATGCGGCCGCATACTGAGCGCGTCCGCGCCAGTCTGCGTGCCCGCCAGTACAGGAGGGCCGCATGATCTATACGCTTATCCGTGTCGCGGTAGGCTTGTCTTGGACAACCTACCTCGTTGTTTTCGCGTATGCGGTGTACCGAGGTAGGGCAAAACGAGGTGCGGAACCGATCGGCACGGTTTGCGCCCTAATCAACATTGCAGCCATTGGCCTTTTCATGTGGCGAGGGCTGTTCAGTGTCTGAAGCCCTCAATTTCACCACGAAGGCGCTGGCCGACCTTGCCGAGCTCGAGCATCAGTCGGCCCTCGGTTCAGCCGACCGGGAAGGCGTCGCTTTCATCGCGGATTTGCTGAGCAAGGCTGAGGTCTTTGTACTGCCCGATGCGGGTATGCTCCTGACCCGCGACAAGCCGAGGCCGCAGGTGCCAGGCGTCATGTTCCATCCGCCTTTCCCTGTCGTCGCGCTGGAATACCGGGCAGTCGATACAGGGCGCCGCGACAACTTCTACGAGGCGACGACCTCGTCGCGCAGGATTGCTTTGGCCTGGCTGTTCGACGGGAAGTTCCCCGGGGGCAAGACTTACCCGGATGCACCGGAACCCGGCTCGGGCGTGGTCATCGCCTCGATCTGCTACTTCGACGAAATCAGACGTTGGGTGCCCGTTGCCGGCGCGACGGTGGTTCCGTTCGATGCGATCTACGCCAAGGCCGAGCCGAGCGCATATCGGGAGGCGATGCTCAAGACTGGGCGGATCAACCGGGCGCAGTTCAACGCAGAAGCGCTACAGATGGAAGGCGTCGTCGCCTTGATGCCGGAATGGCTCGGTCGCACGGTTCGTCAGCACGGCTGGCAGACGACCATGGAGATGATGTCCGCAGATCTCATGGACGAGGTCAACGCTTACCTCGACATGTGCATTGCGCTGGCCTGTACGAACGTCAGCATGGTTCGTTGCACGCAGCCGGAGAAGCTGAACCGTTCGCGAGTGAAGGCAGGAAAGGTGCCCCTGAAGGACTTCCATATCCTGAACCTCGCTGGCGATGCCGCGCTCGGCTCGGCTGCAGGCGCCGGAGGTGCCAGCCGCAGGGCGCATTTGCGCCGGGGGCACGTCCGGCGTCTTGGACCAGAGCGAGTGACATGGGTTAACTCGTGTATCGTCACCGGTACAACATCCGGCTTCGTCGACAAGAAATATTCAGTAAAAGGAGGCCGAAATGTCGGCTGAAAATAAGCGCGTGGACCGCCTGCTCCGACTTCCCCAAGTGATCGAGATCGCAGGAATTGGTAAGACGATGATCTATCGTCTGATTCGGGAGCAGAAATTTCCCCAACCCTATAAACCTGGGGGCTATGCGAGCAGGTGGAGTGAGACCGAAGTAGCAGCTTGGCGAGAGGCGCAGCGCGCCGACCGCAGTGACCATTGAGCGGCAGGCCTATGCATCCCTGTCGTGGCTTATACGAACAGGGAGACCCTTATGAAAGTTGTGCTTTGTATTGCGACCGCCGCCCTGCTTTCAGGGTGTGCTTGGTCGGCCGAGGGCCTGGGCCGCTCCAAGGTCGAAGATACTTACACAAGCAAGAAGCCTGCGTCTGAGGTTGCGGGCTGCGTAAGTTCCCGTTTGATGGGTAGCAACCCCGCGTTTCAACAGGGCGAGGGGCATTGGGTGGTCGTGCGCAACAATGCGTACGGCGTTCCCATTGTTCGCTTCGACATAATTCAGCAGCCGGAAGGCGGATCGAGGATCGAGTTTCGTCGCAGCGTCGCGATCATGAGTGGCGAGGAAAAGGCTGCGACTTGCTATTAGCGCCACGAATGACGTCTCGAATGAGTGAACAGTGTCCGGGCAGCGCGCTTTTGAGGAGAAAGCAAAATGACAAACCACATCGAGAACGTCTTCGAAGAACATGCACGTGCTGGCGATGGCAAATTTGCCATCGCTTTCGCCATTATGCAGTTGGCGCGCGAGCAGAAGTCGACTGCGGCTGCACTCAAATACCTTGGGCTCGGCGACGCCGCATCACCTATGGGCGCAATCGAGATGTTGGCGGTCGAGGTTCGCGACGGGTTCCGCGAAGTCGGCCAAGCCCTCCATGCCTTGGCTGACGCCACCGAAGGCGCGGATTAACGCCCCGGCCCAGTAGCCGCATATCTGATTGGCTGGCCGAGGTGGACCTCGGGAGGCCAGAAATCCCCGACCAGCATATCGGCCCATTCGCAGGCCAATTCGCGCCGCCTCGGCATGTAGGCGGCGCGGTTGTATGCGCCCTCGACCTTGTCTTTCGGCACGTGCGCCAGCATCAGATCGATGATCGCGCGATCGGGCGAATGACCAGCCGCGCCGCTCTCCCGCCATAGGCGCTCGGCGCGCTCGTTCATGATCGTCGAGAAGGCAGCGCGGAATCCGTGGGGCACGTGCCGCTGGTGATAGCCGGCGCGGATGAGCAGCGCGCGCAGCGTGTTCTCCGAAATGGGTCGGTGCGGATGCCGCTCGCTCGGGAATACCAGGTCGAGATCGCCGGACAGCTGCTCCAGCACCTTCAGGACCGCCACCGATTGCGGCGCCAGCGGCACCAGGTGGTCGCCATGCTCTTCGGCCTTGCGCTCGTCATCGCCCTTCATGCGCTCGGCAGGGATGCGCCAGAGCGGATGCTCGCCGTCGATATCCTCGAACTCGCTCCACCGCGCGCCGCGGAGTTCGCCCGGCCTGACAGCGGTCAGCGCGATGAAGCGCAGCGCCAGCTTCGTACTGGCGCGGCAGCGCTCGGCCTCGCAGTCGACCAGCATCTGGCGCAGCTTGGGTAAGGCGGTGATAGCGGGCTGCTTGGTCGCGCGCGGCTTCGGCTGCAGTGCCTTGCCGAGGCTCGCGGCTGGGTCCTGTTCGGCGAGGCCCGATGCCAGGGCGAACACGAAGACGGACGAGATGCGCGCGCGAATCCTGTGGGCGGTCTCGATCGCGCCCCGGTTCTCCACCTTCGAAAGCACCTCGAGAAGTTTCGGGGCCTTGATGGTCGAGATCGGCAGCGCGCCGATCGCGGGGAACACGTTGTCCTCAAGGCTCGAAAGGACGTCCGCCGCATGCACCGGTGACCAGCGCTTCTTCTGCTTGCTCCACCAGTTGCGGGCCACGGCCTCGAACGTCGTCGCCATCTGCGACGAGGTGGTCAGGACATCGATCTTCCGCTTTGCACCGGGATCGATGCCCTGTCGTAGGAGCTCCTTCGCCTCGTCGCGCTGCCGCCTGGCATCGAGCAGCGTCACCGCTGGGTAGGCACCAAGCGCGAGCGTCTTCTGCTTCAGCGGGGCGGCAGGCGATTCCCGGTGCGAGTAGTTCATGCGCCACAGCTTCGCGCCCGTCGGCTGGACCTGCAGGTACAGCTGGTTCGAATCCCCGAGCTTGTAGGGCTTGTCCTGCCTCTTGGCGGCTTTGATCTTCGCGTCGTTCAGCATGAGGCGATACCATGTCCCGGCAGGCCCGATGCCATGCCTGATACCATGCTTCCTCGTGAACGCTTGTGAACAGGCGGGGAACACGGCAATGCCGTTGATCCCATCAAAACGCCCGAAAATCAAGGGTTAGTGGACGCCCAAGCACCGTTACGGGCGGTGCGGTGGCGGAGACGGAGGGATTCGAACCCTCGGTACCGGATTTACCAGTACGACGGTTTAGCAAACCGTTGGTTTCAGCCACTCACCCACGTCTCCGGATCGCAGCGGCGAGGGCGCGCTATAACGAGGGTTGTGGGGGGCGGCAAGGGGCTGTCGGGCAAAAATCCGGCCAAATCGAAAATCATCGCGGGAAGGCGGTTCGCCGCGTTTTGGACTCGGCTCATCGCCGGTTCATTGTCGTGGCGTCAGCCTTGGATTCTGCATGAAGGGCAGGGGTGCGCGAATGCGCGCGAAGATCGGGACGGCCGGGAATCATGATCACATTGTCGAAAGCGCACACCTTGGTAACCGGCCTTGCCGCTTGCCTTGCGCTCACCACCAGCGCCGCTTTCGCGCAGGTCCAGACCGTCGATCCCAACGCAGTGATCGACGGTGACCTGGCGCCACAGTCCAATCCGCCAGTCCCGACGCAAGGCCCTGCGGCAACGCCCGCCGGTGCCGAGGCCGGGTCGCTCCCTGCGCTCCCCGCCGATGCCCCGCCGCCCGCCTCGGCGCCCTATCAAACCCCGGCACCGGCCACACTGCCGCCTGCGCCCGCAGCGGCAACGCCTCAATCGGCAACCAGCAACACCTACAAGGACGATGATCTGATCGGTGCCGCCGAGGGCGTGTTCGGCAAGGGCGCTGCAGGCCTTGCCGATCTGATCAAGGACCTGCTCAAGAAGCAGGGTGAGCCCAACGCCTACATCAAAGGCCGCGAAGCCGGCGGCGCGCTGGTCGTCGGCCTGCGCTATGGCTCCGGCACGCTCCACCACAAGGTCGAGGGCGAGCGCCCGGTCTACTGGACCGGACCGTCGATCGGCTTCGATGCCGGCGCCAACGCCGCCAGCACCTTCGTGCTGGTCTACAACCTGTTCGACAGCGAGGAGCTCTACAAGCGTTTCCCGGCGGGCGAGGGGCAGGCCTATCTCGTCGGCGGTTTCCACGTCAGCTATCTGCGCAAGGGCGATACCGTGCTGATTCCCGTCCGTTCGGGAGCAGGGCTGCGCCTTGGCATCAACGGCGGTTACATGAAGTTCTCGCGCAAGCAGAACTGGTTCCCGTTCTGACGGTTTCGCGCAATATCGCTGCAAATTGCCCCCCGCATACCTTATAATTGAAATGTAGGGTTGCCCCCGAGGCCTTCCGGCGGCATGGAGCCGCCGCAATTTGCTCCCCGCAAAGGAAGGCCTCATGCTCGAAAATCTTGCCGCCCAGCCCGCCGACGCACTTCTGGCGCTGATCAAGCTCCACAATGCCGATCCGCGCGCTGACAAGATTGACCTCGGCGTGGGCGTCTACCGCACGTCCGAGGGCGACACGCCGGTGTTCAAGGCGATCAAGGCCGCTGAAGCCAGGTTGCTCGAGACGCAGGATTCCAAGGCCTACCTCGGCCCCGAAGGCGACATGGGCTTCGTCCACGCGCTGATCCCCTACGTCTTCGGCAAGGACTTCGACCGTTCGAAGGTCGAGGGCATGCAGGCTCCTGGCGGAACTGGTGCCGTGCGTCTCGCCATCGAGGTGGCGAAGCGTTCGGGCGTCAAGCGCGTATGGATGGGCACGCCGTCGTGGCCCAACCACGCCCAGATCATCGCAGCCGTGGGTGTCGAACTGAAGACCTTCAGCCACATGACGGCCGACGGCTTTGCCGATCTTGACGCGCTCAAGGCTGCCCTTGCACAGGCCGAGCCCGGCGATGCCGTCCTTTTGCACGGCTGCTGCCACAACCCGACCGGCGTCGACTACACCGAAGCCCAATGGGACGAGATCGCGCCGCTGCTGGTCGAGCGCAAGGTCCTGCCGATCCTCGACCTTGCCTACCAGGGCCTCGGCGCTGGCATGGAAGCCGATGCCTATGGCCTGCGCAAGGTTCTCTCGGTCGTCCCCGAAGCACTCGTCGCCTACTCGTGCGACAAGAATTTCGGCCTCTATCGTGACCGCGTCGGCGCATTCTACGCCGTGACCTCCGATGCCACCGCACTCGCCAATGCCATGGCCAATGGCGCGACGATCGCCCGCGCTTCGTGGTCGATGCCGCCCGATCATGGCGCCGCTGCCGTCCGCCTGATCCTCGGCGATGCCGATCTTACCGCGATGTGGCTGGCCGAGCTCGACGAGATGCGCGATCGCATGCGCTGGGTCCGTGATCGCCTTGCTGCCGCGCAGCAGGTCGGCCCGATCAGCATGGCGCCATTGGGCGTGCAGAACGGCCTGTTCTCGATGCTGCCGCTGAATGGCGAACAGATCCTCGCCATCCGCGAACGCCACGGCGTCTACATGGCAGGGTCGGGCCGCATCAACATCGCCGGCCTGACCACGGGCAACATCGACAAGTTCGTCGAAGCCCTGCGCGACGTCGCCTGAAGACAGCGCGAAACCAACGAGAAAGGGCGGGGCCTTGCGGCTCCGCCCTTTTCGTTTGCGCTCAGAAGTCCGCAGCCCGCGATTGCCGCCGTGCTTCGGCAAAGCTGTCGGCGCGGAACTTCTCGAAGGCCACGCGCCGGTCATAGCCGGGGTCTTTCGGGTAGTCCTGATACTCGGCGATGATCTCGTCGAAGATCTCGCGCACTTCTTGCCTGTGGTCAGGGTGCGAGAAGATGTGCAGGCGGTTGGCCCTCATCGCCTCGATCACGCGCGCGCCGATCACGTCGGGTTCCATGCCGAATTCGTGCAACCCCTGCAGCCGCTCCACCGCAGTCGGATCGACCGGCTTCATCGTGCCTTTCAGCGCATCGGGCCGCACGTCATCGCTTGCATAGATGTAGCTTTTCACCAGGCCGGGACATAGCACGGAGACGCCGATCTGATACTTCAGCAGCGAATAGTGCAGCGACTCCGAAAGGCCGCGCACGGCGAACTTGGTGGTATTGTAGATGCCAGGGCTGCCCGCCGCGAGGAAGGCCGCCATCGACGCCGTGTTGACGACGTGGCCGCCCTTCTGCTCGCCCGCTTTCACGCGCTCCACCATGCGCGGCACGAAGGTCATCACCCCGTTGATCACGCCGTGCAGATTTACGCCCAGCAGCCAGTCCCAATCGTCGTAGGAGGACTCCTCGATCGGCTGGAACAGGTTCACGCCCGCGTTGTTGCACAGGATCGAAACCGGACCGAACCTGGCCTCGACCTCGTCCGCTGCTGCCTTGAACCCGTCGCGGCTGGCCACGTCGAGCTGGACACCCATCACTTCCCGATTGTCGAGCGAGGCCAGCGCCTTGTCGATCGAATCCTGCCGGATGTCGGCGATGGCGACCTTGCAGCCTTCATTGAGCAACTGCCGCACCAGCCCGATGCCCACGCCGTTCGCGCCCCCGGTGACAAAGGCGGTGCGTCCTGCAAAATCCTTCATGCGCCGCGAGCCTCCTTCAGCTTGTTCTGCCGCGCAATCTCCTCGGTGATCGCGGGGTTGCGGAACAGCATGGCGAAGGTCTGCTTGTATTCCGGGTTCTCGGGCAGGTGGGTCTGCACGGCGGCAGTGGTGGCAAGGCCGCGCTCTTCCACGCCGGTCAGGAATTCGGAGTGGGTGAGGATGTAGAGCTCGTCATTGAGGATGCCCTCCAGCACCCGCTGCCCGACCTGCTCCTTGGTCTGGTAGAGATGCATGAAATTGCCACCGGATGCGCGGCGCTTGTCCGCCTCGGCATAGCCGGTGTCGGCCAGATCGGCAGGTCGGGTCTTGGCGGCATCGGCGATGTTCGATTGCACCGCGCCGGGGCAAAATGCGCTGCAGATCACGCCGCGCGGTTCCAGTTCGGGCCGCATGCACTCCATCATCGAAGTGACTGCCGCCTTGCCCGACGAATAGATCGTGGTCATGCCCACCGGCACCAGCGCGCTCATCGATGCGGTGCAGACGATGTGGCCGCCTTCGCCATGGGCGAGAATACGCGGCAGCATCGTGACAATGCCGTTGATCGTGCCACCGACGTTAACGCCCATGACCCAGTCCCAGTCGGCAAAGGTCGCCAACTCCGTCGGCCCGACCACGGCAACGCCTGCATTGTTCACCAGGATGTGGATCTTGCCGAACTTCGCCTCGACCGCATCGGCCACGGCTGCGAACTGCTCGCGATTGGTCACGTCCAGCTTCAGCGCCAGCACGCGCTCACCGCCATCGAGTTCGGCGACTGCCGAATCGAGATGGTCCTGGCGGATGTCGGCAATGGTCACGTTCATGCCCGCGCCCAGCAGCGCCTTGGCGATGCCGAGGCCGATGCCGCTGGCGCCGCCCGTCACGAATGCTGTCTTGCCCGGCAGATTCTGCATCAGATCCTCTCCATCCATTGGCGCCCCCGACCCTCGGCAGAGGGCGGGGAATCATTTTTCACCTTGTGTATTCACCAGAGCGGAATTGTATGCAAGACTAACAATATTACCGCTTCGAAAAGGTCCACGAAAGGGCTGCTGCGGCGAGAGAGGAGAGCACATGGCAGGTGTCGCAGTCACGGCAGTTCCCGAAGGCGCCGTTCAGCAGGAACGTGCCGAACATCCGGCAGGCGCGGCATACTGGGCGCTGTTCGTGATCGTCCTGGCAACCTTCCTGACGTTCTTCGATGCGATCACCTTCGGCATGCTGGCCGAGCGGATCAAGCGCGATTTCGGCCTCACCGATTCGCAACTGGGCTTCCTTGCGGGTCCGGCCAGCATCATCTGCTATCTGTTCGTCGGCATCCCGTTGGCGCGCCTCGCTGACATCTACCCGCGCAAGTACGTGCTGGGGGCAGGGGCCGCGCTGGTCGGCGTGATCATCTCGGCAGGCGGTCTTGCCCAGAGCTTCGGCCAGTTCGTCGGCAGCCGCGTGTTCCTCGCCGCTGGCGGCTCCGCCCACGCGCCTGCATCCTATTCGCTGCTGGCAGACGCTTTCCCGCCCAAGAAGCTGACGCGCGCCTTCGCCCTGCTGCAGTTCGGCTTCATCGGCGGCACCACCCTCGGCCCGCTGATCGGCGGCATGCTGGTGATGATGACCGCGCCCTGGGAGGCAACCCACCTCGGCCCGCTGACGATCCTCGGCTGGCAGTGGATCCTGATCTTCATGGGTATCCCCTCGCTGCTGGTCGGCCTGCTGTTCCTCACGATCAAGGAACCGCCGCGCATGGCCCCGGCAGCTGATGCACCGACCGTTCCTGCCAATGCCACCTTCGGTCGCAAGATCCTGACCTTCATGGGGCTGGATGCCTTCCGCGCGATCAACGCCAAGCCCCGCGTCTACTACCCGCTGTTCGGCGCTCTCGCCCTCAGCGCGGTCGAGACCTTCGGCCTGCAGTTCTGGCGCGTGCCCTTCATGATCCGCACCTTCGGATGGAACGAAGGGCAGATCGGTGCCGCGCTTGGCGTCACCGTACTGATCGCCTCGCTCTCCGGCCTGCTGCTGGGGGGGCTGTTCGTCGAATGGCTGGCCAAGCGCCACAAGGACGCCAACGTCCGCGCCGCCACCTGCTGCGCTGCCGGGGTTACCGTCTGCACCATCACCGCCATCCTGATGCCCACGGCCTGGGGATCGCTGATCATGTTCGGCCTTTCGGGCATGTTCGGCATTGCGGGCGCCGTGCCGCAGAACGCTGCTGTCCAGCGCGTCGCCCCCAACGACATGCGCGGGCAGGTCACCGCCTTCTACCTGTTCATGTTCACCTTCTTCGGCGCGATGGGCAGTTACGTCGTCGGCAAGGTGCAGGACGGTCTGATCGGCGATCCTGCCCAGCTGTGGAAGGCCCTGCTGATCACCGCCAGCGTGCTCATGCCGCTCGCCACGTTCCTGATGTTCAAGGCCATCCGTCCCTATCGCGAGGAAGTTGAAAGGCTTGAGGCAATGGGGCGTTGACAGGACTCGCGCAGCCCGTCAGATTGTTAGTAAGACTTACAAAATAGATGCCAAAATATAAGGGAGTTGGACGTGTCCGATAATAGCCAGATTGCCGCGCTCGAAAGCCGCCTTGCCGATCTCGAAAAGCGCCTGACGGTGCGCGAGGACGAACTGGACATCCGCAAGCTGCAGCACCTCTACGGCTACCTGATCGACAAGTGCATGTATAACGAGACGGTCGACCTGTTCACCGACGATGGCGAGGTGCGCTTCTTCGGCGGCGTGTGGAAGGGCAAGGAGGGCGTCCGCCGTCTCTATGTCGAACGCTTCCAGAAGCGCTTCACCTATGGCAACAACGGCCCGATCGATGGCTTCCTGCTCGATCACCCGCAGCTGCAGGACATCATCAACATCCAGCCCGATGGCGTCACCGCACTGGGCCGCGCCCGTTCGATGATGCAGGCCGGCCGCCACAAGGACTACGAAGGCGATGCCCCGCATCTCAAGGCGCGCCAGTGGTGGGAAGGCGGCATCTACGAGAACACCTACAAGAAGGTGGACGGCGTCTGGCGGATGCATATCCTCAATTACATGCCGATCTGGCACGCCGATTTCGAACATGGCTGGGCCAACACCCCGCACGAATACGTGCCGTTCCCCAAGGTCACCTACCCCACCGACCCGACCGGCCCGGACGAGCTGATCGAGGGCCACTGGCTGTGGCCGACCCACAAGCTCAACGCCTTCCACATGAAGCACCCTGTCACGGGTGAGGAAATGGTCGCACAGCGTTGGCAGGGCGACATCGACCGCGAGAACGCGCGGGCGTAAAAGCTTGCGGGCAGGGGCCCCTTCCTCCCGGCTCCTGCCCGCAAACCATGGAACAGACATGACCCAGTATCCTTCGCTCCACATGATCATCGATGGCCAGCGCGTGCAGGGCGAAGGCCGCCGCGCCCACACCGTCGTCAACCCCGCCACTGGCGAAACCATCGGCGAACTGCCGCTGGCCGAAGCCGCCGATCTCGATCGCGCGCTGGAAGTTGCCGCCAAGGGTTTCCGCATCTGGCGTGAAAGCACGCCGCAGCAGCGCGCCGCCGTTCTGCAGGGCGCGGCCCGCCTGATGCTGGAGCGGCAGGAAGACCTCGCCCGCATCGCCACTATGGAAGAGGGCAAGACCCTGCCCGAGGCGCGCATCGAAGTCCTGATGAACGTCGGCCTGTTCAATTTCTACGCGGGCGAAGTCTTCCGCATCTATGGCCGCACGCTCGTCCGCCCCGCCGGGCAGCGCAGCACGATCACCCATGAACCCGTCGGCCCCGTCGCTGCCTTCGCGCCGTGGAACTTCCCGCTCGGCAATCCGGGCCGCAAGCTCGGCGCGCCCATTGCCGCTGGCTGCTCGGTCATCCTCAAGGCAGCGGAAGAAACGCCCGCTTCCGCGCTCGGCGTCCTCCAGTGCCTGCTCGACGCTGGCCTGCCCAAGGAAGTGGCGCAGGCCGTGTTCGGTGTGCCCGATGAAGTCAGCCGCCACCTGCTCGGCTCGCCGGTGATCCGCAAGCTGTCGTTCACCGGCTCGACCGTCGTCGGCAAGCACCTCATGCGCCTCGCTGCCGACAACATGCTGCGCACCACGATGGAGCTCGGCGGCCACGGTCCGGTCCTGATCTTCGGCGATGCCGATGTCGACCGCGCCCTCGATACGATGGCCGCGTCCAAGTACCGCAACGCAGGGCAAGTCTGCGTCAGCCCCACGCGCTTCATCGTCGAGGAGAACGTCTTCGAACGCTTCCGCGATGGCTTTGCCGAGCGTGTCGGCCGCATCAAGGTCGGCAATGGCCTTGAGGACGGTTCGCAGATGGGCCCGATGGCCAACGCCCGCCGCCCCGAGGCGATGGACCGCCTCATCGGCGATGCCATGACGCGCGGCGCACGCCTCCACACCGGCGGCGAACGCATCGGCAATGCCGGGTACTTCTACGCGCCCACGGTCCTCTCCGAAGTACCGCTCGACGCCGCGATCATGAACGAGGAGCCGTTCGGCCCCGTCGCCCTGATCAACCCGTTCAGCGGCGAAGAGGCGATGATCGCCGAAGCCAACCGCCTGCCCTACGGTCTCGCCGCCTACGCCTGGACCGAAAGCGCCTCGCGTCAGAAGCGCCTCACCCGCGAGATCGAAAGCGGCATGATCGGCCTCAACTCGACCATGATCGGCGGCGCGGACTCTCCCTTCGGCGGCGTCAAGTGGTCGGGCCACGGCGCCGAAGACGGCCCCGAAGGCGTCCTCGCCTGCATGGTCACCAAGGCCGTGCACGAAGGTTGATCGGCGGGCTTTGACGTGATCGGGAAACATCCGGGCAATGTGCCGACACTAACGCGCAAGGGTCATCCCCACTTGCCCGGAGTTTCCCATGCGGCGCACGCGTCTCCTGCTGGCCGCCGCCGGCCTCTGCTTCCCCGCCACGGCCATGGCCGCGCAGGAGGACGAACAGGTCTGGCTGGCCCAGTTCTCGACGATCGAGGTCGGGCAGAAGGTCCTGCTCTTCACCGATGTGCAACTGCGCTTCACCGATGGAGCGGACCGGCTGGGGCAGGTCCTGCTGCGTCCCGCCGTCGGATACCGCATCACGCCCAGCGACACGTTGTTCCTCGGCTACGCCTATGTCCGCACCGAGCCGTTGAACGGCACGCCGACCGACGAGCACCGCATGTTCCAGCAGGCGCTTGTTCGCGTGGTCGGCGGCCCCGGCAAGACGACGGTTACCTCTCGCACCCGTCTCGAACAGCGCTGGCTGGAAGGGCGCTCCGGCATGGGCTGGCGCCTGCGTCAGCAGGTGCGCGTCGAAACGCCGGTGGCCAAGGGCCTCAACGCCATTGTCTGGGCCGAACCCTTCGTCAATTTCGACACGACCTCATGGGGCCAGCGCGCCGGGTTCGACCAGCTGCGCACCTTTGCCGGGGTGGGCGTACCTATCGCCAAGGGCATTGCCATCGAGGCGGGATATTCGGGCCAGTACGTCAACCGTTTCAACGTGCCCGATCGCATGAACCACATCGGCAGCCTGTCGCTCACCATCCGCAAGTGATGGACCGCAGGCTGTCTTCCCCGGGAAGGAAGCCTGCATGACGACAGAACTCAAGACCGGTGGCGAACAGGGCTACCTGCGCATCGCCACCGAGGAAGCCTTCGCCACGCGCGAGATCATCGACGTCTACTTGCGCATGATCCGCGACGGCACGGCGGACCGCGGCATGGTCTCGCTCTGGGGCTTCTACGCGCAGTCCCCGTCGGAGCGCGCCACGCAGATTCTCGAGCGCTTGCTCGATCTCGGCGACCGCCGCATCGCCGACATGGACGCCACCGGCATCGACAAGGCGATTCTCGCGCTGACCTCGCCCGGCGTCCAGCCGCTGCTCGATGTCGAGGAAGCCAAGACGCTCGCCACCCGCGCCAACGACACGCTCGCCGATGCCTGCGAAAAGCACCCCACCCGCTACATCGGCATGGGCACGGTCGCCCCGCAGGACCCGGAATGGTCGGCCCGCGAGATTCATCGCGGCGCCAAGGAACTCGGCTTCAAGGGCATCCAGATCAACAGCCACACGCAAGGGCGCTATCTCGACGAGGCGTACTTCGACCCGATCTTCCGCGCCCTCGTCGAGGTCGACCAGCCGCTCTACATCCACCCCGCCACTTCGCCGGATTCGATGATCGGCCCGATGCTCGATGCCGGGCTCGACGGCGCGATCTTCGGCTTCGGCGTCGAAACGGGGATGCACCTCCTGCGCCTCATCACCATCGGCATCTTCGACAAGTATCCGAGCCTGCAGATCATGGTCGGCCACATGGGCGAGGCGCTGCCCTACTGGCTCTACCGCCTCGACTACATGCACCAGGCAGGCGTCCGCTCGCAGCGCTACGAGCGCATGAAGCCCTTGAAGAAGACCATCGCCGAATACCTCCAGACCAACGTCCTCGTCACCAATTCGGGGGTGGCGTGGGAACCGGCGATCAAGTTCTGCCAGCAGGTCATGGGCGAAGACCGCGTGATGTACGCGATGGACTACCCCTACCAGTACGTCGCCGACGAAGTCCGTGCGATGGACGCAATGGACATGAGCGACGAAACCAAGAAGAAGTTCTTCCAGACGAATGCGGAGAAGTGGTTCAAGCTGTGAAGTGAAGTAGCCCACCCCCGACCCCTCCCGCTTGCGGGGGGGGGATAGAGGGCAGTGCTTTCATCCCCCTCCCGCAAGCGGGAGGGGCTGGGGGGTGGGCCAGCAACGGTAGCGTAAAAGAACGACGGGAGAGCCAATGACCACAGAACCCCGCCGTACCTTGGCCCCCGGCGCATGGTACGCGCTGATCCTGGTAGCGCTGACCAACGCGATGAGCCTGCTCGATCGCCAGATCCTCGCGATCCTCGCGCCTGCGATCAAGAAGGACCTTGCCATCGGCGACGCCGAGATGGGCCTGCTCTACGGCACCGTCTTCGCGCTGTTCTACGCGCTGTTCTCGCTTCCCGTGGGCCGTCTCGCCGATGGCTGGGTCCGCACGCGCCTGCTGGCGATCAGCCTGCTGTTCTGGTCCGCCGCCACCGGCCTTGCCGGGCTGGCGTCGAGCTTCGCCATGCTCGCCCTGTCGCGCCTCGGCGTCGGCATCGGCGAGGCGGCGACCGCACCTGCGGGCACGTCGTTGCTCTATGACTTCTGGCCCAAGCACCGCCGCGGCTTCGTCATGTCGGTCATTGCTTCGGCCATCGCGCTCGGCCTTGGTGGCTCGCTGATCCTCGGCGGCGTCGCCGCGCACTGGTGGGACGCCAACCACGCGGCCGGCGGCCTCAAGGGCTGGCAATTCGCCTTCCTCGTCGCCGCCGCTCCCGGCTTCGTCCTCGCCGCCTTCCTGTGGATGCTGAAGGAGCCCGTGCGCGGCCAGATGGACGGGATCGAGACGGCTCGAGAGGCCCATCCTTTCCGCAAAAGTCTCGGCCTGCTCGGCTCGGTCACGCCCGGCTTCCACTGGATCGGCATGAAGGGCAGGGGCGCCAGCCCTGCCATGGTGCGCGGCAACCTGCTGGCGCTCGTCCTGATCGCCGCCGCCGCCTTCGCCCTGACCTTGCTCAGCAACGCCATCAGCCCCAAGCCGCCGATGCAACTCGGCAGCGTCACGCTCAATCCCCATGCCCTGCAGTGGAGCGTGATCGGCCTCGGCGTCTTCGTCATCGTCAACCTGATGCAGGGCATGAAGCTGGGCGATGCCCAGGCCTTCCGCGTCATCTCGCGCTCACCCACGGTGATGATGTGCATCGCCGTCGGCACACTGCAGTCGGTGATCAACTACGGGATGATGGCGTTCAACCCCAGCTTCCTGATCCGCACTTATGGCCTGACCATGCAGGAAACCGCGCTGCAGTTCGGACTGCTGTCGGCGGCCATGGGCATCATCGGCCCGCTGGCATGGGGACCCCTGTCAGACTGGCTGAACCAGCGCTTCCCCGGCGCCGGTCGCGCCTGGGTCGCACTCTTCGCGATGGCCGTCTCGCCGGTCATGTCATTCTGGGTCTACTACGCCGCCGATCCCGGCAGCTTCTACGCCCGCTTCCTGATCTACAGCTTCATCCTCACCGGCTGGATGCCGCCGCTCTACGCGATCATGTACGATCAGGTGCTGCCGCGCATGCGGGGGCTCACCTCCAGCCTCTACCTGCTGGTCATGACGATCCTCGGCATGGGCATCGGCCCCTACGTCGTCGGCCTCCTGTCCGACGCCACCGGATCCTTGCGCACCGCGATGCTCTCGATCAATGCGGTCGCGATCCCGATCGCGGTCCTGATGCTGTTCATTGCTCGCCGCGCACAGCGGGATGAAGGGGCACTTTTGGAGAGAGCGGAAGGGTGACCGATCAGGTCACCCGCCACACCCAAAGCTTGATCCCCAAGGGATACCGCGCGCCCGAACAGACAAAGATCGACCGGTTCATCCAGTCGTACTTCCCCTTGGGCGCGATGAACTCGGGCACGGTGCGGAAGTAATACTCCGCCGGGTCCACGTCCTGCCCCGAGGCCAGTCGCTGCATCACCTCCGGGGGGCCATGCCGCAGCCCGCGATTGCGGATCTGGATCACCGCCCCGTCATCGGTTTCAAGCGCATAGATCGCATCGGCCACGGTCACCCCGTCCGGCCGCGTCACCTGCCAGTCGGCCGCATTGCCGATCAGCTTGCCCTTGATTAGCGGGCCTTCCACGCGCCCGCCGCCAACAATCGGAATGATCCGTCGCGTCCCGTCATAGGTTTCGCCGATGGGCACTGGCGGCTCGAGATCGCCGGTCGCCTCGTAGACGAACTCCAGGCCTGGTTGGATTCTGGGCTGAATCACGCCGCCATCTCCTTCTCGACCAGCCCGATCTCGTCCGCATTCGCCCAGTTGCCATGCAGGCCAAAACGCAGGCGGATCGGGATGTGTACCGTGGCCACCGGACCTTTCTCGATCTCCAGCGCGTCGAAGATCAGCAGGTCGCTGCGCTGGTCCTCCAGCCGGTTGCACACCTGCACGATCCAGCCGTCACCTTCTGCGGCATCCTTGGAACGCGGCACGAAGCACGGCTCCTGCAGGCTCGATACCGGGCCGCACCACCAGTGCTGTTCGCGCCCGGTCTCGAAGTCCTTGTGGAACAGGCAGTTCATCAGCAACCCGCCGGCACTGCCGCCCCGAAGCTCGACCGGCCTCTTCATGTCCATCTCGAGGAACCAGCCATGGCGCGTCTTGCGGCCCGCAAAGCGGTCATCGATGCGCGGAAACTCGGCAGCCGTGTCCGAAAGTTTCACGATCTCGGCAAAGTCCTCGCCGTTGCTCGCCATGTCCACCACCCAGTCGGTCGGGTAGCTCATCGCTTCCATGCCGTTGAACGGCGCGCCGTGGACGTCGGGGAAGAACGGGAACATGTTGTTCTTCGCCTCGCAGGTCACGAAGTGCACCTTCGTCCCTTCCTGCCAGGCGTTGAGCACGTGGCTGGCAAAGCAGTTGTCGCGGGTGAACCAGCGAATGTCCTCCTGTCGCACGTCGTCGCGGCGCGGGATGATGCCAAGGTGCACCGGCTTGGTCGTGTCGAAGCCGAAGTGCGGCATGCCCTTTTCCAGCCGCTCCCAGCTGCCGATCGACGGCACGATGTGCAGCACGAGGTAGTCCTCGGTAATGCCGAAATCGTGCATCATGCAGTAATAGGGCACCTTGAACCACACCTCGCGGATCAGTTCGCCTGTCGGGCTCACTTCCATGTAAGCCACATCGTCGGTGCACAGGCCGGATGCGGCATAGCCGATGGCAACCATGTTGCCGGTCTTCGGGTCCACCTTGGGATGCGCGGTAAAGGTCTGGCCGGTCATCTTGCCGCCGAACTTCTCGAACCCGAACGTCTCCATCGTCGCCGGGTCCATGACGAGGGCAGGGGAGTCCTCCTTCATCGCCCACAGCTTGCCGCCGAAGATGAAGGCGTTGGTGTTGGCGGTCGAACGGATCTCGCCCTTCACCGCCTCGTCGTCGGTCAGCGGATTGCGATAGGCGCCAAACAAGGCCTTTCCGGCCGCATTTTCCAGCTTCCACTTGTCGGTTTTCGCCCAGCGCTGGCGGAAGTCCACCTGGCCATCATGGATGTGGAAGCGGGTGATCATGCCATCGCCGTTGAACGCGATGTCGTCGGCAAGGCGTGGGGGAAACTGCGGGTCGGGCTGGACGCGATAGAATGCGCCGTTTAACCCTTGCGGAATCGTGCCTTCGTGGGCCAGATCGGCGATATCCGCCTCGATCCGCGATGGCGTGTTGAATCCCGTGAAGCTGGGGGTGTTCGGAAATTGAGCCATGGCATCCTCCTCGTGATATTGTATGTATTGCTAACAATTAGACAAGCGCATTCGTTGGGGCCGCGTTTGTTGGGGGAAGGGCATTGATCAAGGACAAATTCGCCGACGCCATCGCACCCGTCGGCCACACCGACGAGGACGACGTCGGCGCGATCAACGATATTCTCGGCTTCCACATCCGTCTCGCCCACGGCGCGTGCCTCAGGCATTTCACGGAAACCTTCACCGATCTCGATCTCACGCAGAAGCAGGTCTCGGTGCTCTGGCTGGTCGATGATCACCCCGGCATCGCGCAGACCGATCTGGCGCAGCGCTTGCGCATGGACCGTGCCACCACCATGGCCATCATCAACCGCCTTCAGGCCAAGCACTTCCTGCGGCGCGACCGCTCACCCAAGGACGGGCGCAAGCAGGCGCTGTTCCTCGAACCCGATGGCATCGAGATGCTGGGCCGTGCCAAGCAGGCCATTGGCGAGCACGAGGCCTGGGTGAAAAGCCGCTTTTCCGACAAGGAAGTGCGGCAGCTCATCGAACTGCTTTCCAGAATCCACGAATAAGTTATAACAGATAGCAATAAGTGTTTTTGGAGAGGAATCGGGCCGCATGTCACAAACCCCGCGCGAGGTGATCGAGCAGACGCCGATGGGCGTTCGCCAGTGGATCGTGGTGGTCCTGATGGTGCTGTTGAACGCGCTCGACGGGTTTGACGTATTGTCGAGCGCCTTTGCCGCGCCGGGGATCACCGCCGAGTGGGGCATTGCCCGCCCGGCGCTGGGCGTGGTGCTTTCGGCCGAACTGCTCGGCATGGGCTTCGGTTCGGTGCTGCTGGGCGGCGCGGCAGACCGCTATGGCCGCAAGTCCACCATGCTGGTCTGCCTCGTGCTGATGGCGATTGGCATGTACCTGGCAAGCATTGCGGCGTCGGTTCAGCCGATGGTCGCTTACCGGTTCCTCACTGGCATCGGCATCGGCGGGATGCTCACGACCACCAACGCGGTGGTTGCCGAAAGCACCAACAGCCGCTGGCGCTCCATCGCCATCGCGGTCTATGTGGCCGGCTATCCATTGGGTGCGATCATCGGCGGAATTGCGGCGTCGGAATGGCTGCTGCCCACTTACAGCTGGCACGCGGTCTTCGTGTTTGGTGCGGTGGTAACCGCAGTTCTGATCCCCATCATTCTGGTGCTGGTGCCCGAAACGGCGGCCTATCTGGTGACGAAGCGCAATCTCGCGGGCGTGAACCGCACGCTCGCCGCTTTCGGCAAGCCTGCCGTCAGCGATCTGCCAGTGATCGTGCCGGGCGCCGCCAAGCCGCGCGTTACCGATATCCTGTCAAACCCCAGACTGCGCCCGGTCACCCTGCTGCTGGCGTTCGGCTACACATTCCACTGCATCACCTTCTATTACATCCTGAAGTTCGGCGTGCAGATCGTGTCCGATTATCCGCCGGGCTATCCTCCGGCACAGGCGGCCACGGTGCTGACATATGCCAACATCGGCGGGTTCCTCGGCAGTGCGCTCTTCGGCTTCGTGATGGCACGGCTGGGAGTCAGGTGGCCAACCGCGCTGATGCTGCTGATCGGCGCGATGCTGGTGGCCTGGTTCGGCACCGGTCGTGATACGTTGAGCGCTTGGCAAATGGCGACGATGATCGCCGGCTTCTTCACCAATGCGGCGATCAGCGGCTATTATGCCGCCTTCGCGCGCGGCTTTCCGGCTTATGCGCGGGCCACCGGCACAGGTTTCGCGCTGGGCGTGGGGCGGCTGGGCGCTGCGGGAAGTCCGCTGCTGGCGGGCACCCTGTTCGGCTGGCTGGGGGATGACCAGCTGTTGACGGTGTCTGTCATCATGGCGATGGGCTCGATTTTCAGCCTTGTGCTGTTCCTGATGCTGCCCGAGCGCGATGGCGATGATGTGATGGCGGAGCAGCCTGCCGCATAGGATCACCTCAGGATCTTGGGCCGGATCGGAGCGGACGAAATGCGCGTGACCAGAAGCCTCGTTTCGTCCCTCGTCTGCACGGCGCTGTTGTGGGGGAGTTGCGGGGGAGTTGCCGCAGAGTCCCCCCAGAGTTCGCGAGAGTTGGAAAGTTCCTCGCCGCTGGTCTGGGACGGCCACAACGACGTACCCGAACAGCTGCGCGAACGCCGCAAGGACGTGCTGGAAGGCTTTGATTTCAATGACTCCCGTGCGTCGGGCATGATGACCGACCTGCCCGGAATGCGCGCCGGAAACGTCGGCGCACAGTTCTGGTCGGTCTATGTCTCGGCCGATCTGTCTGAACCGCAGGCAGTGCAGGCAACACTCGAACAGATCGACGTGATGAAGCGCCTGATCGCGCGGCATCCGGCTGAAATGCAGTTCTGCACCGACACCGCTTGCGTCGAAAAAGCGTGGAAATCAAGGAAGATAGCCTCGCTTCTCGGCATGGAAGGCGGCCATTCCATCGGTGGTTCCTTGGGCGTGCTGCGCCAGATGTATGCCCTCGGCGCGCGCTACATGACGCTGACCCACTTCAGGAACAACGCCTGGGCCGACAGCGCCACCGACTCCCCAGCGCACGATGGTCTGACGCCGTTCGGTGTCAAAGTTGTCAAGGAAATGCAACGGCTTGGCATGCTGGTCGATCTCGCCCACGTGAGCGAGGCGACGATGCGCGACGTGCTCGCGCTGGGCGGTCCGCCGCCGATCGTAAGTCACTCCAACGCCCGCGCGATCAACCAACACGCCCGCAATATATCGGACGAGACGCTGAAGGCCATCGGCGCAGCGGGCGGGATTGTCATGGTCAACTTCTACCCGCCCTATGTCGTTGAAGCGGCACGACAATGGAGCGCGTCGCGCGATGCCGAAATGGCTCGCGCCAAGGCACTTAACCGCGGCGATCCGGATGCCGAAAAAGCCGCGATCGAAGCATGGGACAAGGCCAACCCGATGCCGCGCGGCAGCATCAAGGATGTTGCCGATCACATTGATCACATTGCGAAACTGATCGGCGCCGACCACGTCGGCCTCGGCGGAGACCTCGATGGTGTCGAAGCCACGGTCCAGGGCTTGGAGGACGTCTCGACCTATCCCGCGCTCTTCGCCGAGTTGAAGCAGCGCGGATGGTCGCAGGCGAACCTTGCAAAACTGAGCAGCGGCAACATGTTGCGCGTGATGAGGGCGGCTGAAATCTATGCCGCCGCGCACCGCGCCGACCCGCCGCTCGAAAGCCCGACAACGTTCTGACGTTTCATTTTCGCTCTCGACGCAGTGACAGGATCACGGCAAGATAGTTTGGTTCAATAACAATCTGGACGGAGAGACCACCTTGTTCACCCACACTTTCCTTGGCACCAACGACATTGAAAAATCGCGCAAATTCTACAGCGCGGTGATGCAGACGCTCGGCCACAATGCGGTGGAACTGCCGCACGGCACGCTGTTCCCTTCGCCCAACGGCTCGCTGATCGTGGCCAAGCCCGGCAACGGCGAAGCGCACACCGTCTCGAACGGCTACACCCTCGGCTTCAAGGCGGCTGACTCCTCGGTGGTCGATGCCTGGCACGCCGCCGGACTTGCCAACGGCGGCACCTGCGAAGGGCAGCCGGGCGTGCGCGAAAATTCGCCGGGCAAGCAGTACGGCGCCTACCTGCGCGATCCCGATGGCAACAAGATCTGCGCCTTCGCGCCCAATCCGAACGCCTGATTCCGTTCGATCCGACGATTAAAATTGTGGCAGGGCAGGGGCTTGGCGCTCCTGTCCTGTTTTCTTGGGCTGTCGGCTCGCCGCGCCGGGGCACCATTTGGCCGCATCCAGCGTTGAGGGCGACATGCACCGCCTCCTCGCTCCCCTCGCAATCCTCCTCGCCTTGTCCGGCTGCAATGGCGCAGGCGGGGGCGGCAAGCCCGTCCGCACGTCCGACGCGATCGAGGTCGAGCCTGCGCCGTCGCTGATCACGGTCCCGGTAGAGGCCGATCTGGCCGACCTGTCTCGCGTGCTGGAACGCGAGATTTCCCAGCAGTTGTGGACGATCGACAAGCCGGGCCAGACCTGCGTCAAGAGCAAGGGCCTGGATATCGGCATCGCCACGATCAAGACGCCAAAGCTGAAGTGCCGCATCATCGGCGCGGTCACACGCGGGAGCCTGCGGCTGGAAGGATCAGGCCGCGACATCCGCATCGCGATGCCGCTCCATGCCAAGATCCGCGGCGAAAACGTCGCCGGGCTGATCGACGAATCCGCAACTGCCGATGCCATGGCCCATGCCGTTGTGCGGCTCGACATCGCGCCTGACTGGACTCCGCGCGGCAGGGTGGACATCAGCTATGACTGGACCGACGCACCCCACGTCGATTTCATGGGGCAGCGCATCGACATTGCCGACAAGGCGGATGAAAAGCTTCGCCCGGTCATTGCCAAGCTCGAACGCGATCTGCCGGGAGAACTGGGCAAGCTGCACTTGCGCGAAGCGGTGGCCAAGGCCTGGGCCGATGCTTTCACCACGGTTTCGCTGAACCGTGAAAACCCGCCGGTGTGGATGCGCATTACTCCGCGTGAATTGCGCTATGGCGGCTATCAGGTGGTTGGTGGCAAGCTGCGGTTGCGGCTGGGCCTCCAAGCCTTGACCGAGACCTTCGTCGGCCAACGACCGGCTGATCCCAAGTCCGCTCCCTTGCCGAACATGAAGCGGCTGGAGCAGAGCGCGGGCAAGCTCGAATTCTTCCTCCCGGTCTTTGCCGACTATCGCGAACTTGAGCCGGTGCTGATGAAGGCGCTGACGAAGCGGTCGGCACAGCCGTTCGACGTGCCTGGCGTGGGCCCGGTCATGGCGCAGTTCAAGGCGGTGGAGATCTATGGCACCAAGGGTGGCAAGATCGCGGTCGGTATCAACTTTTCCGCCCGTCCTCAGGCGGGTGGGGAGACTGCCAGCGGCACGGTGTGGCTCACCGGAAAGCCGGTGAATGCGAAGAACTCCCGCCGTGTCGGCTTCGAGGACCTGAGCGTCAGCGGCACGACCGATATGACCGGCGGCGATCTGATCATCGACCTGATCAATGCGCCGGGCGTGGCGCAGTACGTGGCCTCGTCGCTGACCCAGGATTTCGAGCGCGACTATGCCAAGTTGCTCGGCAAGGTCGACCGCGCGATAGAGGTCAAGCGCGAGGGCGATTTCATTGTCGAGGCGGACCTGCTGCGCACTCGCTCCGGACAATTGCAGGCGGCGGGGCAGGGGCTTTACCTGCCGGTCTGGGCTACCGGCACGGCGACTGTGCGCGTGGTGAACTGACCATCATGGCGTGAAGTCTGTGATCCCATAGGGCACCAGATCGCGTTCGTGCGGATCGACGACGATGGCGCGGTCGCTGGGCGGGAATGCGCGCTGATCGCACTTGTCGCGCGGGCAGATGCGGCAGGAGATGCCGATCCGGGTGACCGCCTCGGGCCGGGCGAGGTTGATGCCGTCGGCATAGATGAATTCGTCAGCCAAAGCGGCTTCGCAACCCAGCGCCACGGCATAGCGGCGGGGTGTGCGGTAGTAGCTGCCCGAAGGCTTCACCAGCCCCTTGGCAATCGAGACATAGCGCACGCCATCGGGCATTTCGGCGGCCTGGACGTGGATGCGGTCGGGGATCGCCACGGCTTCGTGCACCACCCATAGCGGACAGGCGCCGCCGAAGCGGGCGAACTGCAGGCGCGTGGCGGAGTGGCGCTTGGTGATGTTGCCGGCCATGTCGACGCGGCAGAAGAACATCGGAATGCCGCGTGCCTGCGGGCGTTGCAGCGTCGAGAGGCGGTGGCAGACCTGTTCGAAGCTGGCGCCGAAGGTCAGACGCAACTGGTCGATATCGTGGCGCAGCGCACGGGCGCGGGTGCGGAACCACTCGTAGGGCATGATCAGCGCGCCCGCCGCATAGTTGCCGAGGCCCACCGTCAGCAGCTGGCGCGCGGCGTCGGACTGCAGCGTTGCCTCACCGACAATCGCGCTGATCTCCTCGCGCAGGGCTTCGGCGGCAAGCTGGTAGGCGATCTGGAAGCGAGCGGATTCAATGGGTTGGTTGGGGTCGATCGTCAGCCGCCGCGCCTCTGGATCGAAGCGGCGCATGGCCCCGCCGCTGACCTGCTCGACCGCGATGCCACGGCTTTCAAGCCAGATCGCCATCTGCGCCGAGGTTGGCGTCATGCCGGTGCCGGACAGGCGCACGGCGAGTCGTTCGGCGGCGCGGTCGATGGTGTCGACGTAATTGTTGGCGTGGTGGAACCAGTCGCGCACTTCCTCCCACGGCAGGCGGCCGCCGGAAATGCTGTCCGAACCCAAGGCTTCGTCGATGGCTTCGAGGCGCTGGACCGAGCGGCGATGCTGGTCCCACAACTGCGCAAAGGCGTGAGCAAATGCGGGATATTGCTCGGCCACGCGCTCCACCTGATCGCCGGGAAGCATCTGACCGAGCATCGGATCGGCCGTGGCATCGCGCAGCGCGGAAAGCACGGGTTCGACCCGGTCCGCGGCGAAGTCCTGCCATTCGACCGGGAAGCTTTGCTGCAACCGGTCGGTCAGCGCAGGGGTGAGTGGGCGCTCGTCATTCTCGATCTGCGAGAGATACGAGGCGCTGATGCCCAGAAGCGATGCCATCTCGCCCTGACGCAGCTTGCGCGTGATGCGCAAGGCCTTGAGCTGTTCGCCTGCAAACAAGCGGCGTCGCGCCATTTATACCGTCCCCCAACTCCGGCCAGTTTTGCAAAGTGGCCCTTCGCAAGTTTGCAGAATAACATTGGACTTGGCAAGCGGCGTGGCGCAGTTGGAACGCCGATCCGCGCCCAGTGTCGTTCTGGCAGGGCGCGGGCGCGGCTCTGGCGTGGCACCTCGGGGAGGAGGAGCTGGCCGGAGTCGCAGCAGAAAACGGTCCGCCAGTCAGAAGAAGGGATGCCACGCATGTCCGCCAATATCGCCGAAATGGAAAAGCGCCGGGAAGCCGCGCGGCTGGGTGGCGGGCAGAAGCGCATCGATGCGCAGCACGCCAAGGGCAAGCTGACCGCGCGTGAACGCCTTGAAGTGCTGCTCGACGAAGGCAGCTTCGAGGAAGTGGACATGTACGTCGAGCACAACTGCGTCGACTTCGGCATGCCCGATACGGTCATCCCCGGCGATGGCGTCGTCACCGGTTCGGGCACGATCAACGGCCGTCTGGTCTATGTGTTCAGCCAGGACTTCACCGTGTTCGGCGGATCGCTGTCGGAACGTCACGCGCAGAAGATCTGCAAGATCATGGACATGGCGCTGAAGGTTGGCGCGCCGGTGATCGGCCTCAACGATTCGGGCGGCGCACGCATTCAGGAAGGCGTGGCGTCGCTTGGCGGCTATGCCGAAGTGTTCCAGCGTAACGTGCTCGCCTCGGGCGTGGTGCCGCAGCTTTCGCTGATCATGGGACCTTGTGCTGGCGGTGCGGTCTATTCGCCGGCAATGACCGACTTCATCTTCATGGTGAAGGACAGCTCCTACATGTTTGTCACCGGCCCGGACGTGGTGAAGACGGTGACCAACGAGGTTGTGACGCAGGAAGAGCTGGGCGGCGCGGTGACGCACACGACCAAGACTTCGGTTGCCGACCTTGCGCTGGAGAACGACATCGAGGCGCTGCTGGCGGCGCGCGATTTCTTCGATTACCTGCCGCTGTCCAATCGCTTGGATGTGCCCGAGCGGCCAACCTCCGACCCCTATGACCGTCTCGAGCCGAGCCTCGATACCATCGTCCCGGCTTCGGCGACGCAGCCCTATGACATGCACGAAGTCATTCGCAAGACGGTGGACGAGGGCGAGTTCTTCGAAATCCAGCCCAAGCATGCGGCCAACATCATCTGCGGCTTCGGGCGCGTCGAAGGCCGCACTGTGGGCGTAGTGGCCAACCAGCCGATGGTGCTGGCCGGCGTGCTCGACATCAACTCGTCGAAGAAGGCGGCGCGGTTCGTGCGCTTCTGCGATGCGTTCAACATTCCGATCGTGACCTTCGTGGATGTTCCGGGCTTCCTCCCCGGCACCGCGCAGGAGCACAACGGCATCATCAAGCACGGCGCCAAGCTGCTGTTCGCCTATGCCGAGGCGACCGTGCCCAAGATCACCGTGATCACGCGCAAGGCCTATGGCGGCGCCTATGACGTGATGGCCTCAAAGCACCTGCGCGGTGACTTGAACTACGCCTGGCCGACCGCCGAAATCGCGGTGATGGGCGCCAAGGGCGCGGTCGAGATCATCTTCCGCGGCCTCTCTGCCGAAGAGCAGGCGGTCAAGACGAAGGAATACGAGGACCGCTTCGCCAACCCGTTCGTGGCGGCAAGCAAGGGCTTCGTCGACGAGGTGATCCACCCGCACTCGACGCGCCGCCGCGTGGCGCTGGGCCTCAGGAAGCTCAAGAACAAGAGCCTCGAGAACCCGTGGAAGAAGCACGACAACATTCCGCTGTGACCTGACCCAAGACTTTGGAAAGACTGAAAATGACCGACATCTACATCGTCTCGGGCGCGCGTACCGCCATCGGCTCCTTCGGCGGCGGCCTTGCCTCGCTGCGTCCGGCCGAGACCGGCGCCATCGTGATCAAGGAAGCCATCGCCCGCGCCGGGATCACGGCGGACAAGGTGCAGAACGTGGTGATCGGCACGGTCGTGCCGACCCAGCCCAAGGACGCCTATGTCAGCCGCGTGGCTGCGGTGAACGCGGGCGTGCCGATCGAGGCTCCGGCGATGAACGTGAACCGTCTGTGCGGTTCGGGCCTGCAGGCCATCGTCTCGGCAGCGCAGGGCATTGCGCTGGGCGAGCAGGACATTGCCATCGGCGGCGGCGCTGAAAGCATGTCGAACGCGCCGCACATGGTGCTGACCGCGCGCAACGGCCAGAAGATGGGCGATCAGGTGCTGATGGACGCCATGCTCGGCGCGCTGCACGATCCGTTCGAGAACATCCACATGGGCGTGACGGCGGAGAACGTGGCCGAGCGCTGCAGCATTTCGCGCGAAGAGCAGGACGCGCTGGCGGCAGAGAGCCAGAAGCGCGCGGCCGCGGCAATCGCGGCTGGCTACTTCAAGGAGCAGATCGTCCCGGTCGAGATCAAGACGCGCAAGGGCACGGTGGTGTTTGACACCGACGAGCATGTGCGTGGCGAGACGACGGTCGAGAGCCTTGCTGGCCTCAAGCCGGTGTTCAAGAAGGACGGCACCGTCACCGCCGGCAATGCCTCGGGCATCAACGACGGCGCGGCTGCGGTCGTGCTGGCCAGCGGCAAGGCTGTTGAAGAGCATGGGCTGAAGCCGATGGCGAAGATTCTCGGCTGGGGCCATGCGGGCGTCGAGCCGGGCGTGATGGGGCTGGGGCCGGTCAAGGCTGTGCCGGTGGCGCTGTCGCGCGCGGGGCTGACGCTCGACCAGATCGACGTGATCGAGAGCAACGAGGCGTTTGCGGCGCAGGCTTGCGGCGTGGCCAAGGAACTGGGCTTTGATCCGGCCAAAACCAACGTCAACGGCTCGGGCATTTCGCTCGGCCATCCGATCGGCGCGACCGGCGCGATCCTGACGATCAAGGCGATGTACGAGCTGCACCGGACCGGCGGACGCTATGGCCTGATCACCATGTGCATCGGTGGCGGGCAGGGCATCGCCATGGTCATCGAAAAGGTTTGAACATGAAGTTGGGCCGCCTCAACCACGTCGGCGTTGCGACGCCCGACATCGACGCTTCCATCGCGTTCTACCGCGATGTGATGGGCGCCTCGGACATAACCGAACCGTTCGTGCTGGAAAGCCAGCAGGTGCGCGTCGCTTTCGTCAACACGCCGGGCGAGAACGGGACCGCTGGCACGCAGATCGAACTGATCGAGCCGACCAGCCCGGACAGCGCCGTGGGCAAGTGGCTCGCCGCCAATCCCTTGGGCGGGCAGCACCACCTTTGCTACGAAGTGCCCGACATCCACGCTGCGAAAGCGTGGTTCGAGGCGCAGGGCAAGCGCGTACTCGGCGAACCCCGCATCGGCGCGCACGGCACCCTGATCTTCTTCGTCCACCCCAAGGACATGGGCGGGCAACTGACCGAGATCATGGAGACGCCCAAGGACGGGCACTGAGCTTCTAGCCCTCTCCCCTTCAGGGGAGAGGGTTGGGAGAGGGGGCGCGCGCACCCAAAGCGTCGCAAGGCCCCTCTCCAACTTCGGCTAGGCAGCAAGCTGCCAAGCCTGCGTATCCTCTCCCCGACCGGGGAGAGGGCATGGAGATTGAGACGATGACCGAGAAGACACTGGCCGATTGGCAGGCCGCTGCGGCCAAGGAAGTGAAGGGCAAGGATCTGACCTGGCAGACGCCGGAAGGCATCGCCGTCAAGCCGCTCTACACCGCCGAGGACGTCACCGCCGATCCCGGCCTTCCCGGCTTCGCCCCCTTCACACGCGGTGTGCGCGCCTCGATGTATGCCGGGCGCCCGTGGACGATCCGCCAGTACGCCGGTTTCTCCACGGCGGAAGAATCCAACGCCTTCTATCGCCGCAATCTGGCCGCAGGGCAGAAGGGCCTGTCTGTCGCGTTCGACCTTGCAACGCACCGTGGCTATGACTCGGATCATCCGCGCGTGGTGGGCGATGTCGGCAAGGCCGGCGTGGCCATCGACAGCGTCGAGGACATGAAGATCCTGTTCGACGGCATCCCGCTCGATCAGATGTCGGTATCTATGACGATGAACGGCGCGGTGATCCCGATCCTCGCCTTCTTCATCGTCGCCGGTGAAGAGCAGGGCGTCGATCGCAAGCTGCTCGACGGGACCATCCAGAACGACATCCTCAAGGAGTTCATGGTCCGCAACACCTACATCTACCCGCCCGAGCCCTCGATGCGGATCATCTCGGACATCTTCGGCTATACCAGCCGCGAGATGCCGAAGTTCAACTCGATCTCGATTTCCGGCTACCACATGCAGGAAGCCGGGGCGACGCAGGTGCAGGAACTGGCGTTCACCATTGCCGACGGCATGGAATACGTGAAGTACGGCGTGGCATCGGGACTGGACATCGACAAGTTCGCCGGTCGCCTGTCGTTCTTCTTCGCCATCGGCATGAACTTCTTCATGGAAGTGGCCAAGCTGCGCGCCGCCCGCGTGCTTTGGCACCGGGTGATGACAAAGCTCGGCGCGCAGGACGAACGTTCGAAGATGCTGCGCACCCACTGCCAGACCTCGGGCGTCAGCTTGCAGGAGCAGGACCCCTACAACAACGTCATCCGCACCACGATCGAGGCGATGGCGGCGATGCTCGGCGGCACCCAGTCGCTCCACACCAACGCGCTCGACGAAGCCATCGCGCTGCCGACCGACTTCTCCGCCCGCATCGCGCGCAACACGCAGATCGTGATCCAGGAAGAAACCGGCATGTGCAACGTGGTCGATCCGCTCGGCGGGTCGTACTACATCGAGGCGCTGACGCAGGAACTGGTCGACAAGGCGTGGGAGATCATCGAGCGCGTCGAGGCCGATGGCGGCATGGCCAAGGCCGTGGCAGCTGGCTGGCCCAAGGCGATGATCGAGGAGGCCGCCGCCGGCCGTCAGGCCCGCGTCGACCGGGGCGAAGACGTGATCGTCGGCGTCAACAAGTATCGCCTGGCGAACGAAGACCAGATCGAGACGCTTGAAGTCGACAACCACGCGGTGCGCGAGGCGCAGATCGCCCGCCTCAAGCGCGTGCGTGAGACCCGCGACGAGACCAAGTGCCGTGCGGCGCTGAATGCGCTGACCGAAGGTGCAAAGACCGGCGGCAACCTCCTCGAACTCGCCGTGGAAGCCGCGCGCCACCGCGCCACGCTGGGCGAGATTTCGGATGCGATGGAAGTCGTCTTCGGCCGCCACGGCACGTTCCCGACGCCGGTCAAGGGCGTCTATGGTTCGGCCTATGCTGGCGATAGCCGCTACCAGCAGGTTCTCGATGGCGTCGAGGCGGTCACCCGCCGCTTGGGCCGCAAGCCGCGCATGCTCGTCGCCAAGATGGGACAAGACGGGCACGATCGCGGTGCCAATGTCATCGCCTCGGCATTTGGTGACATGGGCTTTGAAGTGACGTCCGGCCCGCTGTTCCAGACGCCCGAGGAAGCCGCGGCGCTGGCGCTGGAAAAGGACGTCGACGCGGTCGGCGCATCGTCGCTTGCCGCCGGGCACAAGACCCTGATCCCCGAACTGATAGGCCATCTCAAGGCCGCTGGTCGTGCAGACATCAAGGTTGTGGCGGGCGGCGTGATCCCGCCGCAGGACTACGATTACCTGCGCGAGGCAGGCGTGCAGGGCATCTACGGTCCCGGCTCGAACGTGGTCGAATGCGCCGCCGACATGCTGCGCCTGCTTGGCCACAACATGCCGCCGCTGGGTAGCGAGATCGACGCCGCCTGATAGTATCCGCGCCGTATAACGGGAGAGATGCGATGACACAGAAGCTTGAGACGCTGTCGGTCCACGCCGGGTGCGAGCCCGATCCGACGACCAAGGCGCGGATCACGCCGATCTACCAGACGGCCAGCTACGTGTTCGACAGTGCTGAGCACGCCGCGAACCTGTTTTCGCTGGCCGAATTCGGCAACATCTACACGCGCATCATGAACCCGACCAACGCCGCGCTCGAAGCCAAGATCGCGGCGCTGGAGGGCGGTGTCGGCGCGCTGGGCGTGGCATCGGGCCATGCCGCGCAGTTCATCGTGTTCCACACTTTGATGGAGCCGGGCTGCGAGATCGTGGCGGCCAAGAAGCTCTATGGCGGCACGCTCAACCAGTTCGCCCACAGCTTTGCCAAGTTCGGCTGGAAGGCCGTGTTCGTCGATGCCGACGATCCCGCCGCCGTTGCCGCCGCGATCACCGACAAGACGCGCGGCGTGTTCATCGAAAGCCTCGCCAATCCCGGTGGCGTGGTGCAGGACATCGCGGCGATTGCCGAGGTCGCCCATGCCGCAGGCGTGCCGCTGATCGTCGACAACACGATGGCCAGCCCCGCTTTGTGCCGCCCGATCGAACATGGCGCGGACATCGTCGTCCATTCGTGCACGAAGTTCCTCAACGGCCACGGCAATTCCATCGGCGGGCTGATCGTGGATTCGGGCAAGTTCGATTGGGCGGCGAGTGACAAGTTCCCCTCACTCTCGCAGCCGAACCCCAGCTATCACAGCGCGGTGCTGACCGAGGCGCTGAAGCCCGTCGGCCCGATTGCCTTCATCATCGGCTGCCGCGTGCTCGGCCTGCGCGATTTGGGGCCAGCCATGGCGCCGATGAACGCGTTCCTGACCCTGACCGGCATGGAAACGCTCGCGCTGCGCATGGAGCGGCATTGCAGCAATGCGCTGCACCTGGCGCAGTGGTTGCAGAACCACCCGAAGGTGGCGTGGGTATCGTACGCCGGCCTGCCGGAAGACCCATATCACCAGTTGGCCAAGCAGTACCTCGGCGGTAAAGGTGGCGCGGTGTTCACCTTCGGCGTGAAGGGCGGGTACGAGGCGGGCGTGAAGCTGGTCCAGTCGGTCAAGCTGTTCAGCCACCTCGCCAACATCGGTGACACCCGCTCGCTCATCATCCACCCCGCCTCGACCACGCATAGCCAGCTGGGCGAGGAAGAGCTGGTGGCCGCAGGCGCCGGGCCGGACACGGTGCGCGTGTCAGTGGGCATCGAACACATCGACGACATCGTGGCCGACCTCGCGCAGGCGCTGGAGCTGGTGTGATCTTGGCAGCTTCGCCTCGCCTCTCTCCCGTCGCCCCGGGCCTGACCCGGGGCCCCGCTGCCTTTTTCGAGGTTGCGGGAGAAGCGGGACCCCGGGTCAGGCCCGGGGTGACGAATGAAGTGGAGACCTCGGCATGTCGGTAATGCTGATGCTGGCGGCGGCAGTTAGCAATTCGCCGGACTGCAAGAACACGACCATTCAATCCGAACTCAACGAATGCGCACAGACCGAATTCGCGGAGGCGGATCGAGCCTTGAATGCACAGTGGAAGACTACGGTCCGTATTTTCAGGGAGCGGTCACGTGAAGACGAGGCTCGGCTTCGTGTGGCACAGCGCGCTTGGCTGACATTTCGCGATGCCGACTGTGCAGCTCGCTGGCCGTTCGATCTGGGCATTTCGCTAGATAAGATGCTTCACATCAATTGCCTGACAAAACTTACAATAGAGCGCACCGATACGCTCGCCGAACTCGCCAAGGATATCTGAATGTTCAAGAAAATCCTCATCGCCAACCGTGGTGAAATTGCCTGCCGTGTGATCAAGACGGCGCGTCGGATGGGTATCCAGACGGTGGCGGTCTATTCCGATGCCGATGCGCGGGCGCCGTTCGTGCAGATGGCGGATGAAGCCGTGCATATCGGCCCGGCCCCTGCCGCGCAGTCGTATCTGATTGCCGACAAGATCATCGCGGCGTGCAAGCAGACCGGCGCGGAAGCGGTGCATCCTGGTTACGGCTTCCTGTCCGAGCGCACCTCGTTTGCCGAGGCACTGGCGGCAGAGAACATTGCATTCATCGGCCCACCTGTCGGCGCGATTGCCGCGATGGGCGACAAGATCGAATCCAAGAAGCTGGCCAAGGAAGCGGGCGTCAATGTCGTTCCCGGCTTCGTCGGGGAGATCGAGGATACCGAGCATGCCGTACGCATCTCGGACGAGATCGGCTATCCGGTGATGATGAAGGCCTCGGCCGGCGGTGGCGGCAAGGGCATGCGCCTGGCCTACAGCGAGAAGGACGTGCGCGAGGGCTTTGAAGCGGTAAAGCGCGAGGGCCTGAATTCGTTCGGCGATGACCGCGTGTTCATCGAGAAGTTCATCCTCAACCCGCGCCACATCGAGATCCAGATCCTCGGCGACAAGCACGGCAACATTCTCTACCTGAACGAGCGCGAATGCTCGATCCAGCGCCGCCATCAGAAGGTGGTGGAAGAAGCGCCTTCGCCGTTCGTGACCCCGAAGATGCGCAAGGCGATGGGCGAGCAGTGCGTCGCGCTGGCCCGCGCGGTGGGCTACTATTCGGCCGGTACGGTGGAACTCATCGTTTCGGGCGCGGACCCGAGCGGTGAAAGCTTCTACTTTCTCGAAATGAACACACGCCTGCAGGTGGAGCACCCCGTCACCGAGGCGATCACCGGCGTCGACCTGGTCGAGCAGATGATCCGCGTGGCCTATGGCGAGAAGCTGGCGATGACTCAGGACGACGTGAAGATCGATGGCTGGGCCATCGAGAACCGCGTCTATGCCGAAGACCCCTATCGCGGCTTCCTGCCTTCGACGGGGCGCCTGATCCGCTACAACCCGCCGCTCGCCGGATGGACCGATGACGGGCAGGCCAACGGGCGTCGCGGCGTGGACGGCGTGCGCGTGGACGATGGCGTCTACGAAGGCGGCGAAGTTTCGATGTTCTATGATCCGATGATCGCCAAGCTGATCACCTGGGGCAAGACCCGCGACGAGGCGGCGGACAAGCAGATCGAGGCATTGGACGCTTTCGAGATCGAGGGGCTGGGCCACAACATCGACTTCGTCAACGCCATCATGCAGCACCCGCGCTTCCGTTCGGGGGAGCTGACCACCGGCTTCATCGCCGAGGAATATCCCGAGGGTTTCCACGGCGCGGCAACGTCTGACGAGTTGAAGCAGTCGCTGGCGGCGCTGGCGGCGTTCCTGGCAACGGCCCGGTCGGACCGGGCGCGGCAGGTCGACAACCAGCTTGGCCACGATCTCGATCCGCCGTCGGAATGGGCGGTGAAGATCGGCGGCTCGACTTATGCGGTGGAACTGACCGAGGACGAGATCAGCGTTGACGGCAAGGCCATCGACATCGCGCTGGAATACACTCCGGGCGACCGGATGGTGCATTGCGAGGTTGACGACAAGCCGCTGTCGGTGAAGGTCGAGCCGACCCGCGCGGGCTTCAAGCTGACGACTCGAGGCGCGATCCACAACGTGCAAGTCCTGCCCGCCCATATCGCGCACTTGACCCAGCACATGATCGAAAAGATCCCGCCGGATCTTTCGAAGTTCCTGATCTGCCCGATGCCGGGTCTGCTTGTGTCACTCAACGTGGGCGAGGGCGATACGGTCGAGGCAGGTCAGCCGTTGGCCGTGGTCGAAGCGATGAAGATGGAGAACATCCTGCGCGCCGAGAAGGCGGGCAAGGTCAAGACGGTCAACGCCAAGGCCGGCGACAGCCTGGCCGTGGACGCCATCATCCTCGAAATGGAGTGAGTCGGGGTACTTTGCTACGGCACACCGAGTGAACGTCGCCCCGGCGAAGGCCGGGGCCCACTACCGCTCGTCGGGAGGGCAGCGAGATGGATCCCAGCCTGCGCCGGGATGACGCGAGTTGGTGTAATACCAAGCTGCACAGACTCTGACCCATGAGGATGCCCAGCCCCGTTTGCTGGCGAGAAGCAGCCGAAGCGGCGATGTGGTTCATCGTCGCGAGGCTGCGACGATGTCCAGCGAGCGGGGCTGGGCACCCCTGCGGGCGGAGTTTTGGCGGCCCTCGGACAGCGTCGCGTCCTCGGTATGATGACCCCGCATCACCCCTTCGGACGCTCCTTGCCGAGAACCGCCAAAACGCCGTCCTCATGGGTCAGAGTCTGTGCAGCTTGGTATAAGAGGCCCGTATTCTGGCCTGAGATTCAACTCCGGAAAATCTTCCCCGGGTTGAAGATATTGCCCGGGTCCAGCGCCTGCTTGAGCGTGCGCATGATGTCGACGGCGTCCTCGCCCAGTTCATCGACAAGGCACTGCTGCTTGCCGATCCCGACGCCGTGCTCGCCAGTGCAGGTGCCGTCCATGGCGAGCGCCCGGGCGACCATGCGGTGGTTGACCTTTTCCACCTCTGCCATCTCATGCGGTGCATTCGGGTCGATCGAGAAGACGAGGTGGAAGTTGCCATCCCCGACGTGACCCAGGATCGTGGCCGGCACGCTGCAGGTGTCGAGATCGGCGCGGGTGGCAAGGATGCATTCGGCCAGCCGGCTCATCGGCACGCAGACGTCGGTCGTCAGGCCGATCGCACCGGGCCGCAGGTTGACGGCGGCGTAATAGGATTCGTGCCGCGCGCGCCACAGACGGTTGCGGTTTTCGGCGAGCGTCGCCCACTGGAATGCGCCACCGCCGTTGGCCGAAGCCAGTGCCTTGACCGTCTCGACCTGCTCGGCAACGCCGGCAGGCGTGCCGTGAAATTCGAAGAACAGCGTCGGCGCCTCGGGCAGTCCCAGCTTGCTGCGCAAGTTGACCGCGCGGACCTGCATGGCATCGAGCAATTCGATCCGCGCCATGGGCACGCCGCAATGGAAGGCCTGCACCACGGTTTCGATCGCGCCGGACAGCGTCTCGAACGGGCAGGTCGCGGCCATGATCGCTTCTGGCACCGGGTGGAGCCGCAGGGTGATGCCGGTGACGACGCCGAGCGTACCTTCCGCACCGATATACAGCCGGGTGATGTCGTACCCGGCGGCGGACTTCTTGGCGCGCTTGCCGGTACGGATGACCTTGCCCTGCGGCGTCACCACCTCCAGCCCCAGAACAGCCTCGCGCATCGTGCCATAGCGCACCGCGTTGGTGCCAGACGCGCGGGTCGAGGCCATGCCGCCGATCGTGGCGTTGGCGCCCGGATCGATCGGGAAGAACAGTCCGCTGTCGCGCAGGTGCGTATTGAGCGCTTCGCGCCGGATTCCCGGCTGCACCGTGCAATCGAAATCGGCATGGTTCACGGCAAGGACGGCGTCCATCGGCGTCAGGTCGAGACTGATCCCGCCTGCAAGGGGCAGGGTGTGGCCTTCCAGCGATGTGCCGGCGCCATAGGGCACGATCGCCACGCCGGCTTCGCGGCACAGGTTCACGCAATCGACCACGTCCTGCGTTGACCGGGCAAAGACCACGGCATCGGGAAGAACGGTAGGATACTGCGATTCGCTGGCGCCATGCTGCGCGCGGATCGCTTCGCTCGTCTGGCATTGCGGGCCAAAGCGGGCCGAAAGACGGTCAACGAAGCCTTGGGGCAAGGGGCGCGCGTGCGGGAGAGACAGGGGTTCCATTGATAGACTCTAGCCCATCGCCACCCTTTTTGCAGCGCTGCCCTTATTGATATAGCGCGTTCGCGTTCAGCCGCGATAAAGCGCGGTTGCGGAATTCTCTTCGTGCGTTCGAGCCTTGCGGCTCTGGCGGCTTCTGGAACTGAACAGGGTGTATCGATGAAGAAGATGATGGGTGCGATGATCGTGGCAGGACTGGCCGCCTCGGCGCTGGCGGGCGGAACCGCCTTTGCACAGGCCAAGGGCGATCCGGTTGCGGGCAAGAAGATTTTCATGCGTTGTGTGGCCTGCCATGCCGTGCAGCCGGGCGCTGGCGCCAAGATGGGCCCCAACCTTGCGGGCGTTGTCGGGCGCAAGGCAGCGGCGGCTCCGGGCTTCAAGTATTCCGCGGCGATGCAGAAGGCCAAGCTCAAGTGGGATGATGCCACGCTCGACAAGTGGCTGACGCGCCCGTCGGCGCTGGTTCCCGGCACATCGATGGCGTTCGCCGGCCTGCCCAACGCGGCAGACCGCGCCAACGTGATCGCCTACCTCAAGAAGCCGAACTGAGTTTGCCTTTCAGGGCGTCACGATAGCGAAGGCAGGATCCGGCTTGTCGAGCCAGCCGATCAGGCGAGCAAAGGCAGCCGGGTCCCCTTCGATCTTCGCCTCGCCCGAGGCAACTTTTGCAGCCAGCGGCTGGCCTGCAAACAAGGCTGACAGCAGGTCTGCGTAGCGGACGGTCAGAGTCGCCTGCCGACCATCGCGCAGGCCCTTGCGGTGGACGAGGACGCCATTGGCGATCGTCACCGTCCAGTCCTGGTCCTTGTCAGGAAAAACGAACCCAAGTGACGCAGACCCGTCACCGGCCTTGGCCGGATCGAGCCGCACCGCGAGGACCTCGAACAGGTCTGACGGGGGGAGCTGGCTGATCAGGGCCGCACCGCCGGTAGGATCGGTGGCGGTGACGCCTTTCTCCAGTTCTGTCGCACCGGTGAGATACATGTTGCGCCACAAGGCGTTCTCGCTCTGGTAAGCGAGCTGGCGATAGGTGCGGGCAAGCAGGCTCTTTGCCGCAGCATCATTGCCATCGGCGAAGATGACCTTGTCGAGCAATTCTGCCGTCCAGGCATAATCGCCCCTGGCAAACGCTTCCTCGGCCAGGGCCCGCACCCGCTCTGCGCCGCCCAGTGCCTCGACATAGCGCCTGCCGCCCTGTTCCGGGGGCAGGGGAGCGAGGTGGACGGGGTTGCCATCGTACCAGCCCATATAGAACTGATACACGGCGCGGGCATTGAAGCTGTAGGAGCCGTAATAAGGCCGGTCGTACCACTTTGCCGCCAGCGCCGGGGGCAGCGTCAACTGCGCGGCGATTTCGGGGCCGGTCAGGCCCTTGTTCATCAGCCGCACCGTCTGGTCATGAAGGTAGGCATAGGCGTCGCGGTGCTTGGCGAGATATTCGGTGATCTCGCTCGCGCCGAAACGCGGCCAGCCATGGCTGGTGATCAGCACTTCGGAGCCTGCGAAAAAGTCGATCGCCTCGGTCAGCCCTTGCGCCCAGGCCTTGGCATCTCGGATCACAGCGCCGCGCGGCGTCAGGATGTTGTGCTGGGTGACGTTGGCGTTCTCGGCAAGGTCGGCAACCTTCCAGTCGGGGAAGCCGAAATTCATCTCGGCAGGTGCCTCGGTTCCGGGCGTGATCTGGAAGCGTACCCGCACGCCATCGAGCATGAGTTCGGTGCCGGTTTCGCCAATCTCGCGGGTCGGCGGGATCAGGCTGCGGCCGCCCGCCGCCACGCCCATGCCGATCCCTGAGCCCATCGAACCTTCCGGGCCCTTGGGTAGGCCAAGGCCGAACTGGTAGGACGCGCGGCGCCCCATGGCGGGCCCGGCGATCACGTTCTCGCTGACGGCGGCGCGGGTGAAACCCTGCGGGGCAATGATCGGCGCGTCCTTGGCCATTACCGAGGTGAACGCGCCTGCGCCGCCGAAATGATCGACGTGGCTGTGGGTGTAGATCATTGCAGTGACGGGGAGTCTCGCCACCTTCTCGGAAATCAGCGCATAGGCAGCGGCCGCTGTCTCGGTCGCGGTCAGCGGATCGATGACGATCCAGCCCTTGTCTCCACGCACGAAAGTCACGTTGGCGACATCGAACCCGCGCACCTGCCAGATGCGGTCGGTGACCTTGAACAGGCCGGCCTTGCCGAGAACCTGGGCATGGCGCCACAAACTGGGGTTCACGGTGGCAGGCGCAGGGCCACTGGCAAAGGCAAAGGCGGCGGTGTCCCACACCGGCTTGCCCGCGGCATCGCGGATCACCGGGTCCTTGAGCGTCGCCACGAATCCGCGGGTGGCGAAATCGAAGTCCTGTCGGTCGGCCATCGGCAGATCTGCCAGCGCCGTGACGTTGGCCTTTCGGGTGGCGCCGGTCGGTGCGTCGGCCCAGGCTGGGCCTGCAACGAGCAGCACTGACGCACTGGCGGCCAGGGCGCGGCGAAAGTTGGTGAAACGCATGTCCTCTCCCGGCTCCGTTCTATGTGGAGTTCCGGGCGCAGAGTGACTTTAATCGCGCGCTTAGGGAAGCGGCAAAAAGAGGGTTCAGCCGAACAACCTCTCCCACAGCGTGCGCGGCCGCCTTGGCGGGATCTCCTGGCCGCTTAGGCGCATCAGGTAATTGGCGAGCAGCAAGGCCTGGTTGCGCGTCATCAGCAGGTGGTGCGTGTCGATCGCTCCCGGTATGGGCCGGGGATTCTTGCTCGACTGCACGGTCAGATGGATGTTGCGTGCGAAGGCGCGATGTTTCCAGCCGACGACAACCCCCGAAAGTTCGTGCGGTGTGTCATCGACCGGCGTGTTTGCCGTTGCCATAAACCCTCTCCCAAATTCCCCGCAGCACAGGGAATCGGAAGATGACAATTTCGTCAAGCCTTTGAGTCGGGCAATCGTTTCGGATCGGAACAATCAGGCGGCGAGCTGGTAAGGCGCGATCTCTCCGGCAAGGTAGAGCTTCTTGGCCTTCGCGCGGCTGAGCTTGCCCGAGCTGGTGCGGGGCAGTGTGCGCGGCGGCACGAGTTCGACCACGCAGTTCATGCCGGTGATCGAACGCACCTTGTCGCGGATCTGGTCGCGCAGCTTCACCCGCTCGACCGGGTCGGAAACGCGGCAATGCACCAGAACGGCAGGCGCTTCCTCGCCATTTTCGGTCTCGACCGAGAAGGCAGCGATATCGCCCTGGTGGAAGCCGGGAAGCTGTTCCACGGCCCACTCGATGTCCTGCGGCCAGTGGTTCTTGCCGTTGATGATGATCATGTCCTTGGCGCGGCCGACGATGAACAGGTAGCCCTTTTCATCGACGTAGCCCATGTCGCCGGTATCCAGCCAGCCATCGACCATGCAGGCGTCGGTCGCTTCCGGGTCGCGGAAGTAGGAGTGCATGACCGAGGAGCCGCGGCACCACACCTTGCCGATGTGGTGGTGCGAAAGCTCGTTGCCGCTCTCGCCCCGGATTGCCACTTCCATGCCGAGCACGGGCACGCCGCAGTTGACCATGGCGCGGTAGCGGGCCGGGCGCGAAAGATCGCGCGGCGTGCCCGAGAGACGCTCTTCCTCGACCAGTTCGACGCGGATGCCTTCGCCCGGCGGCATGATGGTCACGGCCAGCGTCGCCTCGGCAAGGCCGTAGCTCGGCAGGAAGGCTTCGGCCTTGAAGCCGGCTTCGGCAAAGGCGTTGACGAAGTTCTGCATCACGTCGGGGCGGATCATGTCGGCGCCGTTGCCGGCAACGCGCCAGCGCGACAGGTCGAAACGGTCAGCGACGTGGGTCTGGCTGGAGATGCGGCGGGCGCAGATGTCGTAGCCGAAGGTGGGCGAATAGGAGAGCGTGGTGCCCTTGTTGCGGCTGATCAGATCAAGCCAGGCCAGCGGGCGGCGGGCGAAATCCTCGGTCTTGAGGTAATCGACCGAGACGCTGTTGGCGATCGGCGAGAGGAAGCAGCCGACCAGGCCCATGTCGTGATACCACGGCAGCCACGAAACCGCACGATCCGGATCGGCGATCTTCATGCCGTGCGAGTGGCCGGCAAGGTTTGCCAGCAGCGCGCGGTGCGTGACGGCGACCCCGTGCGGAAAGCGGGTCGAGCCGCTGGAATACTGGAGGTAGCTGATCGCATCAGGATCGGGCGTGGGCAGGGCGGCGTCGGACTGGTCGCCCGCATGGAATTCGTGCCACGAAAGACCGGCGCAGCCCTGACGTGCGGCCGCAGCGCCAGCCATCTCGGCAATCTCGCCGGGATAGACCAGCATCTTCGGGTCCGAGCTGGCCAGCTGGACGGCGAGCTGGTCAATATAGCTTTCCTTGCCGCCAAAGCTGGTCGGCAGAGGCAGCGGCACCGGCCAGGCGCCGGCATACATCGCGCCGCAGAAGATCGCCGCGAAATCGGGGCCGGTTTCGGCCACCAGGGCAACGCGATCGCCGGGAGCTACGCCCAGCGCCATCAGGCGGCGTGCAGCCACCAGCGCGTCCTCGCGCAATTCGGAATAGGGATAGACGCGCGAGAGCGTGCCGCGCGGATCGTGGAAGTTGAACCCGAGCTTGCCCTTGGCCGCATAGTCCAGCGCATCGCAGAAGGTATCGAAGTCCGCATAGCGACGTGGCTGCACGTCGATATTGGGTGTGGGAACGAGAGCCGCCTTTTCAGCGACAGCGTCCGAAACAGTCATGCGATACCCCGATGTTCTCTTCATTCGTCCTGCGGGCCTGTGCAGACCCGCCGATGAACGGTCCATTAGCTCGAACGGCCCATTACTGGTCCGTGACGCGAAAACAACGCCACCACGGTACGGACGTTCTCATTTAGCAGGGACTGTGGCACGAATGTGGCGGATGGACCGCAATTCCCCTGATGGCCGTGGCAACCGCCGCGAAAGGAAACCGCAAAGGCCGCTCGATGCCGCGCGGCTGAACGAAATGGCGCTCGCCTATGTCGCGCGCTTTGCCACTAGCGCGGGCAAGCTTTCCGACTACCTTAGGCGAAAGCTGCGCGAACGGGGATGGGAGGGAGAAGGCGAGGCCGATCTTCACGCGATCGTCAGCCGATTCGTCGCACTCGGCTACGTCGACGATGCCGGATTCGCCCGCGGCAAGGCGCAAAGCCTGCTGCGGCGGGGCTATGGGGCGCGGCGGATCGACCAGGCGCTGGGCGCGGCGGGAATTGCCGAAACCCTGCGTGAGGAGGCGCGGGGCAGCGATGCCGACCGGCGCCGGGCGGCACTCGTCATGGCGCGGAAGCGGCGCTTCGGCCCGTTTGGCGGGGGCGGCGGGCTTGACCCGGCACAGCGCGAGAAGCAGGTCGCAGCCATGCTAAGGGCAGGACACCCCCTTGCCTATGCGCGCGAGGTGGTGAATGCATCCAGCCCCGAAGCTCTGGAAGAGTGGATCGATGAAGCAGCTGACTAGACTAGCCGTCCTTTCTGCCCTTGCGTTGATAGCAGGATGCTCGCCGGGTGCGGCCGACGCCGGGGCGAAGGCCCAGCCCCAGGCCGCAACGGCGGCGGTTCATCCGGTCTCGGGCCTCCAGATCACGCCGGTGACGGTGACCAGCGGCAACGGGGCGCACGTATTCAGGTCGGAAGTCGCGCGCACGTCTGCCGAACAGGCCAAGGGGCTGATGTTCCGTACCGAGATCGGTGATGACGAAGGCATGATCTTTCTGCGCAATCCGCCGGATATTGCGTCGTTCTGGATGCGCAACACGGTGATTCCGCTCGACATCATCTTCGTGGGCCTCGATCGCCGCATCCTCAACATCGCGGCCAATGCCAGGCCTTATGACGAAACCCCGCTCCCCGCGGACGGGCCGACGCTGGCCGTGCTGGAAATCAACGGCGGGCTGGCGGCAAGGCTCGGCATCAAGCCGGGCGACAAGGTTGAATGGTGAACAGGGTTGAATGGTGAACAGGGTTGACTGGTAAGATAAGCGCAGCGGCATCAACGCGCTTGCCGACTCCCCCCATCAGCGGCTAAGCGCGCCGTAATATCCAAGGCAGGTAGCATGAGCATCCTCGGCAAGATCTTCACATGGTGGAATGGCGCCACCGTCACCACCATGCTGTTCAGCGCACTGAATGGTGAGCAGGTGGGCACCGACGCGCAAGGAAACACCTATTTCCGCGCGAAGAAGCCCTTTCCCAAGGGCCACCCCTTTGCCGGGCGTGAACGTCGGTGGGTGATCTATAACGGCGCCAACGATGCCAGCCGCGTGCCTGCCGAATGGCATGGCTGGCTGCACGGCTCGTTTGACGGTGTGCCTGAAAGCAACCTGCCGCCTGCCCGCATCTGGGAGGCGGAATACACCCCGAACGCCACCGGCACTGTCCAGGCCTACCGTCCGCAGGGCGCGCTGGAGCGTGGCGGCAAGCGTGCCGCCGCAACCGGCGACTACGAAGCCTGGGTTCCGGAAGCCTGATGCCATCGGACGCATCGCCGGCAACCCGGGCGCTCGTCCTTGCGGGCGTGCTCATGCTGGCCGGATGCGGCGAGAAGGCACCTTCGCCGCCACCCGAGGCGACCGAGAGCGGTGCGGCGATTGCCACGGCTTCGGGAGCTGCGATCGAAAGCGAATTCGGCACACCGATCAAGGATCGCGTGGCAACGCTCGGCTTTCTCAACAAGCGCAACAACATCACGCAGGACGTTGTCCTCAAGAGCGGCGAATCGCGGCGGATCGGCAATGCCATCGTCAAGCTCGCCACGTGCGAGAAGACCGCGCCGTGGGAAGATCCGCCCGAGACCGGCGCTTTCGTCCAGCTGTTCGTCGAAGAGCGGGCGAGCACCGATCAGCCACTTGCCTGGCGCAAGGTGTTTTCGGGCTGGTTGTTCCGGAACGCCCCGTCGTTGAGCGTGGTCGAGCACCCCGTCTATGACGTATGGGTCAAGGACTGCGCGATGACCTTCCCCGGCGAGGAAGAGCCGCTCGCTTCGGCGCGCAGTGCGGCAAAGCCCAGCGGCAATGCCAGCGCGGCGGCTTCGCCCGATCCTGCGCCCGGTCCCGCTCGAAAGCCTGCCCCCAGTCCTTCGCCAACTGCTGCGACAAGCGCGCGACCCGCAGCAACTTCGGCCGGGGAATAAGGCCGCTGAGCCTGCGACAGCAGTTGCAGATACTGGCTTTGCGGGATCTCGATTGCACCCAGTGACGCCAGGTGAGTCGTGGTGAACTGGCAGTCGAGCAATTCCGCGCCAACCGCCCGCAGCGACGCAACCAGCCAGGCCAGTGCGACCTTCGAGGCATCGGTCTGGCGGCTGAACATCGATTCGCCACAGAACACGCGCGCGAATCCGACACCATAGAGCCCGCCGACCAGCCGTCCTTCGCTCCAGCATTCGATCGAATGAGCGTGGCCATGCTCGTGAAGCCCGATGTAGCTTTCGCGAATCCGCGCGCTGATCCAGCTTTCCTCGGCACCGGGGCGGGGCGCGGCGCAGGCGTCGATCACCGCTTCGAACGCGGCATTGCAGGTCACGGTGAACTTGCCGCGCCGCAACGTGCGGGCCAGGGATTTCGAAAGGTGGAACCCCTCAAGCGGCAGAATCGCCCGCATTCGCGGCTCCACCCAGAAGACTTCGGGATCGTCGCGACTGTCCGCCATCGGGAAAATCCCGGCACGATAGGCCTTGAGCAGAAGCTCGGGCGGGATGGCATGGGGATCGTTGCGGGCCATAATCTTCAATAATCTGTTTCGGTCGGTTGCGCTCCCGCCGTCAAGTCTTTAAGGGGCCGCTCAGAGCACAGGAGTGTAGCTCAGTTGGTAGAGCATCGGTCTCCAAAACCGAGGGCCGTGGGTTCGAGTCCCTCCACTCCTGCCACTCGCCACCAAGGCGAGGTTCGGCGCCGCGAATCACCTTGAAGACAGCGCGAAGTACTGGCGGTCACTGTGCAGCCATACAGGATGCGTCAGGCCGTTTGCCGCAATCGAAAAAAGAGGCGGAACGCCTAAGCGCCCGCCCCCAGTCGTCTCACGCGTCTGGTTCGCTTGAGAGTGGCAGGATGCTAGCACCGCGACTGCGCAACGCCAGTGGCAATGTCCGGTGAGCGGACGAAACCGGCACGAAAAAGGGCGAGCCGTCTCTGGCCCGCCCTTTCCATGCCGTTTCGAGGCTGGGGGTTACTTGCGATGCAGGCCGCCCAACGCACCGCCGGCTACGCCGCCCTGCAGCGACCCGGCAGCGCCAGCACTGGTCTGTCCCAGGCTGCCGCCCAGCGAACCCCGGCCCGATACGGCCGCATCGACTGCGCCCGACGTCGCCACGTCGTCGATCGTGCCAGTGGCGCGGTCTTTCACGCGACCAGTCGTCCGCTCTGCCGCGCGACGGGTTTGCTCTGCGGTAGCTTCGGCCTTGCGCTTGGTGCGCTCAGCGGTTGTTGCGGCCTTGCGTTCTGCGCGATCTGCTGCCCGCGTGTCTGCGCGAACCTCGTTGCGGGTCTGGACGGTGGTGGAAACATCTCCACCGATGCCTTTCGTTGTCGCATCGCGCTGCGTGGTGGCTGTCGTGCTCACGTCTGCGCCGACACCGGTATTGGCATTGACCGCGCCGTTGCCGGTCGAAACCTGCGCACCGGCGTTGGCCGAGCCTTCGGCCTTGGCCTGGCCGCTCTGGGCCTGCCCACTCTGGGCCTGCCCACTCTGGGCCTGCGCAGTGCCGGCCATGGCAAGAGCCACCAGCGGGAGAATGATCTTTTTCATGGTTCTCGTTCCTTTCGCCCCATCTTGCGCCCCGTTTTCGTGCAGGCGTTCAACGGGGCGCAGGTGGCTGCGTTCCTGCCCGTGGCTCGGGTCGCCCGGGGCTGGGAGCAGGCCATCCCATTACCGCACCCCATCGCTGCACTTGCCAACGGGGCCCTTGCGGACTAAATGAACAGAACTTCCGACATCGGAAAATCGCCAGCCCCTCCCGGACTTGTCCGGGGCGGCGATGACCCCTAGCCGGAAGAAACGAGATTCCACGCGGCTTCTGCCGCAGCAAGCAAGGCACCAGAGCAATGGCCAAGACCAGCCCCGGCGAGTTCTTCAATCAGGTGAAGGCCGAAGCACGCAAGGTCGTCTGGCCGACCCGCCAGGAAACCACCACCACGGCGATCTTCGTCGGCATCATGATGCTGATCCTCGCGGTGTTCTTCCTCGGCATCGACTCGCTGTTCAGCGCAGCCGTCCGCTTCCTGCTCTCGCTTGCCTGACCACCTAAAGAACCAAGAGAAACGATATGGCCCGCTGGTACATCATTCACGCCTATTCCGGTTTCGAGAACAAGGTGAAGGAAGCCATCATCTCCGAAGCCGAGCGTATCGGCCTTTCGCAGCTGGTCGAAGCGGTCGAAGTGCCGACCGAGACCGTCACTGAAGTCAAGCGCGGCAAGAAGGTCCAGGTCGAACGCAAGTTCATGCCGGGCTACGTTCTCGCCAAGCTGGCGATGAATGACGACATCTACCACCTCGTCAAGAACACCCCGAAGGTGACCGGCTTCCTCGGCACCAACAACAAGCCGCAGCCGATTTCCGACAAGGAAGCCGCCCGCTACTTCGGCGCGCGCGAGCAGGCCGCTGCCGAACCACGCAAGAACGTCTCGGTCGATTACGAGATCGGCGATCAGGTCAAGGTCAACGCAGGCCCGTTTGCCTCGTTCAACGGCGTGGTCGAGGAACTGGACTTCGACAAGAGCCGCGTGAAGGTCTCGGTGTCGATCTTCGGGCGTGCAACGCCGGTGGAACTGGGCTTCGAGGAAGTCGAACTGGTTCGCGGCTGATCCGCCAAGGGTTACAGGCAACACTTGCTTTTGCGGGCCGATAGTCTTATCGGCCCGCGCTTCGCTGCCTGAAAGGGTAGTGATTCCGTGCGGGAGTTCCTTCGGGGACGTTTGACCGCTCACTCTGAGGCTTTGCTCCAACAGGCGGGCCGACAGGAAGAAAGGAGGCCATCGTGGCCAAGAAGATTGAAGGCTATATCAAGCTGCAGGTTGCAGCCGGTGAAGCAAAGCCTGCTCCGCCGATCGGTCCGGCGCTGGGTCAGCGCGGCGTCAACATCATGGAATTCTGCAAGCAGTTCAACGCTGCGACGCAGGAAGTGGAAAAGGGCACCCCGCTGCCGACCGTGATCACGGTCTATGCGGACCGCTCGTTCACCTTCGTGACCAAGACCCCGCCCGCCACCTTCTTCATCAAGAAGGCCGCTGGCATCAAGTCGGGTTCGAAGACCCCGGGCAAGGCTTCGGCTGGTTCGATCAAGCGTTCGCAGTTGGCGGAAATCGCCCAGGCCAAGATGAAGGACCTGAACGCGAACGACATCGACGCCGCAACGAAGATTATCGAAGGCTCCGCGCGCGCGATGGGCCTCACCGTGGTGGAGGGCTGATTCCATGGCCAAGCAGACCAAGAAGCAGAAGGCCCTGACCACCAAGCTGGGCGACAACCAGAAGCTTTACGCAATCGATGAAGCCATCGCGCTGCTCAAGGACCTCAAGAGCGCCAAGTTCGACGAGAGCCTTGAAGTTTCGCTGAACCTCGGCGTCGATCCGCGCCACGCCGACCAGATGGTCCGCGGCATGGTCACGCTGCCCTCGGGCACCGGCAAGGACGTCAAGGTCGCCGTTTTCGCCCGTGGCGACAAGGCTGAAGCCGCTCTCGCCGCTGGTGCCGACAAGGTTGGCGCCGAAGACCTGCTCGAGGACATGCAGAACGGCAACCTCGACTATGGCCGCGTGATCGCGACGCCCGACATGATGGGCATCGTCGGCCGCCTCGGCAAGGTGCTGGGCCCCAAGGGCCTGATGCCGAACCCGAAGCTTGGCACCGTCACGCCGAACGTCGCCGATGCGGTCAAGGCTGCCAAGAGCGGTCAGATCGAATTCCGCGTCGAAAAGGCCGGCATCATCCACGGCGGCATCGGCAAGCTCTCGTTCTCGGACGAAGCGCTGCGCGCCAACTTCGACGCTTTCGTCGATGCGGTCGTCAAGGCCAAGCCCGCTGGCGCCAAGGGCAAGTACGTCCGCAAGGTCGGCCTGTCCTCGTCGATGGGCCCCGGCCTCAAGATCGACGTTGCCCAGGTTCACGGCGGCTGATCTTCAACGATCGAAGCCAATAAAAAAGAAGGCCGGGGAGGGAAACCTCTCCGGCCCTTTTTCTGCCAGCGCCACTCGTCTAGGAGCGGCGGATGCCCGATCCCGAACTCGCCAAGAACCCGGTCACCGTTGCCCGCCTGCAGGTGGAAGCGATCATTCCGCCCGAAAAGCGCGGGCCCGGCTGGGATCGCCACTGGCGTGAACTCGAAGCCTATGCCGACGCCGCCATGGAAGGCGCGATTGGCGACTGGACGGTCAGCCCGGATCGAACTCGAGGCTGACCCGAAAGCCTGGGTTGGCACTCTGCGCGCAGATCGAGGCGCCAAGGCCACGCGCCATGGCCTTGACCAGTCGCTGCCCAAGGCCGGTGCCCTTGGTCTCGGCGTTCTCGCCAAACCCCGCACCATCGTCTTCCACGGTCAGGCGAACGCGGCCATCCGCGCTGGTCGACAGGATGATCCGCACCTCGCCCGCGCAGTCCGCGCCGTAGGCGTACTTGCAGGCATTTGCCACCAGCTCGCAGATGATGATGCCAAGCGTGACCGCCTTGTCCGTCTGCAATTCCATCGGTTGGGTCCGGGCCACGACGGTGCGCGGCGCGTGTGGCGACGTCCAGGTCTCGGTCAGATCGCGGGCGAGATTGGCGAGATATTCGTCCAGCGCCACGCTCTCGACATTGCCGGTGGCATAGAGGTGGCGGTTGACGTGCGCGATGGCGCCGATGCGCTGTTGCGAGGCCAGCAGCGCGTTGCGCGCCTCACCTTCGGGCAGGACCGAAGCCTGCATGTTGATGAAGCTCATCGTCATCTGCAGGTTGTTGGCGACGCGATGGTTGACCTCGCGCAGCAGTGCGCCGAGCCGCTCGTTGCTGGCGATCAGGTCTCGCTCGGCCTGTTCCTTGGCGCGGCGCAACCGCACTCTGTCGAGTGACTGCGCGAAGGCCGAGCGCAGCAGCTCGATGAAGTCCTCGCCGATCGACTTGACCACATAGTCGTCAGCACCAGCGCGCAAGGCCGCTGCGGCAAGGCGGCCGTCATCGGCACCAGTGACGTAGACGACGGGCGGGCACGAGGGCAGCTCAAGCAGCCGCTCAAGCGTCTGCAACCCGTCCATGCCCGGCATGTGGTGATCCACTGCGATCACGTCGAAATCTTCGCCCTGCGCCGCCGCAAGGCCCTCGTGCCCGTCGGCTGCCAGCGTGATCTCGAAGCCCAGCGTGCCGAGGCGACGTTGCACCAGCCGGCGCAGCGCCGGATCGTCATCGATATAAAGGAGGCGGACGGGTTCCGCGCTCAATGGGCCTCCTCGGCGTCCGGCACCTGGATGACCGAGAGGAACAGGCCGAGCTGGCGGATCGCCTCGGCGAAGTTCTCGTAGTTGACCGGCTTGGTGATATAGACGTTGCAGCCCATGTCGTAGCAACGCTGGATCTCCACCTTGTCGTCTGTCGTGGTCAGCACCACCACCGGCGTGCGCCGCAGATGCGGATCGCTCTTGATCTTGGCCAGGATGTCGATCCCGCTCATGTCCGGCAGGTTGAGGTCGAGCAGGACAAGGGCGGGGCCATTGTGTGCCGGGCCGTGCGGATCGTTCCACAGGTAGTCGAGCGCGCTGGTGCCATCGGTGAAATGATGGATCATGTTCGAGATACCGGCGCGGCGGATGTTCTTCTCGATCAGCCGGGCATGACCTTCGTCATCCTCGACCATGACGATGTTGACGGCGAGTTGATCAGGCATCGGCTACTCCGGATTGAAACTTGATCGGCAGGCTGACCGTGAAGGTCGAACCTTGTCCTTCTTCTGATGATACTTCGACCAGCCCGCCCAAGCGATAGGCCAGCGCGCGTACATGGGCGAGACCGATGCCTTCGCCCGGCTGGTCCTGCATGCCCGATCGGCGGAACAGATCGAAGATGCGCTCGTGATCACGGGCGGATATGCCACGGCCGTTGTCGGTCACCGTGATGATGGCGCGGCCGTGCGCAATGCTGCCGGCAATGCGGATCTCGCCGGGGCGGCCCGGTTGCAGGTACTTCAGCGCATTCTCGATCAGGTTCGACAGGATCTGTTCGATCGCCAGCCGGTCCGTTTCGACCACGGGCAGTTCGCCCAGTTCCACGCGCGTTTCGGTCTCGTCGATGCGGTGCTGCAGGGACTCGACGATGGATTGAACCACCTCGGCAATGGCCACGCGCGCCGGGGCAAGGGTACGGCGGCCCTCGCGCGAAAGGCGCAGGATTGCGTTGATCAGCCGGTCCATCTTCTGCGTGGACGACCGGATGAAGCCGATGGATTCGGGCAGGTCTTCCTCCACCGCCAGACGCACCTGTTGCGGCACTTCCTCGCCGTCCTTCAGCACGTGTTCGCCGATGACCTTGCGCGCCGCATCAAGCTCCGCGGTAAAGCCCATGACGTTGACCAGCGGCGAGCGCAGGTCATGGCTGACGATGTAGGCGAAGCGCTGGATTTCGGCGTTGGCGCGCTGCAATTCAGCCGTACGCTCGTCGACCAGCGATTCGAGCTCCTGATTGAGCAGGTGGAGTTCACGCCGGTTGCCGTCGATCTCGGCAATGTTGCGACGGATGATCTGAACTGCCGCAATGGCGACACCGATCACCAGCGCGGCGCACAGCGCCAGCATTGCCGAAAGCAGGGTGCGGGTGTTGTCCTGCGCCTGGTTCCGCTCGCGCAGCAGCTTGTCCTCGCGAGCCAGCATCTCGTCGACGTAAGCGCGGATGTAGCGGATGGCGGCAACGGTCTCGTCGCTGTCGAGCGATTCCACCTTGAGAATGCCCAGCTTGGCTTCCGCCTCGGTGGTGCGCGCCTGTCTGGAATACCTGTCGAAAGCTTTGCGCAAGCCCTCGACCGACCGGACTTGCGACGAGTTGTCCAGCACCAAAGCCTCGAGCCGCGTCAGTTCGGCATTCGCGTCGGCGATGGCCTTCTCGGCGATGGTCGTGAAAGTTGTCTCGGTGGGTGCAATGATGATCCCGCGCCGGGCCGTCTCCGTCCGCTCGGCGTGGCGGACAAAGCGATTGAGCGAGGCTTCCACGTCCAGCGTGTGCTCCACCCAGTAGGCATCGCTCTCTGCCTGCCTCTGCACGATGACCACGGCGGCAACCGCCGCAACCACGGCGGCGAAGCCGATTGCGAGCAGCAGCAGGATAAGCCGGTTGTTCCCCGCATCGCGCGAGAAAGCGTAGGTCGGCGTCGTCGGCATCGTAAGGTGGTACTCCCGTCGACGCAGGAAATCCTCAGGCCGCCATTGCGTTCCCGTCTTGCGTAAAGAAAAGTTACCGGATGTTTTCCTTCGTATAGCACTCGATAACCAGGCTGATCAGTTCGCCCTGCGCCGTGCGCAGCCGGGCCTGGTGCGAGAGGATTGTCCCTTGTGGGCACTGTTCCATCGCCCCGCGCGTCTGCGCCAGGCGTTCACGCTGGAAGCGGAGCGGCGCCACGACTTTCCCGAACGGCGTATCGGTCGTGACCAGCGTGTGGTTCATGTCGGGCGTCAGGCGTGACGGGACATACCAGTTGTGCGCTACCGACAGCGTTCTCTCGCCGCAGACCAGCCGCACATGACGGTAGGCCACTGGCTCGTCGCGGGAAATCTCGAGGTTTTGGCGGATTATGGCCGAGACCAGTGAAGCAGCAGGATCGGACAAGGCACGGATCACGGGAGGTTCGGCAAGCCGCCGCCGTTCACACCACTGGCCGAGTGCCGCCGTAGCGCTGTCGTTTGCGGCCAGCGTGCGTTCGAAGTCATTCAGGGCCGGGGAGCATCCCGTAAGCGCTGGCAGCAGGGCCAGCAGCAGGCGATCAAGGCGCGGGCGGCGCATCGGGCGCAACAACGGTCACGCGCCGGGCCGACAGGATTTTCACCGGCTTTGCCAGGATCTGGCCGCGCATGATCCCTTCGCCCTCGGTCTCCGAGATCGGAGCGGCGAAGATTGCCTTCACCACGTCCATGCCTTCAACAACCTGGCCGAATGCGGCATATCCTGCCCTGGCCTCGGGATCTGTGGAGTCCGGCTGGGCATCCAGTCCCGGTTGGTCCGATACCATGATCGAAAAGTCGCCGGTTGCCGTGCCCGGTGCATAGCGTGCCATCGAAAGCGTGCCGGCCTTGTGCAGGATGCCGGTCACATTGGTCGGCTCATGCGCGATTGCCGGCAGGTTGCGCTTCGGGTCGCCGCGCGTTCCGGCCTGGATCAGGCCGTTGGGCTGCTCTCCCCAGTTGAGATGCATCGCGCGGTAGAACACTGTGCCATCGAAGCGCTTCGTCTCGGCATAGCGGACAAAGTTCGTCGCCGTCGCGGGCGCGCGCTTCACGTCGACTTCGACGACGATTCGCCCGGCCTCGGTCTCCAGCGCCACACGGACCGTGTCGGGCAGGGGAGCGGTCGACGGTGCGGGATAGGTCGGCGCTGCCGGGCGCGGGGCGGGCGCGCGCTTCTTTACCGGCGCGGCGGCAACCAGAGCGAAGGCGATCGGCGCCAGCAGGGCAAGGCGACGGGTCAGCACGATCTCAGATGCCCCCGGCAACCGGGAAGCGGCCAATTGCAGCCAGCCCCTCTTCCAGCGCATGGGCGCAGGCCTTGAGCGTCGCGTCGCTGACCGAACGGATCACGAAGTTTGCCCCGGTCTTGCCTTCCCGGAAGAACGGGTAGCTGCCGATCTGCACGCCATCGAACGCCTTTTCCGTTTCGCGCAAAAGGTCGGCGATCTCGCTCTCGGCGACCCAGCAGCCGACCGTTGTCGAGAGCAGCGGCAATCCACCTTCGAGCTGACCGGTCAGGCCATCGAGCATCTGTGCGGTTATGCCCGGCACGCCCGCCATCAGGAACACGTTGCCCACGCGGATGCCGGGGGCGCCGGAAACGCGGTTCTCGATCAGGTCCGCGCCGGCAGGGACGCGGGCCATGCGCAGGCGCGCATCGTTCAGGCCACCGCGCGTGGCATAGTAGCTTTCCAGGATCGCCCGGGCCTTGGGGTGGATCACCACGTCCACGCCCAGCGCCGCCGCTACTGCATCCACCGTGATATCGTCGTGCGTCGGGCCGATGCCGCCAGTCGTGAAGAGGTAGTCGTTGCGGGCGCGCAGGGCGTTGACCGCCTCGATGATGGCCACCATGTCGTCCGCCACGACGCGAACCTCGCGCAGGCGGATGCCCTGGACGCCGAGCCAGGTCGCCACTTGGGCGATGTTCTTGTCCTGCGTGCGGCCGGACAGGATTTCGTCACCCACGACAATCAGCGCGGCGGTCCAGATGCGGGATTCGTCAGTCATCGCGCGATTGGTATCGCAAGGGACGCTCCCGCAAAAGCGCTTATTCCGCTGCCGCCATGTGCGCCTTGTGCGCGGTTGCCGGGCGTGGATGGCCGAATTGCAGCACACCGTCCTCGATCGGGTCATCGCGCATCCACGCCACGTCGCGCACGTAATCCTGGTTCAATCGCCAGCGCATGTCGCTTGCCGACTTGGGCAGGAGATGGCGCGCGCGTTCGATATAGCCCGAGGAGAAATCGTAGATGTTGTCCTCGTCCAGATGGTGGTTGGGCGCCAGCTTCGGTACGGCAACTTCCATCCCGCGCGCCTTCATCGCGTTGAGCACGTCACAGATATAGCGCGCGTTGATATCGGCCCGCAGCGTCCACGAAGCGTTGAGATAGCCAAACACCGCCGCAAGGTTCGGCACGTTCGAGAACATCGCGCCCTTGTAGTAATAGCGGTCGGCGAAATCGACCGGCATGCCGTCCACGCTGATCGCGATCTTGCCGGCCATGACCATCTTGAGGCCGGTTGCCGTAACGATCACGTCGGCATCGAGATGCTTGCCCGATTGCAGCTGGATGCCGGTCGCATCGAAACGCTCGATCCGGTCGGTCACCACGCTGGCCTTGCCCGCCTTGATCGCCTCGAACAGGTCGGCGTCGGGCACCAGGCACAGCCGCTGCTCCCACGGATTGTAGGGCGGCGTGAAGGCCTTTTCATCGTACTTGTCGCCCAGCAACGACTTCAGCCGCTTGGTCAGGAACGCGGCAACCTTGTCCGGCCGGGTGCGTGCCCGCTTGAAGAACAGGTTCTGCAGCTTGACGTTCTTGAACCGGGTGATCCGGTACGCGGTCTCCTCGGGCAGGAACTTGCGCAGGAAATTGGCGATCGCGTCCTTGGCTGGCCGGGTGACGTACCATGTCGGCGTGCGCTGGAGCATCGTGACGTGCGCCGCCTTGTCCGCCATTGACGGCACGATCGTCACCGCGGTCGCGCCCGATCCGATGACGACGACCCGCTTGCCCGCGTAGTCGAGGTTCTCCGGCCAGAATTGCGGGTGGACGATCTCGCCCTTGAAGTCCTCGCGCCCCTCGAAATGCGCCTCGTAAGGCTTGTCGTAATCGTAGTAGCCCGATCCCAGGTAGAGCCAGCCCGCCGTCACCCGGCTGCGCTGCCCGTCCTTGCCTTCCAAGGTCACCACCCAGTACCCGGCGGCACTGTCGAAATCGGCGCTCACCACCTTGCTGTCAAAGCGGATGTGGCGGCGGATGTCGCGCTCGTCGGCAATCCGGTTCAGATAGTCGAGGATCGACGGACCGTCAGCGATCGACTTCTCGTGCTTCCATGGCTCGAACACGAAGCCCAGCGTGTGCATGTCCGAATCGGAACGCACGCCGGGGTACCGGAACAGATCCCACGTGCCGCCGATCTGCGAGCGGCGCTCCACGATCGTGAACGAGCGGTCGGGGCAGAGCATTTTCATGTGCGCTGCCATGCCGATACCGGAAATTCCGGCGCCGACGATCAGCACGTCTGTATCCGGCTTGCCGGCCGTAAATGTGGACTGCTCTGCACCCACGATCGCTCTCCATCGTTTCTATTTACAGAAATGTTAGCACACTTGCGCGCGATTGCCAGTGGCGCCCGACTTTGCCACTCATGTCGGCATGACCGTTATCGCCGCCCGCCGCTACAGCAATGGCATCGCTCACGATGAAGCCCTTGAACTGACCGGCGCTTGCGTGGCCGAGCTTGCGCCTCACAGCTTTGACTGGATCGGCCTGTGCGAACCGGACGCGGCGGAGATGGATCTCGTGCGCCGTCAGTATGGCCTGCACCCTCTCGCCGTCGAGGACGCCCTCAATCCCCGCCAGCTGCCCAAGGTCGAGGTATACGGCAAGACGCTGTTCGTGGTCGCCCGCACCGCCGAACTGCAGGAAGGCGAGGAAATCGGCTATGGCCAGACAGCCTTCTTCGTCGGCCCCCATTTCCTCATCACCGTGCGCTTCGGCAGCACGCGGCCGCACGTGTCTCTGCGCGCCGAAATCGAGGCGCAGGGCGACAGGCTTTCCGAAGGGCCGGACTACATTCTCCACGCCGTGCTCGACTTCATCGTCGATGGCTACCTGCCCTTGCTCGAACGCCTCGAGGAGATCGCGCAGGAGATGGAAGAAGCCGCCATCGACGTGTTTCCCGAGCAGTCGGTCATCCGCCGCATCTTCCGCCTGCGCCGCCAGTTGCGCCGGTTCGAGCGGGTGATCGGGCCGATGGAGGAGGTTTGCCAACGTCTCGTCACGGCTGATCTTCCCTGCATCGATCCCGCCGCGCGGATCTGGTTTCGCGATGTGCTCGATCATGTCCGTCGGGCCATGGCGCGGATGCGGGGCTTGAAGGAAACGCTTGCGGCCATTGTCGAAACCGCCAGCCTGCTCGAACAGCACCGGCAGGGAGAGATGACCCGCCAACTGGCTGCCTGGGCCGCCATCCTCGCCGTGCCCACCGCCATTGCCGGCATCTACGGCATGAACTTCGAATACCTGCCCGAGCTGAAGTGGCGTTATGGCTACTTTGCGGTGTGGGGCGTGATCATCACCATCTGCAGCGGCCTGTGGTTGCGCTTCAGGCGGATCGGCTGGCTCTGATCGTGTGGACAAGCACGCGCTTTCCGATTGTTACCGCACTATGACTGGCCTAGTGCGCGCACAGGAGGAGACGAGTCGTTTCCCCTGGTGCGTGCGGCAATTCGGGAAGCTTATCGATGTTCGGCTGGTTCCAGCGTCTCCTGCCCAAGTCGGGCGATTTCTTCGGCATGTTCGAACGCCATGCGGCAGCCTGCGTCGACGCGGCTGATGCCCTTGCCAGGCTGACGCGCGCCCAAGGCGATTCCGCGCAGTGGGTCGGCAAGATCCGCGACCGCGAGCATGCCGCCGATGACGTGATCCGCGAAGTGCTGTTCACCGTGCGCCGCACCTTTCTCACGCCATTCGATCGCGGGGCCATCACTTCGCTGATCGGCGCGATGGATGACACCATCGACGAGATGCAGGCTGCCGCATCGGCCATCGAGCTTTACGAAATCGTCGGCTTCGAGCCGGAGATGCAGGCGATGGCCGACAAGATCGTCGAAGCCGTCGGCCTCATCGCCGAAGCCATGCCGCTGCTCCGTGATATTGAGCGCAACGGCGGCCGCCTTCATGCACTGACCGAACGCATCGTCAAGCTGGAGGGCGAGGTCGACCTGATCCACCAGGCAGGCCTCAAGGCCAATTTCCAGCGCCACCGCGCCGATGGCGATCACATCGCCTTCATCGTCTCGCGCGAGATCTTCAAGCACCTCGAAAAGATCGCTGACGCCTTCGAAGACGTCGCGAACGAGATCGACGCGCTGGTCATCGACCACGCCTGACGGCGCGGGACAGGAGCTGATCCGATGCACGAGCTCGCCTTTCCGCTGCTGGTCGGCCTGATTGCGCTGGCGCTGGCCTTCGATTTTCTGAACGGCCTGCACGATGCGGCGAATTCCATCGCCACCGTCGTCTCGACGCGCCTGCTGTCACCGGTCGCCGCCGTCATCTTTGCTGCGGCAGGAAACTTCGGTGCCTACTGGCTGGTCGGCCTCCATGTCGCCGACACTATCGGCAAAGGCATCATCGACAAGGACATCGTTACGCCTGCGGTCGTGTTCGGCGCGCTGATCGGGGCGATGTTCTGGAACATTGTCACCTGGATCAAGGGCATCCCGTCGTCGTCGAGCCACGCGCTGATCGGCGGCCTGCTCGGCGCGGGCGTGATGCATGGCGGCTTCGACGCGATCGAATCCAAGAAGACGATCGAGACCTTCGTTGCCATCTTCATGTCGCCGATGATCGGCATGGCGCTGGCCATGTTCTTCGTGCTGATCACCAGCTGGCTGTTCAAGAGCTTCCAGCCGCGCCGCGCCGAAGGCGTGTTCAAGGGGCTGCACCTGCTGTCGTCGGCGGCTTATTCGATCAGCCATGGCGGCAACGATGCGCAGAAGACGATGGGCATCATCACCGTGCTGCTCTACTCGACGGGCTATCTGAAGGGTGAATTCCACATTCCCGAATGGGTCGTGCTGTCGTGCTATGCAGCCATCTCACTGGGCACGATGTCGGGCGGCTGGAAGATCATCAAGACGATGGGCACCAAGATTACCCGGCTCAACCACCACACCGGTTTCTGCGCTTCTTCTGCGGGGTCGATCGTGGTGTTCGGGGCGAGCGCGCTGGGCATCCCGGTTTCGACGACCCACGCCATCACCGGCAGCGTCATCGGCACCGGCGCTGCCCGCCGCGCCAGCGCCGTCCGCTGGGGCGTGGCGCAGCGCGTGGTCATGGCATGGTTCATCACGATCCCGGCCAGCGCCACCGTCAGCGCCGCCTTTTACCTGCTCACCCGCCTGTTCTGATCTTATTGCCCCACCGTCACCGCCGTCGCGGGCGGCGTCGGCTTGCGGAACAGCGGCACGCGCTTGAGCCACAGCTTGAGCGCTTCCCAGTGAATGCCTGAAGTTACCTTGAGAGTTGCCAGAGGGTAGCCCAGCGCCGCCCGCAGAAGAGCGGCGTCGGTCAGTTCACGACGCCGCGCGGTATGGACTGCGGCAAGCACCGGCCCTTTTGCGTCGGAGACAGTGATCCCTATCCCGAGCCGCTCGCCCGGCGGCTGCACGCGGAAGGCATAGTCCAGATTCATCGGCAGGAACGGCGATACATGGAACCGCTTCGCCACCGACTGGTGCAGTGTGCCGCCATGCTTTGCCGCGATCACATAGTTGTGCCGCTCGCCGAAGGTGTTGGAGACCTCGTAGATCACGGCGCGCAAGGTCCCGTCGGCGCCGTGGCAGAACCATGTGCTCAACGGATTGAAGGCATATCCCAGCATGCGCGGCATCGTCAGCAGCACGATGCGGCCGCCGTCCGGTTCGATGCCGGCTTCGCGCAGCAGGCGTTCAGCGTGCGGGCGCAGCGCGCTGCCGTCGCCGATATCGCGGTCATGGAAGGAAAACAGGTTGAACCGCCCGCGCGAGAACAGCCGCAGCCGCGCCGCAAGGTCGTCGATCCGGTCGATGTCGAGCGCCATGTGCAGCACGCGATAGCGCAGCACGTGGATGCAGGGCCGCAATCGCCGGTGCAGCACATGACCGAGGTACAGCGCCCCGTCGTCCATCACGCCATTTCCGGCACGCGCGCCTGATGCGTCACATGGATGCGCCCGGATTCGTCCGCGACGTTCCAGGGCCGCCGCACGTCGCCCAGCTGCTCGGCCACGGCAAGGCCCGATTGCAGCCCGTCCTCATGGAATCCCGCCCCGAACCACGCGCCGCAGAACCATGTGCGGCGCCGGCCCTGCAACGACCACAACTGCTTCTGTGCAAGGCCGGCGGCCACGTCGAATACCGGGTGATCATAGGCCTCGCGCCGGATCACCAGTGCCGGATCAGGCTCGTCCAGCGGGTTGAGCGTGACGAACAGGTCCTTGTCGGTCGGCAGGTGCTGCAGCCGGTTCATCCAGTAGGTCACCGATAGCTGGTGCTGTTCCGCCCCCCGCTGCGCCGCATAGTTCCACGCCGACCACACCTTGCGCCGCCGCGGCATCAGCCGCGCATCGGCATGGAGCACAGCTTCGTTATGGCGATAGGGAAAGGCCCCGAGCAGGCGCCGCTCGTCGTCGTCGGCATCGTCGAGCATGGCCAGTGACTGGTCGGCATGGGTGGCGAGCACGACCTGGTCGAACCGCTCCCAGCCACACCCGCCATCTATCAGAACACCATCGGGCAGGCGCCGTATCCGTTGCACCGGCGAAGACAGCCGCACGCGTTCGATGAACGGTGCGCTGATGCGCTTCACGTATTCGCGGCTCCCGCCATCGACCGTGCGCCAGCGCGGCCGTTCGCGGAACTGCAGCAGTCCGTGGTTCTCGAAAAAGCGCACGAAGGCTGCCGCCGGATGGTGCGGAATATCGCGCACCGGGGTAGACCAGATCGCCGCCGCCATCGGATAGAGATGATCGTCGCGAAACGCCGGCCCGCAGCCCAGCCCGTCCAGATAGGCGCCAAGCCCGAGTTCGCCCATCTCCGGCAGGTCGCGGGGTGCAGCCTTGTAGAAGCGCACCAGGTCTCGCAGCATCGACCAGAAGCGCGGGGACACAAGGTTCCGCCGCTGTGCGAACAATCCGCGCAAGTCGCCCGAATACTCCAACCGCCCCTGGTCCAGCGTGACGGCAAAGCTCATCACCGTCTCGCGCGTGGGCACGCCCAGATGCGCAAACAGCGCCGTCAGGTTGGGGTAGGTCCGCTCGTTGTAGACAATGAACCCGGTGTCCACCGGCACGCCATCGGCCTCGACCGTGTTGCTGTGCCCGCCAAGCCGGTCCGCCGCCTCAAACAGCGTCACGCGGTGCCGCTGCGATAACAGCCAGGCCGCCGAAAGGCCGGAGATTCCGCTCCCCACCACGGCAATATCGAGCGCGCCCCCCGGCGCACCACACTCTGTTATCACACCATGACCCCCATAGGCACCGCGACACGAACCGCCGCGACCTTACCTGTCCGTTTCCCGTTATAGACCGCTCCCGTGGTGACAGGTTGACACAAGTCACACCCCAATGGCTAGTTACCTGTCGTGAGCCTCCTTGCCCCGCTGATCTCGCTCGTAGAGCGCGCCCCGCTGCCCGATGCGCTGACCCGCGCCGGCGTGTCCTTCATGTGCGAGAAGCGCCGCCGCGCCCTCCATCGCGATCAGCCGGCCGATGCCCTGTTTGCCGCTTGGATGGCGCAGCGGCCCGTTGCCGAACACACCGATGCCGCCAACGAACAGCACTATGAACTGCCGCCGCGCTTCTTCGAACTGAGCCTTGGGCCGAACGCCAAGTATTCCTGCTGCCTCTATCCCACCGGCAACGAGACGCTCGAACAGGCCGAACTTGCCGCCCTTATGGCGACGGTCGAACACGCGGCGCTGGAGGACGGCCAGCACATCCTCGAACTCGGCTGCGGCTGGGGTTCGCTCAGCCTCTTCATGGCCGCGCGCTTCCCCAATGCGCGCATCACCGCCGTCTCGAATTCACGGCCGCAGGGCGAACACATTCGTGCCAAGGCGGCAGCGCGCGGCCTCACCAACCTGACCGTGCTTACCGCCGACATGAACGCATTTGCGCCCGATGGGCAGTTCGACCGCGTCGTCTCGGTCGAGATGTTCGAACACATGGCCAACTGGCGCGAACTGCTCGGCCGGGTGAAGGCATGGCTCCGCCCCGATGGCCGCCTGTTCCTCCACGTCTTCAGCCACCGCCAATATCCCTACCGCTTCGACACGGCCGACAAGTCGAGCTGGATTGCGCAGTATTTCTTCACCGGCGGCATCATGCCCAGCCACGCCCTCATCGGCCAGTTCGCCGATCTGTTCGCGCTCGAGCGGGAATGGTGGTGGGATGGCACGCACTACGAAAAGACCGCGCGCCACTGGCTTGCGCTGTTCGACGCCAAGGCGGCGGAGATTGAGCCGGTGCTGCGCCTGGTCTATGGCAAGGATACGCCCTTGTGGATGCGTCGCTGGCGCTTGTTCTACCTCGCCACGGCGGGCCTGTTCGGCCATCGCGGCGGCAGGGAATGGGGCGTCAGCCACTGGCTGCTCAGGCCGGCGTAAAAAAGGCACTTGGCAAGCGCGGCTCCAGCGGCAAGACTGGTTGCGATAGAAACTTGCTCAGGGAGCCTTCCAGACATGACTGCCCGCTCGCGCGTCGCCACCGGCGTCGCCGCCATTGCGCTTTGCGCCACTGCTGCCCCTGTTCTTGCCGGCCCCGCCGAAGACCGGCTGATCGCCCAGTTGCTCGATGAAGGCCTCAACCGCTCCGATGCAATGGAAACGGCGTCCGAGCTGATGGACCGCATCGGCCCGCGTCTCACCAACTCGGAAAACCATCGCAAGGCCGAAGACTGGGCAGCGGCAAAGTTCGCGTCCTATGGCCTCAAGAACATTCACCGCGAACCGTTCGAATTCGGCCTTGGCTGGAACCTCAAGTCCTATTCCGCCACGATGACGAGCCCGCGCAGCCTCCCGCTGACCGTCCTGCCGGTGGCATGGTCACCCGCCACGAACGGCACGATCACCGCCCCGGTCGTGGTCGCACCGATGAGCAAGGTCGAGAATTTTGACGCATGGAAGGGCAAGCTCGCTGGCAAGATCGTCCTCGTCAGCCTCCCGGGCGAGAGCAGCGAGTCCAAGGACCCGATGTTCGAACGCCTCTCGGGCGAGGATATCGGCAAGCTCGACAAGTATACCCTGCCGCGCCACGATCCCGAAGGCCTCGCCATGCAGGTGGCGCGCCGCGGCTTTGCCCGCAAGCTTTCGGAATTCCTCAAGGCCGAAGGCGCTCTGGCGATGGTCAAGATGACCTACCGCGATGGCAAGCTGGTCCACGGCGAAGGCTATGATTTCATCCCCGGCGAAACGCTTAGCCTGCCGGCCATGGACATGGCGCAGGAAGACTACCGCCGTCTCGTGCGCCTCGCCAAGACCGGCGCCGCCCCGCAGCTCTCGCTGTCGATCGATGCCAGCTTCGATGACAAGGACCTGATGGCCGACAACGTCATCGCCGAAATCCCCGGCACCGATCCCAAGGCCGGCTACGTCATGGCCGGCGCCCACTTCGACAGCTGGATTGCCGGCGATGGCGCAGCAGACAACGGCGCCGGCAGCGTTGCGGTAATCGAAGCCGCGCGTCTGCTCGCCAAGTCGGGCGTCCGGCCGAAGCGGACCATCCGCTTTGCCCTGTGGAGCGGGGAAGAGCAGGGCCTGCTGGGCTCAAAGGCCTATATCGAACGACACTTGGCCTCGCGTCCGGTCGATCCCGCGCTCAAGGGGATCGACAGCTACTCGGCCTGGCGCAATGCCTACCCGATCACGCCCAAGCCCGGCTATGCCGATCTCAAGGCCTATTTCAACATGGACAACGGCTCGGGCAAGTTCCGCGGCATCTATGCCGAGGGCAATGTCGCGGCCGCGCCGATCCTGCGCGAATGGCTCAGCCCGTTCAATTCGCTCGGCGCCGACAAGGTGGTGATGAGCAAGACCGGTGGCACCGATCACGTCTATCTCCAGGCGATCGGCCTGCCCGGTTACCAGTTCATCCAGGACCCGCTCGACTACGAAAGCCGCGTCCACCATTCAAGCGTCGACACGCTCGACCACATGCGCGCCGACGACATGCGCCAGGCCTCGGTGGTCCTTGCCGGCATGCTGCTGCAGGCGGCGATGAGCGACAAGGAACTGCCGCGCTCGCCGCTGCCGACCAAGCCTGACGCAACCGATCCGTTCAAGGTGCAGGACCCCAACCAGTAAGACGTGCCGCCCCGCTTCGTCCCTTGGCTGTAATGGCTAACGGGAAGGGGCGGGGCCTTACGCATTTCCCCGGAGTTCCCCGGCTGGAAATGCCACACCCGCTATAACCTAGGTTAGTGCCCGTCATTCAAGCAGGCGGGCCATGCTCAAGCGCATATCCACGGACGAAGTCCAACTCGGCATGTTCATCCACAAGCTCGAAGGGAGCTGGTTCAGCCATCCCTTCTGGAAGCGGAAGTTCCTGCTCGATGATCCCGACATGCTCGAACGCCTGCGCGAGAGCGAGGTGGACGGCGTGATCATCGATACGGCGCTGGGCAAGGCCACGGCGGACGAACCGACGGTGGCCCCGCAGATCGTCTCAGGCCCGCGCAACGCCGGGATGATCGCTCAGGCAACGCGCGCCGCCATCGAACCCGTGCCGCAGCGGCCCGGTCCCGGCTTCGGCCGCGCGCCAGCCGCGATGCCCATCGCCCGCGAATTCGGCCGGGCGAGGCGCGCCGCCGGCGATGCGCTGCGCGTCGTGAGCAAGGCCTTCATCCAGGTCAGGCTCGGCAAGGCGATCAAGGTGCAGGAAATCGAACCTGTGCTCGATGCGGTCTATGCCTCGGTCCAGCGCAATCTCTATGCCTTCAACGGGTTGCTGCGCTGCCAGAACGACAACGAGCCGGTCTATCGGCACTCGCTCGCCGTCAGCGCCCTGATGATCGCGCTGGCCCGCCACATGAAGTTCTCGCCGGTAGACATCCGCGACGCGGGCATGGCAGGCCTGCTCATGGATGTCGGCGTGGGCCAGCTCCCGGTCGATCTCGCCTCGGTCGGGGGAGACTATTCGCTGCTGCGCCCCGACCTGCGCGAACAGCACGTCGTGCTTGGCTACACCTTCCTCAAGGCGGCTGGCGACATTCCCGAGCCGGTCCTGCGGGTAATCCTGCACCATCACGAGAGGCTCGACGGCAGCGGCTATCCACAGGGGTTGAGCGGCGCGGCAATCGAAGCCCTCAGCCGCATGGCCGCAATCTGCGACACCTATGACACGCTGATTTCCGGTGCCGAACAGCTGGACCCCGCCGACGCCGTCCGCCGCCTGCGCGAACAGCCCGGATCGTTCGATCCCGCCATCCTCGAACGCTTCGTCGAAACCGTCGGCGTATACCCGATCGGTTCCTTCGTCCGCCTGCGGTCCGACCGCCTGGCCATGGTGGTAGACGAGGACCCGGCAGACACCGCGCTCCCCGTGGTCCGCACCTTCTGGTCGCTGCCTCTCGCCAAACGGCTCAAGGGCGAGACGATCGCGCTTGCCCATTGCTACGGCGACGATGCCATCGAAGGCATCGCCGATATTGCAGGGCTCGATCTGCCGGATATCGGCGCGCTGCGCGAAAGCCTGCTGGCCGCCGCCTGCAAGGAAGCGGCCTGATCCTAGTTTGCTATCACGCCGTAAAGGTCGTGCGCGTCCGCGTCCTCTATCAGCACCTGCGCGAAATCGCCAGCCTTCAGCGTGGCTGGCACGTTGCGCAGATAGACTGCGCCATCGATCTCAGGCGCATCGGCCTGTGACCGCGCGGTGGCACCGATGTCGCCGTCCTCGTCCGGCTCGCCCACTTCGTCGACGATCACCTTGATCGTCCTGCCGATCTTGGCCGCCAGCTTGGCCGCGCTGATGCGCTCGGTGGTTTCCATCAGCCGGGCATAGCGCTCTTCCTTGACCGCTTCAGGCACGGGGTTGGGAAGGTCGTTCGCAGCGGCACCTGCCACGGGCTCGAACCGGAAGCCGCCGACGCGATCAAGCTGCGCCTCTTCCAGCCACTCCAGCAGATACTCGAAGTCGGCCTCGGTCTCGCCGGGGAAGCCGACGACGAAGCTTGAACGGATAGCGATATCCGGGCAGATTTCGCGCCAGGCCTTGATGCGGTCCAGCACCTTGGCTTCGTTCGCCGGGCGCTTCATCGCGCGCAGCACGTTTGGGCTGGCGTGCTGGAACGGGATGTCGAGATAGGGCGTCACCAGTCCCTCGGCCATCAGCGGGATCACCGCGTCGACGTGGGGATAGGGGTACACGTAGTGCAGCCGCACCCACGGCGTCTCGCCTTCCGGCGTGCGCAACTTGCCCAGTTCACGGGCGAGGTCGGTCATGTGCGTGCGGACCGGGTTGCCCTTCCACATGCGCTCTTCATGGCGCACGTCCACGCCATAGGCCGAAGTGTCCTGGCTGATCACCAGCAGTTCCTTCGTGCCTGCCGCCACCAGCTTTTCGGCCTCGCGCAGCACGGCGTCGATCCGGCGGCTGGCCAGCTTCCCGCGCAGGCTCGGGATGATGCAGAACGCGCAGGCGTGATTGCAGCCCTCGGAAATCTTGAGGTAGCTGTAGTGGCGCGGGGTGAGCTTGATGTCCCCCGGCTCGGCCTGCGGGATCAGGTCGATATAGGGGCCCATGCTCGGCGGTGCGGCTTCGTGCACGGCCTCGACCACCGCTTCATACTGATGCGCGCCGGTCACGGCGAGGACCTGCGGAAACTTGGCGCGGATCACGTCCGCCTCGTTGCCCATGCACCCGGTCACGATCACGCGCCCGTTCTCGGCAATCGCCTCGCCGATTGCGGAAAGGCTCTCTTCCTTGGCGGAATCGAGGAAGCCGCAGGTGTTGACCAGCACCACGTCGGCACCAGCATAATCGGCGCTCATCGCATAGCCGTCGGCGCGCAGGCGGGTCAGGATTCGTTCGGAATCGACCAGCGCCTTGGGACAGCCGAGGCTGACCATGCCGACTTTGGGGGCTTCGGGAATTTCGAGAGGGGGAATCTGGCTTGCCATCGTGGCGCGGCCCATAGGCTAAAAAGCACGCCACGTCACCATTGGCCCGCTTGGCGTTGCCTTCCGCGTTTCTCAGGCGTAGCAGATGGTTGCAGCGGGGGCTTGGCAAAGAAGGAAAAGATGGGCCCGGTCAACTGGATAGCCGTCGTTGTTGCAACGCTTTTTGCGCTTGGTGCGTCAGCCCTTTGGTATGGCCCGCTGTTCGGCCGTGCCCGGCTGGAGGAAGTCGGCCCCGGCAAGCTCGGCATTCGCCGCTCGCCTGCGCGAACCGCTGCGATCACTGCTGCGCTGCTGTTCATTTCCGCCAGCATGATGGGCCACATGTTCGCCCGCGTCGGGGCGGCCACGCTCGACGTGAAGTGGTGGCTCTACTTCATGATGTCGGGCGGGCTTGCCATCGCCTTCATCATCCCCTCGCTGTGGATCAGCTACAGCCAGCAGCGCATCAGCACGCGCCTCGCATTGATCGACGGTGGCTTCTGGCTCGCCGCCTACCTCTCGATGGGACTCGCGTTCATGCTTCTCGGCCAGTAGCCGGGGTCGGGGCGATCTCGACGATCTCGTCGCCATCCTCTAGCCGTTCGGCAGCCGCTTCCCAGAAGCCGATGACCGTGCCGCGCCGATAGATCCTCAAGCCTCGCCCGCCGCTGGCCAGCGCCGCCAGCGGACGGCCGACTTCCTCGGGCCGCACCTTGCGCTCCACCAGTTGCACCCGGCCTTCGACCGAGGCGAGATCGGTCAGGTATTCGGCGACGTGCTTGCCATGCGCGGACCCGGCCATCAGCAGCCCGGTAAAGCGCACGGGGTTGATGACCGTGCTGGCCCCGGCCTGGCGCGCCAGATCCTCGTTGTCCGCCGCGCGCACCACGGTGCTGATCGGCACGCCCGGCGCCAGGTGCCGCGCGGTCAGCGTGATCAGGATCGAGGTATCGTCGCGCCCGGCCGAAACCAGGATGGCGCAGGCCCGGTCGATGCGCACGTCGACCAGCGTGGCATCGCGCGTGGCATCGCCAGCCATGACATTGCAGCCGATGTTGGCCGCTGCAGCCAGCGCGCTTTCCGAAGGATCGATCACCACGATGCAGCCCGGATCGGTGCCCCGCGCGACCAGTTCGGCCACGGCTTCGGCCCCCGATACGCCAAAGCCCAGCACCACGATATGATCGGTCAGGTTCTTCTGGATCTGCGCCATGCGAAACCGCTCCCAGGTGCGCTTGATGATGAAATTGTAGGCCGTGCCGACGAAGATGAAGATCACCGCCACCCGGATCGGCGTGACGATCACCGCCTCGATCAGCCGCGAACGGTCGCTCACCGGGGCGATGTCGCCAAAGCCGGTGGTCGTGATCGAGATCATCGTGAAGTAGACCACGTCGAGGAAACTGATCGTCCCGTCATGGCTGTCCTTCAGCCCGGCCCGGTCGATCCAGTGGACGGCCACCACGATCGCCACCAGCGCGAAAGCCGCACCCAGCCGCAGGCCAAGGTCGGCCCAGACCGAGACCTTCAGCGTTCGCCGCAACACGTTCATCGGCTTGCGCCCGCCACGGCGGAGAAGGTGAAGGTCCATCAGCGCTACAACCGCGGCGGCAGGTATAGTTCCGGATCGCGCGGCACATTGTTGCGGCGCAGCTCGAAATGAACCGTAGGCCGCTGCACTTCACCGCTTTGCCCGACCAGCGCGATGCGCTCGCCTTTGGTCACGGCCTGCCCTTCCTTCACCGTCATCATGCCAAGATAGGCATAGGCCGTGACGAAGCCGCCGCCATGATCGATCAGGATCAGCTGCCCGAAGCGCTCGGGCTCCTTGCCGGCATAGAGCACCGTGCCCGCCGCCGCCGCCCGTACTTTCTGTCCGGGGTGGGCAATCAGGTCGATCCCGTTCGAAGGAATGCCTGCCACCTTGTCGCGATAATGGCTGACGACCGCGCCTTCGGTGGGCCAGCCGATCTTCGGTGCGTCGGATTCACGCGGCGCAAGCGGCGCGCGCGCAGGCGGGGCGGGTCGCAGCGTCGGGGCAGGGCGGGGCACGGCCTTCGGAGTTTCGACCGCAGCAGCCGAGGCGGAGGGCTTTGCCGGAGCCTTGGGCGCACCCTTGGGCGCGCCTTTGGGTTCTGGCCGCTTCAGCACCTGCCCGATGCGGATGACGTAAGGGCTGGGGATCGCGTTCGCCTCGCCCAGCGTCGCCATGTCCACGCCCCAGCGCCGCGCGATGTCCGAGAAGGTATCGCCCGCCTGCACGGTATAGGTCCAGGCCACGATCGGCGGGCGCGCGCCCTGCGCAACAGCCGGTGCCGCTGCCAGCAGCGCAAGGCCTGCCGCCAGCGCGCGGATCACGCCAGCGGTTCGAGGCGGGGCAGCCCGCCCATGTAGGGGTGCAGCACTTCCGGCACGTCCACCGATCCGTCCTCCCGCTGGTAGTTCTCCAAGACTGCCACCAGCGTACGGCCCACGGCAAGGCCCGAACCATTAAGAGTATGAACGAACTCGGTGCCTTTTGCCCCTTCCGGGCGATAGCGCGCATTCATCCGCCGCGCCTGGAAGTCGCCACAGTTCGAACACGACGAGATCTCGCGATAGGCGCCCTGGCCCGGCAGCCAGACCTCGAGGTCATAGGTCTTGCGGGCGGTAAAGCCCATGTCGCCGGTGCACAGCAGCACCTTGCGATAGGGCAGGCCCAGCGCCTGCAGCACGCCCTCGGCGCAGGCGGTCATGCGCTCATGCTCGGCTTCGGAATCCTCGGGCTTGGTAATCGAAACCAGCTCCACCTTCTCGAACTGGTGCTGGCGGATGAACCCCCGCGTATCGCGCCCCGCCGCACCGGCCTCCGAGCGGAAACACGGCGTCAGGGCCGTCATGCGCAGGGGAAGCTGGGCCTCGCCCAGAATCTGGCCCTGCACCGCATTGGTCAGGCTGACCTCGGCGGTCGGGATCATCCAGCGCCCGTCCGTGGTCTTGAACAGGTCTTCCGAGAACTTGGGCAATTGCCCCGTGCCAAACACCGCCTCGTCCTTGACCAGCAGCGGCGGGATGCATTCCAGATAGCCGTTCTCGCCGGTCTGCCGGTCGAGCATGAACTGCGCCAGCGCCCGGTGCAGCCGCGCCATCCCGCCCTTGAGGAACGTGAATCGCGCGCCCGAAATCAGCGCGCCGGTTTCGAAGTCGAGGCCGAGCGCCGGGCCGAGATCGGCATGCTCCTTCGGCGTGAAGCTGATCTCGCGCGGGCTTCCCCAGCGCAGCAATTCGGCATTCTCGCTCTCGTCCGCACCCTCCGGCACATCAGCGGCAGGCGCATTGGGATAGGCGGCCAGTGCAGCGTTCTGCTGCGCCGTCAACTGGCGCTCTTCCTCCTCCAGCGAGGGCAGTTCCACCTTCAGCGCCGCCACTTCGGCCTTCAGCGCTTCGGCCGTATCCTTGTCGCCCTTGCTCATGGCCGCGCCAATGGCCTTGGATGCTTCATTGCGGCGGGCCTGCACTTCCTGCATCCGCGTCGCGATCTCGCGACGGCGCGCGTCGAGCGCGAGGATGGCTTCAGCAGCAGGCTCCACCCCGCGGCGGGCGAGGGCGGCATCGAACGCGGCGGGGTTTTCGCGGATCAGGCGGATATCGTGCATGGCGCAGCGCTATGCCGCCTCGCGTCTCCCGGCGCAACCCGCCCTCGGCGCTCTTACATGCGGGGGCAGGTATTCATGCCCAGCAGCGAATAGAGCGGGCAGGTGCGCATCAGGCCGGTCAGCAGCGGCACCACGCCGATCCATCCGAAGGGTGTCTGCGGCCCGACGAAAACGAGCGCGATCAGCACAAGACCCAGCACGATGCGAGCCGCGCGGTCGATCCCGCCAACATTGGTCTTGAACATGGGTCTGGTCCTCCTTGCGAACCAGCCCATGATGCCGCGTTATATTAGAAGTTCCTTGATTTCGCGCAAACCGCACTCATTCCTCTCTCTCACCCTCGCTGGTCTCCTCGCTCGAATGGGAAAGGCGCGATGCATCCTGCGTCCTGTCCTTGCGCACCCCTTCGCTGGGCTCCTGCGAGGAAATCGCCTGCATCCGCCGCTGCTCTTCCGGATACTGCTCGGGCGTCACGCTTGAATTGATCTTGGTGGTCGCGTGGACTTCGCTGTTGAGGCTTGCGTTGTCGCTCTTCGGCTCCAGCGGTGGCGTGCGTTCATCCTTGTTTTGCATGGATATTTCTCCGTGGGGGAGAAAGACCAATCCACCTGGGCAACGCGCGGTTCCGCCAGATACAGAAAAGCCCGCGATCTCTCGCGGGCCGTTTCTGGTGGGCGCGACAGGGATTGAACCTGTGACCCCACCCGTGTGAAGGGTGTGCTCTACCGCTGAGCTACGCGCCCGTCAGAGCAAGGTCGGCGTTCCGACCGCTTGACAGGGGCGGGCCTCTACGACGCTCCGCTTCGATTGACAAGTGGGGCAATCAAGATATTTGCGCCCTCCATGAGCGACGAAACCATTCAGCCCGAAACCTCTGGTCCCGACGTCCCGCCGGACCGTCTCGCGATCAACCCGCGCAGCCCCTATTTCGATGCGGACAAGCTGCGCCGCGGCGTCGGCATCCGCTTCAAGGGCGTGGTGCGCAACAATGTCGAGGAATACTCGATCTCCGAAGGCTGGGTGCGCGTGCAGGCGGGCAAGAGCATGGATCGCAAGGGCAACCCGCTCACGATCAAGCTCAATGGCCCGGTCGAAGCCTGGTACGAAGACCTTGGGCCAGACGCGCCCGTCGCCAAGGCCTGACTTCCCGATCCTCCCTGTTTTCACGAAGTGCAAACGGGGAGGGGAACCGCCAGCAAGGCTGGTGGTGGAGGGGCACTCTTTGCCTTTGCCCCTTACCGCGGCAATAGCCGCCCGCGCTCCCGCGTAACCAGCGCGGTAAGCCAGTCCTTGAACGCCCGCACGCGCGCCAGGTTGTGCGTGTCCTTGTGCGTCACCAGCCAGAACGATCGCGTCACGCGGGCGGCGGGCAGGACCGGCACCAGCCATTTGTCCGAATCGCCGATGAAGCATGGCAGCACGCCGATGCCCGCCCCCGCCGCGATCATGCGGTGCTGCGCGATGATCGAGGACGAGCGCAGGTTCGCGGTCAGGTCCGGTTCGATTTCAGCGAGATAGCGCAGTTCCGGCGCATAGAGCAGATCGGGGATATAGCCCACCAGCCGGTGTCCGCGCGCGAGTTCGGCTGGCTTTTCCGGCAACCCCTTTTGCGACAGATACCCGCGCGTCGCGTAAAGCCGCAGCGTGTAGTCCGAGAGCTTGCCCGCGATCACCGGCCCTGCGCGCGGGCGCGATAGCGTGACCGCAAGGTCGGCTTCGCGCTTGGACGGGCTGAGAAATCCTGAAGAAGCAACGAGATCGACCATCAGCCTCGGGTTGGCCTCGACAAAACTGCGCAGGGCAGGGGCAACAATCCAACTCCCGAAGCCTTCGGACAGACTCACCCGCAAGTTACCGGCAACTCCCCCCACACTCGCGGCATTCTCGGCGATGCGACTGGCGGCCTGGTCCATCGCCTCGACCTCGGCCAGCATCGCCTCGCCCGCCTCGGTCAGGACCTGTCCTTCGCGCGTCTGTTCGAACAGCGTGGCGCCGGTGCGAGTCTCGAGCCGCCGCAACCGCCGTCCGATTGTCGTGGCATCGACGCCCATGCTCGCCGCTGCCCGCGCGAGTTGTCCGGCGCGCGCCACCGCGAGAAAGGCCTGAAAATCGTTCCAGTCGCTCGACTGCATCCGGTCACCTGCAAATTTGCAGGTAGACCTCGCACATTCGCTTGTTGCCTGCAATCTCCGGCGGGCGCATCACGCTGCGCAAGTCTTGGTGAAAGAGGATTTCTGATGCGTCTCGTAGACCACTTCATCGTCGGCGGCCCCGGCGGCGCGCCCGCCCGCAAGAGCCCGATCTTCGATCCCAACAACGGCGGCGTGCAGGCCGAAGTCGCGCTTGGCACCGCCGAAACGCTCGAGCGCGCCGTGCAGGCCGCCCTCAAGGCGCAGCCCGCCTGGGCCGCCACCAACCCGCAGCGCCGCGCCCGCGTCATGTTCCGCTTCAAGGAACTGGTCGAAGCCAACATGGACAGCCTCGCCCACATGCTCTCGTCGGAGCACGGCAAGGTCATCGCCGACTCCAAGGGCGATATCCAGCGCGGCCTTGAGGTTGTCGAATTCGCCTGTGGCATCCCGCACGTGCTCAAGGGTGAATACACCCAAGGCGCCGGCCCCGGCATTGACGTCTATTCGATGCGCCAGCCGATCGGCATCGGCGCGGGCATCACGCCGTTCAACTTCCCCGGCATGATCCCGCTGTGGATGAGCGCGATTGCCATCGCCACCGGCAACGCCTTCATCATCAAGCCTTCCGAGCGTGACCCCTCGGTCCCGGTGCGCCTGGCCGAACTGTTCATCGAAGCGGGCCTGCCCGAAGGCATCTGCCAGGTCGTCCATGGCGACAAGGAAATGGTCGACGCGATCCTCGATCACCCGGCCATCGGCGCGGTCAGCTTCGTCGGCTCGTCGGATATTGCCCACTACGTCTACAACCGTGGCGTCGCCGCCGGTAAGCGCGTGCAGGCCATGGGCGGTGCCAAGAACCACGGCATCGTCATGCCGGACGCCGACCTCGATCAGGTCGTCAACGACCTGTGCGGCGCGGCCTTCGGCTCGGCTGGCGAGCGCTGCATGGCGCTGCCTGTCGTCGTGCCGGTGGGCGAGGATACCGCCAACAAGCTCCGCGCCAAGCTGATCCCGGCAATCGAAGCCCTGCGCGTCGGCGTCTCGACCGATCCCGAAGCGCACTACGGTCCGGTCGTGACCCAGGCGCACAAGGAGAAGGTCGAAGGCTGGATCGGCAAGTGCATCGAGGAAGGCGGCGAACTCGTCGTCGACGGCCGCGGCTTCACGCTGCAGGGGCATGAGGAAGGCTTCTTCGTCGGCCCGACGCTGATCGACCATGTCACGCCCGACATGGACAGCTACCACAACGAGATCTTCGGCCCCGTCCTGCAGATCGTCCGCGCCAAGGACTTCGAGGAAGCGCTCGCGCTGCCGTCGAAGCACCAGTACGGCAACGGCGTTGCCATCTTCACGCGCAACGGCCACGCCGCGCGTGAATTTGCTGCCCGCGTCAATGTCGGCATGGTCGGCATCAACGTGCCGATCCCGGTGCCGGTTGCCTACCACACCTTCGGCGGCTGGAAGCGGTCTGCCTTCGGCGACACCAACCAGCACGGCATGGAAGGCGTGAAGTTCTGGACCAAGGTCAAGACGATCACCCAGCGCTGGCCGGATGGATCGCCCGACGGCGGCAACGCGTTTGTCATCCCGACGATGGGCTGACCTGAGGCCTCATGGAAAGGATCGCTCCGGTGCGCGTTGGTTATGCCATCAACCACACCGGAGCACTCCCGATGAAGCATCTCGCTCTTCCCCTGCTGATCCTGCCGCTGGCGCTTGCCGCGTGTTCAGACCCTTCGCCCGAGCCCAGCGCTTCGGCGACGCCCAGCCTCGCGCCCATGGTCAGCGAGAGCGAGGCGATGGCCGCGCCGGTCGCCCCCGGCGCCAGCGAAGCCGCGCCGATCACCGCCGCCACCTTCCCTGCAGCCATGCGCGGCAAGTGGGCGATGAGCCCGGCGGACTGCGACCCCACCACCGGGGCCGACAAGGGCGCGCTGACCATTGGCGAGAAGTCGGTGAAGTTCTACGAATCCGTGGCTGACCTGACCAACGCCAAGGTCGCCACGCCCACCGAAGTGCGCGCCGTGTTCGATTACGAGGGCGAGGGCATGAAGTGGCAGCGCGATGCTAGCTACAAGCTCGAGGACGGCGGCAAGACGCTGGTGCTGACCGAATTTGGCGATGACGCACCGCAGGGCCCGCGTCGCCACAGCCGTTGCAAGTGAGGGGAGCCGTGATGAAGCCTGCAATCATCGCCATTGCCGCTCTGGCCGGTCTTTCGGCCTGCACGCAAGCCACACCGCCGCCGCAAAAGGATCTTCCCGCCATGCCTCAGGGAACCTGCAATGCCGATGCGGTCCAGTCGCATGTCGGCCACAAGGCCACTGCCGCCAGCGGTGCCGAGCTGATGCGTCTGTCCGGCGCCCGCACCCTGCGCTGGGTGCCGCCGCGTTCAGCCGTGACGATGGACTACCGCGCCGACCGGCTGACGGTATCCTATGATGACAACTACACGATCGTCCGCATTTCCTGCGGATAGGTCTGGACAGCTTGGGCGGTGGACCATATCCGCCGCCCATGCTTCAGTTTAAGGGCACGGTTAATTCCGTGTGACGGGAAAAGACAGATGACCGACCAGTTCGCGCTGACCGAAGACCAGATCGCCATTCAGGACATGGCCCGCCGCTTCACCGCCGATGCCATTACCCCCTTTGCCGCGCAGTGGGACGAAGACCACACCTTCCCGCGCGAGACGATCAAGGCGGCCGCCGAACTCGGTTTTGCCGCGATCTACGTCAGCGAGGAATCGGGCGGCATTGGCCTTGGGCGTCTCGAAGCTGCGCTGATCATGGAAGCCATGGCCTATGGCTGTCCGGCGACCAGCGCGTTCATCTCGATCCACAACATGGCCGCGTGGATGATCGACACCTTCGGCGGCGACGAGATCAAGGGGCGCTACCTTCCCGATCTGGTCACCATGGACAAGATCGCCAGCTACTGCCTTACCGAGCCCGGTTCGGGCTCTGACGCAGCCGCGCTCAAGACTACCTCCCGCCTCGATGGTGACCATTACGTCGTCAACGGCACCAAGCAGTTCATCTCGGGCGGTGGCGTCAACGATATCTACGTCACCATGGTCCGCACCGGCGACGAAGGTGCGCGTGGCATCTCGTGCCTCGTCATCGACAAGGACATGGACGGCGTCAGCTTCGGCGCGCCCGAACGCAAGCTTGGCTGGAATGCCTCGCCCACCGCGCAGGTGATCTTTGACAACGTGCGCGTTCCCGTCGCAAACCGGGTCGGCGCCGAAGGCGATGGCTTCAAGTTTGCGATGGCCGGGCTCGATGGCGGTCGCCTCAACATCGGTGCCTGTTCGCTGGGCGGTGCGCAGCGCTGCCTTGATGAGGCGATCGGCTACGTCAAGGATCGCAAGCAGTTCGGCAAGTCCATTGCCGAATTCCAGAACACCCAGTTCGTCCTCGCCGACATGGCGACCGACCTCGAATCCGCCCGCGCGCTGCTCTACATGGCAGCCGCCAAGGTGACCTCTGGCGCGCCCGACAAGACGCGTTTCTCGGCCATGGCCAAGAAGCTGGCGACGGATAACGGCTCGTCGATCGTCGATCGCGCGCTGCAGATGTTCGGCGGCTACGGCTACTTGCGTGATTACCCGATCGAGCGCTTCTGGCGCGACCTGCGCGTCCACCGCATCCTTGAAGGCACCAATGAAGTCATGCGCATGATCGTGGGAAGGGACCTGCTGAAGTGACCGACGAAGTTCTTGGCCGGCGAGAAGGCGCAGCTGGTATCCTCTCGCTCAACCGCCCCCGCTCGATCCATGCGCTGACGCTCGACATGGTCCACGCCATGACCGCATCGCTCCTAGAATGGCGCGGTGACGATGGCGTCGCGGTCGTGATGATCGACCATCAGCTGCCCGCCGATGGCGATCCCAAGCTGTCGCGCGGTTTCTGTGCCGGTGGGGATATCGCCTTCCTGCGCAATTCCGCGCTGAACGATGGCGGCACGTCTGGCCGCAAGTTCTTCCACGACGAATACCAGCTCAACCACTTGCTGATGACCTACGGCAAGCCCGTGGTCGCCTTCATGGATGGCATCACCATGGGCGGCGGCGTCGGCATTGCCGGCCCTGCCACGTTCCGCGTCGCCACCGAGAACACCAAGCTCGCCATGCCCGAAACCGGCATCGGCCTGTTCCCGGACGTTGGCGGCGGCTGGTTCCTCTCGCGGCTCAAGGGCCGCCTCGGCCAGTACCTCGCGCTGACGGGTGCGCGGCTCGATGGTGCGGAATGCGTCTGGGCCGGTCTTGCCACGCACTACCTGCCATCGTCCAACCTGGCCGAAGCCAAGGCCCGTATCGCCGCCGATCCCGAGAACATCCCGGCAATCCTGCGCGAGCTTTCGACGGTCCCGCCCGAGCCCAAGATCGCCGCCCACGCCGCCGCCATTGCCCGCCTGTTCGCCTCTGACCGCTACGAAGACATTCTCGCCGCACTCGAAGCCGACGGCTCGGACTTTGCCGCCGAAACCCTCAAGACGCTCCACACCAAGAGCCCGCAGACCTGCAAGGTCGCCCTTCGCCAGCTCGCCACCAGCCTGACGCTGCCGGACTTCGCAGCCAACATGGCGATGGAATACCGAATCGGTGCGCGGGTGCTGACGCTGCCGGACTTTGCCGAAGGCGTTCGCGCCGTCATTGTCGACAAGGACCACGCCCCCAAGTGGTCGCCCGCCACGGCGCAGGGCGTCACCGACGACCTGCTTGACCAGATTTTCGCGCCGCTGGGCGCTGCTGACGAATGGAAACCGCTATGACTTACGAAACCATCCTCGTCGAACAGAAGGGTGCCGTCACCCTCATCACGCTGAACCGCCCGCAGGCATTGAATGCGCTCAACTCGCAGGTGCTGGCCGAACTGATCGAGGCCTTTGCCGCCTATGAAGCCGACGCCTCGCAGCGTTGCGCGGTGCTGACCGGCTCCGGCGAAAAGGCCTTTGCCGCCGGCGCCGACATCAAGGAAATGTCGGAAAAGCCCGCTGCTGATTTCTACAACGAGGACTTCTTCTCGAAGTGGACCAGCCACCTCGTCAAGACCACGCGCAAGCCGTGGATTGCGGCGGTCAACGGCTTCGCGCTGGGCGGCGGTTGCGAACTCGCGATGATGGCCGATTTCATCATCGCTTCGGATAACGCGAAGTTCGGCCAGCCCGAGATCAAGCTTGGCGTGGCGCCGGGCATGGGCGGCTCGCAGCGCCTGACCCGCGCCGTGGGCAAGGCCAAGGCGATGGACATGTGCCTCACCGGCCGCATGATGGACGCCGCTGAAGCCGAGCGTTCGGGCCTCGTCACCCGCGTCGTGCCGCTGGCAGACCTGCTCGCCGATGCGCTCAAGACCGCCGAGACGATTGCTGCGATGCCGCCGATGGCCGCTGTCGCCAACAAGGAAATGGTCAACGCCGCGTTCGAGACCACACTCGACCAGGGCCTCCTGTTCGAACGCCGCGTCTTCCAGATCCTCACCGCCAGCGAAGACAAGGCCGAGGGCATGAAGGCCTTCATCGAAAAGCGCCCCGGCGTGTGGAAGGGGCGGTGATAGCCTCGCTATTCTTTATCGTCTTCGGAGGCTTTCTGAGCTTCACGGCGATACTGAATTGGCGGCACCGGCGCGAAGAGAAGATCAACTTGCTGGAGGCTGCGATTCTCAAGGCAACGGGGGCAGAACCACTCCCGCTTACGCGCTTGGATCGCATCCTTCAGACATTCCACATCATCATGGCGTCCATCTTCGGCCCGGTCCTGCTGTTTCTGGGCATCGCAATGATGGCTGATCAATCGGGAATCATACCATGAAAATCGCATTCATCGGCCTTGGCAACATGGGTGGCGGCATGGCCGCGAACCTCGTCAAGGCTGGCCACGACGTTCACGCCTTCGACCTTGCCGAAGCGGCGCTCGAACGCGCGAAGGAAAACGGCTGCACCACCTACACCTCGGTCAAGGAAGCGGTGCAGGGGGCGGATGCGGTCGTCTCGATGCTGCCCAACGGCGCCATCGTGAAGTCGGTCTACAGCGCGGACGTGATCGGCCAGGCGCCGACCTCCGCACTGCTGCTCGATTGCTCGACCATCGACGTTGCCACTGCGCGCGAAGTCGCCACGGCGGCTGATGCTGCGGGCTATGTCATGGTCGACGCGCCTGTCTCTGGCGGGATTGCTGCGGCAAATGGCGGGACCCTGACCTTCATGGTCGGCGGCTCCGACGAAGCCTTCGCGCGCGCCGAGCCGATCCTTGCCGCCATGGGCAAGGCGGTGATCCATGCCGGGGCCAGCGGGGCAGGGCAGGCCGCCAAGATCTGCAACAACATGCTGCTGGGCGCCTCGATGGTCGCCACCTGCGAGACCTTTGCCATGGCCGAGAAACTCGGGCTCGACCTGCAGACCTTCTACGACATCTCGTCAAAGGCTTCGGGCCAGTGCTGGTCGATGACCTCGTACTGTCCGGTCCCCGGCGTCGGTCCACAGAGCCCCGCTGACAATGGCTACCAGGGCGGCTTTGCCACCGCACTGATGCTCAAGGACCTGAAGCTCGCCATGGCCGCTGCAAAGGACGCCGGCGCCGATGTGCCGATGGGCCAGCGCGCGGAAGAGCTCTATTCGGCTTTCGCCGACGCGGGCAACGCCGGCCTCGATTTCTCGGCCATCATCAAGTCGCTCTAAGCTGGTGCCCCCCGCGAAAGCGGGGGCCTCGGTCGCGCTGGTCAGCGCGTCTTTGCTGCGATGATCCGTCCGATCGGATCGTTGGCCAGACCGCCCGTCGCCTTTGCCACCGGCTTCACCGCCGCAGCCTTGGGCGCCTCGTACCGATAGGCGAGTTCGCGCCGCACCGGCGCAGGCTTTACCGTCACCTCCGGCCGAATGCCCTTGAGGAAATCCGCCCCTATGGCCTTGCGTGGCGCTGCCACCGCCTTGGGCTTGTCCGCCGAGGCCAGCAGCGTGACCCGCTCCTTCCGGCCCGGCTTGTCCGGATAGATGAAGCCGTTGACCGGCCAGGCTGTGGTGCCAAGGTTGCCGATAGGGGCGTACCAGACCCGCACTTCCGACCAGTCGTTCGCTTCGGACACGTCCACCGCGCGCACGTTGTCCTCGATCTGCCCGCGCCGCCCGTCGATGGGCGACCAGTTGGCATGGCGCAGCAGCACGGTGCGCGAATCGATCACCCGGCTCACGGCTGCCACATGGCCCAGTTCCATCCGGCCATAGGGTGCAAAGCTCATCACTGCGCCCACTTTCGGGCGGTGGCCGCGGGCATAGCGCCCCTCGGCCTGGTCCCACCAGGTCAGCGCATCGCCGAAGATCTGGATGCCGCTGATCGAGCGCGCATAGGGCACGCACTGCAGGTAGGGCAGGGGCGCGTCCTCGCCGCGATAGTCCGAAGAACTGGCGGAAAAGCCCCGCTCCCCGCGCATTTCGGGCATGTCCACGGCTTCGGCCATGGCGTTCCCGCAAGGCAGCGCGGCGGCGATCACGACAAAGATCCGGAACCCTCTCATCACGCCTCGGAGTAGAAAGTTTAGGTCAATGTAATGTTGCGCAGATTGGTTAATGGTCAGCTAAACAATAGTTAGCCCTGTGCGCCGCCCTTGCCTTTCGCCGCACAAACAGCCACGGGAGGCCCATGCGCCCTCAGGTCATCATTATCGGACGCCCGAACGTCGGCAAATCGACGCTGTTCAACCGCCTCGTCGGCAAGAAGCTGGCGCTGGTGGACGATCAGCCCGGCGTGACGCGCGACCGTCGCTTCGGCGATGCCACGCTGCTCGGGCTGGATTTCACCATCGTCGATACCGCGGGCTGGGAAGATCTCGATCCCGACACGCTGCCCGGCCGCATGCGCCAGCAGACCGAAGCTTCGCTGGTCGGCGCGGACGTCGCGCTGTTCGTGATCGATGCGCGCGCCGGCGTCACCCCGCTCGACGAGGAAATCGCTCGCTACTTGCGCCAGAGCCGCGTTCCCATCGTGCTCATGGCCAACAAGGCCGAAGGCCGCCAGGGCGATCCCGGCATCTACGACGCCTTTGCCTTGGGCTTTGGCGAACCCGTCGCCTTCTCCGCCGAACACGGCCAGGGCCTTGCCGACCTGTTCGAAGCGCTGCGCCCGCATCTTGAACCCAAGCAGGTCGAAGAGGACGAAGACGCCGAGGTTGAAGGTGACGAGGAGGAATTCGATCCCGAATCCGTCCTCAAGCTGGCCATCGTCGGCCGCCCCAATGCGGGCAAGTCCACGCTGATCAACAAGCTGCTGGGCGAAAACCGCCTGCTCACCGGGCCTGAAGCTGGCATCACCCGCGATTCCATCGCCATCGACTGGCAGTGGTTCGATCCCGAGCGGGAGGGTTATCGCCCGGTCCGCCTGATCGACACGGCGGGCATGCGCAAGAAGGCCAACGTCACCGAGAAGCTCGAGAAGATGTCGGTCGCCGATGCGCGCCACGCCATCGACTTTGCCGAAGTCGTCGTGCTGACACTGGATGCCACGCGCGGGCTGGAGCATCAGGACCTCAAGATCGCCTCGATGGTGCTCGAAGAGGGCCGCGCGCTGATGATCGCAATCAACAAGTGGGACGTGGCCGAAGACCCCTCAGGCTTGTTCCAGGGCATCCGCAAGGCGCTCGATGAAGGTCTCGCACAGGTGCGCGGCGTGCCGCTGCTCGCCATCTCGGGCCGCACCGGCAAGGGGCTGGACGATCTGCTCAAGGCGGCGTTCGAGATCCGCGCCGCATGGTCGAAGCGCGTGCCGACCGCCGCGCTCAACCGCTGGTTTGACGATGCGCTCGCCGCCAATCCGCCGCCCGCACCCGGTGGCCGCCGCATCAAGCTGCGCTACATCACCCAGGCCAAGACGCGCCCGCCCGGCTTCGTCCTGTTCGGCACCCGGCTTGATCAGCTGCCGGAAAGCTATCGCCGCTATCTGGTCAACGGCATCCGCCGCGAACTCGGCTTCGATGCCGTGCCGATCCGCCTGACGCTGCGCAGCCCCAAGAACCCCTTCGCGAAGTAGGCGCACATGCCCGACGCCGCACTCCCGCTAAACCGCACCTCGCTCCCGCAAGGGCTGGGTGGGGCGCTGTGGCGCGGCATTCGCGGCAAGTGTCCGCGCTGCGGCGGCACGCACCTGTTCACGCGCTTCCTCAAGCCGGTCGACCGTTGCCGCCTGTGCGGCCAGAACTGGACGCTCCACGCGGCTGACGACTTCCCGCCCTACATCTCGATCCTGCTGACCGGCCACATCATGGCCCCGGTGATCATCGAACTCGGCCTCCACACCGGCCTTCCGGGCTGGGCGATGATGCTGATCGTTGCGGTCTTGGCGCTGGTGCTGCTCATTGGCCTGCTGCAGCCCGCTAAGGGCTGCGTGATTGCGCTGCAGTGGTGGCTGGGGCTGCAGGGCTTTGCTGGGCGGGCTGGGAAGGCTGAGGCGGAGGCAACTACCTGATCCTCCCTGTTTTCGCGAAGCGCAAACGGGGAGGTGGCAGCGCGAAGCGCTGACGGAGGGGTAGCGGCCCCTCCACCACCCGCTTTGCGGGCGGTCCCCCTTGTATCTTGAAAATGGTGCATGATGCGATTGCGGGAGGCTCCGCTAGCGGAGCCTCCCGCCCGTTCGCGAGCCCGTGTCCCCCTTGGTCGTAGCAGCCCGCTGGGGAGCTTGGGCCCGGACGGATCTTCATCAACCCGAACGGTTGCACGGGGCGTTGACCCCGCACACGCAAGGATGGGAACGGAGATATGGCACAGCACGATCAATTTGTCGGTATCGATGTCAGCAAGGCGCGGCTTGATGTCTGTCTGTGGCCGCAGAATGAGGCCTGCGCTTTTGCCAACGACCGGGATGGCTTGCGAGCCTTGATCCGGTGGCTTCGCCGCGTCAGACCCCACGCAGTCGGCTTCGAGGCTTCGGGTGGTTATGAACGCGCTCTGCTGACGGCTCTATGCGAGGCAGACCTGCCCGCTCGACGCGTCAACCCGATGCGCGTGCGCCAGTTCGCCCGCGCTGCCGGGATTCTGGCCAAGAACGACAGGATCGATGCTGCAGCGATCGCGCATTTCTGCGCTGCGCTGCCCCAGCGCGAGGTGGTCCACGATCCTGCCCGCGCCATGCTCGGCGAACTCGTCACGGCACGCCGCCAGCTGTGCGAGGAGCGCACCCGCTGCGCCAACCAGGCCGAGCAGACTGCCAGCGCGCTGCTCAGGCGGATCGCTGCACAGCGGATCAAACGGCTGTCAGCCGAGATCGCGCTGGTTGAAGCAGAGATCGCACGCCTGATCGCGGATCACCCCGAACTTGCCGAGCGCAACGCAATCATGCGCTCGGTGCCAGGCGTCGGGCCGACAACCGCGGCAACGCTCCTCGCGTTCATGCCGGAACTCGGTGCAATGAGCGCCCGACAGGCCGCATCGCTCGTCGGCGTCGCGCCTTTCGATTGCGAAAGCGGGGCCTTCAGGGGCAAGCGACGCATCGCCGGAGGGCGCAAACCTCCCCGCGATGCACTCTATATGGCCGCCCTCGTCGCAAGTCGGCGCAACACCACAATGGCCGTCGCATACCACAATCTGAAAAACGCCGGAAAACCAGCAAAAGTCGCCCTCGTTGCGATCATGCGAAAACTCATCACAGCTCTCAACGCCATGATCCGAAACAAACAGAAATGGGCTGCCACATAGACGGTTGCTCCCCGTTTGTCCTTCGGAAAAACAGGGAGGATCGCATTCCTCGCCTACCTGCTTCCATCGTAGCCCCGGGCGAAGACCCGGGGTCCCGCTTTTGCCCTTTACGCACCGCCAGAAGAAGCGGGACCCCGGATCAAGTCCGGGGTGACGAGCACCTTCACCGGCGGATGGTTTGGCACCCATTCGTAACCGTAATGCGCGGTTTCAGTTTGACCAAACCTGCAAAGGGCAGCTGCGAAAATTTGGTAAAGAGCGGCCATTCGAAGAAGTAGGTCGTGTGCTTCCATGACCGCAACGCCCGCTGGCTCTCCGGGGTCATCTCCAAGGTGCCCTTGGCATCGGGCCTGAATCGAGCCGAGACGAAAGGGTCGGAGTAGTAATGTCCCCTCCGCACGACCTCCTTGACGGTAAGGTTCGCGCCAAAGGTGTAGGTGTCTTCAACATAAGCGTCTTCGCTTTGAGAGAAGACGACGAGCTTTGTGATTGTGTCACCGCGAAGTTGCAACCAGGCTGACTCGACCGATGTGAAGCGCTCGCTTTTCATTGCTGCCTTTGCGCTCTCCTTTGATAGAAACGCACACCAGGTTTCCTGCGCTCCGCTCTCTGCCTCCAGAGTGACGTCAGAATAGAACCATACTTGGCGTGAAGGCGCAGTTTGCGCATGGCACCATGTGCTCATCGAGAAGCACGCCAACAGGGCTACGACCGGACGCGCCAAGCTTTTGATCCTCACAAAAAATTATTCGGCCAGATCATCGTCCGCCACATATGCGCCGTGGGTGAGCTGTCAAAGCCCAGCCCCTCCTCAGGCTCGCGGAAGTTCCGTGCGATGACGCCTTCCAGTTCCTCCGGCTCCACCACCGGGAAATCGTCGAAGAAGTAGGTGTCGTAGAGCGTGACCTGCCGCGCCGTCATGTACCATTCGTGGCCGCGCGCGTATTCGGCATCGCGCAGCAGGTATTCGGGCACCTGATAGTCCGGTCCGAAGAACTTGTGGTAGCTGTCGGGATAGGCATAGCCGACGCTCTCATCGGGCACATAGCGCAGAGCCTGATGGTACTTCACCGCGAAAGCCACTTCCGGATCGACATAGGGCGCGATCAGTTGCGCGCTCCAGTAGCCGTGGTCGCAGCGGACAAGGCAGCCGTTGGAAATGTCGTGCAGCAGGCAGGCGAGCACGACCTTTTCCGGCAACCCATCGTCCAGCGCGCGCTTGGCGCTGACCAGCAGGTGCCGCACGGTGATATCGCCGAAGCGGTGGCGGAAGAAATCGAGCAGCCGAGGGCGTTCGGGCATGCGGGGCAGGGCGGGATTGTCGCCCATCATGAACACCGTCTTCGGGTTCAGCAGCTTGAGCAGTTCCGCCTCGTTGTCGACGAAGTCGGTGCCCTTCCAGCCCACCGGCGAGGGATAGATCAGCCTCTCGCGCCCGGCTTGCGGCCAAGGGCGTTCAATCTCGTTATCGTTCATGGGGGAAGGGTAGGCGGGGTGGAGTTCGACGGCAAGCGTCGGAGCCCACCCCCAGCCCCTCCCGCCTGCGGGAGGGGAGATGAGGGCGCTCTTACTCCCCTCCTGCAGGCGGGAGGGGTCGGGGGTGGGCTTTCTGCCCTTGCCCGTTACAGTACCTCGAACAGCCCCGCAGCGCCCATGCCGCCGCCGACGCACATCGTCACCACGACATACTTCGCCCCACGGCGCTTGCCTTCGATCAGGGCGTGGCCGGTGCAGCGCGCGCCAGTCATGCCATAGGGGTGGCCGATCGAGATCGAGCCGCCGTTGACGTTGAGCAGGTCATTGGGAATGCCCAGCTTGTCGCGGCAGTAGAGGACCTGCACGGCGAAGGCTTCGTTCAGTTCCCACAGGCCGATGTCGTCCATCTTCAGGCCGAAGCGCTGCAGCAGCTTGGGGATGGCGAAGACCGGGCCGATGCCCATCTCGTCTGGCTCGGTTCCCGCGACGGCCATGCCGACATAGCGGCCGAGCGGGGTGAGGCCGCGCTTGGCGGCCATTTCCGCCTCCATCACGATCACGGCGGAAGAACCGTCCGAAAGCTGGCTGGCGTTGCCTGCGGTCACGATGCCGCCTTCGATCACCGGCTTCAGCGCAGCCAGGTTTTCCAGCGTGGTCGAGGGGCGGTTGCCTTCGTCCTTGGTCAGGTGGACGTCCTGGAAGGTGATCTCGCCGGATTCCTTGTTCTGGACGCCCATCGAGGTGTCGACCGCGACGATCTCGTCATCGAACTTGCCGGCGGCTTGCGCGGCGGCAGTGCGCTGCTGCGATTGCAGGGCGTATTCGTCGCAAGCCTCGCGGCTGATGCCATAGCGCTGGCCGACGATCTCGGCGGTCTGCAGCATCGGCATGTAGATCGCCTTGTGCATCGCCATCAGGCTCTTGTCCGGGGCGACGCGCATCTCCTTGGTCTGGACAAGGCTGATCGATTCCTGGCCACCTGCGGCGACCACGTCCATGCGGTCGATGATCACCTGCTTGGCAGCCGTCGCGATGGTCATCAGGCCCGAAGAGCACTGGCGGTCCATGCTCATGCCCGAGGTGGTGATCGGCAGGCCTGCCCGCAGGGCGACCTGGCGCGCGATGTTGCCCGCCTGCGCGCCCTGCTGCAGCGCTGCGCCCCACAGCACATCGTCGACCTCGGCAGGGTCGATCCCGGCGCGGGCAACGGCGGCCTGAAGCGAAAGCGCGCCAAGCGTTGCGCCCGGCGTTGCGTTGAAGGCGCCCTTGTAGGCGCGCCCGATGGGCGTGCGGGCGGTCGATACGATTACGGCGTCACGCATGTCTCATGCTCCTGCTGGGGATGTCTTTTCGAGGGATGTGGCGGCGAGGATGGGGTTGCCGCCGAACCTGTCGCGAAGTTCGCGCTTCAGCACCTTGCCGATCGGGCTGCGGGGCAGTTCGTCCACCACCTCGATCGCGGAAATGCGCTGGGTCTTGCCAAGGTGGCTGTTGGCTTCGGCGAGGATGGCCTTGGGGTCAGCGGCAGGATCGGCGAGCACGACGACGGCCAGCGGCGTTTCGCCCCAGGCATCGGAAGGCACGCCGACCACGGCGGCTTCCTTGACCGCGCTCTGCCGGGTGAGTTCGGCCTCAAGGTCGCTCGGGTAGATGTTGAACCCGCCGGAGATGATCATGTCCTTGGCGCGGTCCATCAGGATCAGGAAGCCGTCCTCGTCGAACTTGCCGACATCGCCATGGCGGATGTAGCGGCGGCCTTCAGAGTCGTACCATTCGACCTCGCGGGTCTTGTCGGCCTTGTTGTGATAGCCGTTCATCATGATCGGCGAATGGCCGACAATCTCACCCACTTCGCCCTGAGGCAGTTCGTTGCCGTCCTCGTCGATGATCTTGATCACGTGGCCGGGCGAGGGCTGGCCCACGGTGTGCAGCTTGTCGGGATAGAGGTGCGCCAGCAGGATTGCGGTCGCGCCGCCCTCGGTCATGCCGTAGCCATCGGTAAGTCCGCCCGGCCAGCGCTTGAGCACATCGGCCTTCAGCCATGCCGGGAAGGGCGCGGAAGTGCAGGACTTGAGCTTGTAGGACGAAAGGTCAAAGCTGTCGAAGTCCGGCACTTCCATGATCCGCCGGTATTGCACCGGCACCAGCATGGCGTGCGTCACGCGCTCGCGCTCGGACAGCTCAAGGAACGTGCGCGCATCGAACTTGCGCATCAGCACCACCTTTCCGCCTGCGGTAAGAGCGGGGAGGAAGCTGACCAGCGTGGTGTTCGAATAGAGCGGGGTCGAGCAGATCACCGCCGTATCGTCGCCATAGCCTGCGGGGATCGTGCGCCGCGCATATTCGTGGCGCATCTTGTGGCTTTGCACGATGCCCTTGGGCGCGCCGGTGGTGCCCGAGGAGTAGATGATATTGAATGGATCGCCGGGCGCGGCGGTGCGCTCCTCGGGCCTTGCACCTTCCTCGGCCATCCACTGGCTGAACGGCTCGCCTGCGTCGCTGTCGTCCAGCGCGATGCGCTTGACCCCGGCTGGCAGTTCCAGCCCGGCAAGCCTGTCGGAAATCTCCTTGTCCAGCAGCAGCACCCGGCTGCCGCTGTCTTCCAGCATGGCAACGATCGTTTCCGGGGTCGCGGTGGAGGTCAGCGGCGCCGCCACCGCGCCCGCCCGGATCGCGCCAAGGAAGGCAAGCCCGGTGGTCACTGCGTTCATCGCCGCAATGGCGACAGGTTCGTCCTTCTCCACGCCCTCGCGCTGGAGAGCGGTGGCGATGCGGTCGAGCAGGGCGTCCATCTCCGCCCAGCCGACAGTGCGGTTCTCGTCGGCCAGCGCCACCGCATCGCCCCGCCTTGCGGCATGGGCGCGCAGGATGTCGCTCAGCGGCGTGAACTCGCTCTCGATGATATCCTCGATCCGCATCGCAGTTCTCCGGTCAGCCGTTGAACTTCTCGCCCGCAGCAGCCTTGCGCTCGAGCAGCGGCGCCACCGGCAAGCCGTGCTTCTTCAGGCCCGCCACAACGGTATCCAGCCCGATATGGTCGGCCCAGAACATCGGACCGCCAGTCCATGCCGGCCAGCCATAGCCATTGAGCCAGACCGTATCGATGTCGCTCGCCCGCTGCGAAATGCCTTCCTCCAGGATCAGCGCGCCTTCGCTGATCATCGGATAGAGCAGCCGCTCGCGGATTTCTTGCCTGTCGATTGCGCGCTGCGGCTTGCCTTCCTTGGCCGCGAAGTCGGCGATGATCGCCTTGACCTCGTCCGAAGGCGTGCGCTGGCGGTTGTCGTCGTAATCGTAGAAGCCCTTCTTGGTCTTCTGGCCCCAGCGGCCGACCGCGCACAACGCGTCGCGCAATGTCTCGATGCGGTTCGGATCGCGGTGCCAGCCGATGTCCACGCCAGCCAGGTCGGCCATCTGCCACGGCCCCATCGGGAAGCCGAACTCGAGCAGCGCCTCGTCAACGTCCCAGTAGTTCGCGCCTTCCATGATCAGGGCATGGGCCTGCGCCTGACGGGGTGAGAGCATGCGGTTGCCGATGAAGCCGTGGCATACGCCCGAAACCACCGGCACCTTGCCGATCTTCACCGAGAGCGCCATCACCGTTGCCAGTTGCGCCTTGCCCGTCGCCTTGCCGCGCACGACTTCCAGCAGCTTCATCACGTTGGCAGGCGAGAAGAAGTGCATGCCCAGCACGGATTCCGGCCGCGAGGTGACGGCGGCGATCTCGTCGATGTCGAGGTAGCTGGTGTTGGACGCCAGAATCGCGCCCGGCTTGGCGACCTTGTCGAGCCTGCCGAACACGTCCTTCTTCACGTCCATGCTCTCGTAGACCGCCTCGATCACCAGATCGGCCTCGGCCAGAGCATTGAAGTCCAGCGTGGGCGTCAGGCGGCCCATTGCGGCTTCGGCGTCCGCTGCTTCCATCTTGCCGCGCTTGACGGTGTTCTCGTAATTCTTGCGCATGGTGGCAACGCCACGGTCGAGCGCTTCCTGCGTCATCTCGACGATGGTCACCGGGATGCCCGCGGTCAGGAAGTTCATGGTGATCCCGCCGCCCATCGTGCCCGCGCCGATCACGCCAACGCGATTGATCGGCAGCAATTGCGTGTCTGCGGGAATATCGTCGATCGTTGCCGCAAGCTTGCGGGCCGCGTCGATGTGTTCCTTGGCGCCGGGGATGGGGTCGGACATCGCTTCTCTCTCCTGCAAGGTTATGTCAGGCGCGGCTGGTGGCCAGCGCGCTGTAGATCAGCGTCTTCAACTGACGCCGGATGGGGTAGATGAACGAGGGGTAGAGCTGGGTCATGAAGACCGCATGGATCTTCTCCACCGGGTCCACGAAGAACGCGGTCGAAAAGATGCCGCCCCAATAGAACTCGCCGGCAGAGCCCGGCACCAGCGCCCGCGCCGGATCGATGGTCATGCCAAAGCCAAGGCCGAACCCGGCGCCCGCGTTGTAGGCCTCGCTGAACAGCGCCTTGGAAACCTGCGTCAGGTCCGCGCCGCCGGGCAGGTGGTTGGCGGTCATCAGCTGCAGCGTCTTCGGGCTGAGGATGCGCACCCCGTCTGCCGTGCCGCCGTTCACGAGCATGCGGCAGAAGCGGTGGTAATCGGCGGTCGTGGAAAGCAACCCACCGCCGCCGCTTTCGAAGCGTGGCACCCGGCGCGTGCCGGATTTCTCGGCGGGATCGAACAACTGCGGCGGCTGCCCGGCCTGGTAAGCCCAGGCATCGGCAAGCCGTTGCGCCTTGTCGTCGGGGCAATGGAACCCGGTGTCGACCATGCCCAGCGGATCGAGGATGCGCGTGCGCAGGAACTCGCCAAGGCTCATCCCCGAAACCCGCGACACCACCACGCCCAGCACGTCGGTGCCCACCGAATAGTTCCACGCCTGTCCCGGCTCGAACTCCAGCGGCAGCTTGGCCAGTTGCTCGATGAAATGGTCGTTGCCGGGCAGGCTGGCGTGCCCGTCCAGCCGCGCCTTGCGATAGGCGGCGTCCACGTTGGTACGGTTCTGGATGCCATAGGTCAGGCCCGACTGGTGCGTGATCAGGTCGATCATCCGCATCGCCGGGGCAGGGCGCGCCGGAAAGAAGTCCACCTCGCCCCCGCCGCCGGCATAGACGCCGAGGTTGGCAAATTCCGGAATGACCTTGCTCACCGGGTCGTCCAGCGCAACCTTGCCTTCCTCGACCAGCATCATGAACGCCACCGAGGTCAGCGGCTTGGTCATCGAGGCGATGCGGCAGATCGTGTCGGCGGCCATCGGCGTGCCGTCCTCGCGCGCTCGGCCGGCCGTGTGGCGATAGACCGCGTCGCCATCACGCGCGACCAGCACGTCGAGCCCCGGCAGGCGCCCACTGGCGATGTAGTGCTCGTCAAGGAAGGCGCCGATCCGGCCCAGCCGGTCAGGCTCGAACCCCAGCGATTGTGCGTCGGCCAGTTCCATGTCTTTCCCCTCATCCAAAGATCGCCACGCTCTGCAGGCCGTGCATCACCTGCACGCCATCGGCGTTCCACATCCGCAACGTCTCGCTGCTGAAACCATCGCTCATGTGGTTTGATGCGGTTTCCAGCAGCCACCAGCCGTCGCGCGTGTCCGGTGCATCGCCGAGCAGGGTGAAGGCCCAGTTGATCGAACTGATCGGCCCCTGCCGCTCCATCGCGCGCATCGATCCGGGCGGTAGCGTATCGCCGATCAGCACCAGCTCCCCGATGGGATCCAGCCCGCTGCGATCCCGCAAGCGCACCCAGCGCCGCACCACGCCGGGGCGGCGGTCTTCCTTGGCCTCGCCACGGCGCAGCTCGAATTTCTGGATGAAGTGCAGCCCCTCGGGCGAACCCAGTTCCGGCATTTCGGTATGGGGTATGAAGTTTTCCGCGCGCTGCGGCGTCACCGATCCGTTCGATGGCCGCCCGCTGCCGAACACCCACGCGGCGCGATGCGCCAGAGTGCCGCCGCTCGCCATGTCGGTCTGGATATTGGCTACGCTCTTGCCTTCGCGCAGGCTGGAAACGGTAATGTCCACGTCGGAGCCAACCGGGGCGAGGAAACTGATCTGGCCAGCGCGCAACGGCGGCAGGTCGGGCCGTGCCTTGCGCGCGGCGGCATAGGCGAGGAACGAGGACGCCCCGCCATACATCGTGCGGCCCTGCAGCCAGCCATCGACGCCCCGCACGGAAAAGTCGGGGCCTGATCCCGCCATGCCTTGTGCGATTGTGCCGATCGCTTGCGCATCCATGCCGATTGCAGCTTCCAATGCTCTCTCCCGGTCGGCTGTCGCTGGAACGACTCTATGGCCCAAGAGCTAGTGGAAGTTTACGTAAAGGGAAAGAGGGGACGCGCCCTGTCCGGGCCGGAACGAGCCCCTTACGCTACGGCACGCACGGCCTCGGGTGGCGAAAAAAATTCGGCCCCGGCGCAAGGACCGGGGCCGACGTGTAATGGGGCTGTCAGGGGATGCGGATCAGTGCATGCTTTCGCCACTTGCGCGGCGCAGGATCGGCGCTTTTGCCGCGCTCGCTGCGAACACCACCAACAGCACGTAGCAGACCAGCGGCACGAGGAACGACGCGAAGATGCCCGCCGCATCCGTCACTCCGCCGGCCAGCGCCGGGATCAGCGCGCCGCCGATGATGCCGGTGCATAACAGGCCCGAGGTCGCCTCTTCGCTGGCCGAGGAACGCTCCAGCGTCAGCGTGAAGATCACCGGGAACATGATCGAATTGAACAGGCCGATCGCCAGTGCGACATAGCCCGCCGAAACCCCGCCGACGAGGAAGAGGTAGGCGCACATCGCCGCGGCAATCGCGGCGAACAGTGTCATCAGCCGCGCCGCCGGGAAACGGGCCAGCAGCACCGTGCCGATCGCGCGGCCAACCATTGCGCCACCCCAATAGAACGAAACGGCCTTGCCCGCCTGCTCGAGGCTGACATTCCAGATGCCCGGATTGTTGAGGTAGAACGCCATCTGCGTCCCGATGGTAACTTCCGCGCCCACGTAGATGAAGATCGCGGCTGCACCCAGCACCGCCCAGCGCGACGAGAACGCCTGGCGCAGCAGCGCACCGATGCCACCGGTCGGTTGTGCCGGAGGGGCGGCGGCGGAAATGCGCGCGCGGTTCACGAAGAAGAACGCCAGCAGCACGATCAGCAGTCCGCAGATCCAGAAGTAGGCGCGGTCGATCCCGGCCAGCGCCGCCTCGCGCACTTCAGGCGTCAGCGCGGTGCCTTCCGACACCTCCACGCCTTTCAGGAACAGCGACGCGCCCAAAGCCGGCCCAAGGAACGTGCCGAACGAATTGAACGTCTGCGAAAGCGTCAGGCGGAAGTGGCTGCCTTCGGGCTTGCCCAGTGCTGCGGCCAGCGGGTTCGCGGCAACCTGCAGCACGGTGATGCCCGCCGCCAGCATGAACAGCCCGGCCAGCACCAGCGGGTATGACGCGATGTTCGCCGCCGCAAGCATGACGAGGCAGGCCACCACCATCGTCGCCAGCGCCAGCAGGATCGCCGGGACGGCCCGCAGCTTGCCGATGATCGCTGCTGCCGGGAAACTCATCACGCCATAGGCGATGAAGAAGGCAAAGGCGGAAAGCTGCGCCTCGAGCGTCGTCAGCGTGAAGATGCCCTTCACCGCTGCGACCAGCGGATCGATCAGCGAGGTGATGAAGCCCCAGGCAAAGAACAGCACGGTAACCGCGATGAACGCGGCCTTCTGCGATCCCGAATGTGCATTGCTGCCCGCCACGTATCTCTCCTCACCCTGCCATATTTGGCGTATCGTTTCTCTAGCCGCCGCTGACAGCCTTGTCATGCTTGTTGCATAGCTATTCCTGTGAACGTTCTCACAAAACGCTCGGCGTTTCAACCCGCCGCCATCGCCGGGGCCAGTTCGCGCCGCAACTTTTCGATGAGCCGTTGGACCTTGGGCAGCAGATGGCGACGCTGCGGGTAGACTGCCCAGATCGGGTCGTCCTCGGGCCTGAACTGCGGCAGCACTTCGACCAGCGCGCCTTCGGCAATCGCCCGGCTCACGTAGAATTCGGGCAACTGGCACAGCCCGATCCCGGCCATCGCCGCATCGAACACCGCCGTCCCGTTGCTGCACCGCCAGCGCCCGCGCGGCCGCACCGTGCGCACCTCGCCGTCCACCAGATAGCGCCACATGTCGAGCGTGGCCGGGATGCAGTCATGCGTTTCGAGGTCGTCCACGGTCTCGGGCGTGCCATGCGCGGCAAGATAGGCGGGCGAGGCGCAGGTCACGATCCCCCGCGTCGCAATCTGCGTGCGGATCAGGCGGCTGTCGGGCAGGGTGCCGGTGCGGATGGCAAGATCGTACCCTTCCGAAACCAGTTCGACCACGCGGTTCGACAGGTCGAGGTCCACCGAAAGCTTCGGATAGTCCTGCACATAGGCGCGCACGATCGGCGCCACGAAGCGCTCGCCCAGCGCGGTCGGGCAGGTGATGCGCAAGTGCCCCTGCGGCTCGCCCTGAAGGTCCAACATCGCGATTGCTTCATCACGCTCGGCGATCAGGCGGCGGAACTGGTCGACCAGCGTGCGCCCGGTGTCCGTCAGGCTGACAGCCCGCGTCGTGCGGTGGAAGAACTGCGCGCCAAGGCCCTGCTCAAGCCGCGCCACGGCCCGGCTCACATGCGAAGTCGATGTCCCCAGGCGCTTCGCCGCTGCCACGAAGGTGCCGGTATCTGCAACCGCGACAACCTCATCTATCCCGTCCCAGCGATTGCTCATTATTCTCGTCTTGCAACAGTGTTTCGCATATTGTGCAATTTAACACTGCCCTAGCAATTATGCTAACGCGCCGCCACACCCAAAGGGAGACCCCGCACCATGAAGACACGCGCCGCCGTAGCGTTCGCGCCCAAGCAGCCGCTCGAAATCGTCGAGCTCGATCTCGAAGGCCCGAAGGCGGGCGAAGTTCTGGTCGAGATCATGGCGACCGGCGTGTGCCATACCGACGCCTACACGCTTGATGGCTTCGACAGCGAAGGCATCTTCCCCAGCGTGCTTGGCCATGAAGGCGCAGGCATTGTGCGCGAAGTCGGCCCCGGTGTGACCTCGGTCAAGCCCGGCGATCACGTGATCCCGCTCTACACCCCCGAATGCCGCCAGTGCAAAAGCTGCCTTTCCGGCAAGACCAACCTGTGCACCGCGATCCGCGCCACGCAGGGGCAAGGCCTGATGCCCGATGGCACCAGCCGCTTCTCCTACAAGGGCCAGACCGTGTTCCACTACATGGGCTGCAGCACCTTCTCGAACTTCACCGTCTTGCCCGAGATCGCGGTCGCCAAGATCCGTGAGGACGCACCCTTCAAGACCTCGTGCTACATCGGCTGCGGCGTCACCACCGGCGTCGGCGCGGTGATCAACACCGCCAAGGTCCAGGTGGGCGACAATGTCGTCGTCTTCGGCCTCGGCGGCATCGGCCTTAACGTCATCCAGGGCGCACGCCTTGCCGGTGCCAACAAGATCATCGGCGTCGACATCAACCCTGATCGCGAGGAATGGGGCCGCAAGTTCGGCATGACCGACTTCCTCAACTCGAAGGGCATGAGCCGCGAAGACACCGTGGCGAAGATCGTCCAGATGACCGACGGCGGCGCGGACTATACCTTCGATGCCACCGGCAACACCGAAGTGATGCGCACCGCGCTTGAAGCCTGCCATCGCGGCTGGGGCACTTCCATCATCATCGGCGTGGCAGAGGCCGGCAAGACCATCGAAACCCGCCCGTTCCAGCTGGTCACTGGTCGCAACTGGCGCGGCACCGCCTTCGGCGGCGCCAAGGGCCGCACCGACGTTCCGAAGATCGTCGACATGTACATGACCGGCAAGATCGAGATCGACCCGATGATCACCCACGTCATGGGCCTCGAGGAAATCAACACCGCGTTCGACCTGATGCACGCCGGCAAGTCGATCCGCTCGGTCGTCGTTTTCTGAGAGAAAGAGTCTACCGAATGACGAGGGGGAGGGGGCAGGCGCTCTCTCCCCCTTGGCTATGGCGTCAACACCGCGACGTTCAGTTGCCTGGCCGCCGCAATCAGCGCGCCGTCGCCGGTTGCTAGTGGCAGGCTCAGGCGGAGTGCCAGCTCGAGATAGGCAGCGTCATAAGGCGTCAGGCCGTGTTCCACTGACAGACTGCGCGTTTCACGCCAGGCAGTGAGATGAGTCCGCTGATCGACCTCGATCGGCAGCACTTCGAGCTCTGCGATCATGGCATCAGCGATCCTCCGATCGCATCGTCCGCGCCGTTCCGCGGATCGCAGCAGGCTGGCAACCTCCAGGTGCCACAGGGAAGGGACGACAGCCCCATCGGCTGCTACTTGATCCAGCAGCGCCATTGATGCCTCGGTCTGCTCGTCGGAAAACAGCCAGGCAGCAGTCATGGAGGCGTCGAGGACAACCCTCAATCAGCGCCGCCCTTCATCGATCAGTTCTCGAATCGAAATTCCGCCCAAAGTCATGCTCTTGGACAGATTCTTGATCTTGGCCACGGCCGCCTGCGCCTTGCGCCGTGCCTCAGCCTTGGCGGGGTCACGGCGGATGACGACGGTGCCGTCCACAGCCTTGATCTCGACCGCTTCTCCATCGACAAGCCCCGCCGCTGCTGCCACGTCCACCGGCACGCGCACCGCGAGGCTCTTGCCCCATTTCCCGACGACGACATTGGTCATGGCAAAAGCTCCACTAAGGATATCTTGGCATATCCCATGCCGATTGGCAATTCACATTGCCGAAATGCCGCCGTCCAGCTTGAGCTCTGCCCCGGTCATGAAGCGGCTTTCGTCGCTCGCAAGGTAGAGCACGCCCGCGGCAATGTCGTTCGGCTCGCCGACGCGGCCCAACGGGATCTGGCGGGCCAGCTTGCCCATGACCACGTCCTTGTCGATATTGGCGTTGGTCGCGATGCCGTCGAGGATCGGCGTGTCGACGAACGTCGGGTGCACCGAATTGCAGCGCACGTCCCAGCCGCGCTTGGCGCAGTAGAGCGCGACCGACTTGCTCAGCATCCACACCGCCGCCTTGCTCGCGTTGTAGCCCGGCATGGTATCTGACGCGATCAGGCCGGCGATCGAGCTGATATTGATGATCGACCCCGGCTGGTTGTCGCGCAGCAAGGGCAGGGCCTTCTGGCAACCGAGGAACACGGAATCGACGTTGATCGCAAAGCCGCGATGCCACTCTTCCAGCGTGCAGGTCTCGATGTTGCCGCGCACGCCGACGCCCGCGTTGTTGACCAGCACCGATAGCCCGCCCAGCTTCTCCGCCGCCAGCGCAACCGCCGCGTCCCAGTCTGCCTCGCTGGTCACGTCATGGCGCATGGCAAAGGCCGTCCCGGCACCCAGCTCGGCGTTGATCGCCTCGGCCTGAGCCGTTGCGCCATCGCCGTTGATGTCGGTCAGCAGGACCCGCGCGCCCTCCCGCGCCAGCATCCACGCATGCGCCGCACCCAGCCCTTGGGCCGCGCCCGTCACGAGTGCCTTCTTGCCCTGAACCCTGCCCATCTTTTGTCCTCTCCTTGTCGCTGATGCCCACCCCGCTGCGACTAGCTTCACTGCGTTCAGCAAGTCTCGCGGCCCTCCCGCCTGCGGGAGGGCACAGTTCTCCCCTCCCGCAGGCGGGAGGGGTTGGGGGTGGGTTTTCCCAGCTTCGACGATCAGACAAGCAACTCGCGCCGATCCGCGCAAGTCCTGGAAATGTCAGCCCATGATCCCGGGTGCGAGCAGCAGCAGCATCCGCACGTCGATGGCATAGCCCAGGCCGCGCTTCTCAGCGAGGAAGCTCTCGATTTCCGTAAGGGCAACCCGGTGCACGGTGATGCCTTCGCCCTCCACGCCGCCGCCTTCGGAAACTTTTTCCAGATCGCGCGCGCGAAACAGGGTGAAAGCCTCGGTCACCATGCCCGGCGAGGAATGGAACTCGCCCAGCGATTCGATCTTGCCGGGGCGGTAGCCGGTCTCTTCCTCCAGCTCGCGCGCGGCCGCAGCAGCCGGGTCCTCGTTCTCGGCGCCCGCTTCATCACCGATCAGCCCGGCGGGCAGTTCGATGCACGGGCGCCCCAGCGGCACGCGGAACTGCTCGACCAGCAGCACGTGCCCGTCTTCGATCGCAAGGATCACCGCCGCCTTGATGTTGCGATTGCGCGAGACATATTCCCACCGCCCGCGCGTCTTCGCCACGATGAAGCGGCCCTGCCAGTGCACCTGCTCGGGATGGTCGCGGTATTCTTCTTCAAGACTCATACTTCGATCAACCTGTCCGGCAATTCGTTCTTGTCATCGGCATCGCGCGGGAAATGCTCGCTCAGGACCTTGCCCACTTCGGCCACCGCCGCTGCCATGCCCTCGGCCATGCGCCCCTGCCGCAGCGGGTCGAGCATGGCCTTCATCGCCAGCCCCCAGGTCTCGGGCGAGACTTTCGAGGCAATCGCCGCGTCGGCGATGATCTCGGCGCGATGCTCGGCAAGGCTGAGGTAGATCAGCACGCCCGTGTGGCCCGAGGTGCGGCTCTCGGCACCGACGCGGAAGCAGGTCAGCGCCCGCTCGCGCACCCGCGCATTGCGCACCCGGCGCGGTGTCAGCCACAGCCCCAGAGGGGTGAACCGCATGAGCAGGTACATCGCTCCAAACTTCAGCGTGATGACCGTCAGTGCAAGGCCCAGCACCGCGCGCGGAGTCCATTCGTACGCCCACAGTCCCAGGACCTGCTCGACCATGGGCAAGTAGAACCCGGCAAACATGTCCACCACCGCCAGCGCCACGAAGGCCGCCAGCGCGCTCCACACCAGCGCCACGTCGCGGTAGCTGTCGGAACGCGGCGTCACGATCGTCACGATCTCGCCCGCGCTCTGCGCCTCGGCCGCTGCCACCGCGTCCGACACGATCTTGTGATCGGCCTCGGTCATCTGCACGAGCCTGCTCATCACCAGTCCCCCGAAGCGCCGCCGCCACCGGAATCGCCGCCGCCAAAGCCACCGAAGCCACCGCCGCCGCCCCAGTCGGAGCCGCCGCCCCAACTGCCGCCCGAATGGCGGTTGTCGGACGCCGCGCGTGCGATTTCGCTGAGGCCCCACAACACGATGCCCGGATCGATGCCGCTGCGCCGCTGCACGTAACCCTGCCTGCGCCGCCCGAACACTGCGATCATCACCACGATCAGCACGACCCAGAAAATCGCGCCGCCAATGGTCGAACCGCCGCCCGAGCTTTCCTCGCGGGCGCCAGCCTTTGCCGCTTCTGCCACGGCCTTGGCCTCGGCCGGCGTGCGGTTCAGCTGCGTCAGGATCTGGTCGATGCCGGCGTTAATGCCGCCCGGATAGTCACCCGCCTTGAACTTCGGTGTAACTGCGCCAGTGATGATCCGGCCCGCCAGCAGGTCGGGCAGGAACTCCTCAAGCCCGTAGCCGACTTCGATCCGCACCTTGCGGTCATTGGGCGCGATCAGGAACAGCAGGCCTTGATCGGTCTCCTTCCCGCCCACGCCCCAGGTCCGGAACAGCGTGTTGGCGTAGCTCTCGATGTCCTGCCCGTCGAGCGAGGCCACCGTCGCCACGATCACCGCCCGTCCGGTCTGCGCATTGTAGGCAGACAGTTTCTGCGCCAGCGCCGCTTCCTCGGCGTCGGGGATGATCCCGGCCTGATCGAGCACCGACCCGGCAGGCCGTGCTGGCATGGCCGCATGCGCTGCGCCCGCCATCAGCAGGAACAGCAGCGCAAAAGCTTGCCAGAAACCCCGCAACTGGCGGGTCACCTCACTTGCCCGATGCAGCAGGTGCCGGAGCGTTCATGTCGAAGTTCACCGTCGGCGCCACTTCCGAACCGGCCGCAGCCTTGAACGGCACCATCGGCTTGGCACCGTGTATCAGCTTCGCCCCGATCGCATCCGGGAACGTTCGGATCGTGGTGTTGTAGGCCTGCACCGCCTCGTTGTAGCGCGTGCGGCTCACATTGATGCGGTTCTCGGTGCCTTCAAGCTGCACCATCAGGTCGGCAAAGCGCGCCTGGCTCTGCAACTGCGGATAGTTCTCCACCACCGTGCGCAGCTGGCCCAGCGCCTGGGTCAACTGGTTCTGCGCATTCTGGAATTTCTCGAACTCGGCAGGGTTCGAAAGATCATCGGTGGTGATGTTGATCGAGGTCGCCGCCGCGCGCGCGTTGGTCACATTGGTCAGGATCGTCGTTTCCGAAGCCGCCGCGCCCTTGGCCGTGGCCACCAGGTTCGGGATCAGGTCAGCCCGGCGCTGATACGAGCTTTCGACATCGGCCCAGCGCGCCTTGGCTTCTTCCTCGGCCGCGGGGACGGAGTTGATCCCGCAGGCCGAAAGGCTGGCAGCGGCAACGGTGGCAAAAGCGATCTGCGTAAAGCGGGTAGCGGCCATCGACGTAAGTTCCCCTTGGATTGTACAGCAGAGATAGCGGCCCGCCGAAACGGTTCAAGTATCCCCCATGCTGCAACCGATTGCCACTTGTGACGTTCCGCGCGTGATGGCAACCAACGGAAAAGGGATCATGGTAAACACGCACGTAAAGGGGGAAGTGGTCGGCATGTTCGCAGAGTTCAAAAAGTTCATCGCGCGCGGCAATGTGCTCGATCTTGCGGTCGGCGTGATCATCGGTGGCGCATTCGGCAAGATCGTCACCTCGCTTACCGAAAGCGTGATCATGCCCGTCGTCGGCTGGATCACGGGCGGGGTCGACTTTACCCGCTATTTCGTTCGCCTCGGCCCGGTCCCGGCAGACTACAAGGGCGATCCGGCGAGCTATGCTGATCTCAAGGCCGCGGGCGTGCCGATGATCGGCTATGGCGATTTCATCACTCAGGCAGTCAACTTCGTGATCGTCGCCTTCATCATCTTCCTGCTGGTCAAGGCGATCAATAAGGCCTTCGAAAAGCCTGCCGAGGAAGCACCCGCCGCGCCTGCTGGGCCGACCGAGGTCGAACTCCTCGCCGAAATCCGCGATGCGCTGAAGGCCAAGGGCTGAACCGGTAGATCGGGACAATTCAAGGGGCGGGCGCAATCCCGCCCCTTTTCATTTGCGCCCGCATCCCTATATGGGTTCCTGCCGGTTTCGGCCGGCTATGGTGATAAACTGCGGCGTGCAATAGGCACAGCGGACCCGGGGGCGGTACCCGGCGGCTCCACCATCACTACCGTGTCTTTCGGGATGCGGGCCTTGTTGTCGCAAGGGTGTTGATGGGGCCGAACTAGGATCGACGTGTGTTGAAAAGCGCTGTTTTTGCCCGGGCTGAGTAACCCGTTCAAGGCTCAAAACTCACAAGTGCCAACGACAACGAAGCACTTGCTCTCGCCGCATAATTCTAGGGGCTAACGCCCTGAAGTTATAAAGCGAAAGCACGGTTCGGACCGAACCGGGTAACAGAATCGGAAACCGGGGGCTGGGGGCGAGCCTAGCAACAGAATCGCCCTACTCGCTTCAGAATTTCTCAAATTCAAGTCGTCACCCCGGCGAAAGCCGGGGCCCATGACCTTGCAAAACTACACCTCGCCAGAACCCTCAAGCTCCTTGAGCCGCTGCTCCATGCGCAGCGAGTCGAGGATCTTCGCCCCGGCGATGAACACCGCGCCCGTCGCCGCCACGAACAGCATCTTGCCGGCAAAGCCCGGATACTGGCCGAGATAGGCGTGCCCGCGCTCAACCGCGCCGAGCGCCAGCGCGTAGATCACCGCGAACGCTTCGAAGCGGGTCTTGATGACAAACAGGCGACCGATCTTGCGAAACATCCGAAGCTCTATCCTCTTTTGACGAGGCGCCCCCGTCGTTGAGTCTTTCCGCAAGCATCGTGCCAGATCATTAAACGCTGGCAATAGACTGGTTAATCCAATCTTCACTGTAAAGCGAAGCGACAACCCGCGGAGCGACCCTTTCAGAGGATACGCCGGAAGCCTCAGGCAAGTTCCGACAGCGACAGCGCGTCAAGCAAGGCCATGCGTGCTGCAATTACCGTATCTGCCAGGGATTTCTGCCCAAGATCAGCAGGATCGATCTGTTCGGGCCAATGCGCGGCGACGACGCTTTCAATCCGGGCGATCTTCGCCTCGTCCAGGAGGAAGCGCGGATCGACAGTGGCAGGATCGGCGACAACCCGCAGACGCAGGCACGCCGGCCCGCCGCCATTGGCCATCGACTGGCGCACGTCCACCGGCAGCACCTTGCGGATCGGCCCGTTCGAAGCGACATGGCCCTCCAGCCAGCCGCGCACCGAAGGGGTTTCCCAAGCCTCCAGCGGGATCACCAGGCCCATCTCGCCCGATGGCAGCGTCAGCAGTTGCGCGTTGAACAGGTAGCTCCTGATCGCATCGCCAAGGCTGACGACGCTCGCCGGAACCACCACGATCTCGGCCTCGGGCAGCTTGTCGCGGATCGCCGCATAAGTGCCGTCCGGATCGGCAAAGGCCTGCTCGTGCGTGAACAGCACCCGTTCGTTGGCGACTGCCACCACATCGTTGTGAAAGGCCCCGGCCGCGATGGCATCGGGCGATTGTTCCACGAACAGGCAGCGCGCCGGATCGAGCCCGTGCAGCCGCGCCACCGCCCGGCTCGCCTGCTCGTGCTGGCGTGCGGGGAAAGCCCCGCCTGTCGTGCCGTAGACGAAAATTTCCAGCCCCGGCGCATCGTGGTGCGCGCACATCCGCATGTGGTTGGCCGCGCCCTCGTCGCCGAAGCACGGCGGCACGGCATCATGCACGGCAAAGGCCGCGCTATTGGCAAAGGCCACGCGCAACTGGCGCACCGTATCGGGCCACTCCTGCGACCGGTGCGGCATCGTCACCAGATTCGCCGCCGTCAGGTGGCAGCGCCCGTCCGCCGTGTCCGGGGCGGGGCTGACCGTCGCCGCATTGGCCGTCCACATCGAGGATGCAGACCATGCCGCCGCCCGCAAGCGCCGCTGCGCCGCATCGCTTTGGTCAATGGTCCCAAGCCCCAGCGCGCCGAGCAGCACCGGGTTGGGCCGGGGCAGGGGGGCGAACAGCCCTTGCGCCAGCCCCAGCCCGATGTTGTGCCGCATCTTGCCCAGGCCCTGCAGCGCGGCGGCGCGTGGGTAGGACACCTCGCCAGCGTTACTGGCCGAAGCAAGGTTGCCAAGGCTCAGCCCCGCGTAGTTGTGGCTCGGCCCGACAAGGCCGTCAAAGTTGATTTCAATCAGAGGCATGTCTCTTCCTTACCGGCCGACGAACCACACCGGGTCACCCACGCTCACACCCAGCGCGGCAGCGGCCACCGGGTCCAGCGTCAGGCCATCGTCGGTCTCGGCGATCTCGGCGAAGGCGCAGCGGTATTCGGCCAGCTTGCCGGTCGCCACCAGCGCCTTGGTCACATTGCCGCCGCCTTCGGGCGCGCGAATGTGGGCCACGGCCACTTCCTTCGCCTCGCAGATCGAACGCACGCGGTCGGTCCGCGCGGTCATCGTCGGGCCGCCGTCGAAGATGTCGACATAACCCTCGTAGGCAAAGCCTTCTTCCTCCAGCATGCGCATCGCCGCGCGGCCCGAGGGGTGGGGCAGGCCGATGGCCGAGCGTGCGGTTTCGGGCAGCATCGCGATATAGACCGGGTGCTTGGGCATCAGGTCGGCGATGAACTGGTTGCCGTTGATCGCGTTGAAATAGTCCGCTTCCTGAAAGCTCATGCCGAAGAAGCGCCCGGCCACACCGTCCCAGAATGGCGATCCGCCACGCTCGTCGATCACCCCGCGCAGCTCCGCCAGAATCTTGTCGCCAAAGCGCTTTCTGTGCATCGCGATGAACAGGTAGCGGCTGCGCGCGAGCAGCATGCCAAGGCCACCTGCGCGTTCCGAGGGATGCAGGAACAGCCCGCCCACTTCGCTCGATCCTTCAAGGTCGGTGACAAGGTTGAGCATCTCGGCGCGGAAGGTGCGGTTCAGCTCCTTGGAATGCTGGGTCAGCGTCGCCATGCGGTAGGAATAGAACGGCCACCGGCGGCCGACCGAGGTGAAGATCTGCGCCGTGCCGCGCACTTCGCCGGTGGAGGTATCCTCCAGAACCAGAACGAAAAGTTCGTCCCTGGGGTTCTTCGGATCGCCTTCCTCGGTGTTGCCGTATGCTTCTGCCGCGCGGGACAGTTTTGCCGTCAGCGCCTTGCGATCGGGCGGCAGGTTGGTGAAACCGCCGCCGGTCAGCTTGGCCATTTCGTAGAGCGGTTGCAGATCGTTCGCGCGGGCCGCGCGGATACGGAATGTCATGGATTTCCCCCGGAAAGGCGATGCAGGACGAGCGCGGACAAGGCGGCGCGCTCGGCCAGGGACGGCACGATCAGGTATTCCTGATCGGAATGGATCGCCCCGCCGCGCACGCCCATGGTATCGACCACGGGAACCCCGCAGGCGGCGATGTTGTTGCCGTCACAGACTCCGCCCGAGGCTTGCCAACGGATTGATTGGCCGAGCAATTCTCCGCACTCACGAACCAGCCCGAACAGTGCCTCGGCCTCTTGCGTCATCGGCTTCGGCGGCCGCGAGACGCCGCCGTGGAGGTGGATGCCAACCTCGTGCAACGCTTCGAGACTCTGCACCAACTCTCGCAGACTCTCCGTGAACTCCACGGCAACTCCCGGCAGCCGAGGCCGGACATTGAAGCGCAGCACGGCATGGTCGGGCACGACGTTGTTGGCGCTCCCGCCATCGATCCTCGCCGGGTTGATCGACAGCCCCGGCCGCTCCAGACCTTTCAGCTTCAGAGCCATGTCCGCCGCCGCGATGATCGCGTTGCGCCCGTCCTGCGGATTGCGCCCGGCGTGGGCCGAACGTCCCTTGATGACGGCGCTGTAGTTCCCGCTCCCCGGCCGCTCACCGGCCAGCGTGCCATCGGGCAGGGCGGACGGTTCATAGGTCAGCGCCGCCGCCTTGCCCTGCGCCAGCTGCGCGATCAGCGGGGCGGACGACAGGCTGCCGGTCTCTTCGTCGGAGTTGATCAGCACGTCATAGCCGACACCGGCCGCAGCAGGGCTTTGCTCGAACGCCGTCAGCGCAGCGAGGATCACCGCGATGCCGCCCTTCATGTCGGCCACGCCCGGGCCGTTCAGTGTTTCGGCATCAAGCCAGCGCAGCGTCTGGAACGCATGGGCAGGCGGGAACACCGTGTCCATGTGGCCGGTGAGCAGGTAGCGCCGCTGTGCATCCGGCCTGACCGACAGCACAAAGTGCGCGCCATTCGTGGTTGCCACCTCGCGCCCGTCGGCACCCATCGCCGTGACAGGGGCGGCTTCGACCTTGCGGATTTCGCCGGGTAGCGCCGAGAAGGCTTCAGCCAGCAAATTCCACTGTGCGGCAAGCCCATCGAGATTGCCGGTCCCCGTATTCAACGGGCACCAAGCCTCCACCTGCGCAAGCATGGCAGCGGCATCAATTCTCCCGACGATCGCCTGTTCTGTGACTGTAAGCTGTTTCATCTGATACGACCCTAGCGATTCCAGAGAGCGGGGTGAACCCCGGAAACCGCGTGTGCCGTAATCTGTCCCTACAGACCGAAGTAGCTTCCCCTCCCCCTTGAGGGGGAGGCCGGGTGGGGGTGTGCCGCCGCCAGCGTGGCCGTGCCTCGCTCCCCCACCTCCAACCCCTCCCCGCCGGGGAGGGGGCAAGTCAGCGCAAGGATCAGCCCTCGGCAAGCATCTCGATCAGCGCCTTCGAGAACGCCGGAATATCATCCGGATTGCGGCTGGTGATGAGGTTGTCATCCACCGCCACTTCCTCGTCCACCACGTCCGCCCCGGCATTGGCAAGGTCGGTGCGGATCGAAGGCCAGCCCGTCACGGTGCGGCCATCGAGGATGTCGGCTTCGGCCAGCAGCCACGGCGCGTGGCAGATGGCGGCGATCGGCTTGCCGAGGTCGTCGAAATCGTTGACGATATCGATGGCGCGATCGTCCATGCGCAGGATGTCCGGGTTCATCTGCCCGCCCGGCAGGAGCAGCGCGTCGTATTCCTTGGCATCCACCTCGTCGAGCGTGATGTTGACAGCCACGGCATCGCCCCAGTTCTTGTCCTTCCAGCCGGTGATGGACCCGGCCTTCAGACTGGCGACCACGGTTTCGATTCCGGCGTCTTCCAGTGCCTTCTTGGGGCCTTCGAGTTCCGACTGTTCGAATCCGTCGGTCGCGACGATCAGCACGCGCTTGCTCATATGGTTCTCCTTTGGGGAATATCGGGGGCGGGATTCGCCCGCTCCCCCCAAGAATAGCCGGGGACTGTGGTTGTTCCGTGACTTTCGCTCTGCCGAACGTGTTGCTAGGACGTTCCAACCATGGCGACAGACACGACCGAGCCCGATCCCTTCGACGCAATTGTCGATGCCCCGTTCGATTCCGCGCTGTCGGAGCGCTACCTCGTCTATGCGCTGAGCACGATCACCGCGCGCTCGCTGCCCGACCTGCGCGACGGGCTGAAGCCGGTCCACCGCCGCCTGCTCTGGGCGATGCGGCAATTGAAGCTCAACCCAACCGACGCCTTCAAGAAATCGGCGCGCGTCGTCGGCGACGTGATCGGCAAGTATCACCCGCACGGCGATGCCTCGGTCTATGACGCGATGGTCCGCCTCGCGCAGGACTGGTCGCTGCGCTACCCGCTGGTCGAGGGGCAGGGCAACTTCGGCAATGTCGATGGCGATAACGCCGCCGCCTACCGCTACACCGAAGCGCGGCTGACGCGCACCGCGATGCAGCTGATGGCCGGGCTCGACGAAGGCACCGTCAACTTCGTCCCCACCTACAACGGCGAGGACGAGGAGCCGGAAATCTTCCCCGGCCTGTTCCCGAACCTGCTCGCCAACGGTTCCAGCGGCATCGCCGTCGGCATGGCGACCAACATCCCCAGCCACAACGTCGCCGAGATCATCGACGCCGCGCTGCTGCTGATCGACAACCCGCATGCCGAACACAGCCAGCTGATGGAAGTGTTCCACGGGCCGGACCTCCCCACCGGCGGCGTGATCGTCGACAGCCCCGCCGTCATCTCGCACGCCTATGAAACCGGGCGCGGTGCGATCCGCGTGCGCGGGCGCTTCTCCACGGGCCGTGACGAGGCGGGCAACTGGGAAGAGACCGGCGTCGAAAAGCTCGGCGGCGGGCAGTGGCAGCTGGTCGTCTCCGAAATCCCCTACATGGTGCCCAAGAGCAAGCTGATCGAACAGATCGCGCAGCTCATCGCCGACAAGAAGCTGCCGATTCTCGAGGACATCCGCGACGAATCCGACGAGCAGATCCGCCTCGTCCTGATCCCGAAGAGCCGCAACGTCGATCCCGAACTGCTCAAGGAATCGCTCTACAAGCTGACCGATCTCGAAAACCGCTTCGGCCTCAACCTCAACGTGCTGGATTCGCACCGCACGCCAGGCGTTCTGGGGCTGAAGCTGGTGCTGCAGGAATGGGTGATCAGCCAGATCGACATCCTGCTGCGCCGCTCGCAGCACCGGCTCGACAAGATCGCGGGCCGCCTTGAGCTGCTCGGCGGCTACATCATCGCCTATCTCAACCTCGACCGGATCATCGAGATCATCCGCACCGAGGACGAGCCCAAACCGGTGATGATGGCCGAGTTCGAACTGACCGACCGCCAGGCCGAAGCCATCCTCAACATGCGGCTGCGCAGCTTGCGCAAGCTCGAGGAAATGGAACTGCGCAAGGAGCGCGACGAACTGCTGGCCGAGCAGGAGGAACTGCAGAAGCTGCTCGACAGCCCGGCCCGCCAGCGCACCCGACTGAAGCGCGATCTGAATACCCTGCGCAAGGACTACGCCGAGGACACCCCGCTCGGCCGCCGCCGCACCACCATCGCCGAAGCCGCGCCGACGCGCGAATTCAGCATGGACGCGATGATCGAAAAGGAGCCGGTGACGGTGATCCTTTCCGCCAGGGGCTGGATCCGCGCGGCCAAGGGCCATGTGCCGCTTGATGGCGATTTCAAGTTCAAGGAAGGCGATGGCCCGGCCTTCGCCTTCCACTGCCAGACCACCGACAAGTTGCTCGTCGCGGTCGACAATGGCCGCTTCTACACCGTCGGCGCCGACAAGCTGCCCGGCGCGCGCGGCTTTGGCGAACCGATCCGCACGATGGTCGATATCGATCCCGATGCGCAGATCGTCAGCGTCACGGTGTACAAGCCCAAGGGCCAGCTTCTCCTCGCCGCCAACACCGGGCGTGGCTTTGCCGCCGAGATGGACGAACTGCTCGCCGAAACGCGAAAGGGGCGCGGCGTCGTCTCCACCAAGCCCGGCGTGAAGCTCGCCGTGGTGCGCGAGATCGCGCCCGAGCACGATCACGTCGCGGTGATCGGCGAAAACCGCAAGCTGGTGATCTTCGCCCTGTCCGAAGTGCCGCTCCTCGCCAAGGGGCAGGGCGTGACCCTGCAGCGCTACAAGGACGGCGAGATGTCGGACGTGATCACGTTGAAGCTGGAGGACGGCCTGTCATGGACGATGGGCGGCGAGAGCGGCCGCACCCGCGTCGAGAAGGACCTCCTGCCGTGGAAGGTCGCCCGCGGCGCCGCAGGCCGCCTGCCCCCCAACGGCTTCCCCCGCGACAACAAGTTCTGATCCCAAGATCTTCCCCGTTTTTGCCAAGCACAACCGGGGAGGGGACCACCCGCTGACGGCGGATTTTGGTGCTATCGACCTTGGACTCAAGTGGCCGGAATGGGGGGGATTGTGGAAATCGCTTCCATAACAGCACTATTCCCGTCACCCCGGGCTTGACCCGGGGTCCCGCTTTCTTCCTGCTCACCTCATGGACTAGGAGAGGATCGGTGGCTGGGTCTATATCATGGCCGACCGTTACCGAGGCGCCATGTATGTTGGCGTGACCTCACACCTTGCTGCGCGCATCCATCAGCACCTCAACGACAGAGGATCGGACTTCTGCGCTCGGTATGGTTTAAAACGGCTGGTCTGGGCCGAGCGCGGTGACCGGATTGAAGACTGCATCACGCATGAGAAGCGCCTGAAGCGCTGGCGCAGGGAGTTCAAGTTCGACCTGATCGAGCGCGGCAATCCCGACTGGCTGGATCTTCATAATGTGATTGTTGGTTGGTTTGAGCGACGAAAAAGCGGGACCCCGGGTCAAGCCCGGGGTGACGGTTTGGATGATGCGCGCAAGTACCAACGTCCGCAATGGGGTCGTGTCTGGAACGGCAGCTTATGAAGGCGATGGGGCGATAGCGGCCCCAGATCCTCCCCGTTTTCACCGCAGGTGCAAATGGGGAGCAACCGTCTATGTGGCAGCCCATTTCTGTTTGTTTCGGATCATGGCGTTGAGAGCTGTGATGAGTTTTCGCATGATCGCAACGAGGGCGACTTTTGCTGGTTTTCCGGCGTTTTTCAGATTGTGGTATGCGACGGCCATTGTGGTGTTGCGCCGACTTGCGACGAGGGCGGCCATATAGAGTGCATCGCGGGGAGGTTTGCGCCCTCCGGCGATGCGTCGCTTGCCCCTGAAGGCCCCGCTTTCGCAATCGAAAGGCGCGACGCCGACGAGCGATGCGGCCTGTCGGGCGCTCATTGCACCGAGTTCCGGCATGAACGCGAGGAGCGTTGCCGCGGTTGTCGGCCCGACGCCTGGCACCGAGCGCATGATTGCGTTGCGCTCGGCAAGTTCGGGGTGATCCGCGATCAGGCGTGCGATCTCTGCTTCAACCAGCGCGATCTCGGCTGACAGCCGTTTGATCCGCTGTGCAGCGATCCGCCTGAGCAGCGCGCTGGCAGTCTGCTCGGCCTGGTTGGCGCAGCGGGTGCGCTCCTCGCACAGCTGGCGGCGTGCCGTGACGAGTTCGCCGAGCATGGCGCGGGCAGGATCGTGGACCACCTCGCGCTGGGGCAGCGCAGCGCAGAAATGCGCGATCGCTGCAGCATCGATCCTGTCGTTCTTGGCCAGAATCCCGGCAGCGCGGGCGAACTGGCGCACGCGCATCGGGTTGACGCGTCGAGCGGGCAGGTCTGCCTCGCATAGAGCCGTCAGCAGAGCGCGTTCATAACCACCCGAAGCCTCGAAGCCGACTGCGTGGGGTCTGACGCGGCGAAGCCACCGGATCAAGGCTCGCAAGCCATCCCGGTCGTTGGCAAAAGCGCAGGCCTCATTCTGCGGCCACAGACAGACATCAAGCCGCGCCTTGCTGACATCGATACCGACAAATTGATCGTGCTGTGCCATATCTCCGTTCCCATCCTTGCGTGTGCGGGGTCAACGCCCCGTGCAACCGTTCGGGTTGATGAAGATCCGTCCGGGCCCAAGCTCCCCAGCGGGCTGCTACGACCAAGGGGGACACGGGCTCGCGAACGGGCGGGAGGCTCCGCTAGCGGAGCCTCCCGCAATCGCATCATGCACCATTTTCAAGATACAAGGGGGACCGCCAGCGCAGCGGGTGGTGGAGGGGTAGTGTTCTTTACCCCTCCTTCAGCGCTGCGCGCCGCACCTCAGAAGGTTCCACCGGCGCACCGGATCAAAACACCATCGCATGGGTTCTGGCGGGGTGATCGCCGTGGAGTTGCCTGACCTTGATCCGTTACCTTCTCGTCCTTGCCACTGTCGCAACGCTTGCCACACCTGCGCGCGCCGAGTGGATGAGCGGCGCGCAGCTGAACGAGGCGTGCTCGGCCAAGGCGCCGGTCGACAGGGCCATGTGCCTGTCCTACGTGATCGGCGTGCTCGACGGGTTCCGCAGCATGGAGCGCCCGCCCAAGGTGCCGGACGACGTGAGTGCGGGGCAGGTGCGCGATGTGGTGGCAGCCTATCTCGCCAGCCATGACGAAGCGAAGACCCTGCAGGGCCGCATGGTGGTGAAGGCGGCGATCGTCGATGCCTGGCCGGACATCCAGCCAAAGGTCGCGCCTCCGCCGAAGCGCAAGGCTCCGGCGAAGACTACGCGCAAGCCCCGCCGCAGGGGCTAAGCCGGTTCCAGAAGCAGGCTGGCAGCAGCAGTATTGCTGATCGGGATGTGGTAGTTGCGGCTGACTTCGGTCATCCCCTGATCGCCCATGGCGCCGCGGGCAGCGATCCAGTTGAGGATCTCGACCCCCTGCGTGCCCGCCAGTTCTGCCACTTCCTCGGCAGTGTGGCCGGTCAGTGCATCCGGGTTGCTGGCGAGGTTATCCAGGCAGAACAGGTCGTAGTCCGGGTTCATGAACCCGGCGCGCGGGCCGTCCAGCTGGTGTGAAAGCCCGCCGGTGCCACAGATCAGCACGCGCTCGTCCCCGCCCCACGATTGCAGGGCGCGGTGGACCGAACGGCCCAGCGCAAGGCAGCGCTTCGGGCTGGGCAGCGGGTACTGCACGGTGTTGATCGAAATCGGCACGAGCTTGATCGGCCAGCTTTCGACACCGGGCCATGCCAGCTCGAACGGGATCGACACGGCGTGATCGACCAGCATCTTCTGGCAGGTGGTGATGTCGAACTCGTCGCGCACCAGGCTGTCGATCAGGTGCCAGGAAAGCGCGGGATGGCCCTCGAAGCTCTTGTAGACCGGCAGGCCCCAGCCTTCGTCGGCATTGTCATACGAGGGCGCGGCGCCCACCGCGAAGGTCGGCATCTTGTCGAGGAAGAAGTTCAGGCCATGGTCGTTGGAGAAGACCACGGCAACATCGGGCTTCGCATGCGCCAACCACTCGCGGATCGGGGGGAAGCCCTGGAAGAACGGCTTCCAGTAGGGGGTGTCCTGATCGCCGCGCATGATCGCGCCGCCGATGCCGGGGACGTGGCTGGTGAAATAGCCGCCGATGATCTGTGCCATCATGCACACTCCTTGGTGGGGATTTTTTTGGCCCATTCGACGAGCATGGCCTTGAATGCATCGACCGACATGCCGGTCTGAAGGGCGCCGAGGTCCTGCACGCCAAGGCCGAAGATCCCGGCAAGCTTGGCGAGGTAATAGACGTTGCCACCCGCCTCGAGCATGGCCAGCACGTCGCGTTCGGCGACGGCCTTGCGCTGCTGCGGCGTCAGGTCGAAGCGGGTGCAATAGCCTTCCTCATCGGCAAGGAAAGCATCGCGGTTGGCTTTCTCGTTGAACGAAAAGCACATCGCGTTGAGCTCGTAGCCGCGCGAGGCCGGGGCGCCGTCGAACAGGGGGATGGCGCGGCGCAAGGCCTGTTCGCGGGCGGCGGCGGACGGGGTCTGATGGTGTTCCATGCATCTGGTCTCCCAAGCGATCTTGTCGCCGAATCGAACAGGCCTTCGATGCGGCGCCTGTTCAAGATCATATGCAACACATACAATCTCGACCTTGACGCAGGTCAAACTTGGGTTAGCGCCATAAGTAACGTAACGGAGTTTGATCAGCGCGAGTTACCGTGTAGAATCAAGCCCATGCCACTTTCGAACGCCGAACGTCAGCGCCGCTATCGCCAAAGGCTCAAGGCTCGCGCCTCGGGTGCGCTGGTGGTCGAACAGGCGCAACTGGCGGTTGAGCGCGCGATCCACGCGCTCTGGGCCTATCACGAACGCCCGTCGCCCAGCGGCATTGCGTGGAGCGAAATCGATGGCTGCCGGACGCTCGAAGCCTACCGTTCCGAGCTGGAGCGTTCGCCCGCCAATCTCCTGCAGACCTGCCGGGCGTTCCTGCCCGATTTCTCCGGCCTGACGGTTGAGGAGGCGACCGCGATTGCAGAGGTCATCGCATTGGCCGACGTCTTGCGGCTTTCAGCACCCACTAAGGTGGACTTTGCCGTCCTGGCTGGCGTCGATTGATGTGATTGGCGGAACAGAAAAAAGCTCGAATAATCTTGCAGTTATAGTTTTTGCGGCGCTATTAAGGTCCGGATTGGACCGAACTGCCTGAAAAGAGCCGGTCCAATTGAACATGGGGGTGCGAACTTGGCAATTGGCGAGACACGTCAGGCGCGTGTCGTGCGCGCTTTGGTGGATCCTGATCGCACCCCTGCGGAATCGCTGGCGTGGATTGCGGTGCTGCTTGTCATCCCCACGATACTGCGGGCCTCGCTCGACATGGGGGCACTCGGGCGGCCGTTCGTCACCTATTGGCCCCCCTTGCTGATTGCATCGCTCGCGCTCGAACTGCGCTACGCGCTCACGTACATGGTGCTTGCTTCCCTCCTGGCGCAGCGGCTTTTCGGTGGGGACCCATGGTTCTCGCAGGTCGGTGTCGTGCGCAGCCTGATCTTCGTGCTGTTCGTGTTCTCGGGCGGGCTGACGGTCCTGATCGGCAGCATGCTGCGCGGGGCGATGCGGCGGATCGCCGTCGTCAATGCCGAGCAGGAGCGCTACAACCGCGAGCTCCGCCACCGCGTGCGCAACATGCTGACGCTGATCCAGGCGCTCGCCTCGCGCGGGCCCAAGGCGGCATCGCCGATGGATTTCTACAAGGAATTCAGCCTGCGTATCGAAGGGCTGGCAGCTGCGAGCGACCTCTTGCAGATCGGCGCAGAGGCGGAAGGACGGCTGCCGCAACTCGTGCGCGACACGGTTGCCCCGTTCGAGCACGACGACCGCATTCGCATGACCGGCGAACCCTGCGTGCTCCCGGCAGGAAGCTGCATCCCGCTGATCATGGCCCTGCACGAGTTGTGCACCAACGCAGTCAAATATGGCGCGCTATCGGGCGAGCGCGGCCATGTCGAGCTGAGCTGGTTCATCGGCCCCTCCGGTTCCACGCTGTACATGCTGTGGGCAGAGAAAGGCGGTCCGCCTGTGACCAGCCCCGCGCGTCCGGGCATCGGCTCGCGGCTGCTGGTCCCGCAACCGGGGATCGAAGGACTGGAACTGAACTTCGATCCGGCGGGCGTGTGGTGCGAACTGCGGATCGAGGGTGTCAGGCCCCTGAACCGCTGACGAAAATCAGAAGCCGGCTTCGATCGCCACACGGATGGCATCGGCGCTGGTCTTCACGTCCAGCCCCTTGAGCACGGCGGAGCGGTGCATCTTCACGGTGCGCTCGCTGAGGCCCAGTTCATAGGCGATCTGCTTGTTGAGCTTTCCGGCGGCCATCAGCACGAGGATTTCCTTCTGGCGGCGGCTGAGGCGTTCGACGCGTTCGGCGGCGCCATTGCGGCGCAGGTCGTTGGCCGCGCCCTGTTCCTCGGGCAGTTCGACCTGGGAGCCGAGGAAGTATTCCACTTCACCTTCGGCATCGAAGATCGGCGCAACCATCACCGCGTTGCGGAAACGGGTGCCGTCCTTCTTGTAGTTGATGATCTCGACCATCACCGGCTGCTTGCGGTGAATGCCGTCGCGCAGCACGCGGGCCTTGTCGTCCTCCGTGCCTGTGCCACGCAGGAACCGGCAGTTGCGGCCGATGATCTCCTCTCGCGGGTATCCGGTCAGTTCGACGAACGCGTCATTGCAGGCAATGATCGGGTTGTCCGGCAAACGCGGATTGCTGATGACGGCGGCCGTCGGGCTGGAGGCGATCATCTCGGCTATGGACATGGGTGCACATATACGCCCTTTTCCGCCGGTTTCCAGTCCGTGCCCTTTGGTCCGTGTTGTTCCCGATGGGGCTGCGGCGCATCCGGACATCATTCCGCAACCTCTTTAGCGCCGGATCGGAGCCTTTACCGATGAACGTCCTGTCACCCTCCCTCGCCGCCTCCTCGGGCATGGCAGACGTGATCGGCGAGGACGGCAAGATCGTCGTCCCTGCCGATGTCGAAGAGGCGATCCGCACGCTGATCCGCTGGTCGGGCGACGAGCCCGAGCGCGAAGGCCTGCTCGATACGCCCAAGCGCGTGGCGCGGGCCTGGCGCGAATACTGCCGCGGCTATGCCGAGGACCCGGGCCTGCACCTCTCGCGCACCTTCGAGGAAGTGGGCGGCTACGATGAAGTCGTGCTGCTGCGCGACATCCCGTTCCAGAGCCACTGCGAACACCACATGGCGCCGATCATCGGCACGGCGTCGATTGCCTACCTGCCCAAGGACCGCGTCGTCGGCATCTCCAAGCTGGCGCGCGTGCTGCACGGCTATGCCAGCCGGCTGCAGGTGCAGGAGCGGCTGACCGCGGAAGTCGCCAAGTGCATCTGGGACAATCTCCAGCCGCAAGGGGTCGCGGTGGTGATCGAGGCGCAGCATGGCTGCATGACTGGCCGGGGGGTCAGGACGCATGGCGTGGGGATGGTGACGAGCCGGATGCTCGGCTGCTTCCTCGACGATGCCAGCAGCCGCAAGGAAGTCCTGGCGTTGATGGGACGTGGTTGAGCCCGCGAAAACACCGATGAAAATGCATGTTGCCATTGTTGGCGCAGGAATGTCCGGTCTTTCCTGCGCTTCCCAGCTCGTTCGCTCGGGCCACACCGTCGCGCTCTACGACAAGGGGCGCGGCCCTGGCGGACGCATGTCGACGCGCCGCATGACGACGCCGCTCGGCGATGCCCATTTCGACCACGGCGCGCAGTATTTCACCGTGCGCGATCCGGCGTTCATGGCTCAAGTCGCGCGCTGGTCGGCCAGCGGCGTCGCTGCGCCCTGGCCTGCCGCCGGAACCGGCGCCTGGGTCGGCGTGCCGACGATGAACGCCGTCATCAAGGAGATGGCCGACCAGCACGATGTCACCTTCGGCTGGCACGTGCGCGGCCTTGTCCGCCGCGAGGACCGCTGGTTCCTGACCGGGGAGACCGGGGCGGGAGAGCGTATGCAGGCCGGGCCGTTCGATGCCGTGGTCGTGTCGATCCCGCCCGAGCAAGCCTCGGCCATCGTTGCGCTGCATGACCTTTCGCTGGCGGCAACCGCGCTCGCGGCCCGGTCGCAGCCGTGCTGGACCGGCATGTTCGCCTTTGCCGAACGTCTGCCGACAAGGCACGACACCGTGCGCGAGGCAGGGCTGATCAGCTGGGCCGCACGCAATGGCGCCAAGCCCGGCCGCAAGGGCCCGGAAACCTGGGTGGTGCAGGCCAGCCCGCACTGGTCGACCCAGCATATCGACGACAGCGTGGAGAACGTCTCGGCCGCCTTGCTTGCCGCCCTGGGCGAAGCGCTGGAGCAAACCCTGCCGGAACCGGTCACCGCCTCGGCCCATCGCTGGCGCTATGCGATGTCGACTGGCAGCAACCTTGGCGCACTGTGGAGTGCACAGTCGAAAATCGGCGTGTGTGGTGATTGGCTGCTGGGCCCGCGCGTTGAAAATGCATGGATCTCGGGAAGGACGCTGGCCACCCGCATGATGGCGCGCGAACGCGAGGAAGTCGCCTGATCGCTATCGACAGGGGTTCGGACGTCCGCTTAAGAAGGCGGCCATGAACGCGGCGGAAACTTCACCCATCAAGGGCAACTTCGAACAGGTCAACGACGGTCCCTGGGCCGGCTGGTGGAAATGGTCGGGCAAGGACCCGTTCGAGGACGGCACCGGTCCGTTCTTCGTCAAAAGGGACGCGCGCGGAATCGTCACGGGCTTCATTCCCGAGGCCAAGAACCTGAACGGCCACGGCATCGTCCACGGTGGGTCGCTGATGACCTTTGCCGACTTCTCGCTGTTCATGGTCGCGGCCTCGAATGGCGATGAAGTCAGCGGCGTGACCGTGACGATGAACTGCGAATTCGTCAGCGGCGCACAGGCGGGCGAGATGTTGACGGCGCGTGGGCAATGCGTCCGCGCCGGAGGCAGCCTCGTCTTTGCCCGTGGCACGATCCTGCGCATCGGCGCGGACGGGCAGGAGGAAGCCGTGCTGAGCTTTTCCGGCACGATCAAGCGATCGCGGCGGATTTCACACTAGAGCATTTTGATTAGGCGCCGAGCCTTGCCAATTCGGCTCGCGTCATCGCCTTGATCGGTTCGAGGCTGATGGCAGCCTGCCAGACAAGTTGAGCATCGACGCCAAAATAGTCGTGGCTGGCGAAGTTGCGGAACGTGGCCATTTCGCGCCATGGCAGATGCGGATAGCGCTCCTTCAGCTCTTCCGGCAGCTTCTTGCTCGTCTCGCCGATCATTGCCAAGCGGTAGGTCAAAGCATCATAGGCTTCGTCATTGGCAACGAGATCTTCGTAAGATCTGCCTTCGACAGATTACTCCGCCTTGGCAATCAGCAGCTGCAGATCGTCCAGCGTATCACGCAAACTCGCCATCAGAACACTCGGACCATTTCATTCTCGATCCGCGCCCGCACACGTGGTCGCAGGCCATTGCGTGAAACGAGGTCAATCGATGTGCCCAGCTCATCAGACAATTCAAGCATCACACTCGCCTGATCAAACAGGCTGAATCTCGTGGACGGGTCATACTCGTAAAGCAGATCAAGGTCAGACGACTTGCCGGCATCGCCGCGCGCGGTCGATCCAAAGACATAAAGCGCGTTGATGCCTCGCGCACGAAGACGGCGTTCGAGCGGCTTCAACCTGGCAATTGCTTCTGTCTTGTCCATGATGCCAATATGCTCTTCACAACTTCACCGTGCAATCGGGCATTCCCTTGCCGGGTTTCAAGCCGCCTCTGCGGCAACCTCGCGCATCTGCTGGCGCAACCAGCTGAGCCCGGCGTCGTCGGCGCGCGATTCATGGAATTGCATCATTTCGTGCATCTTGGGGAAGGCGAACGGCATCGGCGCCCAGGCCAGGTTGAAGCGGCGGGCGATCTGGCGGACGAGGCGCTCGTGCAGAACGGCAAGGCGCGCCGTGCCCTCGATGAACCACGGCGCCGAGGCAAAGCTGGACACGGTAACTTCGACCAGCCGTTCGCGCCCCATGCGCGATAGCGTGGAATCGGCAAAGGCGGCGGTGCGATTGGCCCCGAAGGCCACGGTGACGTGACCGGCGGCATAAAAGTCATCCTCGGTCAGGCCCCGCTGCAGCACCGGGTTCTCCGCCCAGCCGACTACCACCTGCTCCTCCTCGAACAGGACTTCATGAGGATGCCAGGCGGCAAGGAACGGTTCGGGGGTGACAAGGAGGTCGGCCTTGCCCGATTCCAGTTCGGACACGGCCTGTTCGGTCGGCTGGATGATCTCCACCCGCACGCCCGGCGCCGTCACGGCAAAGCGCTCGATCAGGGGGACCAGCACGGCAACCATGATATAGTCGGAACTGACGATGCGAAAGCGGCGGGTCGAGGTCGTCGGATCGAACGCGGTGGGCGTGGTGATCGCACGCTCTACCCCGCGCAGGGCCAGCTGGATCTGCGGGTGCAGCCCTTCGGCGAACGGCGTGGGGTGCATGCGCTTGCCTACGGCGACGACGATCTCGTCATTGAAGTAGTCGCGCAAGCGGCGCAGCGCGGCGCTTGTCGCAGGCTGGGTCAGGCCGATACGCTCTGCCGCGCGGGTCACGCTGCGGGTTTCCATCAGCGCGTCGAACACGACGAGCAGGTTGAGATCGAGGCCCTTGAAGCGCATCGGCAGCCACCCTTGGTTCAATCACAAGGTGATTGGTTGAACTCCCACACCACAATTGCGGGTAATTGTGAAGACCTGTTCCAAAGGTGCTGCCAACGGCGGTGATGGTAGCGGTTGAAATGGTTTAACCGGTCGCTTAACAAGAGTGTCAACAAGACACTCTTGGGAGATTCGGATGGCCGGCGTGCTGGATGGAAAGGTCGTTGCCGTGACCGGCGCCGGGCGCGGAATCGGGCGTGAAATCGCGCTGCTCTGCGCCCGCGAAGGTGCGGCGGTGATCGTCAACGATCCGGGCGTGGCGCAGGGCGGCGACGGCGGCGATGCAGGCCCGGCGCAGACCACGGTCAACGATATCGTCGCAGCAGGCGGCAAGGCCTGGGCCAATCTCGCCAGCGTCGCCGATCCGGTGGGCGCGGCAAGCATCGTCGAGGATGCGGTGCAGCGGTTCGGGCGGATCGACGCGGTGGTCAACAACGCCGGCATCCTGCGCGACACGATCTGGCACAAGATGTCCTACGAGGACTGGACCAGCGTCATCGATGTGAACCTCACGGGCGCGTTCAATGTCTCGAAGGCGGCAACGCCCTACTTCCGCGAACAGTCCTCGGGCAGTTTCATCCACTTCACCTCCACCTCGGGCCTGATCGGCAACATCGGCCAGGCCAACTATTCGGCGGCGAAGCTGGGGCTGGTGGCGATGTCGCAGTCAATCGCGCTCGACATGGCGCGCTGGGGCGTGCGGTCAAACTGCATCGCACCATTCGCGTGGAGCCGCATGACCGCCTCGATTCCGGCGGAAACGCCTGAACAGAAGCTGCGGGTGGAGCGGATGCAGACGATGAGCGCCGACAAGATCGCGCCCCTCGTCACCTACCTCGCTTCGGACCTTTCCAGGGACGTCACCAACCAGATCTTCTCGGTGCGCAAGAACGAGATCCTGCTGTTCGACAAGCCGCGCCCGGTGCGCTCCATGGTCAAGCTTGAGGGCTGGACGCCCACAGCCATTGCCGAGGAACTGATCCCGGCGTTCCGCCCCTCGTTCGCACGTGCCGACGAAGTTTCGGCGCACGTCTTCCCCTACGATCCTGTTTGAGGAATTTTCGACATGGCTAATCCCGGAATGGACCCGGACATCTTCGAGCAGTTCCTCGAACAGCTGCGCCGCTATGTGCGCGAGCGGCTGATCCCGGCAGAAGACGATGTCATCGCCAATGACCGAATTCCCGACGACATCCTCGACGAAATGCGCGAGATGGGCCTGTTCGGCATCACCATCCCCGAGGAGTTCGGCGGGGCCGGCATGAACATCAGCCAGTACATCACCACCGTGATGCACATGGCCTATGCCTCGCCCGCCTACCGCTCCACCGTGTCGATCAACATCGGCATGACCGGCAGCGCGATCAAGAATTACGGCACGCCAGAGCAGAAGGCCGAATGGCTGCCGCGCATCGCCAGTGGCGAGATTGCCTGCTTCGGGCTGACCGAGCCGGGTTCGGGATCGGACAGCGCCGCGATGCAGACCACCGCGGTGCGTGACGGCAATGGCTACCGCCTCAACGGCACCAAGCGCTACATCACCAACAGCCCTTCGGCGAAGATCGGCCTGATCATGGCGCGCACCTCGAAGGAGGCCCTGCCCAAGAACGCCCACGTCTCGGCCTTCATCGTCGACATGTCGACGCCGGGGATCACCGTGGGCAAGCCCGACAAGAAGATGGGTCAATCGGGCGCACACATCGCCGACGTGATCATGGAGGATGTCTACATTCCGGGTTCGGCGCTGGTCGGTGGCGAGGAAGGGCGGGGCTTCCAGATCGCAATGCAGAGCCTTGATAACGGGCGGCTTTCGGTGGCGGGCATGGGCGTGGGCATGGGGCGCCGCGCGCTCGATACCGCGATCCGCTATGCCAACGAGCGCAAGGCGTTCGGCGAGCCGATCGCCAATTTCCAGCTGATCCAGGCGATGCTGGCCGACAGCGAGGCCGACCTCTACGCCGCCGAATGCATGGTCGCCGATGCCTGCGCCCGCGCCGACCGTGGCGAGAACATCCAGCGCAAGGCGGCTGCGGCCAAGCTGTTCTCCTCCGAGGCCTGCGGGCGCGTGGTCGACCGTTGCGTTCAGGTGTTCGGTGGGGCGGGCTACCTCGCCGAATATCCGGCCGAGCGCTTCTTCCGCGATGCCCGCATCCTGCGCATCTACGAAGGCACAAGCCAGATCATGCAGTTGCAGATCGCCAAGCACCTGCTGCGCGAATTCGCCAGCGAAGGGACCGTCTGGTAGACCATGTACCAGCTGCTCTCCGGGCTATCGATCGTCGAGGTCTCGTCCTTCGTCGCCTCGCCGACCGCAGGCCTTTACTGCGCGCAGATGGGCGCGGAGGTGATCCGCATCGACGACCGACGCGGAGGGCTGGACTACAAGCGCTACATGATGACGCGCGAGGGCCGCTCGCTGTCGTGGGAGAACCTCAACCGCGCAAAGAAGAGCGTGGCGCTCGATCTGCAGACGCCTGAGGGGCGCGAACTGGCCGTCGAGCTGGCGCGACAGGTGGGGCAGGTGATCACCAACCTGCCGCTGGAAAGTTTCATGGCGCATGAGCGGATCGCGGCAGGTCGGCCCGATCTCGTCTCGGTGCGGATCATGGGCTGGCATGACGGGCGGCAGGCGATGGACTTCACCGTCAACGCCGCATCGGGCTATCCGCTGATGACCGGGCCGGAGGACTGGGACGCAAGGACCGCGCCTCCGGTCAACCAGATCCTGCCCGCCTGGGACTTCATCACCGGCGCCTATTGCGCCTTCGCGCTGCTGGCGGGCCTCAGGCATCGCGATGCCACGGGTGAGGGCAGCGAACTGCGCGTGCCCTTGGGCGACGTTGCCATCGGCACGGCGTTCAACGCCGGTGCGGCGGCGGAAATGCTTTATCGCGGGGACGATCGCGAACGCATCGGCAATGCCATCTGGGGCGCGTTCGGGCGCGATTTCCAAAGCGCTGACGGCAAGCGCTTCATGGTCGCCGCGCTGACGCCGAAGCAATGGAAGGCCACTGTCGAGGCGTTCGGGCTGACCGACGATCTGGCCGCGGTCGAAGCGGAACTGGGCGTGAGTTTTGGGCTGAGCGATCATCACCGCTTCGTCCACCGCCACCGCCTGTTCTCGATGTTCCAGGAAGCGGCCGAGCAATTCACCTATGCTGCGCTTGCCGAGCGTCTGACCAAGGCCGGAGCAACCTTCGAACGCTATCGCACGATGCACGAAATGGCGCGCGATCCCGACCTCGTCACCAACAACCCGCTGTTCGGACCATCGCCCGCCAATCCCAGCGGCTTCGCCTATCCCGCGCCGCGCAGCTTCGCCAACATCCCCGGCCGCGAAGCCGGCGATCCGCAGCCCGCGCCCTACCTCGGCCAGAACAGCGAGGAAGTGCTCAGCCAGCGGCTGGGCATGGCCTCGGGCGAGATCGCCGCACTGATCGACAAGGGCGTCGTCGCCACTTCAGACAAGGAATCCGCATGACCCTCCGCCGCGCCGCCATCGTCACCCCGATCCGCACCGCTGTCGGCAAGTTCGGCGGCTCGCTGTCCTCGCTCACCGCCGGGCAACTCGGCGCGACCATCCTCACCGCGCTGATGGAGCGGACGAAGATAGACCCCACGCGCGTCGACGACGTGATCTTCGCGCAAGGCTACGGCAGCGGCGAGGCGCCGTGCATCTCGCACTGGTCCTGGCTGCTGGCCGGATTGCCCGAGGAAGTGCCCGGCTATCAGCTCGACCGGCGCTGCGGTTCCGGCCTGCAGGCCATCGTCAATGCCGCGATGATGGTGCAGACCGGCGTCTCTGACGTTGTCGTGGCAGGGGGCGTGGAATCCATGTCCAACGTCGAGCACTATACCACCGACGTGCGCAAGGGCGTGCGCGCAGGTTCGCTGACCCTGCATGACCGGCTGACGCGCGGCCGCGTGATGAGCCAGCCGATCGAGCGCTATGGCGTCATCTCCGGCATGATCGAAACCGCGGAAAACCTCGCGCGCGACTTCGCCATCAGCCGCGAGGCCTGTGACGCCTACGCCGCGCGCAGCCACCAGCGTGCCGCCGCAGCCTGGGCCAAGGGCCTGTTCGACGACGAACTCGTACCGGTCAGCATCCCGCAGAAAAAGGGCGACCCGGTGATCTTCGCGCACGACGAGGGCTATCGCGCCGATGCGACGATGGAGTCGCTGGCCAAGCTCAAGCCGCTTGAAAAGGGCGTCGTCACCGCAGGCAACGCCAGCCAGCAGAACGACGCGGCGGCCGCCTGCCTCGTCGTGGCCGAGGACAAGCTCGACGAGCTCGGGCTGGAGCCGATCGCCTGGTTCCACTCCTGGGCGGCGGCCGGCTGCGATCCCTCGCGCATGGGCTATGGCCCGGTGCCCGCCACCGAGCGCCTGTTTGCCCGCAACGGCCTGTCGTGGAACGACATTGGCCTGATCGAGCTGAACGAGGCCTTCGCGCCGCAAGTCCTCGCCTGCCTCAAGGGCTGGGGCTGGTCGGACGATGACAGCCGCCACGACATGCTCAACGTCAATGGCTCGGGCATTTCGCTGGGCCATCCCATCGGCGCGACCGGCGGGCGCATCCTTGCCAACCTGACGCGCGAGTTGCAGCGGCGTGGGCAGCGCTATGGGCTGGAGACGATGTGCATCGGCGGCGGTCAGGGCATCGCCGCGGTGTTCGAGGCCGCGCGATGATCCTTTCCCCCTACGATGCCGAGGACCACGGCGAGATCCGCGAAGGCGTGCGCAAGCTCTGCGCGCATTTTCCGGGCGAATACTGGCGCAAGCTCGACGAGAAGCGCGAGTACCCCACTGAATTCGTCAATGCGCTGACTCAGGCGGGCTGGCTTTCGGTGCTGATCCCCGAGGAATACGGCGGATCGGGCCTTGGCCTGTCCGCCGCCGCCGCGATCCTCGAGACGATCCAGTCCGAGGGCGGCAATGGCGGGGCCTGCCATGCGCAGATGTACATCATGGGCACGATCCTGCGCCACGGTTCGGAAGAGCAGAAGCGCCAGTATCTGCCGAAGATCGCCAGCGGCGAGTTGCGCCTGCAGGCCTTCGGCGTGACCGAGCCGACCAGCGGCACCGACACCACATCCTTGCGCACCTTCGCCCGGCGCGAGGGCGACGCATACGTGGTCAACGGCCAGAAGATCTGGACCAGCCGGGCCGAGCATTCGGACCTTATGCTGCTGCTCGCCCGCACCACCGCGCGCGAGGAGGTGGCGAAGAAGACCGACGGGCTTTCGGTGTTCATCGTCGACATGCGCGAGGTGGTGGGCAAATCGCTGACCATCCGCCCGATCCGCACGATGATGAACCACGCGACGACCGAGGTGTTCTTCGACAACATGCGCATCCCGGCCGCGAACCTGCTGGGCGAGGAGGGCAAGGGCTTCCGCTACATCCTCTCGGGCATGAACGCCGAACGCGTGCTGATCGCGGCCGAATGCGTCGGCGATGCCAAGTGGTTCACCCGCAAATCGGTCGACTATGCCAAGGAGCGGCAGGTGTTCGGCCGCGCCATCGGCGCCAACCAGGGCGTCGCCTTCCCGATCGCCAAGGCCTATGCCAACATGCGCGCGGCCGAATTGATGGTGCGCGAGGCGGCACGGATGTACGAGGCTGGCCTGCCGATGGGCGCGGAGGCCAACATGGCCAAGATGCTCGCCGCCGATGCCTCATGGGAAGCGGGCAACGCCTGCGTCCAGACCCACGGCGGCTTCGGCTTTGCCGAGGAATACGACGTGGAACGCAAGTTGCGCGAAACGCGCCTCTATCAGGTCGCGCCGATCAGCACGAACCTCATCCTGTCGTTCCTGTCCGAACACGTGCTGGGGTTGCCGCGGAGCTACTGACTTTCGCGGCGTTGTCGAGGGAGCAAAAGCAGCCAGTCAGGACACGACACCATTGCGGACATTCAGCAGGTGCCTCGTGACCGGAGGACTCTCAGCACAGTATCTGCGGGAACGCCCGCCGCCAGAGCAAAGTCGATCAGATAGTCTGCTCCATAACCATCGAGGCACTCTTGCGACGTTACAAAGCCTGCAAAAAGCCGCTCGCGGAAAGCGAGCTCTCCGCTTTCAGAAAATGCCCAAACCTTGATTGCAAGACGTGCCAGATGGTCCGCATCCCGGCCATCCCTGTCCCATTCGAGGATCTCCGTCTCTAACGGGCTCAAGCAAGGGACATGTACAACGAGAGCACGTACGATTTGCTGAAACTCCTCGACCGTTGCGGGAGAGACGTCGAAGAGATCAAGCAGCCTTTCGCGATCAGTATCGTTCATAGGCGCAGAGAACGTTCGTCGCAAAGCGAAGTCAAACTGTTTTCCGAATGGCTGCAATCCACCCCATTCCAGCCGTTCAAACCACCTACCTGCAGCCCCAAAACCTGCCGTCACCCCGGGCTTGACCCGGGGTCCCGCTGTTCTTCCGAGCCATAGACTCCGCTCAGTTGTCCTGCTCGTTCACCGCCAGCAGTGCGAGTTCGGTGCGATTGTCGATGCCCAGCTTCTGGTACATCGTGTGCAGGTAGACTTTCACCGTGCCTTCGCCGATGCCCAGTTCCGCTCCGATGTCGCGGTTGCGCAGGCCACGGGCGACAAGTGCGGCGATCTTGCGCTCGCGCGGGTTGAGCTTGGCCAGCGGCCCTTGCGCATCGGGGCGCAGCGACAGATCGATGGCCCGCTGCAGGAAGATCGGCTCGATGGCCTTCTGGCCGCCATGGACCTTCTCCAGCACGCCGACCAGGCCGTCTTCCGCCCCGTCCTTGGAAACGATGCCCTCTACCCCAGCACGCATCACCGAAATCAGCTGACGATCATTGATCTCGGCAGTCAGCAGCACAACCGGGCGCTTGTCGCCGCGATCGCGCAACACTTCCAGCGTCTGAACCCCGTTCATGCCGGGCATGTTGATATCCAGCAGGACGATGGCCGGATCGTGGGTCTTGATCGCATCCAGCGTCTCCTCGCCACTTGCGGTGGCAGCCACCACCGAGAACCGGGTGCCGCGCAACACCGCTTCCACGCCGGCGCGGATGAAGCCGTGGTCATCGGCCACTAGGACTGGAATCATGCAAGTTCTCCGGATCGTAAGGCTATTTCGAGACGGGCGCCGCCTCTGCTGGAATCAAGTCTGAAGCTTCCGCCCAGTGCCTCGACACGTTCCGAAATGGAGCGTGGCCGCGCGGCATTGCCGAACGTGGGGAAGCCGACACCATCGTCGGTGATGCTCAGGCGCAGCTCGCTGTCACATTCGGTCAGGGTGACCAGCACCTTGCTGCACTTGCCATGGCGCGCCGCATTGGCAATTGCTTCGCGCACGAGCTGGCGGATTTCGTGCGAAAGCTGTACCGAAACCGGCTGAGGGTCACTTGTCAGGGCAAGCTCGGTCGAGATGTGCCAATGCGCACCCGCCTCGGCCAGAAGATCGCGCAGCTCCTCGGCGATATCAGTCCGTCGGTCGCTTTCCTGGCCCCGCCTCAGTCTTTCGATCAACAGGCGCAGCTGTCCCTGTTCGCGACGCAGCGCATTCTTGATCGAATCGATTTCGCCTTCGGGATCGTTGCCTTCGCGGATCCAGCGGCGCAGCGCTTCGAGACGGAACAGCGTGCCCGCCAGGAACTGGGCCACGCTGTCGTGCAGATCGCGCGCAACGGCGTGCCGGACGCCCGTTTCTGCGGCTGTGCGCGCAAGCGAGGCCATTTCCTCCCGGTCCAGCGCCTGCCCGAACTCGCGGGCTATCGCCGACATCAGGCCGATATCGTCAAAGCTCAGGGCGTGGGCGTTCCACACCACGAGATGGCCTGACCCCATCACGCTGCGCACCGAAGCGATCATCCCGTTCTCGACGCCGAGGAGGGTGGCCAGGCGCGAATCAAGCTGTTCTGCGCGGACCTCAATGGTGTCGTCGGCGGAAGCCTCGACCAGTTGCCGGCCCCGCTTCATGTCGATGAGCGAGGCGGGCAGGGGGGCAAGCAGTTCCTCGGCGAAGGTCTCGGGCGAAAGGCGCTGCCTGTCCGGTTGCCCGTCGTCTATCCGGCGCAGGTCGATCCACGGTTCCTCGCTGCTGGCGAAGGCGAATGCCGCGTTGCGCGCCCCGAACGACTGTATGACCAGATTCAGAGCGCCATCGAACACGAGGTCACGCCGCTCGCCGGGAATGCCCGCCGGTTCGGGCAGCACGGCCATGCGCCCAGTGGAGCGGGACATGCTCAGCCAGATCAGCATCGAGGCAAGCAGGATCATGTAGATCGTGCGCCGCACGAAGCGATAGGGGTCGATGTCGAAACCCCAGGAATACAGGATCATTCCGAACAGCAGGTTCGTGACCAGCAGCACGATGGCTGTGACGACCGTGGCTCGCCAGTTCCATCTGACCATGGCGACGACCAGCAGGAACGCGGCCAGCGCGAGGAACGGGCTCTGGAACTCGGTATACCGGCTCTCGGTGAAATAGACCGCCGCGATGAAGATCGCCACGTCGATTGCTTGTGCGGCCGGGGCCAGACGGAAATCGAACCACCAGCTTCGCCAGGCCAGGACCATGAGGGCCGCCGTCCACAGCGTGTAGGCGGAAAGCAGGCTGTAGCCGTAGAACTCGCCGCGCACCGGCACGGTCGGGTCCAGCACCAGGGCGAGCAGAAACGCAAGCGCAAGGATGGCTCGTCCGGTCGCAACGACTCGCCCCGTGTTACGCCTGCGCATTTTTCTTGCCCGTCCTGTCCTGATTCGGACTCCCCACACCATTTTTGCACGCCGTGCGCGCTCTGAACAGTCATTTGGCTGTGCCAGTCCGGCACGGTCAGATGTTAAGCGGGTTTTAACTGGTCGATCACGTTTATAGTGCGGTTAATGAAAGAATATTTGGCAAATCCGGGGCGTTCGTGCAGAATTGATTGCACCGGGCGTTTACCTTTTTGGATGACCGGGAACAGTCGGGATTCATCACTGCAATGATTGTGACGGGCGAACTTTGCGAAAATCCGCTGGTCGAGCTGACTGCAAAGCAGAGAGAGGTTCTCGATCTGTTGATTCAGCATATGACCTCCAAGGAGATCTCGCGACAGTTGGGGATATCGCCCCACACCGTCGATCAGCGCATCATGCTGGCCCGGGCCAAGCTCGGCGTGGCCACCCGCGGTGAGGTCGCCCAGGCCTATCGCCGTCTGGTCGAGACATACGAACAACCCGTATATGAAGATTCCCATATAGGTTTTCCGCCACTTCCCGTCGAAAACAGCTCTCGGGATGACATCGATGTCGGACCGTCAGGAGCAGAGGCCAGGCTTCCAGTGCATGATGCACCCGGGATCGAGGGTCGGGCCGCTGCTCCGGTCGAACGCAGGCGCCAGGCGCCGGCCGAGGCTGACGGGATGGTCTATCATCATGTCCTCCCGGAGATGTTCGACGGGCCGAATGGCACCCTTCTGCGGCTGGGCTATATTGGCGGCATAACGGTGTTCCTGATCCTGATCGTGCTGGGCGGGCTGAGCATGTTCATGCAACTGTCCACCATGCTCGACCAGTAGGGCGAGGTCCTTCACCGACCATCTCCTTCCATGAACCGGATTTCCGGCGCGGGGGCGTCGGCGTCCACATGAAGGGGTCCGTTCTGGCAACGGGGCGGGACAGGGTGTGAAGATGAAAGCTACTGACAACACGATCGCGATGCCTTTCGGGAAAGCCAATGGTGCACAGGCCAATGGCCGCGCCGCCGCCGCTGCTTCCGGCAATGCCACGGCCGTCCACGGCCTGCGCATCACCCGCGATCTCCACGATGCCGAGGCGGCGCTGGATGAGGCGCTGATCCGCCAGGCCAACCTGCTCGCCACAATGGTCCGCGCCCGCCGCGAGACGCCGGTCGGTCCGTTCACCGGCCAGGATGCGCTGCTCCGTCTCGCCGCCAGCCAGAAGGCGGTGCTCGATGCCAGCGGCGAACTCGCCCGCGTCCATGGCAAGCTGCTCGACGTCGGCCGCGAAATGGGCTCGGGCCTGGTCGACGATTGCCCGCCCACGGGCTCGCTCGGCGATGCCGCCCACCCGGTCGCGCTGGTCGATGCGGCCTGAGCGCCGAGTGCTGGTGAATCGGGCGCTGGTGGTTACGGCAGCGGGCAGGGGTTGAAGCAATGCTCATGATCTGGGCCGCTCGCATCGCCTTTGTCGGCATCCTCGTCTTTGCCTTGCGCAAGGGCGAGGAGCCGGAGCGCATGGTCGCGACCATCCTGATCGCGACCATCCTGCTCGATCTCGCCAACCACGCGCTGTTCGGCAGTCCCGCCTTCTTCGCGATCGACCCGGGGCACCTGATCATCGACAGCTGGGCCCTCGCCGGCCTGCTGTGGGTGGCCTTGCGCGCCAACCGCGGCTGGCCGCTCTGGGCCTGCTCGGGACAGGTCATCGTGATCCTCGCCCACCTCGCCAAGATGGTCGACCTCTCGCTCGTCCGCTACGGCTACTTCGCGATGAGCCAGCTGCCCATCGCGATACAGAGCGCCGCGCTCCTCCTCGGCACCACCGCCCATCTCCAGCGGACTGACCGCATCGGCCGCTACCACGCCTGGCGCCTCACCTGACGCCCTAGGCACCCCGGCTCGCCGCCGGTCACCGCACAGCATCGCCGCCTTACCATTCATCCCATTTCACGGGAGCCACAGACATGACCGTACGTTCCATGCGCAGTGCGCCGCCCCGGCGCGATTCCGTCGGCCGCCGGGCCAGCCTCGCCATCGTCGGCGCCCCGTCCGCTCCGGCAGCGCCCGCCTTCGCCGCGCCCGCCGCCCCGGCGCTCGACGAGGCGACCATTGCCCGCCACACCGTCGCCGCGCGGGAATTCTACAACGCCCGCCGCCGCCGCCACAAGCACCTGCCCGCCGATCTCTTCGGCGAGCCGACCTGGGACATCCTGCTCGATCTCTACGTCGCCGGGCGCGAGAACCGCCGCGTGCCGACCACCAGCGCCTGCATCGGCGCTCACGTCCCGCCGACGACCGCGCTGCGCTGGCTGCGCATCCTCGAGGCGCGCGGCCTGGTCGAGCGTGAGGACGATGGCCGCGATGGCCGCCGCACTTTTGTCCACCTCAGTCCCGCCGGGCTCGCCGCCATGGACGCCACGCTCGCCCTGATGTGCCAGCGCATGGAGGACATCGCCGACAAGATCCTCACGCCAACCGCCGAAGACTGAACGCTCATTCCTCCCCGACAGGGGGAATAAGGCTGTCACCAGCGGGGGAGGGGCCAGCGGAGGAGGGGCCAGCGCCGCCCGGCACCTCCTCCCGCAGCACCCCCTCCCGCAAGCCTGCCTCCCGCAACACCGCCTCCCGCATCCCCAGCAACTTGGCCCGCAGCGAAGCCCGCGCCCCATCGGCCCGCGCCGCATCCGCCGCCGCACGCTCGGCCTCCCAGCGCACCTTCAGCGCGTCATAGACCGGATGCCCCTCGCGCAGGTCGTTCACCCTGACCGCGCCATACTTCTCCGGCCGTCGCGCGCGAAGCAGGAACATCAGCAGCCCGGTATTGTGATGCGTCCACGTGGCGACGACCTTCCCGCGCGAGACCACCGGCCGCTCCTCCCCGGCAATCGCCCGCTCCAGCGCGCAATCCTCCAGCCGCGAATAGCCCCGCTCCACCGCCGCATCCCACGCCCGCGCAAAGTCCTCCGCGCCCGCCCGATGCCGCAACTTGTAAAGCGCCTCCACCGAAGCCCCGATGGAAAGCGCCGCCTGACTCACGATCCCCGTAGCCGCCAGCGTCGCAATGAACCGCCGCTGCTTCTCCGGCGTGATCGAATTTCGCCGCGGCGCCACATGCAGATAGGGCGCAAACTCCAGCGCCGACTCCTCGACAACATCCACCCGCCGCACCCGAGACGTCCGCTTTTCCTCCCCCGCCGGGGGAGGGGGAGCACCGAAGGTGGTGGAGGGGCACGCGCCGTTCAGCACTTCCCCACGCGCATCTCTCTCAATCTCATCCATCCCTCACAATTAACCTATACGGTTAAATGTAGGAAAGCGAAAACTAGGAAGGGTCAGGAGAGAAGGAAAAATGCGAGGGTCATAACCCTCGCGCTCCCATGAGTCGGAGCAAGCCGCACCCCAAGTTCCTCCCCGCCCCGGAGAGGGGGACCATCCGCAGGATGGTGGAAGGGGCAGCAGCACCCAAGCACCCCGCCACCCCCCTCCCGCAGGCGGGAGGGGTCGGGGGTGGGGCACTATCAAACCGACGTCCCGCAAGCGCCACATCATCAACCCATCACGCATGGCCGCAATGAACGGTGAACTCGCCTTACGCCGCTAACTCTGCCTGAACGAGGGCTTTAGGTGGGCCAGCCTGCAATTTGCGAAGAAGATTAGAGATTTCGTAAAGTGTCACCGTAATTCCTGGCCGAGAACTTCCTCGCGATGGTCCAGTTGGCTTCAATGCGGATCTGGCTCCGCATTTATGAGTCTACGGCCTAAAATTAAGCCGAATACTGATAGCCATATTTTGGCGGTTGCACGTCCTTCAGGCCAAATGTGTAGTAATATTTTCTCGCTGCACGCCAGCCACGGCGAAAGCTAGGAAGGCGAAAGTCTGGTTTATCTTCGCCATCCCAAGAGCTGGGATCGATCCACGTCCCCAAAATAAGATCCCGGTTGCTTGGCATTACGGTACCCCATCCAAATTTCGAGATTAGAATGCTGTTCCTTTTACGCAAAGCTTGTCTAAGGGAATTAACAAGCCAGCCGTCCAACGATCGAAGAGTATCTTGATCATCGAGAAGTGCATAAAAACTCATTAGGCCGCGCATTTTTTTTAGCTTTTTGCCATCAAATATCATCGAAGATAGTTCAATTTCAGAAAGTCCACCGTATAAATAATTTCGAATTTCCATTATAAGACCTAAGAGATCCCAATCATATCCCTTCGGACGGCTGAACCTCTTTGGATTGTACGCGAATTTGTCTCCATAATGAAATAGATATAGGTGAATTAGCCGCGACAATCTGCGCTTAATTCTTAAGACGCTAGCTTCAGACAGCGTAAGGCCGGCCGGCGTAAAGCGGTAGCCGAGGTAATCTATGAAGCCGACTGTTCTTATTTCAGCTTCCTTATTAGCAACTAAAGCGATTCCAGGAGATTTTTTTTGATTAATCTTAATGCCGGTCTGTCTACAGTGCTCAGCGAAGCATCCTTCAATTGTTACCGCGCTCTCATAGCTATTGCAAAGAGCGGTGACGTCGTCCGCAAAGCGAACAAACTTGCCAGGCATTCGTTCAAGTCGAACATCAAGTTGATGATTCGCAAGATTAGCCAGTAGTAGTGAGATAGATGAACCCTGCGGGGTCCCCATTCGCCTCGTAGAAAAATCATTTTTTCCATATTGATTTTCGTTTGCATATTTATGAAACATAAATGACCGAATAGCTTCTTTCTCAAACAGAGTGGCCGTGAGAAGTTCTCTGTCATTCAGAAGTTCTTTTATATACTTACTTGGTATGGACTCAAAATAATTCTTAAAGTCTATTTGTACGGAGTAAACTTTGTCAGTAGAAATCATGTAGCTTTTAAGGTCCAAAATAGCATCAAAAATATTTTTATCAGGATGATAGGCAAAAGAGTGTGGCGAGAAACGTTTCAAATTTCTCTCGCGGATTCGGCGCATTAATACGTTGGCTAAAGCGGTATCTGGAATCGAAAACGCCATAATATCGCGCTTTCCTCCATTGGGTTTGTCTATCTGGAAATGCTGAGCAGGCAACGGCCTGTATGCCTTCGTCAGGACTTTATGCCATAAAGTCTTGGCTAAGAAATTTGCATTCCGCTTACAAAAAACTGGATCGAAATGCCGATGCACATATTGCGACGGTTTTGAAGTCGCTTTTTTGGCAGGAGTTCCAGTTCGTCGAGCTATACGGCTCTGATATTCAGCTCTGGTGCTTTCTTTCGAAGAGTTCCGGGAAAAAACTCGATCACAGACTCGCTTTATTTCCCGCTTAATCTCGGTCTGCATATTTCCCCACACCGTTTCGGCGGAACCAGAGAAGAAAGGGCCACCTCTGCATCTCAGCATTAGTGTTCTCGATTGTGACACTTGCCAGAAGGAAGGGTGTCACTCTCAAGGCGTTGGAAGCCTGTAACCTCCAGTTATCTTTGGTCCCGCCATCGGCATACTACGCCACTGCACAATTCTTGATCATAATTGGAGCATTGTTGTCAACGGCCATGTGACGCTTATCGCAGTGTTAGCAAAACTTTTCTGAAGGAGTAGGTCAATCCGATAGCATGTGCTGAACGCTGCTGACTGCAGTTGTGCGCGGTCAAAAGCTAAAGCATCCTTTTTGTTGTTTTGGTCACGCACCCATTGATTTTGACCCGGGTATCGCCCTGTATCGTGCTGCAGGCTCAGTTAAGTTGACATGCGATTTGAGGAGGTCAGTGTACTTGCCCACCCCACCCCTTGACCCCACCCCCAAACCCGCCTAAGGGCGCGTCCTTCCACAGGTGCGGCCTCGCTGTGCCTATGGCTTGAGCTGAACATTGCCGGTGCGTCTGGGTCTCTCAGGTAATCCGTCAAAGTAACCCGGTGACGAAAGTTGCGGGTGGAGCGTTTCGGTTCGTGATTGCGTTTGGGGGAGGGGCCTTTGGGCCAGCCTTCCCGTTTTGCGCATTTGCGGTGCCCGCATCCTTCACCTTCTGCCGAAGCGCCAGAACTACAGGTGAAGTTTTCACATGCCCACTATCAATCAGCTGGTCCGCAAGGGCCGCGAACCGCAGAAGGCCAAGTCCAAGGTCCCTGCGATGGAGCAGAACCCGCAGAAGCGCGGCGTCTGCACCCGCGTCTACACGACCACCCCGAAGAAGCCGAACTCGGCTCTCCGCAAGGTCGCCAAGATCCGCCTGACCAACAGCCGCGAAGTCATCTCGTACATCCCGGGTGAAGGCCACAACCTGCAGGAGCACTCGGTCGTGCTCATCCGCGGCGGCCGCGTTCGCGACCTTCCCGGCGTTCGCTACCACGTCCTGCGCGGCGTGCTCGATACGCAGGGCGTCAAGGACCGCAAGCAGTCCCGCTCGAAGTACGGCGCCAAGCGCCCGAAGTAAGGTTTAGCAAGGTCCGGCGCCGGACCGCTCCCCCTCCCGGCTACCCTACGCGGGTAAGCTCTGGGTGGCCGGGAGGGGGAGCGGGCCGGTGCCGCAAGGCACACCCGGATGGGTGGGCCGCACTCCGAAGGAGTACAAGATATGTCACGTCGTCGTCGTCCGGAAAAGCGGGTCATCCTGCCCGATCCGAAGTTCGGTGATCAGGTTCTGTCGAAGTTCATGAACAACCTCATGCTCGATGGTAAGAAGTCGGTTGCCGAAAGCATCGTTTATGGCGCTCTCGAAACCATGCAGACCCGTGCGAAGGCGGACCCGGTCCAGCTCTTCCACGATGCGCTGAACAATGTCCGTCCGCAGATCGAAGTGCGCTCGCGCCGCGTCGGTGGTGCGACCTACCAGGTCCCGGTCGAGGTTCGCCCCGAGCGCGCCCAGGCCCTCGCCATCCGCTGGCTGATCACGGCTGCACGCAACCGTTCGGAAACCACGATGGCCGCGCGCCTCTCGGCCGAGCTGCTCGATGCTGCCAACAACCGTGGCAACGCCGTCAAGAAGCGTGAAGACACCCACCGCATGGCCGACGCCAACCGCGCGTTCAGCCACTACCGCTGGTAAGTCTTTAAACGGTCACATCCGTAACCATATGGGCGGAGCCTCCCCGGCTCCCCCATAGACCCAAGGAATAGCACCATGGCACGCAGCCATCCGCTCGAGCGCTATCGCAATTTCGGCATCATGGCGCACATCGACGCCGGCAAGACGACGACGACCGAGCGCATCCTCTACTACACCGGCAAGTCCTACAAGATCGGCGAAGTCCATGACGGCGCCGCCACCATGGACTGGATGGAGCAGGAGCAGGAGCGCGGCATCACGATCACGTCGGCCGCCACCACCTGCTTCTGGCAGGACCACCGCCTCAACATCATCGACACCCCCGGCCACGTTGACTTCACCATCGAAGTCGAACGCTCGCTGCGCGTGCTCGACGGTGCCGTCGCCGCCTTCGACGGCGTCGCCGGCGTCGAACCCCAGTCGGAAACCGTCTGGCGCCAGGCGGACAAGTACAACGTCCCCCGCATGTGCTTCATCAACAAGCTCGACCGCACCGGCGCGAACTTCAAGTACTGCGTCCAGACGATCATCGACCGCCTCGGTGCAACGCCTGCGGTGCTGTATCTGCCGATCGGCGCGGAAAGCGACTTCAAGGGCCTCGTCGACCTCGTCGAGCAGCGCGCCATCATCTGGAAGGATGAATCGCTCGGTGCCGAGTTCTTCTACGAGGACATCCCGGCCGACATGGCCGACGAAGCTGCCGACTATCGCTCGAAGCTCGTCGAACTCGCCGTCGAACAGGACGACGAGGCGATGGAAGCCTACCTCGAGGGCAACGAGCCCGACGTGGCGACGCTCAAGAAGCTGATCCGCAAGGGTACGCTCGGCCAGGCCTTCGTGCCGGTGCTGTGTGGCTCGGCGTTCAAGAACAAGGGCGTCCAGTGCCTGCTCGACGCGGTGGTGGACTACCTGCCTTCGCCGCTCGACATCGAGGACGTGCAGGGCATCAACCCCGACACTGAAGAGCCCGACAGCCGCCCGACGGCGGACGACGCGCCGTTCTCGGCGCTGGCGTTCAAGATCATGAACGACCCGTTCGTCGGCTCGCTGACCTTCACCCGCATCTATTCAGGCACGCTGACCAAGGGCAGCTACCTGAATTCGGTGAAGGACAAGAAGGAGAAGGTCGGCCGCATGCTGCTGATGCACTCCAACAACCGTGAAGACATCGATGCGGCCTACGCCGGCGACATCGTTGCCATCGCGGGTCTGAAGGAGACGACCACGGGCGATACGCTCTGCTCGGAAAAGCACCCGATCATCCTTGAGCGCATGGAATTCCCCGAGCCGGTCATCGAGCTCTCGGTGGAACCCAAGACCAAGGCCGACCAGGAGAAGATGGGCATCGCGCTCAACCGTCTCTCGGCAGAGGACCCCTCGTTCCGCGTTTCGACCGACCACGAATCGGGCCAGACGATCATCAAGGGGATGGGCGAACTTCACCTTGAAATCCTTGTCGACCGCATGAAGCGCGAGTTCAAGGTCGAGGCGAACGTCGGTGCGCCGCAGGTGGCCTACCGCGAATACCTCGCCAAGCCGATCGACCTCGACCACACCCACAAGAAGCAGTCGGGCGGCACCGGCCAGTTCGGCCGCGTCAAGGTCAAGGTGACGCCGGGCGAGCGTGGTTCGGGCTTCGTCTTCAAGGACGAGATCAAGGGCGGTAACATTCCGAAGGAATATATCCCCGCGATCGAAAAGGGCTTCCGTGAAACCGCTCTGACGGGCTCGCTGATCGGCTTCCCGATCATCGACTTCGAAGTCCTGCTTTATGACGGTGCGTACCACGACGTCGACTCGTCGGCTCTGGCCTTCGAAATCTGCGCCCGCGGTGCCATGCGCGAAGCCGCCCAGAAGGCCGGCATCAAGCTGCTCGAGCCGATCATGAAGGTCGAGGTGATCACGCCTGAGGAATACCTCGGTGACGTGATCGGCGACATCAACTCGCGTCGTGGCCAGATCCAGGGCACCGACAGCCGCGGCAATGCCCAGGCTGTTACCGCCATGGTCCCGCTGGCAAACATGTTCGGCTACGTGAACCAGCTCCGCTCGTTCACCCAGGGCCGTGCAAACTACTCGATGTTCTTCGACCACTACGACGAAGTCCCGGCGAACGTCGCGACCGAGCTCAAGGCGAAGCTTGCATAAGAGCACGGATAGCATTAGGGGCGGCGCTCGATTCAGCGGGTGCCGTCCATTTCCCGCAGTATCTGCACACATACGAAAAGAAGGTTTGAACAATGGCCAAGGCTAAGTTTGAGCGGACCAAGCCGCACTGCAATATCGGCACCATCGGTCACGTCGACCACGGCAAGACCACGCTGACCGCTGCCATCACCAAGGTTCTCGCAGAGACCGGTGGTGCAACGTTCACCGACTACGCGAACATCGACAAGGCTCCGGAAGAGCGCGAGCGCGGCATCACCATCTCGACCGCACACGTCGAGTACGAGACCGCCAACCGCCACTACGCGCACGTCGACTGCCCGGGTCACGCTGACTACGTCAAGAACATGATCACCGGTGCTGCCCAGATGGACGGCGCGATCCTGGTCGTGAACGCTGCTGACGGCCCGATGCCGCAGACCCGCGAGCACATCCTGCTCGCCCGTCAGGTCGGCGTGCCGGCTCTGGTCGTGTACATGAACAAGGTCGACCAGGTCGACGACGAAGAAATCCTCGAGCTCGTCGAACTCGAAGTTCGCGAACTGCTGTCGTCGTACGACTTCCCGGGCGACGATATTCCGATCGTCAAGGGTTCGGCTCTGGCCGCTCTCGAAGGTCGTGACGACAACATCGGTCGCGATTCGATCAACGCGCTGATGGAAGCTGTCGACAGCTACATCCCGCAGCCGCCGCGCCCGACCGACAAGCCGTTCCTGATGCCGGTCGAAGACGTGTTCTCGATCTCGGGTCGTGGTACGGTTGTGACCGGCCGCGTCGAAACCGGCATCGTCAAGGTTGGTGAAGAAGTCGAAATCGTCGGCCTCAAGGACACCACCAAGACCACCGTCACCGGCGTCGAAATGTTCCGCAAGCTGCTCGACCAGGGTGAAGCCGGCGACAACATCGGTGCGCTGGTTCGCGGCGTGAAGCGTGAAGACGTCGAGCGCGGCCAGGTCCTCTGCAAGCCCGGTTCGGTCAAGCCGCACACCGAGTTCTCGGCTGAGGTCTACGTGCTGTCGAAGGACGAAGGTGGCCGTCACACGCCGTTCTTCGCCAACTACCGCCCGCAGTTCTACTTCCGCACCACCGACGTGACCGGCGAAGTGATCCTCCCTGAGGGCACCGAGATGGTCATGCCGGGCGACAACGTCACCCTGTCGGTCAAGCTGATCGCTCCGATCGCCATGGACGAAGGTCTCCGCTTCGCAATTCGCGAAGGCGGCCGCACCGTCGGTTCGGGGGTTGTCAGCAAGATCACGAAGTAATATAGGCCGCGCACCGGCGGGGAGATTCGCTCTCCTCGCCGGTCGGTTTTTTACTGACTGATCGCTTCCAGGCAGTCGGCCCGCTCTCCCCGAGCTTCGTGAAAGGGGTGGGGTAGAGGGCAGGTCGACTGGCTTTTTTGTTTTGCTCTTTCGCATCGGTAAACGGACATGGACGCCCAGAATATCCGCATTCGCCTCAAGGCCTTTGATCATCGTGTGCTCGACCAGGCCACTGGAGAAATTGCAGATACCGCCCGCCGCACCGGCGCGCTGATCCGGGGCCCCATTCCGCTCCCGACGCGCATCGAGAAGTTCACCGTGAACCGCGGTCCTCACATCGACAAGAAGTCGCGTGAGCAGTTCGAAGTTCGCACCTACAAGCGCCTGCTCGACATCGTGCAGCCCAATGCGGCCACTGTCGACGCGCTGATGAAGCTGGACCTCGCGGCCGGCGTCAACGTCGAGATCAAGCTGGCTTGAGGCCGCTGATCGAGCGAGCTGCCCAGGCAGTGACCGCTCCGGCCGGGTCGTCCGCATCGACCCAGGGTTTCTGGCCGGACCTGTTCCGGCCCAGACTTTCACCAAGGCCAAGGTCCGGTGAAAGGCCAGAGTTTCCGGGGTAACAAAAGCCCCGTTGACAATGGGATACCTCCGGCACCGTCCTTTTCGGACCTTGCCGGGCAAGCGTCCCCCGATTGCTACCGTCCAGGCGGTGGCATTCAGCCCGGTCGGGGGCGCGCTTCACATACGGGCTGAACACGCATGTCGGGATGGGCCCGGCATGCCTCTGTTATGGAGTATGGATCATGCGCACCGGCGTGATCGCGAAGAAGGTGGGGATGACCCGCCTTTTCCAGGAAGATGGTCGGCACGTGCCGGTTACTGTCCTGTCGCTAGAAAATTGCCAGGTGGTTTCGGTTCGCACTGAAGATCGTGACGGTTACGTCGCGGTTCAGCTCGGTGCAGGCGAAGCCAAGCAGAAGAACGTTGCCAAGCCGCAGCGCGAGCACTTTGCCAAGGCAGAGGTTCCGCTGAAGATGGAAGTCGCCGAGTTCCGCGTTGCTGAAGATGCGCTGCTCGACGTCGGCTCGACCATCGCTGCTTCGCACTTCGTCCCTGGCCAGTATGTCGACATCACCGGCAACACCCAGGGCAAGGGCTTCCAGGGCGCGATGAAGCGCTGGGGCTTCGGCGGTATGCGCGCCACCCACGGTGTCTCGATCTCGCACCGTGCACACGGTTCGACCGGTAACCGCCAGGATCCGGGCCGCGTCTTCAAGAACAAGAAGATGGCCGGTCACATGGGCGACCGTCAGCGCACCCAGCAGAACCTCGAAGTCGTCCGCACCGACGACGAGCGTGGCCTGATCTTCGTGAAGGGCTCTGTGCCCGGTTCGAAGAACGCCTGGCTCCTCGTGCGTGACGCCGTGAAGGTCTCGCGTCACGCTGAAGCGCCCTATCCCGCAGGCCTCAAGCAGGCCGCAAACAGCAATGACTCGGCAGCTGCCGACACCCCGGCGGAAGTCGCAGGCGTCGAAGCCACCGAAGGTCAGGAGGGCTAAGTCGTGAAGGTTCAGGTCCTCAATCTCGACGGCACCGCCGGCAAGGGCGAAGTGGAACTGTCGGATGACGTGTTCGGTCTCGAACCGCGTGCTGACATCCTGCATCGCGTCGTCACCTGGCAGCTCGAAAACCGTCGCGGCATTGCCCGCAAGGCGCGCGAGCGTTCGGACGTTGCCCGCACCGGCAAGAAGTTCGGTCGCCAGAAGGGCGGCGGTACGGCTCGTCACGGTGACCGCAAGGCACCGATCTTCATCGGCGGTGGCAAGGCTCACGGTCCGCGCGTTCGCGAGTTCAACATCTCGCTGAACAAGAAGGTCCGTGCACTCGGCCTCAAGATGGCTCTCTCGAGCAAGGCCAAGGCCGGTCTCGTCGTGGTCGACTCGCTCGACATCGACGCCAAGACCAAGGCGCTGGTTGGCCAGCTTTCGAAGGCCAACTGGGGCAAGAAGGTTCTCGTGATCGACGGTGACGCCGTGAACGACAACTTCGCCAAGGCCGCCCGCAACATCGTCGGCGTGAACGTGCTGCCTGCCATCGGCGCCAACGTCTACGACATCCTGAAGCATGACACGCTGGTGCTGACGCGCTCTGCTGTCGAAAAGCTGGAGGCGCGTTTCAATGGCTAACGCAATCGACACGCGTCACTATGACGTGATCGTGGCTCCCCACATCACGGAAAAGGCGACGCTGCTCAGCGAAAACAACGCCGTGGTCTTCAAGGTTGCCGACAAGGCGACCAAGCCGGAGATCAAGGCCGCGGTCGAAGCTCTCTTCAACGTCAAGGTCACCAAGGTGAACACCCTGACCCAGAAGGGCAAGACCAAGCGCTGGAAGGGCAAGCCCTACAAGCGCTCCGACGTCAAGAAGGCTGTCGTGACCCTGGCTGCTGGCCAGTCGATCGACGTCACCAGCGGGATCTGAGGCTAGACCATGGCACTCAAGAGCTACAATCCGACCAGCCCCGCCCGGCGCGGCCTGATCCTCGTCGACAAGTCGTCGCTGTGGAAGGGCAAGCCGGTCAAGGCGCTGACCGAAGGCAAGAACAAGACCGGCGGCCGCAACAACAAGGGCCATGTCACTTCGCGTGGCATCGCCGGTGGTCACAAGCAGAAGTACCGCTACATCGACTTCAAGCGTCGCAAGTGGGACATGCCGGCTACCGTCGAGCGTCTGGAATATGACCCGAACCGCACGGCGTTCATCGCTCTCATCAAGTATGAGGACGGCGAGCAGACCTACATCATCGCTCCGCAGCGTCTTGCCGTTGGCGATACCGTTGTTGCCGGCGAGAAGACCGACGTGAAGCCTGGCAATGCCATGCTGCTGTCGCAGATGCCGGTCGGCACCATCATCCACAACGTGGAGATGAAGCCGGGCAAGGGCGCGCAGATCGCACGTTCGGCAGGCACCTATGTCCAGCTCGTCGGTCGTGACCGCGGCATGGTCATCGTTCGCCTGAACTCGGGCGAGCAGCGCTACCTGCGTGGTGACTGCATGGGCACCGTCGGTGCCGTGTCGAACCCCGACAACGCCAACACGAACCTTGCCAAGGCCGGCCGCAACCGCTGGCTGGGCAAGCGTCCTCTGACGCGCGGCGTTGCCAAGAACCCGGTCGACCACCCGCACGGTGGTGGTGAAGGCCGTACTTCGGGTGGCCGTCATCCTGTGACTCCGTGGGGCAAGCCGACCAAGGGCGCCCGCACCCGTCACAACAAGTCGACGGACAAGATGATCATCCGTTCGCGCCACGCGAAGAAGAAGAGGTAAGACCACATGGCACGTTCCGTCTGGAAGGGCCCCTTCGTCGACCTGCATCTGCTGAAGAAGGCGGAAGCCGCTCACGATGCAGGATCGCGCGCTGGCGCCATCAAGACCTGGTCGCGTCGTTCGACCATCATTCCGCAGTTCGTTGGCCTGACGTTCAACGTCTACAACGGGCACAAGTTCATCCCGGTTTCCGTCTCGGAAGAGATGGTCGGCCACAAGCTCGGCGAGTTCGCACCCACGCGCACTTTCCCGGGTCACGCCGCTGACAAGAAGGGCAAGCGCTGATGAGCAAGCCTAAGGCACCCCGTCGCGTTGGCGACAAGGAAGCGCTGTCGGTCGGCACGCAGATCCGCGGTTCGGCCCAGAAGCTGAACCTCGTGGCTGCGCTGATCCGCGGTCACAAGGCCGAAGACGCGATGAACATCCTCGCGTTCTCGAAGAAGGCCATGGCTGTTGACGCCCGCAAGGTGCTCGCTTCGGCGATCGCCAACGCGGAAAACAACCACAACCTCGACGTCGACGCTCTGGTCGTGGCGGAAGCCTCGGTCGGCAAGTCGATCACGATGAAGCGCTTCCACACCCGTGGTCGCGGCAAGTCGACCCGCATCCTCAAGCCGTTCTCGCGGCTGCGGATCGTGGTCCGCGAAGTTGAGGAGGCCTGATCATGGGTCACAAGTCGAACCCCATCGGTCTGCGCCTGCAGATCAACCGCACCTGGGACAGCCGCTGGTACGCGGAAGGTCGCAACTATGCGCAGATGCTCAAGGAAGACCTTGAGATCCGCAAGTTCATCGTCACGAACCTGCCGCAGGCAGCGATTTCGAAGGTGGTGATCGAGCGTCCTGCCAAGCTGTGCCGCGTGTCGATCTATGCCGCTCGTCCGGGCGTCATCATCGGCAAGAAGGGCGCCGACATCGAGAAGCTTCGCTCGAAGCTTGCCACGATGACCGGCAGCGACGTGAAGCTGAACATCGTCGAGATCCGCAAGCCGGAAATCGACAGCAAGCTCGTCGCACAGGGCGTTGCTGACCAGCTGGTCCGCCGCGTTGCCTTCCGTCGTGCGATGAAGCGCGCCGTGCAGTCCGCCCTGCGTCTTGGTGCCGAAGGCATCAAGATCACCTGCGGCGGCCGTCTCGGCGGTGCGGAAATCGCCCGCGTCGAATGGTACCGCGAAGGTCGCGTTCCGCTGCACACGCTGCGCGCGAACATCGACTACGCGGAAGCCGAAGCCCACACCGCCTATGGCGTGATCGGCATCAAGACCTGGATCTTCAAGGGTGAGATCCTCGGTCACGATCCGATGGCGCAGGACCGACTGATGATGGAAGCCCAGACTTCCGGCGTCCGTCCGGCACGCTGAGCCCAGAGGGTAGAGAAGCACCATGTTGCAACCGAAGAAGACCAAGTTCCGTAAGGCCTTCAAGGGCCGCATCCACGGCGTCGCCAAGGGTGGTACGGACCTGAACTTCGGCTCCTACGGCCTCAAGGCCCTTGAGCCGGAGCGCGTCACCGCTCGCCAGATCGAAGCGGCCCGTCGTGCGATCACGCGCCACATCCGCCGTCAGGGCCGTCTGTGGATCCGCGTGTTCCCGGACGTGCCGGTTTCGAAGAAGCCCGCCGAAGTCCGCCAGGGCAAGGGCAAGGGTTCGATCGAATACTGGGCAGCCCGCGTGAAGCCGGGTCGCATCCTGTTCGAACTGGACGGCGTCCCCGGTCCGCTTGCGGCCGAGGCATTCAGCCGCGCCGCGATGAAGCTGCCGATCAAGACGAAGGTCGTTGCCCGCCTGGGTGACACTTCGCACCTTGGCGGCGAGTGATTGGGAGTCGAATGATGGCCAAGATCGAAGACCTTCGCGCCAAGAGCGACGACCAGCTGAACGCTGAACTCGCCGAGCTCAAGCGCGAGCAGTTCAACCTGCGTTTCCAGGGCGCGACGAACCAGCTTGAGCGCCCCGCGCGCATCAAGGAAGTCCGTCGCGACATCGCGCGCATCAAGACGCTGCAGACTGAGCGTTCTCAGTCGGCCCAGGCGTAAGGAAGCCAATATGCCCAAGCGTATTCTGATCGGCACCGTGGTGTCCGACAAGACCGACAAGACCGTGGTCGTGAAGGTCGAGCGCAAGGTGAAGCACCCGCTCTACGGGAAGATCATCCGCCGCTCGAAGAAGTATCACGCCCACGACGAGGCGAATGCCTTCAAGACCGGCGAGACCGTGCGCATCGAAGAGACCGCGCCGATCTCGAAGCTGAAGACGTGGAAGGTCATCGACCGCGTCCAGGCCGGCAAGGGCACCGCCATCGAAGCGGACGTCTGATAGGTCGTCAGCCAAAGTTTGGGGTTGCTTCACGGCTAAAGTCGTGTAGCGGCCCCGGCTACTGTTTTGGAACTGCCGGACTGGTTCCGGCAAGCCAGTGAGAAGGAACCGGATCAATGATCCAGATGCAATCCAATCTCGACGTGGCGGACAACAGCGGCGCAAAGCGCGTCCAGTGCATCAAGGTGCTGGGTGGCTCGAAGCGTCGGTTCGCAAGCGTCGGCGACATCATCGTGGTGTCGGTCAAGGAAGCGCAGCCGCGCGCCCGCGTTAAGAAGGGCGACGTGCACCGCGCCGTCATCGTTCGCACGAAGAAGGACGTCCGCCGCACCGACGGTTCGGTCATCCGCTTCGACAGCAATGCCGCCGTCCTGGTCGGCAAGAACGAAGAGCCGATCGGCACGCGTATCTTCGGCCCAGTGGTTCGCGAACTCCGCGGCAAGGGCTTCATGAAGATCATCTCGCTCGCTCCGGAGGTGCTGTAATGGCCGCCGCCAAGATCAAGAAGGGCGATACTGTCGTCATTCGTTCGGGCAAGGACAAGGGCCGTACCGGCACCGTGCTCCAGGTCCTTCCGAAGGATGAGAAGGTCGTCGTGCAGGGCGTGAACATCGCTGCCCGTCACCGCAAGCCGAGCCAGCAGAACCCCCAGGGCGGCATCGACCGCTTCGAGGCTCCGCTGCACATCTCCAAGGTTTCGGTCGCAGACAAGGATGGCAAGCCCACCCGCGTCCGCTTCGAGACCAAGGACGGCAAGAAGGTCCGTGTGGCCGTCAAGTCCGGGGAGGCCATCGATGGCTGACAAGTACACTCCGCGTCTCAAGGGCAAGTACGACGCCGACATTGCCAAGGCGATGCAGGAAAAGTTCGGCTACAAGAACGCGCTCGAGATCCCGCGCATCGAGAAGATCACGCTCAACATGGGCGTGGGCGAAGCGAGCCAGGACAAGAAGAAGGTCACGACCGCAGCTGCCGAAATGGAGCTGATCGCCGGTCAGAAGCCCGTCATCACCAAGGCGAAGAAGTCGATCGCGCAGTTCAAGCTGCGTGAAGGCATGCCGATCGGCTGCAAGGTCACCCTACGCCGTGAACGCATGTACGAATTCCTCGACCGTCTCATCACCATCGCAATGCCCCGCATCCGCGACTTCCGTGGTCTGAACCCGAAGTCGTTCGACGGTCGCGGCAACTACGCGATGGGTCTGAAGGAGCAGATCATCTTCCCAGAGATCAGCTACGACCAGATCGAGAAGGTGCGTGGCATGGACATCATCGTCACCACGACCGCGAAGACGGACGAGGAAGCTCGCGAGCTGCTTCGCCTGTTCGGTTTCCCGTTCCCGCAGGAAGCTGCTGAAGAGCAGCAGGCCGCGTGATCCAGAATTGAAGAAGAGAGCTTAAGTCCATGGCGAAACTGAGTTCCATCAACAAGAACGAGAAGCGCAAGAAGCTCGTTCAGAAGTACGCGGCCAAGTACGCTGCGCTCAAGGCCCAGGCCGACGACGAATCGCTCGACGAAACCGAGCGTCTGATCGCCCGCCTGAAGATGGCCGAGCTGCCGCGCAACGCGAACCCGACCCGGGTGCGCAACCGCTGTGCAACCACCGGCCGCCCGCGTGGCTACTATCGCAAGTTCGGCCTTTGCCGCATCGAGCTGCGGGACAAGGGCAACAAGGGCCTTATCCCCGGCCTGACGAAGTCGAGCTGGTAAGGATCATCCGATGGCTATGACCGACCCCCTGGGTGATATGCTCACCCGCATCCGCAACGGCCAGCAGGCGAAGAAGGACTCGGTCCTTTCGCCCGCTTCCAAGCTGCGTGCGCACGTGCTCGAAGTCCTTCAGCGTGAAGGCTACATCCGTGGTTTCTCGGAGGACGCCACCGGCGCCCACCCGCAGCTGCGCATCGAGCTCAAGTATTTCGAAGGCCAGCCTGCGATCAAGCATGTTGCCCGTGTCTCCAAGCCTGGCCGCCGCGTCTACTCGGGTTCCAAGGAACTCCCGGTGATCCGCAACGGTCTTGGCATCACCATCGTCTCGACGCCGAAGGGCGTGCTCTCGGATGCCGAAGCACGTGCTGCCAACGTCGGTGGCGAAGTGCTGGCGGAGGTGTTCTGATGAGCCGCATCGGCAAGAAGCCGGTGGCGATCCCGAGTGGCGTCACCGCGAACATCGCGGACGGCGTGCTGACCGTGAAGGGCCCCAAGGGCACCCTGACGCTCACGCTGCGCGACGAGATCAGCTACACCGTTGATGGCGACACGATCCTCGTGAAGCCTGCAAACGACACCAAGGGCGCTCGTGCGTTCTGGGGCATGCAGCGCACGCTCGTCGACAACCTCGTCACTGGCGTGACGCAGGGCTACACCAAGGTCCTCGAGATCACCGGTGTCGGCTACCGCGCCAACGCTCAGGGCAAGAACCTGAAGCTGCAGCTTGGCTACAGCCACGACGTCGACTTCGCGGTGCCGGAAGGCATCGAGATCAAGACCCCTGACAACACCACGGTGGAAATCTCGGGCATCGACAAGCAGAAGGTCGGCCAGGTTGCCGCCGAGATCCGTCGCTGGCGCAAGCCCGAGCCGTACAAGGGCAAGGGCATCAAGTACCGCGGCGAGTTTATCTTCCGCAAGGAAGGGAAGAAGAAGTAATGGCAAAGCTGTCTCTCTTCGCACGCCGCCGCCGTCGCGTCCGCACTGCGCTCAAGGCGCGCTCGGGTGGTCGTCCTCGTCTGTCGGTGCATCGCTCCGGCCGTCACATCTACGCCCAGATCATCGACGACGCGGAAGGCAAGACCCTTGCTGCCGCTTCGACCTTGGTGAAGGGCCAGAAGTCGATCGGCGCGAATGTCGATGCCGCCGCCAAGGTTGGCACCGAGATCGCCGAGAAGGCCAAGGCCGCCGGCATCACCACTGTCGTGTTCGATCGCGGCGGGTTCCTGTTCCATGGCCGCGTCAAGGCGCTGGCCGATGCCGCCCGTGAAGGCGGGCTGGAGTTCTGACAATGGCTGACGAAACCAACCTGGAAGGCGCAGCCGCGGTCGAATCGACCGGCGGTGAGCAGCGCGAAGGTCGCGGTCGTGGCCGCGGCCGTGGCGGCAATGACCGTGGTGGCGAGCGTGGTGGCCGTGGCCGTCGCGACGACCGTCGCGGTCGTGGCAACAACGACGAGGAAGGTGGCGAGGAGCTGATCGAAAAGCTCGTCCACATCAACCGCGTCTCCAAGACCGTGAAGGGCGGCAAGCGCTTCGGCTTTGCAGCACTGGTCGTGGTCGGCGATGGCAAGGGCCGCGTCGGCTTCGGCAAGGGCAAAGCTCGCGAAGTGCCTGAGGCGATCACCAAGGCTACTGCCGCTGCAAAGCGCGCGATGGTCCGCGTGCCGCTCAAGGAAGGCCGCACCCTGCACCATGACGGCAAGGGCCGCTTCGGCGCTGGCAAGGTCAACGTGCGTTCGGCTCCGGCCGGTACCGGCATCATCGCCGGTGGCCCGATGCGCGCCGTGTTCGAAAGCCTTGGCGTTGCCGACGTGGTGACCAAGTCGGTCGGCACCTCGAACCCCTACAACATGATCCGCGCAACCTTCGACGCGCTGACCGACCAGACTTCGCCGAAGTCGGTTGCGCAGCGTCGTGGCAAGAAGGTCGCCGATCTCCTCGGCCGTGGTGGCGCTTCGCAGGTCGAAGCCGAAGCCGCTGCCGAAGCCATCACGGAGTAATCGGTCATGGCAACGATCAAGATCAAGCAGATCGGTTCGCCGATCCGTCGCCCGGAAAGCCAGAAGAAGATTCTGATCGGCCTGGGCCTGGGCAAGATGCACCGCGTGGTCGAGTTGGAAGACACGGCCGAAGTGCGTGGCGCCATTGCCAAGCTTCCCCACATGGTGGCCGTGGTCGACTGACCATTGCTCCCCGACGGAAAAAGGACGCCCCGGCCGAGTGCCGGGGTTTTCCTTTGGGGCTAGGTGGCACGGTGCCTCCCAGTCCCGTGAGGGGGTGACAAGCCCGGCCTGATCGGCTAGGCGGCGCCCTTTCCAAAGCGCGTCTCAAAGCGAAAGCGAGTGCAGAACATGAAACTGAACGAACTCAACGACAACTACGGCGCCCGCAAGGGCCGCATGCGCGTCGGCCGTGGTATTGGCTCGGGCAAGGGCAAGACTGCCGGTCGCGGCCAGAAGGGTGCCAAGGCACGTTCGGGCGTCAGCATCAACGGCTTCGAAGGCGGTCAGATGCCGCTTCACATGCGCATCCCGAAGCGCGGCTTCAACAACATCTTCGCCAAGGACTACGCCGAAGTGAACCTCGGCATGATCCAGAAGATGATCGATGCCGGCAAGCTCGACGTCTCGGGCACCGTTGATCACGCCGCGCTCAAGGCTGCTGGTCTGGCCCGTGGTGGCAAGGATGGCGTCCGTCTGCTCGGCAAGGGTGAACTGACCACCAAGGTCGCGTTCTCGGTCGCTGGTGCCTCGAAGGGCGCTGTGGCGGCTGTCGAGAAGGCTGGCGGTTCGGTCTCGGTCATCGAAACCGGTCCGAGCGAAGCCGAGAAGAAGGCAGCTCGCGCTGCGGCCAACAAGGCCAAGTAAGCCAATTCCGGTCCCCGCCCGCCAGTCGGGCGGGGATTTCGGCATTGCAGGGGTTCGACTTTCGCGGGCCTCGCACTATATGGGCTGGCTCAAGACGTCCGAAACAGGTTGGCCCAAGGCCCGGTTTCGCAGCAAGGCTTAGAACCCCGAAATGGCATCACGCGCCGACAACATCGCCAGCAACCTCAGCCTGGCCAACTTCTCCAAGGCAACCGAGCTCAAGAAGCGCATCTGGTTCACGGTGGGCGCGCTCATCGTCTTCCGGTTCCTCAGCTTTGTGCCGCTGCCCGGCGTCAATCCGCTGATCCTGGAGACGCTTTACGACCAGACGCGTGGTGGCGTTCTCGACATCTTCAACGCATTTTCTGGCGGTTCGCTCGAGCGCATGAGCCTGATCGCGCTCGGCGTGATGCCCTACATCACGGCCTCGATCGTGGTTCAGCTTGCCGCCTCGCTCCATCCGGCACTCGCCGCGATGAAGAAGGAAGGTGAAAGCGGGCGCAAGAAGCTCAATCAGTACACGCGTTATGGCGCGGTGCTGCTGACCGCAATCCAGGGCTGGGTGCTCGCCTCCGGGCTTGAAGCATACGGCGCGTCGAGCGGGCTGCAGGCCGTGGTCAACCCCGGCGTGCTGTTCCGTGTCGGGGCGGTCATCTCGCTGATCGGCGGCACGATGTTCCTGCTGTGGCTGGGTGAGCAGATCACTTCGCGCGGCATTGGCAACGGCGTTTCGCTGATCATCATGGCCGGCATCGTGGCGCAGCTGCCGAAGTTCTTCGGCAACCTGTTCGAGGGTGGCCGCACCGGCTCGATCTCGCCGTTCCTGATTGTCGGCATCTTCATCATGCTGGTCGCGCTGGTGCTTGGCATCTGCTTCTTCGAGCGGGCGACGCGGCGACTGCTGATCCAGTATCCGAAGCGCGCGACGCAGCGCGGCATGATGAATGCCGATCGCAGCCACCTGCCGCTCAAGCTCAACACCGCAGGCGTGATCCCTCCGATCTTCGCCAGCTCGCTGCTGCTGCTGCCGCTGACGATCACGCAGTTTGCCGGAAACTCGATCTCGCCCGACACGACGATGGGCCAGGCGATCGTGACGCTGAACCAGTACCTCGGGCATGGCAAGCCGCTCTACATGCTGCTCTATGCGCTGGGCATCATCTTCTTCGCGTTCTTCTACACCGCAGTTGTGTTCAACCCAGAAGAGACTGCCGAGAATCTCAAGAAGAACGGCGGGTTCATTCCGGGCATCCGTCCGGGCAAGAACACCCAGAACTACTTGGACTATGTGCTAACTCGCATCACCGTGCTGGGTGCGGCATATATCACCGTGGTCTGCGTCGTGCCGGAATTCATCATGGCGGAGACGGGCATGGGGACGCTGTTCTTCGGCGGCACCAGTCTGCTGATCGTGGTCAACGTCACGGTCGACACCATCACGCAGATCCAGTCGCACCTGCTGGCACACCAGTATGGCGACCTGATCAAGAAGGCGAAACTGAAAGGCAGGCTGCGCTGATTGCAGCAGCCGCATGAGGGGGACGGTACCTTGAACATCATCCTTTTGGGGCCTCCAGGCGCGGGCAAGGGCACGCAGGCCCAGCGTCTGGTTGAACGCCACAGCATGAAGCAGCTCTCCACGGGCGACATGCTGCGCGCCGCGGTCAAGGCCCAGACGCCGGTCGGTCTCAAGGCCAAAGCCGTGATGGAAGCAGGTGAGCTGGTCTCTGACGAGATCGTGTCGGCACTGATCGGTGATGAGCTGGATGCAATGCCCGAAGGGCAGGGCGCGATCTTCGACGGTTATCCCCGGACTGCACCCCAAGCCGAATCGCTGGGTGAACTGCTGGCCTCGCGCGGCAAGAAGCTGGACCATGTCATCGAGCTCGACGTCAACGAGGACGCGCTGGTCGAGCGCATCACCGGCCGTTACACCTGCGCCACCTGCGGCAAGGGCTATCACGACACGTTCGAGAAGCCGGCAGTCGACGGCACCTGCGACAAGTGCGGTGGGCATGAGTTCAAGCGCCGCCCTGACGACAACGAGGAAACCGTGCGCACGCGCATGGCGGAATATCGTGCCAAAACTGCGCCGATCCTGCCGATCTACGAAGCGCAGGGCATTGTCTCGCGGGTTGATGGCATGGCCGACATGGACGACGTGACGGCAGCCATTGAGGCTATCCTCGGCAAGCGCTAACACCCGAGCGTGACCCGCCCGTCCCGGTGCGGGCGGAGGCACGTGATGGGCAAGTTGTTGTATCTCCTGACGGCGGGGCTTGGCGGCCTCGCCGTTGTTGCATCCGCGCCTGCCCGGGCTGAAGTGACGGCGCGGACCGACACCGGTTTCGTGATCCGCGTGACTGGCGAAGTTGCCTCCAGCCCGGCAGAGGCATGGAAGGTCTTCACGACCCCGTCGTTGTGGTGGAATCCGCAGCACACTTTCTCGGGCGAGGCGGCCAACCTTTCCATGGACGCGAGTGCCAACGGCTGCTTCTGCGAGAAGCTGCCTGTTCCGAAAGGCGCTCCGGCAACGCAGAAGCCGGGATCCGTCATGCACATGCGCATCGTCTACGCCGAACCTTACCGTGCGCTCAGGCTGGTGGGCGGGCTGGGCCCGCTGCAGTCCGAGGCGGTGAACGGGACCATGACCGTCACCTTCAAGGCGGTGGAGGGCAGTGGCGGAAAGTCGACACGCATTCTCTGGGAATACGTTGTCGGTGGCTTCATGCGCTACAAGACCGAAACCATTTCCGGGGCCGTCGACAAGGTTCTGGGAGAGCAGATCAGCGGACTAACCAAACTGATCGGCCCGGCGAGTCCTGTCGAGGCAAAGCTTCTTCCGACCGAACCGGTGATTCCTGAGGCTTCGATTGCGGGCTCGAGCCCTGACGCGAACGATGGTTCGTCCGCATCAGAGATGGATCAATCGCCGGAAGGCGAGGGACCGTCCTACACGCCCGATCCGACAAAGGACGATGCAGCAGCAGGTGAGTCCGTGAAGTCGGCGTTGGACCAGCTGTTCAAGAAGAAGGACGACAAGCTGCCCGCCGGACGTTGAGTGGTGCTATCGGCGCTTTCACCCCGCACAAAACGCGCTAATCTTTCAGGCAACGACAGCGCGAATCGGTCCACTCCGATGACGCGCGGCACGGGCCGCACCCGCCGCTTCAGGCATGCACATCGAGAACCGACTGGTTCCGATCTGGGGGAGAGTACCGTGGCCGTATCCGATCATGTTGACCTGCCGACCTTCATGGAGGGTGTGAAGAAGCGCAACCCCTATCAGCCGGAGTTCGTCCAGGCAGTTCAGGAAGTTGCCGAAGACATCTTCGAGTTCATGCAGGACAAGGAGGAGTATCACTCGCAGCAGATCCTGCGCCGCATTGCCGAGCCGGATCGCGTGGTCTCGTTCCGCGTTTGCTGGGAGGACGACAACGGCAACGTTCGCGTGCAACGCGGTTGGCGCGTGCAGAACAACAATGCGATCGGCCCCTACAAGGGCGGCATCCGCTTCCATCCTTCGGTCACCGAATCGGTGCTGAAGTTCCTCGCGTTCGAGCAGACCTTCAAGAACGCGCTGACCGGGTTGCCGATGGGCGGCGGCAAGGGTGGTTCGAACTTCAATCCCAAGGGCAAGAGCGTGCGCGAGATCATGCGCTTCTGCCAGAGCTTCATGACCGAACTCTACCGCCACATCGGGGCCGACATCGACGTCCCTGCCGGTGACATCGGCGTCGGCGGGCGCGAGATCGGCTTCATGTTCGGCCAGTACAAGCGCATCACCAACAACTTTACCGGCGTGCTGACCGGCAAGGGACTCGAATGGGGGGGCTCGCTGATCCGCACCGAGGCGACCGGTTATGGTGCGGTCTACTTCCTTGCCAACATGCTGGCGACCGAGAGCGAGGACCTTACGGGCAAGACAGCGGTGATCTCGGGCTCCGGCAACGTGGCGACGCATGCTGCCGAGAAGATCGTGCAACTGGGCGGCAAGGTGCTGACGCTGTCGGATTCGGGGGGCTACATTCACGACCCGGACGGCATCGACCAGGAGAAGATCGACTGGGTCAAGACGCACAAGACCCACCGTCGCGGCCGGATCGAGGAATATGTCACGGCGTTCCCGAAGGCGACGTTCGTGGCGGGCAAGACGCCGTGGGGCGTGCCTTGCGACGTCGCGCTGCCTTGCGCGACCCAGAACGAACTGCTCGGCGATGATGCGCGCATGCTCATAGCCAATGGCTGCAAAGCGGTGGCCGAGGGGGCAAACATGCCGACCGACCTCGACGGCGTGCATGTCTTCAAGGCAGCCAAGATCCTCTACGCTCCGGGCAAGGCCTCCAACGCTGGCGGCGTGGCTGTCTCTGGCCTCGAAATGAGCCAGAACTCCGAACGCCGCTCGTGGAAGGAGGAGGAACTGCAGCAGATGCTCAAGGACATCATGTCAGGCATCCACAAGTCGTGCCTTGCCTATGGCGATCAGGGCGGCGGCTATATCGACTACGTGAAGGGAGCCAATATCGCTGGCTTCAAGAAGGTAGCCGACGCGATGCTGGCCTTCGGCGTCGTCTGATCCGCAAAGCCAGCGCGGACATCCGGGGGCGCCGAACGCGGCACCCCCGGGTGAGGCTGCCGCTTGCTCAAGTCCTTCTCAAGGCACTGTCCAGCAGCGATCGGGCCGGAGAGATTTCCTGCAGGGAGTATCCTGCCGGACCCTGACTGACGATCCGCAGGTTCGGATGCAGTTTGGCGCGCAAGCCGGAAATCAGGACTTGCAGCGACTTCGTGCTGATCGGCCGATGCGTCGAACGACCGCTGATGGCGAGCTGGTTGCTACGCACCGGCGATCCCCGTGCGGCCACGAGCATGGACAGGACTCGCGCCTCGCGGCCGAGCAGTGGCTCCCGGGTGAAGTGCTGAAGATGCAGGTCCCTCACTTCCTCGATCACCTTCGCTTGCCGGCTTTGCGCGATACGGCCGAGCACGGCACGTACGCGGGCGGCGCCTTCGGCAGCTGACATATCGCCATCGAAAACGTCGTCGAAACCGGCGTTGAGCAGTTGCGCCCTTACGCCGGGGCGAACCTCGCGGATGATCACGATCTTGGCCTTGGTTTTCAGCACAGGCCGATAAATGCGAATGAGCTTGCGAATCCGTACCGGGTCGCTGCCCGTAACGAACAGCGTGTTGTAGTACTCCCGGCTGTCGTCGACATGGCCGACGTAATCGTCGGTAATGCGGTGGAACTGGACCCGGCCGGAGATGGCGCGGGCTAACGCGGTTTCCGGCCCAGGATCGCCATTGCCAAAATACAGCGCCCGTGCGCTGATGACTTCCAAGCGCGGGCTTTTCGGCCTGGCGCCAGAAGGCGGGCTGCCCGGGATGGAACTGCCCCCGCCGCCGCCATCGGCCGCAAGCTGCGGCTTACGGGATTGAGACATGCCTTAATAACTTTCGATATGGCTTAAGCTATAACTTTATAGATATTATCTGTTCTTGCAATGATGCTGGGCAGTGTCGCGCCCCACGCAAGCCGGATCGCGGCGATTCGATGACGGCCGGTGATTCAAGAAAGCGCCTCCGATTTGGCGCGAAATAGACCTGCGTCGTGGATAACGTCGTCCAAGCCTGCTTCTGCCGGCGTCGCATATTGCGAGAAAAGCCTGATCGGGTAAGCATTTGCGGCCAGTCGTTGCCAAATCGGCGCGAATGCGTCGTTCCCCTCTTGTTCTATGAGAACACAACAGGTACATAACCCTTGTTGACGGCTCATGTCAGCCAACTCTAGCAAGGGAAACGAAGCCATGGCGGCTCAGCTCAAGCTCATCGAGGAAGGTAAGATCAAGGACATGGATCGTCAGAAGGCGCTCGACGCAGCCCTTGCGCAGATTGACCGTGCGTTCGGCAAGGGTTCGGCAATGAAGCTGGGCTCGAAGGAAGCGATGCAGGTGGAGGCGATCTCCACCGGATCGCTGGGACTTGATATCGCACTCGGCGTTGGTGGCCTGCCGCGCGGGCGCGTGATCGAGGTCTACGGGCCGGAAAGCTCCGGCAAGACCACGCTGGCGTTGCATGTCATCGCCCAGGCCCAGAAGACCGGCGGCACGGCGGCATTCATCGATGCCGAGCATGCACTCGATCCGGTCTATGCCAAGAAGCTGGGTGTCGATATCGACAACCTGATCGTGTCGCAGCCGGATACCGGTGAGCAGGCGCTCGAAATCACCGATACGCTGGTGCGCTCCAATGCGATCGACGTGCTGGTGGTGGACTCGGTGGCCGCGCTCGTGCCTCGCGCCGAAATCGAAGGCGAAATGGGCGACAGTCACGTCGGTTTGCAGGCTCGTCTGATGAGCCAGTCGCTGCGCAAGCTGACCGGTTCGATCAGCCGTTCGCGCTGCATGGTGATCTTCATCAACCAGCTGCGCATGAAGATCGGCGTGATGTATGGCAACCCCGAGACGACGACGGGCGGCAATGCGCTCAAGTTCTACGCGTCGGTCCGCCTCGACATCCGCCGCACCGGCCAGATCAAGGATCGTGACGAGATCGTCGGCAACGCCACGCGCGTGAAGGTGGTCAAGAACAAGGTTGCCCCGCCGTTCAAGCAGGTCGAATTCGACATCATGTATGGCGAAGGCATCTCGAAGATCGGCGAAATCCTCGACCTGGGCGTCAAGGCCGGGCTGGTCGAGAAATCGGGCGCCTGGTTCAGCTATGACTCGATCCGCATCGGTCAGGGCCGCGAGAACGCCAAGAACTTCCTGCGTGAGAATTCCGAACTTTGCGACCGGTTGGAAGCTGCGATCCGCGGCCGCACCGACAAGGTTGCCGAAGGTCTGATGGTCGGTCCGGACGCGGACGACGACGTCTGATCTTCAAGGCGGCGGGCAGCCTCCACCCACCGGCGCAAGCCGGGCCCGCCAGCCAGACAAAGAGCCCGCGCGTTCCCCGGCAGGATCGCGCGGGCTTTTTGTTTGCGTGTCGGCGGTTGCGAGTTAACTTTCCACTTAAACCGCACGGAGAATCGCCATGAGCATCATCGTTCACCACCTTAACAACAGCCGCTCGCAGCGGGTGCTCTGGCTGCTGGAAGAGCTGGGCGTCGATTACGAGATTCGGCATTATCAGCGCGATGCCGTGACCAACCTGGCTCCGCCCGAACTGAAGGCCGTGCACCCGCTGGGCAAATCGCCCCTGCTCGAAATCGATGGCCGGGTGATCGAGGAATCGGGCGCGATCGTGCAGGTGCTGTGTGAACGCTATGGCAAGGGCACCTGGTTGCCCGCAGACGGAAGTGACGATGCCCTCCGTCATCTGGAGCTGATGCATTTTGCGGAAGGCTCGGCCATGACTCCCGTCCTCCTGCAGCTTTACACCTCGCGGCTTGGTGAGGCTGCTGCACCGCTGAAGCCGCGCATTGACGAGCAACTGGCGGCGCACTTCGGCTACATGGAGCAGATCCTGCGCCCGTCCGGCCACTTCATCGGCGATGATTGGACCGGGGCCGATGTGATGATGAGCTTCCCGGCGGAAATCGCAGTGATGCAAGGGGCGGGTGAGCATTTCCCCAAGCTGGCGGCATTCGTCGCGGCGATCCACGCGCGGCCGGCCTGGCAGCGCGCTCGCGAGAAGGGCGGCGACTATTTCGGGATGTGAGGCATGACCAGCGCAAGTGACTGGCAGGGCACGGTCGGCAGGAGCTGGGCCAGCGAATGGCGTCGCACCGATGTCAGCTTTTCCGACCTGACACCGAAATTGCTGGCTGCGATCGCTCGAGAGCCTGGCGCCACCGTGGTCGATATCGGCTGCGGTGCCGGGGAGCTGTCGATTGCAGTGGCCGCGGCGAGGCCGCAGGCACGGGTGACCGGCGTGGATATCTCGGGCGATCTGGTCGAGACGGCACGCTCCCGCGCTGTTCAGGCCAATCTCGCGTTCGAACTTGCCGATGCCTCGCAGTGGCAGCCCGCATCGAGGCCCGACCTGTACATCTCCCGCCACGGCGTGATGTTTTTCTCCGATCCCCAAGCTGCCTTCGCCCATCTGGCCGCGCAGGCGGCTCCGGGTGCACGCATGGTGTTCTCGTGCTTTCGCAAGGCTGCGGAGAACGATTGGGCGGCGGCCGTTGCGGCGCTCCTGCCGAAGGGTGATTCTCCGCAAGCTTCGCCGACCGCGCCTGGGCCTTTCGCCTTTGCCCTGCCCGAGCACGTGCTGCGCTGCATGGCAGGGTGGCAGGCCGTGGAGTTCAAGCCGGTAGACTTCCGGTACATCGCTGGAACCGGCCCCGACGCCGTAGCCGAAGCGATGGCGCTGTTCCGCCGCATCGGGCCCGCCGCAGCGGCCTTGCGAACCTTGCCTGATGCCGAGCGCGCAGAGATAGAAAGGCGGCTCGCCGACCTTGTGGAGGCCCATCATCGGGACGGTCAGGTGGCATTCAATGCTGCGGCATGGCTGGTAAGCGCCACGTCCGATCACAATGATGGATGAAACGTGCTTGTAGCGCGCCGAACGCTCGCCTAATCGGCCTTTCATGACTTCGACGAACGAAATCCGCCGCTCCTTCCTCGAATACTTCGGCTCGAACGGGCACGATGTGGTGCAGTCCGCGCCGCTGGTCCCGTACAATGACCCGACGCTGATGTTCACGAACGCCGGGATGGTGCCGTTCAAGAACGTGTTCACCGGCCTCGAGACGCGCGCGGTGCCTCGTGCGACCTCTTCGCAGAAGTGCGTGCGCGCTGGCGGCAAGCACAACGATCTCGACAATGTGGGGTACACCGCGCGGCACCACACGTTCTTCGAGATGCTCGGCAATTTCTCGTTCGGCGATTATTTCAAGGAACAGGCGATCACCCATGCATGGACGCTGCTGACGCGCGAATGGGGCCTGCCCAAGGACAAGCTGCTCGCCACGGTCTACCACACCGACGACGAGGCGTTCGAGCTGTGGAAGAAGATTGCGGGCCTGCCGGAAGACCGCATCATCCGCATCGCAACGAAGGACAACTTCTGGGCGATGGGCGATGATGGCCCGTGTGGCCCGTGTTCGGAAATCTTCTTCGATCATGGCGATCACATCTGGGGCGGCCCTCCGGGATCGCCGGAGGAAGATGGCGACCGCTTCATCGAGATCTGGAACCTCGTGTTCATGCAGTTCGAGCAGACGGCGGGTGAGATCACCGGCAGCCTGCCCAAGCCGAGCATCGATACCGGCATGGGCCTCGAGCGCATCGCCGCCGTGCTGCAGGGCGAGCACGACAACTACGACACCGACACGTTCAAGGCGCTGATCGCGGCGTCCGAAAGCCTGACTTCGGTCAAGGCCGAGGGCGAGCAGCGCGCCAGCCATCGCGTGATTGCCGATCACCTGCGCTCGACCAGCTTCCTGCTGGCCGATGGCGTGCTGCCGTCGAACGAGGGGCGCGGTTACGTGCTGCGCCGGATCATGCGCCGTGCGATGCGTCATGCCCACCTGCTCGGCGCGAAGGACCCGCTGATGCATCGCCTGGTGCCCGCGCTGGTTGCCGAGATGGGCGCTGCCTATCCCGAACTCGGCCGTGCGCAGCCACTGATCGAGGAAACCCTGCTGCGCGAGGAAGTCCAGTTCCGCCGCACGCTGTCGAACGGCATCAAGCTGCTCGACGAGGCGACCGCCGCGCTGGGCGAGGGCGACGCGCTGCCGGGCGAGACCGCGTTCAAGCTCTACGATACCTACGGCTTCCCCTATGACCTGACCGAAGACGCCCTGCGCGCGCGCGGCATTGCCGTGGACCGCGAGGGCTTCGATGCGGCGATGGCGCAGCAGAAGGCGGCGGCGCGCGCGGCGTGGAAGGGATCGGGCCAAGCCGCCGACAGCGAAGTGTGGTTCGACATTGCCGAACGCGTCGGCGCAACCGAGTTCACCGGCTACACCGCCACGACCGGCGAGGCGCAAGTCGTTGCGCTGGTCAAGGACGGCAAGGAAGTTGGGAGCGCTGCGGCGGGCGATGACGTGACCGTGATCGTCAACCAGACGCCGTTCTACGGCGAAAGCGGTGGCCAGACCGGCGATGCCGGCACGATCACCAGTGCCGATGGCCTGAAGCTGGCGGTGAGCGACACCGCCAAGCCCTTGGGCCGCTTGCACGCGCACAACGCGAAGGTTGAAGCGGGTTCGATCAAGGTCGGTGACGTTGTGAAGCTCGACATCGATGTCGAACGCCGCGATGCGATCCGTGCCAACCATTCGGCCACGCACCTGCTGCATGCGGCACTGCGCAACCGCCTGGGCGGGCACGTCACGCAGAAGGGCTCGCTGGTTGCGGCGGACCGCCTGCGCTTCGACTTCTCGCAGCCGACGGCACTGACCCCTGAGGACATTGCCGCGATCGAGGCGGAAGTGAACGCTGAAATCCGCGCCAACGAGGCGGTGACGACGCGCCTGATGAGCCCCGACGATGCGATCGAGGCGGGCGCGATGGCGCTGTTCGGCGAGAAGTACGGCGAGGAAGTGCGCGTGCTCTCGATGGGCCGCGCGACGGACAAGCACTATTCGGTCGAACTGTGCGGCGGTACGCACGTGCGGGCGCTCGGCGATATCGGCGTGTTCCGCATCGTCAGCGAAAGTGCAGTGTCATCAGGCGTGCGCCGCATCGAAGCGCTGACCGGCGAGGGCGCGCGGCAGTGGTTCGTGGCGCGGGAAGAGGCGCTCAAGCACACCGCAGCGATCCTGCGCACGACGCCCGAAGACGTCGAAGCGCGCGTTTCGGCGCTGATGGACGAGCGCAAGAAGCTCGAACGCGAACTTGCCGAAGCGAAGAAGGCGCTGGCGCTCGGCGGCGGTGCAGCCAAGGCCGAGAACGCCGACGAGGAAGTGGGCGGCGTGAAGTTCTCAGGGCAAGTGCTCGACGGGCTCGACCCCAAGGAACTGCGCGGGTTGCTCGATCAGGCCAAGCAGCGTCTGGGTTCGGGTGTAGCGGTGATCGTGGCAGTCAACGAGGGCAAGGCCTCGATCGCGGCCGCCGTGACCGAGGATCTTGCCGGCAAGGTCAGCGCGGTGGATCTGGTGCGCGCAGGCGTGGAAGCGCTGGGCGGCAAGGGCGGCGGCGGTCGCCCCGACATGGCGCAGGGCGGTGGTCCGGATGGTGCCAAGGCAGCTGATGCCATTGCTGCGGCGAAGGCGGTGCTGGCGGGGTGACTTCATCCAGCATCGCCATGAGGGTTCGGTCCTTGGCCGGATGGATTGGTGGTGTATTGTGGATCACGATCTCCACGTTCCCGCTTTTCGGTGAGAGTGCCAAGCGGGAGGTTGCTTGCCGTGGGCGTGTGTTCACCCGCAGCTTCGACGAGTGCTTCAATGACTACTTGCCTCTGCTTGAGATGCTCGCTCCGGCCGTGGCGCTTGCATTGCTGTTACCGTTCCTGAGACTTGCTTCTTATCTTTGGACATCATGTCGCCGACCTACATCACGTCGACTCGCGGTCGTCGGGACTTTCTGGTGCCTTTGGCGTGCGTGCACCTATCCTGTCGATCCGCTAACCGTACCGTATCTACTGGTCTGGATCACATTTGGCCTGTGGTTCGCGGCGGCTGCCTTCACCAGACGCAATCCAGACCTGGCCGAGTAGGCGCGGTTATCGGCGCCCACTCGCACCGCGCGTTTCCGGTTCGGAGCCGCGGGGCAGGTCCTTTTCGCGCATCGTGGCGTCAGTTTGCTGAGGCTTGGTGATTGGGCCCTTGTTCGGCTGATCGTCCTGCGTTGCCGGGTTGAGATCGGGCTTGTTGCTGCGGTGGGTCATTTTTCGCTCTCCTTGCCTCTGAAAAACGCAGGGGCAGGAGATCGGTTGCGGCTCGTCAGGCAGGGCGTTCCCTGAGCGAGGCCGACTTGAGCTTAGGCAGCGAGTTGAGCTCGCCTTCCTCCTTGATCTTCTGGCGCAATTCGTCGCGCTTCTCGTGGATCGAGGCGATGACCGGGCCCATCGGGAAGCCGAGGTCAACGAGCACGGCTTCGGACAATTGGAGCGAGCTTTCCAGCGTTTCAGGCACGGCGTGGCTGGCCCCGGCCTTGTACAGCGCCGCCGCATGGGCAGCGTCGCGGGCGCGGACGATGATCGGCAGATCGGGGTGGGCGCTGCGCAGGCGCTTGACCATGCGCAGGATCAGGACCGGCTCGTCCATGGTGAGGATCATCGCCTTGGCATCGTCCAGCCCGAGGCGGGCGATGGCGGCTTCGCTGTCGACGTTGCCGAAGAGGACAGGCAGGCCGTCCTTGCGCGCAGTCCTGACGATGCCCGGGTCCGAATCGATGCCCAGCCATGCTGCCTTGTGAACGGTCAGCATCTCGGCGATGAGCCGGCCGACGCGGCCGAAGCCCATCACCACGACACGTTCGCCTTCGGGTTCTTCGACAAAGGTGTTCTGGCCGACGTCGGCGGTGCCGCGCGCCACGCGTTGCCCCCAGGTCTCGCCCAGCTTGGCCAGCAAGGGCGTGATCGTCAGGCCGATGGCTGTGACGATCTGCCAGAATTGCGCGGTCTCACGGTCGATCAGGGCGGCCTCGGCGGCGGTGGTCAGCACGATCAGCGTGGTTTCCGATGGGCTGGCCATGAGGATGCCTGCTTCGAGCGCGGTGGCGCGTTCCTTGCCCATGAAGCGCAAGGCGAACATCGTGACCAGCGCCTTGAGGACGACGACGCCGACCACGGCGAGCGTCAGCGGGCCGATTTGCGCCCAGACCACGCGCAAGTCGATGCCCATGCCGATGGTGATCAGGAAGACCCCCAGCGCGAGGCCCTTGAACGGCTTGGTGATCGATTCGACTTCCGTGTGGTACTCGGTCTCGGCAATCAGCAGGCCGGCAAGCAGAGCGCCCATGATCGGCGAGAGGCCGACGAGCGAGGTGGAGAGCGCGGCGGCGATGACCACCAGCATGGTGGCGGCAAGGAACAGCTCCGGGCTCTTGGTCTGAGCCGCCTGCGCGAAGAGGCGGGGCAGCAGCAGGCGTCCCCCGACCAGCAGGACCGTGACCACTATGCCGCCGTAGAGCAGCGTCTCGCCCAGCGTCGGGCCATCGGAATGGGCGGCGACCGGGCCCATCGCGCCGAGGATGAAGATGATCGGGACAAGCGCGATGTCCTCGAACAGCAGCATGGAAAGCGCGGCGCGGCCGACCGGGCCATGGGTTCCAGCGATGGGCAGGACCAGCGCGGTCGATGACAGGGCAAGGGCGAGGCCGAGGCCGAAGGCGCCGCTGATCTGCAGTCCTGTCGCCAGAAGCGCGGCGGACAGGAGCAGGGCTGAGATGCCGAGCTCCATCGCGCCGAGACCGAAGACCAGTCGACGCATGTCCCACAGGCGGTTGAACGAGAGTTCCAGGCCGATCTCGAACAGCAGCAGGATGATGCCGAATTCGGCAAAGGGCGCGATTGCTGCGGGATCGGATATCGTGATGTGGTAAAGCCACGGATACTGCGGCACGAGCGCACCGAGGCCGAACGGACCGACCACCAGTCCGACGAGGATGAATCCGATGATCGGGGTGATGCGGAAGCGCGCGAAGGCCGGGATGACGATGCCGGCCGCACCGAGAATTACGAGGGCGTCGGAAAGTGCGGTCGTCGGTTCGAGATTGCCTGCCATTCCGCAAGGTTAGGGGAGGGGGGCAGTGGTGTCATCCGTTTCCGCATGTCGAACTGTTGCCAAAGCAAAAGGGCCCCGGCGTGAACCGGAGCCCTTTGCTGTTACCATGAAGGAACCTGCGCTTACGCCCAGTTCTTCATTTCGGTTTCGAGGTTCTCGACGATGGCTTCGAAGAACTTCTCGGTGGTCATCCACGCCTGATCGGGGCCGATCAGCAGGGCGAGGTCCTTGGTCATCTTGCCGCTTTCGACAGTTTCGATGCAGACGCGCTCGAGCGTTTCGGCGAACTTCACGACTTCCGGGGTCTCGTCGAACTTGCCGCGGTACATGAGGCCACGGGTCCAGGCGAAGATCGAGGCGATCGGGTTGGTCGAGGTCTGCTTGCCCTGCTGGTGCTGGCGGTAGTGACGGGTCACGGTGCCGTGGGCAGCTTCGGCCTCGATGGTCTTGCCATCGGGCGACATGAGGACCGAGGTCATCAGGCCGAGTGAACCGAAGCCCTGTGCAACCGTGTCGGACTGCACGTCACCGTCGTAGTTCTTGCAGGCCCAGACGAACTTGCCCGACCACTTGAGCGCCGAGGCGACCATGTCGTCGATCAGGCGGTGTTCGTAGCTGATGCCGGCGGCGGCAAACTTTTCCTTGAAGCCTTCGCTGTCGAACACTTCCTGGAACAGGTCCTTGAAGCGGCCGTCATAGGCCTTCATGATCGTGTTCTTGGTAGACAGGTAGACCGGCCAGCCAAGCGACAGGCCGTAGTTGAACGAGGCGCGCGCGAAGTCGCGGATCGAATCGTCGAGGTTGTACATCGCCATGGCGACGCCGCCCGAGGGGTAGTTGAACACTTCGCGGTCGATCGTCTCGCCGTTGTCGCCTTCCCAGACGAGGCGCAGCTTGCCGGGGCCGGGGACGACGAAGTCGGTGGCGCGATACTGGTCACCAAAAGCGTGACGGCCGACGACGATCGGATCGGTCCAGCCAGGGACCAGGCGCGGCACGTTCTGAATCACGATCGGCTCGCGGAACACCACGCCGCCGAGAATGTTGCGGATCGTGCCGTTGGGCGACTTCCACATCGACTTGAGGTTGAATTCCTCGACGCGCTGCTCGTCAGGGGTGATCGTGGCGCACTTCACGCCGACGCCGTACTGCTTGATCGCGTTGGCGGAATCGATGGTGATCTGGTCGTCCGTCTCGTCGCGCTTCTGGACCGAGAGGTCGTAGTACTTGAGGTCGATGTCGAGGTAGGGAAGGATCAGGCGTTCACGGATCCATTCCCAGATGATCCGGGTCATTTCATCGCCGTCGAGTTCGACGACCGGGTTCTTCACCTTGATCTTCGCCATGTCCGTCCTGTCTTTCAAGCTGGGGAGAGAAATTGCGCCTTCCCTTAGCAGAGGCTTCCCTGCGCGCAAGGCAGGTAGGCGATTCGCGCAATTTTTGCAGGCTTTGCGCTGGACATCCGCTCATGGACAATGCAGATATTTAAGTGACCGGTTAAATCCGGGTGCAAGCCCTTTTGGAGAGATGCGATGAGCGAGGCGGAAGTCCTTACAGAAGTCGATGGCAACGTGCTGATCGTCACGATCAACCGGCCCGATGCGAAGAACGCGATGAACAAGGCTGCGGCCGAGGGCATCTCGGCAGCGATGGATCGGCTGGATGCAGAGGCCGACCTGCGCTGCGCGATCCTCACCGGTGCGGGCGGCACGTTCTGTTCGGGCATGGACCTCAAAGGCTTCCTGCGCGGGGAATCGCCCTCGATACCGGGGCGCGGCTTTGGCGGGCTGTCGGAATGGACGCCAAAGAAGCCGATCATCGCGGCGGTTGATGGCTACGCCTTGGCGGGCGGCATGGAACTGGCGTTGTCGTGCGACCTGATCGTGGCGAGCGCTTCGTCCAAGTTCGGCATTCCCGAAGCCAAGCGCGGCCTTGCCGCTGCTGCCGGTGGCCTGATCAAGCTGCCGCGCCAGATCCCGCCGCGCATCGCGATGGAACTGGCGCTGACGGGGGACTTCATCACTGCCCAGCGCGCCTATGAACTCGGCTTTATCAACCAGATCGTCGAAGGTCCGTCGCTGGATGCGGCAAAGGCCCTGGCCGCGAAGGTCGCCGAGAACGGACCGCTGGCGCTGATCGCGTCGAAAGGCATTATCCGCGATTCGCACGAATGGACGGAGGCGGAAATGTGGCAGAAGCAGCAGGCCTACATCGCGCCGGTGTTCACTTCGAGCGATGCCCGCGAAGGTGCCGCCGCATTTGCCGAAAAGCGCAAGCCGAACTGGCAGGGCAAGTAAGACCGACAGGGCGGGGGCGCTGGTCGCTCCCGCCATTTTGGTCCGCAGCGATCAACAAAAAACCCCGCCAATGGCGGGGTTTCTTATGCGATGGTGGGCGTAGCAAGGATTGAACTTGCGACCCCTACGATGTCAACATAGTGCTCTACCACTGAGCTATACGCCCGCACCATCTGCTTGTCCCTGGGCTGGCGGCGAACCGCTGATCGCGTCGGGAAGCGCGCCATTAGCCCCCGTCCCGATTCATGGCAAGGGGGAAATTTGCAGCCGGGCTTCAGCGGCTCCCGGCGAACTGCGCATCCTCGAACACGCGCTCGACTTCGAGCACCAGATCCTTGAGGTGGAACGGCTTAGACAGGACCCGGGCCTGAGGTGCTTCGCGATTTGCCTTGAGCGTCACCGCGGCAAAGCCGGTGATGAACATGACCTTGGTAGCAGGGCTGATCTCGCTGCACCGCTGCGCCAGTTCGATTCCGTCCATTTCCGGCATGACGATATCCGACAGGAGAAGGTCGAAGTGCTCGCTTTCGAGCAGGGGGATCGCAGCGGTGCCACGGTCCACGGCCGTCACGGCGTAACCTGCGTTTTCGAGCGCGCGGGTCAGGTAAGTGCGCATCGCCTCTTCGTCTTCGGCGAGCAGGATCCGGATCATGGCGAACCTGTTGTTTATAGTGGGGCTTCAGTTCGATGGCTTATAACGCAGATGGAGTTAACAATCTCCCGTCCGAAGCTTCGCGCAAACCGCTTTTTCCCCACCGTCCTGGAAGCGGAGCAATCGTTCTTGGACCTTGCTTTGACTTGCGTGCGAATCGGTTGCACCTTTGCGTGATGCAGCATGAGGGTGAGCACCAGGGCGATTCGGCTTCGGTCCATGGCGGGTCGGTGCCGGGCAATCCCGGTGTGCCGGCCTACAGCCTGACGACTATCGACCCTTCGCCGATCCCGGTGGTCATTGCCGTGCCGCATGCAGGAAGGGCCTATGCCAAGTCACTGCTTGACCGGATGCGTCATCCCGCATTTGCGGCGCCCCGACTTGAGGATCGCTACGCGGATCTGCTCGGGCAGGCGGTCTCCCGCCAGACCGGTGCGGCACTGCTCGTCGCCCATGCACCCCGGGCCATGCTCGACCTCAACCGCGCCAGCGACGATGTCGACTGGGAGATGGTCGGCGGTCCGCCGGCAGACGCTTCGGCATCGCCCAGCGGTTTCGGCAGGCGCGCCCGCAGCGGGCTTGGGCTGGTGCCGCGTCGTCTGCCGGGCCTGGGAGAGCTGTGGAAGCGCAGGCTAGATCATAGCGAGCTGGCAGAGCGGATTGCCGCGGTGCACCAGCCCTATCACACAGCGCTCGCCACCACGCTCGAAACAATCCGTGACCGTTGGGGCGCTGCCCTGCTGATCGATCTTCATTCGATGCCGCCGCTGGCGGCGCGTTCGCCCGGAGAGCGCGCACCGGAATTCGTCGTCGGCGATCGCTTCGGCGCTTCGTGCGACGGCGGCGTGGTGGCGTCTGCATTCGGCTTCTTCACCGAAGCGGCACGACGGGTATCGCACAACCGGCCATATGCCGGGGGTTATGTGCTGGAGCGGCACGCACGGCGCGCCGAAGGGCTTCACTGCATGCAGCTCGAGATCGACCGCACCTGTTATCTCGATGCACGAATGGCCGAACCCGGCCCCGGCTTCGATGCCACGATCGAATTGCTGGTGGGCCTGGTGCGCCGACTCGCAGTCGACGTGGCCGACCTTGGCCGTGCGTCCGACCGCGGCCGCTGGCGCACTGCTGCCGAGTAGACTGCGCCCGAATTAGCCGAAGCGCGCCGGCCAGAGTGGCCAAGCTCATGTAACCCAAGAAAAAACCACCTGGAGCAAGCTCCAGGTGGCCAAGGTTCAGGGAGGAGGTGCACGTGAGTGCACCAGTTACGCTGGGCCATGAGGGGAGCCGCAACGCAACAATCACAAGATAGGTGAGGGGCATTGACCCTGCAAGGGCTTTCGAGGGATTTTTGCAACACCCCAAGAAAAAACGCGATGAACCGAGTGGCTCACCGCGCTTTTCTGTTGACCTGTGGCTTGATTACTCAAGCCTCGTGTCAAATCGTGTCTGGCTTACTCGGCCGGAACCTGGATCGCCGGGATCGGTCCCTTGCCCAGCTGAACCTGGGCGCCGAAGATCTGGCTGATCAGTTCGAGCGAGAACAGGTGCGCATAGAGCAGGGGCAGCAGGCCGCTCTGTGCCCAGCCCCGCAGCACGTCACCGCGCACGTCGCGCAGCTTTTCCTGATTTACCATCTGGAAGCCGCGATAGATGAAGGGCTGTTCGTTGCCCTGCTGCTGGATGGCGACTTCGCCTTCCATGAGCAGGTCATGCTTCTTCAGCTCGTCGATGAAGGCCTGCGTGCGCTGGCCTGCCTGTTCGAACTGTTCGCAGAAGCCGAGTGCGGCCTGCGTCGCTTCCGAAGGCTGGCCGTCGGTGAAGAGCTCCTGCCCTTCCACCGAATCGCCAAGCAGGCCGGCAGAAGGATCGAAGCACAGCGAAAGTTCTTCGCTGTTCGGGTTCAGCTTGGCCAGCAGGAACGGATAGCGGCGGACGTAAGCCGGGATGTAGATCGGCTGGGTGACCTTGCCTTCTTCGTCGACAAAGACGTTCACGCCTTCGTTGAGGCCCATCAGCGCCAGCGGAACCGGATTGTCACCCGATGCAAAGATGATCGGATAATGGCGCGCAGCCTGCGGAAACTCCTCAGCCGTCAGGGGGATGGCATGCTGTCCGATCAGCCAGGGCGCTGCATCCGCGTTCTTGGCCTTCCACGTTGCATGGTCCCGGCTGTTGAGCGGCATCAGGTCGTTGTAGAACATCGGCAGGTTCGCTTGCGGCGCGCTGGCCATTTTGCATCTCTCCAAGAATCAAAACATTCGCGCGGGCAAAATTCACTCTGGCCGCGGCTTAGCGGGAACGCCGGTTCTTAGGGACTGCCAGAAGGCCGCGCAAGCCGCGTCAGACAAGCTTTCCGGGGTTTAGCAGGCCATGCGGGTCAAGCGCCTGCTTGATTGCGCGCATCGTGCCCAGCATCGCTGGATCGGCGAGGCGCGCCAGTTCGTCGCGCTTCAGCCTGCCGATGCCGTGTTCTGCCGAGATCGAGCCGCCCCACGCCGCCACCATGTCGTGGACTTGCGCGCTGATGGCCTTGCCGTCGCCCGCTTCCCACGAGGCCCGATCGCTGCCCGACGGGGCGATCACGTGGAAATGGACGTTGCCGTCGCCGAGATGCCCGAAGCAGACGGCGCGCGTGCCCGGCCAGTCGGCCTCGAGGCGAGGGACGGCGGCCTCGACAAAGGCGGGCATCTTCTCGACCGGAACGGAGATGTCGTGCTGCATCGCCGGGCCGAGCGCGCGTTCGGCGGGCGATATGGTCTCGCGGATCAGCCACATGCGCTCGGCCTGGTCTTCGCTGGCGGCGATCGTGGCATCGGCGATGAGATCGCGTTCGAATGCCGTGGCGAGGATGCGCTCGGCCAGTTCGGGCAACCTTGCGGCAGTGCCCTCGTCGCCTGCGACCAGTTCGATCAGGGCGTGCCAGGCATGAGGTTCCGCCAGCGGCGCGCGCGTGCCGGGAGTATAGGCCTGAACCGCCTCCAGGCTGTGCTGGGGCAGGACCTCGAATCCTTCGAGCAGCCCCGGCGCCATGTCCTCGGCCAGAAGCAGGAGGCTGCGCGCGTCGTGCAGCGAGGCCGTGCCCGCCCACATCACCGTCCTGCCGGCAATTGCCGGAGCGAGCCGCAAGGTCGCAGCCGTGACGATGCCGAGGGTTCCTTCGGAACCGATAAGCACCTGCTTGAGATCGAAACCCCGGTTGTCCTTCTTGAGCGGGGTCAACAAGTCGAGCACGCTGCCATCGGCCATGACAGCTTCGACCCCCAGTACCAGCGCCCGCATCGAGCCATGGCGCAGGACTTGCGTGCCGCCGGCGTTGGTCGAGACGAGGCCGCCGATCGTGGCCGAGCCCTTGCCGCCAAGCGTGAGGGGGAAGCGCAGGCCCTCTTTCTCCGCCGCCTCGTGCAGGACCTGCAGGATGACGCCCGCCTCGCACGTGGCAGAACGCGCCGCGGCATCGAGCGCGGTGATCCGGTTCATGCGGCGCAAGGAGAGTATGATCTCGGCGCCACTCTCGAACGGTGTGGCGCCGCCCGACATGCCGCTGTTGCCGCCTTGCGGCACAATCGGCACGCCATGCTTGGCGCAGAGCTTGACGAGGGCGGCGACCTCGGCGGTATTGGCTGGCGAGGCGATTGCCCGCGCCGCGCCGGTATAGCGGCCGCGCCAATCGGTCAGCCAGGGTGCCATGTCGTCAGGGTCGGCGGTCAACCCCTTTGGCCCGAGCAGGCGGGCCGCTTCTGCCAGAAACGTATCGCTCATTGGCGCATCGGCTATTGCGACCCTGCGGCAAGGGCAATTCATTTTTCATTGCTGGCAGGTTAAGCAACGGTTCAACCCCGCAGGCTAGGGGTGTGAGGAGCGGATCGGGCGGGGTCAGGGCCGCTGGGCCGTTGAGGGGACTTCAAGAGTTTTAACATCGAAATGCCCAGTGTATTCAATCTCTTGGCCTCATTGGGCATGCTGCTGGCCGTACCGGTTGGTGCACCTGTGGTGGTCGATGACAGCGATGCGCAATGGGCGACTGCCACCATTCCTGCAGGATCGCCCCTGATCGACGATGATTTCAGATCAGGCGCATTGAACAGCTTCATTGCCGATGGCTTGGGCGACCAGTCGTGGAATCAGGTGCGCATCGAACAGCGCATGATCATTCGTATTGCGCCGCGCCTGCCCGGCCAGATGTACACGCCCATGCCGGCCGCGCCACAACCGCCGCGTTTCTATGAGCGCAAGACCAGCAAATGCCTGCCGATCACCAGCATTGCCGGCGTGCAGATCGAATCGCAGGATCGCCTCCTGCTGGTCACGCGCGGGCGAAAGCTGATCGGCGCCAGCCTCGACAAATCCTGCCGCGCCCGCGATTTCTATTCGGGCTTTTATGTCGAACGGAACGAGGATGGGCAGCTCTGCGCTGGCCGGGATACGATCCATTCGCGGGCCGGAGCGAACTGTGCGATTACCAAGATGCGCGAACTCGTACTGGAAGATGACTGACGGTCCCGTCTCGTCGCGGAATTCTTGACTTTTCGGGCCATATCGTCTTAGCGCGCTGTCAGTGCTGGCGGCATTTTGCGATGCAGGCTGTCCAGCGGGCACAATTGCGTTCGTGCCGTCTCTAGTTCTCGGAAAATTGCCTGCATGAAGTTTGCCGATCTCGGCCTCTCGGATGAATTGCTCCAGTCGGTGCTCGACGCCGGCTATGATGAGCCCACTCCGATCCAGGCGCAGGCAATTCCCGCTGTCCTGATGATGAAGGACATCATCGGCATTGCCCAGACCGGCACCGGCAAGACGGCCGGCTTCGTGCTGCCGATGATCGACATTCTGGCCCACGGCCGCCGCCGCGCGCTGATGCCGCGCTCGCTGATTCTCGAACCGACGCGCGAACTCGCCGCGCAGGTTGCCGAGAATTTCGAGAAGTACGGCAAGAACCACGATCTCAAGATGGCGCTGCTGATCGGTGGCGTGCAGATGGGCGATCAGGTCAAGGCGCTGCAGGACGGCGTCGACGTGCTGATCGCCACCCCCGGGCGCCTGATGGACCTGTTCGAACGCGGCAAGATCCTGCTCACCGGCTGCGAGATGCTGGTGATCGACGAGGCGGACCGCATGCTCGACATGGGCTTCATCCCCGATATTGAGACGATCTGCTCGCGCCTGCCGACCACGCGCCAGACGCTGCTGTTTTCGGCAACGATGCCGCCGCCGATCAAGAAGCTGGCCGACAAGTTCCTGTCGAACCCCAAGTCGATCGAAGTGGCGCGCCCTGCCGCTACGAACACCAACATCGCCCAGTTCAAGGTCCGCTGCACCTCGCGCCAGAAGCGCGAAGTGCTGCGCCAGTTGCTGCGCACCGACAACGTCTCCACCGCCATCGTCTTCGCCAACCGTAAGACGACCGTGCGCGAACTCGCCAAGTCGCTGCAGCGCCACGGCTTTGCCGCCGGCGAAATCCACGGCGACATGGACCAGAGCGCGCGCAATGCCGAACTGCAGAAGTTCAAGGACGGCGACATCTCGATCCTGTGCGCGTCCGACGTCGCCGCGCGCGGGCTCGACGTGAAGGGCGTGAGCCACGTCTTCAACTTCGACACGCCGTGGCACCCCGACGACTACGTCCACCGCATCGGCCGCACCGGTCGTGGCGGGGCGACGGGCCGGGCGTTCACGCTGGTGGCGTCGGAAGATGCCGAGGCGATCGACAACGTCGAGAAGCTGCAGGGAACCAAGATCCCCGAGTTCAAGCTCGAGATCGCCGAGAAGGAAGAGCGGAAAGCGCGCGAAACCGAGCGCCGCGAGGAAGAGCCCAAGCGCGAAAGCCGCCGCGAACGTCCGGCGCGCGAGGAGCGAAAGGCGCGTGCCGAACGCGAACCGCGGCAGGAACGCGCTCCACGGCGCGAACAGCCCAGCTACCGCGACCACTCCGAACCGCCGTCGAAGCCGGGCGAGTGGAACGGGCCGATTCCGGAGTTTCTGGCGGTTTCGGCACTTTAGCCCTCTCCCCTTCAGGGGAGAGGGTTGGGAGAGGGGCTGTTCTGCCCAAGCCCCGCTCAACTTCGGCTAGGCGGCAAGCCGCCAACCCTGCGTATCTCTCCCCTGAAGGGGAGAGAGCAAGAGCACTCGGCGCAAAATAACAGCCCATTTCATCGTCGGCCCGGACTTGATCCGGGCCTTGGCTTTTCTCTTCGGGCGCTGCGCCGGAAGAACAGCCCAACCCCGTGTCAAGCACGGGGTGACGGCAGGACGATCACCGCAAATTTACGGAATGGCCGCGAATAGTGGTCAGCTAACATCCCATTTAAGTGCCGAGGCGTCGAGCATCTCTGCCCCCATATGGCGGACGAACGCTTCCCGCAGGCCAGCCTTATGTCGCTCCCACTTGGCAGGGTCGGACGATGGATCGACGCCATCGGCAAGAAATAGCCATTCGACGAACTGATCCGCGCTTACAGGTCCCGTTTCAGGAATGAAATCATCTACATGCGATGGCTTGCCGTTGACGATCCCGCCGCACCAACCTCTGCCGACACAGACCTCGTGCATCAGGGCATTGTAGGCAGGGTTGCCGCTCATGCGTTCAATTGACCACGGACGCGCAATGTCGGCAAGTGGACGAATCCGGTCGTCCCACAACAGTGAGCGACAAAGCCAACGCTCTCAAGCCACCTTAACAAAGCTATCAATCACCCGCTTGCGCCCCGCGCTTTCGAAGTCGATCTCCAGTTTGTTGCCTTCCTGCTCGGCCACGGTGCCGTAGCCGAACTTTTCGTGGAAGACGCGCGCGCCCACGGTGATGTCGCCGCGCGGCTTGGCCGCGAAGCTGGCGGCGCTGCGGGTGGGTTCGGCGATGCGGCGGGGGGCTGGGTTGAAGGTCTGGGCTGCGGCGCGTTGCCAACCGGGGCCGCGTGAGGCGGCGCGGTTGGCATTGGCCTGTGCGACATGGGAGAAGGGATCGTCGCGCTCGCTCCAGTTGGCGCGCCACATCGATGCGCCGCCCGAGAGGGTGGTTTCCTCCTCGATATGCTCGGCGGGCAGTTCGCCGATGAAGCGCGAGGGGATCGAGCTGGTCCACTGGCCGTAGATCTGGCGATTGGCGGCGTGGATGATGGTGCAGCGCCGCCGGGCGCGGGTGATCGCGACATAGGCGAGGCGGCGCTCTTCCTCCAATGAAGCGAGTCCACCCTCGTCCAGCGAGCGCTGCGAGGGGAACACACCTTCTTCCCAACCGGGCAGGAACACGTTTTCGAACTCAAGCCCCTTGGCGGCGTGGATGGTCATGATCGTGACCTTGTCCTCGTCGGCAGTGTTCTCGTTGTCCATGACGAGGCTGACGTGTTCGAGGAAATCGCCAAGCGTCTCGTACTCTTCCATCGCGCGGGCGAGTTCGGTGAGGTTTTCGAGGCGTCCGGCGGCTTCAGCCGTCTTCTCGGCCTGCAGCGCGGCGGTGTAGCCGCTTTCGTCGAGGATCGTGCGAGCGAGTTCGGCGGGCACCAGTTGCTTGGCCGCATCGCGCCAGCGCGCGAAATCGCGCATCAGCGCGGCGAGCGTGTTGCGCGCGCGGGCTGGCAGCTCGTCGGTATCGAGGATCTCCACCGCCGCCAGCGAGAGGGGGATGCCGCGCGCGCGGGCATGGCGGTGGAGCTTTTCCAGCGTCTTGTCGCCAAGGCCGCGCTTGGGGGTGTTGTAGATCCGCTCGAACGCAAGGTCGTCCTGCGGACTGGCGATCTGGCGCAAGTAGGCCAGCGCATCGCGGATTTCGGCGCGCTCGTAGAAGCGGAAGCCGCCGACGATGCGGTATCCAAGGCCGATCTGGATGAAGCGGTCTTCGATGGTGCGCGTCTGGAACTGCGCACGCACGAGGATGGCGACGCGATCGAGCGGGGCGCCCTCACGCTCAAGCCGTTCGATGTCCTCGCCGATACGCCGCGCTTCTTCCGGAGCGTCCCACACGCCGATCACGCGGACCTTGTCGCCGCCGTCAACCTCGGTCCACAGCGTCTTGCCGAGGCGTTCGGAGTTCTCCGCGATCAGGCCCGAGGCCGCGCCGAGGATGTGCGGGGTGGAGCGGTAGTTCTGTTCGAGGCGGATCACCTTGGCGCCGGGAAAATCCTTTTCGAACCGCAGGATATTGGCGACTTCGGCACCGCGCCACGAATAGATCGACTGGTCGTCGTCCCCCACCACGCAGATGTTCTTGCGGTTCTGGGCAAGCAGGCGCAGCCACAGGTACTGCACCGCGTTGGTGTCCTGATATTCGTCCACCATCACGTATTTGAAGCGCTGTTGCCATGATTCCAGCACGTCCCGCTCGCGCCGGAAGATGTTGAGCATGTGCATCAGCAAGTCGCCGAAATCGCAGGCGTTCAGCTCGCGCAGGCGGTTCTGGTAGAGCGCGTAGAAGCGCTGGCCCTTGCCGTTGGCATAGGCCTCGTTCTCCAGCGCATCGAGATCGCCGGGGTTGAGGCCGCGGTTCTTCCACTTGTCGATGAGTCCGGCAAGCTGCTTGGCGGGCCAGCGCTTGTCGTCCACGCCTTCGGCCACGATCAGCTGCTTCAGGAGGCGCAACTGGTCGTCCGTGTCGATGATCGTGAAGTTGCTCTGCAGGCCGACCAGTTCGGCATGGCGGCGCAGCATCTTGGCGGCGATCGAATGGAACGTGCCAAGCCACGGCATCCCTTCCACCGCCGGGCCGATCAGGTTGCCCACCCGCTCGCGCATTTCGCGCGCGGCCTTGTTGGTGAAGGTGACGCACAGGATCTCGCTCGGCCAGGCGAGCCGCTGGCGCAGCAGATTGGCGAGGCGCGCGGTGAGCGCGGCGGTCTTGCCCGTGCCCGCGCCCGCCAGCATCAGCACCGGCCCTTCGGTCGTCGTCACCGCCTCGCGCTGGGGCGGGTTCAGGCCATCGAGCCACGCTTCGGCATTGCCGGGATTCACAGGTTGGGGGGAAGACATAGGCGAACAGATAGGGACCAAACGCTGTCGCGGCAATCGCTAACCGCCCATTCTGCGCATGTTCGCTTCGTCTTGAATCCGGGCGCAGCCGTCGCAGCGCCGGGAACCGGGCCAGCGGGGCAGGGCTTGGCCTCAAGACTTCGGGTACGAAAACAAAATCAGGAGAATTCCATGCGAAATCTTTTTGCCGCAAGCGCGCTTGCGCTTGCCATCGCTTCGAGTCCCACGTTCGTGGCGGCCCAGTCGACTTCCACGACCGCCACGGCAACCACATCGGACACCACCGCTGCCACCACGGTGACCGGCACCTTCTCGCCCACGCCTGACCAGCAGCTTCAGATCGACGCCTGGGCCGCCGAGCAAAAGACCAAGTACGCAGCATGGCCGTCCACCTATCAGGAATACTTCTGGAGCCTCGACACTGATCAGCAGAAGGGCTGGTGGGCTCTGACCGACGAGCAGAAGGCGCAGATATACGCCATGACGCCGGAGCAGCGCACACAAGTCTGGCCCTCGATCGTGGCGCAGGTTTCAGGGAACGCCGTGCCATCATCCGGTGCTACGCCCGCCCAGCCCAATCCCGGCATGGGTACGGGGGCAACGCCAGCTACGCCGGCAGAGCCCGCAACCCCTCCCTCAGGCGGGATGAGCGCCAGCACGCCCGGCAACATGACCCCGCCGCCCGCCTCGGCCATGAACAAGAAGTATACGGTCTGCAGCAAGACCGTTACCGACAGCTGCCGCAATCGCGGCGGTATCTGAACGCTTCCGACGATCGTCGCGTGAAAGGGGTGCCGGGTTGCCGGCGCCCCTTTTCGCTTGTGGTGTTGACCCGGCAGGCTTGAGACGGAACAACGCGCGCCGCGAACGAGGGGAGAAGCGCGCCGATGAATCCGATTCGACAGCAGGGTCGCGTGCTGACTGCCAGCCTCGTTGGCACGGCGGTGGAGTTCTACGACTTCTACATCTACGCAACAGCGGCCGCGCTCGTCATTGGGCCATTGTTTTTCCCCACAGAATCAGAGGCAGCGCAGACGTTGCTGTCTTTCATGACCTTCGGCCTTGCGTTCTTTGCACGGCCCGTGGGCGCGATTGCGTTCGGTCACTTCGGCGACCGGATCGGGCGCAAGTCGACGTTGGTCGCCTCGCTGATGCTGATGGGCGGATCCACCTTCCTGATCGCCTTCCTGCCGACGTACGCCATGGTCGGCTGGGTCGCGCCCGCGCTGCTTTGCCTGCTGCGCTTTGGACAGGGCTTCGGGCTTGGCGGAGAGTGGGGCGGAGCGTCGCTGCTCGCCGTGGAGAATGCGCCGAAGGGTTGGGAAGCCCGCTTCGGCAGTGCGCCGCAACTGGGTGCGCCGCTGGGTTTCCTTTGTGCCAATGGGCTGTTTCTGCTGCTCGGCAAGGGGCTTTCCGATGCCGACTTCGCCGCTTGGGGCTGGCGCGTGCCGTTCCTGGCAAGCGCGCTGCTGGTCGGCCTCGGGCTGTGGGTGCGGTTGAAGATCGGCGAAACGCCCGCGTTCAAGGAAGCGCTCGAGAAGGCCGAGCCGCCCAAGGTGCCGGTAGGCTTGCTGTTCCGCAATCATCTCGGCGCCGTGCTGGCCGGGATCGCGGGCGTCGTTGCGTGCTTTGCGATCTTCTATCTGGCGACGACTTTCGCGCTGTCCTTCGCCACGACCAAACTCGGCTATGCCAAGCAGGAGTTTCTCGGCATCCAGCTTGGCGCCAACACCTTCCTTGCGCTCGGCATTCTGGTTGCCGGGTACTGGGCCGACAAGGCCTCGGCACGGCTCGTCCTTGGCACTGGCGCGGCGCTCACGATCATCGTGGGCATGGTGTTCGGCACTGGCCTTGGCTCGGCCTCGCTGCCGGTGGTGTTTGCAACGCTGGCCAGCGCGCTGTTCGTCATGGGGCTGGCTTACGGCCCGCTCGGCGCCTGGCTGCCGACGCTCTACCCGGTCGAAGTCCGCTACACCGGCATTTCGGTGGCGTTCAACATGGGCGGGATCATCGGCGGCGCGCTCGCCCCGTTCGCAGCGGCATGGCTCGCCGGGATCGGCGGCACGGCCTATGTCGGGCTGTTCCTGACGCTGGCAGGGGCCATGACGCTGGCGGGGGTGCAGTTCTCGCCCAAGCGGGCGGGCTAGGCCTTCAGCCGCATCAGCGTGATCAGCGCCTTGCCGACCTTCCGCTCGGCGTCGACCTCGCACACCCGTACATCAGGCACTTCCTTGGCTGCGGTCTCAAGGCAGATCCACGTCGCCTCGCCGATCCAGCCAAGCCGGGTCAACCGGTCGATCGCGACGGCGCCCGCGCCGGTGCCATAGGGCGGGTCGAGCATGACGAGGTCGAGCGGCTGCTTGACCGGGCCAAGGCTGAGCACCGACGAGGCGCGCACGTCGCACTGCGGGGCGCAGCGCAGCGCTGCAATGTTGGCGCGGATTGTGCGGATCGCGCCGGCATCCTGCTCGACAAAGATTGCCGAAGCGGCCCCGCGCGACAGCGCTTCGAGGCCAAGCGCGCCCGATCCTGCGAACAGGTCGGCCACGGTCAGGTCCTCGAAGCTGCCAAGGCGGCTGGCGAGCATCGAGAACAGCGTCTCGCGCGTGCGGTCGGCGGTGGGGCGGGTGGTGTCCCCCTCGGGCGCGCGCAAAGGCCTGCCGCGCCATTCTCCGGCAATGATCCTCACTTTGGGATTCTCATTTCGTCTTCAGCGTCTTGCGGAAACGTTCGACCATGACCTGCGGGATCTCCTCGACCGAGCCGCGCTGCAGGTCGGCCAGTTCGAACGGGCCATAGCTGGTGCGCAACAGGCGCGAGACTTCGAGGCCAAGATGTTCGAGCACGCGGCGCACTTCGCGGTTCTTGCCCTCGGTCAGGGTCAATTCGATCCACTTGTTGCGATTGGCGCTGCGTTCGAGGTTGGCGTTGATCGGACCATAGCGGACGCCGTCGATCTCGATGCCCTCCATCAGTTCCTCGAGCCGCGCCTGCGTGATGTCGCCGAAGGTGCGGGCGCGGTAGGTGCGTGGAATGCCGGTTGAGGGCAGTTCCAGCGCGCGCTTCAATTCGCCATCGTTGGTCATCAGCAGCAGACCCTCGGTGTTCACGTCGAGGCGGCCGACCGGCATGACGCGTGGGGCGTCCTTGGGCATGGCATTGCGCAAAGCGGTGTAGATCGTCGGGCGGCCGGTGGGATCGCGCTCGGCAGTGATAAGGCCTGCGGGCTTGTGGAAGCGGAACAGGCGCGGGGGGGCAATCGGGCCAACCATCTTGCCGTCGACGCTCACGCCCTTGAGGCTGGTCAGCAGCGTGGCCGGCGTGGTGACGACCTCGTCGCCGATCTTGACGCGGCCTTCCTCGATCATGCGTTCCACCTCGCGGCGGCTGGCAATGCCGGCGCGGGCGAGCAGCTTGGCAATCCGATCGCCCTCGCGCTCGGAGCCGTCGGCATTGGGCGCGCGCTTGGCGGGCACGACCGGTTGCGAGGTGCGCGGCGCACCGCTGCGCATCGAAAAAGGCTTCTTTTCGGTGGTACCGGGCCGAGGGCTTAACCGCTTCGGCCGATCGCCACCGTTTCTTGGGGGAAAAGTCATGGCGCAGCCCTTACGCGAGAACGCGCTATCCGTCACCCCGAGTCATCTACCTCTGGCGCGGTTGGATTTGGCCGCTAGGTTGCCAGCAACATTTGAGGGAGCGAAATCTTCGATGAGCACCGATGCCAGTGACCGTAACCTGTGGGACTCGGTGCGCCCCTATCTCGAAAAGGAATCGCTCGCCGCGTTCTTCCTCGGCGTGTCCTCGGGCTTTCCCTATGCGATGATCGGGGCAACGCTGACGACCCGGTTGGCGCAGGACGGGATCGACAAAAAGACGGTGACGGCCTTCACGCTGGCGTTCCTTGTCTACAACCTCAAGATCTTCTGGGCCTGGTTGGTCGATGGCGTGCACCTGCCGCTGCTGGGGCGCTTGGGGCAACGCGTTTCGTGGATGCTGCTGGCGGGGTCGCTGGTCATGGCCGCGGTCGCCAATCTCGCGCTGGTCGATCCGAGCGCTGACCTTGGCGCCACGGTGCTGGCGGCAGTGCTGGTCGGCGTCGCGGGTGCGACGTTCGACATCGTGATCGACGCCTACCGCATCGAGACACTGAAACCCTACCAGCTCGGCACCGGCTCGGGCATGAGCCAGTACGGCTGGCGCATCGGCTCGGCGGGTGCGGGCGCGCTGGCGCTGTTCATGGCCGCGCGTTCCGGCTGGAGCGCGGCCTACCTTGCCTGCGCGTTGTTCGCACTTCCGGCGATGCTGACTGCACTCTTCCTCGGCGAGCCTGAACGCCACCGTGAACCGACCGCGCGCAAGGGCGTGGGCGAGGTGTTCGCGTCGATCATCGGCCCGTTCGGTGAGTTCTTCCGCCGCCACGGCGCATGGCTCGTGCTGCTGTTCATCCTTGTTCACAAGGTCGGCGATACGCTGGCGAACCTCACTTTCCGCCTGCTGTTCGATGACCTTGGCTTCAGCAATGACGAGATCGCACTGTGGGACGTTGGCGTCGGCTTCTGGGCCTATCTGATCGGCGTGTTCATCGGTGGCGTGGCCTATGCGAAGATGGGGCTGAAGCGCTCGGTCCTGCTGGCGCTGGTGCTGATGGCGGTGTCGAACCTGTCGTTCGCGGCGCTGGCGGCTGCGGGCCATTCCAACATCGGCATGGCAGGCGCAATCGGCTTCGAGAACATCGCCTCCGGCTATGGCGGGGTTGTCGTCGTCGCCTACTTCTCGGCGCTTTGCGATTTGCGCTACACAGCCGCCCAGTATGCCCTGATCTCTGCTGCCGCGAGCATCGTCGGCCGCTTCGCCACGGGCACCACAGCCGGTGCGCTGATCGAGAGCATGGGCTACGTGAACTTCTACCTGCTCACCACCGTGCTGGCGCTGCCGGGCATCGCGCTGTTCTGGTGGATGAGCCGCAGCGGCCTTGTCGATGCGGCGATCGGCACGGCGGGGGAGGAAGAGGGCTAGTCCGGCACTTCCTCGTTCAACCGCAGCACTTCGCCCGCGAGATAGAGCGAGCCGACGATCAGCACGTCGCCTTCTGCCGGGAGCGCCGCCAGCGCTTCGGGCACGGTGGCAAAGCTGCCGACCGGCAGGCTGGTGAACGGCGCAAAGTCCGCAGGCTTGTGCGCATCGTGCCCGGGAGCAGGGACGACCGAGATCGACAAGGCGCGGTCCGCCAGCGGCTTGAGGATCGCCGAAGGATCCTTGTTCGCCAGCATGCCCATGATCAGGTGCACCGGCGGCTGGCCTTCGAGGTGCCGCGCGATGGCACGCCCGGCATCGGGATTGTGTCCACCGTCCAGCCAGACGGTGCGTCCGCCCGCAAGCGCGGTCAACGGACCCGCGCCGAGGCGCTGCAACCGCGCCGGCCAACGCGCATCGACGATGCCCTTGCCAAGCGCGCCCAGGCTGACACGTACCGCGTTCTGGTGCCGGATCATCGCCACGGCCAGTGCTGCGTTCTCTGCCTGATGCGTGCCGGGCAGCGCGGGCAGGGGCAGGGGCAGTTCGCCGTGCTCGTCGCGATAGAGGATCGAGCCAGCGATTTCCGCGTCCCAATCGCGCCCGCGCATGATGAGCGGCGCACCAATCCGCGCTGCGGTCTCGGCCACCGAATCGGCGGCGATTTGCGGATAGGCCATCGTCACCAGCGGCACGCCGGGCTTGGCGATGCTCGCCTTCTCGAACGCGATCCGGGCTAGCGGGTCAGTTGGCACGCCGTCTTCGGGTGCAAGCAGGAACGCTTCGTGGTCAAAGCCCAGCGTCGCAATCCCGCATACCGCAGCCGTCGGCATGACGTTGGTGGCATCGAGCCTGCCGCCCAGCCCGGTCTCGATCACGCAGGCATCGGCGGGATGCCGTGCATAGGCAAGGAAGGTGGCGACCGTCGTCACCTCGAAAAAGCTCGGCTCCAGCCCTTCGCTCGCGTCCAGCACTTCCTTGAGCAGCGCGGCGAGCAGCTCGTCCTCGATTAGCTTGCCAGCGATGCGGATGCGTTCATTGTAGCGGACGAGGTGCGGCTTGGTGGCGGAGTGGACCGTCAGCCCCTCGGCCTCGAGAATGTACCGCAGGTAGCTGCAGGTCGAACCCTTGCCGTTGGTCCCGGCAACATGGAACACGGGCGGCAGACGGTCCTGCGGATTGCCCAGGCGCGCGCAAAGTTCGCGCACGGTATCGAGCCCTAGCCGCCCCGATGGCAGCGACAGCGCGCCGAGGCGATCAAGCTGCGCCTGGACCGCGGCGTTCTCGGAGATCGCGAAGTCTTTCAATGGAAGCCCCTCCCGCAAGCGGGAGGGGTTTGGGGTGGGCAGAGGCAGGCGCAGGCCTTGGAACAGCCCACCCCCGACCCCTCCCGCTTGCGGGAGGGGAGAAGCCTCACGCCGCCGCCTTGCCCGCCATCAGGTAGTCGATCACCTGCGCCAGCGTCACCTTCAGGTCGCGCCGGTGCGTCACCATGTCGACCATGCCGTGGGCGTGGAGGTATTCGGCGCGCTGGAAGCCTTCGGGCAGCTTCTCGCGGATCGTGTCCTGGATCACGCGCTGTCCGGCAAAGCCGATAAGCGCACCGGGCTCGGCAATCTGCACGTCACCGAGCATCGCGTAGGACGCCGTAACGCCGCCGGTCGTCGGATCGGTCAGCACGACGATGTAGGGCAGGCCCGCCGCATGAAGGCGTGAGATCGCCACGGTCGAACGCGGCATCTGCATCAGCGACAAAATGCCCTCCTGCATGCGCGCGCCACCAGCAGCGGTCACCGCGATGTAAGGGCACTTCTCGCGCACCGCACGTTCGCACCCGGCGACGAAGGCATTGCCCACGGCCATCCCCATCGATCCGCCCATGAACGCGAATTCCTGCACGCCGACCACAGCCTTTTGCCCCTCGATCCGGCCGAAGGCGTTGGTCAGGGCATCGGGGTGCGGGTTTGCCGCACGGGCCGCCTTGATCCGGTCGACGTACTTCTTGCTGTCGCGGAACTTGAGCGGGTCTTCCTTGACCTTCGGCGCGGGCAGCAGTTCATAGCCGGCGTCGAGCAGCTGGTCGAACCGCGCGTCGGCACCGATGCGGCCATGGTGGTCGCAATGCGGGCAGACCGAGAGGTTGTCCTCATAGTCCTTGGTGAACAGCATCTCGCTGCACGAAGGGCACTTGATCCACAGATTGTCCGGCGTGTCCCGCTTTGGCGTGAAGGGGAGCGCGTTGCGGACCTTGTTGAGCCAGCTCATGAGATTTCCTTGCGGGCAGAGTGGACGGCAGCGGCGAGTGCGGCGGTCAATTCCTTCACCGGCCCGGCAGCGTCAAGCCCATGCTTTTCGACCAGATCGATGAAGGCCGAGCCGACGACGACGCCGTCAGCGACCTTGGCGATGGCCCCGGCCTGTTCCGGCGTGCGCACCCCGAAGCCGACGGCGACAGGGATCGTCGCCGAAGCCTTGATCCGCGCGACGGCCTCTTCGATGGAAGATTGCGCTGCCTGCTGCATGCCGGTGATCCCGGCGACCGACACGTAGTAGAGAAAACCCGACGAGCCTTCGAGCACGGCAGGCAGCCGCGCATGATCGGTCGTCGGCGTGGCGAGGCGGATCAGCGAGACGCCCGCAGCGCGCAAGGCAGGGCCAAGCTCGGCGTCTTCCTCTGGTGGAATGTCGACGCAGATCACGCCATCGACGCCCGCCTTGACGCATTCGGCGGCAAACCAGTCGGCCCCGCGAATGGTCATCGGATTGGCATAGCCCATCAGCACCAGCGGCACGTCCGGGTGGCGCGCGCGGAATTCGGTAGCGATGCGCAGGATATCAGCCGTCTTGGTGCCAGCGCCAAGGCTGCGCAGATTGGCCAGCTGGATCGCCGGCCCATCGGCCATCGGATCGGTGAACGGCATGCCCAGTTCGATCACATCGGCCCCGCCTTCGACGAGCGCGTCAAGGATGGCAGCAGTGGCGTCAGGCGTCGGATCGCCACCCGTGACGAAAGTGACGAGGGCGGGGCGGCCCTTGGCGAAGGCGGAGGTGAGGCGCGACATCAAGCCCTCTCCCCTTCAGGGGAGAGGGTTGGGAGAGGGGCTTCCCGCGCTTCGCTCAGCGTCATGGCAAGCATCTGCAGCACACCTTCAAGGTTCGTCATAACATCGCCGTTCGTGAAGCGGACCACATGGTAGCCGCGCTCGTTCAGATATTTCGTTCTTTCCGCATCGCGAGGGTCGTCGACGTCATGCGTGTGGCCGTCGATCTCCACCACGATGCGAGGTTCGTTGGCAGCGAAATCGGCAATGTATTGGCCGATAACCTTCTGCCGCCGGAATTTCACCCCTTCGAACCGTCCAGCGCGCAAGGCAAGCCAGATTCGCGTTTCCGGTTCTGACATGGCCTTGCGGTTTTCGCGGGCGAATTCCGTGAGGCGGGCGTCGCGCAATTTCCCCTCTCCCAACCCTCTCCCCTGAAGGGGGGAGGGCTAAATCACAACGAAACCCCCAGATGCTCCGCAACCGAAAAGATGTCCTTGTCGCCGCGGCCGCAGAGGTTGGCGAGGATGATCTGGTCCTTGCCCATTGTCGGCGCGACCTTCTTCACTGCCGCGATGGCGTGGGCGGGTTCGAGCGCGGGGATGATGCCTTCGGTGCGGCAGAGCAGCTGGAAGGCGTCCAATGCTTCCTTGTCGGTCACCGAGGTATAGTCCACGCGTCCGATTTCCTTGAGCCACGAATGCTCAGGGCCGATGCCGGGATAATCGAGGCCCGCCGAGATCGAGTGGCCTTCAGTGATCTGGCCGTCCTCGTCCTGCAGCAGGTAGGTCTTGTTGCCGTGGAGGATGCCGGGGCGTCCGCCTGCAAGACTGGCCGCATGTTCCTTGTCCAGCCCGTGGCCCGCCGCTTCCACGCCGAGCATCTTCACGCTGGCGTCATCGAGGAACGGGTGGAACAGGCCGATGGCGTTGGAGCCACCACCGATCGCGGCGACCAGAACGTCGGGCAAACGGCCGGTGCGGGCGAGCATCTGCGCGCGCGCTTCCTTGCCGATCACGCTCTGGAAATCGCGGACCAGTTCGGGATAGGGGTGGGGCCCTGCAGCAGTGCCGATGATGTAGAACGTGTTGTGGACGTTCGCCACCCAGTCGCGCAGCGCCTCGTTCATCGCATCCTTGAGCGTGCCCGCGCCCGCCGTCACCGGCACGACTTCGGCACCGAGCAGCTTCATGCGGAACACGTTGGGCTTCTGCCGCTCCACGTCGGTCGCGCCCATGAAAATCACGCAGGGCAGGCCAAAGCGCGCGCAGACCGTGGCGGTGGCGACGCCATGCTGGCCCGCGCCGGTCTCGGCGATGATCCGCGTCTTGCCCATGCGCATGGCAAGCAGGATCTGGCCGATGCAGTTGTTGATCTTGTGCGCGCCGGTGTGGTTCAGTTCGTCGCGCTTGAACCACACCTGTGCCCCGCCCAACTCTTCCGTCAGCCGGGGCGCGAAGTACAACGGGCTCGGGCGGCCGACATAGTGTTCGAGCAGGTCATCGAACTCTGCCTGGAACGCCGGGTCGGCCTTGGCCTTGCGATATTCCTGCTCGAGATCGAGGATCAGCGGCATCAGCGTTTCGGCGACATAGCGGCCGCCGAACTGGCCGAAGTGGCCGCGTTCGTCGGGCTGGTTGCGGAAGCTGTTGGGAGTCTGCGCGTTCATGGCGCAGCGCTTGGCAGAGCCTTTACGGAAAGTCCAGAATTGCAATGCCTGCACCTTTGGGGCAGGGGCGGCGCAAAGATACCATGCTGCATTGCGGCAACCTGCACGATCCGTTCATGTGCGGGCAATCTTGATCAGACTAGGGCGTCCTTGCAACGTCGTGAAGGCGGCTCCGAAAGGGGTCGCCTTTTGGCGTTATAATAATGGCCAAGTAAATCTCAAAAGTAACGAGTTTTGTTAGTCTGCCGAATGTTGCAGCTATGTCACAACCATTCTGCGTTTTGATATTCTTGTGATTTTCGTCATTGCCACCGAACTGGACCAGACCTACCTGACGCCTCGCCACCTTCACAGAAGGGGCCAAAAAGTCAGGAGTAAAATCTATGCGTCTGGTTCTTATCTCTCTCGCTGCCTCGCTTGTTGCAGCTACCCCGGCTCTCGCCAACGAAACCCGCGTCGAAGCACGCGGCGGCGTTGCATGGAGCGATGGTGAAAGCGAAGCGATCGCCGGTATTGCCGCTGGCTACGACTACGACCTCGGTGAAACCGCATTCGTCGGCGCCGAAGTTTCGGCTGACAAGCTGCTCACCGAAGGCACCAAGGTTTCGTTCGGTTTCAACGGCCGCGTCGGTGCCAAGATCGCCGAAGCTGGCAAGCTCTACGCTGTTGGCGGCTACAACACCGAATTCTGCGACATCTGCGATGGCACTTGGACTGCCGGCGCTGGCTACCAGCACTCGTTCGGCAAGCTCTATGGCAAGGTCGAGTACCGTCACTTCTTCGTGAAGGACAGCACGATCGACGTCGACGCAGTTGCTGTCGGTCTTGGCGTGAAGTTCTGATCGAACTTCGCAACAAGCGAAATGAAGCGGGCGGCCTCCATGAGGTCGCCCGTTTTCATATGGGGAGATGCACTTTCCTGACTGTCCCCGTCAGCACGCCGAGCGCGAAGCGGGATCAGACTGTCCGCGCGTTGAAGCAGAAGGTGCGTATGCGGTCCGCATCCTTGACGCCCGGCGCGCTTTCGACGCCTGACGAAACGTCGACCAGCGTCGTACCGGTTCCGCGCACGGCCTCTGCCACGTTCGTGGGCGAAAGACCTCCGGCAAGGCCCCAGCGCAGCGGCCCCTTGTAGGCACGCAGCAGGTCCCAATCGAACGCAAGGCCAAGTCCGCCGGGCAGCGCGGCGCCCTTGGGCGTCTTGGCATCGAACAGGATGAAATCGGCAACACCGGCATAGGCATCGGCCTTGGCCACATCCCCCGGCCCCGCTACCGAGATCACCTTCCACACCGGCTTGCCGAAACGGGCGCGGATCGCTGCGGCCCGCGCCGGATCTTCTTTCCCGTGCAGTTGGATCGCATCGAGTCGGGCTGCGGCCACAGCATCGCCCAGCGCTGCATCATCGGCATCAACGAACACGCCGACTCGAGTCAGTCGTCCCTCTGCCTGCATGGCCAGTGCCGGAGCATCGCCCAGCGTCAGAAAGCGCGGTGACGGTGGGAAGAAGTTGAACCCGACATGGCTTGCCCGCGCCTCGATCGTTGCGGAAAGCGCGCCACGGGTGGTCACCCCGCAGATCTTGATGGAAGGTCCAGGCATGAGCGGCGCGTTAGGAGAGGCGCGCCGCCCATGTCAATCACGCCTCAGGGCGCCAGTTCGTAGCTGACGTTGACTGTCACGGTCATTTCAAGTTCGCCTGCTGCCACCGGCGAAGTGCTTTGCACCATGGCTTTTTCTGCGCGGGCGAACATGATCGGCGGCTGTGGCGGCGCCCAACCACCGTTCTCGCTGATCGACAGCACGCGCACCACGCGCAGACCAGCGGCCCGGGCATAGAGATCGGCCCGCGCGCGCGCCTTCTTCATCGCCTCAAGCCGCGCCTCGTCGAGCGCACCATCGAGGCTGTCGATCTGGAAGGTCGGGCCATTGACCTGGTTGGCACCGGCCGAAACCAGCGTGTCGATGACCTTGCCGTACTGGTCCAGCTTGCGCTGGCGGACCGAAACCTGGTTGGTCGCCTGGTAGCCGATGATGACCGGGTCCTGCTGTTCGAAGGAGCCGTCCGGCAGGCGCTTGGGCTGGCCGTAGACCGGATTGACCGAAAGGTTGCTGGTCTGGATGTCGCGCTCGGCGATGCCCGCCTTCTTCAGGGCGGCGATGACGGCGGTCATGCGCTGCGCATTCTCGGTCAGCGCTTCGCCTGCGGTCTTGCCCTGTGTGGTGACGCCGGCATTGAACACGGCGAGGTCGGGCGTGCGGGCCGATTTGCCCTCTGCCGAGATGTTGAGCAGGGTGTTTCCAGCGGCGACGACGGGGCCGGACGAGACGGTCTGCGCTTGCGCACTCTGCGCAAGGCCTGCGCCGGCAAGCGCGACCAGCGGCAATGCGGCAAGAACGGTAGCGGATTTGAAGAACTTCACGGGGCTTGTCTCCTGATGGATTGCGGCAAGACTTGCCCAGTCCAACTGTCGCACACCTGAACTGGTGCCCGCTTAAACGCGAAACATGGGATTAATCCTTCGCGGTTATGTCCCGTTAATGTTGGACGAGGGGGGAATACATGAAGCGTGCGGGACTGATCCTTGGAGCTGCGCTGGCCAGTCTGCTTGCTGGCTGCGCCGCCGAGCCTGACGAATATCCGCTCAGCCGCAAGCAGGCATACGACAAGCTGCTCTCCGCCCGCATCGCGTCGTCCGGTGACGGCCCATTCTTCCGGTTGCGGACGACCATCACCGGCAATGGCGGTTCTGAAGTCACTTATGATGCCTTGGGCGATATGGCCCACCGCATCTGCCACATGCATCTGACCGAGCTTGAGCCACAGCTGACCAAGGTCAAGGTGACCTGCGAGGGCGGTGGCGCCGGCGAAGGCGCAGCGGCAGGCATGGCCCACAACATGATCCGCAACCGCGTGATCGAACTGGTCGATGCCACGCTGAAGGACCGTCCGTTCAACCCCGAGCTTGCCGGTGGCGCAACTGCCTCCCGCTGGCCAAGCGACGGTGTCGATGGCAGCTTTGCCGGTGCTGCTGGCAAGGCGCTGAAGCAGGATGCCGAAATGCACCGCGATATTGCCGAGGCCGAGCAGGCTGCAAACGAAGCACAGGTCGAAGTGCCGAGCGATTATGGCGATTCGGGCGCCGGTTCCGAACCACTGCCCGAATAGACCGCTCAGCTAAGGTCTTTTTCCAGCACCACCATGCGGAACGGCACGGCCTCGCCATTGGGGAACGGTCGCGTTTCGCCGCTGCGGGCATAGCCGCGGCGTTCGTACCACGCGATCAGTTCGGGCCGCGCGTCGATCACCGTCATTTCCATGAGCCGCGCGCCGAACGCCTCGGTGGCCATGTCCTCGGCATCGGCGATCAGCGCCCGGCCCAGACCCTCGGCCTGCAGGTCCGGATCGACGCACAGCATCCCGAGATAGGCGCGGGCCTGGCCGACATCGGTGATCGTCACCGTACCTGCCAGCACACCGTCGATTTCGGCGAGAAGCACGCGAGAGGTCTCCGCTGCGATGGTCTCGGCCAGTTCCGCGTCGCTCGTGCGCTCGTCGTCGAGCAGATCGGCCTCGTGCGTCCAACCGCGCTTGGCGGTGTCGCCGCGATAGGCCTTCTCGACCAGCGTCCGCAGCGCCGGCACGTCCCCAGCCTTGGCCAAGCGGAAGCGAATCATGGGATCAGAGTGTCGCCTCGATCGCGCGTGCGGCGGCGACCGGGTCTTCGGCGCGGCTGATCGGGCGGCCGATCACCAGCACGCTGGCGCCAGCATCGCGTGCGGCGCGCGGCGTGACGGCGCGCTTCTGGTCGCCCAGAGTGCCATCGGCAGGGCGCAGGCCCGGCACTACGAAGAAGCCCTTCTTCCAGCGCTTGTGGATTGCGCCGACTTCGTGGCCCGAACAGACGATGCCATCGAGCCCTGCTTCCTGTGCCAGATCAGCAAGCCGCAGCGCCTGGTCATAGGCCGATCCGCCCACGCCCATCGCCGTCATGTCGCCATCGTCGAGGCTGGTCAGCACGGTCACGGCGACAACCTTGGTATGCTCGCCCGCCGCTGCCTTCGCATCTTCCATCATTGCCCGGCCGCCGCCAGCATGGATCGTCACGATCGCCGGCTCCAGCACATGGATCGACTGCATCGCGCCCGCGACGGTGTTCGGGATGTCGTGCAGCTTGAGGTCGAGAAAGATCGGCAGACCCACCTTGGCCACTTCGTGCACGCCATGATGACCGTGGGCGCAGAAGAATTCGAGGCCCAGCTTCAGCCCGCCGACGTGGCCCTTGACCTTCTGGGCAAGCGCAATGGCGGCGTCGAGCCGGGGCAGGTCGAGGGCAAGGTAGATCGGGTTGCTCACGGGGTCTCGCTCTTGAATGTGTCCGCGTCACGCGCGGCTTCGAGATTGGTCGAGGACAGCGAAGGCGCGGCCTTGGCGCCCAGCGATGTCTCGAGGTTGGCTATGCGCCGCGTCAGCCGCCAGCGCGTCGTCCGGTACAGCAGCCACATCGGCACCAGGCCAAGCAGGAAGGCAAGGATCACCAGCGCGGGCAGCCTGGTCTCCAGCAAAAGGCCTTCCCAGATGCGCACTTCGACTGGCTGCCAGTTGGCGGCGGTAAACGCGGCGAGGACCGCCACGACGAGAACCCAGAAAACCGTGCGCAGCATTCGCATGCCTTTCGCTCCATGAGCCACCCGTCCTGCCCCGATGATTAGGACAGGTTAAGTCTCTTGGCGAGTCCCGGCAGGAAGGGGCTCAGGCTTCCCCGAACACCCGCGCGAAGATCGTGTCGATCGCCTTGAAGTGGTAATCGAGGTTGAACTTCTCCTCGATCTGTTCGGCGCTCAGCACGGCGGCAACTTCCGGATCGGCCTTGAGCAGTTCCTTCAGTGAAAGCTGGCCGTCGGATTCCCACACCTTCATCGCGTTGCGCTGCACCAGGCGGTACGAGGCGTCGCGCTCCAGCCCGGCCTGCGTCAATGCCAGCAGCACGCGCTGCGAGTGGACAAGGCCGCCCATCTTGTCGAGGTTCTTCTGCATCCGCTCGGGATAGATCACCAGCTTGTCGACCACCGAAGTCAGGCGGGCGAGGGCGAAATCGAGCGTGATCGTCGCGTCCGGGCCGATGAAACGCTCGACCGAGGAGTGCGAGATGTCGCGCTCGTGCCACAGCGCCACGTTCTCCAGCGCCGGGGTAACGGCCGAGCGGACCATGCGGGCAAGGCCGGTCAGGTTCTCGGTCAGCACCGGGTTGCGCTTGTGCGGCATTGCCGACGAACCCTTCTGGCCGGGCGAGAAGTATTCTTCTGCCTCAAGCACTTCGGTGCGCTGGAGGTGGCGGATCTCCACGGCAAGGCGCTCGATCGACGAGGCGATCACACCCAGCGTCGCAAAGAACATCGCATGACGATCGCGCGGGATGACCTGGGTCGAGACCGGCTCTACCGCAAGGCCCAGCTTGTCAGCGACATATTCCTCGACCGAGGGATCGATGTTGGCGAAGGTGCCGACCGCGCCCGAAATCGCGCAAGTCGCAACTTCTGCGCGCGCCGCAACAAGGCGCGCCCGGCAGCGCGTGAACTCGGCATAGGCCTCGGCGAGCTTCTTGCCGAAGGTCGTCGGCTCGGCGTGGATGCCGTGGCTGCGGCCGATGGTCGGGGTGTACTTGTGTTCGAACGCGCGGCGCTTGATTGCTTCGAGCAGGGCGTCGAGGTCAGCCAGCAGCAGGTCCGAAGCGCGCGCAAGCTGGACGCTCAACGTCGTGTCGAGCACGTCCGAGCTGGTCATGCCCTGGTGCATGAAGCGCGCCTCGGGACCGACCTGCTGCGCAACCCAGTCGAGGAAGGCGATCACGTCGTGCTTGGTCACGGCTTCGATCGCGTCGATGGCGGCAACGTCGATGGTCGGGTTCGTCGCCCACCAGTCCCACAGCGCCTTGGCGCCCGAAGGCGGCACCACGCCCAGTTCACCGAGCTTTTCGGTGGCGTGCGCTTCGATCTCGAACCAGATGCGATAGCGGGCTTCCGGCTCCCAGATCGCGGTCATGGCGGGGCGGGCGTAACGGGGGACCATGTTCGACTCCGTGAATCTTGGCGCTGCAGGCTTTGCCGGGGCCGCTAGGGGCAAGGGGGCCGGAACGCAAGGGCCGAGGCTCTAAATCGGCCCGATCCGCTCCAGCATCCGCACGATCACCCGGTCTGCGCCCAGAGGGTTCAGGTGGGTATCGTCAAAGTACAGCGCCTTTCCGTTCTGCACGATGTCGCAGGCCTGCGGCCCGCACAGCACTTCCTGCGGATCGAAGAATCTGACGCCGGGGTGCGTTGCGGCGTAGCGGGCAAGCAGGGGGTTGAATGCAAAGCCTTCCGCACTTTCGCGAGGCAGGTGCTGCGGGCAGAGCGCGTTGACGAATGCGAGGCACCGCAGATACCCGCCAGCGCAGCAAACCACAGGTGCAGGCGACGTTGTCCCGTGGAACAGCACTACCGGGATTACGGCGAGCGCTCTCAGCCCTTCGATTCCCGCCTGTATTGCAATGCCTGCCCGCCCAACCGTCCTCAGGAGCACGATGGCCAAACCGGGCCGATCACGCAATTCCTGTCACGTCGTCCCTTTCATGGTTAAGATTGCCGAACCCGGCGCCGTGGCCTTTGTGCAAGATTGCATCTGAGGCGGGCGCGCTATATCCGCGTCCGCGCATATTGCACGGAGAATGCACATGGCTCGCAAGGTTCTGGTCCTCGTCGCTCTTGGCTGTTCACTGGCCCTGGCGGCCTGCAACACCGTCCAGGGCATCGGCCGCGACATCGAATCGGTCGGCAAGGCGGGCGAGAAGGCGATCTGATCCGTCAGATCAGGCCCTAGATCAGGCCCTAGATCAGGCCTTGCGCCTTGAGCGAGGTGTAGCCTTCACGCCCGATGACGATGTGATCGTGCACGGTCATTCCCATCAGGCGCGCGGCCTCCATGATCTTCTGCGTCACTTGGATGTCGGCGCGGCTCGGCTTGGGGCTGCCCGAAGGGTGGTTGTGGACAAGGATCATCGCCGCCGCGCCCACGTCCAGCCCCTTCTTCACCACTTCGCGGGTATAGATCGGGCTTTCGTCGAGCGTGCCGTCTCCGACCAGATGATCGAGGATCAGCATGTTCTGGGTGTTGAGATAAAGCACCCGCACGCGCTCTACGTTGAGATGCGCCATGTCGATGTGCAGATAATCTAGCAGGGCCTGCCAGTTTGAAAGCACCGGCTGTTCACGCACGACCGTCTTGGCCAGCCTGCGCGCGGCAAGCGCGACGATCCGCAACGCCGCCGCGCTGGTTTCGCCCATGTTGGGATGCAGCGCGAGCGCCTGCGGATCGGCGTTGAGCACGCCCGCGAGGCTGCCGAAGCGCTGGATCAGCGACCGGGCGATAGGCTTGGTATCGATGCGCGGGCGCGCGACCATCAGCAGGTATTCGATGACTTCATGATCGGCGAGCGCATCTTCGCCCCCGGTCATCAGGCGCTTGCGCAGGCGGGCGCGGTGGCCGCTGGCATCGCCGCCGTCGAAGCTCATCCTGCTGCCGCTATTGCCGTTCTGTTCAGGAAAGAGTCCGGTTTGATCCGTCATTGATCCTATCCGGGCACCACTTCGGCGCTCAAGTGTTCGCCAATCGGTACAAACAGTTCGTACACGTGAGATGTACTTGCCGTGCATTGCCCAAGCGGGGGGAGTGCGCAAGAAGGGGGCAGATGGCAGATAGTTTCGAATTGGCGGAACCGGATACGCCGCCAGAGCCCGTGCGCTCGCGCAAAGGGCTGCGGCGCGTCGGCGTGTCCGTGCTTGTCCTGGCCGTGGCGGGCCTGGGCGGCCTGTGGCTTGCGCGCAATTCAATTGCTGACCGCATCATCGTCGGCCAGCTCAAATCCTATGGGCTGCCCGCGACTTACGAGATCGAGAGCATCGGCCCCGGTCAGCAGATCCTGCGCAACGTGGTCGTCGGCGATCCGCGCCGTCCGGATCTCACGATCGAGCGCGTGGAGGTCGGTATCCGCTACGGCCTTGGTGCGCCCTATCTCGGTTCGGTCAAGCTGGTCGCGCCGCGCATCTATGGGCATTATCGTGATGGCAGGGTCAGTTTCGGCTCGCTCGACAAGGTCATCTATGCGCCCAAGACCGACAACCAGCCCTTCTTGCTGCCCAAGCTTGACCTGCAGGTTCAGGATGGTCGCGGCCTGATCGTCACCGATGGGGGGAAAATCGGCCTCTCGATCGAAGGCCGGGGCGGCTTGCAGAACGGTTTTGCCGGGACGCTGGCGGCGGTTGCGCCGTCACTTTCGGGTAGCGGCTGCAAGGCGGACGGCGCCCGCTTCGTCGGCAAGATCGCAGTGCGCGAGGAGCGGCCATCGCTGACCGGGCCGCTGCGCCTGGACCGCATTGCCTGCGATAGCGGTGCGAGCAGCGGTCCGCTGGTGGCCGATCTCGATGCGCGGGCGGACAAGGGTTTTGCAGGACTTGCCGGTGCCGCCACGGTGCGCGGAAACAAGCTGGCTGTGCCCGGCCTCTCTGCCGAAACGCTGGCACTCGATACGCGCCTTGCTTACCGCGACAGTGCCCTGACCGGGCGGATCGCTGCCAACGCCGGCGGAGTCGGCAGCGGCGGCGTCCGCTTCGGCCTGCTCGGGCTCGAAGGCTCGGTCCGCACCCGCGAGGCTTTCCGCAAGGCCGAATTTCGCGGCACGATCGACGGGCAGGGCCTGCGGCAGGGCGCGGCTCTCGACAATGCCCTGGCCTCGGGTGAGCGCAGTGCCTCGGGCACGCTCCTTGCACCGATGCTCGCCCAATTGCGCGCCAGCCTCAAGCGCGAGGAACGTGGCAGCCGCCTCGGTGGCGAAATCGCGCTGCGCCGCAATGGCGATGCGATGTCGGTGGTGATCCCGCAGGCGCGCCTGACCGGGGGCTCCGGGCAGACGCTGCTCACGTTGTCGCGCTTCCAAATGGCCAGCGGCACCAAGGGCGGTCCACCCCTGCTGGCGGGCAGTTTTGCCACCGGCGGTGCAGGCTTTCCGCGAATCGTCGGACGGATGGAGCGCGGTCGTGCGGGGCAGGCCCTGTTCCGCCTGACCATGGCGCCGTGGCGCGCGGCCGGTGGGTCGCTGGCCATCCCCGAGATGATGATCGCCCAGATCGCTGACGGATCGCTGGGTTTTTCCGGCACTACCCAGGTGTCCGGCGCGATTCCGGGCGGTTCCGTTCAGAACCTCGTCCTCCCCGTCAACGGTGCCTACGGCGCGCGCGGCGAACTCGCGCTCTGGCGCCACTGCGTCACCGCCCGCTTCGACCGGTTGGAACTCGGCCAGATGGCGGTGGACGGCAACGCGCTGCAGTTCTGTCCGCCGGGCGGCAGCGCCATCGTCCGCAACGGGGCCGGGGGGCTGCAGGTCGCTGCCGGCACGCCCGGACTCGATCTCACCGGCAAGTTGGGTGAAACCCAACTTGCGCTGCGCACCGGCGCTGTTGGATTTGCCTGGCCGGGTGTCCTGAAGGCCACTGCCGTCGACGTAACGCTGGGTCCGCCTGCTACCGCAACGCACCTCACAGTTGCCAATCTGGACGCGAGAGTTGGGGGAGAGTTGGGGGGGAGTTATGGGGGAGTTGGAGCCAAGCTCGCCGCCGTTCCGCTCGACATCTCCAATGCCTCGGGTGAATGGCGCTATGTCGATGGAAAGCTTGTACTTTCCGGCACCGAATTTGACCTCACCGATCGTCTCGACCCTGCCCGCTTCGAAAAGCTGCATTCCACCGGCGCAACGCTGACGCTGGCGGATAATCGCATAACTGCCAACGCCTTGCTGCGCGAAGCAAAGACCTCGCGCGAAGTCGGCGCGGTCAGCATCCGCCACGACCTGTCGACCGCACGGGGCCACGCCGACATCAGTGTCGACAACCTCCTGTTCGACAAGGCTTTCCAGCCCGCGCAGCTCACGCGCCTGGCGCTCGGCGTCGTCGCCAATGTCAACGGCAAGGTGACCGGCGACGGCGTGATCGACTGGACGGCGCGCGGGGTGACAAGTTCCGGCACGTTCGGCACCGAAAACCTTGATCTTGCAGCAGCTTTCGGCCCCGTGAAGGGCCTGAAGGGCAAGCTCGTGTTCACCGACCTTCTCGGCATGGTCACCGCCCCGCACCAGAAGCTGACCGTCGCCTCGATCAACCCCGGCATCGAGGTGACCGAAGGCGTCGTCGACATAAGTCTGCTGCCGGATCAAGTGCTTAGACTGCACGACGCGCGCTGGCCGTTCCTCGGCGGCACGCTCGTCCTCGAACCGACCGACCTGCGCCTCGGTCTCGCCGAAGCGCGCCGTTATACGCTGAGCGTCATCGGCATCGACGCGGCCAAGTTCATCGAGAAGATGGAGCTGGGAAATCTAGCCGCAACAGGCACTTTCGACGGACAGTTCCCGCTGATTTTCGACGCCAACGGCGGTCGGATCGAGGAGGGAACGCTCGTCTCGCGCGCACCGGGAGGCAACGTGTCCTACATCGGCGCGCTCACCTACGAGAACATGGGAGCGATGGCCAACTTTGCCTTCGATGCTCTAAAATCCTTGGATTACAAGACCATGACCATCGCCATGCGCGGCGATCTCGAGGGCGAGATCGTCACCAATGTGCGGTTCGGCGGGGTCAAGCAGGGCGCGGGCACGAAGCAGAACTTCATCACCAAGCAGGTCGCCAACCTGCCGATCCAGTTCAACGTCAACATCCGCGCACCGTTCTACCAGATCATAACCTCGTTCAAGGCGATGTACGATCCCGCTTTCGTCAAGGATCCCAGAACCTTGGGCCTGGTCGATGCGCAAGGGCGGCCGCTCTATCGCTCGGCAAACGGCGTCCGTCCCGGCGGCGCTCCGGTGATCGTACTGCCCGGAAGCCCCACCAATATTCAGCCTGCAGAAAGCGGAAAAATGCCATGAGGAAGGTGGAATTGACCCGATCCGCGAACCCTGCGACCAACAGGGGCATGGGGAAAAACGGATTTCAGTTCAGGCCGCGCCACCTGCTGGTGCTGCCAATGATGGGGGCCCTGGCACTGGGCGGCTGCATTTCGGTGAAGGCACCGGACAAGCCGATCGTGATCGAGCTCAACATCAACATCAAGCAGGAGGTCGTGTACCGGCTCGCGCAGGATGCGAACAACACGATCGAAAGCAACCCGGACATCTTCTGATGTGCCGAGGCGTTCTGAGGACGAAGACGATGACCAAGGTTTCGATGCGCAAGACCTTCGCAACGCTCGCTGCAACCGGGCTGGTGCTCGGCACGATCGCGGTGCCCGCCTTCGCGCAGAGCCGCGATCCGGCCTATGCTGCAGCGCGCGCTGCGGGCCAGGTCGGCGAGAAGATGGACGGCTATCTCGGCTACGTCACGCCGCCCGCTCCGGCGCTGCGCGCGGTGGTCGAGGACATCAACATCAAGCGCAAGGCAGTCTACGCCGAGAAGGCCCAGGCCAACAAGGCAACGGTGGAGGAATATGCACTCACCTCGGGCTGCCTGCTGATCGCCCAGACCAAGCCGGGCGAGAAGTACCAGGCGCCCGACGGTTCCTGGCAGACCCGTGGTGCAGGCGCGCCGTTGCGTGATTCGCGCTGCCCCTGACGCAAATTTCCGCATACGAATCGCTGGCCGGTTTCAGCCACTTTCGCGCCCTTCCTCGCACTTGCGGGGGAGGGCGTTCGCATTTGCGATGATACCTTGGGTCAGACAGGGGATCAGACACGGTTCGTGACGGTTGACTCAAGAATACCCCCCGCCTAAGGGGGCGGCGCTCTCGGCGGTCATCCGTCGTTTGTGCTGCACTTTCGGTCGGGCGACTGATCAGGGGAACAAGCATGAATGACGAAACCGGCGGGACGGAGCCAATCGGCGAGGATGCGCGGATCGACGCGCTCGACAAGCGGCTGAAAGCCCTTCGCGAGCGGGAAGAGGAGCGCAACCGGCCAAAGGCAGGTGGGGAAACCGATGCGAATTACCGCATGGGCAACCGCGTGCTGGCGGAACTGATCGGCGGCCTCGTGGGCGGCGCGTTCATCGGCTGGGTCATTGACCAGTTTGCCGGAACGAGCCCCTGGGGTCTCTTGGTGATGCTGTTCATGGGGGTCGTCGTGGCATTCCGGAACATCATCCGAATTTCGAGCCGGCGCCCCGAATAGGGCGCTGTTGTTGTATTCGAGTGATACGGGGTTAAGCGCGTGGCCGAAGGCAAGGTCGATCCGGTTCACCAGTTCACGATCGAGACCCTTTTCGGGACCGATCGCTGGTCTATTGGTGGTTACAACATCGCGTTCACCAACTCGTCGCTGTGGATGGCGATCACTACGGTGGTGCTGGTCGCGTTCGTTGCCGGTGGTGCCAAGCGCGAGCTGGTTCCGGGCCGCTGGCAGATGGCTGTCGAAGGCCTGACCGGCTTCGTCGACAATCTGCTTCAGGCCAACATCGGCAAGGCTGGCCGCAAGTACCTGCCTTACGTGTTCTCGCTGTTCGGCTTCATCCTGTTCGCCAACATGCTCGGCCTTCTGCCGCTAGCCCTCGTCGGCGTGCACCCGTTCACGGCAACCAGCCACTTCACCGTCACCGGCGTGCTCGCAATCATGAGCTTTGCCATCGTGCTCGGCGTCGGCTTTGCCAAGCACGGCTTCCACTTCTTCTCCCTGTTCGTGCCGCACGGCACGCCCGTTCCGATGATCCCGATCATTTTCCCGATCGAGCTGATCTCGTTCATGGTGCGTCCGTTCAGCCTTGGCCTGCGTCTCTTCGTGGCGATGATGGCCGGGCACGTGCTGCTCGAAGTGCTCTCGGGCTTCGTCATCTCCGGCACCAATGCCGGGGTGGGGACCTTCTTCCTCGCCGCCGTTCCCAGCTTCGTGCTGATGATCGGCATCTGCGCGCTGGAACTTCTGGTGGCAGGCATTCAGGCATACGTCTTTGCCCTGCTCACCTGCGTCTACCTGAACGACGCCGAGAACCTTCACTGATACCCGCAACATTTTCCCATACGGAATTGATAAAAGGAGTTTTTGACATGGACGCAGAAAGCGCAAAGCTGCTCGGTGCTGGTCTCGCCGCTGTTGGCGCCGGTCTCGCCTCGCTGGGCGTGGGCAACGTGTTTGCCAAGTTCCTCGAAGGCGCGCTGCGCAACCCCGGCGCCGCTGACGGTCAGCAGGGCCGCCTGTTCATCGGCTTCGCCGCCGCCGAACTTCTGGGCCTGCTCTCGTTCGTCGTCGCGATGATCCTGATCTTCGTTGCCTAAGGCACACGAAGCTCACTGATTGTTGAAAATGCTGGCCGGGGTCCGCCCCGGCCGCCTGACGCCCGGACACCCGCGATGCCTCAGATTGAACAGCTTGCCACCACCTATTCCAGCCAGGTCTTCTGGCTGCTGGTGTTCTTCGGCATTGTCTTCTTCGTGATCGGCCGGGGCATGCTGCCCAAGGTCGTCTCCACGATGGACGGCCGCGACAAGCAGATCGCCGACGACCTTGCCGCTGCCGAAGCCGCACGGGCCGCCGCCGATGCCGAGGAAGAGGCATGGCGCGTCCAGGCGAACAAGCAGCGCGCCGAAGCCCAGGCCGTGATTGCCGCTGCCAAGGCGGACGCGGCCAAGGCCACAGACGCCAAGCTCGCTACCGCCTCGGCTCGCATCGACGAGACCGTCACGGCTGCCGAAGCCCGCATTGCCGCTGCCCGCGCCGCCGCGTTGGGTGAAGTGGAAGGCGTTGCTGCCGAAGCCGCGCAGGACATCGCAAGCCGCCTCGCCGGCCTGTCGATCCCCGCTGCCGAGGCGCAGGCCGCCGTGAAGGGAGTTCTCGCAAATGGCTAACGCTGTAGAGACGACCGCTGTCGTCGAGCACGAAGCTGCTGGCGGCGAACACCACGTCGAACCTTCGGCACTCGGCCTCGGGCCGGGCGCATGGGTCGCCCTGTCGATGGCAATCTTCCTTGCGATCCTCGTCTCGAAGAAGGTCCCCGGCGCGATCGTCGGTGGTCTGGACAAGCAGATCGATGCGATCCGCAAGCAGCTCGATGAAGCCAAGGTGCTGCGCGCCGAAGCCGAAAAGCTGCGCGCCGAATACGCCGCCAAGATCGCCAACGCCGAGAAGGACGCGGCGGCCATGGTCGAGCACGCCAAGACCGAAGCGGCAGCCATTGTCGCCAAGGCCGAGGCCGACACCGCCGCCGTCATCGCCCGCCGCGAGAAGATGGCGTCGGACAAGATCGCCGCTGCCGAGCGCGCTGCGGTTGACGACCTGCGCGCCAAGGCCGCCGAGGCTGCGACTGCCGCCGCACGCGACCTGATCGCGAAGAACCACTCCGCAGGTGCCGACAAGGCGCTGGTGGATGGCGCGATTGCCGGGCTGGTGAACTGATCGGCTTCAAGCCGCTTCAGGGCTTACAGAACACGAAGACCCCTTCCGGTGCGAGCCGGGAGGGGTTTTTGTTTCTCCACTTCTTGCGTTAGGACCGCAGGAATATTCGGACACGAGGAAGGCATGGCGCTCTACGACACCATTGGTGTGGATTATGATCGTTTGCGTCGACCCGACCCCCGCATTGCGCGATTGATACACGCTGCTCTTGGGGGTGCTGAGACAGTCCTGAATGTCGGCGCTGGAACGGGTTCGTATGAGCCATGCGACCGGAAGGTCACCGCCGTCGAACCATCGTCGGAAATGATTGCCAAGCGGTCCTCAAATGCCGTGCCCGTGGTTCAGGCGAGTGCCGAAGCATTGCCCTTTGGCGATGGCGCATTCGATGCGGCGATGGCAGTTCTGACGGTGCATCATTGGGCCGAGAAGGCCAAGGGCTTGCGCGAGATGCGTCGCGTGGCTCGCGGGCCGGTGGTCATACTGACGTACGATCCGGCACAACGTCCATGGTTGACGGAATACTTGCCGCAGTTGGCGGCTCTCGACGATGCGCAGATGCCGCAGATGTCATTTTATGAGGAGCAGCTCGGGCCAGTCAGCATCGCGCCGGTGGCGGTGCCGCATGACTGCGTCGACGGGTTCCTTTACGCTTTCTGGCGGCGACCCGAGGTCTATCTTGATGCCCGGTATCGCAAGGGGAGTTCGTCATTCTGGGCGCTGGGAGAATCGTTGGCCCCGGGGCTGCAGATGCTTGAGGACGATCTGACGTCAGGTGCGTGGCACAAACGCTATGGCGACCTGTGTGCATCCGACACGTACGATGCGGGATATCGGCTCGTCATCAGCGGGCGCTAGGGCCGCGTCGATCCCCTGATCACCAGCCTCACCGGCACGCGCCGCCCGGAGCCTTCGGTCCCGTTGATCTTCGCCAGCAACTGTTCGACCAGCAGAGTGCCGGCCATCTGGAAGTCCGGTTCGATAGAGGTGAGGGGCGGCGTGGACCATGCGCCTGCACGGATGCCGTCAAAGCCGATGATGCCAATCTGGTCCGGGATCGATAGCCCGCGTGCCGTCAGTTCCTTGAGCGCGCCCAAGGCCATGTCGTCGCAGACGGCGAAGATCGCGTCAAACGGGGTGCCGCTCTCGGCCAGGGCTATTGCGGCGCGGCGGCCCTGCTCTTCGCGGGCGAGGCCGCTTTCGACTTGCTGCAGGACGGGTTCGAGTCCCGCTGATCGCATCGCTTCGGCGTAACCCTCGTAGCGTTCCTGGAACTGGCGCTGGGGTGAGGTGGCCGAGCCGATGCAGACGATCTGGCGGTAGCCGCGCACCAAGAGGTGGCGCGTGGCCAGCGTTGCGCCCGAGAGGTTGTCGCTGCGCACCCACGGCATGTCGTTGTCGGGCGAGCCCCAGCAGGTCCAGTGCGTGCCTTCCGGCATGTCGCGGAAATAGTCCCATGCCTTGGTATTGGTGGTCGTGCCGATCACGATCATGCCGTCGGCCTTGCGGCGCTCCTGGAAGTGGCCCCAGAAGTTTTCGGGCGCATCCTGGAAGGAGACGAGGGTTTCGTAGCCCTTGGCCGAGGCTGCAGCGCAAGTGGAGCCGAGCAGCGAGAAGTAGAAGGGGTTGATGTCCTTGCGGTCCTGCGCCTCGCGGCAGATCATCACGACGGCGAGCGTGCCGGTGCGGCCACGGCGCAGGCGGGCGGCGTTCTCGTCCACCTGGTAGTTCAGGCGGCGCGCGGCTTCCATCACGCGCTGGCGGGTCGGCTCGCTGATCGAGGTGTCACCGGCAAGGGCGCGGCTGACGGTGGACTGGCTTACGCCTGCGGCTTCGGCCACGTCGAACGACGTTACGCGGATGATCTTTCTCTCGCCGGCCATGCGTTCCCCCAAGTCAACTCACGCTTTAGCAGGATCGGCGTCAGCGGAAAGTGTCCTTGGCCTTGCGCAGGGCGGCAAATGTCTCTTCCGGCGACGATCCGCCCCAGCGCGCGGCCATGTCGGCATCGTCGGCGCGCAGGAAGGGGTTGGAGGCGAGTTCGGCGGCGAGCGTGGTGGGCACGGTCCATTCGCCACGCTCGCGCTTTTCATCGACGCCCCGGGCATAGGCGGAGAGGGCCTTGTTGTCCGGATCTGCGAAGAGAGCGAATCGGGCGTTGGACTGGGTGTATTCGTGGGCGCTGTAGAGCGTCGTTTCGGCGGGCAGGGCCTTGAGGCGCAGGAGGCTCGCCCAGAACTGCGGCGGGGTGCCTTCGAACATCCGGCCGCAGCCGAGCGGGAAGAGGGCGTCGCCGACGAAGGCTACCGATGCTGCGGGCAGGTGGTAGGCGCAGTGGCCCATGGTGTGGCCGCCGACGTCGATGATGGTCGCGGTGAAGCTACCAAGCTGGACGGTATCGCCCTGGCCCACGGTGCGGTCGACGGCGGCGATCTTTCCGGCGTCGTCTTCGGGGGCGATGACGATGCAGCCCGTCGCGGCCTTTATCGCTTCGTTTCCGCCCGCATGGTCAGGGTGCCAGTGGGTGTTCCAGATCTGGGTGATGCGCCAGCCCCTGGCCGCGGCCTCGCGCAGGTAAGCTTCAGCGTCCGGCGTGTCGATGCAGGCGGTCTCGCCGCTTGCGGGCTCGTGGACGAGGAAGCCGTAGTTGTCGGACAGGCAGGGGAACTGGTGGATCTGTAGGGTCATGGGGCAAGCTTAGCGCCGCCTTCCGGACAAAGCAAAAGCCCGCCCGGATTTCTCCGGACGGGCCTTGCTTTTCGTTGCCAGAAGGCGGTGAAGCTTACTGCTTCGCCTTCAGAGCGGCGCCGAGGATGTCGCCCAGCGAAGCGCCGGCATCCGACGAACCGTACTGTTCCACGGCTTCCTTCTCTTCGGCCAGCTGACGGGCCTTGACCGAGAAGTTCGGCTTCTTCGAACGATCGAAGCCGGTGACCATGGCATCGAGCTTCTGGCCGACCTGGAAGCGGTCCGGACGCTGTTCGTCACGGTCGCGGCCCAGATCCGAGCGCTTGATGAAGCCGGTTGCGCCGTCTTCGCCAGCCTGCACTTCGAGGCCGCCATCGCGGACTTCGAGTACGGTGACGGTGACGACTTCGCCGCGACGCAGCGAGCCAGCACCGGCAGCCGAAACGCCACCAGCAGCCGGAGCGCCCTTTTCAAGCTGCTTCATGCCGAGGCTGATGCGCTCCTTCTCGACATCGACGTCGAGAACCACGGCCGAGACCTGCTCACCCTTGCGGTGCAGGGCCAGAGCGTCTTCGCCCGAGATGCCCCAGGCGATGTCCGACATGTGGACCATGCCGTCGACGTCGCCATCGAGGCCGATGAACAGGCCGAACTCGGTCGCGTTCTTGACTTCGCCTTCCACGGTCGAACCGACCGGGTGCTTTTCTGCAAAAGCTTCCCAGGGGTTCTGCTGGGCCTGCTTGAGGCCGAGGCTGATGCGGCGCTTGTCGCTGTCGACTTCCAGAACCAGCACGTCGACTTCCTGCGAGGTCGAGACGATCTTGCCGGGGTGGACGTTCTTCTTGGTCCAGGACATTTCCGAAACGTGGACGAGGCCTTCGATGCCGGCTTCGAGTTCCACGAACGCACCGTATTCGGTGATGTTGGTGACGGTGCCCGAGAGCTTCGCACCGACCGGGTACTTGGCGGCAACGCCATCCCACGGATCGCTTTCAAGCTGCTTCATGCCGAGGCTGATGCGCTGCGTATCCTGGTTGATGCGGATGATCTGCACCTTGACGGTATCGCCGATGGCGATGACTTCCGACGGGTGGTTGACGCGCTTGTAGCTCATGTCGGTGACATGGAGCAGGCCGTCGATGCCGCCGAGGTCCACGAACGCACCGTAATCGGTGATGTTCTTGACCACGCCGTCGATGATCTGGCCTTCCTTGAGGTTCTGGATCAGGCCCGAACGCTGTTCGGCGCGGGTTTCTTCCAGCACCGCACGGCGCGAGACGACGATGTTGCCGCGGCGGCGGTCCATCTTGAGGATCTGGAACGGCTGCGGCATGTCCATCAGCGGGGTCACGTCGCGGACCGGGCGGATGTCTACCTGCGAGCCGGGGAGGAAGGCAACGGCGCCGTCGAGGTCGACGGTGAAGCCGCCCTTCACGCGGCCGAAGATCACGCCTTCAACGCGCTTGCCTTCGCCAAATTCGTTCTCGAGCTTGTCCCAGGCGGCTTCGCGGCGGGCGCGGTCGCGGCTGAGCATTGCTTCGCCGTCAGCGTTCTCGACGCGGTCGACATAGACTTCGACTTCGTCGCCGACCTTGAGGCCGTGCGCCTGGCCGGGGGCGGCGAATTCGCGCAGGGCAACGCGGCCCTCGCTCTTCAGGCCCACGTCGATGACGGCCTTGTCGTTTTCGATGGCAGTGATGGTGCCCTTGACGACGCGGCCTTCAAAGCCACCGTTGGCGGCTCCGCCAAGCGATTCGTCAAGCAGCGCGGCGAAATCGTCGCGCGACGGGTTGGTAGCCATTATCCAAGCTTCCTGTTTCTAGGTATCCCGGCCAGGCGGTTGTTTCCGCCGGTCTTTCCTCCACGTACCGCCCCATGCGGGCCGTGGGCCAAAAAGGGCCGAACCGCCCCCGGAGCCGAATGCTGCCGAAGGCATCCGATCGGGCGAAAGCCTTCACGGACGGGCGGCGCTTAGGCGCATGGGCCGGGAAAAGCAAGGAAAATGGGGCGCTTTGCGGCTTTGGCTCGGGGCGGGGAGAACCTGTTAAGTATCGGCTGATACAGAACATTGCGAGGAGAACCGCCATGGAGCAACCGGGGGTGTTCAGCACGTTTGGCGACCGGGCCACGGAAGCCCGCTACAACGAGACTGCGCGAACGCTGCGCACGCCGTTCGTGCGGCTCTACGCGGTCCTGTTCATGTCTGTCATGCTCGCCTATTCGGTGGTCAATCCGCTCTATCTGGACCCGGTCGAAAACGCCCGTCTGGCATTCTGGCTGGGCGTGGCCTTGATGACGACCGGCATCTACATCGGCGCCACCTTCTGGCGGGACTATGTCCGCCACCCAATGGTCGATTTCGCTGCCTTGCTGGCGATTTCGTTGATCGTGGCCCGGATCAACTTCGTGCTGTTCGATCACCTCCTGCACATTCACGACGATCTTCATGCGGTGGGCGTGGTCAACCGCCTCGCCATCACGGCATTTGCTGCGGTAACGCTGGCCGGCCGTCCGCGATTGTTCCTGGCGTGGCTGGGTTGCGACCTGATCGGCTGGCTCGGGCAAGTCCTTCCCGGACAGGCGGCAGACGCCGCACTGGCCTATGCGCTGCTCAGCTATCTGAGCGGCGCGCTGGTCATGGCCGCGATCAATCTTGCCGTCGGCCGGACGAGCAGGGCCGCATTCATGCTGGCGGATTCACTGGATGCAGAACGCGCGCGGAACGAGGAACTGGTGCTCAACATGCTGCCGCCGACCGCGGTGGAGCGCATCCGCACCGGGCAGATGGTGGCCGATTCCTATGCCGATGCGAGCGTCATCTTCATCGACATGGTCGGCTTCTCGAAGCTGGCGAAGCGGGTGTCGCCGGGGCATCTGGTGGAGCTGCTGAACAGCTTCTTCAACCACGCCGACGCCTGCGCGCGCGAGCATGGGGTGGAGAAGGTCAAGACGGTAGGAGACGCCTACCTCGCCATTGCAGGCGGCAACGTACCGAGTGGCAACAGTGCAGATGCGGCCATTGCCTTTGCCCGTGCCGTGCTTTGCGGCGTCGACGAACTGCGCAGGGTTGCCGGCGTTGACGAAGTCGGGCTGAGAGCAGGCATCCATTCCGGGCCAGTCGTCGGAGGCGTGATCGGGGCGACCCGCATGGCCTATGACTATTGGGGCGACACCGTGAACATTGCCGCGCGCCTCGAAGGCACTGCCGCCGCCAATGGCATCGCCATTTCCGAAAGCACCTGGCTGCGGGCAACCGATCGGTCGTCGTTCGGCCCGCCGAACATGATCGCGCTGAAAGGTGTCGGCGAAACCTGTGTTTTCCAGACTGCGGTGGTGGACGCCACCGGCGAAGGCAAGGCTGCGGCCTAGCCCTTCGCCGCGATCTGCTTTTCGACCAGAGCAATCGCCGTCGCCATGGCCATTTCCTTGGTCAGGTTCGAGGTATCGAGCAGCGCTGCGCCTTCCGCCTGCCGCAGCGGGGCTTCGGCGCGGTTGCGGTCGCGTTCGTCTCGTTCGGCGAGGTCAGCTTCGATTTCGGTGCGCTCCACGTCCTTGCCTAGCTGCTTCATCTCGACCCAGCGGCGCATCGCGCGTGCGCTTACGCTGGCCGTGACGAAGAGCTTGGCGTCGGCTTGGGGGGCGATGACGGTGGCTATGTCGCGGCCGTCGAGGACGGCGCCGCCGGGTTGGCCGGCAAAGGCCTGCTGGCGTTCGAGCAGCGCGGCGCGGACGGCGGGGTGGATGGAGACGCGGCTGGCATAGCCACCGGTCTCTTCGCTGCGCAGTTCGGGGTCAGCCAGCAGGCTTTCCGGAAAGGCGCAGGCGGCGAGGGCTGCTGCGGGATCGTCCGGGTTGCCGCCGCTCAGGAACACCTGCCGGCCCACGGCGCGATAGAGCAGGCCGGTGTCGAGGTGAGGCAGGCCGTAATGCGCGGCGAGCGCCTTGGCGATGGTGCCCTTGCCCGAGGCGGTCGGGCCGTCGACGGCGATGATCACGGGTTCGAACTCCGGTTGCGGAAGGCTTTCACCAGCCCCCATACCGCAATTGCCGCCCAGAAGAACTCCAGCACGAACGAGGCGGGATTCATGTTGAACAGCAGCGAGATCGTCAGCAGCGCGGCGCCAAGCAGGTTGACGCCGTGCTGCACGAAGGGATTGGGCTGGTCCTGCCGGGTGGCATAGCCGTAGGCGAAGATGATGCAGGCGGTGCCGCAGAAGCCGACGAGGTTGGCCAGATCGTGGCTGGTCAACGCGTTGCGCCCTCGAGCAGGCTTTCGAAGACCGGAAAGCTGGTGGCGATGGGGCGGGTGTCGTCCACTTCGACGCCGCGCTTGCTGGCGATGCCGGCGATGGCCATCGACATGGCGATGCGGTGATCGAGGTGGGTGACGACGCTGGCGCCTTCCGCCGTGCCGGGGAGCGGATCGCCGCCGGTGCCGTCGATGATCAACCCGTCCTCGGTTTCGGTGACCTTGGCTCCGGCGAGTTCCAGCGCGGCGCGCATGGCACTGATGCGGTCGCTCTCCTTGACGCGCAGTTCCTCGAGCCCGGTGGTGACGGTGCGGCCCTTGGCGAGCGCGGCGGCGACGAAGAGGATCGGGAACTCGTCCACCATGCTCGGGACCACGGCGGGATCGACGTCGATGCCGGTCAGCAGCGAATGGCGCACGCGCAGGTCAGCCACGGGTTCGCCGCCAACGTCGCGGCGGTCGAGTTCCTCGATGCTGCCGCCCATCAGGCGCAGCACGTCGAACAGCGCGGCGCGGGTGGGGTTGAGGCCGACGTTCTCGACAATCAGGTCAGAGCCTTCGACCAGCAGTGCGGCGACGACGAAGAAGGCGGCGGAGGAGGGATCGCCGGGGACGACGATGTCCTGCGGCTTGAACTCGGCCTCGCCGCGGACCTTGATCACGCGCGTGCCGTCATCTGCCACGTCGACCGTCAACTCCGCGCCGAAACCGCGCAGCATACGCTCGGAATGGTCGCGGGTGGGGATTGGTTCGATGACGGTGGTCACGCCGGGGGTGTTGAGCCCTGCAAGGAGGATGGCGCTCTTCACCTGCGCCGAGGCGACCGGGAGGCGGTATTCGATCGGCACGGCGGGCGAGATGCCGCGCAGCGTGAGCGGGAGGCGGCCGCCGGGGCTGGCGGTGAATTCCGCGCCCATGGTCGAGAGCGGGTCGATCACGCGTCCCATCGGGCGCTTGGACAGCGAGGCGTCGCCGACGAACGTTGCCGTGATTGGGTGGCTGGCGACGAGGCCCATCAGCAGGCGCGTCGAGGTGCCGGAGTTGCCCATGTCGAGCGCCTGTTGCGGCTGCAGGAGGCCGCCAACGCCGACGCCGTGGACGTGCCACATGCCATCGGCATCTCGCTCGATGGTCGCGCCCATGGCGCGCATCGCTGCGGCGGTGGAGAGGACGTCCTCGCCTTCGAGCAGGCCAGTCACGCGCGTTTCGCCAACGGCCAGGGCGCCGAGCATGATCGAGCGGTGGCTGATCGACTTGTCGCCGGGCACGCGGATGCCGCCCTTGAGCGGTCCGTTGGCAGTGAAGCGGCGGGGGCGCATCTGCGCCGGATCGTGAGAGGACACGGAATCTCTACTTTCGAAGCGGGGAGGGCCGATAAAGCGCGCGGCTTTTGACAGCAGCGCGCCGCTATGGCAAGGCGCGCGCTCTCTTGATTCCGCGGGAGCGCGGACCCATCAAGCGTGCAGTTTCTCCGCCCGGCGATGTTCTGTCCTGCCGGGCCAGTCTTGAGGAAGTTTCATGGTCAAGCCGGAATGGGGCGCCAAGCACAGCTGTCCGAAGTGCGGCACCCGCTTCTACGATCTGGGCAATGCTGACCCGATCACCTGCGTCGAGTGCAAGTACACCTGGACCGCCGAGCCGGTGCTCAAGTCGAAGCAGCCGATTCCGTACGAAGAGATCCAGAAGGAAAAGGCCGACGTCGCGCCTGACGTCGATCTGGCCGACGAGGATCTCGACATCGACGAGGACGGCGATTCGCCGGACAACGACGTTGACCTCGGCGGTGACGATGATCTGGGCGTTGCCGGCCACGACGGCGACGACGACGAAGTTTGATGTTTTCGGGGCCGGTTTTCGGGCCGGCCCCAAAAAATTTCCCGGGACGGTTTTTTCGTCTTGCCAGCCAAGACAACCTCCCTTAGAGGCGCGGCTCCCGGCGAGATACACCGCCGGAGCGGTTCGCCTCCCAGGGCGAACCTGATGGGAAATGGGGCCTTAGCTCAGCTGGGAGAGCGCCTGCATGGCATGCAGGAGGTCAGCGGTTCGATCCCGCTAGGCTCCACCATCCCTCCTTCGAAAGGCCGCCTTCGGGCGGCCTTTTGCGTTGGTGCACCAGGCTTTCGAGGCCGGCGATGTGATCAGCCCGTCGCGCCGCGATTGACGAAGATCACAGCCTTGCTAGCGTTCAATCAACTAAAGGGCCGCACAAGCTACATTGTTGGAAAGACTTGTCATGCGTCGCGCCCCCACGCCTTTCGCCACCTCCTGCCGCATCGCGGCAACTTTCGCCGCCATTGCTCTGGTGGCAAGCCAGGCTTCGGCGCAGTTCGGGGGTTTCAGCATCCCGTCCATCCCGCGCAGTTCGTCGTCATCGCAGAAAAGCACGGACGGCTGCCCCAAGGGCAAGAGCAAGAGTGCCGGGTCGTCTGTCCTTGGGGGATTGCTCGGGCAGGGCATTGGCCGTGCAGCCAGTTCGGCTGGCATTGGCAGCTATTTTCCCTCCGCCGAGTTTGCGGACACCCTCACCAATGCGATCGCCTGCCGCCTCGATCCCGAGGAGCAGAAGCAGGCTGCCGAGGCAACGGTGGAAGCGACACGTGGCGAAGAGGTGGGCAGCAGCTCGTCATGGACGTCGAACACGCGCGAGAACGTCTCTGGCACTTCGACAATCACCGCGCGTAATGACGAGGTAGCTTCGAACGGAGCGGTTGGACGCCAGTGCATCACCGTGACCGACGTCATCATCGTCAACGGTGAGGAGACCACCGCGAACAAGCGCATGTGTCGCGCGCCGGGCTCGGCACGTTACTCGCTGGCGGCCTGATGCGGCTGGTTCTCCCGTTTCTTGCCTTGCTGCTGGGCACCGGGGCCGCAAAACCGGTCGCAATGGACCCACGGAACCCGACATGCCCTGAAAAGCCGGATTGGGGCGTTGCCAAGGCGATGACGCTGACCCCCGTCGACAAGGGCGGCAAGCGGGTGCTGATCGCCGATGGCATCATCGATTCGCGCCTGCCTGAACGGCTGAAGGCGGCAATCGATGCGGACGAGCGGATCGAGGAGGTCTGGCTGAAATCGCGCGGGGGGGATGCTGCGGCCGGAAATCGTGCGGGGAAGGTGATTCGGTCCTACCCCGGCATGGTCACCCGCATTCCTGCGGGGTGGACCTGTTTTTCTGCCTGCAATTTCGTGTTCATGGGGGGCGATCGCCGCTTTGTGGAGCCCGGCGGCATGTTCATGGTCCACATGTTTACGCACACCGGCGACCGCGACGTGATCGAGATATCGGTCGACGAAGGCACCGAGGAGACGACGCGGCTGATCGGAGAGATCGAGCAGGCGAGTGCGCTTCTCGCCAGCGAGGACAACGATTTCCTGATCCGCATGGGTATCAGCCGCAAGCTGCTGACCGAGGTGATGTACAAACAGCAGGCAGTGGCGACCAAGGAGAACCCTTCGACGCGCTATTGCCTGAGCCAGGAAGAGGTGCGGAAGTACAACGTCGTCCCGGTGGAGCGGCCTGCGGGGTGAGGGTGCGACACCGCGCTTAGGGATGAAGCGCGGCGTCGCTCACCTTCACTTCTTCAGCCCGATCTCGCGCAGGCGTTCCTGCAGGTAGTCATCAGCGGTGATCGAGACCGGGTAACGGTCGGGGTTCTGCGGCGTGATGCACTGGTCCAGCGTCTTGAACGGGAAGTCGCTGCGCAGGTGCAGGAAGAAGGGCATGGAATAGCGACTGTGGCGGGCGCGCTCGCCTTCGGGGTTGCGCACGCGGTGCGTGGTCGAGGGCAGGACGTGGTTGGTCAGGCGCTGCAGCATGTCACCGATGTTGACGACCAGCGCGCCTTCGGGTGGCGAGACGCCGATCCATTCGCCCTGCTTGGTCAGCAGTTCGAGACCCGCTTCCTCGGCGCCCAGCAGCAGCGTGATCAGGTTGATATCCTCGTGCGCGCCGGCGCGAATTGCACCGGGCTCCGCATCGGCAGGCAGCGGCGGATAGTGCAGCAGGCGCATGACCGAGTTGCCATCCTCGATCGCCGGATCGAACCAGTGCTCATCGAGTCCCAGCCACACCGCGATGCGCGAGAGAATGCGCGCGCCGACGCGGTCGAATTCGGCATAGAGCGCTTCGAAAGTCTCGCGGAAGCCAGCGGGGCGGGTTGGCCAGATGTTTGGGAACATCGACATCGCAGCGAGTGGATGGTCCGCCGGCAGATCGCGACCGACGTGCCAGAATTCCTTGAGGTCGTGGCGCTTGGCGCCCTTGGCGATCTCGGTGCCGAACGGTGTGTAGCCGCGTGCGCCGCCGAGTCCATCGATGTGGTAGCTGCGCTTTTCATCCTCGGGCAGGGCAAAGAATTCGGCAGTGAGCGCCCAGGCGCGTGCGATCAGGTCGGCATCGATACCGTGGTCACGCACCATGGCAAAGCCGAAGCTCTGAAAGGATTCGCCGAGGTCACGGGAAAGCGTTGCGGGCTCGCTCTTGAGCGAGATCACCGGCAGGGTTTGCAGGGGCATGGTGTTCCAGTTCGGAAAATTGTCGCTATGGAAACCGCCTGTAACGGGATTCGCGTGGGGTTTCATGACCAAAATCAACATTGCCGACACCGCTGGCCGCAACTTGTGGCTGATGAAGTCCGAACCGGACGTCTACGGCTGGGATGACCTTATCGCCGAGGGCGAGGGGACATGGGACGGCGTGCGCAATCACCTGGCTGCGCGCAACCTGCGCACGATGCAGGCGGGTGATCTGGCGTTCTTCTATCATTCCAACATTGGCGTTGAAGTGGTCGGCGTGATCGTGATCAGCGAAGGTGGGCTGACCGATCCGACCGACCCTGAAGGCAAGTGGGCGGCGGTCAAGGTCAAGCCTGTCGAGAAGCTGCCGCAAACGGTCACCCTCAAGCAGATCAAGGCGACGCCGGAGCTCCAGGAGATGGATCTGATCCGTCTTTCGCGACTGTCCGTGGGCTCGGTGCGGCCGGACGAATGGAACCTTATCCTGCGCATGGCAGGAGCGGTTTGAGCCGGAACCGAGGGGGATTCGGCGCGTATTGATCTCCGTGGGAGCGATGAAACGTCGCTGAAGATTCAAGGAGATCCAAGATGGGTGAACTGACCGATCGGGCCAAGGGCCTCGCCAACGAAGCCATTGGTAACACCAAGCAGGCAGCGGGCAAGGCGACCGACAATGCCCGCCTTCATGGCGAAGGCGTCGCGCAGGAGCGCAAGGGTGAGGCGCAGCAGGCGGCCGGCAAGGTCAAGGGTGCGCTTGGCGACGACATCTGATCTGTTGCCAGAACAGTTTTGATCGGCAGGCCGGTCACCGGAGGCCGTCCCTGATGGGGCGGCCTCTTTCTTTTTGCGCCAGACTGTCCCGAACAGGCACGCCCGCAAAAAGCGCGAGATGGCGGGATACCGAAAGGTGAATAAAGCGTTAAGGTTCGGTCATGACCATGTCGCCCAGCACCGCCTACGGCACCGCACGCCACCCGTTCCGCGCCCAACTGCCCCGCCATGCCTTGCGCGAACTGCCACGCCATGAACCGGAAGTGCTGGCGGCGATGAAGCGGGCGGAGGCTCTGCTGCGCGAAACAGATATACGGTCGGAGCCGGTCAATCTGCGGCACATATCCATGCAGGACTTGCGCGACTTCCTGATCGCCTACTGTGCCTGCTTCCTGGCAGTCATGGTGTTTATCGCCTGATCAGGCTGCCTTGGCGGCTCGTTCCGCGCGGTATAGCAGGTAGCCCAGCCAAGCCGAGACGACGCACATCGCGGCGCCAAGCAGCAACTGATCGACAATGGCAACCCCTGCTGCGCTGAGGCCCACCGCGAGCAGCGAGCCTACCACCATGGCCCCGGAATTAACGATGTTGTTGGCAGCGATCGTGCGGGCTGTTTCCGACTTGTCGACCACGGTCGTCAGGAAAGCGTAGAGCGGTACGACGAACATCCCGCCCGCCACGGCGATGCCGAGCAGGCATAGCAGCAGAGGGATGGCGAGGGGTTGGGCGATGAAAGTCGACACGTCCATCAGCGGCATGCCGGGATGCGCGGGCCAATAATCACATACCTGATGGAAGGCGGCGATGAACAGGCCCATCACGATCACCGACGCGGGCGAATAGCGCGCCGAGACGGTCCCCTTGAGCAGCGCGTTGATCGACATCGAACCGATGGCAATGCCGATCGAGAACATCACCAGAAAGAGGCTTGCCACCTCCTTGCTGGCAGAAAGCACGTTCTTGGCAAGGGGCGGGAACTGGATGAACAGCACGGTGCCGACGGTCCAGAAGAAGCTGATCGCCACGATCGCCATGAACACTTGTCGGTGTCGCGTCGTGTTACGGATCAGTCTCCACGATGACGTGAAGACGTTGAAATCGATCTTCTGTGCCTCGATCATCGGCGGGGCAGGGGGGACCTGCCGACCGGAGAAGTATCCAATCAATGCAGTGACGACCACGCCGCCTGCCGCCACTTCGACGGGGATCCAGCCCGCCAGAATCGTGCCGGCAAGGATCGCGATATAGGTGCCGGCTTCGACCAGTCCGGTGCCCGCCAGCACTTCGCCGTCGTGCAGATGCTGCGGCAGGATGGCGTACTTGATCGGGCCGAAGAAGGTGGAGTGCACGCCCATCGCCAGCAGGGCTGCAAGCATCAGAGGAATGGCGATCTGTTCGACTTCGACGCCCATCCACGCGAGTACCAGGCCGGTTCCGCCAACAAGCATGATGGCGATTTCGCAGGCCTTGACGATCCGGATGATCTTCGCCTTGTCGCGCATGTCGGCAAGTTGACCTGCCAAGGCAGAAAGCATGAAGAACGGCAGGATGAACAGGCCAGAAGCGATGGCCGAGAAACGCGCTTCGGCGGCTTCCGAATTGTAGACGCTGTACACCACGTACAGGACCATCGCGTTCTTGTAGAGATTGTCGTTGAAAGCCCCCAGCAACTGGGTGACGAACAGCGGCAGGAAGCGGCGCGTGCGCACCAGATGCGTCGATGTTGTCATGAACCCTTTGCCGACATCTCTTCTTGAGCGCACCCTTAGCCCGGTGAGGATTGCGGGCAAGAGGTTTTGCGGTGGCTGCCCTAAGCGGTGAATGTTGCGATTCCGTTTGGCGCCAATGCAGGCTATGCCTGTCGTCGATGCTGACGTTGCCCAACCTGCTCACCCTGTCCCGGATCGTGACCGTGCCTTTGCTGGCGGCCTTGCTGTGGTGGCCTGAGTGGCGCCTTGGCTACGGTCTTGCATTCGGCGTCTATTGCCTGATGGGGATCACCGACTATTTCGACGGCTATCTTGCCCGCGCCCAAGGGGCCGTAAGCAAGCTTGGCGTATTCCTCGATCCGATTGCCGACAAGATCATGGTGGCGGCGGTGATCCTTGTGCTGACGGCGCAAGGCGTGCTGCGCGGGCCCTACGTTGGCGACATGCACGTGATCGCCGGACTGGTGATCCTGCTGCGCGAGATTGCGGTGTCCGGTTTGCGCGAGTTTCTCGGGGGGCTGCGGGTCTCGGTGCCGGTCAGCCGCCTCGCCAAATGGAAGACGACGTTCCAGATGGTCTCGCTTGGCGCGCTGATCCTCGGGCAGGCCCTGCCGGAATGGCTCATGACGGCAGGAAGCCTGACGGTGAACGTGCCGCATACCGTCGGCCTCACCACGCTGTGGGGCGCTGCAGTGCTGACCGTAGTCACGGGGTGGGACTACCTGCGCGTCGGCCTCAAGCACATGGATTGAGCCGCTTGCGGTTCGCGATGACGACAGTTAAATGAGCGCCACTGGATGTCCGGGGCGATGCAACCTCCCGGTCAGGCGTTCTGCCATGGCAGAAGCCCAAGCGTTGCCTGTACGGCCCGCTTTGCGGGCCGCAGGTGAATGGGCCGCTCATGAGTGAACGTGCAGATCTGTTGAATACACTCGATTTCTCCGAGCTGGTGCGCGTGGGCGCGCGGATCGGCTGCCTCAGTTTCGGCGGTCCGGCCGGGCAGATCGCCCTGATGCATCGCGAACTGGTGGACGAACGCCGCTGGGTAAGCGAGGACCAGTTCCTTCACGCGCTGAATTTCTGCCATCTTCTACCAGGCCCGGAAGCGCAGCAGCTGGCCACGTGGATTGGCTGGAAACTGCACGGCACTCGCGGCGGGCTGGCCATGGGACTGCTCTTCGTCCTGCCGGGGGCCGTAGTGATTCTCGCGCTGTCGATGCTCTATGCGGCCGCTGCGGGTCTGGGCTGGTTCTCCGCCCTGTTTCTCGGCATCAAGGCCGCCGTCCTGGCGATTGTCGTGCAGGCGCTTTTGCGCATTGCCGGGCGCGCGCTTGGCACGCCGACCAAGAAGATCATTGCGATGGCGGCCTTCATTGGGTTGGCAGCATTCGCCGTGCCGTTCCCTGTGGTCGTTCTGGGAGCAGGATTGTTCGGGATGGTGCTTGCAAAGCGCCGGCCGGATTTGCTCGGGGTCAAGGCCAGCGCGCCGGTCGAGCCCAGCGGTCCGCGCCCTTGGGGCGCAACGATGCGCACTATTGCCGTGGGCGGGATGATCTGGGCACTGCCCTTGGCTCTGGTGCTGACAACTTTGGGTGCCGACCACGTGCTGTGGAAGATCGGCGTGTTCTTCTCCCAACTGGCAGTCGTTACCTTCGGCGGGGCCTATGCCGTGCTTTCCTATATGGCGCAGCAGGCGGTCGACGGGTTTGGCTGGCTGCGGCCCGGCGAAATGGCCGATGGGCTGGGCCTTGCCGAGACAACGCCGGGGCCCCTCATCATGGTCACTCAGTTCGTGGGCTACCTTGCCGCGTTCCGCTCGCCGGAGCCATTCGGCCCCTACCTTGCCGGATTTCTGGGGGCCGTGCTGACTACGTGGGTCACATTCGTGCCGTGCTTCATGTGGATTTTCGCTTTCAGCCCATGGCTGGATCGGCTGGAGAACGCGCCGCGTCTGAAGGGCGGGCTGGCGGCGATCACTGCGGCGGTGGTGGGCGTGATTGCGAACCTCACGCTGTGGTTCGTCCTGCACGTGCTGTTTGCACGCATTGCGCCGATCAGCGCAGGGCCTATCACGCTGGACTTGCCTGACATCGCCTCCCTTGACTGGAAAGCGCTGGTGATCACGGTTGCAAGCGCGGTGATGATCTTCCGTCTGCGCATGGGCATCATCACTACGCTAGGCGTCTGTGCGCTGGCGGGGCTCGTGCTGGCGGGGGTCTAGGCGGCGTGGACAAATTCCACAGCGCCACGGCTGGAGGCAAAAACCGCCAGTTCAAGGAGGCGAGGAAGCGCAATATCGGGAATATTGTGCGACGAGCCGGCGCCGAAATGGCGGTTTTTGGTCCAGCCCCGCAGGGGTTGCCCTGTAAAAGGCCTTGGCAGCGTTGCTCGGCCTTGAAAGAGACCCACTCTTCCTGCGTCCTCGCGCCTCGCCAAGGCCTTTTACAGGGCAACCGTGGCGTTGTGGAATTTGTCCACGCCGCCTAGGAGATCAATTGGTCCGGAGTTCCTGCGCCAGCATCCTGAACTCCTCCGCGCGCGGGCTGTTGCGGCGCCAGACGAGGGCGATATCGCGCCAGGCGTGGTCAGCCTTCAGCGGGCGGGCGACGATCTGGGTATCGTGCAGGATGCCAGCGTCGATTGCCATCTGTGGCAGCATGGTGAGGCCGAGGCCATTGTCGACCATCTGCACCAGCGTGTGCAGCGATGTGCCGATCATCGTGGCGCTGGCGCGCATTTCGGGGCGGTTGCAGGCGGCCAGGGCATGCTCTTTCAGGCAGTGGCCGTCTTCGAGCAGGAGCAGGCGGTTTTCGTCGATCAGGTCTGCGGTGATCGTTGCCGGAGGATCGCGCGGATCGTCCTTCGGGAAGGCGACAAGCAGCTCGTCCTTGAACAGGAACTCGCTTTCCACTTCGCCGGTGGCATAGGGGAGGGCAAGCAGCACACAGTCGGCCCGGCCATGGTGGAGCGATTCGATCGCTGCGGCGCTCGGCTCCTCGCGCAGGAACAGCTTGAGCTGAGGGCGCTCCTTGCGCAGGCGCGGCAGGATGCGCGGCAGCAGGAACGGCGCGATCGTCGGGATTACGCTCATGCGCAATTCACCCGCCAGCGGGGCGCCGTGGCTCTGCACCAGTTCGGAAAGCTCCTCGGCCTCGCGCAGCAGTCGATGTGCCTTGGCGACCACCTGATTGCCCAGCGGCGTGAAGCGCACGACGCGGCGGGTGCGTTCGACCAGCACGACGCCCAGCAGCGATTCCAGTTCGCGCAGGCCGGCTGACAGCGTCGATTGCGATACGAAGCACGAATCCGCCGCACGCCCGAAATGCCCATGCTCGTGCAGGGCCACTAGGTATTGCAACTGCTTGAGCGTGGGCAGGTATGTGCTCATCTTGACCTATTCATCCACGTGGACGACGACTTCGGGCTGCTCCGACGTGCCGCCGATGTCGTCGATATGCGCCATCTTGAGCCGGCCGTTGACCACGGCGAATGCCAGCTTGCCTTCTACAAGTTCAAGCGCGTCGCGGCCGAACTGTTCGAAGCGCCAGCCTTCGAGGATCGGGAGGTTCTTGCGCTGACCGGCTGCCAGCAGTTCGAGATCGTCCGTCCGCGCGAGAAGGCGCGCCGCGATGTCGATCTCGCGGCTGCGGATCTTGAGCAGGAGCTTGAGCAGATCGGCGACCAGCGCGCCTTCCTTGCCGAGCGGCGCACCGCGCGGTGCCTTGGGCGGCATCTCGGCATCGGTCAGCGGCCTGGCGTCAGCCAGCGTCTGCATCAGGCGGCGGCCGATGTCGTTATCCTTCCATCCCGTCGACAGCCCGCGCACCTTGGCAAGGTCCTGCTGCTCCTTGGGCGGGTGGCTGGCGATATCGGCCAGCGTTTCATCGCGCATGATCCGCCCACGCGGGATGTTCTTGTCCATCGCCTCACGCTCGCGCCAGGCAGCAAGCGCCTTGAGGCGGCCGAGCACGCCGGGATTGCGGCTGGGCGCGCGGATCTTCTGCCAGACGGTGTCCATGTCGGTCCGGTAATTTTCCGGATCGGCGAGCTTCTCCATCTCGATGTCGAGCCATTCGCCACGGCCCGTCTTGATCAGACGCTTGAGCAGCTTGGGGAAGATCTTCGACAGGTGGGTAACGTCGCCGATGGCGTATTCGATCTGGCGTTCGGTCAGCGGGCGACGCGACCAATCGGTAAAGCGCGCGCCCTTGTCGATAGAGAAGCCGAGCCACGATTCGACGAGGTTGGAGTAGCCGATCTGTTCGGACTGGCTGACCGCCATCATCGCGATCTGGGTATCGAAGATCGGGTGAGGGGTCTTGCCGGTGAGGTTGTAGATGATCTCCACGTCCTGCCCGCCAGCGTGGAAGACCTTGAGCACGTCCTCGTTCTCGCACATCAGGTCGAGCAGGGGGGACAGGTCGATGCCTGGGGCCAGCGGATCGATCGCCGCCGCTTCCTTGTCATCGGCGATCTGCACCAGGCACAGTTCCGGCCAATAGGTGTTCTCGCGCATGAACTCGGTGTCGACCGTGATGAAATCGGCCTTTGCCAGACGCTCGCACAAGTCGGCCAGAGCGTCGGTCGTCGTGATCAGGGGATGTATCTTCATCGGTCTTTTCTGTATGGCGCGCCGATAAGGGCGACCAGGTGGTGCTCCCTGCCGGGGGCTTCGGCTGGCCCGCCCTCCTTCGTCGGCCTAGTCGGCGTTGGTAGGGGCGTGGCTTGACAAAAGCGCGGCCATCGCCTGTTAGCCGCCCATTCCCCCTGCCCGATTGCAGACCGATTGGAAAGAGTTTCGATGCACCTTTACCGTTCCCATACCTGCGGCGCCCTTAAGCGCGGTGATGTCGGGCAGACCGTCCGCCTTTCGGGCTGGGTACACCGCAAGCGCGATCATGGCGGCGTGCTGTTCGTCGACCTGCGCGATCATTACGGTATGACCCAGATCGTCGCGGACGCCGACAGCCCGGCGCTGCCGATCTTGGAAGCGCTGCGTGTGGAATCGGTCGTGACGATCGACGGCGAAGTCAAGGCGCGCTCGGAAGGCACGGTCAATGCCAACCTCCCGACCGGCGAGATCGAAGTTTTCGCGCGCGGCGCAACCGTGCTGTCGGCTGCCGAGGAGCTGCCGATGCCGGTGGCAGGTGAGCAGGAATATCCGGAAGACATCCGCCTGCGCTATCGCTTCCTCGACCTGCGCCGCGAGACGCTGCACGCCAACATCATAACCCGCACCAAGGTCATTTCTGACATGCGTCGCCGGATGGAAGGCGCAGGGTTCACCGAATATTCGACGCCGATCCTCACCGCGTCCTCGCCCGAAGGCGCGCGCGACTTCCTCGTGCCGAGCCGCATCCACCCGGGCAAGTTCTATGCGCTGCCGCAGGCACCGCAGCAGTACAAGCAGCTGCTGATGGTTGCGGGCTTCGACCGTTACTTCCAGATCGCCCCCTGCTTCCGCGACGAGGACCCGCGTGCCGACCGTCTGCCGGGCGAGTTCTACCAGCTCGACCTCGAGATGAGCTTTGTCACCCAGGAAGAAGTCTGGGAGACGATGGAGCCGGTCATCGGCGGCGTGTTCGAAGCCTTTGCGGGCGGTCGTTCGGTCACTCCGACCGGCAGCTTCCCGCGCATTCCCTATGCCGAAGCGATGCTCAAGTACGGTTCGGACAAGCCGGACCTGCGTAACCCGATCATCATCTCGGATGTCTCGGAGGAGTTCACCCAGTCGGGCTTCGGTCTGTTCGAGAAGATCGTCGGCACCGGCGGCGTCGTGCGCCTGATCCCGGCGCCGGGCACCGCGGACAAGAGCCGCAAGTTCTTCGACGACATGAATGACTGGGCGCGCAGCGAAGGCCATGCAGGGCTTGGCTACGTCACCCGCAAGGGCGGCGAATTCGGCGGCCCGATTGCCAAGAACCACGGGGCCGACAAGATGGCCGCGCTGTTCGATAGGCTCGGTCTCGGCCCGGATGACGGCTGCTTCTTCGCCGCTGGCAAGGAGAGCCAGGCCGCCAAGCTTGCAGGCGCTGCCCGCACCCGCGTCGCCGACCAGCTTGGCCTGATCGACAAGGACCGCTTCGAGCTGTGCTGGATCGTGGACTTCCCGTTCTATGAGTGGGACGAGGAAAACAAGAAGGTCGAGTTCAGCCACAACCCGTTCTCGATGCCACAGGGCGGAATCGAGGCGCTGAACACGCAGGATCCACTGACGATCAACGCCTTCCAGTACGACCTCGTTTGCAACGGCTTCGAGATCGCCTCAGGCTCGATCCGCAACCAGTCGCCCGAAACGATGGTCAAGGCATTCGAGATCGTTGGGCTTTCGAAGGCGGACGTCGAAGAGCGTTTTGGCGGCCTCTACCGCGCCTTCCAGTATGGCGCGCCGCCGCACGGTGGGATGGCCGCAGGCGTCGATCGCATTGTCATGCTGATCTGCGGAGCGCAGAACCTGCGCGAAATCACGCTGTTCCCGATGAACCAGCGTGCCGAGGATCTGCTGATGGGCGCACCCTCTCCGGCCGCACTCAAGCAGCTGCGCGAGCTCAACATCCGCGTCGTCGAGCAGACAAAAGGCTGAGACGGACAGGGCGTGCGCTGAGGTGATCCACAGCGCGCCTCTTGCCAGCGCCCTTTGCGTTGATTAGGGCGAAGACCGAAACAGATAACCAACCGCTTTCCTTCGAAGGGGCATTTCATGAGCGATACCGCCGACCGCGTTAAGAAGATCGTTGTCGAGCACCTCGGCGTCGAGGCTGACAAGGTCACCGAAGAAGCCAGCTTCATCGACGATCTGGGCGCTGACTCGCTCGACATCGTTGAGCTGGTGATGGCGTTCGAAGAAGAATTCGGCGTCGAGATCCCCGACGATGCGGCCGAGAAGATCTCGACCGTTTCGGACGCGATCAAGTACATCGACGAAAACAAGGGCTGATCGCCCCTTTCCCCTATTGCCCTGAGCGTGTCGAAGGGCTGCCAAGGCACTCGATGTCGGGCAGGGGAGGACTTCGGCAGGCTCAGCCCTAATTCAGGGGCTGGGCCTGTTTGCTTATTTTCCGGAGAATTCAATGCGTCGTGTCGTCGTAACCGGACTTGGCCTCGTCACCCCGCTGGGCGCGGACGTGGAAACCGTGTGGAAGAACCTGCTTGCCGGCAAGAGCGGGGCAGGGCTCATCACCAAGTTCGACACCAGCGACCAGAAGTGCAAGATCGCCTGCGAAGTGAAGCCGGCTGACCACGAGTACGGCTTCGATGCCGGCAAGCGCGTCGATCACAAGATCCAGCGCCAGGTCGATCCCTTCATCGTCTTCGGCATCGATGCGGCCGGTCAGGCGCTGGAAGACGCCGGTCTCGCCGACATGGACGACGATCTCAAGATGCGCACCGGTTGCTCGATCGGCTCTGGCATCGGCGGCCTTCCCGGCATCGAGAGCGAATCGATTGTCCTGCACGAGAAGGGGCCGGGCCGTGTTTCTCCGCACTTCGTCCACGGCCGCCTGATCAACCTGATCTCCGGCCAGGTCTCGATCAAGTACGGCCTGATGGGACCGAACCATGCTGTTGTCACGGCTTGCTCGACTGGCGCCCACTCGATCGGCGATGCCGCGCGCATGATCAAGGATGGCGATGCCGACGTGATGCTGGCAGGCGGTGCGGAAAGCACGATCAACCCGCTCGGCGTTGCCGGCTTTGCCCAGGCCCGCGCGCTCAACTGCAGCTACAACGACCGCCCGGAAGAGGCGAGCCGTCCTTATGACAAGGACCGCGACGGCTTCGTGATGGGCGAAGGCGCCGGCGTCGTCGTGCTTGAAGAATATGAGCACGCCAAGGCGCGCGGTGCAAAGATCTACGCCGAAGTCGTCGGTTACGGTCTGTCGGGCGATGCCTATCACGTCACTGCGCCGCACCCGGAAGGGAAGGGCGCCGAACTCGCCATGCGCATGGCTATGCGCAAGGCGGGCATGGAGCCGGGCGACATCGACTATGTCAACGCCCACGGCACCTCGACAATGGCCGACACCATCGAACTCGCCGCAGTCAAGCGCGTGCTGGGTGACGACCTCGCGGGTGCTTCGATGAGCAGCACCAAGTCGGCCATCGGCCACCTGCTCGGTGGCGCCGGCGCGGTCGAGACGATCTTCTGCATCCTTGCGATTCGCGACCAGATCGTTCCGCCTACGCTCAACCTGCACAATCCTGACGAAGGCACAGAGGGTGTTGACCTCGTGCCGCTCAAGGCCCGCCAGCGCAAGGTCCGCGCGGCGTTGAACAACTCGTTCGGCTTTGGCGGCACCAATGCCAGCGTGATCGTCAAGGCGATCGAAGACTAAGGACGCAAGCGATGGCCCGCCGTCGTCGATCAAGGCTGCCGCTGTTTGCGGCAGCCTTCGTCCTTCTGGCCGCTGCGGCGTGGCTGGTCAGTGGCTGGTATGCGTCCGGCCCGCTCGAGAAGCAGCTCGAATTCGATGTCGGCGAAGGCGAGGGACTGAGCCTGCTGGCCGATGATCTGCAGGCACAAGGCGCGATCGGTTCGGCCATGCTGTTCAAGCTGCGGGCAAAGCTGCTCGGCGGCGGCACTGAGATCAAGGCGGGTTCTTTTCTGATCCCCAAGCGGGCCAGCGAAGCGACGGTTCTCGAAATCCTCAAGGGTGACAAGGTCATCCGCCGCCTGATCACCATTCCAGAAGGCATGCCGTCGATCCTCGTGGCAGAGCGCCTGTCAGCCAACAAGGACCTGACCGGCGAGATTTCGGCTCCCGAGGAAGGCTCGGTCCTGCCGGACAGCTACGATTGGCAAAAGGGCGAACCACGCGCCGCAGTGCTCAAGCGGATGCAAGCAGCAATGGACAAGACGCTGGCCGAGCTTTGGGCCAAGCGCACTGCACGGACTGTCGCCAAGACGCCGCAGGAAGCCCTGATCCTCGCCTCGATCGTCGAGAAGGAAACCGGCAAGCCTGAAGAGCGTCGCATGGTTGCCGGGCTCTACTCCAACCGTTTGCGCAAGGGCATGTTGCTGCAGGCCGATCCGACGATCATCTACCCGATCACGAAGGGCAAGCCGCTCGGCCGGCGTATTCGCCAATCCGAAATCCAGGCGGTGAACGGGTACAACACCTACACGATGGTAGGCCTGCCAAAGGGACCGATCACCAATCCTGGACGCGATTCGATCGCTGCGGTGCTGGATCCTGCCGAAACGGATGCTTTATTCATGGTTGCCGATGGGACCGGCGGTCACGTCTTTGCGGACACCTTGCAACAGCATAATGCCAATGTTGCCAAATGGTTCGCCCTGCGGAAGGCACGCGGCGACCTGTGATACCGCGCCATTCCGGCAGGATTTGCGTTAGTCATGGGTTCTTCCATTCTTAAGTGACATCGCTTAGGTGTACACACCGGAGGCACGGGAGGAGCTTGCTTCTCCAGTATCCAGGGAACATTCCGGCTGTGCCGGGCAGCGGGCGCATGCCGCCGTTTCGACTTTGCCGAATGTTCCCACTTCTCCAATCCACTTGAAATAACTGTGAATGTTGCTCAGGCAGACGACGTGGTCTCGCCTTCTTTCCGAACAGCTCCGCTGGTGGTGACAGCTACCCTGCCGCCAGACTTGCAGGCCCGGTTCGACCGTCTGCGCCGCGCCCACTTTCCCGCAGAGCGCAACTGGATCGCAGCGCACGTCACGTTGTTCCATTCCCTGCCCCCGCAGGTTGAGGCGGAGGCGCGCGATCTGCTGTCCCGGATGGCAAGCTCCACGCCGCCAATCGATGCGCAGGTGCGGCAGGTCATGGATCTTGGCACAGGCACCGCGTTCCTGATCGAAAGCCCTGCCATGAGCGCCTTGCGCGATGCGATTGCCGAGCACTTTCATGGAATGCTGACGTTGCAGGACAGCCATCGCCCCCGTCTCCATGTGACCGTCCAGAACAAGGTCTCGCAAGGCGAAGCGCGCGCATTGCAAAAGCTGCTGACAAGCAATTTCGAGCCGTCCCGCTTTGCCTTTGCCGGACTGGCGCTGCACCGTTATCTGGGCGGGCCATGGGAGGCGACCGGACGCTGGCCCTTCCGAGCGGCCCCTCAGCACAGACTCAAGAGGACAAGGACAGTCACATGACCGCCCCAGACTGGTTCGACACGGGTCGGAAGCATGTGTGGCTCCCGTACACCCAGATGCAAACTGCCAGAGCGCCGCTTCCGGTGGCTTCGGCGGCCGGTACTCGACTTCGTCTGTCCGACGGAAGGGAACTGATAGATGGCATTTCCAGCTGGTGGGCCTGCGTCCATGGCTACCGCCATCCCCACATCGAAGAAGCGGTGCGCCGCCAGCTAGAAACGCTGCCCCATGTCATGCTCGGCGGTCTGGCCCACGAGCAGGCCTATACCCTCGCGCGGCGGCTCGCTGCATTGCTGCCCGGCGATCTGGACCACGTGTTCTTCAGCGATTCCGGCTCGGTCGCAGTCGAAGTCGCAATGAAGATGGCTTCGCAATATTGGCTCAATCGCGGACGGCGCCGAGTGAAGTTCCTCTGCTTCAAAGGCGGCTATCACGGGGACACTTTTGCAACGATGAGCGTTTGCGATCCGGATGAAGGCATGCACAGCCTGTTCAAGGGGGCATTGCTCGATCAGATCGTGGTCAACCTCCCAACAGATCCTGCGGAAGAGGCTGCGCTTGGCGAACTGCTAGATCGTCATGGCCATGATCTTGCCGGCATTGTTGTCGAGCCCTTGGTGCAGGGCGCGGGCGGCATGGTGTTTCACGATCCGTTTACATTGCACGCGCTGCGTCGCCTTGCCGATGCGCACGAACTCCTGCTGATCTTCGATGAAATCTTCGTGGGGCTCGGGCGACTTGGCGATGCGATGTTCGCCTGTGAGATCGCCGGCGTGCAGCCTGACATTGTCACATTGTCGAAGGCCTTGACCGGCGGGAGCCTGCCGCTTGCCGCCACGATCGCAAGTCGGCGCATTCACGAAGGTTTCCTGTCCGACGATCCGATGCATGCGCTGATGCATGGGCCGACCTACATGGGCAATGCCCTGGGTTGCGCTGCCGCCAATGCTTCGCTTGATCTTTTCGAACAGGAGCCGCGTCTGGCTCAAGCCAGCGCGATCGGTCGGCAACTCCAGACGTTGCTCGAACCTGCCCGCGCTTTGCCTGGGGTAAGGGACGTGCGTGTGCGCGGTGCCATCGGCGTGATCCAGCTGGATGGTCCTGCGCCCGCCGATCGCCTGTCCGCAAGCTGCATTTCAAGCGGTGTCTGGCTTCGTCCGTTCCGCGATATCCTGTACACCACGCCCCCGCTCATCGCCAGCGAGGAGGATGTTGCGCACATCGCCAACGCCATGGTTTCGGCTGTCAGCGAATGGAGCGCCGACCGGGCAACTTGAATCGATCCGGCACCGGCGAAAAAGGGTTGCCTAGCACCCAGGTGCTGGCTAAACGGCGCCCCTGCCCAAGAGGCACGCCGCTTTAGCTCAGTTGGTAGAGCACATCATTCGTAATGATGGGGTCACGTGTTCGAGTCACGTAAGCGGCACCACCTTCTTTAAGGTGCTTTCCCAAGGAAAATCATCGGCAAGGTGCAAATGGGCCATTGCAAGATGTGATGCGGTCAGGCTGGCTGTCGCAAAAACAGCTCACATCTATCTCGGGCCCTGGGACCTTTCTGTGAATCCCAACCGTTCGCTCTGGAAGGAACCGAGCCAGAGTTCTTGTCCCACCAAGGCGGCTGCCGACAGGCCGTTGAAGTACTGGCGCGGAGTGCCATAGGCGAAACTGGCAATGCGTCCGGCGCTTGCGTCGACCTCGCCGACGACCCAGCCTCGCTTGCAGAGCATAGGGTCTGCCTCTCCGTTCACGACCTTGCGCAAGCCGCCGCAGGCCGGTTCGTCTAGCCGCATTCCGGCAAGCAGGAGGCGTCCTCCGGTCCAGTGAATGTTATCGGGCATGAAATCGGGCGCAGTGATGCGGGCGAGGGGGCGGCGGGTGTCTTTACGGTCAAAGACGACCACGGCGTGCCATCCGAAGGACACGACATAGAAGCGGCGCTGGTCGGGATCGATCTCTATGCCGTTGTTGCCGGGAAGGTCCGTGCCGGGCAGGAGCCGGAAATTCCGTTTGCCGGGACTACGCTGCCAGACGGCGCCAGTCCTGCGACCGAGCATGAAATCGCCAATGGAGGTGCCGGGCCGCGTGAGGACGGTGACCAGCATTGTCCCATCCGCGAACTGCGCCACGCTGTTGCCGACCTGTCCTGCAGGCATGGCCGCGCAACCGCGCCACTGCAGGTTGGGCTCCTTGCCCTGCTCGATCAAGACATCGAATGCCTCGATCGATTCCCGCCCGCCGTGGTTGACCACAAGCAGGCGGAAATGGCCGACCGCCAAGGGGCGCAATGACAGACCGCGGGTGTTGAACAATGCAGGGTCCGGCGGGCCCGGGCAATCGGGGAAGGCTTCCGCGTCGTGGGCAAGCTGGCTTTCGTCGCCGGTGTACCATTGTCGGTAGGATCGTGCCCGGGCGTCGACAAGCTTCAGGCCGCCGCCTTTGGCAAATCCGCTCACGACCAGCCATGAGGTGCCGGGCAGGGCCAGTAAATCCTCCGGCTTCTGCAGGCCGCACACATAGGTGAGTTCTGCATCCGCGCTGCAGTCAGCAGGCTGCGCCCGCGCGGATGCGGAGGCGAGCAGTGCCGCGATCGCCGCGCAGAAGGACCGGAAGAATGGGCGCATCAGTCCCTTGGCCGAGAGGTTGCCGGGCGGGTTGGCGTCTTGCCGCCCCGCAGCAAGGTGAAGTCCGCTAGATGCGGCCAGGTCACCACCGACGATTTTTCCCCCAGCCAGACAAGTTGCGGGCGGTCCGGGTTGAAGGCAGGCCAGGCGCCGATCGTGGCGCTAAGTGGCACGCCGGTGCGGGCGAAGGACAGCAGCGCGCCGGCCATTTCGTTTTCGAGAGACTGGTCGGCCGGTTCCCAGATGCGGGTGGCGCGGAACAGGTTCAGGGCATCGCGCGTGCGCAGCCAATAGGGCACGTCGCCGGTGTGGTAAGCACCGGCCGTGGCCGGATCGTGATCGCTGAAGACGATTCCCGGTGCATAAGGCTGCCGGCGCGTGAACAGGTAAGCGTAGGCAGGCGCGGTGCCGGACTTGCGCTGTGCCAGCGCCCAGTCGCCCATCTGCAGGCCGACCGTGCCATCGCGCGCGATGTCGGTGGCGGCGCGCGGACCGCTTGCAGCATATGCCTTCAGGATTGCATCGGCGCTCGCGGGATAGCGTTCGCGCACAGCCGTAGCGAGACCAAGGCTGTTCTCCACAGGTGCGAAGGGACGAAAGCTCTCGTCGCGGGTGTAGCCGATCAGTACTGGGATGTCGGACTGCTGACGTGCGGCGAAAACCTCTTCGTTGGAGCCGGTGACGACCTTGCCATCGCGGACGACGGGATCGCGCCGTGTCGTCGCGGCGACAATGCGGTCACCGGGCAGGGCGCGCAGTTCGGCGAGCGAGGCCGCTCCCAATTCCTGCTGCAGGGCAAGGCCTTGTTTTTCGGCCTTGGCCAGCGACACCGGGCCGAGCATCCCGCCAAAGGCGCTGCCGCTCATCGCCACGGCCTTCGCGAAGAGGCCCTTGGCCAGCGGCGACGCCTGCAGCAACGAGACTGACATCGCCCCGGCCGATTGGCCGACAATCGTGACATTGGCAGGATCGCCGCCGAACCTGGCGATGTTGCGCTGAACCCATTGCAGCGCCGCGATCTGGTCCATCAGGCCATAGTTGCCCGAAGCCCCGGCTTCGGCGGTAAGGCCTGGATGGGCCAGGAAGCCCAGCGCACCGACGCGGTAGGCCAGGTTGACCCGGACCACTCCATCGCGTGCCAGTGGCTCGCCGGAGTAGTTGGCCATCGAAGCCGAGCCGATATTGAATCCGCCGCCGTAAATCCACACCACGACCGGAGCCTTGGCGGCATTCTTCGGCGCCCAGATATTGAGGTAGAGGCAATCCTCGCTGGTCGCTTCGTTGCCGAAGTAGTGGTTCTGCAATGCGCCGCGCAAGGGTTGCAGGCATTCCGGCGCGAAGCGATCAGCGTGGAGCACGCCTTGCCACGGCTGCACCGGCTGCGGCGCCTTCCAGCGCAGGTCACGCAAGGGGGGCGCGGCAAAGGGCACGCCGAGCCAGGCCTCGACGCCGGAGGCAAGGGTGACGCCTTCGATCTGCCCCCCGTCGACGGCGATTGGTTCGGCCAGAGCCGGAGGTGCTACGGCGAGGAGCAGCGCCGCGATCAGCTTGCGGATCACTTGCGCGCCACTCCCAGCTTGTCGTGGAAGAAATCGAAAGTGGCATTCATCGCCTTGATCGAAGTTTTGCGGGTGTCGTCGGGCGTCTGGCCCATGAAGCTGTGGTCGGTGGCCGAGTAATAGGTTGCGCTGACCGGCACGCCGGCAGACTTCAGCGCGGCCTCGAGTTGGTGCGACTGCGCGACGGGCACGACCTTGTCGTCAACACCGTGAAGCAGGAGAAACGGAGGATCCTTCGCATCGACGTACGTGATCGGGCTGGCGGCGCGGATTGCCTCGGGAGCACACGCCCCGTCCTTGCAGCCGAGCAGGCGCTGTTCGGCGGAATCCTTCTGGGTGATGCGCGGCATCGTCGCGAAATCGTAGATTCCGTACCATGCGGCGGTGGCCTGGACGCAGGGATCCTCGGCAGAAGCGGGATCCAGCGTGGCGTCGATCTTGCCACCGGTACAGGCAAGGCCGGCAAGCGCTGCCAGATGACCGCCTGCAGAACCGCCAAACACACCGACGCGGGCCGGGTCAATGTGATACTGCCCGGCGTTCTGGCGAAGGAAACGCACGGCGGCGAAGACGTCTTTCGCTTGCGCCGGGAAGGTGGCTTCGCCCGAGAGGCGGTATTCGACGCTGGCCACGGTAAACCCTTCGGCGGCGAAGGCGGCGAGCATCTTCGGGAAGTCGTCGAAGGCGCCAGACTGGCGGGTGTGGCCGCCCATCCAGCCACCGCCATGGATGTAAAGCACCAGCGGATGCGGGCCCTTGCCGGCGGGCACATAGATGTCGACGATCTGCGGGCGGTAGCCGGGATTGACCTGATAGGTCACGTCGCGCCACGCCTTGACCCCGCCGGGGAAGGCGACGGGCACTTGCGGGAACTTGTCGGCCATCGAGGGCTCGGGGTTGACCGGGACCTGGCGCTCGCTGGGCGCCTTCGCACAGGCGGGAGCGGTGACGAGTGTGGCGCAGGCGAGCGCCAGCAGCGGGGTGAAACGGGCCATCTTGTCCTCTCCTTGATCTTGTTGTCGTTGGGCGATCAGGTGACGCGGTAGAAGCGGATCCGCACCGCGCGCTTGCCGCCGGGAAGGCTCACCGGATCGAGCGTGCCGATGAAGCAGCCTTGCGAGAGCCAGTCGTATTTGCCCTGCGGTGCCTCGAAGACGGGGTGGGTGCGGACAACCGCCTTGGGGTCCTTGGCGCGACAGCTGACGCCGGTGTTGACGACATTGATGACTGCCCCATCATCGGTGCGCAACATATAGTCCGCCTTGATCTGCAGGCAGCCATCGGCCCGCCGCAATTGCCAGTCCCAGCCCCCGCCCATGATCGTGCCGCGAAGACCGGGCCCTTCGAACGTGCCCCCGGTGATGGGTACGATGTTGCGCGTGCCAAGCGAGGTCTGGCCAACAGGCACGTCGGCATCGAGCGTCACCGTTTCCTCGAACGCGAATGCAAGCAAAGGTTCCGTGGCTTGGGCGCTGACTGGTGCAATGAGCGAGAGAGCGGCGAGTAGGGCGATCGGGCGCATCGGAGTCCTCAACCAAGATATTCGGGTTTGTGCCGGGCTTGTGCGGCAAGGCGGATCGGTGCATTGGCTGCACCGTATCCCGCGTATCCACGGCGCTCGACCACTTCGAAGAACACGCGGCGGGCAAAGGCGCGGCTGTAGAACTGGAAGTATTCCGCTTCGCCGTCGCAGTCGTATAGTATGCCGAGCCGGGCCATCCGCTCGATCAGAGCGGGATCGAGGCCCCAGCGTGCTTCAAGGTCGTCGTAATAGTTGCGCGGGATTTCCAGCATCGGCAGACCATCGGCCTGGGCGGCTTCGGCCACGGCGAAGACATCCGTGGTGGCAAAAGCGATGTGCTGCACGCCTGCGCCGAAGTAGTTCTGCACGAAGCGCGAAGTGAGCGACTGGCTGGCGAGAGAACCGTTGAGCGTGAAGCGCACTGAACGGTCGGCATTCTCCACAGCCTGGCTTTGCACGAGCCCCATCGGATCGGCGATCTCCAGCTGCGGTGTCTTCTCGACATCGAGCAGGGCGACGTAGAATAGCAGCCAGCTGAGGAATTCCTCGTACTGCATGGTCTGTGCGATGTGGTCGATGCCAGTCAGCAGCGGCGCGGCTTCGGGTTCGAGCGCGTGGGGGAACTCATGTGCCCACATTGCCTCTCGGCTGGCTTTGTCGACGAGGTAGATCAGGCTGCCGCCAACGCCGCGCACGCTCGGGATGGGCCACTCATCGGGGCCGACTGCCTGCTCGAACCGCGGGATGCGAAGGAAATCGGCGCGGGCGAGGGCGGCGGAAACGTCGGGCACCGTTAGACCCAGTGCGCAAACGGCAGCGCCGTGGACCATGTCGAAGCTGTGTGCGAGGCCTTCGGGTTCGCAGTTGACGACGATGCTCGCCCCGCCTTGCGTCCAGCGGGTGACATCCTTGCTGCGATGCCGCGCGGCGGGCCGGAAGCCGAGGGGACGGAGCATCGCGCCCAGCGCTTCGGCTTCTTCGTGGCTTGCGGCAAATTCGATAAACTCGACGCCCGTTGTGCTCACGCGCGCAGGCAGTGCCGACGCAGAGGCGGACGGCTTGGTGATGCCGCCTTCAAGGAGGCGGAGCGAGCGATAGCCATCCAGCGCCACACCGCTCGCCGAACCGGCGCGAAAGCGGTCGTTGAAGATCTCGAGGCTCCAGTAGCCCTGGTAGCCGATCTTGCGGATGGCATCGGCCCACTCGTCCAGCGGAAAATCGCCCTGGCCGGGCATCGAGCGGAAATGGCGGCTCCACTGTAGCAGGTCCATGTCGAGCACCGGGGCGTCGGCCACTTGCACGATGAACAGCTTGTCGGCGCGGATATCGCCGATGCTGGAGGAGGGTATGCGGCGCGAAAGCGAGTGGAAGCTGTCGAGGACCAGGCCGATCGAGGGGTGGTCAACATCGCGAACGATGCTCCAGGCATCGCGGTGATCGTTGACATGGCGCCCCCACGCCAGCGCCTCGTAGCCGATGCGCAGGCCGCGCGCCGCAGCGCGCTCTCCTGCCTCGTGAAGGTCGGCGATGGTCATGGCTCTGTCGGCTGAAGCAATCGGTGAGCAGCTTGAGCAGAGCAGGAGGAGGTCGGTGCCAAGCTCTTGCATGACATCGAATTTGCGCTCGAGCCGATCGAAGGCGCGGGTGCGCTGCGGTTCGGGCAAGCCGTCGAGATCGCGGAACGGCTGGAACATGGTGCAGGCAAGGCCGAGGTCGGCCATCATGCTCGAGATGTCGCGCGCCGAGAAGTGTGTGGAGAGCAGGTCGTTCTCGAAGATTTCGACCCCGTCATATCCGGCAGCAGCGATGGCCTGCAGCTTGGCATCGAGCGTGCCGCTGATCGAAACCGTGGCGATTGACGTCTTCATGGCGGCTTCAGGCTCTCCGGCGCCCCGACTCTTGCGAGGTTGACATATCTAAATGTTAGGGACTAGTTCGTTACACAAATGCGGTTTGGGCGCAAGGGGAGGATTGTGAAAGGAAATTCCGATGCGGCGGCCGGAGCGGCGGTGACGGGTGGGGAAAACCCGCGCGCGCGCCGCGTCATGGGCAGACCGCAGTCGGAAATGGCGCTAGCATCGCGCGATACGGGGCGGGCGCTTCAGGCGAAGCTGCTGCACCCGACGCCAGTCGCGGAGAATGCCACCTTGCCCGAAACAGATGCCACCGCAGAGCAGAGCGCGAAGCCGGCCCGCCGTAGCCGCGCGGAAAGCCGCGAGCAGGCGATCAACCAGATCATCGACATCGCGACCAACGAGTTCGTGGAAAAGGGCCTCGCCGGGGCGCGGATCGACGAAATTGCGGGCAAGGCGACCAAGCGCAAGATCTACTACTATTTCGAGGGCAAGGACGAGCTCTACCGTGCGGTGCTTCAGCGCGCCTATGCCCGCGTGCGCGAGAGCGAGGCCGAAGTCGACATCGAGAGCGGCAGTGCCAGCGATGCCCTGCGCCGCCTGATCGAGCATGACGTGCGCTATCACGCACGCCATCCCGAATTGGTGCGGCTGGTGATGAACGAGAACATCCATCGCGCCGAACATCTCAAGCAGATCGAGGGCCTGCCGCAGGGCAACCGCAAGGTCATCGGCATTCTCGAGAGCATTATCGCGCGTGGGCAGGCGGAGGGTGTGTTCCGTGAGGGCATCGACCCGGTCGACCTCCACCTCAACCTGACCGCATTGAGCTTCTACAACGTCTCCAACCAGTTCACCTTCGCGCACAACTTCGGGGTGGACATGACCAGCCCCGATGCAATCGAGCGTCGGGCCGGGCAGGTGGCGGACATCATTCTGGCCTGGGTGACGAAAAAGGACTGACCTGCTGGGCAGCACTTTGCTGCTCACCCATGGATCGGCCGGACGTCTGCCCTTGCGCTAAAAGGAGAGGACGAATGGCACTTCCCCCCACTGGCGCCGAGAGCGCGGATGGCCCTGAATCGTGGACGCGAAAGGCGCTCGGAATCGTCGCGCTGTGCTTTGCGATCAATATGGCGGATGGGGTTGACGTCACGATCCTGTCGTTCATCGCGCCCCGCTTGCAGGCGGAATGGGCCATCGATTCCGCAACGATGGGCAACCTGTTCAGCGCCGGGCTGATCGGGATGGCGATCGGCGGAATGTTCATCGCTCCGCTTGCGGACCAGCTGGGGCGGCGCGCTGTCATCCTTGCCGCGCTGTGCCTGATGTCGCTCGGCATGTTTGCCAGCAGTTTCGCGCCAAGCGTGCCTGTGCTCTTTGCGATGCGCGTGATTGTCGGGTCGGGAATCGGCACGGTCCTTGCGGCGATGGCGGCGCTGGCTGCCGAAAGTGCGCCGCCCACGCAACGCAATCTCGCGGTCGGCGTGGTCCAGGCGGGGTATCCGTTTGCGGCCGTGTTTACCGGACTGATCGTGGCACAGGCGCTTCCGATCCATGGCTGGCAGGCCATGCTTCTGGGCGCTGCACTGCTCACTGTTGCACTGCTCCCGGCAGCGTGGCTGGTTCTCCCGCATGGGCAGCCCAGTGCCGGAGAAGGGCGAGGATCGGCGGGCAAGGTCGGCCACCTTTTTGCCGACCAACTGCGCGCGCGGACCGTCGCGCTGTGGTGCGCGGTGTTCTTCGGGCTGATGGTGCTTTATTTCATCGTCAGCTGGATCCCCAAGCTCGCCATCGCGGCGGGGCTTTCGGAAACCAACGGTATCTATGCGGGCGCGCTCTACAATCTCGGTGCGTTCGTGGGCACCATGGCAATGAGTTTTCTTGCCTTGCGCGTACCACTGGGAAAGCTCGTTCCGGCAATGCTGACCGGGGCAGGCGTGGCGATGGTCGTGTTCGGGTCTGTCACGATGCCGGTATGGCTCACGCTGGTCGTCGCCTTCCTGATCGGGGTCCTGCTGCAGGGCGGATATAACGGCGTCTGGCCGATTGCGGCAGGCGCCTACCCCGGAGAGGTGCGCGCAACCGGCGTGGGCTGGGCCATCGGCGTCGGCCGTGGCGGTGCCGTGATCGGCCCGATGCTCGGCGGCTATCTCATGGCGGCAAACGCACCATTACCTGCACTTTTCGCGGCATACTGCGTGCCCTTGCTGATCTGCGCGGCCGCTGCCTTTCTGGTTGAACGACACAAAGTGTAACTAACCAGTCACAAGTTATTTGACAGGGACTAGTTCGTCACATAAATGGACCCCCGGTGAAGGGCGGCGAATCCAGCTGCCCCTGGAGGAGGATGACCATGAATTTGAGGGGCACTCGCCTTGCGTTTTCCGCGTCCCTGTTGACCGTAGCTGCTGCGCTCTCCGCGCCTGCGCTCGCACAGGAAGCGGCCCAGAATGGTGCAGGCGATCAGGCTGCTGAAGCGCCGGTCGATGCCAAGGAGATCGTTGTTACCGGCTCGCTGATCGCGCGCCCGAACAACACCGCCGTCAGCCCGATCGTCTCGGTTGGCGAGGCCGCGCTCAAGGAGACCGGGCAGGTCAACCTGCAGGACGCGCTGAACCAGTTTCCAAGCTTCACCACGGCAGGCAATGCCAACACCGGCGGGCAGGGCACGGGTGGCCGCGCGTCGGTCAACCTCCACGGCCTCGGCACGAACCGCAACCTCGTGCTGCTTGATGGCAAGCGCCTGCCGCTGTCCGACATCAACGGCAACGTCGACATCAACATCCTGCCCGAATCCATCATGGGCGGGGTCGACATCATCACCGGCGGCGCTTCGGCAATCTATGGTTCCGACGCGATTTCGGGCGTAGTCAACTTCAAGACCCAGCGTGCATTCGACGGCGTGCGTATGGACGTGCAGAACGCAATCAGCGACCGCGGCGATGCCTACAAGTTCAACGGCTCGCTCGCCTTTGGCTCCAGCTTTGCCGAAGACCGCGGCCATGTCATGGCCGCCTTCAGCTATGCTCATCAGGACCAGGTGAACGGCTCGACGCGCGACTTCTTCTTCGACAAGACCCCGTCATCGTTCATCGGCAACGGCACCTTCGTGCCGAGCGCGACCAATGCTCCTGACGCGGCGGTCGTCTCGGCCGTATTCGCGGGCTATGGCGTCACCAATCTGCCCGCCAACTTCCAGTTGCTGAACCTCGGCTTCAACAACGACCGTACGCTGTTCACCCAGACCGGCGCGCGCAACTACAAGGGTCCGAACGGCTCGAACGGTTATCTGATCGTCGGCAACAATGTGCGCATGCCGGTTGGCCAGCAGATCGATTTCGCCAACGGCCTCAAGCGCAAGACCGCTTTCGTCAAGGCGGACTACGAACTGACCCCCGGCCTGACCGCCTATGGCCAGTTCATGTACGTCGACCTTTCGGTCAAGACTGCATCGGGCGGCAGCCTTACCCAGTTCGGTTCGCTGACTACCATCCCGGTCACCAACCCGTTCATTCCGCAGGACCTGGCAACGATTCTCGCCTCGCGTCCGAACCCGAACGCACCGTTCACCTGGAACGGCCGCTACGTTGGCGTGCCCTACAAGAACTGGGACGAGAACTACGTCGTCCAGCAGTACATGGCCGGCGTGAAGGGGGACATCACCTCGGGCTGGTCGTTCGATCTCTATGCTTCCTACGACCAGTCGGTTCATGACCAGCAGCTCAACGATGCCGTGGTCAAGAGCCGCGTCCAGACCCTGCTGAACGCAGCAGACGGCGGTCGTTCGCTGTGCACCGGCGGCTTCAATATCTTCGGCGATGCCAACGCCCGCTCGCTGTCGCAGGCTTGCGTCGATTACATCACCAAGACCGCCTTCTCTAAGGAGAAGCTCTCGCAGACGCAGGCCCAGCTGCAGGTCAACGGCAAGCTGTTCGATCTCGGCGCCGGGCCAGCCCAGATCGCTTTCGTCGCCGGGTATCGCAAGAACAACTACAACTACATTCCCGACAGCGATCTTCGCGCCCAGAACATTGAATCCGTGATTGCCTCGCAGCCCGCCTCGGGTCGCATCTCCGTGAAGGAATTTGCTGCGCAGGTTGACGTTCCGCTGATCGCCGACAAGCCGTTCATCCAGGAATTCGGCATCGGCGGCGCGGTCCGTTACTCGGACTATTCGGTCACCGGCGGCGTTACCAGCTATGAAGTCGATGCCCGCTGGAAGCCGGTGGAACCGCTGCTGTTCCGTGGTAGCTACCAGCGCGCGGTGCGTGCGCCCAACATCGGCGAGCTGTTCTCGCCGCAGCAGGGCAACCAGCTGGTGATCGGCACGCCCCCGGGTGCGCTCGGTGATCCGTGCGACGTCCGCTCCACCGCCCGCACCGGGGCGAACGGTGCAAAGGTGGCCGATCTCTGCGTGGCGCAGGGCATCCCGCAGGCAGCAATCTCCAGCTACACCTTCCCGACCACAGCCACCGGTCAGCTCGTTTCGGGCAACACCAACCTCACGCCCGAGCGTGCCGATACCTACAATTTCGGCTTCGTGCTCAACTCGCCATTCCAGAGCGGGCTGTTGTCCGACTTCACGCTGTCGGTCGATTACTACAACATCTCGGTCAAGAACGTGATCTCGACGGTGCCGGGCCTGACGGTGCTGTCGAAGTGCTTCAACCTCGATGGCTCGAACCCCAGCTACGACAAGACCAACCTCTATTGCGGCCTGCTCTCGCGTGACAACTCGGGTCAGCTGGTCAACGTCGCCACGCCGTTCCTCAACCTCGGCTCGGTCAAGACTGATGGCGTCGAGGCGCAAGTGAACTGGACGGTGCCCTCACCGATCCTGCGTGGCGACAGCGGTCGTCTGTTCGTCAACGCTGCCGTGGGCTGGCTGCACAAGTACAAGCTGCAGCTGATCCCCGGTGCGGCAGAACTTGATTACACCGGCATCAGCAACGGTGCGGCAGGCGTCAGCAGCCTTCCGCCGCGCGCAACGCCGAAATGGAAGTCGGTCACCAGCTTCGGCTACCGTTCTGACGCCACCACGCTGGGCCTGCGCTGGCGCTACCAGAGCGCGATGAAGGACACGACCTCGGTCCTGACACCGGCGACTGCCCAGGTCGGCGTGGGTGCCTATGCGCTGTGGGACATGTTCGGCACCGTCCGCGTCAACAAGTCGATCGAATTCCGCGCCGGCGTGAACAACCTGTTCGACCGCGGCCTGCCCTTCGTGGCGAGCTCGCAGAACGGAACGGACGTTGCGCTCTACGATCCGATCGGGCGCTCGTTCTACCTTGGCGCCCGCGTAAACTTCTGATCCACCCTATGTCCCGGCATCCCCGTGGTGCCGGGACACTTTTCGAAGGCACAAATGATCCTTTCCGGCCTTCTTGGACGTTCGATCCTCGCTTCGCGCTCGCCCGAGCTGCACGAGAAGGAAGCACAGGCGCAGGGCATGGCCTTGCGCTATGATCTTTACGATTTTTCCGCGCGGGGATGGGCTGACAGCGATCTCCCGCTGGTCCTGAAGCGCCTGCAGGATCAGGGCTACAGCGGTTTCAATGTGACCTATCCGTTCAAGCAGGCCGTCGTCTCGCTGCTTGACGAACTTGACGAGACTGCGGTTTCCGTGGGCGCAGTCAACACCGTGTCCATCCGCAATGGCAAGCTCTACGGCTTCAATACCGACATGGCCGGCTTCCGGGATTCCGTTGCCGAGGGATTGCCGGGCGTTGCTCTGGGCAACGTGGTCCAGCTAGGCGCAGGAGGGGCAGGGGCCGCCGTCGCCAATGCCCTGCTCTCGCTGGGTGTCGGCACGCTGCAACTGGTCGATGTGGATGAGGACCGCGCAAGGCTTCTGGCCGAGGATCTGGCGTCACGCTTCATCTCGGCCCGGATCATCGCCCGTACTCCCGATGCGGTCGAGACGGCGGTTGCCGACGGTATCGTCAACGCCACGCCCATCGGCATGAACGGCAAACCTGGCATGCCGATTGGCGAAGCGGCCGTCGAAGCACGGCATTGGGTCGCCGACATCATCTACTTCCCACCCGAGACGGAATTGCTGCGCCTGGCCAGACAGCGGGGCTGCCGCACCATCAATGGTATCGGCATGGTCATTGGACAGGCGGCCCGTGCTTTCGAGATCATCACTGGCCACGTTGCGGACAGAAGCAGAATGGCGTCCAGCCTCGGGTAACGCGAAGGCCGCAGCGCGCGTGCCAGATGCCGGGGGCGGGCAAACGGTATGGTGCGTTCCCGTGGAACCTTCAGGCCGCCACTGCCGCGTCGCTGGCGAGCTTGTCCACCCGCTCGTTCTCGGGGTGGCCGTCGTGGCCCTTGACCCAGACCCATTCGATCTTGTGCGGGCGTACGGCTTCCACCAGCGCGCGCCACAGATCCTCGTTCTTTACCGGCTTGTTATCGGCCGTCTTCCAGCCCTTCTTCTGCCAACCGAACACCCACTTGGTGATGCCGTCGAGCACGTACTTGCTGTCAGTGTGGAGCGTCACCCGGCAGGGCTGCTTCAAGGCCTGCAGCGCCATGATCGCGCCCATCAGCTCCATGCGGTTGTTGGTCGTCTCCTTTTCGGAGCCGGCCATTTCCTTCTCATGCTCGCCCATGCGCAGCAGCGCACCCCAACCGCCCTTGCCGGGATTGCCCTTGCACGCGCCGTCGGTGAAGATCTCGACGTGCTTCACGCGAAGACCCCCTTGTCGAATATGGCGGGATTTGCGGCATAGAACTGCAGCCGCCGGGCAAAGGCCATCGGGTCCTTGCGCACGACCAGCGCATCGGCAGGCGTGTTGAGCCAGTCGTAGGCGCGGCTCGAGGTAAAGCGCATTGCCGCCCCCTGCGCCAGCAAGGGCAGGGCGCTGCGCTCCTCTGCCGAAAGCGGCCGCACCGCTTCGTACCCATCTAGCAGCGCCTTCGAGAGCTCGGCGCTGAAGTTCCGGCCCGTCGCGTCGAAGCACCACGCCGCGTGGGTCACCGCCACGTCGTAGGCCATCAGGTCGTTGCAGGCGAAGTAGAAGTCGATCAGCCCGGTAACCGTGTCGCCCAGCATCAGCACGTTATCGGGGAACAGATCGGCATGGATCACCGCGCGGGGCAGGTCCCGTGGCCAACCTGCGGCGATTTTCGGCATGTGCTCGGCCACCAGCCCCGCCAGTTCCGGATCGATCGCCGCCAGCCCGTCAGGACCACAAGCGTCGAACAGCCGCTGCCATTCGGCAAGGCCCATGCCGTTCGCGCGCGAGCCGGCAAAATCCGCCGAAGCTGCATGCATCTGCGCCAGAGCGGCTCCCACCGCGCGGGCCTGCCCCACGGTCGGCTCGCTCACCGAAATGCCGGGGAGGAACTCGATCAGGGCCAGCGCCTTTTCACCTCGCCGCCGGAACAGCGCGCCCTCGCGATCATGGATCGTGCGCGGCACCGGGCAGCCCTTGGCGGCCAGATGATCGAGCAGCGAGAGGAAGTAGGGCAGGTCCTCCAGCTCGATGCGGAATTCGTACATCGTCAGGATGAAGCGCGCACCGCCTCCGTCCTTGCCGGTGGTTTCCAGCAGCCAGTTGGAGTTGGAGACGCCCTCGGCAATGCCCTTCGCCGAAACCAGCGCGCCCACGTCGAATTCGTTGACAAGCGCGGCCATTTCTTCCGCGCCGATCTGGGTATAGACCGCCATGTTTCTTGCGCCTTAGTCGAGCAGCTGGCGCGGCAGCTTGAACACCATCTTTTCCTCGGCGGTGGTCACCGTTTCTTCCGTGATGGATCGCAATTCACCGACCTTGGCAACAACCTCGCGCACCAGCACTTCAGGCGCGGAAGCTCCGGCAGTGAGCCCCAGCGTGTTCACGCCATCAAGCCATGCAGGATCGATCTCGTTCGCGCGCTGGATCAGGCGCGAGCGCGTGCCCATGCGCTCGGCCACTTCGACCAGGCGGAGCGAGTTGGAGCTGTTCGGCGCGCCGATCACCAGCAGCAGATCGCATTCGCCGGCAATCGCTTTGACCGCTTCCTGTCGGTTGGAAGTCGCATAGCAGATGTCCTCGGCCTTGGGGCCCGTGATCTGCGGGAACTTGGCGCGCAGGGCGGCCACGATCTCGGCAGTATCGTCCACGGAAAGCGTCGTCTGCGTCAGGAATGCCAGCGGCGTGTCAGCCGCGAACGCCAGCTTGGCGACGTCTTCCACGGTTTCGACCAGCGAGATTGCGCCTTCCGGAACCTGACCCATCGTGCCGATCACTTCGGGATGGCCCTTGTGGCCCACGAACAGGATGTGCCGCCCGGCCTCCACCTGCCGCTCGGCCTGGCGATGCACCTTGGACACCAGCGGGCAAGTGGCATCCAGCCAGTCGAGCCCGCGCGCGGTTGCGTCCTGCGGCACGACCTTGGGCACGCCATGCGCGGAAAACACCACCGGTGCGCCATCGGGCACCTGGTCCAGCTCCTCGACGAAGATCGCGCCCTTGGCCTTGAGGCCGTCCACGACGAAGCGGTTGTGCACGATCTCGTGCCGGACATAGACCGGCGCGCCATAGCGCTGCAGCGCGCGCTCAACGATCTCGATCGCCCGGTCGACCCCGGCGCAGAAGCCGCGCGGGGCGGCAATCAGAAGGCGTAACGGGGCCGTTTCGGCAGCGACATCTGGCAAGCTGGCGTTCATCCTGCGGCCCTTAGCAGCAACCGCGCCCTACCGCCATTGCCGAAAGCGGCCGGGGTGGGTAGAGGTGGCCGAAATGTTGGCTGGAGTTCGGTTTCCGGTCGATCAGACGCTGCAAGTATCGAGGATCGAGTGCCCATGAACGCAAGTGCCCGCCGTATCGCAATTCTGGGCGCCCCGCTCGTGGCAGCCCTCGCGCTTTCGGCCTGCGGCGGCAAGAAAGGGGAACTCGTCGTTGATGACGCGGTAGGCGTCACGGCGCTGCGCGATCCTTGCCCGCGCGTCGGCATTCCTGACTACACGGGCGACGTCACGGTATTCAGCGATCCGTCCCGCACCGATTCGGCGGCTATCGATATCGAGGCGACCATCACCAACCTGCGCGCCCAGTGCACCGATGGTTCGAAGCTCCACTCTGTCGCCAGCTTCGACGTACTTGCCCGTCGGTCGAGCAAAGTCGGCGCACGCCGTGTGGAACTGCCCTATTTCTCCACCGTCATGCGCGGCGGCAACATCGTCGTCGCCAAGCGCGTAGGCAAGGTCGTGATCGATTTCGCCGACGGGCAGGACCGCGCCACCGGGCGGGCGCAGGCCGGCGCCGATGTGGACAAGGCGGAGGCATCGCTGCCTGAAGACATCGTCAAGCGCATCTCGCGCAAGCGTCGCGCCGGCGACGAAGACGCCGCGGTCGATCCGCTGTCGCAGCCCGAGGTCAAGGCTGCCCTGGCCAAGGCCAACTTTGAACTGCTCGTGGGCTTCCAGCTGACCGAGGCGCAGCTGCAGTACAACGTCCGCAAGTAAGTCTCCAACTCTCGGGGGCAGAGGGGCAACTCTCCCCCAACTCTCGGTCAAGTCTCGGGGGCAGAGCGGCAACTCGGCGCGCTGAACGGCAGGCAAATCGATGCCCTTTCGCTTTGTCCGCGATTGGGCTAACCGCCCGCCCATGACTGACGCCCGGATCAACCTCCACGCCGACTTCGCCTCGGTAATCGACACCGCGCTGACCGCGCTCGAAACCGCAGGGACTCTCCCCGCCGGCCTGAACCAAGGCGCGGTGACGTGCGAGCCGCCGCGCGATCCTTCCCACGGCGATCTGGCCACCAACGCCGCGATGGTGCTGGCCAAGCCTGCGGGCACCAATCCGCGCGCTCTGGCGACGGCACTCGTTGCCGAACTCGAGAAGGAACCGCGCGTCGTCTCCGCCGAGATCGCCGGGCCTGGCTTCATCAACCTGCGGCTGACAGACGATGCCTGGCGCGGCGAACTCGCGCTGATCGCTGCGGCGGGGGCGGACTATGGCCGCTCGACCATGGGCGGCGGCAAGGTCGTCAACGTCGAATATGTCTCGGCCAATCCCACCGGCCCGATGCACATGGGCCACTGCCGTGGCGCGGTGGTCGGCGATGCGCTGGCGGACCTGCTGGTGTTCAGCGGGCACAAGGTTACCAAGGAATACTACGTCAACGATGCCGGCGCGCAGGTCGATGTCCTCGCCCGATCGGTGCACATGCGCTACCGCGAGGCGCTGGGCGAAAGCATCGAGATTCCCGAAGGCCTCTACCCCGGTGATTACCTTGTCCCGGTGGGCAAGGCGCTGGCCGAGGAGTTTGGCGACAAGTATGTCGGTGCGCCCGAAGCGGACTGGCTGATCCTGTTCCGCACCCGCGCCGTGGCGGCAATGATGGACATGATCCGTGCCGATCTTGCCACGCTCGGCATCCATCACGACCTTTTCTCATCCGAAGCGGAGCTTCAGGCCTCGGGCAAGGTGGACGCGGCCGAAGCATGGCTGCGTGCGCATGATCTGGTCTATGATGGCATTCTCGAAGCACCCAAGGGCAAGACGCTGGAGGACTGGGAGCCGGTCGAACTGCCGCTGTTCCGCTCGACCAAGTTCGGTGACGATCAGGACCGTCCGATCAAGAAGTCGAACGGCGCCTGGACGTACTTCGGGGCCGACCTCGCCTATCACTTCCAGAAGGCGCAGACGGCCGATGCCCTCGTCGATATCTGGGGGGCTGACCATGCCGGCACGGTCAAGCGGATCAAGGCCGCCGTCGCCGCGCTGACCAGCGCCGAGGGCGGCACGGCCAAGCCCTTCGAGGTCAAGCTGGTGCAGATGGTGCAGTTGATGAAGGGGGGCCAGCCCTTCAAGATGTCCAAGCGTTCCGGCAATTTCGTCACGCTGGCCGATGTTGTCGAGATGGTCGGCAAGGACGTGGTGCGCTTCACCATGCTCACCCGCAAGCCCGACGCGCAGATGGACTTCGATTTCGACAAGGTGGTCGAAGCCAGCAAGGACAACCCGGTGTTCTACGTGCAGTATGCCCACGCGCGCATCTGCAGGAACCTTCGCAAGGGCGCCGACGAAGGCTTTGCGCCGTCAGGAGAAAACCTGTCGCTGCTGGGCGAGGAGGAGCTGGCGCTGGTCAAGCTGGCGGCACAATTCCCGCGCACGGTCGAAGCCGCAGCCGTTGCGCGCGAACCGCACCGCATCGCATTCTTCCTCCATGATCTCGCCTCGGCGTTCCACTCCTACTACAATCTCGGGAATGACCGGCCCGAGAAGCGCTTCATTGTGGCACAAGACTCCGCAATGACTGCAGCCCGCCTTTTCCTCGCCCAACAAATCGGGCAGGTAATTCGTAACGGTCTGGCGCTATTGGGCGTTGAGGCAGCGCAAGAACTTTGACGTCAATCGGGGCAGGTCACTCATGAACGGGTCTGGCATGAACGGGGAAAACGGGCAGAATTCGTGGGACGAAGAGCCGGGCAAACCGTTCGATGTCTCTGCCGAGATGGCGGAACCCGCAGGGGATCGTCTTGCCCTGGGTGACGAGGAGCGCCTTCCCTGGCTCGAAAGCGCTGACGATATCGATGGTGAGGACGAAGACAGCGGCAACGGTCGCCTGATCGGCTTTGCCGTGATGGGCCTTTTTGTGCTCGCGGCGCTGGTCGGCGGGATCTGGTATGCCAGCAACCGAACGGCAGGGCCTGCCGGAGCTGACGGAAGCCTGATCGAGGCAAGCCGCGAACCCTACAAGGTCGCGCCCAAGGACCCCGGCGGCAAGACTTTCGAAGGCACCGGCGATTCCAGCTTCAAGGTCAGCGAGGGTGAGAAGCCCGTCGCCAACCTTGCCGGTTCCGCCTCGCCAACCCCGGCGGTCGCTCCGTCGCCTACTCCTTCGGCCAAGCCGAGCGCTGGTGCGACGCCGGCGCGAAAGCCCACACAGGCCGCTGCGACCGGCGGCGTCGGCGTGCAGGTTGGCGCGTTCTCGTCCAATGCAGCGGCGGAAGCCGGCTGGCAGAAGCTCATTGCCAACCATGAAGCCCTTAAGGGCCTCTCGCACCGCGTGGTCGAGGGCAAGGCCGACATCGGCACTGTCTATCGCCTTCAGGCCGTAGCCGGTGATCTCGCCTCGGCCAGCGCGCTCTGCTCACGGTTGCAGGCCGGTGGCCTGAAGTGCCAGGTGAAGCGCTGATCGTGTCCCCCTGCCAGCGCTTCTGCAGGCGCTAGGCGGTCGCCTGCTCGCTCTTGATCTGCATTTCGAGGCGGCGGCGCACTTTCAAAGCGCCGTTGTCCACCCGGGCGCTGATTTCGGTTGGCAGCGTCGCGTCCGATTGCAGGACCAGTTCGATTGCCTCGATTGCGGCAATGTCTTCCGGCTGGATTTTCGTGCCCATGGCGATCTGCATCTGGCCCATCGCGGGGTTGTTCACGGCAAAGTCGCGGGCGGTGTTCACGAAGTAGTGCACGCGCGTTGGCGATGCGGGCGTGATCAGGTGAATATAGTTCTGCGTGCCGAGCGACCGGCCACTGGCTGCATCGGACATGGCGCCGCCGGTCCGCACCAGCACGGGTGAGATGTATTCGGCGTCGAAGTCCTGGTTGACCGGATCTTCCTGACCCGGAAACTGCATCTTTATCAGGGGATTGGCGGGCAGGTTCTGCCCCTTGCGGACAACTGTGATGCTTTGCGCGGTTTCCTCGACCGACACCGGGATCGAGGCAACCATTTCACCGCCCGGGATGGTCGTGGCGTGAATGAAGCTGACGTGGCTCAGATCGAGAAGATTCTCGATCAGCAGGGTGTAACGCGCATTGATCGTCACAAGTGCATGCTGTTCGACCGCCCAGTCGTTGCGGCCAAGCCCCATCGCGCCAAGGTCGGGAAGCTGGGCGGAACTGGCCATGTCAACATCGCCGGTCCACACCCAGACCAGGCCAGCAGTTTCGACCACAGGATAGCGGCGCAGCGATGACTTTGCGGCACGCCGGTCTGGCTCGGCACGCGCAGGCATGTGCCATCCGGGCCAAAGGTGAAGCCGTGGTAGCCGCACTGTACCGCATCGCCAACGCGCTGGCCCTGTTCCAGCGGATAGGCACGGTGCGGGCAGATCGCGCTCATCGCCACCGCATCTCCGGCTTGCGTGCGATAGAGCAGCACGCGCTCTCCCAGGATCTCGCGCATCATCAGCGCTTCCCCGACCTCGGCCGAGTAGGCGGCGACCCACCACTGATTGCGGGGATAGTGCTGCGTGGTGGTCAGCGGGTACATTCCTGGCTCCCATGAATCGGCTTTTGCTATGCTTTGTTTGTCGCTCGACAAGGATATTTGTCAAGCGACAAACACGTCTTGCCAACCTGCCCGCCACCAGCCATGCCAAGGGCCATGAAGCACAATGCGCAGAACCGGATTCTCAAGCCTGCCCGCTATGATGGGGAGGAGAACCGTCGCGTCGTGCTCGAGGCAGCGTTGCGGGTGTTTTCCGAGGTCGGGTTTTCCGCCGCCAGCACGCGGGCGATTGCCGCGGCTGCCGGGATCGAGCAGGGGCATCTGGCCTACTACTTCCCCACCAAGCTCATGTTATGGCGGCAGGTGCTGGACGCCTTTGCGCGCAAGGGTGAGGCCCATCTGCGAGAGAATCTGTCGGGAGATACGCTGATCGATGCGGTTGCCACCGCCCATCGCGTGTTGCCCGGTTTCCTGCGCACCTTCGCCGAGGAGCCACGCCTGACGCGGCTGATGTTGCAGGAATTCTCCGTCGCGTCCGAGCGCCACGAATGGCTTGTCGATACATTCGGGCGCCCAGTCTGGGAACTGCTTGCCCCGCTTTTCGAAGCGCTGGCAAGGCAGGGGCGGCTGGCCGGGGCAGGACCCGAGGTGGCCTATTTCAGCCTGATCGGGTCCGCGCTCATCACATTTGGCAATAGCGAGCTTGTGCGGAGCATGACCGGAGCCGAGCCATCCGACGAGGCTTGGATCGAGCGCGCCATCTCACACATGATCGGGCCTGTACTCATGCCGGTGGCAAGCCGGTGAATTATCCCCGGTGAGTGCGCCGGGAAGGGTTGTCAAAGTGCCTGAAAACCGCAAGTTCAAAGCCATGCTGCCAGCGATCTTCGGGCTTTCGGGCCTGACCCTGACCGATGACGAGCGCGCCTTCTTTCGCGATGCGGACCCGGCGGGATACATCCTGTTCGGGCGCAACGTCGAAAGCCGGGCGCAGGTCCGTGCGCTTACCGATGACCTGCGCGCGCTGCACGGGCGGGACCGTACCTTCATCTGCATCGATCAGGAAGGCGGGCGCGTTGCGCGGATGAAGCCTCCGGTCTGGGCGGCTTACCCGCCGGGCGAGCGCTTTGACCGGCTTTACGACGTGGCTCCTGCCAGCGCGATCGAGGCGGCGCGGGCCAATGGCCATGCGCTGGGGCTCGATCTGGCCGAGGTGGGCGTCAGCGTCGATTGCCTGCCGCTGCTCGATGTGCGCCAGCCCGGCGCGCATGACGTGATCGGCGACCGTGCATTGGGTTCCGAGCCGATGCGCGTGGCAGCGCTGGGCCGGGCAACGCTTGACGGACTGGCGCGGGCAGGGGTTGCAGGGGTGGTCAAGCACATGCCGGGCCATGGCCGGTCGATGGTCGACAGCCACAAGGAAACTCCGGTTGTTACGGCGAGTGCCGAGGAGCTGGAACTGGACCTCGCGCCGTTCCGCGCGCTGAAGGATGCGCCGATTGCGATGACCGGGCATCTGCGGTTCACCGCGTGGGATGCCGAGAACCCGGCAACGCTTTCGTCTTTCGTGATAGGCGAGGTGATCCGCAAGGCGATCGGCTTTGACGGACTGCTGCTGACCGATGATCTCGATATGCAGGCGCTGGGCGGCACGGTGCCCGAACGGGCCGTGCGCGCGCAGGCGGCGGGGTGCGACCTTGCGCTCAATTGCTGGGCGAAGATGGACGACATGATCGGCATTGCCGCAGGTCTCGCGCCGATGAGTGCGAAGACGGCAGAGCGGCTGGAGCGCGCCTTGCAGGGCACGGCAGCGTTCGATGGACCTGCGGATATCTCGGCCCAGACTGCGCTCCTTGCCACTCGTGACCGGCTGCTGGAACTTGCGTGATGGCAGGCGACGTCGCCCCCGCGCTGTTTGACGGAGACGAGGTCTGGGACGGCATTGCCACTGCACCAACCGGCGACGCGGCGCTCTATCTCGAGCTTGATGGCTGGGAAGGGCCGCTTGACCTGCTGCTGGAACTGGCGCGACGGCAGAAGGTGGATCTGCGCACGATCTCGATCCTTGAGCTGGTCGGCCAGTATCTCGACTACATCGATCGTGCCAAGGCGCTGAAGCTGGAGCTGGCGGCGGACTATCTGGTGATGGCGGCGTGGCTGGCCTATCTCAAGTCATTGCTGCTGCTGCCGCGCGATCCCGAGGTGCAGCCGAGTCCCGAGGAACTGGCGCTCAAGCTGCAGTTGCGGCTGCAGCGCCTGGGCGCGATGCGCGAGGCAGGCGCGCGGCTGATGGGGCGGGACCGCACCGGCCGCGACGTGTTCCTGCGGGGCCGTCCCGAGGGCCTTCGCGTTGACCGCAAGGCGCTGTGGAAGTCCGATCTGTTCTCGCTGATCCAGGCCTACGGGGCGATCAAGCTGCGCAGCCAGCCCGTGGTTCACATGGTGCGCGAGCGGGCGGTGGTGACGCTTGACGCCGCGCTGGCGCGGGTGTCGCAGATGCTGGGCATCGCGGTGGAATGGACCGACCTGCGGGCTTTCCTGCCGCTGGAGGCCGATCCTGCCTTGCGCAAGTCTGCCCTGGCCTCGAGCTTTCTCGCGGCGCTGGAGCTGGCCAAGCAGGGCCGCGCCGAACTGGCGCAGGATGCAGCGTTCGGGCCGTTGATGCTGAGGGCCGCCCCTTCGGCAAGCTCAGGACGAGCGGCATGAGTGGGCAGCCCGACGATCTGGAACGTGCGGTGGAAGCAACGCTGTTCGCCGCCGAGCAGCCGATGACCGCGCTGGAAATCTCTGCGCATCTGGGCGGCGCGGCGGTGGGCGATACGCTGGCAACGCTGGCGCAGACCTATGCCGAGCGCGGGATCAATCTCGTCGAGCGCGGCGGGCGCTGGCACTTCCAGACGGCAGCCGATCTTGCCCATCTGTTGCGTCGCGAAAAGGAAGAGCCGCGTCGGCTTTCCCGGGCGGCGACCGAGGCGCTGGCGATCGTTGCCTATCACGAACCCGTCAGCCGTGCCGAGATCGAGGCGATTCGCGGCGTACAGACGGCGAAGGGCACGCTGGATGTGCTGCTGGAGGCGGGCTGGATTCGCATCGCCGGGCGGCGCGAGGTGCCCGGGCGGCCGACGATCTATGCGACGACTCCGGAATTTCTCACGCACTTCGGCCTGAGTTCGCGGCGCGACCTGCCCGGAATCGAGGAATTGCGTGCTGCCGGGTTGCTTGACCCGGTCGAGGAAGCGTTTGCCGTCTTGACGGGGGGCGAGGATGGGGACACGGGGGCGATTGATCCGTCAGGCGGGGAAGACGCCGACTGACGCGACGGAAAAACTGGCATGTGGGGCGCGCGGTCCCTATCTAGGGAACGCAAAGGAGTTAGTGACATGGGTGGTCTTTCCCTTCCGCACCTGATCGTGCTTGCGCTGGTCGTGCTGATCCTGTTCGGCCGTGGCCGCATTTCCGAAATGATGGGCGATTTCGGCAAGGGCATCAAAAGCTTCAAGCAGGGCATGAACGACGAGGACAACAAGCCGGTCACGCCGCCGCCTGCGCAAATCCAGCAGCAGCAGGTGCCGCCTCCTGCCCCTGCGCCCACGCCGACGTCCACCGACCAGGCCCAGTAAGCTCCTGTAAGACAAGGCGACAGGGCCGTGTTCGACATCGGCGCGTCCGAACTTCTGGTGCTGGTCATCGTGGCGATCGTCGTGATCGGCCCGAAGGACCTGCCGATGGCGCTGCGCACCGCAGGGCGGTGGGTGGCGAAGATGCGGCGCGTCTCCAACCACTTCAAGTCCGGCATCGAGACCATGATCCGCGAGGCGGAAATGGAGGAGATGGAGCGCAAGTGGAAGGAACAGAACGAGCGGATCATGCGTGAGACCGCGGCCCAGGAAGCCGCCGCCGCCGCGCAAGGCCAGACCGTGGCTGCCGCCGAGGATCAGAACGATCCGTTCCCGAATCCGCTGCCTTCTGATGCGCCCGCCGATCCGGTGATGATCGGGCCGATGCCGCCTGAGGAAAAGACCGCCAGACCGGAAGCGCCGCTGCCATGATCTCGGACATCGACGAGACGCAGGCCCCGCTGCTCGATCACTTGCTGGAATTGCGCACCCGGCTGCTGCGCTGTGTCTATGCGCTGGCGATTGCCTTTGCGGTCAGCTTCTACTTTGCCGACGACATTTTCGCGCTGCTGGCGCAACCACTGGTCCATGCCTTCCCGCCGGGGCAGGGCAAACTGATCTACACCAAGCTTTACGAGGCGTTCTTCGTTGAGCTGAAGGTTTCGATGTTCGCGGCGTTCTTCGTCAGCTTCCCGGTGATCGCCAACCAGCTCTGGGCGTTCGTCGCACCGGGCCTCTATGCGCGCGAGAAGCGGGCGTTCCTGCCTTTCCTTTTGGCAACGCCGGTGCTGTTCACGGCGGGGGCGAGTCTTGCCTACTTCGTGGTGATGCCGACCGCGTTCAAATGGTTTTTGGGCTTTGAGGGCAACAAGGGTGGCCTGCAACTTGAGGCGCTGCCGGGCACGGGCGATTATCTGAGCCTGGTCATGCAGTTCATCCTCGCCTTCGGGATCAGCTTCCTGCTGCCAGTGCTGCTGATGCTGCTGAACCGCGCGGGCATCGTTAGCCGTGACCAGCTGGTCAAGGCGCGGCGCTATGCCATCGTGGTGATCTTTGCCGTGGCAACGGTGGCGACGCCGCCCGATGTCGTCTCGCAATTGATGCTGGCGATTCCGCTGCTGATCCTGTTCGAGGGGACGCTGCTGCTCATGCGCTTCACCGAAAAGGCCGATGCAAAGCGCAGGGCCGAGGAAGAAGCTGAAGCTGCGGCCTTGGCCGCGGGCGAGACACCGCCTCTCCTGCCCTGACAGAAAGAAACGGGGGCGGTCAGGCCCCCGTTTCGGTAATCGGCAATCAGAGCCCATCGGGACTCGCGAAACCTTGGGTGAGAGGGCGGGTTCCGCGACGCAGCCGTTGGGCAGCATCCGGAAAGAGCGCCCCCCAAGCCTTCCGCGTCGCCACCCTAACGCTTTGAAGGCGTTTCGGTTTCCAGCCCTTTTTCGGCAGACCACACCATGCCCCCGCCGATCCACGTTTCCATGACTTTCGTCGCCCTGAGCTGTGCAGGATTTGCGGTGAGCGGATCGGTATCGACCAGCACGAAGTCCGCGCGAAGTCCGGGCGCAAGGCGGCCGAACTTTCTTTCGGCAAATCCTGCATAGGCCGCGTCGGCGGTGTAGGCCGCCAGTGCTTCGGCAGGCGTCACGCGCTCCTGTGGCTGCCAGCCACCCGGGGGTTGATCGTCCACCCCTTGACGGCTGACGGCTGCGGCAAGCCCGGCCCACGGGTCCGCCAGTTCGACCGGAGCGTCAGACCCGAAGGCAAGGCGCACGCCGGCGGCCTTGAGCGACTTCCACGGATAGGCGCCGGCCAGGCGATCAGGGCCGAGCCGCGCTTGCGCCATCACGCGGTCGGACGTCTGGTGGGTCGGTTGCATCGAGGCGATGGCGCCGCTCGCCGCGAAACGGGCGATGTCCTTCGGATCGACGATCTGGGCATGTTCGATGCGCCAGCGCCGGTCGCCCTTGTAGGTTTCGGAAAGGTCGGCGATTGCGCCGATGACAGTGGCGTTGGCCTGATCACCGATGGCGTGGATCGCAACCTGGAAGTTGTCCATCGCCGCACGGCTCATCAGGTTGCCGAGCTGGGTCTGGTTCAGTTGCGGGAGACCACGCGTGGCGGGTGCATCGGCATAGGGCGCCTTGAGCCAGGCGCCGCGCGACCCGAGCGCGCCATCGACATAGAGCTTCACGCCGTTGAGGCGCAGGCGGTCCTGATAGAGCCACGGTGAGGGGCCGGGGCCGCCGATCAGAACCATCTGCTCAGGTCCGCGGGCATAGGCCATGATCCGGACATAGAGCTTGTTGGCATCGCCCGCGCGGCGGTAGGCCTGCCAGTCCTCGATCCCGGTGCCCATGTCGGCCACGGCGGTGACGCCGCGCTTGAACAGGATCTGCTGGGCATTGGCGAACGCCAGATCGCGGTCTTCGGGGCGCGGTGCGGGGACCTTTGCCTCGATCAGCTCCATCGCGGCATCGACAAGCACGCCGCGCGGGGCACCATCGGGGGCACGATCGATGCTGCCGCCTGCCGGGTCGCTGGTTGCAGCCGTGACACCTGCAGCCTTGAGCGCCGCACTGTTGGCCCAGCCAGCGTGACCATCCACGCGCTGCAGCCAGACCGGCCTGCCGCCAGTAACCGCGTCAAGTTCGGCAGCGGTGGGGAAACGGCCAAGCTGCCACTTTTCCTGATTCCAGCCACGTCCGATGATCCACGGCCGATCGGGGTGTTCGGCGCTGAACTTGGCAATCCGGTTGAGAGCGTCGGCAAGCGAGGTGGTGTCGGAAAGGTCGAGGCTCAACGCAGCAAAGCCGATGTCCATCACGTGGACGTGCGCATCGATCATGCCCGGAAGCATGACCCTGCCCTTGCCGTCGATGTGGTACTGGTATTCCTTGCGCGGCTTGGGCTTCTTGTCCCCGGCGTGGATCACCCGCGTGACGATGCCTGTGCTGTCGAACAGGAGGCCGGTGAATTGCTCCGGCTTGCCATCGGCGCCAATCGTGGTGCCGCGCACGTTGTCGATCAGGGTGTCGGCATAGGCGGATGGAGCTGTGGCAAGAAGAAGAGCGGCGAGCGTGAGGCGCTTCATGCTTTCTTGGCCCGGCGCGGGAGGCGACGGATCAGCGCCGAGGTATCTTCACGCCCATGGCCCATGGCCTGCACGTCGACGTAGAACTGGTCGACCAGCGCCGTGACCGGCACGCTGGCGCCAAGGTTCCGCGCCTCGTCCATGGCAAGGCCGAGATCCTTGCGCATCCAATCAACCGCGAAGCCGAAGTCGAATTCGTCCTTGGCCATGGTGTGGAAACGGTTGTCCATCTGCCACGACTGCGCAGCGCCGCCGGAGATCGCCTCGAACACCTTTTCGAGATCGAGATGGGCGATCTGGGCAAAGCGGATCGCTTCGGACAGGCCGGCAAGCGTGCCCGCGATGCACATCTGGTTGGCCATCTTGGCGGTCTGCCCGGCACCCGACTTGCCGACATGGACGACGCGCTTGGCATAAGCTGCAAGGATGGGCCTCGCGGCATCGACCGCCTTGGCGCTGCCGCCGCACATGATGGCTAGCGTGCCCGCTTCGGCACCCGATTGCCCGCCGGTCACGGGGGCATCGACGCAGAGCAGCTCCTTGTCGCGCCCCTCGACCGCAATCTGACGGGCGATGCGGGCCGAGACAGTGGTGTGATCGATGTAGAGCGCACCGCGCTTCAGGGTCGAGAACACGCCGTTGGGGCTGAGCACGACATCGGCAAGATCATCGTCGTTGCCGACGCAAGTGATGACGGCATCGGCGCCTTCAGCAGCCTCGGCAGGGCTGGTGGCAATGCGGACGGAAATGCCGGGATTGGCCGCCGCCCAGGCTTCGGCACGCGCGGTGGTGCGGTTGTAGATCGTGAGGGTGTGTCCCGCCTGGCCGAGATGCCGCGCCATCGCGCCGCCCATCACGCCAAGGCCGAGGAAGGAAACGTTTGCGGGGGCGGTTGCTGCCCCGGTCGATGCTGGTGTCTGGTCGCTCATGATACGCATTCATATCCGGTTTGCTGCCGAGTGCCAGATGCTGAGTGCCAGATGCTGAGTGCCAGTGGCTGAGCGCCAGTGGCTGAGCGCCAGTGGCTGAGCGAGAGTGGCTGCTTGCCTGCCGGGCGAGGGCAAAGCATACCTGTTGGCGATGCAGCGCCTGATCGACCTCCTCTCCCGCGTCGCCCGGCTTGCCTTCTGGCCAGCGTTCGTGTTCGCGCTGGTCATGGCAGTCTTGCCCAAGCCGCCGAGCCTGCCGATCGATAATCTTGGCGACAAGTTCGCACATATGCTGGCGTTCTTCACGCTCTCGCTGCTCGCTGGCGTGGGCTGGCCGAGGGCATCGCTGCTGCGTGCCACGGTGTGGCTTTCGGTTGTCGGGGCCGGCATCGAAGTGGTGCAGTTGATCCCCTTCCTTCACCGCGACTCGGACTGGCGTGACTGGGTGGCAGACAGCGCGGCGATCCTCGTTGCCATGATTCCAGTGGCCGGTTTTCGCTGGCTGACAGAGTTGGGGTCCGATTCCGCCAAAGCTTGAGGTTTTCTTGGAGGCCGCTTTCCGTTAGGGCGCGGCCATGGAAAACGTAGCGCTCAAACCCGAAACCCAGGGATCATCCCTGCTGACCCTCGCCGATGTTCGTGCGGCGGCGGAGCGAATTTCGGGCCAGGTAGTGCGGACGCCCACGCTCTACAGCAAGACGCTCAGCAACATCACCGGGGCCGACATCTGGCTCAAGTTCGAGAACCTGCAGTTCACGGCCGCATACAAGGAGCGCGGTGCGCTCAATGCGCTGTTGCAGCTGACCGAGGAGCAGCGTTCGCGCGGGGTGATCGCGGCTTCGGCCGGGAACCACGCCCAGGGCCTGAGCTATCATGGCACGCGTCTGGGAATGCCCGTCACCATCGTCATGCCGCGCACGACGCCGACGGTTAAGGTGATGCAGACCGAATCCGTGGGCGGCAAGGTCGTGCTCGAGGGTGAAACCTTCGATGAAGCCTACGCGCATGCGCGCAAGCTGGAAGGCGAACTGGGCCTGACCTTCGTTCACCCGTTCGACGATCCGCGTGTCGCGGCCGGGCAGGGCACCGTCGCGCTGGAAATGCTGGAAGACGCGCCGGAAATCGAGACGCTGGTGGTTCCGATCGGCGGCGGCGGCCTGCTTTCGGGCATGGGCACTGCCGCGCGCGGGATCAAGCCGGGCATCGGGCTGGTCGGCGTGCAGGCGCAACTGTTCCCGTCGATGTATGCCAAGCTCAAGCATCTCGATCTGCCTTGCGGTGGCGATACGCTGGCCGAAGGCATCGCGGTGAAGGAGCCGGGCGAATTTACCTCGAAGGTTCTGGCAAGCATCGTCGATGATGTCGTGCTGGTCAGCGAAGCCGCGCTGGAAAGCGCCGTTGCGGTGCTGCTGCAGATCGAAAAGACCGTTGTCGAAGGCGCCGGCGCAGCCGGACTGGCCGCCGTGATGACGCACAAGAAGCGGTTTGCCGGGCGCAAGGTCGGCATCGTGCTGTGCGGCGGCAATATCGATACGCGCCTGCTGGCCAACGTGCTGCTGCGCGATCTGGCACGGTCCGGCCGACTTGGCCGCCTGCGCATCACCTTGCAGGATCGCCCGGGCGCGCTGTTCAAGGTGGTCGAGGAGTTCAACCGGCATCAGGTCAACATCCTCGAAGTCTGGCACCAGCGCATCTTCACCTCGCTGCCCGCCAAGGGGCTCACGGCAGAGATCGAGTGCGAGGCGCGGGACCGCGAGCAGATCGACAGGCTGGTCGCAGGGCTGCGTGCCAAGGGCTACGATCTCGAGCAGGTCGAACTGGGCTGACCTTGCGCAGCTGCGGCGGGCGGCGTTAACTTTTGCAGCGAGGACTGTCCTGACCGGGGACTCGTGCCTTCGGCCTTGGTCAAATCCCCATTCCGGTCGGGAAATGGCGCGGATTTGTGCAGGAAAAGGTAGTTAACGGGCTTTTAGGATTTGCCCGGCTGAGGCATGTTTGTTGCTGACACGCCGGATAGTCCGGCCTCAGGAGCATCAGCCCCGCCGTGACCGCGCCCGTCCGTTTCCCGCGCTTTTTCGTAACCAGCCCCGCGCCGTGTCCGTACCTGCCGGGGCGAAGCGAACGGAAGGTGTTTACCGAGCTGAAAGGCCCCAATGCGGATGAATTGAACGATGCGCTGGGCCGCATCGGCTTCCGTCGCAGCCAGACCGTTGCCTACCGTCCCAGCTGCGTCGAATGCACCGCGTGCATCTCGGTGCGAGTGGTGGCCGGTTCGTTCACCGCCTCGTCAACGCAGAAGCGGATCTGGAAGCGCAACCGCGATCTTGTCGTAAGTGTGTGCAAACCTTGGTCAACTCCGGAACAGTTCGAGCTGTTGCAGCGTTATCTCGCCGTGCGTCACCCGGGCGGGGGGATGGCAGCCATGGACGAGATGGACTTCGCGGACATGGTGGAACACACCCCGGTCAAGAGTTACGTGATCGAATACAGGGAGCCGACCACCGACGGTTCGCAGGGCAGACTGGTAGGGGCCTGTCTGACCGACGAGCAGGGCGATGGCCTCTCGATGATTTACAGTTTCTACGATCCACAACACGAGACGCGGTCCGGGCTTGGCACTTTCATCATCCTCGACCATATCCAGCGAGCAGGCCAGGTCGGCCTGCCGTATGTCTATCTCGGCTACTGGGTCGAAGGATCGGAGCGCATGCAATACAAGGTGCGCTTCCGCCCGATGGAGAAACTGGGCCGCGATGGCTGGGAACGGTTCGAACCTGCTGAACAGGCCAGCGCCATCGAGCGCGCCGTCGCTGCACGGCAGGGGGCCGATGCCGAGCTTGCCCGAAGCGGCATCGAAGGCAGCCTCAAGGATGGGGTTCATGGCGCGCAGGAGCGCTACGCCCACACCTGACCTTTCGCTGGCGCGCATCCTGGCGGCGGTCCTGCTGCTGGCCCTGCCGGTGCAGGCTTTTGCCCAATCGCGCGATGCGGATCAGGAGCTTGAGGCGCTGATCCCCGATTCCGCGCTCGACAATGCGGATGCCTGGGCGCTTGATACCGAAGCCGCGCGCACGGGTGCGCCGCCTGCGACCGTGATCGAGCAGATCGAGACCGATACCGCCATGCCGGACCTTCCCGGCATGACCATTCCGTGGCCGGACGGGAGTGAAATTCCCGATATTCAGCCTCTCACGCCCGATCCCGATATCGACGTGGCCGAGCAGTCCACCGATGCGGCGGTCGACGCCCTGCCGGGGCAGGAAGAGGGTGACGCGCCCGCCAGCGTCCGGCTGGCCGATGCCGATGTATCGCGCGTGGGTAAGCAGGTGGAGGTCGCGTTCCCGCGCGGCACGGACGCCATTGCCGATGCAGGCGACATCGTCGACCGGTTTGCCGGCTTGTCGAGCCTCAAATCCTTCGACGACGACGAGGACAACCTTGCCCAGATCGTCCGGCGCGCCCGGACCGATCGCGAGACGCTGGCCGAGGTCATGCGCGTCTACGGCTATTACGATGCGCAGATCTACCAGACCCTCGGGGGACTTGGGGATCGCGCCGAGGGCGAAGCTGCAGGGCCGATCGATGTCGAGAAGGTGATCGTGCGCTTCGACGTGCAACCGGGGCCACAATACAAGGTCGGCCAGATTGCGCTGGGCGAGCTTTCGTCGACAGGTCCCGATTACGAGGCCCTGCGCGGGGCATTCAAGATCCAGCCCGGCGACGCGATCAACGGCGACAGGATCGTGGCCGAACGCCTCTCGTTGCAGACGGCGCTGGGCGAGACAGGCTATGCCTTCGCCAAGCTGGGTGACCCTGACCTGCTGATCGACCATGAACGGCGCGAGGGCGATCTGACGGTGCCTGTGACGCCGGGCGGGGTCTATCAGTTCGGCAAGATCAACTCCTCGCGCGATCGCTTCCTGAGTGCCAAGCATCTGCAGCGGATTGCGCGCTTCGATCCGGGTGAACGCTTCAAACGGTCGGAAGTCGACGATCTGCGGCAGGCAATTCTGGCGACCGGGCTGGTTTCCTCGCTGACGGTCGAGGCTCGTGAGGTGGCGAAGTCTGACGGGCAAACTCCCGGCACGGTCGATGTCGATGTAACGCTCACCCCTGCGCCTTTGAGGACCATTGCCGGGCTGATCGGTTATTCGAGCGGGGAGGGCTTCCGTGTCGAGGCCAGCTGGGAGCACCGCAACTTCTTCCCGCCCGAAGGCATGGTGCGCGTACGCGGGGTTGCAGGCACGCAGGAGCAGCTTGCCGGCCTGACCTTCCGCCGCAACAATTTCCTGACGCGCGATCTCGTGCTCAATGCCGATCTCTATGCGCGCAACCAGACGAGCAGCGCTTTCGAGGCGCGGACGGTTTCGTTCACCGCCGGGCTTGAGCGGCAGCAGACCCTGCTGTTCCAGAAGCCATGGGTGTTCTCGGCAGGCCTCGAGATACTGGCCACGGGAGAACGCGATGCTGCGGCGATCCTCGCCCGCCAGGCGCGCAAGACCTATTTCATCGGCGCATTGCCGATGCGGGCAGCCTATGACGGCAGTGACGACCTGCTCGATCCGACGCGCGGTTTCCGCGTGGGCCTGCGCGTCTCTCCGGAAATCTCGGTGCAGAATGGCGTGAAGTCGAGCTACGGCAAGGCGCAACTTGATGCCAGCTATTACCAACCGGTGGGCGAGAAGCTGGTCGTGGCAGGGCGCGTGCGGTTCGGCACGATCCTTGGAACCGACATCACCAACATCGCGCCATCGCGCCGGTTCTATGCCGGCGGCGGTGGGTCGGTGCGAGGTTATGGCTTCCAGCTCATCGGCCCGCGCGACACGGCGGGCGAACCGAGCGGAGGCCGCGCCTTGAGCGAATTCTCGCTTGAAGCGCGCGTGAAAACCGGACTGCTGGGCGGCGCGGTAAGCCTGGTGCCGTTTGTTGATGCCGGTGCAGTGGACACGACGACGACGCCGCGCTTGCGGGACATCAAGGTGGGCGCGGGCATCGGCCTGCGCTATGAAACAAACTTCGGCCCGATCCGCATCGATCTGGGAACGCCGCTCAATCCGTCGAAGGGCGACAGCCGCATCGGCGTCTATGTCGCGTTGGGTCAGGCGTTCTGATGGCGGACGAAGTGCCTCTGCCAGACCAGCCTGCAGCCGAGCCGGCAAAGCCGATACCATCGCGCAGGTCGCGTTTCGTGCGCGGCGCGGCGCGGCGGCTGGCAATCCTGTTCGTGGCGGGCATCGCGCTGGTGCTGGCTGCTTTGGTCATTCTCGATTCCTCGCTCGGCCACCGGCTGCTTGCGGACCGCATTGCCGCCATCACGCCAGGTTCGGGTCTCAGGATCGAGATCGGCCGGATCGACGGGTCCATCTACGGAGCCGCGAAGCTGCGCGACATCAGGGTGAGCGATCCGGAAGGCGTTTTCCTGACCGTGCCCGAGGCTGAACTGGACTGGCGACCGCTTGCCTGGCTGAAGACCGGGCTCGACGTGCGGTTGCTTGCCCTGCATCGCGGCGTGCTGCGCCGGGCGCCCCGGCTGCGGCCCAGCGAAGATCCTGACGCGCCGATTCTCCCGAACTTCGACATCCGTGTTGATAGACTGGTCATCGACAACCTCACGTTATCTCCGGCCATGGCAGGGCAGAAGCGCCGCGTCGATGTGCTTGCCAAGGCGGATATCCGCGGGGGCCACGCCATCGTCGACGTCAACGGAAAGGTCGCGGGCGATCGCGTGGTGTTCAGGCTCGACAGCGAGCCTGATCGCAACAAGTTCGATCTCCAGCTTGCCTACGACGCGCCACGCGACGGCATGATGGCCAAGATGCTGGGCGCGGATAGCGACATTCGTGCGCGTGTTGGCGGCAAGGGCGGTTGGACGCGCTGGGACGGCGTGGCTTACGCGACCATTGGCGAGGAACGGTTGGCCGCGTTTCAACTCGCAAATCGCGCTGGTGCCTACAGCCTTGGTGGCCAGGTCTGGCCGGGCGAGATGCTCAAGGGCACGGCGGGGCAAGCGGTCGGGCAGACGCTCTCGCTGCTGTATGACGGAACCTTTGCCGACAAGACCTTTAACGGCACGCTGCGCGCCGCAGGTGATGCCTTCAAGGTCCGGGCCGAGGGCAAGCTTGATCTTGCGAACAACGAGGCTGAAGATCTGAAGGTCAGGGCATTGGTGCTCAGGCCCGAACGGCTGGTTTCTGCCCCGCAGCTTGCTGGGGTGGCGATCGACGCAACGCTTGATGGTGCGTTCTCCGATCTTGCCATCGAACATCAAGTGGCGGTGCAGCGGCTGCGGCTCGGCACTCTCGATGCGCAGGGCCTGCGCTCGTCCGGCACGGCGACATGGGACGGCAAGCGGTTTGTACTGCCGTTGAATGTCAGCGCGCAGCGGGTCGTCACCGGCAATGCCATGATCGATCCGCGCTTCCCCGGCGCGCGCGTCAATGGTGATCTGGTGTTTGCCGGCAATCGCCTGACTTCGGACAATCTGGCGCTGACGATGAAGGGCTTGGCCGCGCGCCTTGCGCTGAGCGGCGACATGGCCCGCGGCGGCTATGCCCTGGCAGGGCCGGTTGTGGCTCGAGGATTCGCGATTCAGAACCTTGGCGCAGTCGACGGCACGGCCAAGATCCTGTTCAAGATCGGCAATGGCGTGCCGTGGACCCTGCAGGCAAACCTCGCCGGGCGCATGACGCGGATCGACAACGCGACATTGCAGACGCTCACCGGTGGTGGAGTGCGCTTCACCGGCGGCCTTGCGCTGGGGGAGCGCATTCCAGTGACGTTCCGCAAGGCTCGGATAAGTTCGGCCAAGCTGCAGATGGCGCTGGATGGCAAGGTGTTGCCGGGCGGCGCGGCATCGCTGGCCGGCAGTGGCCGTCATGCCGATTACGGGGCGTTCACCGTGCAGGCGGCGATGACCAACGAAGGTCCGAACGCCGTGCTGGTGTTCGCGAGCCCGCTTCCCGCTGCTGGTTTGAAAGACGTGCGCGTGGCGCTCTCGCCCATTGCGGACGGGTTCCGTATCGAGACGGCAGGCGATTCCACGCTGGGGCCGTTCACCGGGACACTGGGCCTGTTCATGCCACCTGGGCAGGGCACCCGGATAGACATCCAGCAGTTCCGGGTATGGCAGACGGACGTGACCGGCGGTGTCACGTTTGGCAATGACGGCGTCGCCGGACAGATCGCGCTGGCAGGCGGCGGACTTAATGGTACGGTGCTGCTCAGCCCGCGTGAAGGCGGACAAGGCTTCGATGCCAACGTCATCGCCCGCAATGCGCGGTTCGGCGGGGCGCGGCCCTTGTCCATCGGTAACGCCAAGATCGACGCAACCGGCCTGATCAAGGATGGGCATTCGACCATCGAGGGCACGCTGCTTGCCGAAGGTATCGGCATGGGCAAGGTCTTCATCGGCAAGCTTGCCGCCTCGGCCTATCTGCAGGACGGGAGTGGTTCGGTAACCGCTTCGGTCTCGGGCCGGAGAGGTACGCAGTTCGCGCTGCAAGGCACTGCTGCCTTCTCGCCCGACCAGATCGTGACCTATGTTTCGGGCGAATACGCCGGGCGCCAAGTCAGCATGCCGCGCCGTGCGATCCTGACGCGTGAGGGTGACGGCTGGCGTCTTTCCCCCACCCAGATCGGCTTCGGGCGCGGTATCCTGATTGCCGAAGGCCACGTTCTGGGCGGGCCGACGCAATTGCGTCTTCTGCTTTCGCGCATGCCGCTTTCAGTGGCGGACATCGTCGTGGCCGATCTTGGCCTTGGCGGCGTCGCGTCCGGCATCGTTGAATACAACAATGACGGGCAAGGCGCGCCTTCGGGTAATGCTGCGCTGATGGTGCGGGGCCTGTCGCGCTCGGGGTTGGTCCTCACCTCGCGTCCCGTCGATCTGGCGCTTGTCGCCAAGCTCGATCCGGAAACCTTGCAGATGCGAACCGTGATCCGCGAGGGCAATGACATTCGCGGTCGCCTGCAGGCCGTGGTCAATGGCTTGCCGCGCGGCGGCGGTTTCATGGACCGGCTCGAGAGCGGACGGCTTGCCGGGCAACTGCGCTATTCCGGACCAGCGGAATCGCTCTGGCGCCTGTCAGGCGTGGAGATTTTCGATCTTACCGGGCCATTGGGCGTGCGGGCCGATATCTCGGGTTCCATTACCGCGCCGGTACTGCAGGGCGCAGTCGCCTCGAAAGGGTTGCGTGTGCAGAGCACGCTTACCGGCACCGATCTCCGGCAGGTCGAAGTGACGGGCACCTTTACCGATTCCCGCCTGCAACTGGCGAGTTTCTCCGGGGTAACCACCAATGGCGGCAGGGTCAGCGGAAGTGGCACGATCGGGCTTGCGGAACTATCCGAACATGGTCCGACGATCGATCTCAAGCTCTCTGCACGTAACGCGCAACTGATCTCGCGTGATGACATGGCGGCGACCGTCACCGGGCCCTTGCGCATCGTCAGCAATGGCGTGGGCGGAACCATTGCTGGCCGGGTGCGGATCGAAAGTGCGCGCTGGGCACTGGGCCGGGCGAGCGCGGTGCAGGAACTGCCGGTCATCGCGACGCGCCAGATCAATGCCCCTGCCGATGCCGCCCCGGCCAGGGCTGCCGCAGCGCCCTGGCGCTTCCTGATCGACGCATCGGGCGCCAATCGCATCGATGTGCGCGGGCTTGGTCTTGAAAGCGAGTGGGGCGCCGATATTCGCCTGCGCGGCACGACCGCCGCGCCGCAGATCATCGGCACCGCCGATCTGGTGCGAGGTGGCTATGAATTTGCCGGCAAGCGCTTTGAACTGACGCGCGGGCGCATCCGCTTTACCGGTGAAGTCCCGGTAGACCCGCAACTGGACATCGTCGCCGAGGGCGATGCCAACAATATCAACGCCAAGATTTCGATCACCGGCACCGGCAACAAGCCGATCATCGCATTCTCGTCGACACCCTCGCTGCCGGAGGAGGAACTGCTCAGCCGCATTCTGTTCGGCAGCTCGATCTCGCAGATTTCCGCGCCCGAAGCTGTGCAACTGGCTTCGGCCCTGGCCAGTTTGCGCGGTGGTGGCGGGCTAGACCCGATCAACAAGCTGCGTGCCGCGATTGGCCTCGACCGTCTGCGTATTGTCGGCGCCGACCCGACAGTGGGATCGGGGACCAGTATTGCCGTGGGCAAGTACATCGGACGCCGCTTCTTCGTCGAACTCGTGACCGATGGCGCGGGCTACAACGCGACATCCGTCGAATTTCGGATAACCCGCTGGCTAGCCCTGCTGGGTACGGTTTCGACGATTGGCGACGAAAGCCTCAACCTCAAGGTCAGCAAGGACTACTGATACCCACAAAGCGAAAGGGGCCACTCTTGCGAGCAGCCCCTCCAGCTTTTCGTTTATTGTGGTGGATCAGGCCGGCAAACCGCTGATCGCCTTCATTTCCATGAAGTCCTTCAGGCCGTAGAGGCCACCTTCGCGGCCATTGCCCGACTGCTTGTAGCCGCCGAACGGAGCGCCCGGCGTCGGACCCCAGTTGTTGATCGCGACCATGCCGGCGCGCAGGGCAGGGGCCACTTCCGCCGCCTTGGCCGGGTCACCGGTGATGCAGGCCGAAAGGCCATAGGCGGTGTCATTGGCAATCTCGATGGCCTGTTCGAGATCGTCGTAGGTCATGATCGTGGCAACGGGGCCGAAGATCTCCTCCTGCGCGATGCGCATGTCCGGCGTGACGCCGGAGAACACGGTCGGCTTGATGTAGTAGCCACGGTTGACGTTCGCAGGCAGGTCGGGCCCACCGGTCTCGAGCTTCGCGCCTTCGTCGATGGCGGACTGGATCAGCCCGCGGATCTTGTCGAACTGCGCCTTGTTCACCACCGGGCCAAGGTGCTGGCCTTCCTGCAGCGGATCGCCGACTGGCGTTGCGGAATACATCGCCGAAACGAACGCTGCGGCTTCGGCCTCGCGCTCCTTGGGCACAAGGATGCGGGTTGGCGAGATGCACGACTGGCCGGTGTTGACCAACGGGCCCGAAGCGGTCGACGGGAGATACTTGGCAAAATCGGCGTCGGGCAGGACGAGGTTGGGCGACTTGCCGCCAAGCTCCTGATGCACGCGCTTGACCGTGTCAGCGGCTGCCTTGGCGACGAGAATGCCGGCGCGGGTGGAACCCGTGAAGCTGACCATGTCGATACCGGGGTGCGAACTGATTGCCGTGCCTACGCCCGGCCCATCGCCCTGAATGAGGTTGAAGACGCCGGGCGGAACGCCTGCCGCGTCAAGGATCTCGGCAAAGATGGCCGCATTGGTGGGGCACTCTTCGGAAGGCTTCAGAATCATCGTGTTGCCTGCCGCCAGCGCAGGTGCAACCTTCAGCGCGATCTGATTGAGCGGCCAGTTCCACGGGGTGATCATGCCGACAACGCCGATCGGCTCGTAAGCGACCTTGTAGGCGCCGTTGTCTTCCATGAAGTTGAAGTTCTTGAGCGCAGCCATCGTGCCCAGAAATCCGCCGATTCCCGCGCCGACCTGTGCCGTGCCGGCGAAGCTGACCGGAGCGCCCATTTCCTCGGCCATTGCGACAGCAAGCTCGGGTGCGCGCTTCTTGAACTCGGCGACAATGCGATCCATCAGGGCAAGGCGCTCTTCACGCGTGGTCTTGCTGAAGGTCTTGAACGCACGCTGTGCAGCGGCCACTGCCTTGTCGACATCGGCCTGCGTCCCGAGCGTGATTGCGCAAATCGGCTCTTCGGTTGCCGGGTTGATCACTTCGTGGCGCGTGCCACCTTCGCTGTCGACCCATTTGCCATCGATGTAGTGCTGCAGCCTCTCGCGCATTGCCGTCTCTCCCGAAGTGAGCGGGCCGAAGCGATCGTCCGGCCCTTTGCCTTCGGAAAAGTAGGTGCGTGCGTTGCATTCCGCAACCGGTCAGGCCTGCCGGATCATGTCAAATTGCCGCGTCAAATCCTGCGCCCGCGAAAGAGGTGGACCAGCCCGATCAGGATGGCGATGACCAGGACGACATGAATGAAGGCTGCGGTAACCTTGAAGGCGAACACGCCAAGCGCCCAAAGGACAAAGAGAATCAAGGCAAGGGTGAGAAGCATGTGACGATCTCCGCTGCGTTCCTCCCGCCCGCGCCCGCCTGATATCCCAACCCGCCAATTCGCGCCGGGTTCCGAATAGCGCTTCCGATGGCGTCTACGAGAACGAACTTCCGGATTGATAACGATTTCTTCGGAAGCGGCCTCTAGAGAAGGTCGGATGGGGACGGGACCTACCCTCAGTCGCGCCGCGCCGCGGCATCGCCACACCGGGGCACGCGGCGCCGTATGGATCGTCGTGGGCACTTTTCTCGCGCTTGTCGCGCTGACAACCGCGCTGGTTGCGGCTTTCGTCAATTCGACCAACATTGCCGATGTTTTCACCCGCCAGGAAGAGCAGCGGCTGGTCCATCGCTTTATCGAGCGGAGCGAGCGCCAGATCATGGAAGCCGATCGGCTTCAGATCATGTGGGACGAGGCCGTTGTAAAGCTCAACTCGCCCGACGCCGAGGCTTGGGCGCGCAACTACCTGGCGGGCTACTTCTGGGGCAGCCATCGCATCGACCGGATTTACCATGTCAGGTTCGACGGCACGCTGGTGCGCTGCTGGAAGGCCGGCAAGATCACGCAAGACTGCCGCTACCAACAGATCGGGTCAAAGGTTGCAGGCTTGATCGGACAATCCCTGAAGGACGATCCGGGATCAGAGAAAGTCGGCGAATGGCGGCAGTTGGGCGATGTACGCTGGCCGTACACTGACAAGGGCCTGCCGATCGGCCGCGCCGCAGCTTCGATGGACAATTTTGACAAGCAGCCCGCACTTATAGCGGTAGCCTCGATAGTGCCGGACGTGACGGCCTCGTTGCTCAAGGGTCCCCCGGATTACATTGTCCTTGTGCGCCAGGTCGATGCGCGCATGATTGCCGATCTCCAATCGGCGCTGTTGCTCGACGATGTCCGGTTCGACCAGGCACCGGATGAGGACGCCAAGCGCAACTCGCTCGAAGTCACGAACCTGGAGGGCGAGAGCATCGGATGGTTTTCGTGGATCGCAAAGCCCCCGGGGCCGGCGATCCTGCGCCAGACGGCTCCGCTGCTTGCAGTCTATATCCTGTTCTTCATGGGTGTCGTGGCCGGCGGCGCGATCATCGTGCGCCGGATGCGGCGGACGACCAGCGAACTCATTGCCAGTGAAGCGCAGGCGCAGCACAACGCCTTGCACGATGCGATGTCGGGACTGCCGAATCGCGCCCATTTCATGCAGCGGCTGCGACAGGAACTGTCGGCCTGTATCGAGCGGCCGGAACTGGGCGACGTTTTCATCGCCTATCTGGATATCGACCGCTTCAAGGTCGTGAATGATACGCTTGGCCACCATGTCGGCGATGAGCTGGTGCGGCAGGTGGCCCTGCGCTTGCGCCGTTCGCTTCCACCGGGCGATTTCCTGTCCCGCTTCGGGGGCGACGAATTCGTGCTGTTGCGGCGCTCCACGGGCGGGCGCGCCGCAGCCGACATGCTCGGGCGGCAATTGATGGCGCTGGCCCTCGAACCGTTCGTGATTTCGGGCAACAATCTCGAAGTCAGCCTGTCCTGCGGGATAAGCTGGGGGCCGGAGCAGAGCGAGGATCCCGGCGAGTTGCTGCGCCGTGCCGACATCGCGCTCTATCGGGCAAAGCAGCGGGGCCGGGCGCGCTACCGCAGGTTCACGCGCGACATGGATGCTTCGGTCAAGCTGCGGCGCGACATGGAGATGGAGCTGCGTCGCGCGATCAATCGCGATGAACTGGCGCTGGCCTATCAACCGATCGTGAACGCCACGGATGGTGCAGTGGAGGGCTTCGAGGCGCTGCTGCGCTGGTCGCATCCCGAGCGCGGACCGATCCGTCCGGGACTGTTCGTGCCGATTGCCGAGCAGGCGGGTCTGATGATGCCGCTGGGGCAATGGGTCCTGCGCCGGGTCTTCGAGGATTGCCGCGACTGGCCGGATTGCGACATCTCGGTGAACTTGTCGCCGCTGCAGATCATGGCGAGCGATTTCCTGCCGGAGATCGACCGACTGGTCCGCGAAACCGGGGCCGATCCGCGCCGGTTCGTGCTCGAAGTCACCGAAGGGGTCATGCTGGATCGCAGCGAGCATGTGGTCGACGTGCTCAAAGGGTTGAAGTATCGCGGCTTCCGCATCGCCCTCGATGACTTCGGGATCGGCTACTCGTCGCTCAGTTACCTCCGCTCGTTCCAGTTTGACCGGATCAAGATCGATCGTTCGTTCGTGCAGAACATCGAAGCCGATCTTGATGCGCACTCGATCCTGCGCGCGATCGTTTCTCTGGGGCACACCTTGCGCATGAAAGTCGTGGCCGAAGGCGTCGAAACGCCGATGCAGCGCGCGCTGGTTCAGGCGGCCGGTTGCCAGATGATCCAGGGCCACCTGTTCTGGCAGGCCATGCCGCTGGAGGAAGCGCGCGCCCTGCTGGAGCCAGCAGCAATGGAAAACCGCCGTACTGCCTGATCAGGTATTGGGCTCGCCGCGCATCTGCTTGATGTACTTGAGCTCGTTGGCTGCCGCCGGGCTGTCGGGCTGGTAGGTCAGGGACTCGTTGAACAGCTTTTCGGCATCGTCGAGCTGGCCCATCTCGATCTTGTTGAAGCCCATGCCACGCAGTGCCCGCGCCTTGTATGGCGCGCGCTGGCCCTCCGGTGCGGTGTCGGCTGATTTCAGCGCTTCTTCGAACAGTCCGAACGAACGCTTCCAATCGCGCTGCGCCTTGAACCATTCCGCGAGTTCGTTGGTGTAGTGCGCGTTGAGCGGGGCTCGGTCATGCGCCAGTTGCAGCCACGGCAGCGCTTCGCGCCCACGGCCAAGATCGATCAGCGCATAGCCCTTGTAGAAGTATCCGTCGCACCATGCCGGGCCGACGATCGTCAGCTCCATCGTCACTTCGGCATCGTTCTTCTTCGCCAGCGCTTCGGCCTGCTCGTGCGATTCTGCACACGCGAGTGCGCGCTTTGCCTGGCGGACGTTGAACGCAGCAATCAGCTGGTTGGCCTTGTCGATCGCCACCGCGGGCTTGCCGGCGATGATGTCGTTGAAAATCGCCGCGGAAAGCTCCTCTACCTGCGCGTCGGTCATCGGATCGGCAGCTGCTGCTGGCGTCGCGATGAGGCAAAGTGCCGAGGCGATAATGGTATGGCGGAACGGCATGGGCAGCTCTCCTTTCAGGGAAGAGTGCAGGCCCGCCGCGTGACTTGCAAATGCAATTGCCGCCTTGTCGGTGGCAAAGTTGCGGCTAGCGCGGCTTCAGCCCTTGGCCGAAGTGGCGCCCGAAGCGTCCGCCGTCATGGTGCGGGGATAGATGAAGCCGTGGGCCGGGCTGGCACGCAGGCCGACCGACTTGGTCGGCGCGTACCACACGCGCACTTCGCTCCAGTCGCCAGCGGCTGAAACGTCAACCGCCATCACGCCCTTTTCGACCATGCCCGGGCCCGACCAGTTGGCGTGGTCGATCAGGATGTGGCGATCGTCAACCACCTTGCGGACGACGGCGACGTGGCCATAGGGCATCGCGCGCGTACCGTTGAAGGCGAGGACGGCGCCTGCCTTCGGCTGCTGGCCGCGTTCGTAGGTGCCTGCGGCGTTGTTCCACCAGTCACGGGCGTTGCCGCTGATCTGGACGTCCGAAATCTGGCGGGCGTAGGTCACGCACTGAAGGCGGGCCTGGGCAGCGGTCGGCAGGGCGACGACTGCGAAGAATGCCAGGAATGCTGCGACCGCGTTCTTTATCATGGGCAGCATCACTAAGGATTTCGGGGGATTCGAGGAGTCTTGGCGCCCTCCGTTCATCCTGCGGCAATCACAGCTCGTCTCGCTTCGTCGCAAAACCTCCGGCGCCTGTGGATAAAATCACAATCTCGGGCGTTTCCCGCTGCAGGCGGCCATCAAAACCAAAAGGGCAAAACGAAAAGGGCGCCCGGTTTCCCGGACGCCCCTTTCGGCTTCTCGCTGATCCGTGGGATCAGAGCGAGTAGTACATGTCGAACTCGACGGCCGACGGCGTGGTTTCCCAACGCATCACTTCCGGCCACTTCAGTTCGATGTAGGCTTCGATCTGGTCCTTGGTGAACACGCCACCCTGGAGCAGGAAGTCGTAATCGGCTTCGAGGCTTTCCAGCGCTTCGCGGAGCGAGCCGCAAACGGTCGGGACCTGGGCGAGTTCTGCCGGCGGCAGGTCGTACAGGTTCTTGTCCATGGCTTCGCCCGGGTGGATCTTGTTCTTGATCCCGTCGAGGCCAGCCATCAGCAGCGCTGCATAGCACAGGTAGGGGTTGGCCATCGCGTCGGGGAAGCGGAACTCGACGCGCTTCGCCTTGGCGCCAGCGCCGTAAGGGATGCGGCACGAGGCCGAACGGTTGCGGGCCGAGTAGGCCAGCAGCACGGGGGCCTCATAGCCCGGCACCAGGCGCTTGTAGCTGTTGGTGGTCGGGTTGGTGAAGGCGTTGAGCGCCTTGGCGTGCTTGATCACGCCGCCGATGAAGTACAGGCACATTTCCGACAGGCCGGCATAGCCGTTGCCTGCGAACAGCGGCTTGCCACCGTCCCAGATCGAAATGTGGGTGTGCATGCCCGAACCGTTGTCGGTCTTGATCGGCTTCGGCATGAACGTGGCGGTCTTGCCATAGGCATGGGCGACCTGCTGCACGACGTACTTGTAGACCTGCATGCGGTCAGCCGTCTGCACCAGCGTGCCGAAGGTCAGGCCGAGTTCGTGCTGCGCCGAAGCCACTTCGTGGTGGTGCTTGTCGCAGGGCAGGCCCATTTCGATCATCGTGCGGACCATCTCGCCGCGGATGTCGACGCAGCTGTCGACCGGAGCGACCGGGAAGTAGCCGCCCTTGGCGCGCGGACGGTGGCCGAGGTTGCCGCCTTCGTAGTCCTTGGCCGAGTTGGTCGGCAGCTCGATGTCGTCGATCTTAAAGCCGTTGCCGTCATAGCCGTCATAGAACTTCACGTCGTCGAACAGGAAGAACTCGGCTTCCGGACCGACGTAGACGGTGTCACCGAAACCGGCCGACTTGACGAAGGCTTCTGCGCGCTTGGCGGTCGAACGCGGGTCGCGGGCGTAGAGTTCGCCGGTCGACGGTTCAACGATGTCGCAGCAGATGATCAGCATCGGCGAGGCCGAGAACGGATCGACATAGACCGAGTCGAGGTCGGGCTTGAGGATCATGTCCGACTCGTTGATGGCCTTCCAGCCTTCGATCGACGAACCGTCGAACATCAGGCCGTCTTCCAGTTCGTCTTCGCCGAGAACGGTCGAGACCATGGTCAGGTGCTGCCACTTGCCCTTCGGGTCAGTGAAGCGCAGGTCGACCCATTCGATTTCCTCGTCCTTGATGCGGGCGAGGATGTCCTTTGCAGTTGCCATCGCTGGTCCTTCTTCTTCATTGCCTCCGGTGGAGAGCTCCGGAGGGTATCTGGGGTGGTTGTCGTCTGGAGGCTTGCCCGTCCACAGGCCCACCCCCGCTATGCTGCCCGGCGGGTCAGGCCCGTCGCGGCATCAAACTTGTCCTGGTGTTGTAATCAGATCGCGTCGTCGTTGCGCTCACCGGTGCGGATGCGCAGGGCGCTCTCGATCGGGATCACGAAGATCTTGCCATCGCCGATGCGGCCGGTCTGCGCTGCGGCGGCGATCGCTTCGACCACGCGGTCAACCAGTGCGTCGCCCACGACGACCTCGAGCTTCACCTTGGGCAGGAAGTCGACGACATATTCAGCGCCGCGATAGAGTTCGGTGTGGCCCTTCTGGCGACCAAAGCCCTTGGCCTCGGTAACGGTAATACCCGATACGCCGATCTCGTGCAGCGCTTCCTTCACTTCATCGAGCTTGAAGGGCTTGATGATCGCTTCGACCTTTTTCACGTCGTTCAGACCCCTGCAACGCGGGCCGAAGCGCCAAGGGCGGCGTTTCGGCAATTCATCCCGTGTGTGGCAACGACGTTACAAGAATCGTGCCACGCGCTGAGGGCAAGCACTAGGCCATCGCGCTGCAACGCGAAAGCCGTAAAATCAGGGGCTCGGCAAGATTTGAATCGAATGCGCAAGGCTTCCATACGCAAGATTGCGTGAGCTTGTTCAAATCATGCACAAATTTTGCGCATGCGCTGCCTTATTTTTAGGCAGACCTGATATGATCACGCTGCGTAGGGCGGCTTGTCCAGAGCCTTCGGACTTGCGGTGAAGATCTCGCAACCATCCTCGGTGATGCCGATCGAATGTTCGAACTGCGCCGAGAGCGAGCGGTCGCGCGTGACGGCCGTCCAGCCATCGTCGAGGATCTTCACACCGGGTTTGCCGAGGTTGATCATCGGTTCGATCGTGAAGAACATGCCCGGCTTGAGTTCCGGCCCGGTTCCGGCGCGCGCGGCGTGGACCACTTCGGGCGCATCGTGGAACAGGCGGCCCAGACCATGGCCGCAAAACTCGCGCACCACGCCATAGCGCTGCTTTTCGGCATGGGCCTGGATCGCCGCGCCAATGTCGCCGAGCCGCGCACCCGGCTTGGCCTGCTCGATCCCGATCATCAGGCACTCATAAGTCACGTCGACCAGGCGCTTTGCCTTCAACGGCACGTCGCCGACGAGGTACATTCTGCTCGTGTCGCCGTGCCAGCCATCGAGCAGCGGCGTGACGTCGATGTTGACGATGTCCCCGTCCTTGAGCGTCTTTTCCGAAGGAATGCCGTGGCAGACGACGTGGTTGATCGAAATGCAGCACGAATGGGTATAGCCGCGATAGCCCAGCGTTGCCGGGACGGCGCCGCCATCCAGAGTCATCTGCCGGACCACGTCGTCAAGATGGTCGGTCCGCACGCCGGGCACGACCAGCGGGGCCAGTGCATCGAGGATCTCGGCGGCGAGGCGGCCAGCCTTGCGCATCCCTTCGAAGCCCGCAGGCCCATGAAGCTTGATCGTGCCGTCGCGCAGCAGGACGTCGTGGTCTTCAACAGTCAGATATTCGGTCATGCCACCCATGTAGCGACAATGCCGGCAAATTGCGAGGTGCTCGCAGAGGCCATTTCATCCCGCGACGAAGGCGGCCTTGAATTCGGGCCGAACCGCATCAAGCACCTTCTGCGTCACCGGCAACGTGACCTCGTAATCCCCTTCGGCATAGGGACCTGCCGCGTAGGGCGCGATCAGAATGCCGATGCGGTTGAACGCCTTGCCGTTGGACGAGCCGAGGATCACCGTCTGTTCGGTCGGATCAATGCACTCTTCGAACTCGGGCAAGCCCCCATCCTGTCCCCCGCGCTTCTTCGCACGCTGGCGATCAAGGTCCTTGCAGAACGGCTCGCGCAGGGCAGCGGCCAGCGCTGCCTTGGAAGTGAACAGCTCCACCGCCGCTCGCCGCTTGGCTGCAATCCGGTCCCAAAGCAGCGCGTCGAACACATAGTTGGGATGCGCTCCGCCTGAATCGAAGCCCACCAGGGTCGACATGCTCAGCCACGCCGGCAGGTCCGTCACCACTTCCCACTTCACGCTATGGCTGTAGGGGCGGAACGGAAAGCCGCCTTCGGTCGCCGCCTTGCGACCCTCCTGCGCCTCGGCCTTCAGTCGCGTGCGCGCTTCGTCGAGTTCGCCGTCCAGCAAGGCCTTCAGGGCCGGGACCGCCCCTGCGCTTGCCGGATAGGAGTAGTCGAACACATAGAGGTTGTTCTCCTCGTGCACCTCGCGCGCGGTAACTGGCGTCTGTGCAGGCGGCTGCGGCGGCATCGGCGCGGCGACGGCCGCCTCAGTGCTCGGCGCCGGGGCAGGGGCTTTCTCTGCCGAACAGGCGGCCAGCAGCGCCAGCGGGGTCAGCAACAGCACTCGCATCAGGCAAATTCCTCTCGCAACGCGCCACGCCATGCGGCATGACCTTGGCCAAGATGACCGACAGACAAGCACTGATCCAGCCCGATCGCGGCCAACCGGCAACGGCGCTCCACCTCGTCGACAAGGCTACCCTTGCCGACTTCCTCAAGGGGCTTAACGCAGGCCAGCGCGCGGCCCTTTCCGCGCAGAAGTTCGAAGGCGGCGGCTACGAACACGCTATCGTCCCCGATGGCGATAGCTGGTTCGCCGTGGCGGGCGTTGCCAATGTCAATGACCTGTCGTCGTGGTGCATGGCCAAGCTTGCCGACGTGCTCCCCGGCGGCACCTATCGCCGCGCAGGCGGGGAGCCCGGGAAGGCGCTTCACGGCTGGATCACCGGCCAGTACCGCTTCGACCGCTACCGCAAGGACGCCAAGGACGCCGAACCGCGCATCCTGCTGACCAAGGACGTGGCGCTGATCGAACCTGCGATCGCTGAGGCAACTGCCGTCCTCATGGTCCGCGATCTCGTCAATACCCCCGCCGAGGACATGGGGCCGCTTCAGCTTGAAGCCGAGGCGCGCGCGCTCGCCAAGTGTCATCACGCGGAGGTTCACGTCGTCTCGGGCGATGCGCTCGAGCATGACTACCCGATGGTCCACGCCGTCGGCCGTGCCGCCGCGCGCAGCCACGCCCCGCGCCTGATCGAGATGACGTGGGGCGATGCAAAGCACCCGCGCGTTGCGATCGTGGGGAAAGGCGTGTGCTTCGATTCGGGCGGGCTCGATATCAAGCCTTCCTCGGGGATGGCGCTGATGAAGAAGGACATGGGCGGGGCGGCGCATGCGCTGGCGCTGGCCGGTCTGATCATGACGATGGGCTTGAAGGTCCGGCTGCACGTGCTTGTTCCTGCGGTTGAAAACGCGATCTCCGGCAACGCGTTCCGGCCGGGCGACATCCTCCGGTCGCGTGCCGGGCTCTCGGTCGAGATCACCAACACCGACGCCGAGGGGCGGCTGGTACTGGGCGACGCGCTGACCCGCGCGACGGAAATGAAGCCGGAACTCGTCATAGACTTCGCCACATTGACCGGCGCGGCACGCGTTGCGCTGGGGCCGGACCTCCCGGCGATGTTCGCGCGGCAATCTCCAACTGCCACCCAACTCCTCGAGGCAGGACGGCAACTCGACGACCCCTGCTGGCAACTCCCCCTGCACGAAGGCTACCGCGAGTACCTCAAGTCCGACGTCGCCGACCTGCAGAATTCGCCGGCCAACGGATTTGCCGGCGCCAGTGTTGCCGCGCTGTTTCTTGACCGGTTTGTCGGCGAGGGGATCGACTGGGTGCACTTCGATACTTTCGCCTGGCGCCCTGTTGGAAAGCCCGGCCGACCCAAGGGTGGCGATGCCCTGGGCCTGCGTGCGGCGTGGGGCCTGCTCAAGGCACGCTACGGCTGAGGGGCGGACAAGTGCACCATAGCTTGCCTGATGACGCGGGCGCCGCTAATCGCCCGGCTTTCCTGCTGCGGGGACACCGTGAATTGACCGTCGAAGCCATGCCTCTTTCCACCGAACTGCCCACCGGCCAGCTCCAGCTTTCGCGAGCGGCTGATCGTTCGGACAAGCCGCACCTGCCCGTGCGCGGCGATCTTGCGCATATCGGTCTCGCCGGAAAATACTTCGTGCCGCATTACGCGGTGCCGATGGCGCATGGCGTGAAGGCCGAAACGGTGCTTCGCGCGGCGGGCAAGCAGGATTCGGCGGAACTGCGCGCGCTGGCGGCCGGCGAAGTGTTCGACGTTCTCGACATGGCAGGCGGCTGGGCCTGGGGGCAGGCCCGATCCGATCTGCTCGTCGGCTATGTCGAGATGAGCCAGTTGGAGGCTTCCGCATGACCACGTCAGTCTTCATCGACGGGGCCGCCGGCACCACTGGCCTCGAAATCGCCGAGCGGCTTGCGGGCCGCAGCGAATTCACCCTGATTGCGCTCGACGATGCGCGCCGCAAGGACGATGCCGCGCGCGCCGAGGCGATCAATGATGCCGACGTGGTGATCCTGTGCCTGCCCGATGACGCTGCGCGCGATGCCGTGGCGATGATCCGCAATGATCGCACCAAGGTGATCGACGCTTCGACCGCACACCGCGTGGCCGAGGGCTGGACCTACGGTTTTCCCGAGATCGTCGGGCGCGAGACGGTTGCGGAAGCCAAGCGCGTGTCGAACCCTGGCTGCTATCCGACCGGCTTCATCGGCCTGCTGGCGCCGCTCGTCCACAATGGCCTCCTGCCCGCCGCATGGCCCTACAGCTGCAACGCGGTCACGGGTTACTCCGGCGGCGGCAAGGCGCTAATCGGCCGGTTCGAGCAGGACACCGACATCGCCTGGCGCGGCTATGGACTGACCTTCGGCCACAAGCACATCCCCGAAATGCAGCGCTACACCGGCACGGCCATCGCCCCGCTGTTCAGCCCGGCCGTGGTCAATGCCCATCGCGGCATGGTCGTCGAAATCCCGCTGCCTCTTGGCGTCATGCCCGGCAACGTCCCGGCAGAGCTTCTGCGCGCTGCCCTGACGCAGTTCTACGATGGCTCGGCGGTTGTTACCGTGGCGCAGGAGCTTCCTGCCGACGGCGAAATGCTGCTGCGCGCCGCCATGGAGCCGTGGGACGGACTTGCGCTTCACGTCATGGGCAGTGCCGACGGCGAACAGGCCCGGCTCGTTGCCGTGCTCGATAACCTGGGCAAGGGCGCCAGCGGCGCTGCGGTGCAATCGCTGAACCTGATGGCGGGCCTCGACGAAACGGCGGGACTGCGCCTCTAGGAGATCATTCCGGATAGCTTCGCAAAACGCCTCCACGCAAGTGGGGGCGTTTTTTGTTTGGGCGCCTAACCCAAACGGCTGAAAAAAGGGGCAGCATCTTGCGATGCTGCCCCCAAGTCGGACACGTGGCACCAGACCTTTAAAAGTCAGCCTGGAAACCAACCTTGAAGTAACGGCCCAGAATGCCCTGGCCGCCCTGGATCGGGTTGTAGAGGTATGCGCCGTAGGTCACGACATCGACCGGCGGCATGTTGTCGAACAGGTTCAGCGCGGTGAGCGACAGCGTGAAGCGGTCGTTGACCTTGAAGCGCGTCTGCAGGTCGAACGTGATGTAGCGCGGCACGTTGCAGCCCGAGGGGCTGTAGCCTGGGTTCAGACCGCAGTCCTTGTAGCCGGTACCTTGGTCAACTGCCGAGAGATTGTAGCCACCGAAGTAGTTGAGGGTGGTGTTGATCTCGAGGTTGTCGTCGAACTGCAAGCCGTTCAGCCAATAGCCGTGCCACTTGGGCGTACCCGAACCTGCCGTCAGGTTGAAGTTGCCGAGCGTGCCGTCATAGCGCTCGACACCGCCACCGCTCGCCGTCAGGTCCGATTCCAGCTTGATGATGTAGCTGGCTTCGAGATGGCTGGTGAATCGGATGTTGTCGGTCAGGTTGACCCGGCCGTCGATCTGGAAGTCCAGGCCCGAAACCTTCTGGGTATTGGCGTTGATCAGCTGTGACTGGATGAAGGCAATGCGCGGGGTCGCGTTCGGGAAGTCCGGGCTCACCGCGTCGGCGATAACCGTATAGCCCGCCGGGATTGCCTGTCCGCTGTAGTAGGCCTGCAAGGCAGGTCCGTTGGACGGCTGGGCAATCACGCCAGTCTTCTTGATGTTGTAGTAGTCCACCGAGAAGCTGAGGTTGCGGATCGGCTCGAAGAACACGCCGGCGGTAAAGCTGCGCGACCGTTCAGGCTTGAGGTTCGGCGAAGCCAGCGTCGTCTGGCCGTATGAGCCGGTCCGCAGGTAGCTGGGACATTCGTCGAACGTGGCGACCGTGCAGCCGTACTGGCCGAGGTAGGCATCGTTGAAGGCGGCTGCCGTGTTGGTGACGAAGCCCGTCGTTGGCAGGGCATTGGCTTCGCCGAACGACGGAATGCGGAAACCGCGCGAGTAGGTGCCACGGATCAGGAGCTGGTCGATCGGCTTGAACTTGATCCCTGCCTTGGGCGAGAATGCGTTCTGGCCGCTCGAATACTTGTCATAGCGGCCCGAAAGGTTGACCTCGACTTGGTCGACAACGGGCGCATTCAGTTCGAAGAAGCCGGAATAGACCCAGCGGCTGCCCTTGGTACCGAACGCGTTGAGCGTCAGGTAGCGCTGTGTCGGTCCGAAAGTGTCCGGGTTGCCCGAAGGCGCATCGACCGCTTCGTAGCGAGCCCCTGCACCAACTGCGAGCTGCAGCGGTCCACCGGGAAGCTGCATCAGGTCCGTGCCCAGCGATCCCTGGAACTGCACCTGGTCCGATGTGGCGTTGATGATCGAAGTCGGCCGGATGAAATCGTTCTGGGCCTGGGTGTTCTGCGTCGGATCGACGAAGTTGTAGGTGCCACGCGATATCGCCGTCAGCAGATTGGCAATGTAGACGTATCCCGCCTGCGTCCGGCGCAGGTCGTTGTGCATCGCGGTCGCACCGAAGTCGAAATTGATGCTGTCGGTCAGATCGCCCTTGATGCCGATGGCACCGCGATAGGCGCGGTTGCGGGTCTGGTCGTAGGTCGGCTGATCAAGCAACCGGCCCTGGATGCGCGCAAGCTGTCCGGCAGCAGCAAACGGGTTGTTCGGATTTAACGTGCCGTTGGTGGCGTTGCAGCCGGTGTTGAGGCCGCTAGCATCACCGACACCAGCTGCGCAGACGTAGACCGGCAGGGTCAGGGCAAAGGAACCCGGCGCCACGGCGCCAGCGCCCGTTGCGGTCGAGAACGGCGGGAACAGGATACCGGCGTTGGCGCTGCGCGCAACGCGCTCCGGCAGGCCGGTGTAGGAGCTGCTGCTCTGCAGGTAGTTGAACTCGGCATAGCCTTCGATGTTGTCGGTAAGAGCCGCCGTGACTCGTCCCGAGATGCCCCAGCGTTCGAGGTCCGGCTGGATCACGCCATAATTGCGCGTAAGGTCGACCGTGCAGGTCTGCAAAGGCGCGGCTTCGTTGTCTTCAAGCTGCTGTGGCGTAAGCGTATAGGCACTGTCGCAGCCCACGTTGTTGAGCAACTGGAAGCGGCCGAGCGCGGTCGTGTTGGTCGGATCGTAGGGGCGGACGAGCAAGGCGCCGCGCGTACCGCTGAAGTCGTCCGACGTGGGCGAGCCGTTGCGGTCATCGTTGCCGCAGTTGCCCGCCGCATCGCAGACGCCGCGAAGGTCCGATGTGTTGAACGGGTAGGGGCGGTCCCGGTTCATCAGCTTGTTGCTCTTGTAATAGAACCCGGAGACGTAGGCGTTGTAACCGTTCTCGGACAGGTCGCCCACGCCGGCGGTCAGCGAAAGGCGGTATTGTGCGGCATCGTTGCGGTCGGAAAGGCCGGCCTCGCCACGGGCGCGCACGCCCTTGAACTCGCGCTTGGTGATGATGTTGACCACACCGGCAATGGCGTCGGCGCCATAGGACGCCGAAGCGCCATCGCGCAGCACTTCCACGCGTTCGACGATATCGTCAGGGATCGTGTTGAGGTCGACGAAGTTGCGCGAACCGTCATCGGCCAGTGGGTAGTAGGCGGCACGCATGCCGTCGAACAGGACCAGCGTCGAGTTGGTCGAAAGACCGCGCAGCGAGATTGCCGAGGCACCAGCCGCGAACGCGCCGTTGGCGGTGAACGAGTTGGTCAGCGCCGGGCCGTTGTTAGCGGCGAGCGTCTGCAGGCCTTCCTGCACGGTCGAGATGCCGCGCTGGTCAAGGTTCTCCTGCGTGACCGTGGTGACCGGCGAGACGGTCTCGGTGTCGGTGCGGCGCAGGATCGAGCCGGTGACGACGATCGCCTGGGTGTCGCCGCAGCTCGGGTCGTCGGGCGTGGTGCCGCAATCGACGCTCTGCGGCGCCGCCGTCGTGGCCGCATCCTGGGCGAAGGCTGCGGTGGAGATAAGCGCAAAGCCCATCGCCAGAGGGGTCGCGCCCGAGCGGAGCGCGGAGAGATACTTGATGTTCACGTGGGCGTCCTCTTGTCCTGAACGTCTGCCCCCATGACGGGAGGCAGGCCTCACCACCCAGCCGCTACGCCACCGCGATTGCGGTTGGCCGGAAGCATGGGCGGAAAGGATGCGTCTGTGTGACTACGCAGTGGGCGCCGTTCAAACGGGAAAGCCGAGTCCGCACATTAAACGTTAGTTAGTGTTGTGTTCATGTAACAAGACACTGAAATATTTAGATTATCTCAATTTAGCAACGTTTCGTCGCAATTTGGAAATATAGAACCCTATCTTTGGTTGTGGTGTAATTTAATTTCATCCGTAACGATGATTCCCTGCCGGATCTGTCGCCCAGGAGATGGTGAAAGATCTGCGAAGCCCGATTTGGCTCGCCGCACGCTCGAGCGCGACTTTTGTTCCCCGAAAAATCGTCCTGTCGGTCCCGCTGGCGCGCGAAGGATTTGTAGCTCGTCCTCGTTCGGGCCCGACGGTCAATGGCGGCAGACGCGAAAAGGGCCCGCACTCCGGGTGGAGGCGGGCCCTTTTTCGGCGCAATGGCCGGGAAGATCAGTCTTCCGGCGCGATCGTGACGCGAAGACCGTCGAGATCGCCGGTGATCTGCACCTGGCACGACAGGCGCGAGGTTTCGTTGCGATGGTCCGAGCTGTCGAGCAGGTCGTTCTCGTCCTCGCTCATCGGCGCAACCTTGTCGGCAAAGGCAGGGTCGATGTAGACGTGGCAGGTGGCGCAGGAGCAGCAGCCGCCGCACAGGGCCAGCAACTCGTCGAACCCGTTGTCGCGGATGGCTTCCATCACCGAAAGGCCGGCATCGGCCTCTACCGTCTTCTCTTCACCCGCACGATTGACAACCACGATCTTCGGCATCGTTTGTTCTCCAAATGCGGCGACGGGCATCAACGCATGACCCGCGCCCCCTGTTCGCCTTTGGACGGGGCTGCTATCGCGCCATTTCGGCTTTGGCAACTGCCGATCCGGCCAAAACACTGTTGCGGAGAACTAGGGTGGGACTGACGGCAGAGGCGATCCGCGAAGGTCTCGATCATATCGCCGCACGCAACCCTGCCATGGCGGGTGCGATAGAGCGGGTCGGCTATCCCGAACCACGCATCCGCTCGACCGGCTATGGCACCTTGCTGCGTACCATCGTTGGCCAGCAGGTCAGCGTGGCGGCTGCCGCTTCGGTGTGGAACAAGCTTGAGGCGCTGCTGGGGGAGGACATTCCCCCGCACGACTTGCTTGCCGCTGATTTCGATGCCTTGCGTGCCTGTGGCCTGTCGCGCCAGAAGCAGGGATATGCGCGGTCGTTGTGCGAACTGGTCGTGTCGGGCGAGCTCGATCTCGATGCGCTGCCCGAAGATGACGAAGAAGCGATTGCGGAGCTGATCAAGATCAAGGGGATCGGCCGCTGGTCAGCCGAGATTTACCTTCTGTTTGCAGAAGGGCGCCCGGACATCTGGCCTGCGGGCGATCTGGCCGTGCAGGTCGGCCTTGGCAAGCTGCTGGGCCTGGCGGGCCGGCCGAGCGAGAAGGAAACGCGCGCTCTGGCCGAGGACTGGCGCCCGCATCGTGGTGCAGCGGCGATCTTCACCTGGCATTGCTATAACAATCCGGCGCTGTAGTGTCCTGCTGACAGCAATGTGAGCAGGGGGAGGTGCCGATGGCACGCAAGACGATCTTCATCACCGGCGGCGCATCGGGCATCGGCCGTGCCGTGGCGCAGCGCTTTGCACAAGGCGGGTGGTTCGTCGGCATCGCGGACATCAACGAGGCCGGCATGGCCGAAACCGCCGCGCAGCTTCCCGCCGGGCAAAGCTCGTGCCACCGTCTCGACGTGCGCGACCGCGCGGCTTGGGATACTGCCCTGTCCGACTGTGCCAAAGCGGCTGGCGGGCAGATCGATGTCGTGTTCAACAATGCCGGCATCCCCATCGGTGGCGGCATTGTCGATCTGACGCCCGAGGAGATCGAACGCACGCTCGACATCAACCTCAAAGGGGTGATCTTCGGCGCGCAGGCGGCGTTTCCGTGGCTGCGGGCGAGCGCGCCGGGGTCGTGCCTGCTCAACACCGCCAGTGCGGCAGGGATCTATGGTTCACCCGGGGCCTCGGTCTATTCCGCGACGAAGTTCGGAGTGAGGGCGTTGACCGAATCGCTGGACGGTGAATGGGCCGAGTACGGCATCAAGGTGCGCAGCCTGATGCCCGGCTTCATCGAGACGCCCTTGCTGGACCATGCGCCTAATCGCGCCAGCAACGAGGATATCCGCACCCGCGTGCGCGGCGCGGGGCTGGAGATCACGCCGGTGGTTGAGGTTGCCGATGCAGCATGGGCGGCGGTGCATGGCGACAAGGTGCATACGCTAGTCGGCAAGACCGCGCGGCGGCTCGCGTTCGCCTCGCGCTGGATGCCGGGGACTTTGCGCAAGCAGATGCGGTCTGCGGAGCGGCCTTTGGGGAAGTAGCGGCGCTACGTCCCTTTTGATTTGGATTGCTCACTTGTCGTGAAAAATGCGCAACACTTTGCCGTTCCAGCGGCAAATCGAGATGTGTGCGACGCCGCCATCCCGGCCTCTCGGTAGCGAACCTGTCACTGTCCACACACCCTCGCGGAGTGTAGCCTTGAAGGGTCGCTGCCCTTCAATCAGTTTAGTGCCGTAAATGGGCTTCAGGTAAATCATGGCCACTGACTTTGCCGTCTCTGCCGATCCCACAACGCCCGTCTTGGGCTGAAATGAGGCGACATTCTCTGCGCAAGCGGCAGGTTCGGCACGGGCAACTTGTATCGATAGCAAGATGAGAAGCGCGGACGAGCCATGCATCAACCAATTGCTCGGTGAGGTGAGCTTCATAGAAAGCCTTCCATCGCCCGCGCCATGGTGGCATCCCGTGCCGAGAGGCCATCGGCATCGTGCGTCGTCAGCGTCACCTCGACGCGGTTGTAGACGTTGAACCATTCGGGGTGGTGGTCGGCCTTTTCGGCGTAGAGGGCGACGCGGTTCATGAAGGCCCAGCTTTCCGAGAAATCGGCAAAGCGGAAGGTGCGCACAATGGCGCGGCCGTCTTCACGCAATTGCCACTCCGGGAGTTCGGCCAGCAGCGAATCGCGTTCGGCATCGGTAAGGCGGGCGACGGTCATGCTTGGTCCTTTGGCATCCTTGGCAGTTGCCGCCGTTTCCCCTATCGCGTCTTTCCATGCAAGAGTGCGGTCTCGTCGCCACGGATATTGCCTGCAGGCGCGGGGACCGGCTTCTGTTCCGGGGGCTGTCGTTTGCCTTGGCTGCGGGCGAGGTGGTTCATCTGGCCGGGCCTAACGGAATCGGCAAATCGAGCCTGATCCGCATTCTGGCAGGTCTGCTGCGGCCGTTCATGGGTTCGGTGGAGCGACATGGCGCCCTTGCGCTTTCGGACGAGCGGCTGGCGCTGGACGGGCACGAACCGCTGGAAAAGGCGCTGGCCTTCTGGCAGCGGATCGACCGCGCGCCACAGGGCGATGCAGACTTCGGGCTGGCCGACCTGCTCGACGTGCCGGTGCGCTATCTTTCAACCGGACAGCGCAAGCGGGCGGCGCTGGCCCGCGTGGCGGCAAGCGGGGCGCCGATCTGGCTGCTCGACGAGCCGCTCAACGGGCTCGACACCCATTGGTCGTGCATCGCGCAGGCGGCGATCAAGGCGCATTGCAATGCCGGTGGGGCGGTTATCATTGCCTCGCACCAACCGCTTTCTCTCGATGCGGTAAAGGTGATCGAATTGCTGGATTTTCAGCCGTGATCCGCAAGCTTTGGCCGATCTTTGTGCGCGATCTGGTGCTGCTTACGCGCGGTGCCCAAGGGCGAGGCGGAGCGGTTCTGCCGCTGCTGTTCTTCCTGGCGGTGGCAATGCTGTTTCCCTTTGCGGTCGGCCCCGATGCCCGGTTGCTGGCACGGACCGGCGCGGGCGTGATCTGGGTTGCGGCGCTGCTTGCGGCGATCCTCCCGCTGGACCGGCTTGTCGAACCTGACGTGGAAGCCGGAATGTTCGACCAGTGGGCCTTGCGCGGCATTGCCGAGGAGGCGCTGCTGATGGTGCGCATTCTGGCGCACTGGCTGAGCTTTGGCGTGCCGCTGATGCTGGCAGCGCCGATCTCGGCAGGGCTGCTGGGGCTTGACGGGCAGCAGTTGTGGACGGTGGAAATCGGGCTGCTGCTGGGCACTCCGGGGCTGGCGGCAATCGGCGTGACCATTGCGGCGCTGACGGCGGGCTTGCGGGCAGGGTCTGCGCTGGGCGGATTGCTGGCGATTCCGCTGGCGGTGCCGCTCCTGATCTTTGGCGCAGGATCGCTGCAACCGGGGGGTGAGGGGGGCTTGCTGCTCCTGGGGGCGTGCAGCCTTGTGGCACTGGCCGTCGCCCCGTTCGCGGGCGGTGCGGCGATCCGGGCCGGACGCGAATAAGGCCGCGAGCAGGGCTTGCACGCCCCCAAGCGCAAATTCGTTGGCAATTGCGCCAAGTGTCCCTAACTCGGGGCCATGACTGCACCATCGATTGCATCCGATACCATTTCGCTCATCGGCAACACGCCGCTCGTCCTGCTGAAGGGGCCGAGCGAGGCGGCAGGGGCCGAGATCTACGGCAAGTGCGAGTTCGCCAACCCCGGCGCTTCGGTGAAGGACCGCGCTGCGCTGTGGATCGTGCGCGATGCCGAAGAGCGGGGCGTGCTGCAGCCCGGCGGGACGATCGTCGAAGGCACGGCGGGCAATACCGGCATCGGCCTTGCGCTGGTGGCCAACGCCCGCGGGTACAAGTCGGTCATCGTCATGCCCGAGACGCAATCGCGCGAGAAGATGGACACGCTGCGTGCGCTGCGCGCCGAGCTGGTGCTGGTGCCGGCGGCGCCGTTCTCCAACCCCGGCCACTTCGTCCACACCTCGCGCCGCATCGCCGAGGAAACCGAAGGGGCGGTCTGGGCCAACCAGTTCGACAATATCGCCAACCGCCGCGCTGACATCGAAAGCACCGCGCCCGAGATCTGGGAGCAGATGGAGCACCGCATCGACGGCTTTACCTGCGCTGCCGGCACCGGTGGGACGATCGCGGGGGTGGGCCTGGGCCTCAAGGCGTTTGACGAAAACATCACGATCGCGCTGACCGACCCGCATGGCGCGGCGCTGTACAACTATTACGCCAATGGCGAGTTGAAGGCCGAAGGGTCTTCGGTGGCCGAGGGTATCGGGCAGGGCCGCATCACCGCCAACCTCGAAGGCGCACCGATCGACACGCAGTTCCGCATTTCGGACGAGGAAGGGCTGTACTGGGTCGAGCGGCTGCTGGCCGATGAGGGCCTGTGCCTTGGCCTGTCGAGCGGGATCAACGTGGCGGGCGCCGTTGCGCTGGCCAAGCAGCTTGGCAAGGGCAGCCGCGTGGCGACGATCCTGTGCGATACGGGCTTCCGCTACCTGTCGTCGCTCTACAATCCCGAGTGGCTCAAGGCCAAGGGATTGCCGGTGTTCCCTTGGCTGGAGCAATAGGCTAGGCTGCCGCCATGGCACTGTTCGGTTTCCCCGCAGGCAAGCAGGCTTCCGCCCCGACCGAGGCGGACATCGCCGCTGCCAGCGCACTTGCCCACGTGCCGCCGACCACGCGCGAGCTGCGGGCACAGGCGGTTCATCGGCTTCAGGTCGGGCTGTTCGGTCTGGCCGGAATGCTGCTGCTGGTAAGCCTGGCCAACGTGATCATGGACCGGGCCAAGTTCATCGACGCCAGTGCGGTCAATACAGCCGCGCCGACGGTCGAGGCGAGCGAGACATCGGCGAAGGACCCGCTGGCTGACATGGGCGTGGCCCCGCAATTGCCTGTGACGGCCAAGGAACAGCCGACCGTCACGATCTCGCCCGCTCCTCCCGCACCGACGCCCGCCCCTTCGGTCCCGGCCCCTTCGGTCAACGCGCCGAAGAACTGAGTGCATCGCCGGATCACTCTTGCCGTGCTGGCAGCGATTGTTGCGCTGGCCGGGTGGTGGGCGTTTTCACCGGCACGCACACCTGACAGGACTGTGGGCCTGTTCACCAGCCTGCCGATCCTGTGGAACGAGGCGGACGATCTCAAGGGCATGATCGACCCGCCATCCGCGCCGCACTGGGCACGCGCCGTGCTGGAGTCCAACGGCAAGGTGATCCCGCTCGATACGCTGCTTCAGCTTGAGCCTGTGGACTTGCTGGTCGTGGCGCAGCCGCGCCCGTTGGTGCCGGAAGAGAATGTGGCGCTTGATGCCTGGGTGCGCGCGGGCGGGCACTTGCTGATGTTCGCCGATCCGATGCTGACGCAGGAGAGCGCGTTTGCGCTGGGTGACCGACGCCGGCCGCAGGACGTGGCGCTGGTTTCGCCGATCCTGGCGCGGTGGGGGCTGGAACTGCAGTTCGACGATACGCAGCCCGGCGGATTGCGGGAAAGTGCGGGCGAGGGGCTGCCGATCAATCTGGCAGGCACCTTCAAGGCCATTGCGGGCGGGCATGAGGCGAACTGCGCGATTGCCAAGGACGGGCTGATTGCGCGCTGCACGATCGGGAAAGGGCGGGCAACGCTGGTGGCGGACGCCGCGCTGTTGGAGCCCGAGCCAACCGCAGACCGGCCGGAAATTCAGTTGCAGCGCCTGCTCGACGGGGTGATGGCGCAATGATCTCCTTTTGTTCGCGGGAAAATGCGGGTAAGGTCCTGCTCTGCACGGAGGACTTCGTCGAAACGCCCGCATCTGCGCGATTACTTTTGCAGCAAGTCATGGTTACTCAAGCGGTAAGATGTAGAGAAAATGCTACGGAATCATAGCTAGTCCGCATTTTCCCGCATTTTCCCCTTTTCGCCCGCCCCGTCCCGCGTTAGTAGTGTGGGTTATCGGGACGAACTCCAATCGCATCCGCGGGGGATGAGTCGGCAACGCGCGATGGCGCGGGGTCGAGCGATGGAGCTTTGTCCGCGAGCGGGGTGTCCAGCGTGGCGGGAGGGCCGGTAAATCTGGTGGGACAGGGCTTTTCGCCGCGTGGCGAAAAGGGCCGCTTCGTCCTGCCTGCCGACTTCCGCTCCGACATCTACGCAGCTTCCGCCAACCAGCGCATTCTCTGCCTCGACAAGCATCCCCGCCTGCCTTGCCTGACCGGATTCGGCCTGTCCCGCCTGGACGAACTGGCTGCAGAGATCGATCGCGAGGAAGAGAAGAGGCTCCGCCTCAACCAGGACTTCGACCGCGACATGGCCGAGGCGCAGGCCTATGGCTTCACCCGCGTGAGCTTCGACGAGAGCGGTCGCTTTGTCCTGCCCGAATACCTGTCCGAACTGGGGCAGGTGGAAGACGGTCTCTATTTCCATGGTGGCGGCCGCCAGATCACCATCTGGAACCCGCAGATCCTGTTCGAGCAGGGCGATGGTTGGGCCAGCGCCAAGGCGGGGTGTCGTGCCAAGATGGCCGAAGCTGCCAAGGGGAAGCGCAAGTGACCGCTGCAGCGCCAAAAGCCCCGCACATTCCCGTGCTGCTCGAAGAGGTCGTCGCGGCCCTTGATGCAAAGCCGGGCGATCTGATCGTCGACGCGACATTCGGAGCGGGCGGCTACACCCGCCGCCTGCTGGAATCGGGCGCTACGGTTCATGCGTTCGACCGCGATCCCGATGCGATCGCGGCGGGAAGGCTCTGGGGAGAAACCTGTGGAAAAGATCCGCGCCTCATTCTGCATCCCCGTCGCTTTTCCGAACTTGCGGAAGGACTTGCAGAGGCCGGAATTGCGGGCGTTCAGGGCGTCGTGTTCGACATCGGCGTAAGCTCGATGCAGCTCGATCAGCCCGGGCGGGGATTTGCGTTCTCGTCCGACGGACCGTTAGACATGCGGATGTCACAGGACGGTCCAAGTGCGGCGGATTTCCTGAATGAAGCGGACGAGGGGGAAATAGCAGACGTTCTCTATCGCTACGGCGAGGAACGCCAATCGCGCCGGATTGCCCGCGCCATCGTCGCTGCCCGCCCGCTGACCACCACCGGACAGTTTGCCACGGTCGTGCGCAAGGCGCTGGGCTATCGTCCCGACATCAAGGGGCCAAAGGCGCAGAAGGACCCGGCGACCCGCAGCTTCCAAGCCGTGCGCATCCACGTAAATGGCGAACTGGACGAGCTGATCGAAGGTCTGGCCGCGGCAGAGAAGGTGCTGGTTCCCGGCGGTCGCATCGCGGTAGTAAGCTTCCACAGCCTTGAGGACCGCATCGTCAAGCAGTTCCTGCGCGAGGCTGCCGGCGCCGTGCCTGCCGGTTCGCGCCACCTGCCGCAAATGGCCGCGAAGGTTGACCCGGTCTTCGAAAAGCCGTCGGCCGCAATCCGTCCGACGCCCGAGGAAGAGGAGCGCAATCCGCGCGCCCGCTCCGCCACGCTGCGCTGGGCCGTGCGCACTTCCGCGCCTGCCCGAACTGGTGCGGGGAGGGCTGCGGCATGATCTCGACCACAAGCCGTCTTCGCTCGGTTGGCTGGCTGGTCCTGCTGGGCCTGTGCCTGGCGCTGGTTGTGGCACTGGCATTCCGGGTCAATGCCCTGCGGAGCCAGATCCACCATGCCGAGGCGCGCATTGTCGCGCTCAAGCAGGAGAAGATGTATCTCGAGACCGAATTCGAGACGCGCTCGAACCAGCAGCAGTTGAAGGCGTGGAACGATGTCGAGTTCGGCTATGCCGCGCCCAACGCCAGCCAGTACATCGAAGGCGAACGCCAGCTTGCCGCACTGAGCGTGCCCGCCACGCCGGATGCGCCCGCCCCGATCCGCGTCGCCAGCGTCGATGACAGTGTTATCGCTTCGGCCGCGTTCCCGGCGATGGTTTCGCCGCTTTCGGGCAAGGCGCTGGCCAGCAATGACAGCAAGGTTGCTGCGGACGATACCGAAGGGGACCGTTCGGCGCGCACTGTCGATCACGCTGAAGCTGTCGAGACGCTGAAAGACCGCCTTGGCAAGGTTGTCGATGCTCGCCCGCGCGGTCCGGTGCGCAAGGAGACGGCTTCCGAGAAGGAGCGTCCGGGCAAGAAGGACGCCAAGCTGGACGCCAAGCTGGACGCCAAGATGGACCGGGCCGAGGCATCGGCATCTGCCAAGCCGAAGGCGGCGCAGAAGGTTGCTGCCAAGGACGTCGTTGCCAAGGACGTCGTTGCGAAGGACAGGGCCGCGAATGCGAAGTCGGCCGGCAAGCCTGCTGCCAAGGCCAAGGCGGTCACAACTGCGGATAAGTCGGGCGCAAGCAAGACCAAGTCCGGTTCGGCCCCTCGCGCCACCAAGGGCAAGGAGGCTAAGGCAGCCCGGTGAACGCACTCACCGCCTCAGCCGCCATCGCTTCCGGCCGCGTCCTGCTGGCCAATGTCCGCCAGCGCTCGCTGGTCGAGGCCAAGGTTCGTGCGCTGGTGGTGGCCGGCTTCATCCTGTTCTTTGGCTTTGCGGCGCTGGCGCGGATTGCCCAACTCGGCTTTTTCGAAGGCTCGCCGACACGTCGTTCGCTGGCTGAAGCGTTGCTTCCGCCGCGTGGCGAGATCACCGATCGCAATGGCGTTCCGCTGGCACGCGCGTTCCCGGCCTATGCGCTGTGGTACAATCCCAAGGCTTTCGGTGAGAACGGCACGCCGCTCGTCAAGTCGCCCGAAGAGGTGGCCAAGGCGCTTCTCGCCATCTTCCCCGATGCGGATTACAATGATTTGCTCCGGCGGCTGAAGTCCGACAAGCCGAGCTATCTGCGCCAGAGGGTGATGCCGGAGGATGCCAACCGCATCTTTGCCCTTGGCGAGCCTGCGCTGGAGTTCCCGCGCGAGAACCAGCGCTATTACCCGCAAGGATCGCTTGGCGCGCACGTGCTCGGCTATGTCGACAGTGAAGGCCATGGCCATGTCGGCATGGAGCAGGTGCTCGAAAAGCAGCTGCTCGATCCAGCCCAGCGCGGAAAGCCGGTAGCGCTTTCCATCGATATGCGTGCGCAAGGCGCGCTTGAGGACGAACTCGGGCGCGGCATGCTCGAGACCGAGGCCAAGGGCGCGGCGGGTGTGATCCTCGATGTCGATACCGGCGAGATTATCGCGCTGGCATCGCTACCCTCGTTCAATCCCAACCGTTCGGACCAGGCGCTCAACAACCTGGTGTTCAACAAGGTGACGAACCAGGTTTACGAACTCGGGTCGACCTTCAAGCCGCTGAGCGTTGCGGCGGCAATCGACGCGGGCGTGGTGACCGACCTTTCGGTGCGCTATCCTTCGGACAGGCCGCTGGCGATCGGCGGTTTTCACATTCGTGACAGCCACAGCTTCGGCGCTTCGCTCAACGTGCCCGAAGCGCTGATTCACTCATCGAACATCGTTACGGCGCAGGTGGCTGACAAGTTGGGTGGTCCCGCGCTGAAGAAGACGATGGCGGCGCTCGGCATGAATGAGCGGCCCTACATCGAACTGCCGGCGCGTGGCTTCCCGCTCTGGCCGCGCGGCACCAACAAGAACGGCGACTGGGCGCGCATTACCACGATGACGGTCAGCTACGGTCACGGCATCGCGGTTACCCCGCTGCATCTGGCAGCAGCCTATGCCGCAATGGTCAACGGCGGCATCTGGCGCCCGGCGACGCTGTTCAAGCGCGAGCCGACGCAGATCCCTGAAGGTCGCCGCGTCTACAAGGCTTCGACCAGCGCGCGCATGCGCCAGTTGCTGCGGATGATCGTGGTGGATGGCACCGGCAAGAGCGCCAATGCCTCGGGCTATCGCGTCGGAGGAAAGACCGGCTCGGCGGAAAAGCCCGGCGGGAAGGGCGGCTATAACCGCACTTCGCTCGTCGCGACATTCGCTGCGGCCTTCCCGATGGACAAGCCGCGCTATGTCGTGATCGCCATGCTTGACGAGCCGAAGGGCACGGCGGCAACCTCGTACCAGCGCACGGCGGCCTGGAACGCGGCCCCGATCGTCGGCCGCGTCGTCCCGCGCATCGGCCCGTTCCTCGGCGTCGTGCCCGATGACACGCGCGACATTGACATTTCGGACTTGTCGCCGCTGGTCGGCAACGGAGATGGTGAATGAAGCTCGGCGCGATCCTTGAAGCGGCGGGTTTCGCTGGCGAGAACGCTGATGCGAACGTCACCGGCTTTGCCATCGATCATCGCAAGGTTGCCCCGGGAACGATCTTCGGTGCCTTTCCAGGCACGCGCTTCAATGGCGAGGACTTCATTGCCGATGCCGTGAAGGCGGGCGCTGTCGCCGTGGTCGCGCGGCCGCAGGCCAAGGTCGAAGGGGCGGTGCACGTTGCCGATGAAGAGCCGCGCCGCGCCTTTGCCGCGCTGGCCGCGCGCTTTTTCCAGCCTGTGCCCGAGACCGTTGTTGCCGTTACGGGGACCAACGGCAAGACCTCAACGGTTGAAATGACGCGCCAGATCTGGCGCATGGCCGGCTATTCTGCGGCGTCGATCGGCACGCTCGGCGTGACCACGGCAGACGAAAGCGTCTCTACCGGGCTGACCACGCCGGACATCGTGACGTTCCTTTCGAACATGACCGGCCTTGCCCGCGAGGGTGTGACACATGTCGCCTACGAAGCGTCGAGCCATGGCCTCTCGCAGTACCGCAACGAGGGCCTGCGCGTGGGGGCAGGGGCCTTTACCAACCTCAGCCGCGACCATCTCGATTACCACGCGACGATGGACGATTACTTCGCGGCCAAGATGCGCCTGTTCGACCATGTCGTGGAAGAGAGCGGCACGGCGGTCGTCTGGATGGACGACGAGTGGTCGGGACGGGTGGTGGAGCATGTCCGCGCGAGGGGTCTGCGGTTGCTCTCGGTGGGCAAGCAGGGGACCGAGATCCGCCTGCTCGCCCGTACCCCGACCCAACTGGGGCAGACCCTCGAGATCGCGTTCGAAGGCCAGGCGCGCAAGATCAACCTGCCGCTGATCGGCGCCTATCAGGCGGCGAACGCGCTGGTTTCCGCCGGGCTGGCAATTGCTTCAGGGACCGATGCGGCCAAGGTGTTCGATGCGCTGGCGCGGTTGCAACCGGTGCGGGGGCGGCTGGAGCGCGCGGCGATCAATCGTGCCGGGGCGCCGGTCTATGTCGACTACGCGCACACGCCCGACGCCATCGAAGCGGCGATTGCCGCGCTGCGCCCGCATACGTCCGGGCGCCTGATCACCGTGTTCGGTGCTGGCGGTGACCGCGACGGCGGCAAGCGTCCGGAGATGGGAAGTGCTGCCTGTGCCGGCTCGGATCTGGTGATTGTCACGGATGACAATCCCCGTGGTGAAGATCCCGCGGAAATCCGCGCCGCCATCATGGCGGGCTGCGACGAAAAGGCCCGCGAGATCGGCGATCGTCGTGCCGCGATTGCCGCCGCGATTGCCGAGGCGGGCCGTGAAGACATTGTCCTTGTTGCAGGGAAGGGGCACGAACAGGGACAGATCGTGGGCAGGGGCGATGCTGTCCGTATCCTGCCGTTTGACGACGTTCAGGTCGCCAGGGAGTGCACCACATGACCGCCCATCCCGCGCTTATCGCATGGCCAGAGGACCCGTCCGACGCGGCGGGTCTTGCGCTTTGGACGAGCGAGGAAATCGCTGCGGCAACGGGTGGCCGGGCAAGCGCGCAGTTCGCGGTCTCCGGCGTCGAGATCGACAGCCGCGAGGTGGTGGAAGGCGACCTGTTCTTCGCCTTGAAGGGCGAGGCTTCGGACGGTCATCGCTACCTTGAGGGCGCCTACGGGCGCGGCGCGGCGGGCACGGTGGTCGAACATGCGACGTTCGGCCCGCACGTGCTGGTCGGCAACACGATGACTGCGCTTGAGAACCTTGGCCGGGCGGCGCGCGCGCGCGTCGATGCCGGGATCATCGGGGTGACGGGTTCTGCCGGCAAGACCGGCGTCAAGGAAGCGCTCTATGCCGCGCTCGACCGCGCCAGTCGGGGCCGGGCACACCGTTCGGTCAAGAGCTACAACAACCATGTCGGCGTGCCGCTAAGCCTTTCGCGCATGCCCGCCCGCACCAGCTTCGGCGTGTTCGAAATGGGCATGAACCATGCGGGCGAGCTGGCCGCGCTGACCCGGCTGGTCCGTCCCCACGTCGCCATCGTCACTACCATTGCGCCCGCCCACATCGGTCATTTTTCGGGTGAGGAAGCGATTGCCGATGCCAAGGCGGAGATCTTCGAAGGTCTTGAACATGGTGGCGTCGCCATCATTCCCGCTGACAACCGCCATTTCGAACGGCTGCGGGCCAAGGCCGCGCAACATGCCGAGCGCGTGATCAGCTTCGGTCGCCATGCCGACGCAAGCGTCCGGCTGATCGATGCGGTGGCGGCCTCAGGGGGCGGTACCCTGGTTACGGCGGACCTTGGGGGCCGCAAGGTCTGCTACACGATCTCACAACCGGGCGAACACTGGGTTGCCAACTCTCTGGCGATCATGGCCGCTGTCGAAGCGATCGGGGGCGATCTGGGCGCTGCCGGTCTCGCTCTGGCCGAGATGGAAGGCCTTGCTGGGCGCGGGGCCCGCCACGAGATTGCCGCCACCGGTGGCGACGGTTCGGGCAAGGCCCTGCTGATCGACGAAAGCTACAACGCCAATCCTGCCTCGATGGCCGTCACCCTGCGCCAGCTTGGTGCGACACCCGCCACCCGCCGCGTTGCCATTCTTGGCGCGATGAAGGAGCTGGGCGAAGCCGAGGCACGCTATCACGCCGAACTCGCCGGGCCCGTCGCCGAGGGCAAGGTCGACAAGCTGGTGCTGGTAGGCGCCGAAATGGCGGCATTGGCCGACGCGCTGGGGAAAAGCGGGCCGTTCTCGCTTGCCGGTAAAATCGATGTGGCGCATGTGCAGACAGCTTCGGAAGCGGCGGAATGTCTGGCTGCGGACGGTGTGCGCGGGGGTGATGCGATCCTCGTGAAGGGGTCGAATTCGGTGGGACTGGGCGCGATCGTGCGTTCGCTCACCACCAGGGAACGGTGAATGCTCTACCAGCTGGCCGAGTGGCTGCATTTCGAGGGATTCAGCAACCTCATCCGCTACCAGACGTTCCGCGCGGGCGCGACGCTGTTGACCGCACTGATGATCGGCCTGATCATCGGTCCGCGCTTCATCAACATGCTGCGTGTGCGCCAGGGCAAGGGTCAGCCGATCCGCGAGGACGGCCCGCAGTCGCACCTCGCCAAGCGCGGCACGCCGACCATGGGCGGATTGATGATCGTGACGTCGCTCACGCTGTCGCTGCTGCTGTGGATGGATGTGACCAGTCGCCTCGTCTGGTCCTGCGTTGTCGTGACGCTCGGCTTCGGGCTGATCGGCTTTCTTGACGACTACGACAAGGTTACAAAGTACGCGCACAAGGGCGTGCCCGCCAAGGTGCGCCTTGCCGGTGAGTTCGTGGTGGCCGGTATCGCTGCGTGGCTGGCCGTGGGCGAAACGCACCTTTACGTTCCGCTGTTCAGCAATCTCTACGTGCCGCTCGGGCCGTTCTATTACCTCTTCGCGATTTTCGTGATCGTCGGCGCGGGCAATGCGGTGAACCTGACCGACGGTCTGGACGGCCTTGCAACCATGCCGGTGATCATCGCGGCCGGAACATTCGCGATCATCGCCTATCTGGCCGGGCGCGTGGACTATTCAACCTACCTCGGCATTCCGCACGTCAAGGGTGCGGGCGAACTGGCGATCTTCTGTGCGGCAATGATGGGGGCGGGCCTCGCGTTTCTGTGGTTCAACGCTCCGCCTGCCGCCGTGTTCATGGGCGATACCGGCAGCCTCGCGCTCGGTGGCGCTCTTGGCGTGATTGCCGTCGCCGCGCATCATGAGATCGTGCTGGCCATTGTCGGCGGGCTGTTCGTGATGGAGGCCGTGTCGGTGATCGTCCAGGTCGCGGTCTACAAGCGCACCGGCAAGCGCGTGTTCCGCATGGCCCCGATCCACCACCACTTCGAGCAGCTCGGCTGGAAGGAATCGACCGTCGTGATCCGCTTCTGGATCGTGTCGATCGTGCTGGCGCTGATCGGCCTCGCCACGCTGAAGGTGCGATGATCGTCTCGCCCGCCTTTTCCGGCAAACGCTTCGCCGTGCTCGGCCTCGCCCGTTCGGGGCAGGCGAGCGTCGAGGCGCTGCTGGCGGGCGGGGCGGACGTCACCGTGTGGGACAGCCGCGAGGAACCGCGCGCAGCCTACGAAGGGAGCTGCACTATCGCCGATCCACTGGCGACCGACCTGACCGGGTTTGCGGGCGTGGTGGTGAGCCCCGGGGTGCCACTCAATCGCCATCCTATCGCGGCCCATGCCGCTTCATGCGGCGTGCCGGTTATCGGCGACATCGAACTGTTCGCGCAAGCCCGCGCTGACCTGCCGCCGCATCGCGTTGTCGGCATCACCGGCACCAACGGCAAATCGACGACGACGATGCTGGTGCACCACATCTGTAAGGCGGCTGGTCTCGAAGCCCGGCTTGGCGGCAATATCGGCCTGCCCGTCCTGGGGCAGGAGCCGCTGCCCGAAGGCGGCGTCTATGTGCTCGAGCTGTCCAGCTACCAGATCGACCTGACGCAGAGCCTTGATTGCGATGTCGCCGCGCTGATCAACCTCAGTCCCGATCACCTTGACCGCTACGATGGCTTTGAAGGTTACGCCGCGGCCAAGGCTCGCCTGTTCCGGATGCAGTCTGGGCAGCACCATGCCGTGTTCGGTTGCGGTGACGAGCATACCCTGAAGATCGCGCGCGAAACTTCGGCCACGCATGACGTCGGTTTCGTCCATGTGGTGCAGCCTGATGCGCTGGAGGGGCAAACGGCTTGGCCCTCGCTGCAAGGGCCGCACAACCTGCAGAATGCTGCGATTGCGGTGGAGATCGCGCGGCAGCTCGGCATCGGCGAAGACGTGTGGCGTCCGGCGCTGACCAGTTTCGTCGGCCTTCCGCACCGCATGGAACGCGTGGCCGAGTCGAACGGCGTGCTGTTCGTCAACGACAGCAAGGCTACCAATCCGGCCTCGACCGCGCCTGCGCTCGGCGCCTATCCGCGTATCCACTGGATCCTTGGTGGCCTGCCCAAGAGCGACAACCTCGATGAGTGCGCGCCCTACTTCGACCACGTTGTCGCCGCCTACACGATCGGCGAGGCAGGGCCGATGTTTGCCGACATCCTCGATCCCATCATGCCGGTCAACCGCAGCGAGATGATGTGCGATGCCGTGCGTCAGGCGATGCAGGCAGCGCAGCCCGGCGACGTGGTGATGCTTTCGCCAGCGTGTGCCAGCTTCGATCAGTTCCGCGATTTCGAGGCGCGCGGGGACAGCTTCCGCCAGATTGTCGAGGCGCTGATTGCCGATTCCGATGCACCCTGTCCGCCGGGGACTGGTTCATGAGCACTACGCCCACGCCCACCCGCCTCGTCACCACCACCATGCCCGATGGTGGCGTGCGGGTGGTTGGCCACGGCGCGCGTTTTCGCCGCAGCCGTCGCAGCGAACTGCTGATCTGGTGGCGCGAGATCGATCGCGTGCTGCTCACCCTGATCCTTTCACTGGTGACGATCGGCTGCATCGCCGTTGCCGCTGCGTCCCCCGCCTCGGCGCATCGCCTGTCCACGAACCAGAAGTCGCTCGGCGATCTCTATTTCTTCTGGATTCACCTGCGTTGGGTCGCGCTGGGGCTGATCGCGATGTTCTTTGCATCTGTCCTCCCCAAGGAGGCGGCACGACGCGGAGCCATCCTGCTCGCGGCTGCGATGGTCCTTGCACTCGTGCTCGTGCCGCTTGTCGGTAGCGAGGTTAAGGGTGCGAAGCGCTGGCTGTGGATCGGCTTCAGCCTGCAGCCTTCGGAATTTCTCAAGCCCGGCTTTGCCATTGCCCTGGCCTGGATCCTGTCGTGGCGGGTGCGCGATCCGAACATCCCCGTCATCCCGATCACGGTGGCGATCATGGGGCTGGTGGGCATCCTGCTGATGGCCCAGCCCGACTTCGGCTCAACCATGCTGTTCGGCGGTGTATGGTTCGTATTGGCGCTGCTTTCGGGCCTGTCGGTCAATAAGATCATATATGCGATGGGCGGGCTGATCCTCGTGGTCATTGCCGCGTACTTCTTCTACCCGAACGCGACGCACCGTATCGACAACTTCATTTCGGGGGGCAGCGAGTTCGATCAGGTCGACCTTGCCATGCGCACCTTGATGAACGGCGGATGGAGCGGGACCGGCCTGTGGCTCGGCAGCCGCAAGAATGCGCTGCCCGAAGCGCACACCGACTATATCTTTTCGGTGGTTGGTGAGGAATTCGGGCTGATCGCCTGCGCGGTGATCGTCACGATCTATTGCGCGATCGCGCTGCGCGTGCTGATGCGCCTGCTTGATGAGGACGATCTGTTCACCATCCTCGCGGCAGCCGGGCTGACCGCGCAGCTGGTCGGTCAGGCGTTCATCAACATCCTTGTGAACCTGCAACTTTTCCCTTCGAAAGGCATGACCTTGCCGCTGATCAGCTACGGCGGATCCTCCACCATCGCGCTGCTCATGGGAGTCGGGCTGCTGCTCGCGATCACGCGGCGCAATCCCTACCTTTCGCGCGAGAAGTTCGATGTTTCGGAACTGGTGCGCAAATGAGTGGCGCTTCTCGGCATTACGTGCTCGCGGCAGGCGGCACGGGCGGACATCTCATTCCAGCCTTCGCGCTGGCGGTCGAGCTGGAACGGCGCGGCCATCATGTCGCGCTGGTAACCGATGAGCGCGGCGCGAAGATTCCCGGCAAGCCGGACTTCATGCCGGCGCACGTGCTGCCCGCAGGCCGTCTCGCCAAGAACCCGGTGGCGTTGCTCAAGGGGCTGCGCGCGATCTGGCAGGGCCGGGCGATGGCGCTGCGACTGTTCGAAAGCTTCCAGCCTTCCTGCGTGATCGGCTTTGGCGGTTATCCTGCGCTTCCCGCACTGCTGGCAGCCCATTCGGCGAAGATCCCGACGGTGATCCATGAGCAGAACGCAGTGCTGGGACGCGTAAACCGCTTCCTCGCCAAGCGCGTTGACGCCATCGCCACGGCTTACGGCGAGGTTGACCGGCTCGACCCCAAGCTGTGGGGCAAGGTCCACCGCGTCGGTAATCCTGTGCGGCCCGAAGTACTGGCGCTGCGGGGCGAGCCGTTCCCCGAGTTCACCGAAGACAGCCTGTTCCGTGTGCTGGTGACAGGTGGGAGCCAGGGCGCTTCGGTCTTGTCGGAAGTCGTACCCGATGGTCTGGCGATGCTGCCGCCCGCGCTACGCCATCGCTTGCAGGTGACTCAGCAGTGCCGCCCGGAGGACCTCGAGGCTGTTCGCGCCCGCTATGCCGCACATGAGATTCCGGCTGAACTTGGCACGTACTTCGAAGACATGCAGTCTCGCCTTGCCGGAACGCACCTGTTCATCGGTCGCGCCGGCGCATCGACCATTGCCGAACTGACTGCCGTGGGACGCCCGGCGATCCTCGTCCCGCTGCCCATCGCGACAGATGATCATCAGGCCGCCAACACGCGCGAGATGGTTGCGGCAGGCGGCGCGCGCGCGATCCGGCAGACCGGCTTTACCCCCAAGGAACTGGCGAAACAGATTCAGGCCATGGCCCAGCACCCGCATACCCTTGCCAATGCCGCGCACGCTGCGTGGAACTGTGGGCTGCCCAACGCCGTCAGCGATCTGGCCGATCTGGTCGAAAGCTTTGGCGGTGAGCCGATCATGGACGTGATCCGCGTCGACACCTGCAGCGCCGCGCCGTCAGGGCAGGAGCAACTCGCATGAAGGGCGTCGGCACCGAGATCGGCACGATCCACTTTGTCGGCATCGGTGGCATCGGCATGTCCGGCATTGCCGAGGTCATGCACAACATGGGCTATTCGGTGCAGGGCTCCGACATGGCGGAAAGCTATGTCGTCGATGGACTGCGCTCGCGCGGTATCAAGGTGATGATCGGGCAGAAGTCCGAGAACGTGGATGGCGTTGCCGTGGTCGTGACCTCGACCGCCGTAAAGCGCGACAATCCCGAAGTGGTTGCCGCACTGGAAAACCGCATCCCGGTGGTTCGCCGTGCCGAGATGCTGGCCGAACTGATGCGCCTCAAGAGCACGGTTGCGGTCGCCGGGACCCACGGCAAGACCACGACGACCTCGATGGTTGCCTGCTTGCTCGATGCGGGCGGGATCGATCCGACCGTGATCAACGGCGGGATCATCAATTCCTATGGCTCGAACGCGCGTCTGGGTGACAGCGAGTGGATGGTGGTCGAGGCTGACGAGAGCGATGGTTCGTTCCTGCGCCTTGATGGCACTCTGGCGGTCGTCACCAATATCGATCCTGAGCACCTTGATCACTACGGCAGCTTCGAGAAGGTCAAGTCGGCCTTCGTGGAGTTCATCGAGAACGTGCCATTCTATGGCGCGGCGATGCTGTGCATCGACCATCCCGAAGTCCAGGCAATCATCCCCAAGGTGCGTGACCGACGCGTCGTGACCTATGGCTTCTCGGCGCAGGCTGACGTGCGCGGAGAGAACGTCACGCCGATCCCTGGAGGCAACCGCTTCACCGCCGTGCTGCGCCAGCGCGATGGTTCGTTCCGCCGCATCGAGGGCATCGAACTGCCGATGCCGGGCCGTCACAACGTCCAGAACGCGCTCGCCGCCGTTGCAGTCGCAGTGGAAATGGGCGTTTCAGACGAACTTGTCCGCACCGGCTTCGGCAAGTTCGGCGGGGTCAAGCGTCGCTTCACCAAGGTCGGTGAGGTGGATGGCGTGACGGTCATCGACGATTACGGCCACCACCCGGTCGAAATCCGCGCTGTTCTCGCTGCCGCGCGCGAAGGTGTGCAAGGCCGCGTCATCGCAGTAGTTCAGCCGCACCGCTTCACCCGGTTGCGCGATCACATGGAAGACTTCCAGGGTGCGTTCAACGACGCCGATGTGGTCTATGCCGCGCCGGTTTACGCTGCAGGCGAACAGCCGATCGAAGGCGTGGATAGCGCGGCGATGGTCGACGGCATCAAGGCGCGCGGGCATCGCAGCGCGCACCTGACAGCCGGTCCCGACGCGTTGGCCAAGGAACTTGCTGCGACGGCGCAGCCCGGTGACATGGTCGTGTGCCTCGGCGCCGGTGACATCACCAAGTGGGCCGCTGGGCTTGCCGATGCGATCGCGCGTGAAAGGGGGCAGGGGTGACCATCCTCACGCTGCCTCAGGTTCGCGGCAAGCTGACGCAGAACGCCCCGCTTGCGCCGCTGGTCTGGTTCAAGTCCGGAGGCACGGCTGACTGGCTGTTCGAGCCCAAGGACGTCGCCGACCTGCAGGACTTTTTGGCGGGGCTCGCTCCGGACGTTCCCGTGATGGCGTTGGGGCTAGGCTCGAACCTGATCGTGCGCGATGGCGGCGTTCCGGGGGTGGTCGTTCGTCTTGGCAAGGCCTTCGCCAAGGTCGAGAAGGTTGATGAAATCACGCTCAAATGCGGCGGTGGTGCATCGGGCATTCTGGTGTCCAGCACAGCGCGCGACAACGGCATTGCCGGGCTGGAATTCCTGCGTTCGATCCCCGGCACGGTCGGCGGCTTCGTGCGCATGAACGGCGGTGCCTACGGGCGCGAGGTCAAGGACGTGCTGGTCGATTGCGACGTAGTGATCCGCTCGGGCGAGATCGTCACGCTGCCGCTTTCGGAACTGGGTTACACCTACCGTCACTCAGACCTCACCGACGGCTCGATTGTGGTCGCCGCACGGTTTCGCGGCCACCCCGGTGAGCCGGACGACATCCAGGCCGAAATGGACCGCATCAGCGCTGCCCGCGAGGCTTCGCAGCCGCTGCGCTCCAAGACCGGCGGTTCGACCTTCAAGAACCCGGACGGCGGAAAGGCGTGGGAACTGGTCGACAAGGCCGGATGCCGTGGGCTTACCATGGGCGGCGCGCAAGTCAGCGAGAAGCACACCAACTTTCTGATCAACACCGGCGAAGCTACCAGCGCCGAAATCGAAGCGCTGGGCGAGGAAGTGCGCAAGCGCGTGAAGGACATGTCGGGCGTCGAGCTCGAATGGGAAATCAAGAGGATTGGCAGAGCATGACGGGTTTGCACCAGTTCCTCCCCTACCGGGGGAGGGAGACCACCGTAGGTGGTGGAGGGGCACTCTCGCTAGTGCACTCCGGCCGGTGCCCCTCCACCATGCTACCCTGCGGGCAGTTTATCCTGAGCGGCCGGCCTGCCGGCCAGCCGAAGGGCATGGTCGCCCTCCCCGTGCCGGGGAGGAACTGGGCGTGACGCTACCTAAACTCCACGTCGCGGTGCTGATGGGCGGCTGGTCGAGCGAGCGGCCGGTTTCGCTCATGTCGGGCGAAGGCGTGGCCAAGGCGCTTGAGTCCAAGGGCCACAAGGTCACGCGGATCGACATGGATCGCGAGGTTGCCCTGCGTCTGGCTGAAGCAAAGCCCGATGTGGTGTTCAACGCGCTGCACGGCACGCCGGGCGAGGATGGCTCGATCCAGGGCCTGATGGACATCATGGGCCTGACCTACACCCATTCGGGCCTTGCCACCTCGGTCATCGCGATCGACAAGGAACTGACCAAGCAGGCGCTCGTGCCGCATGGCATTCCGATGCCAGGCGGGCGCATCGTACGCACCGAAGAGCTCTACAAGGCTGATCCCCTGCCGCGTCCTTACGTGCTCAAGCCGGTCAATGAAGGCTCATCGGTTGGCGTCGCTATCGTCACGGCTGACGGCAACTACGGCAACCCGATCAACGCGGATTCGCGAGGTCCGTGGCAGGAGTTCGACGAGCTTCTTGCCGAACCCTTCATTCGTGGCCGTGAACTGACCACAGCCGTCATCGGTGATCGCGCGCTGCTCGTCACCGAACTCAAGCCCAAGTCCGGCTTCTACGATTTCGACGCCAAGTACACCGACGGCATGACCGATCACATCTGCCCGGCCGAGATTCCGGACGAAATCACCGAGGCGTGCAAGCAGATCGCCCTGCGCGCGCACCAGTTGCTGGGCTGCAAGGGCACCAGCCGCTCCGACTTCCGCTGGGATGACGAGCAGGGCGTCGAAGGGCTGTTCCTGCTGGAGGTCAACACCCAGCCTGGCATGACCCCGCTCAGCCTCGTGCCCGAACAGGCCAAGGCGCTGGGCATGGACTATCCCGATCTGGTCGAGGCGATCATTGCGGAAAGCCTGAAAGACTCGGGCAAGGACTCAGGAAGGGCCTGAAGCATGGCGCAGACGATCAAGCGGGGCGGAAAGGGCGTGCGGCGGGCAGCGGCTGCGCGGACGACGCAGCGCAAGGTCCAGGCAGCGCGCCAACAGACCGGATCGGTGCTCGACACCGTGATGCACTGGCTGCCGTTCAGCGAGGAGACCCTGCACCGCATCCTGATGACGCTGATCCTGGGGGCAGCAGCAGGGTTGGTGTGGACCGTGGCGGTCATGGCCGGCATCCCGACGCTTGCTTCCGAACAGGCGGCACTGATCGCGTCCGATGCCGGGTTCAAGGTCAGCCATCTCGAGGTGCGCGGCGTCAACCGCATGAACGAGCAGCGCATTTATGAGCGTGTGCTTGGCCAGAACGATCGTGCGATGACCACGCTCGATCTCGCGGCGCTGCGAGACGAACTCAACCAGCTGCCGTGGGTCAAGGATGCCCGCGTTTCGCGCAAGTTGCCCGATACGCTGGTGATCGACATCGTCGAGCGCAATCCGCACGCCGTGCTGCGCAAGCCCGATCGCATGGTGCTGATCGACGATACCGGCGTGGAGCTCGAAACGGTAAAGCCTGACAAGGCCAAGGGCATGCTCGTCCTGTCCGGCCTCGGCGTTGGCCAGCGCGTTCAGGACCTCACGCGACTGCTTGATGCCGCGCCTGCCTTGAAACCGCAGGTTTCGGAAGCCGAGTGGGTCGGCAACCGCCGCTGGAACCTCACGTTCAAGACCGGGCAGGTGCTGGCTCTGCCTGAGGGCGACGAGAAGTCTGCCGGAGCGCTGCTGAGCTTTGCGCGCATGGACGGGGTGAACCGGCTGCTCGGCGGCAAGGTTGCCGCCTTCGACATGCGCGCGCCCGACCGCGTTTATATGCGCGTGCCTGGCCATGCTGAGGAAGTTGCGGCGGAAAAGCGCGCCGCCGATCAGGCCAAGGCCGAAGCCAAGCGCATCGCGGCTGCGGCCAAGAGCGACGAGGGCTGATCCAGCGACATGGCGACGCCCCGCATCACCAAAGTCTTTGCTGCCGTGAACATCGGCTCGTTCCGCGTTTCTGCGATGATCGCGGGGCTTTCGGAAACGGGCGAGATGGTGGTGCTCGGTTCCGGACACCGCGCCGCGCAGGGGATCAAGCGCGGCTATGTCACCGACATGCAGGCTGCGACCCATTCGGTGCGCGATGCGATCGAGCGGGCCGAGAAGATGGCCAATGTCGATATCCAGAAGGTCTGGATCGGCTGCGCAGGTGCAGGCCTTGCCAGCACCACCGCGCGGGTCGAGGTCGAGGTCGGCGGACGCCGCATCGAGCAGGACGATATCGAGCATCTGCTGGTGGCCGGGCGCGGCGTGATCCAGCCCGATGGCCGCACCGTGCTCCACGCCCAGCCAGCGCACTACACGCTCGATGGTGCCCACGGTGTGCCCAATCCCAAGGGCCTTCATGCCGAACGGCTTGCGGTGGATATCCACGTCATGCTCGCCGATGGTGCACCGGTTCGCAATCTTCGGGAGGCAGTGCAGAACGCCCATCTCGAGGTCGAAGCTGTCGTCGGATCGCCGGTCGCGGCTGGCCACGCATGCCTTACGCCGGAAGAGCGTGAACTGGGCGTGGCGCTGGTCGAGTTCGGGGCAGAGGTCACGACGGTATCGGTCTACGCGGCCGGCATGCTGCTTGGCATGCAGGTGATCCAGTACGGTTCGGGCGATATCACCGATGCGATTGCCTCGGCCTTCGGCATCCGTCGCTATCAGGCAGAGCGCCTCAAGTGCATGTCCGGCTCGGCCATCGCCAGCCCGGCGGACCATCGCGAGATGATCCCGGTCAACGCGCCAGGTGACCCCGAAGGCGGCCCGGTCGCCCGCCATGCCGACGACAAGAACCGCATTCCTCGTGCCGAATTGATCTCGGTCATCACCCAGCAGCTCGGCTTCTTCACCGAGGAAGTGGGCAAATCACTCAAGTCGATGGGCTTCGTTGGCCAGACCGGGCAGCAGGTCGTGCTGACCGGTGGGGGCGCGCAACTTCCAGGCCTTGCCGACTATGCGCAATCGGCGCTCGGTCGGCCTGTGCGCATCGGTTCGCCGCCGACGATGCTCGGCCTTCCGCCGGGCCATGCCACGCCAAGCTCCTCCACACTGGTGGGACTCGTGCTGTTTGCAGCGGCCGATCCAGTGGACATTCGCGCCATCGGCCCAGCCAACGACCCGGTCGGCGGAGCTTACGGCGGCAAGAAGCTGCTGATTCGCCTTATGCGGGCGATAAAGGATTACTTTTGAACGGCCTTTTGGCCCGGTTCAGCGCTCTCGACGTGCGAACTTGGCCCGTCATGGTGTTGCAACCTGTGGAAAAGGTTGCTGCGCCTTTGATTCGCCGCGCAGCCTTGTGCAACAGGTTAATGTGAAGCTTTCCAATCTCGTTTGGTGCGCGTTCCAGCCAGCAACGAGACATATGACCCGATTGGGAGACCGACTATGAGCATCAACATCGGACCGCCGGCAATTGACGAACTTCGTCCCCGGATCACGGTGATCGGGGTTGGTGGCGCAGGCGGCAATGCCATCGCCAACATGATCAACGCGCAGATCGAGGGCGTCGAGTTCATCGTCGTCAATACCGATGCGCAGGCGCTGAATAATTCTATCGCCGAAAACCGCATCCAGCTCGGCCCGGACATCACGCAGGGCCTTGGTGCGGGCGCTCGCCCCGAAGTGGGCCGCGCTGCTGCGGAAGAGACGATCGAGGAACTCGAGCGCGCCCTGGAAGGCGTGCACATGGTGTTCATCGCCGCCGGCATGGGCGGCGGCACCGGCACCGGCGCGGCTCCTGTCATTGCCGAAGCTGCCCGTCGCAAGGGCGTGCTCACTGTTGGCGTGGTGACCAAGCCGTTCCTGTTCGAAGGCACGCGCCGCATGCGCTCGGCCGAAAGCGGCATCGAGGAGCTGCAGAAGCACGTCGATACGCTCATCGTCATTCCGAACCAGAACCTGTTTCTGGTTGCCAAGGCGGAGACGACCTTCAAGGAAGCGTTCCAGCTCGCCGACGAAGTGCTGCAGCAAGGCGTCCGCTCGATCACCGACCTCATGGTCATGCCGGGCCTGATCAACCTCGACTTTGCCGACGTCCGCTCGGTCATGGGCGAGATGGGCAAGGCGATGATGGGCACGGGCGAGGGCGAAGGTCCGAACCGCGCGCTGGAAGCGGCCGAACGCGCGATCGCCAATCCGCTGCTCGATGGCGTGTCGATGCAGGGCGCCAAGGGCGTGATCATCTCGATCATCGGTGGCGACGACATGAAGCTGCTCGAGGTCGACGAAGCCGCCAACCACATCCGCGAACTGGTCGATCCCAACGCGAACATCATCTGGGGTTCGGCCTTCAATCCCGATCTTGATGGCAAAATCCGGGTTTCGGTTGTCGCAACCGGCATCGAACAGAGCCAGGAGCAGGCGGAGATCGCATCGCGTCCGGTCTCGATCCCGAGCAGCGCGCGCGGCCCTGCCGTGCCAACGGCTGCACCTGCGGCACCTGTCTACACGCCGCCGCCTGCTGCCGCTCCGGAGCCTGCGCAACCGGCATGGACGCCTGCGGCAGAGCAGGTCCAGCCTGAAGCGCCAGCCGCGCCCGAGCCGGAGCCGCTCGATCTTACGCTCGACCTTTCCGCCGCGCAGGAGGAACCTGCCTCGGATGAACTGCTTCTGGGTGGCATTGAGGCTCCTGCCGAACCGCCAGTGGCCGCGCCCGCGCCGGAACCTGCCCCGCAAATGCCCCGGCTTGGCCGCGCGCCGGAGCAGGAGCCCGCAAAGCCTGCCGGCGGCAGCACCCTGTTCGAGCGTATGGCCAATCTCTCTCGCGGCAATCGTGCCCCCACCGGCGATGACGATGGCGATGAAGGCGGTTCGCTGAATATTCCGCGCTTCCTCGGCCGCCAGAACAACCAGTAATCAGGTGCGAGCGGCGGCGGCTGTTGCCGCCGCTTCATCTTCAAGACGGTAAAGAGCGCGGCAGGATGACGAATCGGCTCCCCATCGCGCAGTTCTCGGGCTCATCGCGTCTAAGGCTCGCTCTGGCGCTCCTGTTTTGCGCTGCAGCGCCACGGGCATTCGCGCAGGTGGATGACGATCCTGATGGCCCCGCCACGGTATCGCGCCCCGTGGTGCAGTCTACGGCCCCCAGTCCCAGCCGCGAGCTCAATGCCGCATTGGCACGACTTGCTGCCGATCCACGCAATGTTGCCGCGCTGTTCGATGCAGCCAGCGCTGCACTGAAGCTGGGTGACAGCGATGCTGCGATCGGGTTTCTGGCGCGGGCTGACGAGGTCCAGCCGGGCAATGCCCGAACCAAGGCCCTGCTCGGCAAGGCCCAGCTTGTCGCGGAAAATCCGGTCGAGGCTATCCGCTCCTTTGATGAGGCGGAACGGGCTGGCGCTGATACATTTGCCATGGCTGCGGACCGGGCGCTTGCCTACGATCTCGTTGGTGACAATGGCCGCGCACAGCGGTGGTATCAGGTTGCGCTGAGCCGGGGCGGGGACGACGAAATCACGCGCCGCTATGCGATGAGCCTTGCCATATCGGGCGATCGGCGCGGCGCCGAGGCGCTGCTTTCGCCGTTGATCGAAAAGCAGGATCGCGCAGCATGGCGGACCCGCACGTTTGCGATGGCCGTGACTGGCGGGCCGGACGAGGCAGTGGCCATCGCCTACGCCTCGATGCCGCAAGATCTGGCATCGGGCATTGCGCCCTACTTGCGTTATATGCCGCGCCTTACGCCGGCGCAGCAGGCCGCCGCTGCAAATTTCGGGAGGTTTCCCCGCGCAGCAGACATCGGGCGCGATGATCCGCGCGTGGTGCAATATGCTGCGCTCAACCCGCGCGCGCCGCGCACAGCGGAAGCGGGCCTGATTCCGGCAGGTGCGCCCCTCGGCCCATCCGTCGCCTCCAGCGAAAAGCCCAGCCGCGAGAAGCGCCGCCGTCCCGGCAGGAGCGATGGCGCCGCATCTTCGGCGGTTGTCGTACGTCCAGCCGTGCGCACATCACCTTCGGCAGAGCTGCCGCCGGTCCAGAGTTATGCGAGCGCCGCGCCAGCAGTGCAGTCAGCTCCTCCGGCCAGTATGACCCCGGCAGTACCCGGCCCGACAGTTCCCCGCCCGACAGTGCTTTCAGCGCTCGACGTACCGCCCGGGTCTGTGCGTCCTGCTGTTCCGCCGATCCGGCCTGCACAATCGGCATCGGTCCAGCCGTCGGTCACCCGGCCGCTGACAACCCCGGCTCCTACGACGACGATCGCGCCATCGCCAAACCCGATTGCGAAGCCCGGCTTCCAGCAGGATCTGACTGCCGCGCCAACTATGGCAGTTGCCCGAACAGCGAGCGCCACGTCCTCTGCGAAGCCAACGTCGCCCTCTCCTGCGGGCAATGTTCGGCCAGCGCCGTCGCTTGCATCGGCGAGCGGGTTTGATCTGGCTAAGGTCGGGTCGGTTACCGCTGCCCCGCCTGCCACTGCGGCGGCTTCGACATCTACAGCGGGATCAGCACCCGGTGTCGCTTCTGCCCCCGCAAGCGCTCCAGTTGCTGCGTCCGGAACGGTCGCTCCGGTGCCATTACCGCCGCCAGGGCAGGCGGCATCGGCTGACACGCCACCGCCAGCGCGTGATCTGGCCACCTTGTTCAAATCGTTCACTCCCCCGCCGGAGGAGCGCGTTTCTTCGGTTCCGGCGGTCGACATCACGCGCATTGCCCCCGGTTCCGCCGCCAAGGGTGCCAAGCCTGACCCTCGCGGTGAACGGCCTGACGGCCCGACCGATGTGTCGCGAACGCCCGCCAAGGAGCCGCAGAAGCCAGCGGCCAGGGATGCGGTGAAACTTGGCAAGGACGGGAAGCCGATCAAGGATCCCAAGGCTGCCGCAAAGGACACGCAAGAGGCGAAGGCCAAGAAGGCCGCTCCCAGCCACCCAAGCCGTATCTGGGTGCAGGTGCTGACCGGTGCGAACAAGGGCGTCATGGACAGCGAGTGGCGTCGTCTCGTGAAGGAGGCGCCGACGCTGCTGCGCTCGCGAAAGCCCTATCTTTCACCCTGGCGCAGCAATTTCCGCCTTCTGACCGGTCCCTTCGACAGCGAGGCTGACGCGCAGGATTTCGTCACGAAACTCAAGAAGGACGGGGTTTCGAGTTACCAGTGGACCAGCCCTGCCGGCCAGGCGGTAGATACGCTCTCGCTCAAATAAGGGGGCTGGGCGGAACCTCTGTCCGGGATTCCTGTTCACTCCTTGTCCACAGCTTTCCCACAAGGTTGTCGAGTTTTGCCCAACCGCCTGTTAACCCGCGATTGTCGGGCGGGGGTGTGAACCGCCATTGACGTTTTGAGCAGCAGTCAGGGCAGATCGCCCTGCCGGGCCAACCAGCCGAGGAGGCCCGATCACATGTTCAGGGGACGTACCATGCGGACCGGCCATGACGACAACGAGCGCGAGGAGGCAGCGCCTGTCGACATGATCGCCTCGCTTTTCGAGGCGCGCGGTTGGCCATGCGAGTTCGTCTCAGACGATGAGGTCACCGGCGAGATCCAGGGCTCATGGGCCAATTATCAGCTGCGTGCCATCTGGCGCGTCGAGGATCACGTCCTCCAGATTCTCTGCCTGCCCGACATTCGCATTCCCGATGACAAGAAGCCCGCGGTCTACGAGTTGATGGCGATGATCAACGAGCAGGTTTGGATCGGCCATTTCGACATCTGGTCCAACGGTTCCGTCCTGCTTTACCGTCATGGGCTGATGCTCGGTGACGAAGGTCTGCTCAGCATCAGCCAGGCCCAGGCCGCGATCGAGGCGGCAGTGGATGAATGCGACCGGTTCTATCCGGCGTTTCAGTTCATCCTGTGGGGCGACAAGAGCCCGGCCGATGCCCTGGCCAGCGCTATGGTGGATGCGGCAGGCGAGGCTTGAGCTGCGGCTTTCAGCGCTTGCGATAGGCAGGGCGGCTCGGCATTGAGCGGCCAAGCGCGACTCAGCAGATGCGCTTCGAGGGAACCGCTCCATGACCAAGACCTTTCTCCAGTTCGGCTGCGGCAACATGGGCGGAGCCATGCTCAAGGGCTGGCTGGCTGGCGGCATTGCGCCTGAGATCTTCACAATCGTTGACCCGTATCTGGAGAATGCGCCGCCGGGTACGCGGTTGCTCGGTTCCGCGCCCGAAGGCGAGGGGGCATTCGATGTCGTGTTGCTGGGTTTCAAACCGCAGCAGTTGCCCGATGCGGCTGCTTCGGTCCGGCCATTCGTCGGCGCGAACACGCTCCTGCTCTCGATTCTGGCGGGTGTCGATCTTGCCACCTTGCGCGCCAGCTTCCCTGAGGCCCGCGCCATCGTCCGCGTCATGCCGAACCTTGCCGCAGCGCTTGGCAAGTCGCCGATTGCGCTGGTCGGCGATGCGGACCAAGCCGCGCGCGCTGAAACCGAAGCTCTGATGGTGCCGCTTGGCCAGGCCGAATGGCTTGGTGGTGAGGACCAGATGGACCTGGTAACCGCACTTGCCGGCTCGGGCCCCGCGTTTGTCTATCGCTTCATCGATGCGCTGGCCCAAGGTGCTGCTGTGCTCGGCCTGCCGCGCGAGCAGGCGGATCGGCTGGCGCTGTCGATGGTCGAAGGCGCAGCGATGCTCGCGGCAGCGTCCGAGCACGCACCGGGCGAGCTTGCCCGCCGTGTCGCGAGCCCCGGAGGCGTCACGCAGATCGGTATCGACGTGCTCGATGCCGATGACCGGTTGGTTCGCCTTATGGAAGACACGTTGCGCGGCGCGCGAGATCGCAGCGCCGAGATGACCGAGCAGGCGCGCAAGGCCGGTTGAACGCCGCAACAATTCGTTACAGTTGGCGACCTGTCGGCTGGTCCGGTTTCACTTGAAAGCGCGGGCCAAAGCGCCGATATTCCGTGTACGTGGCCATTGGGGCCACAGAACGGAGCTTTGAAAATGGCAAACTGGAACGACCCTCGGCCCACCGGAACGGGCTTCGGCGCGTCTCCGAGCCTTTCCGGCGTCTCCGCTCGCGGCGAAGTGTTCGACGCGGGCCTGCGCCGTCACATGCTGTCGATCTACAACTACATGGCCTCGGGCGTGTTGCTCTCTGGCGTCGTTGCGCTGCTGTCGGCAACCACCGGCTTCACGCTCATGCTGTTCGGCACGCCGCTGATGTGGTTGGTGATGCTTTCCCCGCTCGCCTTCGTCATGTTCATGAGCTTTGGCGCCAACAAGTTCTCGACCATGGCTCTCCAGGGAATGTTCTGGGGCTTTGCGGTGGCCATGGGCCTGTCGCTGTCGACGATCTTCCTCGTCTACACCGGCGCCTCGATCGCGACGACCTTCTTTGCCACTGCTGGCGCCTTCGCGGGTCTGAGCCTTTACGGCTACACCACCAAGAAGGACCTGTCGGGCATGGGCAGCTTCCTGATCATGGGCGTCTTCGGCATCCTGATCGCCTCGCTGCTTAACATCTTCCTGAAGTCGTCGGGCCTCGGCTGGGCGATCAGCTTCCTGGGCGTGCTCATCTTCGCGGGTCTGACCGCCTATGACACGCAGAAGCTCAAGGAGCAGTATGCCTACGTCGCTGGCACCGATTTCGCGGGCAAGGCCGTCGTTCTCGGCGCGCTGAGCCTCTACCTCGACTTCATCAACATGTTCCAGTTCCTGCTGCAGTTCATGGGCGATCGCCGCTGATCTGAAAAGCACCCGAACTGAACCAGATTGACCCGGCGGGCCGCAACGGTTCGCCGGGTTTTTATTGCCTGGGGGATTCTCATTTGTCTGCGCCGACGCTACGCTCGTCTTCATCTTGCATACAGGATGGTTCGCGCAGCATTTTGACACGCTGCAGCAAGGGACCATCTGCCTGTCACGGTCCTTTTAGGGATCGGAATTGGGGGAATGCCAATGTTTCGTTTCCGGCGTATCGTCGCGCCAAGCCTTATCACTGCAGGGTTGGCTATCGGCCTTGCTTCCTGTGCGCCAAAGCCACCGCCGCCGCCGCCGCCACCACCCCCGCCGCCGCCGAAGGTTGTGGTCATTCCGCCCAAGCCGAAGGCACCCAATGGCGCTTCGGACAATATTCCGGTTCCTCCGGCTGATGCCAATGGCCTGCGCCAGTCGCTGAACCGCAACATCTCGTCCGCGCAGATGGTGTGGAACCTCCGCTCGGCCTACAACGTGGCTGCGCTGAATTGCAACGCACCGGTCCATGCGGACATCCTGCCCCGCTACAAGGCGTTCCTGACCACCCACAACAAGGTGCTGAACGCCATCAACAAGCGCCTCGATGTCGAATTCAAGGCGAAGTACGGCGCCAAGTTCATTGCCCCGCGCGAGGCGTACATCACGCAAGTCTACAACCACTTTGCGTTGCCGCCGACACTGTCCGACTTCTGCGATGCCGTCATGGCCGTGAGCCGGGATGGCGCTGCCGTCGCACCGGCCGATCTTGAAGCCTTCGCCGTGCGCAGCCTGCCCAACATCGAAGTCGTGTTCGATGATTTCTACCGTCGCTACGAGGTCTACCGCACGGATCTTGCCATCTGGCAGGCGCAGTACGGCAACCTTGTGAATCCGCCGCAGCAGGCGGTGCAGATCACGGCGGCGCCTGTTCCGGACGGTACTGCCGCAGGGCATTGAGCCGGACTGGAGCGGCAAAAAATTTCTTTTCAGCAAGGGAGCGCTGCGCTAATGGCGGCGCTCCCTGCGGTGGCACACCGTGGGGCGATACCGGGAACGGGGCCGTAGCTCAGATGGGAGAGCGCGTCGTTCGCAATGACGAGGTCAGGGGTTCGATCCCCCTCGGCTCCACCAGGTATCACCGAACCGCCTGATATGGCAGGCGCCTCGCGGTTCGGCGTTACAAGCTCTCCATGAACGGGTAAAAGGCTCGCTTCCGGGGCGGCATGTTGCATTTGCTCCGGGCCTGTCATTGGAAACAGTTACCCGCATGCATTTTCTCGATCAGGCCAAGATCTTCATTCGCTCAGGGCAGGGCGGCCCCGGCGCTGTCAGCTTCCGGCGTGAGAAGTATGTCGAATACGGTGGCCCCGACGGCGGCAACGGCGGCAAGGGCGGCGACATCATCTTCGAAGCCGTGACCGGCCTCAACACCCTGATCGATTTCCGTTATACCCAGCACTTCAAGGCGCAGCGCGGCGGCGGCGGCGCAGGCCAGAACCGCACCGGTGCCGGCGGCAACGATCTGGTCATCAAGGTGCCGGTCGGCACCCAGATTCTTGACGATGATCGCGAGACCGTCCTGCTCGACATGACCGAAGTGGGCGTGCAGAAGGTCCTTCTGCGCGGCGGCGATGGCGGCCGGGGCAATGCCTCGTACAAGTCCTCTACCAATCGTGCCCCGCGCCAGCACGGTCCCGGCTGGCCCGGCGAGGAGATGTACGTCTGGCTGCGGCTGAAGCTGCTGGCGGATGCCGGTCTTGTCGGCCTGCCCAACGCGGGCAAATCCACTTTCATCAATCAGATCACCAACACCAAGGCCAAGGTTGGCGATTACGCCTTTACCACGCTGCGCCCGCAACTGGGCGTTGTGCGCCATCGCAACCGGGAATTCGTGCTGGCGGATATTCCCGGCCTGATCGAGGGGGCCGCCGACGGTGCCGGCATCGGTGACCGTTTCCTCGGTCATATCGAGCGCTGCCGCGTGCTGATTCACCTCATCGACATCCACAGCGAGACCGATCCCGCCGAAGCCATGCAGATCGTCGAGAGCGAACTTGAGGCCTACGGTGCCGGGCTTGATGAAAAGCCCCGCCTGATCGCCCTCAACAAGATCGACCTGGTCGATGCAGAACTGGTCAAGGCTTTCACCAAGGAACTGCGCGAGGCAGGCGCGCGCAAGGTCTATCCGATCTCCGGCGCGACCGGGAAGGGCATGGATGCCCTGCTCGATGCAGTGCTCGAACACCTGCCTCTTGCCACGGCGACCGAACGGCCGACGGGCGAAGTCGAGGAAGAGACTGACCAGAAGCCATGGTCGCCGATCTGATCGCCCAAGCGCTCTGCCAGCGGGACTGACAGCCCTTCACGATCCGTCACAATTGCCCTAAGCGGCCCTCATGAAGATCAGCCAGCTTGCCCACCTGACCGACGCCTCTGCCTGTCCGCGCCTGGTGGTCAAGGTCGGCTCGGCGCTGCTCGTGGGCAGGGATGGTGCGCCGCGGCGTGAATGGCTGACCGCGCTGGTCGCCGAGATTGCGGCGGCGCGCGCTGCGGGGCAGGAAGTCATCGTCGTCTCCTCCGGCGCTATCGCCTTGGGCGCCCGCAGGCTCGGCCTTGCCAAGGGTGGGCGCGGCAGCCTGTCCGACGCCCAGGCCGCCGCCTCGGTCGGCCAGATCGCGCTTGCGGGCCTGTGGGCTGAATTGCTGGCGGCACATGGCCTGGCCGCCGCCCAGATCCTGCTTACGCTCGAGGACCTCGAGGATCGTCGGCGCTACCTCAATGTGACCGCCACGCTCGGCACTCTGCTGGCCGCAGGGGCAGTGCCGGTGATAAACGAGAACGACTCCGTCGCCACACAGGAAATCCGCTTCGGCGATAACGACCGACTTGCCGCCCGCGTCGGGCAGGCGGCCGGGGCTTCGGGCGTTCTGCTCCTGTCCGATATCGACGGGCTTTATGACCGGGATCCGCGCGAACCCGGAGCTGCGCGTATTCCAGTGGTAAGGGGCGTTACTCCGGAAATTCATGCCATGGCCACGGGGGGATCGTCATCTGGCCTGGGCTCGGGCGGGATGACCTCCAAGCTGCAGGCTGCCGAGATTGCGGAGCTTGCCGGCATGGCGCTGGCCATTATCGATGGTCAGCCCGTTTCGCCGATCCACGCTGCGCTGAGCGCCGAGCGTGGCACGCTGTTCCTGCCGCGCGGCCGCAAGCAGGCGCGCAAGGCGTGGCTGGGCGGGCGCATGCGCATGCGCGGGAGCGTCCATGTCGATGCCGGGGCCGCCGCCGCACTCGCGCGTGGCTCCAGCCTGCTTGCTGCGGGCATCAAGCAAGTCGAAGGGGATTTCCAGCGAGGCGATGCCATTGCCGTGATCGGACCTGATGGCGCAACGCTGGCGCGGGGGCTGTCGGAATACGATGCTGCCGAATGCGCGCGCCTCAAGGGCCATCACAGCCGCGAGCATGAGGGTATCCTCGGCTATGCTCCCCGCTCGGCGCTGATCCATCGCGACCAGATGGTGCTGCTGTAATGGCGGCGGAACTGCTGGCGATTACCGGAGCCACCGGCTTCGTCGGCCAGGCCGTGCTCGATTATGCCGCCCGCGCCGGGATCGAGGTCCGCGCGCTTGCCCGCCGCCCGCAGGATGCGCGCGTTGGCGTCGAATGGGTTCAGGGTGATCTCAATGACAAGCGCGCCCTCCAGCGCCTGGTCGGCCGGGCCAGCGTCGTCCTGCACATCGCCGGCGTGGTCAACGCGCCCGACGAGCAGGGCTTCGAGGACGGCAACGTCTGGGGCACGCTCAACGTCGTCAACGCCGCGTTGGAGGCGGGGGTCCCGCGCTTCATCCACGTCTCGTCTCTCTCGGCGCGCGAACCGGGCCTGTCGGTCTATGGTCGGTCCAAGTTGCGCGGAGAGAAGATCGTCAAGGCCAGCAGTCTTGACTGGACCGTGGTGCGTCCGCCGGCCGTCTACGGCCCGCGCGATACCGAGATGTTCGAGCTGTTCAAGCTGGCGCGAAGGGGAATCGTGCCGCTCCCGCCGCAGGGACATCTTTCGATCATCCACGTGGGTGATCTCGCCCGCCTGCTGCTCGCCCTGATCCCCGGAGGCGAGGAGGTTACGCACCTGACCTTCGAACCCGATGACGGCACCCCGGGAGGATGGACCCACAACGATCTTGCCAAGGCCATCGGCATGGCCGTGGGCAGGCGCGCCACCGCAGTGAACCTCCCTGCCAGCATTCTGCGCCTGGGCGCCAAGCTTGACGCCACGTTCCGCGGAAAGGGCGCCAAGCTCACGCTCGATCGCGTCGGCTACATGTGCCACCCGGACTGGCGCGCGGGCGAGGGCAACCAGCCGCCGCCCGCCATCTGGATGCCCCAAGTCGAAACCGCGATGGGACTTCACGCCACGGCCGCGTGGTACCGCGAGGCGGGCTGGCTCAAATGAAAATGTGCGAATAGGCACTGTTGTTTCGCTAAATCGCCATTAACCCTTGCTTCCGGATTGGATCTTTTAAGGGTGGGGCATGGGAAAATCGATCTGGTTGGCGGCACTTTTGGCGACAGGGGTGCCAAGTGTCGCGCAAGCGGCGGAGCCAGCACCAGCATCCGCGCCAAGCCTTGCCGACGAGGTCAAGGCGCTCAAGACGATGGACACGGCCGGAAAGCCTGCAGAGGCGCTGGCCAGGATCGATGTCGTCCTCGCACGCGCCCGCAAGGCGAAGGGTATCGATCGGCTGGACATGATCTACGCCGAAGCCAGCCGCGCCAATGCCCTGTTCTGGCTCGACCGCTATGACGAGGCTCTGGGAATCTACCACAGGCTCGAAGCTGAACTGGACTCGGGCAAATACGCGATGACCCCCGACCGGGCCGAGCTCGTCAACAATATCGGTTCGCTCTACTCCTCCCTCGGCAAGCTTGAAGAAGCCAGCCGCTACAAGCTGCGCGCGCTTGATCTGACTGCGCAGACAGCTGGTACCGAGAGCATCGAATATGCCTCGGCACTTTATGGCATGGCTCTGGTCGAGTTCCGGCGGGGAGAGCCCTTGAAAGCACTGCCGCGCGTGCGCGAGGCGCTGCGTCTGGCCCGCGCCCATGCGAACCGCACCGGTGATGATGTCGAACAGCCCGCAATTTTCGGGCTGAGCTTGGCAGCTCTTCTGATCCAGTCGGGTGATACCGCGTCGTCGATTGAGCCGGCTCGTGAAGCAGCGGTATGGGCTGAAACGCATCTGGGCGAGGACCATCGTGTTACCATGGCTGCCCTTAACCAGTTGGGCGCATCGCTCAGTGAATCCGGGCTCTATGCCCAAGCCATTCCGGTGATACGCAGGACCCTTGATCTGCGTATGAAGGCCTATCCTGCAGGGCATCAGGATATTGGCTTCTCGCTGAGCGCGCTGGGCTTTGCGCTCGATAATTCGGGGCACAAGGACGAGGCGCTTCCATTCTATGAGCGGGCTGCCGAAATTTTCGAAAACAGCAGCACCGAACGCAAGGAGACGGTAGGCGCTACGGTCATTGGCCAGTTGGCGCGCCTTGCCGCCTGGCGTGGCGACAAGGCGCAATCGTTGGCCCTGCGTGAAAAAGCGCTGCAAGTGGGGCGAAAGCGGGCGGCCTCTGCAGAACATCCGGACGTGCTGCTGGCAGAGGTCAATCTGGCGCGCGAATACATCGCGAACCGCCGTCTGGATGAGGCGTCGGTTCTGCTGGATCATGCCAACGCCGCTTTCCGGCAGCGAGCGCTCGACGCCAACTTTCGCCGGCTTTGCGGCCTGATCTTCGCCGAGCAGATAGCTGCGGCTCGCGGTGATGTAGCAGGAGCGCTCACCCGAACCGTTCAGATTCTGGCACCAGCGCGAGCGCGTCTGCTCGACCGCGCGACGCCGCGCGGCGAGGTCATGAGGCTGGCGGAGCAGTATCACTTCCTGTTCGTCCAGCAGGCGCGATTTGCGGCAGGTGCGAATGACCCAGCGCAAGCGTTCGAGGCACTGCAACTGGCCAACCTTGGCGATCTGCAAAGCGCCATGTCGAGCCTGGCCATGCTGCGCGACGGCAATGGCGCCGAGGCGACCGAGGTGATCCGGCGTTATCAGTCTCTGGCCAGCGATGGCGCAAGACTGCGCCGCACGCTCAACGCACAAGTCGCAGCGGGGAAGGGTGACACCGTCAACGCGATCAACCGCCAGCTTGAAGAAATCGATGCGAAGATCCGGCAAGAGGACGCCCGGCTGGCCGAACTGATCCCCGGCTATTCGCTGCAGACCGCCGTCGAGCCCGCCGCTCTCTCCGCTGCCCAGAAGGCTTTGGCCAAGGGGCAGGCCCTTGTGCTCTTCGGGCAAGATGAGGACGGCCTGGTCGTCCTTGCCGTCACGGCGGAAAAGGCGGTGGTTGCGGAAAGTGCGATTGCTCCGCGGCCAATGCTTGAACTGATCAAGCGCATGCGCGGCTCGATCGACCTTGGTCTCGTCAACAACGGTGCAGGACGCTTCGATCGGAAAGCTGCATTCGAACTTTACCAACTGCTCTTCCCGGCACCGATCCGGCAGGCCATCAAGGCTGCGCCCGACTTGCGCATACTTGCCCCTGGTGGCCTTGCTGCGCTGCCGTTTTCCGCCTTGGTCACGCAAGCACCAGAAGGGGCGGATGACGCACCTGCGGCCCTGCGCAACACGCACTGGCTGGCATTGGACCACGCGGTCTCTGTCCCGCTCGCTGCGACGCCGCTCCCTCAGCGCGCGGGCGGCAAGCGCGAAGTGACCTTCGCCGGCATTGGCGCGCCGATCCTGGGTCAGCCCGTTCGACTGGCCGCCCGTGCTGCGCCTCTGCTGCGCTCGGGCGATACCAGCACCAAGGCCCTGCGCGAGCTGGCCAGCCTGCCGGGCGCGGCTGACGAGTTGCGGGCGATGGCAACGGCTTTCCCCGGCAAGCCAGCCTTGCTGATCGGTGCGGACGCCACCGAAGCAGCCGTCAAGGCAGCGCCGCTGGAACAGGCCAGCGTCCTGGCCTTCGCCACGCACGGTCTTGTCGGCGGGGCCTTCCGTGATCTCGTGGAACCCGCACTTGTTCTCACGCCCCCCGAACAGCCGAGCGAGACCGACGACGGCCTGCTCACTGCTTCGGAAATTGCCAAGCTGCGGCTTGATGCCGATTGGGTAATCCTCTCGGCCTGCGATACCAGTGCTGGCGATGGCGAAAGCGCGCCGACCTACTCGGGCCTTGCCCGCTCCTTTGTTGCCGCCGGTGCGCGTTCGCTGCTGCTGTCGCACTGGCCGGTGCGGGATGACGTGGCCAGCCGCCTGACACTCGACACCCTGAAAGGTGCTGGCAAGGGCCTGTCCCGCGCCGAAGGCTTGCGTCGCGCCCAGCTCGCCATCCTGCGCGATGCCAAAGTGCCGGGCGGCGCGCATCCCGCGACGTGGGCACCATTCGTGCTGGTCGGCAATTGAATGCAAAACGCTTGCCGCACTTGCAGTCGCTGCCAAATGATGGTCACTGGTGAAACCGCAATGGTCCTGCGGATAAACAACAAAGGGGGAAAGTCATGGAATGGATGCTGATGCCTTATCGGCGTTACGCTGAATTCTCGGGGCGCTCGCGGCGCAAGGAATACTGGATGTTCACCCTGTTCACGGTGATCGTCTACGCCTTGATTGCTGCATTCATGTTTGCCGGCGGTCTTGGTACAGCACTTTCAGGCGTCGATGATCCCCAGTTCGGGGTTTCGTTCTGGATTGGTGCCGTTCTGATGATGGTGTTCTTCCTCGGTACTCTGGTGCCCGGCATCGCGGTGATCGTGCGCCGCCTGCATGATCGCGACATGTCTGGCTGGTGGTATCTCGGTTTCATCGTGCTGGGCATGATCCCGTTCGTGGGCTGGATCGCCAGCATCGCTTTTCTGGTGATCCTGTGTCTGCCGGGCACCACGGGCATGAACCGCTTTGGCGATGATCCGAAGAACCCCGCTGGCTACGACGTGTTCGGGTGATCCAAGGCAAGGGGACTTTGCGATGAACTGGATGATCCTGCCCTATCGCCGCTACGCCGAATTTGCCGGCCGGTCACGGCGCAGGGAATACTGGGGCTTCGCACTGTTTTATGTGCTGGTGATGGTGGCGCTGAACGTGGTCTTCGGCACCAACGAAGTGACACAAGGCGAGGGCGCGTTCGTGTACGGTTCCCGGCTGGTCGGGGCAGGAGGATGGATCGGCGGGCTGTTCTGGCTCGCCTCCATCGTTCCGGGTCTTGCCGTGTCGGTGCGGCGCCTTCACGATCAGGACCGCAGCGGCTGGCTTCTGCTGCTGTGGATCATCCCGTTCCTCGGCTGGTTCGCCATTTTTGTGCTGATGTGCCTCGATGGCACGCGCGGCCCGAACCGCTTCGGACCTGACCCCAAGAAACCGACGCCTGCGGACGTTTTTTCTTAGTTTGGACCCTAAAGCTCGCGCAGCACTTGCGACGGTCGGGTCCGCAGCAGCCCGACCGAGCCGGCAATCGCCAGCACCATGACCAGCGCTACGCCTGCGCCCAGCACGCCAAGGATGCGTGGCCAGTCGGGCAGCCAATCGAACTCGAACAGCAGCACGATCACGCCCCATGCCACGCCCGTGCCCAGCACCAGTGCCACGCCTGCCAGCAGCGCACTGAGCAGGCCGTATTCGGCCACCAGCAGCACCAGCAATTGCCTGCGGCTTGCGCCCAGTACGCGCAGGATCACGTTGTCGTAGGTCTTGCGTTCGCGCGCGGCGGCGATCGCGCCGGCCAGCACTGCCATCCCGGCAAGGATCGCCACGCTCGCCGCAGCAAGGATCGCCGTGCCCATCTGCGACAGGATCTCGCGCGCTTGCCCCAGCACCGGGCCGATTTCGATCACCGAGCTAGAAGGCAGCGCCTTTACCAGCCCACCCAGTATAGCGCGGCGAACTTCCGGCGTCTTCGCGCTTTCCGGCAAGCTGATGGTCGCCGCCAGATTGTGCGGAGCATCGGCAATCGCATTGGGGCTGAACACCAGCACATAGTTGAAGCCCATGTTCTCCCAGTCGATCCGTCGGAACGAGGCGATCCTGGCGCTTCGCTCGACACCGAGGATCGAGACCGCGATGCGGTCGCCCAGTTTCAGCCCGAGAGCCTCACGCAGATCATCGTCGACCGAAACCAATGGCTCGCCGGAATAGTTCTTGGGCCACCATTCTCCCGCCGTAAGCACGTTACCCTCGGGAACGTCGTCGGCATAAGTCAGCCCGCGATCGCCGCGCAGGGGCCAAGCGTTGTCGGGTATTTCCTTGAGATCGGCCACCCGCGTCATCGCATCTGCTGGCCCATAGCCAACGATCGAACCGCGCAGGGCAGGGACCTTGCGAAGCATAGCTTCGGGCGCGGCACGCTGAACGATCCGGTCAAACTCGCCGGTCTTGCCCTGCGGCAGGTCGAGAACGAAGTAGTCCGGCGCGCGGGTAGGCACCCGCAATGCGATATTGCCGTCAAGACTGGTCTGCACGCCTGCCAGCAGGACGAAGGCGGCGAGGCCAAAGCCCAACGCCACCACCAGCGCCGAAGTCTGCGCGCCGGGACGGTGCAGGTTGGCCAGCGCCATCCGCGCAATCGCGCCCTTGGGCCGGGGCAGCCGTGCTGCCAGCCGCTGCAGGCCCCACCCGAGCGCCGACAGCAGGAGGAACAGCACAGCCGCCCCGCCCAGAAATCCGGCGGCGAGCAGCTTCTGCGGTGCAGTCAGCACCGCCAGCGCCACAATCCCGCCAAGCCCGAGCGCGACCGGGAGTGCTGCGCCCTTCCAGCCGCCCGCCAATGGACTTACCCGCGCCCGCATCAGTGCCATCGCTGGAAACGCCTTGGCCCTGGTCAAGGGCGGAGCGGCAAAAGTCAGCGCAATCAAGGCCCCATAGGCCGCAGCAATCGCCAGAGCGCCCCAATCGAGCACAAACCCTGCCTCGATCGGCAGCAGCCCTTGCAGCGCCCTGGCGATCAACGGCGTGATGCTCACCCCGATCACCAGTCCGCCGAGAATGGCCAGCGACGCAGCGGCGGCCAACTGCAGCAGATAGATCCGCGCAATGTCCCGGCTCGAAGCGCCGAGGATCTTGAGCGTGGCAATGCTCCCGCGCCGCGCTTCGAGGTAGGAATTCACCCCGTTGCCGATGCCGATGCCGGCAATCGCCAGCGCCGCGAGCGCAACCAGCACCAAAAACTGCCCCATCCGCGAAACGAAACGGTCCAGTCCCGGCGAGGCCTTGTCGCGCGTCCGCACCTCATAGCCCGCCAGCGGAAACTGCGCTTTCACCCTCTCGCCCAGCGCCAGCGCGTCGGCGCCCGCCGGCAGCTTCAAGCGCAGCTTGCTCCGCACCATCGATCCCGGCTGCACCAGCTTGGATGCCGCAAGCGCGCCCTTGCTGACGATCACCGTCGGCCCGAGCGAAAAACCCTCAGCCAGCCGGTCCGGCTCCGACCCGATCACCCCGCCAACGACAAGCTCGGCCTCGCCCACGCGCAGCTTGTCGCCAATCTTCACGCCAAGCCGGTCGGCAACACCCGGTGCTATCCAAGCAGTCATGCCATCCGGCGCGCCGGCAACCTTGCCGCCCTCCAGCGTGAACCGCCCGTAAAGCGGCCACTTTGCGTCGACTGCCTTCAACTCGACCGGCGTTGTGCGCGTCTCGTCATCCGGCACCCGTGCCATCGCCTGCAACCGCGCGCCTTCGGAAAGCTCGCCCATCGCGGCGATGGCTGCCCGTTCCTCTGCCGATGGCTGGCGCGCTGCCAAGGTGAATTCGAGATCCGCGCCGAGCATCTCGCGCCCGCGCGTCGCCAGTTCGCGCTCGATCGCGCCGGTCAGCGTACCAATGGCCGAAAGCGCTGCCGTGCCCAGCACCAGGCACACCAGCAGCAGGCGAAGTCCCTTGAACCGCCAGTCCAGTCCGCGACGCGCGAGCCGCCAGGCGGCACTCCACGAAAGGTTCACGAAGAAACGTCCGAAGCGATCTGCCCATCGGCCAGCCGCACGATGCGCCCGCAGCGCGCCGCCAGCGCCTCGTCATGGGTGACCATGATGAACGTCGCGTCCGCCTGCGCTGCCCGCGCGAACAGCAGGTCGGCTACCGCTTCGCCGGTCGCATGGTCGAGATTGCCGGTCGGCTCGTCGGCGAACAGAATGGCGGGACTGGGCGCGAGTGCCCGCGCAATCGCCACGCGCTGCTGCTCGCCGCCTGAAAGCTGCGTCGGGTAGTGGTGCAGGCGATGGCCGAGGCCGACAGCTACCAGTTCCGCTTCGGCGCGTGTCATCGCGTCGGTCTGGCCCGCCAGTTCCAGCGGCGTCGCTACATTCTCGAGTGCGGTCATCGTCGGCAGCAGGTGGAAAGCCTGGAGCACGATGCCGATCCGCCCGCGCCGCGCGGCGGCAAGGCCGTCCTCGTCCAGCGCGGTGAAATCCGCCCCGGCGACATTGAGCGACCCGCCGCTCGCGCGCTCCAGGCCGGACAGGATCGCCAGCAGCGATGACTTGCCCGAGCCTGATGGCCCCAGCAATGCGAGCGTCTCGCCCGCGCCCACCGTCAGGTCGATGCCGCGAAGGATCTGAACCTGTGCCTCCCCGCTGCCGAGCGATAGGGTAAGGGCCGAAGCGGCGATTGCCGGCGCCGATGAACTTGAAAGGGGGGAGCTTGTCACAGGCCTCACGTGGCATAGATTGGTTGCAGCGTGCAACCGGCACTTGGGGGCGCGCCTATGGAGTTTCAATGCGCCGCTTCGCTCTTGCCGCCACCCTTGTTCTTGCCGCCTGCTCGCCCGAGAAGACCCCTGAACCGGCCGCCACCAAAGCCGCACAGGCGCAGGGGCAGGCACAGGCACCGGTTCCGGCCAATGCCCCGGTCATCCTCGCATTCGGCGACAGCCTCTATGCGGGATACCAGCTTGATCCGGGCGAGGGCTATCCGCCGCGCCTTGAAGCGGCGCTCAATGCGGGCGGCGTTCCCGTCAAAGTCGTCAATGCAGGTGTCTCGGGAGATACCACCGCAGCGGCCCTTCAGCGCCTCCAGTTCACGCTCGACAACCAACCGGTGCAACCAAGTCTCGCGCTTGTCGGCCTCGGTGGCAACGACATGTTGCGGGGGCTGCCCCCGGCGGAGACCCGCGCCAACCTTGATGCAATCCTGACCGAGTTCGACAAGCGCGGCATCCCCGTGGTGCTTACGGGAATGCTCGCTGCCCCAAATCTGGGCGCGGACTACCAGAAGCAATTCAACCCGATCTGGCCCGATCTGGCCAAGAAGCACAAGGCAGGCCTCGTCCCGTTTTTCCTCGCCCCCGTCCTTGGCAACAAGAGCCTGATGCTGGAAGACAATGTCCACCCTAACGCCCAGGGCGTTGACAGGATCGTCGCGGCGACCAGGGGCCAGGTGGCAGAGGCGCTTAAAGCGGCCACTGCGGAATAGCGCTCAGACTCGCTCGACCAACCCGTCGCGCACCGCCCACACGGCGCTTGACCCGGCGATCTCGGCAAACGGTGCCATCTCGGTCCCTGTCATCCACACTTGCGCTCCGCTCGATCCCAGCCGCTCGAACAGTGCCGTGCGCCGGACCGGGTCGAGGTGCGCGGCAATCTCGTCAAGCAACAGCAGGCGCGGGCGCTCCCCCGCCGTCAGTTCCGCGTGGGCGAGGACAATGGCGATCAGCATTGCCTTCTGCTCACCCGTAGAGCAATCGGCGGCAGGCGCGTTCTTGGTCGCCAGCGTCACGGCAAGATCATCGCGATGCGGGCCGCTGAGCGATCGCCCTGCCGCGCGATCCCGACGCCGCCCCTCGCGCAAAAGGTTGCGCAGGGCATCGGCCTCGACCGGCACATCGCTGGCATAGACCAAAGAAGGCCGCGCAAAGGGTTGTTCGGGAACGCTTTCCAGCACGCGGCCAAGGTCTGCCACAAGTGCGGCCCGCGCCGCCGCCATGGCTGCACCGCTTTCGGCCATCTGCGTCTCGATACCGTCAAGCCACAGCGGATCAGGTTCGACAGGCTCGCCCAGCAGCCGGTTGCGCTCGCGCAGTGCGGTTTCATAGCGCGTGGCATTGCGCGCATGGGCAGGCTCGCGCGCCAGCACCAGCCGATCGAGAAAGCGCCGCCGCGATCCGGCGCTTTCTGCGAAAAGCCGGTCCATCGCCGGCGTCAGCCAGGTGATCGAGAGCCATTCCCCCAGCCGTGCCGCCGGCCCTTCCGCACCATTGATCCGCACCAGCCGGCGATTTGGCGCCTCGTGCGCGGTCGACGTGCCGATCTGCACGGCCCCGTCCTCGATCTCCGCCGCCACTGCAAACCCGCCAGACCCATCGCGCCCCGCCATCTCGGCAGGCTGCGCCCGCCGCAGCCCGCGCCCCGGCGCCAGCAGGCTGATAGCCTCGAGCACATTGGTCTTGCCCGCTCCGTTTTCCCCCACCAGCACGTTGAACGCGCGCATCCCCTCAAGCCGCGTCGCAGCATGGTTGCGAAAATCGCGCAAGGTCAGGCGGGTGAGAGACATCGATTTGAGGCGTTAGTGGGTTTGCGCGACAAGCGAAACCTCCAGTCTTGTCGCTCAGGCCTTCTCGCTCAAGTCTTGTCACTCAGGCCATGCTTCTTCATGCAATGGCGCAACTGGTCGTAGGTCAGCCCCAGCGCCTTGGCGGTCTGGCGCTGGTTGTAGCGGTTGCGGCCGAGGTGATGCTCGACGATGGCGCGTTCGTGCGCATCAACCGCCGCGCGCAAGTCGGCCACGCTGTCGAAGTCGGCGGAAGGAGCGGCAACGCGCACCGGTGCCGCAGCCTCGCTTTCCGCCACCTCCGGCCGCATCGATGCGGCTGGCTTCCACGGGCTTTCGAACGGATCGAACTGGACGTGGCCGATGGCCTGCGTCCAGTCGTCCCAGCGATATACCGCGCGTTCCACCACGTTGCGCAATTCGCGCACGTTGCCGGGCCAGAGGTAGTCTTCCATCGCTTTCTGCACCGATGCTGCAAAACCAGGCCAGGAATCCCAGTGCAGTTCTGCCGCCATGCGCCGCCCGAAGTAGTCGGCCAGCACAGCGATGTCGCCCTCGCGCACGCGCAGCGGGGGCAGGGTGATCACCTCGAAGCTCAGCCGGTCGAGCAGGTCGGCGCGGAAGCGGCCCTGTTCGGCCAGCTTGGGCAGATCCTCGTTGGTCGCCGCCACGATGCGCACGTCGACGCGCACGGGCTTGCTTGAACCGATCCGCGTAACCTCGCCATATTCCACCGCGCGCAGCAAGCGCTCCTGCGCGCCCATCGAAAGCGTGCCCAGTTCGTCCAGGAACAGCGTGCCCTTGTCGGCTTCCTCGAACCGACCGGTTCGTGCCCGCGTCGCGCCCGTGAACGCGCCCGCCTCATGTCCAAACAGTTCGGCCTCAATCAGCGTTTCGGGCAGGGCCGCGCAGTTCATCGTTACCAGCGGTTCCTGCCAGCGCGTCGACAGGCGGTGGAGGCGTTCGGCGATCAGTTCCTTGCCGGTCCCGCGTTCGCCGATGACGAGCACCGGGCGGCGCATTGGTGCGGCGCGGCTGGCGCGTTCGACCGCGTCGAGGAACGCGCCCGATTGGCCAATGAACTGAACCTCCCTGTCCATGCCGCATGTTTAGCGCATTTTCCCAAGTCTCGGCAAGAATTCCCAACATTAAAGGTGGGTGACTCTCGAAAAGTGGCGGAATTCTGCGCCCTTCGCAGTTTGGCACACCCCTTGCTCTACCATGAACAACCCGGCGGCAAGCCGGACCAACTGACAAGTAACCCGCCGAAAGGTCACGAAAATGTACACCGCCCGCTTTTTCTCCACCTCGCTCGGCCGCGCCAGCCTCGCCAGCATCGGTGCGATGGTCGTGATGTGCTGCTTTGCCCTGACCCAGCAGGTGAACGCGGTTCCCAGCGTCATGGCTTCCACCGCCGCCATCACCGGTGAGCTGGCATGATGGCCGACGAACTTACCCCGATTCGCTCCGAGCGCGTGGAAGGTGCCCGCACCACCCGGCTCGATGCGGAACTGGATCGCCTGCGCAATTTCAGCAATGGTGGCGGGAATGGCCAATCCCGCCCCCTCTTCACTCCCGGAGTAAACCTGATGGGTATCTTTTCGCGGACGCGCGACATCATTGCAGCCAATTTCAACGACTTGCTTGATAAGGCTGACGATCCTGCCAAGATGATCCGGATGATCATCATGGAGATGGAGGAGACGCTGGTCGAAGTCCGCGCCTCGGCTGCCCGTACCATCGCCGATCAGAAGGAGATGGGCCGTCACGTGTCCAAGCTGGAACGCCTCCAGGCAGATTGGGCGGAAAAGGCCCAGCTCGCCCTGTCGAAGGACCGCGAGGACCTGGCCCGTGCCGCTCTGGTCGAGAAGAAGAAGGCCGCTGACATGGCCGACCAGCTCAAGACCGAGATCACTGTGCTCGACGATGCGATGCGCGCCTACGAGCAGGACATCGAGAAGCTGCAGACCCGCCTGCGCGAAGCCCGCAGCCGGCAGACCGCGATCGCCGCGCGCCTCGAAAGCGCCGAGAACCGCGTCCGCCTGCGCTCGCTGCTCGCCAACGAGCGGGTCGATGAAGCCATGGCTCGCTTCGACCAGCTCGAACGCCGCGTCGATTATGCCGAAGGCCGCGCCGATGCGCTCAGCCTCGCCGATGGCAATTCCCGCCCCAGCCTTGCGGACGAGATCGCCGCGCTCGCCGGCCAGGACAAGATCGACGAGGAACTCGAAGCGATGAAGCGCCAGCTCGGAAAGGAAGGCTGAGCCATGGAAGACGTCGTTGCAATTGCTGCCATTTTCCTTGGCCTCCCGTGGATCATTTTCCACTACATCACCAAGTGGAAGACGGCAGCCACGCTTACCAACGGGGACGAGGCGCTGCTGGAAGAGCTCTACCAGCTCGCCCGCCGGCTTGATGAGCGCATGGACACGGTCGAGCGCCTCGTCGCTGCCGACAATCCCGAATTCCGGCCTGCACGCATCGTGCATGATCGCGAAACCGACAATCAGAAACTGCGCGAACTGGATCGCCTTTTCGCCGAACAGGGAAGGACCTCGAAGTGAACAGCCCCCGCACCCGCTTTTATCGCGACAAGGTCAACGGCAAGTTCATGGGCGTCTGCGCCGGAGTTGCCGATTACACCGGGGTTGACGTGCTTTGGGTCCGCCTCGGCTTTCTGATCCTGGCATGTTCGATGGGCTGGCCGTTCCTGGTCTACTTTGCCCTCGGCTTCCTTGCGAACAAGAAGCCTGCGAACCTCTACGGTGACCGTCAGGAGCAGCAGTTCTGGCAGCGCGTCCGCCAGTCGCCCGCCCGCACCGCCCGCGAAGTTCGCGCCGAGTTCCGCGATATCGACCGCCGCCTGGCCGACGTCGAAAGCTTCTACGTCAATTCCAACCCGCGCCTCTCGGCCGAGATCGAGAAGCTGCGCTAAGAACACAACCGTCCTGAGGGGGACTTGAGCCATGGGACCTGAAACTATTGGGCCTCTGATTCCGATCATCGCACTGATGATCCCGATCGTGGCGATCTGGACCAAGCACCGCACCAAGATTGCGGAGATGCAGATCAATGCGACAGCCGAACTGAGCGCAGAGAAGGCCGCGCAATACGCCCAGCACACCCGGGCACTCGAAGAGCGCGTCCGTGTCCTCGAAGCCATCGTCACCGACAAGGGTTTCGATACCGCCGCGCAGATCGAAGCGCTCCGCCGCGATACGGCCGCGCTCGAAGACCGGAGGCCGCAATGAACTGGGCCGGCCCCGAATTCGTCCTGGCAATCATCGCCATCTCCACGGGCGGCTGGGTGATCAACAACTGGATCCGTGCGCGCCACGGCTATGCCCTTGAGGACGAATGGGGCGGCAAGACCGATCGGGCCGATCAGGAGGCCTATGCCAAGCTGCGCGAGGAGAACGCCTTCCTGCGCGACCAGCTGGACAAGACGCACCAGCGCCTCGCCAATGTCGAGGCCATCGTCACCGACAGCGGTTTCGACGTCTCTCGCCAGATCGAGGCACTGCGCCCCGCTCAGGAGAAGATGCAATGAACGAAGATGTCATCCTGGCGCTGGTGTTCATGGTCATCGTCCTGCCGATCGTGCTCGGTATCGGCTCGGACATCTACAAGCGTCGCCTCGCTTTCAGGGAACGCGAACTTGAACTGCTCTCGAAGCAGACGGCCGAGAAGGCCGCCCAGTACGCCGCTCAGGCCGAGCGCCTTGAACAGCGCGTCCGCGTGCTCGAACGTATCGCCACCGAAAACAATTCCGACCTCGCGCTGCAGATCGAGAACCTGCGCGACGTCAAGGTCAACTGAGGACGCAACAAGTGGGCCCCGGATCAACCATCGTCGCGGTCATCGCGATCATCGCCTTCGTCATCATTCGCACAAACCGGGATCGCTATCGGGCGGGCATCATGCAGCAACCGCCGATCGACCCCGCCTACACCGCCAGCCTCGAACGTGAAGTCTCGGACTTGCGCAAGCGGCTCGAAGTCCTGGAACGCATCGCCACCAACGAAGGGGAAACCCACCGCCTCTCGCGTGAGATTGAGTCGCTGCGCGACCGCTGACGAAAAGGAGCATCCAACCATGTCCTCCGATCTCGTTCTCTCCCTCTCCGGTCTCACTGGCCTCGCCATGGTTGCCCTTGCCGCCCTGCGCGGCTGGGACGGCTGGCTCGCCCTCAAGCGCATGGAGCTTGAACGCACGGAAACGGGCGATGCCGGCAGCCTCATCGAACTCGCCGACATGCGCGAGCGTCTGCGAAAGCTTGAAGCCATCGCCTCGGGCGTGGACCTTTGAGCCGCCACACCGAAGGTGCCGCCAAGGCCGGCATCGGCCTCGGTTCGGCCATCGCAATCACCATTTCGTGGAGCCTGCACAAGTCGATCGTCTGGGCGCTGATCCATGGCGTACTCTCGTGGATCTACGTGATCTGGTACGCCCTCACGCGTCCCGGTGGCATCTCTGGCTAGCGTGCAACCTCTCAACCATCGTCGCCCCGGCGCAGGCCGGGGCCCATGACCTCGCGGTTAGGTATGACGTCAGCGGAGTGGATCCCGGCCTTCGCCGGGATGACGCTCGAAAGTGCTAACCGATTCTGCCCACTCAGCCCATGGACGCACCCGGCACTGACCGCTAATGCGTGCCCATGCGCAGCCTTGAAGACATCCTCGAAGAGTACGAATTCCTTGACGGCGACGAGCGCTATCGTCTGCTGATAGAGCTCGGGCGCGAGCTTGAGGACATGCCCGATGCGCTCAAGACCGATGCCACGCTCGTGCGCGGCTGTTCTGCCAGCGTCTGGGTCTATCCGACACAAGCCGAGGGCGGCAAACTGCACTTCCTGGCCGACAGCAACGCCGCGATCACCAAGGGCATCGTCGCGCTCGTCCTTGCCGCCGTACAGGACAGGCCCGCCGCCGAGGTTGCCGAAACGGACATTGCCGAAGAACTCGCGCCCTTCGATCTCAAGAAGCAACTCTCGTCCAACCGCACCCAAGGCGTTCCCAACATGATCGCACTGGTGCGCGATCACGCCGCGCGCATAGCCGCCACGGCCTGACGGCAGGGCAGGGGACTTGCGCCGCCACCTCTATCTCGCAGGCGGCGTGATCAGCGTGGCGCTGGGAGCGGTCGGCGCGTTCCTGCCGATCCTGCCGACGGTCCCGTTCCTGCTTCTTGCCACCTTCTGCTTTGCCCGCTCCAACCCCGCCTGGGAGCAGCGCCTGCTCGACCACCCGCGCTATGGCCCACCCTTGCGCCAATGGCGTGAGCGCCGCGCGATTTCGCGCAAGGCCAAGACCGGCGCGCTGATCGCCATGGGCGTCAGCGTGGTCCTGACCGGCGTGACAGCAGGCTGGCCTTGGGTGCTCATTCCCTCTGCGGTCATGGCTATCACCGGCACCTGGATATGGACGCGGGCAGAGTGAGCCAGGAGCGCATCGTTGCGATTCAGGCACTCCGCTTCATTGCTGCCATTGCCGTTGCCGGCATGCATGCCGAGATATTTGCATTCTGGCTTGGGCAGTTCGTCGGTGTCGGCCTGGAGCGACCAGCATTGGCCGCGATCGGCAACTTCGGCGTCGACCTGTTTTTCGTGATCTCCGGTTTCGTGATCGTGCTGTCGTCAGAAAAACTTTTCGGCAAAGCCGGCGCTGTTCGCACATTTGCCCTGCGTCGGATCATTCGCGTGGTTCCGCTGTACTGGGCGGGGTTGCTGTTCGTGCTGCTGTGGAGCCTGCGCTTCCCGCCCGCACCCGATTGGCAGAGCATGGTGCATGCCATGCTGTTCGTGCCTTACGCATCGAACACCGCGCACGGGCGCATCGTGCCACCGCTCGAGGTGGGCTGGACGCTGAACTTCGAGATGCTGTTCTATTTCGTTGTCGCGCTGGCAATGGCGAAGGATGCTTCTGCCACTGTCCGACGCACGGCAGTCATCCTGTTCCTGCTGGTTCTGGCTGGATCATTGCTCGATCTGCCGCAGCCCCTCGCCAACTGGTCATCGCCGATCATCCTCGAACTGTCCGGCGGCACGATGCTGGCGCTGATCTACCGGGGAGGGTGGCAATTCCAGCCGCGCGTGCGCCTGTGCGCGCTAGCGCTCGCCGCCAGCCTGCTCCTCTCGCCCCTCGTCATGCCAGGGGCGGACATGAGCGGCTGGCTGCGCGTTCTGTTCTGGGGCGGCGGCAGTTGGCTTCTGCTTGCCGCGATGGTGCTGGTGCCCACCAGATCTGGGGGATCGGATGCCCGGTTCTGGAACTTCGGCGGCGATATCTCCTACGCCCTCTATATCGTCCACATGCCGGTGATGATGGTCAGCCAGATGGGCTGGCGGCATTTTCGCCTGCCCTACGGCGCAACCGAGGAAGCAATCTTCGTCGTTCTGGTTCTTGTCATGTCTCTCGTTGCTGCCGTGATTGTCCATCTGCTTTTCGAAAGGCCGCTTTCGCAGTGGCTGAGAAGCCGGGTCGTACCCATAGCCTGAATTGCAAGTTCTCTTTTTGTTCCATTTCAGATAGATTGCCTGCCTGCTCGGATTACGGAGTCGGCATGTTCAAACTCACGCTCGAGAGCGCCGGTTCAGGGACCGATTGGCCCGCCTTTGCGGCCAGTCTCGTCACCGCACTTGCCTGGCCACTGTCCGCTCTGGTCATTGCGCTGATCTTCCGCCGACCGCTGCTTGCGCTGCTGGCGCGGCTCGATGAACTGAGCTGGGGGGACAAGTCCGCCCGTTTTGCGCAACGGCTCGACCGCCTCGAATCCGAAGCCAGCCCGGCGCCGCCTGAGCCTGGCGGCCCCGAAATTGCCCTGACCGGCGATCACGCCCGCTTCCTCAAGCTGCTTGATCTCTCGCCCGGTGCCGCCGTGCTTGATTCATGGTCCGGCGTGGAAGAGGCGTTGCAATCGCTTGCCAGCGAACATGCCGTGGCCAATCCCGACGCGTCTGAGGCTGGCCGCACCCTGCAAAAACGCGGCATCCTGCCTGCCCGCACCGTCGGCATGATCGAAGAGATGCGACGCTTGCGCAACGCCGCCGCCCACGCCCAGTCCCTCTCCGTCTCCGACGCCCTGCGCTTCCGCAATCTGGCCAAGGGCGTGCTGAACGAGATCAGGCTGGCCTAAAATGTGACAAGACGGTCTTGTCGAATTCTCGAACCATCGTATTCATCCATTCTTATGGAGCTTGTCTTCGAACTCATTTTCCAGATCTTCGGAGAAATACTGCTGCAGGTGCTGTTCGAGCTACTTGCGGAGCTTGGCCTGCGTGCAATGGCAGATCCGCTTCGAAAGCCACGTACTCCCGCGTTCTCGGTTGTGGGATATACTTTATGGGGATTGATTGCGGGTGGGATCAGCCTGTTTCTGTTCCCGGCCTCGGCCATCCGGGACCCTGCGTTTCGCGCAACCAACCTTGTGGTCACGCCTCTCGCCATCGGTGCAGTTATGGCTCTGATTGGCAAGGCTCGAAACAAGCGGGGCCAGCTGCTCGTCCGTCTCGACAGCTTCGGGTACGCTTACCTGTTCGCGTTTTCGATGGCGCTCGTTCGGTTCATCTGGGCGAGTTAGGAAGTCAATCCACCGCCTCACGCAACACCGCGATCCCCTGCTCGCGCTGCGCCCGCAGTTCCTTCTTCAGCACTTGCGGATCGCGCGCGAAGATGAAGCCGAAGCTCACCCCGCCTTCCTTGCCAATCGTCGCATGGTGCAGCTTGTGGGCCTGCACGAGCCGCTTGGCATAGCCCTTCTTCGGCACCCAGCGGAACCAGCGCTGGTGGACGAGGCCATCGTGCACCAGCGTATAGATCGCGCCATAGGCCATGACGCCAAGCCCAATGAACGTCGCCGGCCACCACGCCTCTGCGCCCATCACCAGCGGGCTGCCGAGGATGAAGAAGCTGATCGAGATCGCGGCCCCAACCACGGCGTAAAGGTCGTTCTTCTCGAAGAACCCGTCGTGCGGTTCGTGATGGTCACGATGCCAGCCCCAGCCGAACCCGTGCATCACATACTTGTGGCTCGACCATGCCACGAATTCCATGACCAGCACCGTGGCAACAATGATGAACAAGGCAACAAGCGTCTGCATGGCGCTCCCTTACAACGCCTCGTCGGCCCCCGCGACACATTCTTACACTTTGCCCGAAAGTCGCGACGGCTCGTTTTTCTGCCGTTCAGCCGCCGGACGGCACTTTCTCCTCACAGACCAATGAGGAGCTTATCCCATGCGCAAGACCGTTTTCGCCGTTGTCCTTTCCACCCTTGTCGCAGGCGTCGCCACCCCGGCGCTCGCCCATGACAATGACCGCTATCCGGGCGGTAACCGCGCTGAAGCCGCCTACATGACGCCTGGCCGCAATGCCGACATCCGCCGCGACATCTGGCAGCTCGACAACCGCATCGACCGCGCCCAGCGCAACCGCGCCATCTCGCCGCGCGAAGCCCAGGGCCTGCGCCGCGATGCCCGTGACCTGAAGGCCACCTACAACCGCTACGCCGATCGCGGCCTGTCGTCGGGCGAATACCGCACGCTCGAACGCCGCGTTGCCAGCATTACCCAGCGCCTTCGCGCCGAGAAGTGGGATCGTGACGGGCGCCGCGGCTGATCGATTGGCGGATAATGTTCCAGAGGCGTAACAAAATTGCGCCTTGGGGCCTCCCGGCCCGCCCTTTCCTGCTTGAATTGCGGGGAGGGCGGGCCTAACCGCTTGTGCCATGTCGAACACCGCAAATCCCCGCACGCTCTACCAGAAGATCTGGGACGCCCACGTCGTCGAACAGCGCGATGATGGCACCGCGCTCATCTATATCGACCGTCACCTCGTCCACGAAGTGACCAGCCCGCAGGCTTTCGAGGCCTTGCGCGCCGCCGGTCGCAAGGTGCGCCGCCCCGATCTCACGCTCGCGGTGCCCGACCATAACCTGCCCACCACCGCGCGCCGCACCGCTAACGGCCAGCGCGTGCCGATTGCCGACCCTGAGTCCGCGCAGCAGCTCGAAGCGCTGGAGCGCAACGCGCCCGCTTTCGGCATCCGCTACATCGGCGATGCCGACGCCGAACAAGGCATCGTCCACGTTGTAGGGCCGGAGCAGGGCTTCTCGCTCCCCGGCGCCACCATCGTCTGCGGTGACAGCCATACTGCCTGCCACGGCGGCCTTGGCGCATTGGCCTTCGGCATCGGCACCAGCGAGGTCGAGCATGTGCTCGCGACGCAGACGCTGTTGCTCAAGCAGTCGAAGTCCATGGAAGTGCGCGTCGAAGGCACGCTGATGCCCGGCGTCACCGCCAAGGACGTCGTCCTGCACATTACCGGCGTGCTCGGCGCGGCGGGCGGCACCGGCTCGGTCATCGAATATACAGGGCAGGTCATCCGCGACCTTTCCATCGAAGGCCGCCTGACCATCTCGAACATGGCGATCGAACACGGCGCCCGCGCTGGCCTGTGCGCGCCCGATGAAAAGACCTTCGCCTACCTCAAGGGTCGTCCCTATGCCCCGAAGGGCGAGGACTGGGACAAGGCCGTCGCCTGGTGGACCAGCCTCGCCACCGATCCCGGCGCCACGTATGACAAGGTCGTGGTGATCGACGCCAAGGACATCGCGCCGTCGGTCACCTGGGGCACCAGTCCCGAGGACGTCCTGCCGATCAGCGGCCTCGTCCCCGCGCCGGAAAGCTTCGCCGACCCTTCCAAGCAGGAAGCCGCCAAGGCCAGCCTCGCCTATATGGGCCTGACGCCGGGCCAGCGCATGGAAGACGTCGAAGTCCAGAACATCTTCATCGGCTCGTGCACCAACAGCCGGATCGAGGATATGCGCGCCGCCGCCGCCATCCTCAAGGGCCGCAAGAAGGCCGACAACGTCAAGTGGGCAATCGTTGTCCCCGGCTCCGGCCTCGTCAAGCAGCAGGCCGAGGACGAAGGGCTTGACCGCATCTTCACCGAGGCCGGTTTCGAATGGCGCGAACCGGGCTGTTCGGCCTGCCTCGGCATGAACCCGGACAAGGTGCCTGCAGGCGAACGCTGCGCCTCGACCTCGAACCGCAACTTCGTCGGCCGCCAGGGCCCCGGCGCGCGCACCCATCTCGTCAGCCCGGCAATGGCCGCCGCCGCCGCCGTCACCGGCCGGTTGACTGATGTGCGCAAGCTGATCGACTGACGCGCCCGTGGCAGGCCTTCCAACAGCTGCGCTCCAGCTCGCCGGGTTCCTCATGGCCCACGCGTTCTGGACGGCGTCGGACCTGCCGCCCGGCGGCCACTACCAGCCACAGTCGCTGTGCATGCGCGCCGATGGCAGCCGCCAGCTTCAGACGTTTGACGGCGCCAGCCCCAAGGATCAGGACGCTGCCGCCCGCGCCTTCATCGGAGGCGGTGCGGCGCAATGGCCCGATTGCGCCATTGCCCGGCAGGTCAAGGTCGAGACGCCCACGGGCGAAGTCGATGCGCTGGTGATCGATGTCGTCCAGTACGGCGGCAGCGTGATGACCGTGGTGCAGGCCTTCCGTCCCGGCCCGCAGGATTTCCGCCTGCTGGGTGACGAACTCATGCTCGGTGACAACGGCCCGCTCCCGCCGCTCCCCGCCGCACAGGCCGCCGCCGCCATGCGCGAAGGCGCGCTTGATCACACTGGCCTTGGCGACAAGTGGCAGCAATGGGAATCCTCCCGCGATCCCGTCAGCCCGCTGGTCCAGAAGTAAGCCTGCTCAAACCCCAATAAACCCGCTCATGCTGAGCTTGTCGAAGCATCCGGCGCAGCGGCCGCGGGAGCACCCTTCGACACGCTCAGGGTGAGCGGTGTGAGGGGGAACTGCGTGGCAGCTATTGCCAGCAATTTACAACACCCCAGTCGAAGCTTAGCCTCTCCTCAACCAAGGAGGGGTGATCCATGGACATGATCAAGGGCGTGCGCGTGCCCGAACGCGTCTATCGCGGCGTGCTCTGGGCGGTTTCCATCGTCTTTGCCGGTTTCATCGTCGGCCTCGGCAACCTCGTCATCGGCGATCTGCCGATGGTCGAGGAACAGGTTTACACCGCCCCCGCCGACGACTCCCCTGCGATCCGGCAGGTCCGCGACGAGATCCGCAAGATCGGCGACAGCAAGACTGCCATCGACGACAAGCTCGAAATCCAGCGCCTCCAGCTCGATCAGGCACAGCGCCAGTCCAGCACCGCCAACGAAACCTTCAAGGCCTGGATCGCCGCGCGCACCGCCACGACCAATCCGGCGCAGGACCCCGAAGTTCTCGCCCGCACCCGCGAACTCGAACAGCTCAAGGCCAACGAACGCAGCATCCAGCAGGCGATTGCAAACCTCGAGAACGAGCGCGCCCCGCTCGACCAGCGCGAAAGCACGCTGCGCCTGCGCGAAAACCAGCTGATCTCCGACGCTATCCCGGCGCAGGAGCGCGCGATGTTCTGGCAGGAACTGCGGGTTTTCGGCCTGCGGCTGCTGATCACCCTGCCAATGCTTGGCCTGGCCGCATGGATGGTGGTGAAGAAGCGCAAGAGCGATCACTGGCCGCTGATGCGCGGCTTCGTGCTCGCTGCCGTATTCGTGTTCTTCGTCGAGCTCGTGCCCTACCTGCCGAGCTACGGCGGCTACATCCGCTATGCCGTAGGCATCATCCTGACTTTCGCCGCCGGGCACTTCCTCATCAAGAACATGCGCGCCTATCTCGCGCACCGGCAGGAAGTCGAGGCGCAAGCCGAAAAGGAACGCCGCGCCCGCGTCAGCCATGACGAGGCGTTCAAGAAGATGGCCGCCAAGGTCTGCCCCGGCTGCGACCGTCCGATCTCGACCACCGGCGATGCCGAAGCCAACTTCTGCGTTCACTGCGGCATGACCCTGTTCGACCACTGCCACAGCTGCAACACACGCAAGATGGCCTTCTTCCGCTTCTGCATGACCTGCGGCACGCCTGCGAAGGACGAGGCACCCCGAGACACCGTCGCTCCAGCCCCGGCGTGACGATCCGCAAGTCCTCCTTCGCTCCCGTCGTCGATCGGCACACCCGTGTCCTCATCCTCGGCAGCCTGCCGGGTGAGGCGAGCCTTGCCGCCGCGCGCTATTACGCCAATCCGCGCAACCAGTTCTGGCGGCTGGTCGGCGCAGTGGTCGACATCGATCTCGTCGCGCAGGACTATGAACGCCGCCTCGAAACCCTGCTCGCCCATCGCATCGGCCTTTGGGATTCGATCGGTTCGGCCACGCGTTCGGGCAGCCTCGATACCGCCATTCGTGATGTCGCGCCCAATGCGCTGGCCACTCTTGCCGCCGCCCTCCCGCAACTGCGATGCATCGCCTTCAACGGTGCCAAGTCGGCCAGCATCGGCACGCAGCAACTGGCCGGGGGAGGGACCTTCGAACTCCTGCGGCTGCCATCCAGCAGTCCGGCGCACGCCTCGCTGACCTATGAGGCGAAGCTTGGCGAATGGACGAAGCTGCGGAAATTCCTCGCCTGAGCCTTGCAATCGCAGAACGCCCGGCCAATCTTGGCTACACGTTTCAAGGAGTTCTCAAGCGTGACCAAGAAGACGGACTGGACCGGCAAGGCAGCCATGGCGGGCGCGGCAATCGGCTCGGCAGCACTGGCCGCAGCCCTGCTCTATGCGTCGCGCCGCAAGGAACGCGCAGAGAAGACCGAACCCAAGGCCCCGCCCGCCGACGCGCCCGAGACCGACTGAGTTTGCACAGGCGATGGGCCGCGGCCTGCGCCGGAGCGACGAACGGGGGAACGGTTCAATTCCGTCATCCCGGCGCAGGCCGGGATCCACAACCTCTCCGACACGTAACTATATTGCGCCATCTCGCCCATTGCATCGCCTAACCGGCAAGCTATAGCGACGGCCATGGAACCGGTGAAGCAGATCGAAGGACGGGCCATCCCGTTCGGCCGCAAGAACGTCGATACCGACGTGATCATCCCTGCCAAGTGGCTCAAGACGATCACCCGTCAGGGTCTCGGCAAGGGCGCGTTCGAGGCCTTGCGCGCCGATCCTGACAACATCTTTGACAGCGTGGAATTTTCCGGCTCGCCGATCCTGATCGCCGGTGACAACTTCGGCTGCGGCTCCAGCCGCGAACACGCCGCCTGGGCGCTGGGCGACATGGGCATCAAGGCCGTGATCGCACCCTCCTTCTCCGACATTTTCTCAGGCAACGCCTTCAAGAACGGCATCCTTACCGTCGTGCTGCCGCAAGAGGCGATCGACCGCCTGATGGAAGTCGCGCAGACCGATCCCGTCTCGATCGACCTTGAAACCCAGACGGTGACGACGCCATTCCAGGATCGCTTCACCTTCGAGATCGACCCGTTCCGCAAGCACTGCCTGCTCAATGGCCTTGACGAGGTCGGCCTGACCATGGCCCGGGGCGATGCCATCGCGACGCACGAAGCGAAGATGCGCGACAGCCTGCCCTTCCTCGCGCGTGGCACGGATGCCGTAGCGGCAGCTTAACTGCGCACTTAACAGGGCTTCCCAAGGCGCGCAAAACTTGCTTCCCTGATGCGGAGCGGATCGAATCCGCAACTATTGGGAGAAGTGAAATGAAGGCTCTGCGCACCCACGCTGCAGGCGGACCCGAAACCCTGGTCATGGATGACCTGCCCGATCCGGTGCCGGGGAAGGGCGAAGTGCTTGTGCGCGTCCACGCCTGCTCGATCAACTTCCCCGACACGCTGATGATCCGCGATCTCTACCAGTTCAAGCCCGAGCGACCTTACGCTCCCGGCAGCGAACTCGCGGGTGAAATTGAAGCATTGGGCGAGGGCGTGACCGGGTGGTCCGTCGGAGACCGCGTAATCGCCATGATCGGCAACGGCGGCTTGGCCGAAAAGGTCGTGGCCCCGGTCGCGCGCCTGTTCCCGCTGCCCGATGGCGTCGACTATGCCACCGGCGCTTCGTTGTTGATGACTTACGGCACCACCATCCACGGCCTCAAGGATCGCGGCCACATCAAGGCTGGTGATACCGTGCTGGTCCTCGGCGCGGCAGGCGGTGTCGGACTTTCCGCCGTCGAACTCGCCAAGGCCTTCGGCGCCCGGGTGATCGCTGCCGTCTCCAGCGAGGAAAAGGCACAAGTCGCACGCGACGCCGGCGCAGACGATGTCGTGATCTACGGCCGCCCGCCGTTCGACAAGGCCCAGTCCAAGGCGCTGGCTGGACAGCTCAAGGCAGCCTGCGGCCCGAATGGCGCGGACATCGTCTACGATATCGTCGGCGGCGATTATTCCGAACCGGCCCTGCGTGCGATCGCGTGGGAAGGCCGCTTTCTCGTCGTCGGCTTCCCGGCCGGCATCGCCAGGCTTCCGCTCAATCTCACCTTGCTCAAATCATGCGACGTCTGCGGCGTGTTCTGGGGCGCATGGACCGCTCGCGAACCTGCCGCCTTCAAGGCCGAGGTCGAGGAACTCTTTGCGCTGCTCAAGGCCGGCAAGATCAACCCGCGCGTCTCGCAGCGCTACACGCTCGATCAGGGGCGCGAAGCCATCGCCCTGCTCGAAAACCGTCAGGCCATGGGCAAGGTCGTAGTCGAGATGATCGGCTGACCATGCAAGCGCCCCTCCTCTTCTTGGGGAGGGGGTGATGGCCTCAGCCGTCCTGGTCTGCAGTGGTGTAGGTGGGCAGCCCCAGCTTCCACCAGATCGCTGCGCCTCTGAGCGCAAAGCCGGCCAGCGCAGCCACCGGCCAGACTATGCCGCGATCAAGTCCCAGCGCCGCGCCGGCGGCACAGACCCCTGCGGAAAGCGCAGCCGCCGTCACGTAAAGTTCGGGCCGCATCAGGATCGAGGGCCTTCCTGCCAGCACGTCGCGGATGATGCCGCCGACACAGCCGGTGATCACACCCATCAGCACGGCCGGCACAGGCGATACGCCGAACGCCAGCGCCTTGGCCGTGCCCAACACGGCATAGGCGCCAAGTCCCGCCGCGTCGGCCCATTCCAGCACTGGCCGCTCCCACCAGCGGTGCGGGGTGAACCACGCCACCAGCGCCACGCCCAGGCACACTGGCGCCACCCACGGATCACGCACCCAGAACACCGGCGCGCCGATCAGCAGGTCGCGAACCGACCCGCCGCCCACGCCCGTCACCAGCGCAAAGAACGCCATCGTCACGAATGTCTGCCTGAGCTGCGCCGCCAGAAGTGCGCCGGTCAGGGCGAAAACGGCAATGCCGACAAGATCGAGCAGGCCGATCAGTGCCGAAAGGTCGGCGTTGGGCAACGGGGAGGGCATGCGGGCCTTACTGGCCCAGCAAAGCTTCCAGCTTGCCCTTCAGCTCCTGGATGCGCGTCGCTGCCTCGGTGAAAGTCTTGACGTCCTCGCGGTTGTTGTTGCCGCGCGCTTCCTTCGCCGCTTCGACATAGCCCTCGAGATCGGCTTCCAGAGCATCGATCAGGATTTCGGTCTCGTCTTCGGTCAGGGTCAGCTTGATGGCCATCGTGGCACTCCTTCGATTCAAACCCTGCGGTTACCGTCACAGGCGGCAGGGCACAAACGAAAGCTTCAGGCTTTTGTCGCGAAGAAGATCACGTGATGTAGCGGCTTGCGTCCTTCGCGCGGCTCTTCGCCGGCATCGACGCTGGCCACGTCAACGGTAAAGCCCGCCTGCTCGAGCAGTTCGACGAAAGCCGGGTCTTCGAAAGCAGACCACACTGCAAGGATGCCGCCCGGCCGCAGCGCGCGGGATGCCGCTTCCAGTCCGTCGGGCGAATAGAGCCACCCGTTTATCATGCGCGTCAGCCCTTCGGGGCCGTTGTCGACATCGAGCAGGATCGCATCGTAGCCACCACGCGCGGAATCGATCAGCATGGCCACGTCATCGTGCACCAGCTGCACGCGCGGATCATCAAGGCAGCCGGCGGTCAGCTGCGCCATCGGACCAAGCGCCCACGCAACGATTTCCGGCACGATCTCGGCCACGGTGACGCCAGCCTTGGGACCGAGCACGGCAAGTGCTGCCCGCAAGGTGAAGCCCAATCCGTAGCCACCGATCAGCATCTGCAGATCGTCACGGCCGACAAGGCGCGCGCAGGTCATTTCCGCCAGCTGCACTTCCGAAGCGCAGACGTCGGTGCTCATCAATTCGTTGCGGTCGAGCAGGATGACGAAGTCCTCGCCATTGCGTACCAGCCGCAGCCTCGCACCATCGGGCACGCGGCAGGTGTCGATCAGTTCGTCGCCGTCTTCCAGCTCCCACATCGGTGGAGGGGCGTGGGGTGAAGCTCCGTGAACCGGAAGGGCGGCGTCCAACGCCTACTTCTTCCGCGCCTTGCGGGCGGCGTAGCGGGCATCGCGGGCAGCCTTCTGCGCGGCTGCCAGCTCTTCCGCACTTGGCGGCGCGGGGGCATTGGCCTGCTCGGCAGCGCGCTTGGCTTTCTCGGCCTTCTCTTCCTCGCGCTTGAGGCGAGCCGCCTCGCGCTTTTCCGCTTCGGCCTTTTCCTTGGCCTCGGCGCGGGCGATCTTCTCGGCCAGCACTGCCGGGTCCACCGGCGCCTTCGCCTTGGCCTTCATCGCCTCGATAGCCTTGGCGCGTGCCTGTGCCGAAGCATCGCGACGGTCGCCAAGACCGGGTTCCTTGTAACCTGCCATGTTATTCGTTTGCTTTCCTTATTCCGCTTGGCCGCTAGCAGGGCAGGGGGCAAATGTCACGCCGCAACGCCAAGTGCTTCTGACCCAAACGAAAAGGGCCGCCCCGAAGGACGGCCCCCGTATTCGCTGAGGTGAGTCCGATCACATGTGAATCGGCTTGCCCGTCACCGCCATCGCCGCTTCCTTGAGCGCTTCCGAATGGGTCGGGTGCGCGTGGCAGGTATAGGCAATGTCTTCGCTGGTCGCGCCGAATTCCATCGCCTGTGCCGCCTGCGCAATCATCGTGCCGGCAACCGAGGCAATGCACCACACGCCCAGAACGCGGTCGGTCTTGGCGTCGGAGATCACCTTCACGAAGCCGTCCGGCTCATGGTTGGTCTTGGCGCGGCTGTTGGCGAGCATCGGGAACTTGCCGACCTTGATCTCGCCTTTTTCCTTCGCGGCCTCTTCCGTAAGACCGACACCGGCGAATTCAGGCATCGTGTACACTACGCCGGGAATCACGTCATGGTTCACGATTCCGGTGAGCCCGGCGATGTTTTCGGCCACGGCAATGCCTTCGTCCTCGGCCTTATGAGCCAGCATCGGGCCCGGAATCACGTCGCCCACGGCCCAAACGCCCGGGACCTTGGTGGCAAAGTCGTGGTCGGTTTCGATCTGACCGCGCGCGTTCAGTTCGAGCCCGATCTTGTCGAGGCCGAGGCCGTCGACATTGGGCCGACGCCCGATTGCCACCAGCACGCAGTCAGCCTCGATGGTCGCAGCCTCGCCGCCCTTTGCAGGCTCGACAGTCAGCGTGGCCTTTCCGCCTTCCACTGCAACGCCGGTCACCTTCGTGCCGAGCTTGATGTCCATGCCCTGCTTCTTGAAGATCTTGGCGGCTTCCTTGCGCACGTCGCCGTCCATGCCGGGCAGCAACTGGTCGAGAAATTCGACGACCGTCACCTTCGCACCAAGGCGGCGCCACACCGAGCCGAGTTCCAGCCCGATCACGCCGCCACCGATGACCACCATGTGGTTCGGTACGCGGTTCAGCGCCAGTGCACCGGTGCTGTCGACGATCACGCCCGCATCGTTGTCCACGGTCACGCCCGGCAGGGGAGTAACGCTCGAACCGGTGGCGATCACGATGTTCTTCGCGGTGACCTTCTGGCCAGCCACGGTCACGCTGTGCGCGTCCTCGAACGCAGCGTAGCCCTTGAGCCAGGTCACCTTGTTCTTCTTGAACAGGAATTCGATGCCGCCGGTCAGGCCCTTCACCGAATCCGCCTTCTGCGCCTGCATCGCATCCAGATCGAGCTCGACCGCGCCAGTCTTGATGCCATAGCTGGCGAACGTGCCGTTCCGCGCCTCGTCGAACTTCTCCGAGCCGTGCAGCAGCGCCTTGGAGGGAATGCAACCGACGTTGAGGCAGGTTCCGCCCAGCGTCTCGCGCCCTTCGGCACAAGCGGTCTTGAGGCCCAGTTGCGCCGCGCGGATCGCCGCGACATAACCGCCGGGGCCACCACCGATGACAAGGACGTCGTAATCGTATTCAGCCATTTTCCGGCTCCATTGCGCGTTCGTGCTGCGCCAAGCTCAGCACGAACGGCTTCAGATTCAAGTCAGTTCCGTACTGTCCGCTCAAAGATCGATCAGCAGGCGGGTCGGGTCCTCGATCGCTTCCTTGATCGTCTTCAGTGCCGTCACTGCCTCGCGACCGTCGATGATACGGTGGTCATAGGACAGCGCGATGTACATCATCGGGCGCACCACGATCTCCCCATTGCGGACGACCGGGCGGTCCTCGATGCGGTGCAGGCCGAGCACGGCCGACTGCGGCGGGTTGATGATCGGGGTCGACATAAGCCCGCCGAACACGCCGCCGTTGGAGATGGTGAAAGTGCCGCCCGCCATGTCGGCCATGGTCAGCGTGCCGTCGCGCGCCGCCTTGCCGTAATTGGCAATCGCCTTCTCGATGTCGGCAAAGCTCATCTTGTCGACATCGCGCACCACCGGCACGACCAGCCCGTTCGGAGCCGAGACCGCGACCGAGATGTCGACGTAGTCGAAGTAGACGATCTCATCGCCCTGCATCTGCGCGTTGACGGCCGGAATGTCCTTCAGTGCCAGAACCGAGGCCTTGGCGAAGAACGACATCAGGCCAAGCTTCACGCCGTGCTTCTTCTCGAACACGTCCTTGTACTTGGCGCGCGCTTCCATGACGGCAGTCATGTCCACGTCGTTGAACGTGGTCAGCAGGGCGGCGGTTTCCTGCGCGCTCTTGAGGCGCTTGGCGATGGTCTGGCGCAGTCGCGTCATCTTGACGCGCTCTTCGTTGCGACCGCCAGCCGGAGCAGCAGCAGGCGCCGCGGCCGGAGCCGACACTGCCGGAGCAGGCGAGGCCTGCTTGGCCGCAGCCGCCGCCATCACGTCTTCCTTGGTCAGGCGCCCGTCCTTGCCAGTGCCCTTCACGGTCGAAGGATCGATGCCATATTCCAGCACCGCACGGCGGACCGCGGGCGAGAGCGCGGCTGCGTCACCCGAAGGCGCAGCCGCAGGAGCCGCAGCAGGTGCTTCCGAAGCCGAAGCGGGCGGAACCGGCGCTTCGGTGCGCGGGGCAGGGGCCTGTGCGCCAGCGGCCGCCACGCTGTCCTCGATCAGCGCGAGCAGCGCGCCGACGTTCACCGTGTCGCCCTCGTTGGCCACGAGCGCGCCAAGCACGCCCGCAGCCGGAGCCGGAACCTCGACCGCGACCTTGTCGGTCTCGAGGCTGACGATCGGCTCGTCCAGTGCCACGGCCTCGCCGGGCTTCTTCAGCCACTGGCCGACGGTTGCTTCGCTGACGCTTTCACCCAGCGTCGGAACCTTCACTTCAATCGACATAATTCATGTTCCTCGGGGAGAAGGAAAATCAGTTCTTCTTTTGACGGCGGATCTCGCCACGTACCGAAAGGCCCAGCGCGTCGGCCACCAGCGCGCCCTGCTCGCTGGCATGGCGGCTGGCGAGGCCCGTGGCGGGCGACGCCGCCGCAGCACGACCGGCATAGCGGGCGCGGGCAACCTTGCTCTTGGCCGCCTTGAGCGATTCCTCGATCATCGGCTCGACAAAGAACCACGAACCGTTGTTGCGCGGCTCTTCCTGGCACCACACCACTTCCTCGAGGTTGGTCATGCGCGAAAGGCGCAGGGCCAGCGGCTCGCCGGGGAAGGGGTAGAGCTGCTCGAGGCGGATGATCTGCGTATCGGTGATGCCCGCCGCATCGCGCGCTTCGATCAGGTCATAGGCGACCTTGCCCGAACACAGGATGACCTTGCGGGTGTCCTTGTCCGCTGCCGGATTGATGTCCGACAGTATGCGCATGAAGTGGCTTTCGCCCACGAAGTCCGAAGCGACCGACTTTGCCAACGGGTGGCGCAGCAGGCTCTTGGGCGTCATGATGATCAGCGGCTTGCGGAACGGGCGGTGCATCTGCCGGCGCAGCACGTGGAAGTAGTTGGCCGGCGTGGTGATGTTGCACACCTGGATGTTGTCTTCGGCGCAAAGCTGCAGATAGCGCTCCATGCGTGCCGAGGAGTGCTCCGGACCCTGTCCTTCGTACCCGTGCGGCAGCAGCATGACGAGGCCATTGGCGCGCAGCCACTTGGCTTCGGATGCGGCGATGTACTGGTCGATCACGATCTGCGCGCCGTTGGCGAAGTCGCCGAACTGCGCTTCCCACAGCACCAGGCTCTTCGGGTCCGCGCTGGCATAGCCATACTCGAAGCCGAGCACGCCATATTCCGAAAGCGTCGAATCCAGCACCTCGAACGTGCCGTGCGGCAGCGTCTTGAGCGGCACGTACTTGCGTTCGTCCTTCTGGTCGACCCACACCGCGTGACGCTGGCTGAAGGTGCCGCGGCCGCAGTCCTGTCCGGACAGACGCACGCCATAGCCCTCGGACACGAGGCTGCCGAACGCCAGCGCTTCGCCGGTCGCCCAGTCAAAGCCCTGGCCCGAGCTGAACATCTCGCGCTTTGCATCGATCACGCGACCCAGCGTCTTGTGGACGGTCAGGTCCTCGGGAACCGTTGTCAGCGTGCGGCCGAGGCTGTCGAACAGCTTCTGGTCGATGCCGGTGCCGACGTTGCGGCGCGCGGTCACAGGGTCGGCCGGCTTGTTGAAGCCCGACCAGCGGCCGCCGAACCAGTCGGCTTCGTTGGCCTTGTAGCCCTTGGCCGCCTCGAACTCGGTCTCGAGCGTCGCCACGAAGTGACTCTCGATCTCGCCCTTGTAGTTGGCATCGATCACGCCTTCGCCAACCAGGCGCTTGGCGTAGATATCGCTGACACCCGGATGCTGGCGGATCTTGGCGTACATCAGCGGTTGGGTGAACGAAGGCTCGTCACCCTCGTTGTGGCCGAAGCGGCGGTAGCACCACATGTCGACCACGATGTCGCGGCCGAACTTCTGACGGTAGTCGATCGCCAGCTTGCAGGCGAAGGTCACCGCTTCGGGATCGTCGCCGTTCACATGCAGGATCGGCGCCTGCACGCCCTTGGCCACGTCCGAGGGGTACGGAGACCCGCGCGAGAACTGGGGCGAGGTGGTGAAGCCGATCTGGTTGTTGATGATGAAGTGGATGCAGCCACCGGTGTTGTAGCCGCGTACGCCCGAAAGGCCGAAGCACTCCCACACGATGCCCTGGCCGGCAAAGGCCGCGTCACCGTGGATCAAAACGGGCAGCACCTGCTTGTGGCGCGCGTTAGGCCCCACGTCGTCACCGATATCGTCGCGGAACACCTGCTGCGCACGCACCTTGCCGAGCACGATCGGATCGACCGTTTCGAGGTGCGAGGGGTTCGGCACAAGGCTCATGTGCACCTTGGTCCCGTCGAACTCGCGGTCGGTCGAGGTGCCAAGGTGGTACTTCACGTCGCCCGAACCGCCGACGTCCTCGGGGTTGGCCGAGCCACCCGAGAATTCGTGGAAGATCACGCGGTAGGGCTTGGCCATCACGTTGGCGAGGACGTTCAGGCGGCCGCGGTGGGCCATGCCGTAGACGATTTCCTTGACGCCCAGCTGGCCGCCGTACTTGATCACCGCTTCCAGGGCCGGGATCATCGATTCCCCGCCGTCGAGGCCGAAGCGCTTGGTGCCGACGTACTTCTTGCCGAGGAACTTCTCGTACTGCTCGCCGCGCACCACGGCGGCGAGGATCGCCTTCTTGCCGTTGGGGGTGAAGTCGACCGACTTGTCGCCGCCTTCGATGCGATCCTGGATGAAGCGGCGCTCCTCCACGTCGGCGATGTGCATGTATTCGAAGCCGATGTGCCCGCAGTAGTTTGCGCGCAGGATCGCGACGAGTTCGTTGACGGTCGCCCATTCAAGGCCGAGCGCACCACCGAGATAGACCTTGCGGGTCATGTCGGCGGCGGTAAAGCCGTGGTACTCGGGCGAAATGTCGGCCGGGAGCTTCTGGCGGGCAAGGCCAAGCGGGTCGAGATCGGCGGCCAGATGCCCGCGCACGCGATAGGTGCGGATCAGCATCATCGCGCGGATCGAATCCATCGCCGCCTGCTGCAGCGCGCCTTCATCCAGCGCGACGCCGCCCTTCTTGGCGGCCTTCTCGATGACGAGTTTCAGCGCCATCGGGTCCATCGCCTGGGTCAGGTCGTCGCCTGCCGCGGCATCGGTGATCGGCCAGCGCTTGTTGGCCCACGAAGGACCGGGCTGCGGACCTTCCTGAGCCGGATCCACGTCGAAATCGTGCAGTTCAGAACCCATCATCAACTCCTGGTCCCCCCGGGGAGGTTGGGGGCTTCGGACATTTTCCGCTCCACTCTCGCAGAGCCGACCCTTCCAGCGCGCACCTCGCAAGGCTTGCGCAAAAATCCGTAACGACGGCAGGCCGCTTCCGTTGCGGGGGCCTACCTGAAAAACTTCAAGCATCCGCCCGGTGGCACCTTACGCAAGGTAACCTATCCGGGCGGTAGCTTTTGACCTCAGCCCTTCAGCACTTCGGCCAGCGTTTCACCCAGCAGGCTGGGCGAGGCGGAGACCTTGATGCCGGCGGCTTCCATCGCCGCGATCTTGCTTTCGGCGTCGCCCTTGCCGCCCGAGACGATGGCGCCGGCATGGCCCATGCGGCGGCCCGGAGGCGCGGTGCGGCCCGCGATGAAGCCGGCCATCGGCTTCTTGCGGCCACGCTTGGCCTCGTCGATCAGGAACTGCGCGGCCTGCTCCTCGGCATCGCCGCCGATCTCGCCGATCATGATGATCGACTTGGTCGCCTCGTCGGCGAGGAACAGTTCGAGCACGTCGATGAAGTTGGTGCCGTTGACCGGGTCGCCGCCGATGCCGACAGCGGTGGTCTGGCCAAGGCCGATGGCCGAGGTCTGGAACACCGCTTCATAGGTCAGCGTGCCCGAGCGCGAGACCACGCCGACCGAGCCTTCCTTGAAGATCGAACCGGGCATGATGCCGATCTTGCACTGGTTCGGCGTCAGCACGCCGGGGCAGTTCGGGCCGATCAGGCGGCTCTTCGAACCCGACAGCGCGCGCTTGACCTTGACCATGTCGAGCACGGGGACGCCCTCGGTGATCGCCACGATCAGTTCCATCTCGGCATCGATCGCCTCGAGGATGGCGTCGGCGCAGCCCGAAGGCGGCACATAGACGCACGAAGCGGTTGCGCCGGTCACCGCCTTGGCCTCTGCCACGGTGTCGAACTGCGGCAGGCCGATGTGCGTGGTGCCGCCCTTGCCGGGAGTCACGCCGCCAACCATCTGCGTGCCGTAATCAAGCGCAGCCTGCGTGTGGAAGCTGCCGGTCTTGCCGGTCATCCCCTGCGTGATGACCTTGGTGTTCTTGTCGACGAGAATGGACATCAATTACTCCGGAACGTCAGGCGCTTGCGCCCCCGCTCAGGCGAGGGCGCAGATCCGTGTCAGCTCAAGCCAGCGAGTTGTCGATGCCCTTGCAGGCTTCCAGCAGTTCCTTGACCGCGTCGACCGAGACTTGGAGGTTCGACTTGGCTTCGGCGTCGAGTTCGATCTCGATCACCTGCTCCACGCCGCCTGCACCGATCATCACCGGCACGCCGACATAGAGGCCGTCAACGCCGTACTGGCCATCGACGTAGGCAGCGCAAGGCAGGATGCGCTTCTGGTCGTTGAGGTAGGCTTCGGCCATGGCGATGCCCGAGGCGGCCGGTGCGTAGAACGCCGAGCCGGTCTTGAGCAGGCCGACGATCTCGCCGCCGCCCGAACGCGTGCGCTGCACGATCGCGTCGATCTTTTCCTGCGTCGACAGGCCCATCTTGACGAGGTCGGGCACCGGAATGCCGTTGACGGTCGAATACTGGGTGACGGGCACCATGGTGTCGCCGTGGCCGCCGAGCACGAAAGTGTTCACGTCGCGGATCGAGACGCCGAATTCCCATGCCAGGAACGTGCTGAAGCGTGCCGAGTCGAGCACGCCGGCCATGCCGACGACCTTGTTGTGCGGAAGGCCGGAGAATTCGCGCAGCGCCCACACCATCGCGTCGAGCGGGTTGGTGATGCAGATGACGAAAGCGTCGGGCGCGTTGTCGCGGATGCCTTCGCCGACGGCCTTCATCACCTTGAGGTTGATGCCGAGCAGGTCGTCGCGGCTCATGCCGGGCTTGCGGGCAACACCGGCGGTCACGATGATCACGTCGGCGCCGGCAATGTCGGCATAGTCGTTGGTTCCGGTGATCTTGGCGTCGAAGCCTTCGACCGGGCCGCACTGCGACAGGTCGAGCGCCTTGCCCTGCGGCACGCCTTCGACCACGTCAAACAGGACGATGTCACCCAGTTCCTTCTGGGCGGCGAGGTGGGCGAGGGTGCCCCCGATGTTGCCTGCGCCGATAAGCGCGATCTTCTTGCGTGCCATGCTCTACGGTCCTTTCCCGTTCGCGGGGACAAGCATACAAATGCCAGCAGAGCTTTCGCCCAGGTCCCTCCCGTGCCCCGCGAGACAGGAAGGTTCTGGCAGAATGACTCGCGCCCTAGGCCCGTGCGCACACGAATGCAACCGCGAAAACCCGCTATATCCGGGGTTTTTGTGATATCAGTTCGCAATAGCAAGATGGCTTGAAAACTGCCCGACAGTCGGTCAGCGAGCCGAAAATTTATAAGGCAATACGCAAGCAATCTGCAGCAAAAAAGCCCCGGCGTTTCCACCGGGGCTACCCTTTTGCTTTTCCTCTCCGCAAACTCGGGTGCAGATCAGCTGCGCTTGCGCTTCAGGAAGTCGCGCGCCATCCGCCGGTCGAGCGTCGCGCAGACCTCGACCCAGAATTCCACGCGGCCCGGCTCGCCGCTGCGTTCTGCAATGACCGCAGCATCTCGTGCGCGAGCCGCCGCCGAGAAGCCATGCGCCGCAAACAGCCGCAATGCGGTATCGAGCGCCTCGTCCTGACAGATCGAGCCTGGCCCTGAGCCTGCCCCATTATCGTTTACCGCCCGCAGGTGCCGCGCCTGGATCTTTCGCGAAAGACAGGGGGAAATGATGCCGTAACGGGGCGCAAAACGCAGCATGGTGCCTCAACTCTCTGACGGCGCCGGGGACAATCGGTGCCGTTCTCCACGACCCCGCCCTAGACCCACCAGCGCTAAGAGTGTGTGTGACGACACGGTAAAGGAACGAATAACCATCCGTCCTGAAACGGTTTTGCGACGGATTGAGAACACACCAGCAGGTCCTCTCCGTTTTTCTGCAGGACAAACGGGGAGCAACCGTCTATGTGGCAGCCCATTTCTGTTTGTTTCGGATCATGGCGTTGAGAGCTGTGATGAGTTTTCGCATGATCGCAACGAGGGCGACTTTTGCTGGTTTTCCGGCGTTTTTCAGATTGTGGTATGCGACGGCCATTGTGGTGTTGCGCCGACTTGCGACGAGGGCGGCCATATAGAGTGCATCGCGGGGAGGTTTGCGCCCTCCGGCGATGCGTCGCTTGCCCCTGAAGGCCCCGCTTTCGCAATCGAAAGGCGCGACGCCGACGAGCGATGCGGCCTGTCGGGCGCTCATTGCACCGAGTTCCGGCATGAACGCGAGGAGCGTTGCCGCGGTTGTCGGCCCGACGCCTGGCACCGAGCGCATGATTGCGTTGCGCTCGGCAAGTTCGGGGTGATCCGCGATCAGGCGTGCGATCTCTGCTTCAACCAGCGCGATCTCGGCTGACAGCCGTTTGATCCGCTGTGCAGCGATCCGCCTGAGCAGCGCGCTGGCAGTCTGCTCGGCCTGGTTGGCGCAGCGGGTGCGCTCCTCGCACAGCTGGCGGCGTGCCGTGACGAGTTCGCCGAGCATGGCGCGGGCAGGATCGTGGACCACCTCGCGCTGGGGCAGCGCAGCGCAGAAATGCGCGATCGCTGCAGCATCGATCCTGTCGTTCTTGGCCAGAATCCCGGCAGCGCGGGCGAACTGGCGCACGCGCATCGGGTTGACGCGTCGAGCGGGCAGGTCTGCCTCGCATAGAGCCGTCAGCAGAGCGCGTTCATAACCACCCGAAGCCTCGAAGCCGACTGCGTGGGGTCTGACGCGGCGAAGCCACCGGATCAAGGCTCGCAAGCCATCCCGGTCGTTGGCAAAAGCGCAGGCCTCATTCTGCGGCCACAGACAGACATCAAGCCGCGCCTTGCTGACATCGATACCGACAAATTGATCGTGCTGTGCCATATCTCCGTTCCCATCCTTGCGTGTGCGGGGTCAACGCCCCGTGCAACCGTTCGGGTTGATGAAGATCCGTCCGGGCCCAAGCTCCCCAGCGGGCTGCTACGACCAAGGGGGACACGGGCTCGCGAACGGGCGGGAGGCTCCGCTAGCGGAGCCTCCCGCAATCGCATCATGCACCATTTTCAAGATACAAGGGGGACCGCCCGCGAAGCGGGGGTGGAGGGGTGTGTGCAGGCTGTGAGCGTTGAATTGTTCACGCAGAGACGCAGAGGAGAAAAAGGACACGCAGAGAAGATAGCTGCGGCAAAGCCGCTTCCCGGTTCCCATTTGAAGACCGGCACATCGGTTCGCGCGCGACGCTCCTCCGCGTCTCGCTTCTTCCTCCGCGCCTCTGCGTGAACCATTCCAAGGCTTGGAAGCTCTCAAGCCCCCGGCTGCGCAATCCACTTGTTGGCGTTCTCATACCCCGGCAGCACCGAACCGCTGCCGGAAACCGGCGCGCTGGTCGCACCCGCCTTCACGCCTGGCAGCACCTGCGGCCGGACAAGGCTCTGCTGCGCCGCAGCCTGCGGGACCGCCGCCACCGGAGCAACCGTCGCCGCAGCAACTGGCGCCACGATCCGCCCTTCCTCGAACGCCTTCTCCAGCGCCAGCGGATCGGCAATGTCGACAGGCGAGGGCGTCCATGTGCGCGGATGCGGCGCGGCCAGCGGCTCGCCGCCGAAGTACCGCGCCGTAAACGCCGCCGGACGCCCTGCAGCGCCGGCCCAGCGATAGAAGCGGTGCGCCCCGATCGTGCCGATGAACGATAAGCTCGGCGCCCAGTAGGGATGCACCGCCGTCGTATGGTAATGCGTCGCCAGCCCGACCGGCGCATAGACGTATCCGGCCAGCGCATCGGCCGCCACGCGCCGCGCCCGGTCCCAGAACGCCTTCATCGGCTTCCTCGCCAGCGAGCCATCGCACGCGAACGAGAACTGGCAGCCCGGCCGCTCCGACCCCTGGTAGACCACGCCGCATACCGTGTTCGGCCAAGCCGGATGCGCCACACGGTTGAGCACCACCTGGGCGACCGCGCGTTGCCCGCCGTCAGGCTCGCTCGCCGCCTCATAATAGATTGCTGCGGTCAGGCATTGCAGCGCCCGCCAGCGGTCCTCGCTCGATCCCGCCGCCGAGACCGGACGCGCCGAGAGGATCTCGGCATCCGAATGGCTCTGGTCCCATTTCGCCTGCGCTTCTGTCGGCGCGATCAGTCCGCTGTCGCTGGTGTCGAGCCAGTAGAACGCCGAGCCCGGAAAGCTGTCACCCCCGCGCTCGAACGGTTGCAGGCCCGCCATCTGGGCGCGCGCGACAGCCGCTTGAACGCCGCCCGGTTCGCCCCACCCGGTCGGCCCGAGCAGCAGCCCCAGCACGCCGAACATAGCCACGCCGCCCAGCCGCTGCCGCATCAGCGAAGGCGCGCGCAAGGCCTTGCGGATCGAGCGCATGTCCCGGCGCCGGATCCGCGCCGCAAAATCGCGCGGGCCCTGCTCGCCATTAGCCGTCGCTGCCACGCCGGGCAGTTCGATCGGGCGATAGGCAAGCTCGAGAGGCATGGGGCTGGGCAGAATCCTGAAAATCCTCAATTGCGCTAACCTTTTGCGCGCCCTCGCGCACGGCCGCTTTTCCCGCTGTCCCGATGCGGCACAAGCTCCTGCGATCCGGTTAACTGGCAAGCTCACGGCCTGGCGCTCAAATCGGAAAACCTCACGCAAAGACGCGAAGGCGCAAAGGGGTCGTGCGCGGCCGCAGGCAATGCTCTTGGATAATCGCCGCAGGAGGTGATGGCTGTCCTATCAAACCTGCGCGGCATCTTCGCGTCTTTGCGGCTTTGCGTGAGAATGAATTGGGCAGCAAACCTGCCCCGAAGTACGTAGTTCCTCTTGCAGCGCAGCTAAGTTCCCGCTAGTTCCCCGCGCCGACGCCAACGGTGCCCGGTAACACGGGCTAAGAGGGAAGCCGGTTCAAATCCGGCGCTGCCCCCGCAACTGTAACCGGAGAGCGCGCTGTCCAGTGATGCCACTGGTGCCGGATTCGATCCCCGGCGCTGGGAAGGCGGGCAGCGGGCGATGACCCGGGAGCCAGGAAACCTGCCGATGGTAGTCGTTCCGCGGCCGGGCGGGGTGTACCGGGCGCACGCGACGAGGCGCGCCAGATTCATGGCCCAGCGCACCTCTCGCCATGGACGGCATCAACCGTTCGTGGCCGGAGTTGCGTCCTGTGAAGAAGTACTTGCTTTCCGTTTCCGCCCTGGCTTTTGCCGTGCCTGCTTTTGCCCAAGGCACCGATGATGTCGTCGTCGCAGACTACAAGGTTGATCCGGCATCGATCACCGTCATCGCCACCGGCAGCGAAACTGCCCTGAGCAAGACCGGCCAGCCTGTCACCGTCATCACCGCCGCCGAAATCCAGTCGATCCAAGGCCCCGACATCACCCGCGTTCTCGAACGCGTTCCCGGCCTGACCATCACCCGCAACGGCGGCCCCGGCAGCTTCACCGGCGTGCGCCTGCGCGGCTCGGACGCCGAACAGGTCCTCGTCCTCGTCGATGGCGTCCGCCTCGAAGACGTCTCGGCCCCCTCGGGCGGCTTCGATTTCGGCACGCTGACCCCCGGCGGCATCGAGCGCATCGACGTGCTGCGCGGTTCCAACTCGATCGTCTGGGGCTCTGCCGCGATTGGCGGCGTCATCGCCGTCCAGTCGCGCGATCTCAACGGCATCGAAGCCAGCGCCGAACTCGGCGCCAACGACAGCTACCTTGCCGATGCCGCTGCCGGTATCTCGTCAGACTTCGGCGCGCTTACCCTCAACGGCGGCTATAGCCGCAGCGATGGCGTCTCGGCCGCAGCGGTCGGCACAGAGCCCGACGGCTTCCGCCAGTGGCGCGTCGGGGGCCGGGGCCGCGTCAACCTCTCGCAGGACCTCGCGATCGTCGCCACCGCCCGCTACGCCGACACCCGCACCGATATCGACGGTTTCGGCCCGCCGACCTACCTCGTCTTCGGCGATACTCCCGAATACCAGACCACCCGCCAGGCCTCGGGCCGCGTCGGCCTGCGCTACAGCGGCAACATCCTGACGCTCAACACCGGCTTCGCGCTGTCCGATACGAAGCGCGACTATTTCGATCCGACCTTCGGCACCGACCCGTCCTACGGCTATAAGGGCCGCTCGGAGCGCGTCGACCTGACCGGCCGCCTCAACCTTCCGGCCAGCTTCACCCTCGATTTCGGCGGCGACAGCGAATGGACCCGCTTCTCCAGCACCTTCGATGCGCCAGCCAAGGCGAACCTGACCAGCGGCCACGCCCTGCTCGGCTGGAGCACCGACCGCGCCAGCCTCGCCGCCGGCGTTCGCGTCGACGACCACAGCCGCTTCGGCACGGCATGGACCTTCGGCGCCAACGGCTCGTTCAGCATCACTCCGGAACTGCGCCTGCGCGCCAGCTACGGCGAAGGCTTCAAGGCCCCCACGCTCTACCAGTTGCTTTCGAACTACGGCAACGCCGCGCTCAACCCCGAACGCAGCAAGAGCTACGACGCCGGCCTCGAATGGGGCGTGCCTTATGGCCAGCTCCACGCGGCCGTCACCGTGTTCCGCCGCGACAGCCGCAACCTGATCACCTTCGTCTCGTGCGCCAGCCTCAACGCCTGCGCCACGCGGCCCTTCGGCCTCTACGACAACGTCGGCCTAGCCCGCGCGCAGGGTGTCGAAGCCGAACTCGGCGCGCGTCCCACCGATATGCTGCACCTGCAGGCCGCCTATACCTATCTCGAAACCGAGAACCGCACGCGCGGCACCGCGAACTTCGGCAGGGATCTCGCCCGTCGTCCGGCTCATGCGCTGACCCTGTCGAGCGACTGGACATCACCGCTCGCCGGGCTCACCCTCGGTGCCGATCTGCGCCTCGTGGGAGACAGCTTTGACAACGCGTCGAACACCCGCCGCCTCGATGGCTACGCGCTGACCACCGTGCGCGCGAGCTTCCCCCTTACCGAGAAGGTAGAACTCTACGGCCGTGTCGAGAACGTGTTCGACGTGAACTACCAGACCGTCGCCGATTACGGCACCTGGGGACGCTCTGCCTACATCGGCATTCGCGCGCGGTACTGATGCAACGGCTTGCGCCACAAGCAAAAGCTCTTCGCCCCATCCTCGCCCGAGGATGGGGCCGGGGGGTGGTCTTGCTCGCAGCGTCCCTTACCGCCAGCTGCATCCCCCAAGGCAAGGCCACTCCCGGATCTCGCGCGACCGCGCACCCCACCATCGTCAGCCTCAATCCCTGCACCGACGCGATCCTCGCCGAAGTGGCAGACCCGGCGCAGATCCTCGCCATCTCGCACTACAGCAAGGACCCGCGCTCCGCCTCGATGGACGCGCGCCTGGCCAGCGCGCTGCCCGCAACGCGTGGCACGGTCGAGGAAGTCCTCGCCCTCAAGCCCGATCTCGTCCTCGGCAGCACGTTCATCGATCCCGCTACCGCCAGCGCCTACCAGCGCCTCGGCCTGCGGCTTGAAACCCTGGGCATGGCCAGCACCATCGAGGCCAGCCGTGACCAGATCCGCCATGTCGCCGCGCTGTCCGGACACCCGGATCGCGGCGAAGCGCTGATCGCCCGCATCGACGCCGCACTCGCCGCCGCTGCCCCGCCAGCCGGAGCGCGCCCGATCGAAACCGTCGTCTGGCAGTCGGGCGGCATGGTCCCCGGCGACGGCACCCTCATCGTCGACCTCCTGCGCCGCACCGGCTACACCAACTTCGCCGCCGCGCGCGGTCTTGGCCAAGCCGATCTCCTCCCGCTCGAGAAGATGCTCGCCGACCCGCCAGAACTGATCCTCGTCGCCGGGCAGACCGCCGAAACCGGAAAAGGCGATGACCGCGTCCTCAGTCACCCCGCCCTCCAGGCGCTGAACAAGACCCGCCGCGCCACCCTGAATCCCAAACTCCTCTACTGCGGCGGCCCCACCCTGATCGCCGCCGCCCAGCGCTTGGCGGAAGTCCGCAATTCCTCCCCGGCACGGGGAGGGGGACCATCGCAGATGGTGGAGGGGCACTCGCGATGACCCGTCCCGCAATCCTGCTCCTTGCCGCCCTCGCGCTCGCCCTCCCGCTCTCGCTCCTTGCCGGACAGGTGTGGATAGACCCGTTCGGCTCCCCGGTCCCCAACGCCACCGCTATCCTCATGGAACTGCGCCTGCCCCGCGCGCTCCTCGCCCTGACGCTTGGCGCCGGCCTTGGCGCCGCCGGTGCAGCCATGCAGGGCTACCTGCGCAACCCGCTGGCCGACCCCGGCCTTTTCGGCATCGCTCCCGCTGCGGCCCTTGGCGCGGTCCTCTCCTTCTACACCGGCTACGAAACACAGGCCCTCACGCTGCCGCTCTTCGCGCTGACCGGAGCCGCCGGAGCCATGGCCCTGCTTGCCCTGATCGCCGGGCGCAGCGGCGGCATCGCCCTGTTCACGCTGGCGGGCATGATGATCGCCAGCCTCGCCGGCGCCATGACCAGCCTCGCCATCAGCCTCTCGCCCAATCCCTTCGCCCTGTCCGAGATCGTCACCTGGCTGATGGGCGCTCTGGCCGATCGCGGCTGGCACGAAGTGCGGCTTGCCGCGCCGCTCACCGTGCTGGGCCTCGCCGCCCTCTGGCGCGCCGCCCCCGCGCTCGATGCATTGGCGCTCGGTGAGGCCGCCGCCCGCTCGCTCGGGGTCGAGCCTGTGCGCCTGCTTGGCGTGATGATCGTCGCCATCGGCCTGATCGTCGGCAGCGGCGTCGCGGTTGCCGGCATGATCGGTTTCGTCGGCCTGATGGTTCCGCACTTCGTCCGCCCGTTCACCGACCAGCGCCCTTCGGCGACCCTGCTCCCATCGGCCCTTGCCGGAGCGCTGCTGCTGCTCGTCGCCGATTGTCTGTGCCGTGTCCTTCCGTTGCAAGGCGGCGAACTGCGGCTCGGCATCGCGCTCAGCCTTGCCGGCGCCCCGTTCTTCCTGCGCCTGCTCCTCAAGCTGCGGCGGGAACTGGCATGATGCTCGAAGCACTCGGTATCTCTATCCCGCACCGCCTGCATGGCGTGACCGCGCAACTGCGCGCAGGCGGTGTCACTGCCATTGTCGGCCCGAACGGCGCAGGCAAGTCCACGCTGCTCGCCGCGCTTGCCGGCCTGATCGAGCCTGCCACCGGCACCGTCACCCTTGCCAGCCAGCCGCTTGCGCAGATGCTCGCGCAGGAGCGAGCGCGCCGCATCGGCTACCTTCCGCAATCGGGTGAGGTCGCATGGAACCTCGCGGTCCGCACGCTTGTCAGCCTCGGCCGCTTGCCGCACCGCGCCAGCCCTGCAGAGGATGCCGAAGCCGTCGCGCAAGCCATTACGACGATGCAGCTCGAACCGCTGGCCGATCGCGCGCTTTCCACCCTGTCAGGTGGCGAGCGCGCCCGCGCTTTGCTTGCCCGCGTCCTTGCCACGCAGCCGCACTGGATTCTCGCGGACGAACCGCTGGCCGCGCTCGATCTTGCCCACCAGCAGGCCTTGATCCGCACCTTGCGCGGGCGTGCGGAAGAGGGCCGGGGAGTCGTACTCGTCGTCCACGATCTCGCCCTGGCAATGAACCACGCCGATTACGTCGTCGTGCTCGATGGCGGCCGCGTCGCCGCACAGGGCAAGCCGCGTGATGCTCTCTCGCAAGAGGTCATCGCCCGCGTCTGGAATCTCGATGCACGCTGGCTGGGTGAGCCCGGCCACATGGCGCTGGCGATGTAGAAAGGTCTTACGCCGCGGTCGGGGCGATCTGGTCGTTCTCGTGCCGATGCTCGGTCATTGCCGCTGCGAAGTCGGCCGCGAAATAGGCTGCAAAGCTTTCCCGCACCCGCATCGAAATTGCCGGGCGGTCCTCGCGCGCGCTCGCGCTGCGGCAGAACAGGCTCTGCGCAGGCGGATTGGCTGGAACTGTAGTGTCGGCGCTCATGCTTGGTGGCCCTGAAACCCTAACTTTGGTTAGCAGGCCCTAGCAAAGTTTCGTCACGCGCGATTGTATGGTTTCGACAAAGTCACGTAGTTTACCGACGAAATTCGGCCCAGCATGACCATCATGCACCTTTGCGCACGCAGGGATTGTGATCAAAATCACATGTTTGCCCCGCCTTTACGTTCGCACCCGTAAGGGTTTGCTTCTAGTTCTTGTCATCAGGTTGCCCGGAATGGAGATTCGGGCAGCAACAGAGGGCAACATGATCACAACGCTGCGCAACGCTACCGTCACGCTTTCGCTCGCAACCCTGCTGGCCTCATGCGGTGGCGGCGATGGCGGCGGCATGGCATCCACGCCTCCGCCGGTCACCTACAAGACGCTCGCTGAATTGACCGGCGACCAGACCTTCCAGTCGGGCGGTATCACCGGTGTACCCGTCGGCCCGGAACTCAGGAACGAAAGCACGCTTGCTTTCGGCCAGGGCGTGGAGATCAAGTATTTCGCGGCGACCGATACCTATAATCTCAACAACGGCAGCGGCCTTGTCGTCGAATTCACCCCGGCCAACGTGACCCAGGAGAACGATACCACGGTCACCTGGCAGAAGCCCAGCGGCAACGGCAACCTCGATGTCCTGTCCATCTCCAGTCCCAGCGTGAACGGCGTCAAGCTCAGCCATACCCTGCTCGGAAACTGGACGCATTTCCAGCCGGGCGCAGAACGGAGCTACGGTCTGGTCGGCGGCGTGCCCACGCAGGCGTCCGACGTTCCGCGCAGCGGCAGCGCCACCTATTCCACGCAAGTCGTAGGGCTCGCGGCCAGGAACGGGCAACCCTATGTCCTGTTCGGAGAGTCCACCGGCACGTTCTCGGCCAACTTCGGCAGCAATTCGGTCAACACCAGCCTCGCCCTTGCCGGAAAGCTGCCCGGCAGTTCGACGGTGACCCAGATCGGCAACTACGACGGCACCGGCACGATCAGCAGTTCCGGCCCGGGCTTCACCGGCACGCTGTCGGGAAGCAACGCATCGGGCGCGTTCAGCGGTGCCTTCTTCGGCCCGCGCGGGGTCGAGGCCGGCTACACCTTCTTCCTCAACGGCACCACCGACACCACGCTCAGCGTCCAGGGCGCCCTCTTCGGCAAGAAGAACTGAGCGCGACCACTTCCCCCTCCCGCAGGCGGGAGGGGCAGGGGGTGGGCATTTGTTCTTTGGCCCCGTTTCCATCTCAACAAGCCTTTGAGAATGTGACAAAGATCACATATTTGAGCCAAATAGACGTTCGCGATTATCATCGCTTCCGGCTATTTCTTCATCCGAATTGGTGTTCGAATACAGGGATTCGGACCAGAAACTGGGGCAACCGTGAACCGCAAGATTTTCGCCGCAACGGCCACCACGACACTTGCCCTCCTGCTGGCCTCGTGCGGCGGCGGTAGTGGCGGCGGTGTGAGCAGCACGCCAACGCCGGTTCCGACACCCACACCCACGCCGACGCCTACACCCACGCCAACGCCTGCCCCAACCCCGACACCCACCCCTACGCCCACGCCTGCAAACACCTCGTTGAACGATCTCAAGGTTTCGGAATCGTTCGCTAATGTTGCGGCGAAGTTGCAGACCGTGGTGAGTTCGGACACGGGCCAGACTACTCAGGCCAGCGCGGCCAAGACGCCCCTTTCTATCTCATACGACGGAGCAACCGGCGGCTATCGCATCTCTGGGGACGGAGTAAACCAGTCCTTCGCGCGATCGGATGTGATCGCTTCCGGGCTTCGTCAGGTCGAGTTTCGCAAGGAGACGGGCAACACATCGGAAAGCCTGTTCCTGACAAGCAACTCCGGCGGAACTTGCTGCAGTTATGTTGGCGGCGGCCTCTACGAGAAACTGATAAACGGTTCTGGCCAGGTGTCTGCCACCGATCTGGCCTTCACTTACGGCTACCCATCGCTCCCATCGCAAGTGCCGACGACCGGCAAGGCGCTTTTCGGCACTTTCCTGTTCGGCACGCTGGTCACGGATACGGCGTACCGGCTCAGGGGATCCGGCGTCGTCGTTGTTGACTTTGCGACAGGACAGATCCGGACGCAGGGGCTGGCTCGCCAGACGCGTGTCTACGATAATGCCGATCAGGAAGGTCCCGAATGGGCCGGTAGTTCGCGCATCAGTTCCGGATCAAGCAGCTTTGATGGCGACTTCACCCTCGGCGGTGTTTCAGCGAAATGGGAGGGCGCATTTTATGGCCCGAGCGGCAACGAAGTCGGGGCCACTTTCTACGGGCAGTCGCCTGACAGCCGCGCCGCTTTCGCCGGCTTCATGATTGGCAAAGCCGGACCGACAGCCGAACTCTACCGGTTCATACCAGACCTTCCCTACGATGTGCTGTTCGAGACACAGGGCGCCAAAGTGCAGTTCCGCGTTGCAGACGGCTCATACACCTACAAGCCCGGCTCGTCGGAACAGGTCAGCCTCGCTGCAAAGGACATTGTTTCGGCCGAGTCTGACGCGCGCTACACAATATACCGCAAGATTGTCGCTGATGGGACAGAGCAGCTCAAGCTGTTCAATCCCGGTGGCGCCAATCCCGATATCAAGCTGTCCTATACGACCTTCGGCAATTTCTTGAAGACCATAGCGTCCGGGGCGGGCACGATCGAACAATCGTATTTCGCGGTGATGGGCGTTACCGGTCCTACCATCCTCGACAGCCCCCGGAACGGCAAGGCAACCTACAATGCCCAGATATATGGCGATGCCATGGCCGGGCTAAGCCCTCAGGTCCGGAAGGATTTGAGGGGGGCAGCCACGTTTCTCGTGAACTTTGATGCCAGCACCTTCGAAGGCTCGATGTTGCCGATCTTGATCAATCGCACCTCCGGGCAATCACTGGCATACGATCCCATACTCTTTACAAGCGGCTTCGCTTCAGGCCGCAGCTTCCTGTCGGATCTTTCTCAGAACAACGCGAAGGTGGGCTCCATGTCCGGGCTCTTTTATGGGCCGGATGGCGTTGAACTGGGCGGACAGTTCCAGTTCCGCATCACAGACGTTCACTTCAAGGATTCGTCCGGCTTCAATCCGGTGCTGTCGGCGCAGGGGGTAGTCGTGGGCAAACTCGTGCCGTGAACGCCTCGAGCCACGCTCACCGCGCGCAGTATTCGTAGCGCCCCGCCCGGCACGCCGCCACCGCGCGGCGCCATTCGGCCATGCGCTGCTCGTAATCGTCCTGGGCTTGCGCATAGGCGCGGTCGGCGTCGCGTCCTGAACGGCCATTGCGGGCGTCATGCTCGCGCCACGCGGCCCAGTCTTTCGCATAGCGGGCATCGCGTTCGCGCACGCGGGCGAGTTCCTGCTGGTTCAATTTGCGGATGATCGCGCGGTCGCGTTCGCGTGCCGCCTGCGTGCGCATCTGCGGGTCATAGGGATCATCCGCCAGCGCCACGCCCGGCAAGGCCACAACCCCAAGCGCCAGCGCGCTGCACATCGTCCGTACGTCCATTGCCTTGACCCTCATGTTCTGCGGCCTTGATCGCCTTGCGCGCGCATTGCCACAATCCACCTTGCGCCGAACCGTTTGCAGCCGGTCGCAGCGCTCGCGCGGTTCATCGCGGCACCGTGGGGGCGGGGCAGGGCGGCTCCCCCAAAGCCCATATTGCACCGCGTCCTCCCGCTCCCCACATGGCCAGGATCGCCGGGCCTTCTCCCGTGCCCGAATCCCTTGCGAAACCCGAACAAATATGGAACACCGCCGCGCATGTCCTTGACCACCATTTCCGTCCGCGGCGCCCGTGAACACAACCTCAAGGGGATCGACGTCGATCTCCCGCGCGACAGCCTGATCGTCATCACCGGCCTGTCCGGCTCGGGCAAGTCCAGCCTCGCCTTCGACACGATCTATGCCGAGGGCCAGCGCCGCTACGTGGAATCGCTGTCGGCCTACGCGCGCCAGTTCCTTGAGATGATGCAGAAGCCCGATGTCGAACATATCGACGGCCTCTCACCCGCCATTTCGATCGAGCAGAAGACCACCAGCCGCAACCCGCGCTCCACCGTGGCAACGGTCACCGAGGTGTACGACTACATGCGCCTGCTCTGGGCGCGCATCGGCATCCCCTACAGCCCTGCGACTGGCGAGCCGATCAGCGCACAGACCGTCAGCCAGATGGTCGATCGCGTCATGGCCCTGCCCGAGGGCACCCGCGCCTACCTGCTCGCCCCGGTCGTGCGCGGTCGCAAGGGCGAATACCGCCGCGAACTCGCCGAATGGCAGAAGGCCGGCTACACCCGCGTCCGCATCAACGGCGAGATCATGCCGATCGAGGATGCCCCGGCGCTCGACAAGAAATTGAAGCACGACATCGAGGTTGTGGTGGACCGCATCGCCGTGCGTGACGGCATCCAGACCCGCCTGGCCGACAGCTTCGAACAGGCGCTCAAGCTGGCCGACGGCCTCGCCTACGTCGATCTCGCCGATGGCGTCGTCCCCGGCCGCGAAGAGGAAGCGGACGCCAAGGGCAAGACGGGAGCGATGAAGAAGACGGGCCTGCCCGCCAACCGCATCGTCTTCTCCGAAAAGTTCGCCTGCCCCGTCAGCGGCTTCACCATCGAGTCCATCGAACCGCGCCTGTTCTCGTTCAACGCCCCCCAGGGCGCGTGCCCCGCCTGCGATGGCCTCGGCGAAAAGCTCCTGTTCGATCCCCAGCTCGTCGTCCCGAACGAGAACCTCTCCTTGAAGCAGGGCGCGGTCGTCCCCTGGGCCAAGAGCAACCCGCCGTCGCCCTATTACATGCAGGTCCTCGCCAGCCTCGCCGCGCATTTCGGCTTCAGCCTCGATACGCCGTGGGACGCGCTTCCGGCCGAGGTCAAGATCGTCATTCTCTATGGCACCGCCGGCAAGGCCGTGCCCCTGACCTTCATCGACGGCAAGAAGTCCTACACCGTCAACAAGGCCTTCGAAGGCGTGATCGGCAACCTCAACCGCCGCATGCTGCAGACCGAATCTGCGTGGATGCGCGAGGAACTCGGCAAGTTCCAGACCGCGCAACCGTGCGAGACTTGCGAGGGCAAGCGCCTCAAGCCCGAGGCGCTGTCGGTCAAGGTCGCGGGCCGCGATATCTCCTCCATCACCCGCCTCTCCGTCGCCGCCGCGGTCGAATGGTACGCCAATCTCGACAGCCAGCTCACCAGCCAGCAGAGCCAGATCGCCCGCGCCATCCTCAAGGAAATCAACGAGCGTCTCGGCTTCCTCAATAATGTCGGCCTCGATTACCTCAACCTCGATCGCACTTCCGGCACCCTCTCCGGCGGCGAGAGCCAACGCATCCGCCTCGCCAGCCAGATCGGCTCGGGCCTCTCCGGCGTGCTCTACGTGCTCGACGAACCGAGCATCGGCCTCCACCAGCGCGACAACGACCGCTTGCTCGAAACGCTCAAGCGCCTGCGCGATCTCGGCAACACCGTGATCGTGGTCGAGCATGACGAGGACGCCATCCGCACCGCCGACCACGTCGTCGATCTCGGCCCCGGCGCGGGCGTCCACGGCGGCGAGATCGTCGCGCAGGGCACGCTCGACGACATTCTGGGCAACCCCAACAGCCTCACCGGCCAGTACCTCACCGGCGCCCGCCGCATCGAAGTCCCGGCCAAGCGCCGCCCCGGCAACGGCCTGTTCATCAGCGTCGAGGGCGCGCGCGCCAACAACCTCCAGAACGTCAGCGCGAAGATCCCGCTCGGCACCTTCACCTGCGTCACCGGCGTTTCCGGCTCGGGCAAGTCGAGCTTCACCATCGACACGCTCCACGCCGTCGCCGCCCGCACGCTCAATGGCGCGCGGGTGATCGCCGGCGCGCACGACAAGGTCACCGGGCTTGAGAACTGCGACAAGGTGATCGAGATCGACCAGTCGCCCATCGGCCGCACCCCCAGGTCCAACCCCGCCACCTACACCGGCGCCTTCACCCTGATCCGTGACTGGTTCGCCGGCCTCCCGGAGAGCGCCGCGCGCGGCTACAAGGCCGGCCGCTTCAGCTTCAACGTCAAGGGCGGCCGCTGCGAGAAGTGCCAGGGCGATGGCCTGATCAAGATCGAGATGCACTTCCTGCCCGACGTCTACGTGACGTGCGAGGAGTGCGACGGCAAGCGCTACAACCGCGAAACGCTCGAGGTGAAGTTCAAGGGCCACTCCATCGCCGACGTGCTCGACATGACGATCGAGGACGCCGAGGAGTTCTTCAAGGCCGTCCCCCCGATCCGGGACCGGATGCACATGCTCAACGAAGTGGGCCTGGGCTACGTCAAGGTCGGCCAGCAGGCGACGACGCTGTCGGGCGGCGAGGCGCAGCGCGTCAAGCTCGCCAAGGAACTCGCCCGCCGCAGCACGGGGCAGACGCTCTACATCCTCGACGAGCCCACCACCGGCCTCCACTTCGAAGACGTGCGCAAGCTGCTGGAAGTCCTCCACCGCCTCGTCGAACAGGGCAACTCGGTCGTCGTGATCGAACACAACCTCGACGTGATCAAGACCGCCGACTGGATCATCGACCTCGGCCCCGAAGGCGGCGTCCGCGGTGGCGAAATCGTCGCCGAAGGCACCCCGGAGCTAGTGGCCAAGAACCCGAGAAGTTTCACAGGCCAATACATGGCCCCGTTGTTGAAGCGCTAGTTCCTCCCCGCCCGCTCATCCTGAGCTTGGCGAATGGGTATAGCTGAGGGGAGCCTTGGCCTAAATGTAAGCTAACTGCGTACAACTAGGGGTCTTGGGTCATGATGGCGAGCTTGGAATTATGTAAGCTTTCGCGGAAATGCCGTACTTGCATTAACCAAAGACATTATGTATTTAGTTTTGGCCACTCGCGTTAGGCGGGTGGGAGCACTGTTTAGGATGTCAAGTGCGCAGCTGCGTACGATGGCAATGAGAGCTGTGATAATTTGAGTCATGGTGACCTCGCCTAGATGGAGTGTGGATGTAATCATCGCCACAACGATATTATAGCACACTAGGTATAAGCGGACCGGCCTTGCCGGGAGTAAGGTTAGTAACCCGGAGGATATGGGACGAACGGAATCCTCTGCCTCCGGGTACGCACCGGACAGTGATGAGTTTGATCCTCGCACTGACGATTTCGTCTCTAAGGAGCGAAGCTACCTACACTTTGACCTTCGGCTTTCGGAAGCTCGGCGAACCGGCCTTAGCTTTTCCGCACATCAAGTTTGTACCCATGATTTTTGGCCATTGCTCGCTTACGACAGCGTGGAGCGGCGGGCAAAGAAGGACGCCTCGGGGCGCACCATCTTTCAGGAAAAAGTAAGGCCGATTAAGTTTGCAGCCCATTTGGATGCGGCTTTACTCGAATGGTATGGATGTAAACTTGGATCGCGCTATGAGACCTACCTTGCACATCGTCCTTTCTCGACCTCGATACTAGCGTATAGGGCGGGTGTAGGCGATAATATCTCGCACGCTTCGGCTTTATTTCAAGAAATCAAGCTTCGTGGTGAATGTACTGCGATCGCAGTGGATATTAGCGGCTTTTTTGATCATATAAGCCATCATGTTTTATTAGATGCATTGGGCAAGATACTGGGCGCTTCGCGACTGCCAGAACCGGATTTCAAAATATTTGAATTCATGACTAAGTTCTCTTGGGTGGAGGCCGACGCGCTAAAGGTGCGGTTAGCAGGTCGTTATGCCAAGAAAGGACGTATCTGTAGCGCGGAAGAATTTAGAACCTTAGTAAGGCGGCGAAGCGACTCGCTCGTGCAAAGAAATAGAAATACATTTGGGATTCCGCAAGGTACTCCACTCTCTGGTTTATACGCTAACATAAGTATGTTAACGGTTGATCAAAATATCAGCGATTTTGCGCGACAGCATGGAGGAAGTTACAGGCGCTACTCTGATGATATTGCGCTTGTGGTGCCGAGATCTGTTGACTCCACAGTAGTCGTAGCAATGATAGAAAATGCGCTCCAAGCCGTTGGCTTGACTTTGAGTGCGCACAAGACCGAAGTGAGTCAGTTCACATTGGTTCCAGAAGGTCAAATTTCGGATAAGCCGTTCCAATACCTTGGATTTACATTTGACGGCAAGAAAACATTAATAAGACAATCTTCACTTAACCGATATTATGCAAAGATGCATAAAGGTATTCGAGCCAAAGTTCGGGCTGCCAAACAAAAAGGTATTCCTCGAGAAGAAATTTACCTGCGTGAGCTTTACAGGAAGTACACGCATTTCGGAAGGTCGCGAAATTTTCCTCGATATGCTTATCGAGCTGCTAGAATCTTAAAAGCACCTGAAATTCGGGCGCAGATGAGGGGTCATTTCCGCCTCTTCAAAGCAGCACTTTTGCATTATTTAGATCGTGCTTATATTTGAATTTAGGCCGCGTTTTTTCAGATTTCAGGACACCGGTCCACGTTCCCCTTCTCTTCTGCTTTTCCCATATCACGTCACAAAACCATTTTCCTACACCCCCCATCCTCGCCTAGAAGTTCCCGTTTCGTTCCAAACGGGAGCCGCCCATGCCGCACGCCGCCGATCCGCATCAGCCTTCCTCCTTTGGTCGAGGGTGGATTCCCGCGAGCCGGGACATCGGGCTTCCTGATGATGCTCTGCCTGCGGTCGGCGCGAGGGGGCAGGGGCGCGCGGCTTCAACTCCCCTCCCGCAGGCGGGAGGGGTTAGGGGTGGGCATTCGCCGTCAGGCGAACATGAGGGCCGTGGGCATTCGCCGATAGGCGAGGGGGCTTTCGCGTTTAGGGAAGAAGAAGGAAGGGCCCACCCCCGGCCCCTCCCGCTTGCGGGAGGGGGGATCGAGGGCAGTCCTTCAGCACTCCTCCACCCCAACCAGTTCACGCCCACGCGCATCTCGCTGTTTCTCGAACATCTCAGCCGCCATGGGCAGGTGCGGGCGGCGGCGCAGGTGGCGGGGGTGTCTTCGCAGACGGCCTATGTCCGCCGTCGCCGCGATCCGGCCTTTGCCGCCGCGTGGGACGCCGCGCTGCTCCATGCGCGCGAGGCGGCCGAGCAGGTGCTCGCCACCCGCGCGCTCCACGGCACCACCGAGACGATCTGGTTCCGGGGCGAGGCGGTGGGCGAGCGGCGGCGCTTCGACGCGCGCCTGCTGCTGGCGCACCTCGCCCGGCTCGACGCCCGCGCCGCGCAGGCCCCGCAAGCCGTCCATCACCTTGCCGAGGACTTCGACCACATGCTCCTCGCGCTCGCCGCGGGGGAGGATACCGCCGCCGCCACCGGCCTCGCCGATCCGGCGCGTGAACGCTTCCTCGCCCGCTGCGCCCGCGAAGCCGAACAGGACTTCAAGCGCGCCTGCCCCTATCCCGCCGACGACGAACCGGACGAGGCCTGGGACGACTGGGACGAAGCCCACAAGCGCTACATCGCGCAAGCCGCCGAACTCGCCCGCCAGACCTGGACCACCCGCACCGCCGAAACCCAATCCCGCCTCGCTGCGCTGTTCGCCGAAGAGGAGGAGGACGAGGAACCCACCCAAACCCCCGTCGCCCCGGCGCAGGCCGGGGCCCATGTCGACGACGTCGTGAGGTCAACCGCTGAAATGGATCCCGGCCTCCGCCGGGATGACGGGGCGGGAGGTGGGGAAACCACCCCTGAACCGTGTAAACCGCGTAAACCCCTCGGCGTGCTGCGGTGCGGGACTTCGGCTCCGGCGCTGCTGTCAGGCGGCCTCAATTGGCCGTTTCAAGCGCCTCGCCAGCTTCAAGCCATGCCGCTTCCGCTTCCTCCAGCGCCTGCGCAACCTTGCTTCGCCGCTGCGACAGCTCACCCATCGTGAGCTTGGCGAATTCCGGCGCGGCGCTGCCCGGTTCGAACATCGCGCGGTCGATCTGGGCAAGCTCGGCCTGCAATTTGGCCACGCGCTTTTCGGCCTCGGTCTGCTTCTTCTGCAGCGCCTTGTACGTATCGCGCGCCGCGGCCCGCGCCTTGCGGTCCTGCGCGTTGCCGCCCTTGGCCTGCTGCTCGGACGCCCCCTCGGTCTTGGGCTGGTTGCGGCCGAGGATGAAGTCGATGTAGTCCTCGATGCTGCCGTCGAACGGCTTGGCGGTGCCGCCGTCGACGAGGACCAGGCGGTCGGCGACCAGTTCGGCCATGTGCCGGTCGTGGCTGATCAGGATCACCGCGCCCTTGTAGGCATTCAATGCCTGCACCAGCGCCTCGCGCGCATCGATGTCGAGGTGGTTGGTTGGCTCGTCGAGCACCAGCATGTGCGGCGCGTCGCGGGTGACGAGGGCGAGGGCAAGGCGGGCGCGCTCACCGCCCGACAGCGTGCCGACCGCGCTCGTCGCGCGGTTGCCCGAGAAGCCGAAGCGCCCGAGCTGCGCGCGGACCGCGGCGGGGCTCTTGCCCTCCATCGCCCGCGTCATCAGTTCGAGCGGGGTGCCGCCATCGGCGATCTCCTCGACCTGGTACTGGGTGAAGTACCCGACCTGCATCTTCCCCGTCGCCGTCATCGCCCCGTCCATCGGCGTCAGCTGCGCGGCGAGCAGGCGGGCGAGCGTGGTCTTGCCGTTGCCGTTGCGTCCGAGCAGCGCGATGCGGTCATCCGGATCGATGCGCAGGTTGAGCCGCTGCAGCACCGGCTTGCCGGGGGTGTAGCCGACAGACGCGAGGTCGAGCGTGATCAGCGGCGGGCGCAGTTCCTCGGGGTCGGGAAAGTCGAAGCTGAGCGAGGGATCCTCGACCACTGCCGCGATCGGCTGCATCTTGGCCAGCATCTTGGCGCGCGACTGCGCCTGCTTGGCGGTCGATGCGCGGGCGGAATTGCGGGCGATGTAGTCGCGGAGCCGGTCGGCCTGGGCTTCCTGCGCCGCACGCGCCGCCGCCTGCTGTGCCAGCCGCTCGTTGCGCTGGCGTTCGAAGCTGTCATAGCCGCCGGGGTAGAGCGTAAGCTTGCCAGCGTGGAGGTGGACGATGTGGTCCGCCACGTTGTTGAGCAGGTCACGCTCGTGGCTGATCAGCAGCAGCGTGCCGGGATAGGCCTTGAGGAAGTTCTCCAGCCACAGCGTCGCTTCGAGATCGAGGTGGTTCGATGGCTCGTCAAGCAGCAGCACGTCGGGCGCGGAGAAGAGCAGCGAGGCGAGCGCAACGCGCATCCGCCAGCCGCCGGAGAAGCTGTCGAGCGGAGCGGCCTGCATGGCCTCGTCAAAGCCGAGGCCGATCAGGATGCGCGCGGCGCGGGCGTCGGCGGAGTAGGCGTCGATCGCGAGCAGACGGTCGTGGACATCGCCGAGCCGGTCCGGGTCGGTGCAAGTCTCGGCCTCTGCAAGCAGCTGCGTGCGTTCGACATCGGCGGCGAGCACGGTTTCGAACGGCGTGGCACTTCCGGCGGGTGCTTCCTGGGCGAGGTAGCCGAGACGCGTACGGCGCGGCATTTCGATCGCGCCTTCGTCCGGCTCGATCTCGCCGATGATCGCCTTGACCAGCGTCGACTTGCCCGCCCCGTTGCGCCCGACCAGACCGACGCGGGCGCGTGGCGGCACGGCGACCGAGGCGCGGGAAATGATGTCGCGTCCGCCGAGGCGCACGGTGATGCCGTTGATGGTAAGCATGGAAAAAGGACGCGTCCGCTTCGGATATTCAGGGAAATTCGGGCGCGCGAGTCCCTGTCACACTCCCCCGGTGTAGGCAAGCGAAGTTGAAACCCATCAGGCCGGGCGGGCTATCTCACCTCCGCACCGCAAAGGCATACGGGATGTAGAGAAACACCTCGGTATTGCTGACTTGTGCCCAGGCGATGGCGCGATCGAGCCCGGTGACTTCGACGCCGTAACCCGCGCCGTAGGGGCTTGCAGCCTGAAGCGCGCTTCTGGCGATGCGGGCGTTGATCTCCTCGCGGTACTGCTCCGGGTTGACGATTGTCAGTGCCATCGTGCCGAGCTGGCGGATCTCGGAGCGGCCCGTGGCGGGCACGGCCTTGACGAAGGCGGAGACCTTGCGCTGGGCGTCGTCGATCGTGCCGGTGAGCTTGGCCTTGATCAGCAGCCGTGCGGTGGCGGTACTGCCGTCGTCCTCGAAGCCCGGCTGGACCTTGCCGTTGCCTTCGTCCTCGTCCTCGTCATCGTCATAGCTGTCGTCATCATCCTCGTCATCAGAGGTGGTGGCAGGGCTGGCGAGGGCGGGGAACAGGGTGCGCCAGTTCTCTCGCGTGACTTCCTTTACCTCGAGTTCGCCGGTGACAAGACTGAGGCCATCGCGGCTGGCGCGGTCGAGCGCGGCGAGCAGCATGGCCTGCACTTCGCTTCGGCGCATGTCCTCGCTGCGGGAGTCGGAGCCGATCTCGATGCGGCGCACGACACCGTCTGCTGTCCGGCGCAGGCCGACGGCCGGGCGTCGGTCGAGATAGGGCAGGCTGGTCATCACCGACGGCAGCCTCTCGCTGCGCTTTTGCGCCGTAACGATGACTTCGCCCATGCTGTCATCCTCCTGCGCTGACACTTGCGGGGGCGTGGCGAGCATTGCGAGCGCGACAATGCGTGACAAGGTGCGAGGGATCATGGCGCGGTCCTCCCATCGAACTGCCTCGGAGTTATCGCGTAGCGGTATGGGATATAGAGGAAGACATCGCTGGGGCTGGCCTGAGTCCAGATCACCTGCCCATCCACACCGGTCACGCTGAACGTGAAGTCCGGCCCGAAGATGCCGGCAGTGGTGCGCGCATCCTGGGCGACAAGGGCAAGGATCTTCTCGCGGTACTGGTCAGGATTGTCGACGCTGAGCGAGGTGACGGCGGACGTCTCGACCGTCGCGCGGCCATTGCCTTTTAGCGAAGCGATGAACGCCTTGAGCTTGTCCTGCGTGGCGCGGGACGATCCCTCGAGCTTGCCCCTGACCATCAGTTCGATTCGGCTGGTGTCCACCCGGCCAGCGGGCAATTGCGGCAGGCTGCTGTAGTTCGCTTTTGTCACGGGTTCGAGCTGCACGGTTCCGGTCACCAATTGAAAACCCGACGCGGCGGCGCGATCAATGGCAGCGAGCAGTGCGGCGTCGATCTCGCTGCGGCGGGTAGCGGCGTCGCGGGTGTCGGAGACGATTGTCAGGTTCATGACCATGCCATCTGCCTGACGGCGCAGACCGACGACCGGGCGGTCCTTTTGCCAGAAGCGGGCGTCATTGCGGCTGGCGCTGACCAGCACCTCGCCGAGGCCCGCGGGTTGCGCGGTTGCCGAACTCGCGCCAAACCCCACGAGCAAGGGGACAATCCCCAAAAGCATTCGCATCAGTGCTGCCTCCCCCTCCAACCATTTGCCGGGGTGGATGCTACGGTGGAGGCGGCCTGCGGCCAAGGCAATTCATCCGCGCGCACGCGCAGCGGGAATGACTTCCACAGGATCGTTAAGGATGATGGTGGGCCCGGCAGGACTTGAACCCGCGACCTAGCCGTTATGAGCGGCCAGCTCTAACCAACTGAGCTACAGGCCCATCGCGATTTCCGCTAGCGGGGCGGTGCGTGGTTTGCAAGCACTTGAGCGGGCTTCTTGCGGCCGAAGGTCGTCAGACTTGCGCGGCGGCGATGATCTCGCGGACGCAGGTCGAACGGACGCGATTATGGGCGAGATGGGCGAAGACGCCGCGCCACCAATCATAGAACTGGTCGAGGTCATCCTCGCTGCGGACATAGGGTGTGTAGCCCGGTCGAAGCGAGGGGCTGTGGAAGGAGAACACGAGCAGGGGCAGCTGGTTTTCCAGAGCCATGTCGATGCCGGTCACTGCCTCTTCGAGCGTCACGCCTTCGGGAGTGAGCGGAATGCGATCGAGCAAGCCGAGCCGGGCGAGTGCGCCGCGAAGGCGTGGCACGCGCCACATCGATGGGTAGAGCGCGGGACCATGGCGGCGCAGGTGCCCGGCGAAAACCGTGGTGAGCGGCATTTCCATCAGACCGTTGCGGCGGTCGATCCACCAAGGGCGCAAGGGGTGCTCGCGGAAGTTGGGGCCGCCGGTGGAGCTGTAATCGAAGCGCGAGCGGACCGAGGTGTCGATGGCGATGGCGCAATCGGACAGGACTGCTGCGGTATTCGGACCGACACCGTAGCGTCCGGCGCGGTAGATCAGCGGGCCGACCCCGAAGGCCTGCTCGATGGTGTCGCGCAGCTTGCGGAACTTGGCACGTTCCAGATCGACCGGAAGATTGCCGGCGAAGCTGTTGTGAACATTGACAAGTTCATCATAGGGCGGGTTGACCCAGGGGTGCAACTGCACGCCGATCTCAGCGCGCCCGGCGGAAACGGCGGCGCCGAGGACCTCGGCAGCGCGTGGGTCGCTCGCCACAGGGTAGTCGACAAGGTAGACCGGGACAACGCCCAGGCCCTCGCAGAACTGCTGGAATTTGGCGAGGCGTGGGATGTGGTCGAGGCCGTGACTGGTGCGATCCAGCGGCTTGGTCCAGTCAAATTCCTCTTCCGTATCGACCGTCAGGATAAACCGGGTGCCGAATTCGGGTGCGAAGGTGACGAAGTCCTCCGGCGATGGCAGGCGGAGGATTTCCGGAGAGGCAGAGGCGATCATGCGCGGGCCTGCAACGGCACGGTACCGCCCGGCGGTTCGTCTGCCAGCGGAATCCTGACAACGAACTGCGAACGCTCCCGCAGCAGGGTTCCGCCGCCGGATTCGAACTCTGCACGCGCGAGGCGCAAGGCGAAGCCGTTGCCGAGCATTGCCGAGGCGGCCAGCACCCCGCCACCAGCCGGTGCTTCGGGCGCGAAGAGGGCAGCATCGTCGAGCCGGTCAAGCGCGGCGGGAAGCGTTACCGCCAAGGCGGCAAAGCGCTCGTGCCGTTCAAGCGCGATGGTGATGCGCTCGCCCGGCGCGACGCTGGTGGCGACGACCGAAAGCAGGCGCCACACGCTGCGTTCGATTTCATCGGCAGCGAATGCCACGGCGAGCGGGCCTTGCGGCATGCTGACGGCGAGGCGGACGTTGCGGGCAGACAGAACAGGGGAGACCTGTTCGACCAGGCTTGCGACCAGCGCTGCCGCATCGGCCAGCCCGGTGTCGATCTCCAGCGCGCGCGATTCCAGCTTAACCAGACGCTCGATCTCTTCGAAGCCGGCGAGCATCTGTGCCGCGTCGGCTGCGATGCTGGCGGCCATGGCGCGGTATTGGTGAGGGGTGGTGCCGAAGACCTGGCTCTGGATCATCTCGGCAAAGCCCTGGATGGCGTTGATCGGCGTGCGCAGCTCGTGCAGTAGCTGGCGCAGGCGATCGGCTTCGACCGCGGCGGCGGGCACTGCGGGGGGCAGTTCGGGTGCCGACGCTTCGACAAGGCGGCGCAGGCGCAGGTGGTAGCCAGCAAACCGCCCGCCATCGCGCGCGAAGATCGGGGTGCCATCGGCCTGCCATGAGCCGGATACCAGATCGGGCCCCTCGATCGACACCAAGCCTGCTTCGATCGGCTGGCGCTGCCGGAATGCACGAGCGGTGGTTTCATCGCACCGAATCGGCGCGGTGGCGTCGGCACAGAACAGGTGGCTGCCAAGCAGTACCCCCGGCGGGTCGATGCCTGCGTGAACGACAAGCCCAAGCGCATCCGTGCGCAGGTCAATCGCAGTGACCGGCTTGCGCGGGGCGGCGTTTTCCTCGCCGAATGGCAGGAGCGGGGCAAGCCCGTCGCCGCGAGCGGCCTGAGGCGCGGTGGCCTCGCGTTCCTCGCGCTTGCGACGGAAGGCTTCGATCCGGCGGACGATTGCGCCGATGCCATCGTCTGCCGAAACGGGTTCGGGCAAAGGCGGGGCGGCATCGGACAGGAGCGGCGCGGGGGCTTCCGGTTCGGGCAGCGGAGCGGCCTCGATTTCAGGGCGGTCGTGTTCGACTGCGTCCGGCGCCTCCGGCTGGGGCAGGAGGAAATCGTTGATGCCGAGGCGCGAGAGCAGCTGGCGAACCGGCTCCCCCAGATCGGCGCGATGGCGTACGAAGCCACGTGCCTGCACCGGCAGGCGCGGGATCACGGCGAGCCAGTCCTCGTCGGTCAGCCGCGCGGCCGATACTGCGGCGGCTGCGGTGCGGGGGCCGCCCTGGGCAAAATGGTAAACCAGGACGGCAGAGCGGTGCGGGGCTGAGCGAAGAACGGCGGCGCATTCCTCGTCGGTCAACATGGCGCAAAGCGAATCCATGCGCTGGAGCGCGCCCGCATGCTGCCGATTCCATGCGGCGAGCGGCACCGGGCCGAGCAGATCGACCAACTGGCGCAGCTGCGTTCTGGCTGCCGTCTTGCCGGCCGCGTGGGTGCGCAGCACGGTCTCAAGGCGGTCGTCAACGATCATCAGAGCTCCGCGTGTGGCCTTTCATGCACCGTAGCGTGAAGCTCCGGACAGGTTGCTAGTCCGCTGAACTAGCCCGGAGAAGGCTAACAAATCGTGCCGGTGGCGTGAAGGTGACTATCCACTGCGTTGCAATGTGGGACGGTTGCAGTATGAAACAATAAAATTATCTTGGACGGTAGATTTTGTGCGGAAAGTTGCGACTCACGCTTCTTTCCGAATTCCCCGACCGGGGTCAAACGAAACGGACGAACACGAAGAATGGCAACCCTTGATGGTATCGACCGGCGCCTGCTTGCCGAATTGCAGGCCGAGGGCCGGGTGACCAACGTAGAGCTGGCGCAGCGCGTCGGACTTACCGCGCCGCCCTGCCTACGCCGGGTGCGCGCACTGGAAGATGCCGGCGTTATCCGCGGTTACCACGCTGATCTTGATTCCTCGAAGCTGGGTTTTGCGATCACCGTCTTCGCGCTGGTCAGCCTCAAGAGCCAGGCCGAGGAATCGCTGCGCCAGTTCGAAGACCACATGCGCACGCTGCCCGAAGTGCGTGAATGCCACATGCTCAATGGCGAGATCGACTTCATCCTCAAGATCGTCAGCCGCGACCTGCAGAGCTTCCAGGAATTCCTGACCAGCAAGCTGACGCCTGCGCCCAACGTGGCGAGCGTCAAGACCTCGCTGACGATCCGCACCGCAAAGCAGGTGCCGGGCGTTCCGCTGGAGGATTGAAAGCGGCTTCTGTTGAGTACGCTATCTGCATCCGCAGATAGCTTTGCGGCACCGGCCCGCTCCCCCGCCCGGCCAACCACGAGAGTACCCTGAATGGGTGGCCGGGCGGGGGAGCGGGCCGGTGCCGCAAGTCCCTGACGGATGTCAGGGGCGGATCAAGACGAAGACGCCGCGCGTTCGTGATGGCGGATCACTTCCTGGATGATGAAGCGCAGGAACTTTTCCGAGAACTCGGGATCGAGCTTGGCGTCCTCGGCCAGCTTGCGCAGGCGCGTGATCTGGCGCTCTTCACGGCCCGGATCGGATGCGGGGAGCTTGTTGGCAGCCTTGTAGGCGCCGACGGCCTGGGTGATGCGGAAGCGTTCGGCAAGGATGTGGATCATCGCCGCGTCGATGTTGTCGATGGACTGGCGATAACTTGCCAGAACCGGATCTTCGCTCATTCCCATTCCCCGTCCAAAGGTCGTAACGCGCCGCTACAGTGCAAGTTGCGTCTTGCCAAGCGCCCGCCTTGTCGCCAAGCGGTCTAGCCGATGACTGCCACCGTCCATACCCTGCCGCGCAAGGCCGAACCTTCGCTGGCGCCGATGATGGCCCTCGTTGCCGAGGGCATGAACAGCGTCAACGCCGTGATTCTCGACCGGATGCAATCGCGCATTCCGCTGATCCCGACCCTGGCCGGGCACCTGATCGCCGGTGGCGGAAAGCGCATGCGCCCGATGCTCACGCTCGCCAGCGCCTCACTGCTGGGATACGGCGGATCGCGGCACTACAAGCTGGCGGCGGCGGTGGAGTTCATCCACACCGCAACGCTGCTGCATGATGACGTGGTCGACGGTTCGGACATGCGGCGCGGCAAGAAGACCGCGAACATCGTCTATGGCAACCCGGCCACGGTGTTGGTGGGCGACTTTCTGTTCAGCCGCAGCTTCGAACTGATGGTCGAGGACGGCAGCCTCAAGGTGCTGCGCATCCTCTCGAACGCTTCGGCGGTGATCTCCGAGGGCGAGGTCGACCAGCTGGTGGCGCAGCGGCAGATCGAGACGACCGAGGAAATGTACCTCGACATCATCGCGGCCAAGACGGCTGCGCTGTTCTCTGCGGCGTGCCGGATCGCCGCGGTGGTGGCCGAGCGTGACGAGGCTGACGAGCTGGCGCTCGATTCCTACGGCCGGAACCTTGGCATCGCGTTCCAGCTGGCCGACGATGCGATCGACTATGATTCCGAAGTCGCCGAAATGGGCAAGGATCAGGGCGACGACTTCCGCGAAGGCAAGATGACCCTGCCGGTGATCCTCGCGTATGCGCGGGGCGACGCGGAGGAGCGCAAGTTCTGGCAGGAGGCGATTGCGGGCGACCGCTCTTCGGACGAAGACCTTGCCCACGCCATCGAGCTGATCCGCCGGCACGATGCCGTGAACGCCACGCGCGAGCGGGCGCGGATGTATGCGCAGCGGGCGATCGATGCGATTGCCGGTTTCCCGGCCAGTGCGGCCAAGGTCGCCATGACCGAAGCCGCGCTCTTCGCCGTGGCGCGGAGATTCTGATCCAGTTTCATAAACATAACGGGAGAGCCTGATGCAGCATCGTCGCCTCGGCCGGTCGGCCATTGTCGTTTCCGACATCTGCATGGGGACGATGACCTTCGGCAGCCAGGTGGACGAGGCCGAAGCGCTGCGGGTGCTCGATCGCTGCTATGACGCGGGGATCAACTTCTACGATACCGCCGAAGGCTATCCGGTGCCGCCGGATGTGAAGTGGGTGGGGCGGACGGAAGAGATTGTCGGCAAATGGCTCAAGACCAAGCCGCGCGATGCTATCGTGGTGGCAACCAAGGTTTCCGGCCCGAGCCACGTGTGGTTCCGCTCACCCTGCCGCAGCGGCATGACTGCGCTCGACCGGCGCAACATCGAAACGGCGATAGATGCGAGCCTGAAGAAGCTCGGCACCGATTACATCGATCTGTACCAGACCCACTGGCCCGACCACGACACGCCCTATGACGAGACGATGGAAGTGCTGCACGAGCTGGTGCAGGCGGGGAAGGTGCGGATCACCGGCTGTTCGAACGAGACGAGCTGGGGCCTGATGAAGTCGCTGGCCACCGCCGAACGGCTTGGCACAGTGCGCTACCAGACGATCCAGAACAATTTCAGCCTTAACAACCGCCGCTTCGAGGACGAATTGGCGCAGGTGTGCCGCAAGGAGGGCGTAAGCCTGATCCCCTATTCGCCAATCGCTGGCGGGGTGCTTTCGGGCAAGTACAACGGTGGAGCAAGGCCTGAGGGCGCGCGGTTCTCGCGCTATCTCGCGATGGAGGGGCGGCAGGCGCAGATGGGCAAGCGCTTCGTCAACGATCGCAGCATCGCCGCGACCGAACGATTCATGGGCGTTGCCGCAGAGGCCGGGCTTGATCCGGTGACGATGGCCGTGGCCTGGTCCAAACAACACGACTTCGTCGCTTCGACCATCGTCGGCGTCGGGGCCGAAGGTCAGCTCGACGCGATCCTCGCCGCTGCCGATCTGGTGCTGAGCGACGATGTGATGAAGGCAATCGACAAGGTTAGCCGCGAAATACCTTACCCCATGGGCTGAGGTTACTTGCGCCTGCCAAATCGCCGCCACAACCAGTAGCAACTGCCGCCGCAGACCGCGCCGACGCCAAGCATGACGGAGCCGATCATCGCGCCGCTGAACAGCAGGCCGGTGGTCAGCGCCACGACGAATTCCAGCGTGCTCTTCATCTCTCCCGGCCCTAACATGCTTGCTCGGTATCGACCATGAACGATCTGTAAGGGGCTGCGTTTCCCGGAGCGTTGCCTTGGGCGGGCAAAGGCCGTTAAGGCGCATGGCGTGAACGACCTGCCGATCCACGCCGTGCTGCCCGACCTGCTTTCTGCCCTGCGCGCGGGGCCGAGCGCGGTGCTGATCGCGCCGCCGGGGGCGGGCAAGACGACCGCGGTTGCGCCAGCCTTGCTGGGCGAGACGTGGTGCAGCGGACAGGTCATCGTGCTGTCGCCGCGGCGTGTGGCGGCGCGCGCGGCGGCTGAGCGGATGGCGGAACTGCTGGGCGAGGAGGCCGGGCAGACGATTGGCTATGTTACGCGCCTCGATGCGAAGCGCTCTGCCCGAACGCGGGTGATCGTGATGACCGAGGCGATCTTCGTCTCGACCATCCTGAACGATCCGGAATTGCAGGGCATTTCCGCCGTGCTGTTCGATGAGGCGCACGAGCGGCACCTCGATAGCGACCTCGGGCTGGCGCTGGCGGTGGAGGCGCAAGGGGTGCTGCGCGAGGATTTGCGCATCGTGGTGATGTCAGCGACCATCGACGGATCGCGGTTCGCCGCGTTGCTTGGCGATGCCCCGGTGGTGGAGAGCGAAGGCAAGGCGCATCCTCTGACGGTCAAGTGGCTGGGTGCGCGGCCCGATGTCAAGATCGAGGCAGCGATGGCCTCTGCAATCCAGACGGCGTGGCGGGAGGAGACGGGGGATATCCTCGCGTTTCTGCCGGGCGTCGCACAGATCGAGCGGACGGCAGAACTGCTGGCTGAGCGCTTGCCGCAGGCGCTGGTGTTGCCGCTGCATGGGCAGGTGGAGCCCGCAGGGCAGCGCGCGGCGATCCGGCGTGATGCGCAAGGGCGGCGGCGGATCGTGCTGGCGACGAGCATTGCCGAGACCTCGCTGACGCTGGATGGCGTATCGGTGGTGGTCGACGCGGGCCTTTCGCGGCGGGCGGAGTTCGACAAGGCCGCAGGGGTGACGCGGCTAGTGACGACGCGGGCGAGCCAGGCTTCGGCGGCGCAGCGGGCGGGGCGTGCGGCGCGGCAGGGGCCGGGCGTGGCCTATCGCCTGTGGGAAGAGGCGGCACACGCGGGGCGACCGGCGTTTGATCCGCCCGAGGTGGTCACGAGCGATCTGGCCCCGTTGGCGCTGACGCTGGCGCAGTGGGGGGCGGGCGATCCGGCGGGGATGGCTTGGCTCGATCCTCCGCCAACGGCTGCGATGGCCGCGGCGCGAGGGGCCTTGCAGGCCTTGGGTGCGCTGGCCCTTCGACAGGCTCAGGGTGAGCGGGATCATTTCGAGATTACCGTACATGGCCGAGCGATGGCGCGCCTGCCGATGGAGCCCGCATTGGCGCACATGCTGTTGTTTGCTGCAGAGCGCGGACAGGCCGACGAGGCAGCGCGACTTGCCCTGTTGCTGCAGGAGCGTGGCCTTGGCGGACGCGGCGAGGATCTGGCGCGGCGGCTGGACCGCTGGGCGGGCGAGCGCGGGAGCAGGGCCGAGGCATCGCGCAAGCTGGCGGCGCGGTGGGCGGAGCTTGCCAACAAGGTGCTTCGACAAGCTCAGCATCAGCGGGTTTCAGACGGGTTCGAGCCGGGTTCCGATGCCAAGCCCGCTCGTCCTGAGCCTGTCGAAGGACGCAAGAGCGAGGTGCCGTTGGGCGTGCTTCTGGCCGAGGCGTTTCCCGACCGGATTGCGCGGGCGCGGGGGTCTTCGGGCGAGGAGTGGCTGGCGTCGGGCGGGCGAGGCTATCGGCTCGATTCGGCATCGCCGCTGGCGACGGCGAAGTGGCTGGTTATCGGAGACGCGCAAGGCGAGGCCAAGGGCGCGCGGATCACGGCGGCGATTGCGCTGGAGGATGAAGAGGTTACGCGCTTCCTTTCTCACCGGATGGAGGAGCGGCATTCGCTGGCCTGGAACGCGGGGGAGGGGCGCGTTGAAGCGCGACTGGAGCGCAAGCTGGGGGCGATTGTGCTGGCGCGGGTGCCTGACCCGAAGCCTGATGCCGAAGCGGTTGCCATCAAGCTGATCGAGGTGGTGCGTGATGGCGGGCTTGAGCTTTTGCGGCTGGGCGACGCGGCCAAGGCGCTGATCGTGCGGGCCGGGTATGCGGGACTGGTGGCTCTGACCGAAGAAGCTCTGCTGGACGAGCTGGAGGACTGGCTGGGGCCATTGCTGGCGGGGAGGCGCGATCTGCAGATCGGCGCGGGCAGGCTGCACGAGGCACTGCTGAACCGGCTCGACTGGAACGAGCGGCAGGCGCTCGACAAGCTGGCCCCGGCCGAGTTCCGCTCGCCTGCCGGTACCAGCCACGCGATCGACTATGGTCATGAAGGCGGGCCTTGCGTGGAATTGCGGGTGCAGGCGCTGTTCGGGCTGGAGCGGCATCCTTGCGTGGGGCAACCGCCAAGACCGCTGTTGCTCAGCCTGACCAGTCCTGGCGGCAAGCCGATCCAGACGACGGCCGACCTGCCCGGATTCTGGCGCGGATCGTGGCGCGATGTGGTCAAGGACATGAAGGGCCGCTACCCCAAGCATCGCTGGCCGGACGAGCCTTGGGCCGAGGACCCGAGCCTCAAGACCAAGAACGCCTTCAACGCGCAAAAGCGGACTTGATTTGCAGCCTGATTCGTGTGCAAGCGCGAAGCCATGTCAGCACGCATCTATCAGCGCCCGAAGAACGCCATGCAGTCCGGCAAGGCCCGGACCAGCGACTGGCTGCTCGAATTCGAACCCGCCGAGGCACGCCGTCCCGACCCGCTGATGGGCTGGGCCGGATCGGGCGACACGCAGAGCCAGGTGACGCTTGCGTTCAATTCGCAGGAAGAAGCGCAGGCCTATGCGGATCGCTATGGCATCGAAGTGCGGGTGATCCCGACGCCGCCGCGCAAGCTGAAGCTGCAGAGCTACGCGGATAATTTTCGTTAGTCAGGTGCGCCTTCCGCATCCGCGGAAGGCTTGCGGCACCGGCCCGCTCCCCCGGCCCGGCCACCCAAAGCATACCTCGACAGGTAGCCGGGCCGGAGGAGCGGGCCGCTGCCGCTGAACAGCACTTGGGGGCTGGACAAGCCCCTGCTTCCTCTCCATATGCCGCGCCGGGAGTCGGTCGGACGCTTGCGTCCGCCAACCTGGTCAGGTCCGGAAGGAAGCAGCCACAACGGGTTGCGGCGGGTCGGCCGGCTCCTATTTCACCCCTCAGTTGCGGCTTTCATGCGCGAGCGTGCTTCATTGCGCTTGCCGGTGGCCGGGATGAGTCCAGCGACCTTGCCGAGACCGAACGGCGGCATGTTGCCGTAGATCGTCTCGTAAGCTCCGGCAGCGACGGCGTAGGTCTCGTGGAAGATGCCGACGGTGCCGTTGCTGCCCACGGCCTTGTTGAACGCTGTCCAGGCAGGCCAGTGCTTCTGGTCGCGATCGCGGGCGTAGGCTTCGAGGCTGTCAAAATCGCGCCAGTACTGCATCATCACCACCGTGCGTGGTCCGCGCAGCATCGTCTCGACGCCAAGATAGCCGCTTTGCGGGTTGCCCGCCAATTCCCTGATCATCGGCCCCATGGCGCGGGCGACTGGGAGCCACTTGCCCACCTTGTGGAAGTGGTTGATGCGCATACCGATCACGAAGACCACCAGCGAGCGGTCAAAATCGGCGGTGAGGCGGCCTGAAAGCACTTTCGTCATGGCTTTAAAGTTGCATTTTGCAACTTATGAGTCAATCCACCGATTCCCGTTTGTCGGGCATTCGACATTCGGGCTGCGAGTGCTTACCTAAGGTAGCAATGGCCGATTCCACCGACATGTTTGGCGATCCTCCGCAAGAGGAGGAGAACAAGCCTTCCGCTGCCGAACTCGAAGCGGCGGGGCAGAGCTCGATGTTTGGTGATCCGGCGCCGGTTGCCGCCCCGCCAGCGCCTGCTCCTGCTCCTGCACCAGTAGTGCGAGAGACTGCGCCAGCTCCGACCGTCGAGGCCGCAGCGCCACCCGCTGCGCAGCCCTATCGCGTGCTGGCGCGCAAGTATCGGTCGCAGACCTTTGCCGAACTGATCGGGCAGGACGCGATGGTCCAGACCTTGGCCAACGCGATCAAGCGTGACCGGCTGGCCCACGCCTTCCTGATGACTGGTGTGCGCGGGGTCGGCAAGACCTCGACCGCGCGCCTGATTGCCAAGGCGCTCAACTGCATTGGCCCGGACGGGCAGGGCGGGCCAACGATTGATCCTTGCGGGGTGTGCGAGCCGTGCCGGGCGATTGCCGAGGGTCGCCACATCGACGTGATCGAGATGGACGCGGCGTCGAATACCGGCGTCGATGACGTGCGCGAGATCATCGAGGCGGTTCGCTATGCGGCTGTTTCGGCGCGCTACAAGATCTACATCGTCGACGAAGTCCACATGCTGTCGCGCAATGCTTTCAACGCCTTGCTCAAGACACTTGAGGAACCGCCGGCGCATGTGAAGTTCCTCTTTGCGACAACCGAAGTCGACAAGCTGCCGGTGACGGTGCTGTCGCGCTGCCAGCGGTTCGACCTGAAGCGCATTCCCGCCCCGCTGCTCGCCAGCCACTTCGGCATGATCTGCGGCAAGGAAGGTGTCGAGGCCGAGGACGAGGCGCTGGCGATGGTCGCGGCTGCTGCCGAAGGATCGGTGCGCGATGGCCTTTCGATCCTCGACCAGGCGATCAGCCATGCCGATCTTGTCGGCAGCGATGACGGCAAGACGCGGGTGACGGCGGAACAGGTGCGGCAGATGCTGGGCCTGGCCGACAAGACGATGCAGCGCCGCCTGCTTGATGCCGTGCTTTCCGGAAAGGGCGCCACGGTGCTCGACGAAGTGGCGCAGCAGTATGCGCTGGGGATCGAGCCGATCGCGATGATGCGGGCGCAGATGGACGTCGTCCACCGCGTGACGGTGACGCAGATCGGCGGCGTGGGGCCGGATGTGCGCTCGACCGAGGAGCGCGAGGCGCTGGAAGGCTGGGCAAAGGCGCTTTCGGCAGGGCAGTTGCACCGGCTGTGGCAGCTGCTGCTCAAGGGTTACGAGGAAGTGAAGGTCGCGCCCGACCCGTTGGTGGCGGCACAGATGGCTTTGCTGCGGGTGATGCACGCGGCTGACCTGCCGGACCCTGGCGGGCTGGTGAAGAAGCTGGAAGAGATTGCTTCGCGGCCCGTGGTCGTGGCGCAAACCGCAGAGCCGGGTGGTGTCTCGACTCCCGTGGCTCAAGGGGCGGCTGCGCCCGCGATGGACTGGGAAGCGCTGGTCGAGCAGGTGGAGCACGTCTCGCCGCTGGTTGGATCGACGATGCGGCTGGGCGTGCGGGTGGTGGAACTGAAGCCGGGCTTGCTGCGCTATCAGTTGGCGCCGGGATTGCCGAACGATCCGGCGGCGGATATCCGGCGCGCGCTGAATCACGTGACTGGCGAGGCGTGGATCATCGAGCGCGGGGAGGGCGATGCCCGCCCGAGCCTCGAGGAAGCCAAGGCCGAGAAGGTGGCAGCGGCGGACGCGGCGATGAAGGAAGATCCTTTGGTCAAGGCGGCGCTGGCAGCTTTTCCGGGCGCGGTGATCATTGATGAGGAAAGCTCGCGAGAGCACGAGAAGAGACCCTGGAGCAAACGCGCATGAAGTCGATGGAAGAGATGATCCAGGCCGCCCAGAAGGCGGCGCAGACCATCCAGAAGCAGATGGAAGACGCTCAAGGCAAGCTCGACAATATCGAAGTCGAGGGTGCGGCCGGCGGTGGGCTGGTGAAGATCAAGGCTTCGGCCAAGGGGCGGGTGATCGGCGTCAGCATTGACGAGAGCCTGCTGGCACCATCGGAGAAGGGCATCCTCGAGGACTTGGTTGCGGCAGCGTTCAACGACGCGCGTGGCAAGGCCGATGCCGCAGCGGCAGAGGAAATGCAGAAGGTACAGATGGCTGCGGGCATCCCGCCGGGCTTCAAGCTGCCGTTCTGACCAGTGGTTTGACCAGTCAGGCCGGTGCGGGCTGGCGATGAATTGCGATTCGATGACTTGCGGCATGGCTGGGGGCAGGCCAAGGCTGTGCGGTAAACTGAAGAACCGGACAGGAATTCCTGCTTGAGTGTGACCTTGCTTGCCAGCGCTGCCCTGCTTGCCGTTCCCGTTGCGGATGGGCCAGCGGAACCGGAGGTCGCGCTGGTGCAGGATGCACAAGGCGCCTCTGCCAGTGCAGCAACGCCGCTTCCTGCCGAAACACCCACTGAACCACAGCCCGCAACACCCGTTGCCTTGCCGCAGGCCCCGGCCCCATCGCTCGACCAGATCGAGCAGGATGACCAGGCGATCGTGGTATCGGGCGAGAAGACGCCGCAGCAAGACCCGATGCAGGCGGTCAATCAGGCGAGCTACGACGCGGTGCAGGCGGTGGACGACGCGGTGATCGCGCCGGTTGCCAACGTTTACGAAAAGGGCGTGCCGCGTCCGATCCGCATGGGTCTCAGGAACTTCCTGCGCAACCTGACCGAGCCGATCGTCGCGCTGAACTATCTTCTGCAACTGAAACCGGGGAAGGCCGCCGAGACAGTCGGCCGGTTCGCGATCAATTCGACGATCGGCGTCGGCGGCGTGATTGACGTTGCGAAGAAGAAGCCTTTCAACCTGCCGTATCGTCGCAACGGGTTTGCCTATACGTTCGGCTATTATGGCATCGGGCCGGGACCTTACATGTTCCTGCCGCTGGTCGGCCCGACGACGCTGCGCGACGTGATCGGGCTTGGGCTTGATCGTTTCCTGATGCCGTTTGCCGTCGGCGGTCCGTTGCGCAATCCGGGCTATGTCTACGGCAGCTTCGTCATCCGCTCGCTAGACGAGCGTGTGGCGAACGACGAACTGTTCAAGCGCATCCGCGAGGAATCGAACCCTTACGCGTCCTATCGCGAGCTTTACCTCAAGACCCGGCAGGCCGAGATCGACGCACTGAAGGGCAAGGCGGACTTCCAGAAGGAAGGGTCGATAGTCCTGCCGGCGATCACGCCGACACCGCCGCCCGCGATGCCTACTGCGGCCAGCGAGCCGGTTTCTACTGCGCCGCCCGCTCCGATATTCGTCTCTGAACCGGTGGTGCAGCCGCTGCCTTCCGAACGTTGAGATTGCTCCCCCGTGCAGCCGGGGGCCTCAACTCTCCAGCAGCAGCGAAAAATCCCGCAGGACTTCCCAGGCCTTGTTCGGCGAGATCATCAACTGGTCGGCGGTTTCCAGCCCGGCAAGGCGGCGGATCATCTGGGCGACGGTTGCGGCATTGCCGCTGCTCATGCCGTAAGTGGAGATCAGCACTTCGGGGTTATGCGATAGCGTATTCTCGAACAGCAAGTCGACGTTCTGGGGCTGGAAGCCAAAGCCCAGGAAAACGAGGCGCTTCGCACTGGCCACGGACAGGCGGATATCGCGCAAGGCATTGCGATCGGTGCTGCGTTCGTTGAGCGACTTCAACTGGGCAGCGATGGCGTGGATGTTCCACGGCTGCTCAACGCCCCATTCGGCCTGGGGTGCTTCGCCCTTCTGCCATGGCAGGCGGCCAATGGAGCCATGCGGGTGCACGATGTCGAGCTTTTCGGCAATGACCTGCTGCGCTTCCTTGAGCTCTATCCCATAGGCCATGACCAGCGCGTAGGGCAGGAAATGCTCGACCGAGCGGTCGTAGTTGAAGTTGATGATGGTGAGCTGTTCGAGCGTCTGGCCAATCTTGCTGCGCGGCACGCCCGACGTGATCAACTGGCCGAGCTGATAGATCCAGTATTCCGCGATCTTGCCCTGCAACGGCAATTCCCCTTCGACGCGGGGAGCGTCCTTGAGGTTGCTGCGTGATTCGGCCTGACCCATGAAGAACGTGATCGCCAGCTTGCCGCAGGCGACGACGAGGGGGTCATGATCATACTGTTCGAGCACGGTATCGATCGAGCGACCGAGGCGGCAGGCATTGCGCAGGCGTTCGGCGGCCGCCGCAACGTCGCCAACCTTTTTGTTCAATCTTTCCGCAAGCTTGTAGATGTTGCGCAGAAGCAACTGGCCGTCGCGCGTCGACGTTTCCGAGTTGGCGCGCTTGAAGTCATAGCCCTGGATGATGCGGGCAAGAAGTTCCGCGTTGGTCGGAAATTGCAGTTCGGCGCTCGCGCCTGCGCCGACGATCAGTGTTGTTCGTGTACGCAGCATCCGGTGTGGCAACCTTTCCCGTCCCCGACTTCCAATGCGTATTTATACCTAACATCCGGTTTACGGCTTTCGCCGGGAAGAGGATCAGACTGCGCCGGAGTTGTCGTGATCCACAGCCGATATGGCAAAAGCCATTGCGACAGACGCGCGCGCTCCCCATATCCCGGGAAAGCGCCGGGCGGCGTGCCCGGCAGGACGGAAACGAAGTGCCCATGAATCTCTATCCCCTGCTTCCCCTTCGCGACATCGTTGTCTTCCCCGGCATGGTCGTGCCCCTCTTTGTCGGGCGCGAGAAATCGGTAGCGGCGCTGGAAGCGGCCATGGCCGGCAACAAGGACATTTTCCTGCTCGCCCAGCTCGATCCGGGCTGCGACGATCCGGATCGCGACGATCTTTACGATACCGGCGTGATTGCCAGCGTGCTTCAGTTGTTGAAGCTGCCGGACGGCACGGTGCGCGTGCTCGTCGAAGGGCGTGATCGCGCGGTCCTTGAAGGCCTGCGCGAAGAGACGACGACGCATGGCGCGATGCTGGTTGCGCAGGTCGAGCCGCAGGAAGCCGTGGTGGCCGAGAGTACCGAGATTTCCGCGATGATGCGCTCGGTCGTCGATCAGTTCGCCGAATACGCGAAGCTTTCGAAGAAGCTGCCGCAGGATGCCGGCGGCCAGCTTGGCGATATCGAGGATGCCGGGAAGCTTGCGGATTCGGTTGCGGCGAACCTTGCAGCCAAGGTGGCCGACAAGCAGGCAGTACTTTCCGAATCCGACCCGATGAAGCGGCTTGAGATGGTGCTTTCCTTCATGGAGGGCGAGCTGGGCGTGCTGCAGGTGGAGCGCAAGATCCGTGGCCGCGTGAAGCGCCAGATGGAAAAGACCCAGCGCGAATACTACCTGAATGAACAGCTCAAGGCGATCCAGTCGGAACTGGGTGGCGGCGATGGCGAGGAAGCCAACGAGATTGCCGAGCTTCAGGAGAAGATCGACACTCTCAAGCTGTCGAAGGAAGCCAAGGCCAAGGCGACGGCTGAGCTGAAGAAGCTCAAGACGATGCAGCCGATGAGCGCCGAGGCGACCGTCATCCGGAACTACCTCGACGTGCTGCTGGGCCTGCCGTGGGGCAAGCGCAGCAAGCTGAAGAAGGACATTCCGGCTGCACAGGCCGTGCTCGATGCGGATCACTATGCGCTGGACAAGGTCAAGGACCGTATTGTCGAGTATCTTGCCGTCCAGGCGCGCACCAACAAGCTGAAGGGGCCGATCCTGTGCCTTGTCGGGCCTCCGGGCGTTGGCAAGACGTCGCTCGGCAAGTCGATCGCCAAGGCGACGGGGCGCCAGTTCGTGCGCCAGTCCTTGGGCGGCGTGCGTGACGAGGCCGAGATCCGCGGTCACCGCCGCACCTACATCGGCTCGCTGCCGGGCAAGATCGTGACCAACCTCAAGAAGGCTGGAACTGCGAACCCGCTGTTCCTGCTCGACGAGATCGACAAGCTTGGTCAGGACTTCCGGGGCGATCCGGCCTCGGCGCTGCTGGAAGTGCTCGACCCCGAACAGAACGCGAAGTTCCAGGACCACTACCTGGAGCTCGATTTCGACCTTTCGGACGTGATGTTCGTCTGCACGGCGAACAGCCTGAACCTGCCGCAGCCGCTGCTGGACCGCATGGAGATCATCCGGCTCGAAGGGTACACGGAAGACGAGAAGGTCGAGATCGCCGAGCGCCATCTGGTGCGCAAGCAGGTTGAGGCGCACGGCCTCAAGAAGGGCGAGTTCACGCTTGAGACCGAAGCGCTGCGCGACCTGATCCGCTACTACACCCGCGAAGCTGGCGTGCGCACGCTGGAGCGTGAAGTGGCGCGTCTTGCGCGCAAGTCGCTGCGACAGATCCTTGAAGGCAAGACCAAGTCGGTCACGATCACGCCGGAAAACCTTTCGGACTTTGCCGGCGTACGCAAGTTCCGTCACGGCGTGTCCGACGAGGAAAATCAGGTCGGCGCCGTCACGGGCCTCGCCTGGACCGAGGTGGGCGGTGAACTACTGACGATCGAAAGCGTGACAGTGCCCGGCAAGGGCGCGGTCAAGACCACCGGCAAGCTGGGCGAGGTGATGAGCGAGAGCGTCCAGATGGCGTTCAGCTTCGTCAAGGCACGCAGCCCGGCCTATGGCATCCGGCCTTCGATCTTCAATCGCAAGGACCTGCACATCCACTTGCCAGAGGGCGCCGTGCCAAAGGACGGGCCGAGCGCGGGTATCGGCATGGTCACCGCCATGGTCTCCACGCTGACCGGTATTCCGGTGCGCGCAGAAGTGGCAATGACCGGTGAAGTCACGCTGCGTGGCCGCGTGCTGGCCATCGGTGGCTTGAAGGAAAAGCTGCTTGCGGCGCTGCGTGGCGGCATCAAGACGGTGCTGATCCCCGAGGAGAACCGCAAGGATCTTGCTGAAATTCCGGCCAACATCAAGGAAGGGCTGGAAATCGTGCCGGTCAGCCATGTCGACGAGGTGCTGGCCCGCGCGCTGTCATCGGTGCCGCAGGCGATCGAGTGGACCGAGGCTGACGATCTTGCCTCGCAGCCGACCGCACCGGCCGGCGCGACAGGGGCTGCGCCGACTGCCCACTAACCTTTGTTAAGTGCAAGTTCGGGAGGGGTGTGCGCACAATTGTTGCGTGCACCCCTTTCCTGTTCTGAAAAGTGGCTAAAAATAAGGTGATTCCGGGCTGGGCAGAGCCGAATAGCCTTTGACAGGTGATTGTTTCTCGGCTTGTTTCCGTGCACCCGAAAGGCGACTCAATTCCATTCAACCCAAGACAAAAGACTTAGGGGGTTCCGCAATGAACAAGAACGATCTGATCGGCGCCGTCGCCGATGTCAGCGGCCTGTCGAAGGGCGATGCGACCAAGGCCGTCGAGGCCGTTTTCGAATCGATCTCCGGTGCCCTGGCCAAGGGCGACGAAGTGCGCCTGGTCGGTTTTGGCACCTTCTCGGTGGCCAAGCGCAAGGCATCGACCGGTCGCAACCCGCGTACCGGTGAGCCGATGTCGATCAAGGCTTCGGCACAACCCAAGTTCAAGGCCGGCAAGGGCCTCAAGGACGCGGTCAACTGATCGCTGACTGACCGGGACTGGAGGCCCGGGGAATTTTGGAGCCGCGTCGGTCAGCCAGACCGGCGCGGCTTTTTTCATGTGACGATGCGGATGAGGGCGGTCGGCGCTTCCTTGGTGCGTTCGTTGACCTTCCACTGCAGCGTCCTGCCCGAAGGCGACATGGCAGGACCCTCGTCGGTATTGTTCGCTAGAATCTCGCCGTCGGTGGTCAGCGTCAGCACGCCGTCGAGCACGGGCATGCCATCGCCACCGGCCTTTCCGCTCTTTTCATCGGCGGCCATGGCGGCCATGCCCATGATCGGAGAGCTTGCCGCGCCCGAGGCAAATGCCGGTGCATCGATGCGCACGCTACCATCGGCACGACGGATCATTGTGACGAAGGGCATTACCATCGGCAGCTTTTCCACCATCGGGAAGCTGAAATCATGGGTCAGCTTGCCGGTGATCGCGTATTCGACTTCGAACTTGCCATCGCCCTTGTCGATGACCGACTTCCAGCCCCTCTGACGGCGCAAGCGTTCGGCGAACTCCTGCGCGGCGCGTGGATCGGATGGGTCGATGCCGCCGAGCATGGCCTTGGCCATCTGCTCGTCGGATTTCTTCTTTTCCTCAGCTGCAGCCTTGCTGGCGGCAACGTCTTCCTCCCAGACCCTCTTCTGCTCCGCGATTTCGTCGGCGGTGCAGGTCCGTTCCTCGCCCTTCTCGTCATCGAAACAGGTCGAAGGTTCGAAAGTCGCGGTCTCGTTCTTGCGGTTGCGCTCTTCGGCGGCGAGCTTCGACAGGGCGAGGACATGGATCTCGCCCTTGTAGGTGAAGCTGAAGCTGCCGTCCTTGCGCAGGTCTATGCCTGAGGTGAACTTGCCGGGGAGGAGCAGGCAGCCTGCCAGCAGCAGTGTGGCGAGCGTTGCCGCCGCCAAAGCCCAATAACGCCGCATCTGCCCCTCCTGTCGTGCTTATCCCTCGCGCGTGGCGACCGCATAGAGCGCGATGGCCGCGGCGTTCGACACGTTAAGGCTTTCGATGGCCGAAGCAATCGGCAGGCGCGCTATCGCGTCGCAGTGCTGGGCAACGTTGTGGCGCAGCCCTTCGCCCTCGGCGCCAAGGACGAGCGCGACCGGGCCTGCGGGAACGGCGGAGGGGAATACTGCCTTGCCATCGCCGTCGAGGCCGATGCGCCAGTAGCCTTCCTCGCTCATCCGCTCGAGCGCGCGCGACAGGTTCACAACGCGGACCCACGGCACGATCTCCAGCGCGCCCGAAGCCGACTTGGCGAGCGTGCCCGATTCGGGCGGCGCATGACGGTCCTGCGTGACGAGTGCGGCGACATTGAAGGCGGCGCAGGAGCGGAGAATCGCGCCGACGTTGTGCGGATCGGTGACAGAATCGAGCACGACGATGGTGCGGCCCTCGGATTCGTCGAGAACGTCGTCGAGCGCGACATCGTCGAGCGGGGCGCAATCGAGCACGAGGCCCTGGTGTGGTGCGTCCTTGGCGACAAGGCGCGCAAGGTCTGCCGCCTGGGCATATTCCACCGGAAGCGAGGCGGGCAATTCGGCGTCGTGATCGTCGAGCATGGCCTGGATCGCCTCGCGCGTGCCCCACAGCTTCTTGGCATCGCGGTTGGGATTGGTCAGCGCAGCCTCGATGGCGTGCCGACCCCACAGGCGGATCGAGCCCGCGCTGCCCCGGCCCGAGCCGCGTCCTCCCCTGTTGCGGCCGGCGCGGCCGCGCAGCGCACGGCCCTTCGGTTGATCGTCATTGCGGGGCATCGGGAGACCTTCTCTGCAAGCTTGTTGAAAAATTTCGTGTCGCGCATGCCAGCCTGCCCATTGACAGGCAAGTCCAGCTTCGCCAAAGGGGCCGCCACTCGGCCGGACGGTCTCCTCGGAGACTTCGAAAATCGGGTCTTTCTTCGGGAAGAACCGGCACCGGCAGCACTGGTGTGGACAGGTGGCCGAGTGGTTAAAGGCAGCAGACTGTAAATCTGCCCGCGCAAGCGTACGCTAGTTCGAATCTAGCCCTGTCCACCACCAGCCCTTCGCTCCTGCTGAGAGCGCCCCCCCATATAGCCGGGCCTTAATCGGCCAATTAATTGTGGTTGCGCTGCGATGGCAGTTGCGCAACGCTGCGCAGCATGACGAAGATCCGCATCCCTGTTTCAGGAAACTTGTCCATTGTTGCAGACGAGCTGGGTGATCCCGATGCGCCGACCGTCATCCTTGGGCATGGCGGCGGGCAGACCCGGCACAGCTGGGATCGGGCCGGTCAGGAACTGGCTTCGGCCGGTTATCACGTGATCAACTACGACCTGCTCGGTCATGGCGAGAGCGACTGGGAGCCGGACGGTGACTATTCGCTGCAGCGACGGGCGGGCGACCTCGCCAGAGTTACCAAGCGTGCACGAGGGCCGTTTGCCTTCGTAGGCGCATCGCTGGGTGGTCTGTCGTCAATGGCTGCGGCGTGCCATGGCACGGTTCCGGCGGCATTGGTGCTTGTCGATGTCGTGGTGCGATTGTCCGAATCGGGCGTCGACCGGATCGTCGGCTTCATGTCCGCCAATCCGAACGGCTTTGCATCGCTGGAAGAGGCTGCTGATGCGATCTCTGCCTACTACCCGGATCGCAAGCGCCCGGCGCGGCTCGACGGCCTCCGCAAGAATCTGCGCGAGGGAGGCGATGGGCGCTTCTACTGGCATTGGGACCCGAAGTTCCTGACTGGCGGGAACCCGGGTATTTCCCTCGAAGAGATGATTGCCGCAGCGGACTGGACACAGTCGGTCCCAAGCTTGCTGGTGCGCGGCATGAAGTCCGACATCGTCACCAATGAAGGCGTGGACCATCTGGCAGAGCGGATCGTTCATCTGGAAGTGGCCGATATTGGCGGTGCGGGGCATATGGTCGCGGGCGATCGCAACGACCTTTTCAACGAGGCGGTCATTGCGTTTCTCGGGCGGGCCATGCCGCCAAGGGTGTCCGCCCCGTGGCAGAAGCAGGGATGATTGCTTGTTCTGGCGCGAGCCAACGCCTAGATGGGACGCATGTCCGGAGAAATTCTCGATAACCGTGGTCGCGGTTCCGCCGGTTGGTCATGGCCATCCATCCATCCCGAAGGTCGCAAGTTTGGCCTGATTGCCGCAGCCTTGAGCGCTGGTGCAGCGTTCATGGCCTGGGAAACGATTGCCTGGCCGCTCGCTTTCCTGACCTTGGGCGTGCTGGCTTTCTTCCGCGATCCCGTGCGCGTGACGCCAAGGGACGACAAGTTCGTTGTGTCTCCCGCTGATGGCCTGATCACCCTGATTCAGAAGGTGCCGCCGCCGCGCGAACTCTGCGCCGACGATGGCTCGGGCGTTCGTGGCATGGACCCGGAACCGGTCACCCGCGTTTCGATCTTCATGTCGGTGTTCGACGTGCACATCAATCGCTCTCCGATCGCCGGGACGATCCGACGGGTGGTCTATATCCCCGGCAAATTCGTGAATGCAGACCTCGACAAGGCGAGTGAAGAGAACGAGCGCCAGCACTTCCTCGTTGAACGCGGCGATGGGGTGCAGATTGGTTTTACGCAGATCGCCGGTCTGATAGCACGCCGCATCGTGCCGTTCGTGAAGGGCGGCGACATCGTGGCGGTGGGACAGCGCGTGGGGTTGATCCGCTTCGGCAGCCGCGTTGATGTCTATCTGCCGGCCGGGACCGAGCCGAAAGTGCTCATGGGCCAGAAGTGCGTGGCGGGGGAGACGATCCTTGCCGAGATCGGCGAAGCTCCGATGATCGAAGGCATCGGCCAATGATCGACGAGGGCAGGGCGGCTCGCCTCCGTCGCGGGCGCCTGCCCGGCGGCCTCACGCTGCGGGCCATGGCCCCGAATGCGATTACCACTGCGGCGCTTTGCTCGGGCCTTACCGGCATACGGTTCGCGGTTACTGCAGCGTCCGGCACCGATCCGCTGCAGGTTGCCGACGATTGGCGCAAGGCTGTTGCTGCTGTCATTATCGCAGGTCTGCTCGATGGTATCGATGGCCGGATCGCCCGCCTGCTTAACGCACAATCGCGCTTTGGCGCAGAGCTCGACAGTCTGGCGGACAACGTCTCGTTTGGCGTCGCGCCCGCGTTGATTCTTTTCCTGTGGTCCTTGCAGGAGGCGCCGCGAGTGGGCTGGTTTGCAGCTCTTGCCGTGGCGATCGCTTGCGCACTTCGGCTGGCCCGATTCAATGCTCGCATCGACATCGAGGAACAGCCGCACAAGTCAGCTGGATTCCTGACGGGTGTGCCGGCACCGGTAGGGGCAGGCTTGGCGTTCCTGCCGCTCTACCTGTGGATCGCCACTGACAATCCAGTGTTCCGCGAGCCGTTGCTGGTCGGGCCATGGCTCGTGCTGGTCGCGTTCCTGATGATTTCCAATCTGGCTACGCTGAGCTGGTCGTCGCTTCGGCCGCGGCGCAGCGTGCGGCTCGAACTGATCGCCTTGTTCGGGTTGGTGATTGCGGCGTTGCTGAGCGAACCCTGGTTGACGCTATCCGGGATCTGCATTGTTTACCTGCTGCTGATCCCGGTTGGTGTAGTGCGCTATGCCCGGGTCAGGCGGCAGCGCGCAGCGAGCGTGCGGAGCGAGCCGCTTCCGCCTGCTTGAATGCGCGGCGCGCGGTGCGGCGCAGCTGCGGGGCGGCAAAGGCACGCGGCGATTCGGCTTCGTGACTGGTGATGCGCACAAGGAATTCGCGGTCACGCTCAAGCGAGCGATATTCAGCCAGAAGGGCAACGATCTGCTCTTTGCGCCCCTGCATCGTCATGAAGATCACGCCCACGGCGAAGGTGGCTGCGGCTGCGAAGACGACTGTGCAAACAAGAGCGAGCATTGGACCATTCCCTGCGTTCTGCCAGATCCACCTGGTTAAGAATCTCTTTACGATTCGCCTGTGGATAACCTGTGGATTGAGCTATCGTTCCTGACTGTCCGATGACTGATTCGGATATGGAGCTAATGTTCCTGTTTTGTTCTGTTCCGTCAAGCCGCAACAGGCGTGCTGCACCCGAGTTCGCTGTGAGTCCCACCAACTTCCTGATTTGACGGGCGTATTTTTTGCCTCCTGGGCGGATTAATCTCGATCAAGCATCGTGCGGTGCGTGAGGACGCGTCAGCGATTCAATGCTGGATTTTTCCCCCGCCATCCTCTAACGGCGGCGCGTTCGCTTGAAGCTGTCTGGCATGGTGCTGGCAGAACAAGGCGAACAATCCACACGGGATGCACTTTCACCGGTGCCGCCAGCGGGGGCTCCGCAGCGGTTCCAGCGTCCCGGAGGCACAACCGGAAAGGAATTACCCATGGCGGCACCAGTCGTCACGATGCATCAGCTTATCGAAGCCGGGGCCCACTTCGGCCACCAGACCCACCGCTGGAACCCGCGGATGAAGCCGTACATCTTCGGCGCCCGCAACGGCATCCACATCCTCGACCTGTCGCAGACCGTTCCGCTGTTCGCCCGCGCGCTCGAGTTCATCTCGGCGACCGTCCAGGCTGGCGGCAAGGTCCTGTTCGTCGGCACCAAGCGCCAGGCGCAGGAGCCGATCGCTCAGGCCGCGCGCGCTGCCGGTCAGCACTACGTCAACCACCGCTGGCTGGGCGGCATGCTCACCAACTGGAAGACCATCTCGGGTTCGATCAAGCGCTTCAAGGCGCTGGAAGAGCAGCTGGCGGGCGACACTGCCGGCCTGACCAAGAAGGAAGTCCTGCAGCTGACCCGTGAGCGCGACAAGCTCGAGCTGTCGCTGGGCGGCATCCGCGACATGGGCGGCATTCCGGACGTTATGTTCGTGATCGACGCCAACAAGGAAGAGCTGGCGATCAAGGAAGCCAACGTCCTCGGTATCCCGGTCGTCGCGATCCTCGACTCGAACGTCTCGCCCGACGGCATCGCGTTCCCGGTTCCGGCGAACGACGACGCAAGCCGCGCCATCCGCCTGTACTGCGAAGCCGTTGCCGCAGCCGCCACCAAGGGTGGCCGTGACGCTGCGATCGCTTCGGGTGCCGACCTCGGCGCCATGGCCGAGCCGCTGGCTGAAGAAGCTACGGCTGAAGCCTGATCCGGTTTTTCGAGTGACGGCCCGCTTGCAATGGCGGGCCGTCACCGAACTGACCCGGATGCGATTTACGGGCCGCGGCAGTGCTGCGGCCTTCCTGTGTTTTCAAGATAAAGGATCAACGCAATGGCTTACACCGCCGCTGACGTGAAGAACCTGCGCGAGCGCACCGGCGCCGGCATGATGGACTGCAAGAAGGCTCTCGACGAAGCCGGCGGCGACTTCGAAGCCGCCGTGGACGCGCTGCGCGCCAAGGGTCTGGCTGCCGCTGCCAAGAAGTCGAGCCGTACCGCGGCTGAAGGCCTCGTTGGCGTCGCCGTTTCGGGCACCAAGGGCGTTGCTGTCGAAGTGAACTCGGAAACCGACTTCGTCGCCAAGAACGATCAGTTCCAGGACTTCGTGCGCAAGGCCACCGAAGTTGCGCTGACCACAGGCGCTTCTGACGTCGAGACGCTTAAGGCTGCTGCCTATCCGGACGGTGGTTCGGTTGCCGACAAGCTGACCAACAACGTCGCCACCATCGGCGAAAACCAGCAGCTGCGCCGCATCAAGCACGTTGAAGTGTCGAACGGCGTTGTCGTGCCTTACATGCACAACGCGGCCGCCACCAACCTCGGCAAGATCGGTGTGCTCGTTGCGCTCGAATCCGAAGCTGCGGCTGACAAGCTCGAAGCACTCGGCAAGCAGATCGCGATGCACATCGCTGCTGCCTTCCCGCAGGCGCTGACCGCCGACCAGCTCGACGCCGAACTGATCGCCCGCGAGCGCAAGATCGCGGCTGAAAAGGCAGCCGAGAGCGGCAAGCCTGCCGAAGTCCAGGCGAAGATGGTCGACGGCGCTGTCGCCAAGTACGCCAAGGAAAACGCGCTGCTTTCGCAGATCTTCGTGATGGACAACAAGTCGACCATCCAGCAGGTCGTCGATGCCGCTGGCAAGGAAGCCGGCACGAAGATCGTGCTCAAGGACTATGTCCGCTTCCAGCTCGGCGAAGGCATTGAGAAGGAAGAGACCGACTTCGCTGCCGAAGTGGCTGCTGCCGCCGGCATCAAGTAAGTCTGTATCAAACGATCCCCGCATGGACGGACCGGTTATCTGGTCCGTCGGTGCGGGGATTGTTATGCCTGCGCCCTTGGCAGGCCCCTTCACAGGGCTATAAGGGCGACCACTTCCCTTTGGTTACGAGTGCATCCGATCCATGAGCGTCCCCAGCTACAAGCGCATCCTCCTGAAGCTCTCGGGCGAAGTGCTGATGGGGGAACAGCAGTTCGGGATCGACACGGACTATGTCGCCCGCGTTGCGCAGGAAGTTAAGGACGCGCGCGACAGCGGCCTCGAGATCTGCCTGGTGATCGGCGGTGGCAACATCTTCCGCGGCATGGCGGGCGCTGCCAAGGGCATGGATCGCGCCCAGGCTGACTACATGGGCATGCTCGCCACGGTGATGAACGCGCTGGCAATGCAGTCGGCGCTTGAGCAGCTTGGCGTGCCGACCCGCGTGCAGTCGGCGATCGAGATGGACAAGGTGTGCGAGCCGGTGATCCGACGTCGTGCCGAACGCCACCTCGAAAAGGGCCGCATCGTGATCTTTGCGGCGGGCGTTGGCGCGCCCTATTTCACCACCGATTCCGGTGCTGCGCTGCGCGCCGCCGAGATGAAGTGCGACGCTCTCCTGAAAGGCACCAGCGTGGACGGCGTCTATGACGCCGACCCGAAGAAGGATGCGACGGCAAAGCGTTATGAAACCGTGGATTACGACACGGTGCTGGCAGACAACCTGAAGGTCATGGATGCGAGCGCCGTGGCGCTGTGCCGTGACAACAACATTCCGATCGTCGTCTTCTCGATTCGTGAGCGCGGCAATCTCGCCCGCGTGCTTGCGGGCGAGGGGACGCAGACGATCGTCAGACAAGGAGCCTGAGCCATGGCAAAGTACGACAAGGCCGATCTCGAACGCCGCATGAAGGGTGCCGTGGAATCGCTCAAGGGCGATCTTTCCGGCCTGCGCACCGGGCGCGCCAACACCGCGTTGCTCGATCCGATCACGGTCGAAGTCTATGGCAGCCACATGCCGCTGTCGCAGGTCGCCAGCGTTTCCGCGCCCGAGCCGCGCATGCTTGCGGTGCAGGTGTGGGACAAGTCGAACGTCACCCCGGTGGAAAAGGCGATCCGTTCGGCCGGTCTTGGCCTCAATCCGATCAGCGATGGCCAGACCCTGCGTCTGCCGATTCCGGACCTGACCGAGGAGCGCCGCAAGGAACTGGCCAAGCTTGCCAGCAAGTATGCCGAGAACGCCCGCATCGCGATCCGCAACGTTCGTCGCGATGGCATGGATGCGCTCAAGGCCGACGAGAACAAGAAGGAAATCTCGGAAGACGAGCGCAAGCGCGCCGAGACTGACCTGCAGAAGCTGACAGACGATATCATCAAGCAGGCCGATGAAGCGGCCGTGGCCAAGGAAAAGGAAATCCTCGGCAAGTGACGGCGGTCCCCGCCTCGACGGGCGGCGGCGCGTCCCATGGCGCGCGGCACGTCGCGATCATCATGGACGGCAATGGCCGCTGGGCGAAGAAGCGGATGATGCCGCGTGCCTTTGGTCACAAGCGCGGTGTCGACACGGTGCGCGAAATTGCCCGCGCCGCGCGCGACATGGGCCTTGAGGCGCTGACGCTCTATGCGTTCTCTTCCGAGAACTGGAAGCGGCCAGCGGACGAGATTGCCGACCTGATGGGATTGTTGCGGGCCTTCATCCGCAACGATCTTGCAGAACTCGTCAGCAACAACACCCGGCTGAAGATCATCGGCGACTATCAGGTGCTTGCGCCCGATATCGTGGAACTGATCGAAGATGCCATGGCGCGCACTTCGGGCAATACCGGCACGACGCTGGCCATCGCGCTCAACTACGGTTCGCAGCAGGAGATCGCGCGGGCGGCGGCCAAGGCTGCGGCCAAGGGTGCGATCACGCCCGAGGCCATCGAGGCCGAACTCGATACTGCCTGCCTGCCGCCGCTCGACCTGCTGATTCGCACCTCGGGCGAGATTCGCCTGTCAAACTTCCTGCTGTGGCAGGCGGCTTATGCCGAGATGTGGTTTACCGACGTTCTGTGGCCGGACTTTTCGGGCGACCACCTGCGCGAGGCGCTAGAGCAGTTCGGATCGCGCGAGAGGCGCTTTGGTGGACGCTGAACCCCAAGTAACCCCGAGCGCGGCAGAGGCTCCCAGGAAATCCGACCTCGGCGTGCGTCTCGCTTCGGCCGTTGTCATGCTGGCGATCGCGGGCGCCGCCTTCTGGGCGGGCGGCCTTTTGCTGGACCTGTTCGTCGCCGTTGTGGCTCTCGGCGTGTTCGTCGAGTATGTGCGACTGGTCGGCAAGATCGCTGACAGCGCATCGCGCCTCTCATCGATGGTGATCTTCGGCGCGGTCTATGTCGGGTGGGGCGGGCTAGCTCTTGCCGTAATGCCTGAACCGCTGATGCTGGCCGTGCTGGGGCTTGTGATATGCACCGATACTGGCGCGTACTTCACCGGCCGTTCGCTCGGCGGGCCAAAGATCGCACCCAAAATCAGTCCCTCCAAGACTTGGTCTGGGCTGCTTGGCGGCATGGCCGCGGCAGGCATCTGGGCGTCGCTGATGGTGTTTTCGGCAAGCTATCTCGTCTCAGCAATCGGGCCGACCGGAGCGAGCGTTGCAGCAGCGCTGGAAGTTGCCAATCTTGGCATGGCAGCAATTGCAGGTGCGGTTCTCGCCATCTTCGCGCAGATGGGCGACTTCTACGAATCTTGGCTCAAGCGCCGCGCGGGTGTGAAAGACTCCTCGGGGCTGATTCCGGGACATGGCGGTTTGTTCGACAGGGTTGACGGCTTGCTCCCGGTTGCCATCATCGTCGGCACGGCTTGGGCCGCAACGCAGGCAGGACTTTAGAGGCAGATGGCGCGCTCCATTTCCGTTCTGGGCGCAACCGGTTCGATCGGTGCCTCCACGCTCGACCTGATCAGGCGAAATCGCGATGACTGGCGTGTTATCGCTCTGACCGCCAATGGCGATGCCGAGGGCTTGGCCAAGCTGGCCCGCGAGTTTGGTGCCGAGGTTGCGGTGGTGGCCGACGAGACAGCACTGTCCGCTCTTCGCGAAGCTCTTGGCGGAACCAATGTTCAGGCAGCGGCGGGATCTGCGGCCTTGATTGAAGCGGCCTCGAGAGGCGCCGACATTACCGTAGCTGCGATTGTCGGTTGCGCCGGGCTTGCCCCGACCATGGCGGCAATCGAGCGTGGTGGCGTCATCGCCCTGGCCAACAAGGAAGCGTTGGTTTCCGCGGGTGACGTCATGACTGCGGCCGTGGCGCGACATGGGGCAACGCTGCTTCCGGTTGATTCCGAGCACAATGCCATCTTCCAGTGTCTGGCTGGCAACAACCTCTCGCACGTTCATGCAATCACGTTGACGGCGAGTGGCGGGCCTTTCCGCGATTGGACGCTGGAGCAGTTGCACGGCGCGACCCCGGCCGAAGCGGTCAAGCATCCCAACTGGTCGATGGGCGCCAAGATCAGCGTCGATTCCGCCACGATGATGAACAAGGGGCTCGAGTTCATCGAAGCGTTCCATCTGTTCCCCGTAGGAGTGGAACGCCTGCGCATCATCGTCCACCCGCAGTCGATCGTGCATTCGATGGTCGAATATCGCGACGGCTCGACTCTCGCCCAACTCGGCCCGTCGGACATGCGCGTGCCGATTGCTTCGGCGCTGGCCTGGCCCGAGCGGATGGACACGCCTTGCGCTCCGCTCGATCTGGCTGCCATCGGACAGCTGACTTTCCGCGCGCCGGACGAGGTCCGCTTTCCGGCTACGCGCTTGGCCCGCAACGCTGTGATCGAAGGTGGGGCAGCCCCTGCCACGATGAACGCAGCCAACGAGATCGCCGTGGCAGCGTTCTTGGATGGTCAGATTGCATTCACCCGGATCGTGCAATCGGTTGAGGATGTGCTGTCGCGCAACGCTATGCCGGCGCCCGCTTGTCTTGACGATGTCATTGCGATTGATGCCGAGGCGCGGGCGAGGGCGCGCGAACTGATGGAACCCGTACGCTGATGCCCCAGATCGAAAGCCCTGGAATCCTTGTCACTTTGCTCGGTTTCGTGCTGGTGCTGGGGCCATTGGTCTTCATCCATGAGCTCGGCCATTATCTCGTTGGCCGCTGGTTCGGGGTCAAGGCCGACGTCTTCTCGATCGGCTTCGGCAAGGAACTCGCCGGCTGGACTGACAAGCGCGGTACGCGCTGGAAGCTCTCTGCCTTGCCGCTTGGCGGATACGTTCAGTTTGCCGGGGACATGAACCCGGCCAGCCAGCCCAGCCAGGAGTGGCTCGCTCTTCCCGCCGAGGAGCGCAATCGCACGTTTCAGGCAAAGCCCTTGTGGCAACGTTCGTTGATCGTGCTGGCCGGCCCGATCACCAACCTGCTGTTTGCCGTACTGATCCTTGCCGGATTTACCATGGCTTACGGAAAGGCTGTCGTACCTCCCGTTGTGGGTGAAGTTCAGGCCGGTTCTGCCGCAGATAAAGCTGGCATGCGAGTAGACGACCGGATCGTGTCCATACGCGGACATGCGGTTGATTCCTTCCTCGATGTCAGGCTTGAGGTCGGACAAAATCCCGGTGAACCGATGGATGTCGTGGTTGTTCGCAATGGTCAGCAGGTCAGCATCGCCGTAAGCGCGGCGGTTAAAGTGGAGAGCGATCGCTTCGGCAACACCCAGAAGATTGGTTTCCTTGGCGTCGGTCCAAAAAGCTACGAAATTATTCGGGTCGGTCCGCTTGAAGCGGTCGCCGACGGCGTGAGGCAGACCGGCAGCATAATCTCGATGATGGTCAATGGCATAGGCCAGATCATTACCGGCAAGCGTGAGGTCAAGGAGCTTGGCGGGCCAATCAAGATCGCCAAGTTTTCTGGTGAGCAGCTGGTTTCGGGCTGGCAGGCGTACGTCAGCTTCGTGGCGCTCATTTCGATTAACTTGGGGTTCATTAACCTCCTGCCAATTCCGGTCCTCGACGGCGGCCATCTCGCCTTCTACGCGGCGGAAGCCGTGCGGAAGAAGCCGGTGGGGCAGCGCGGGCAGGAGTGGGCGTTCCGCACTGGCCTTGCGTTCGTCATGGCCTTGATGCTGTTCGTCACGATCAACGACGTGGCGTCGCTCAAGCTGTTTGGAGGGTGAGGCGAGTTTGATGGCGTCCGGTGCGGCGGGCGCAAAACCGTCTGGTCAGGGGTGACGGGCGGACTTCCACATAATGTCTTTCCACAGAAATGCGGGGCAATGTTTGCTTGATTGGCCTTGTGGCATCGGGCAGAGGGCTACATTGCTTGCCGCGGCCGGACTTCCTCGCGGGCGTCCTGCTGCCACTTTATTACGGGATGGCGCTTGGTGATGATTGGACGTAACGCGGGCCGGGCAGAAAATCGGAACGCCAGGACTTCCCCGCTGTGCGCAGGCCTTCTGGCCACCAGCGCTTTGGTGGCTGTTCCAGGGATTGCCTCGGCGCAGGCCGTGGCTCCCGTATCTCAGCCTGCAGCCCCGGCCTCGGTGGTGCAGGCTGCAGTACCTGCCGGAGACGTCATCCGCACCGTGACGGTGCAGGGTTCGCAGCGTCTCGAACCCGATACGATCCTGTCCTACATCCGCCTGCGCCCCGGCCAGACCTACACCCAGGCGCTGGGTGACCAGGCGCTGAAGGACCTCTACGCGACCGAACTGTTCGCCGACGTCTCGATCCGCAACAACAGCGGCGACGTGATGGTTCAGGTCAAGGAAAACCCGGTCATCAACCGCATCATCCTTGAAGGCAACAAGCGCCTCAAGGAAGACAAGATCCTGCCCGAGATCAAGCTCGCGGCCCGCCAGATCTTCACGCGTTCCAAGGTCCGCGCCGACGTTGCGCGCATCATCGAACTCTACAAGCGGCAGGGCCGCTTCGCGGCGACGGTCGAGCCGAAGATGGTCATGCTTGACCAGAATCGCGTCGATATCGTGTTCGAGATCAGTGAGGGGCCGAAGTCCAAGGTCCGCCAGATCAACATCATCGGCAACGAGAAGTTTGGCGACGGCAAGCTGCGCGGCGAGATGGTGACGAAGCAGGCGCGCTTCTTCCGCCTGTTCTCGAGCGGCACCAGCTATGATCCCGATCGTCTTGCGTTTGACCAGCAGAAGTTGCGGCAGTTCTATCTGACCGAAGGCTATGCCGATTTCCGCGTGGTCTCAGCCGTGGCCGAGCTGACGCCGGACAAGAAGGACTTCATCATCACTTACGTGGTGGAGGAAGGCGACCGCTACAAGTTCGGCGACGTGAAGGTCGACAGCCAGCTGCGCGATTTTGACAGCGATGCGATGTCCAAGCGCCTGCCGATCAAGGCCGGTGACTGGTACAACGCCAAGATGGTCGAGGATCAGGTCGACGCGCTGACGGAAACCGCAGGCGCCTTTGGCTATGCCTTCGCCGACGTCCGCCCGGACTTTTCGCGCAACAAGGACGACCTGACGATGTCGGTCACCTTCCGCATCGCTGAGGCACCTCGCGTCTATGTCGAGCGGGTCGACGTCAATGGCAACACGCTGACGCAGGACAAGGTCGTGCGCCGCGAGTTCCGTCTGGCTGAGGGCGACGCGTTCAATACCTTCCAGGTCAAGCGTTCGACCAACCGCATCAAGTCGCTGGGCTACTTCCAGGAAAAGTTCGAGATCGAACAGAAACCGGGCAGCGCGCCCGACCGCATCGTGCTTGAAGCTAACGTGGAAGAGCGGCCGACTGGCGAACTGCAGCTTTCGGCCGGTTTCTCGAGCCTTGAGAGCTTCATTTTCCAGGGATCGATCCGCCAGAACAACTTCCGCGGTCGTGGCCAGACCATCGGCCTGTCGGTGGATTATTCGCGCTTCACCCGGTCGGTGCAGGTGAGCTTTACCGAGCCCTATCTGTTCGACAAGAACATCTCGATGGGCGTCGACGTCTACCGCCGTGACCTGAACAGTTTCAACCAGTTCAACTCGAACCGCAACACGACCTACAAGCAGGCGACGACCGGCTTCTCGGCTCGTGTCGGCGTGCCGCTGTCGGAATACATGTCCCTGATCGGGCGCTACACGTTCAATCTTGATGACGTTACGCTCGACCAGAACACGTTCTACGTTAACGGCCAGTGCAGCATTCTGCTGGCAGGGCGCTACTTGTGCGATGCCATCGGCAAGCGCACCAGTTCCATCCTCGGCGCCTCGCTGGTCTATGACACGCTGGACAACCGCCTGCGTCCGAGCCGCGGTACCCAATTCGTAGTCGGCGCCGACGTTGCCGGGCTGGGCGGTTCCGTCCGCTATGCGCGCATCACCGCCAACGCCGCGAAGTTCTGGCCGGTGGGCGGTGGCTTCATCTTCTCGGTCCGTGCGGAAGGCGGTGCGATCAAGGCGCTGTCGAGCCGGTCGAGCGATCCGACAGTTGACGATGTCCGCCTGACAGACCGCTTCTTCCTTGGCGAGCCTCAGATCCGCGGTTTCGACATTCGCGGCGTGGGCCCGCGCGTTCTGCGCAAGTTCCTCACGATCGACACCAACAACGACGGCGTCCCCGATACCGCTTCGACTGACCGCAACCAGTGGGTCGATGACGCGCTGGGCGGGAAGTACTACTATCTGACTCGTGCCGAGCTTGAAATCCCGCTGGGGTCAGGCGCCCGCGAACTGGGCCTCCGTCCTTCGGTCTATGTCGACGCCGGTGCGGTATGGGGCATCACCAAGCCGCTGACGCAGAATCCCAATGCGGTGACTTATTACACCGACGATGCCGGCAAGATCACCACCGTTATTCCACCCAACGCGGATCCCGCACGGATCACGCGCTATGTCGAAGAGTACGTCGGCGACACGATCTCGCCGCGCGTCTCGGTCGGCATCGGCGTGAACTGGAATTCGCCGTTTGGCCCGTTCCGCCTCGATTTTGCCAAGGTCCTCAAGAAGGCCAACGGCGATGATCCCAAGACCTTCACTTTCAACGTGGGAACCCAGTTCTGATGAAAATCCGTTACGCTTCCGCGCTTCTCGCGGGCCTCGCCGTTCTTTCCGTTTCGCCGACTGCTGCTGTGGCGCAGGCCACTTCCGGCACGGTCACCCCTGGCATCGCAATCGCCAATCCTTCGGCAGTTGTCGCCGCATCGGCTGCGTACCAGACCGCGCAGCAGCAGCGTCCGACCACCTACAAGCCGCAGATCGACCAGGCCAATGCGCGCAAAGCCCAGATCGAAGCGCAGCTCAAGCCGCTGATCGACAAGCTTCAGGCGGACTCGAAGGCTGCAAACCCGAACCGTGCTGCGCTGCAGGCCCAGTACGAACAGATCCAGCAGATCGAACAGGCTGGCCAGGCCGAGATCCAGAAGATTCTCGAGCCTCTCAACCTCTCGCAGCAGTACGTGCTCGAGCAGATCGGCGACAAGCTTGATGCCGCCACCCAGGCCGCGATGGACAAGAAGAAGATCACGCTGGTGATCGATTCCCAGTCGGTCATCAAGGCGGGCCAGGTCTACAATCTCAACCAGGATATCCTGACCGAGCTCAACAAGGCCATTCCTTCGGCACAGCTGGTGCCGCCGGCTGGCTGGATGCCGCGCGCGCAGCGTGAGCAGCAGGCTCAGGCCCAGGCCGCACAGCAGCCGGCGACCGCAGCGCAGCCTGCGAAGAAGGCACCCGAAGGCCGCTGAGGTCTTCGGTTTGGGGGCCGGGTAATGTCCGAGGAACAGAACGCGCCGCAGGGCGTGATCACCGACTATGACGTTCGCAAGGTGATGGCGGCGCTTCCGCACCGCTATCCGCTTTTGCTGGTCGATCGTGTCGCTTCTCTCACCCTGAACGAGCGTATCCACGCGGTGAAAGCCGTGTCGATGAACGAGCAGTTCTTCCAAGGGCATTTCCCCGGCCGCCCGATCATGCCAGGCGTCCTCCAGATCGAGGCGCTGGCCCAGGCGGCTGGCGTCCTCGCCGTGGAATCGCTCGGTCTCGCGGGGTCCGGCAAGCTGGTCTACTTCATGGCGATCGAGGAGGCCAAGTTCCGCAATCCCGTGGAGCCCGGTGTCCTGCTCGACCTGCATGTCGAGTTCACCCAGAAGCGTTCGCGCGTATGCAAGTTCGCTGGCAAGGCGATGATCGGCGACAAGGTGACCTGCGAGGTCAACTTCACTGCGATGATTGCGGACAGCTGATCACTGGCCACGCTGGACAACAGCGCCGCATTCCGCTAGGCGCGCGCCCTTACAGATTCTAGCGGCCGGTCGGAACCGGCTGCGCACCGGAGCAAGACCCATGAAGACTGGCATTCACCCCGACTACCACATGATCAAGGTGCAGATGACCGACGGCACCGTTTTCGAGACCCGCTCCACTTGGGGCAAGGAAGGCGACACGCTCGCTCTCGAAATCGACCCGACCTCGCACCCGGCATGGACCGGTGGTACGCGCCAGCTGGACCAGGGCGGCCGTGTTGCCCAGTTCAACAAGCGCTTTGGTGGTCTTTCGCTCAAGCGCTGAACGCTGGCGACAGGGCATTCACGGAAAGGGCGGCTTCGGTCGCCCTTTTCTTTTGCGTGAGTGGTTTGCCATGGCATATTGCTATCAGCGATAGCCGTCCTAAAGATCAGGCCATGACGCTGACCAATTCCCTTGAGAGCCGCCTCGGCTATCAGCTCCGCCGGGCGTCCGCCGTGATGATGGCAGACCTGGGGCGCGAACTTTCCGATCTTGACTTGCGTCCGGCCGAAGTGACGACGCTGTTGGTCATTGCCGAAAATCCTGACTGTTCGCAGACCGAGGTCGGGCAGGTGCTGGCGATCAAGCGCGCCAACATGGTTCCGATCATCTCGCGGCTGATGGAGCGAGGCCTGGTCGAGCGTCGGCGCCTGGATGGTCGCAGCCATGCGCTGACTTTGACGGAAGCCGGTCGCAAGATGGCGGACGACGCCGTGGCGCGGATCGAGAGGCACGAAACCCGATTTACGGCCTTGCTCGGGGAGGCGGACACGAACGTTCTGTTTCGGTGCCTTCCAGCCATCCGAAGCGCGCGGAGCAGCGACGAGGAAGGCTGACCGTCAGGTCCAGGGACGTTCGCGATACCATTTGGTGATCACGTACTTTAGGCCCTTGCGCACCTTCATGGCATGATGGAGCGTGGCCGGGTTTACCGAACCGTCGGGACGACGGTTGTTCCAGCACACCAGCTTGCCCTTTTCGGGCTGAATGATCTTGTCGATCACCTTGAACCGCGTTGCACCGCCCGCCTCGACGTCATTGAGATAGACCATGAAGGTCCAGGTGCGCTGCCCGGCTATGTTGCAGTAGCGCTGAAAATCCGCTCCATGCGGATCAAAGTAATCCGTGTGCGATTTGAATTCCTGCCCGGGTTCATAGCGCTGACCCTGAATGGGCTCGCCGAACTGTCGATCAATTCCGGCGATTGCTGAGATCTTCTCGTCAAGGGCAACGATCTCCGGTTCCTGCATCGGCAGATCGCAGGTCTCGCTTGTCCGGAAGTAATGATCACCGTTTGCATCCGCGATAGTCGAAGGCCGACGGTCACGATCGATGCGAGCGACCAGCGAAGCGCATTCCTGATCGGTCAGAAACCCGCGCAGCATGAACATCTCGAGTCTGGGCGTTGGCACGCGCATCATGCCCGGCAAGGTCAGAAGGCGGTCGGCGGAAGCTTCGTTGGCGAGCGACATCGCCTGTTACCTACTCCAACGAGGCGGCAGACTGCAACTTGAAGCCTCTGGTCACTTGGTCGTAAAACCGTCACGTTCCTGCCGCATGCGAGATTTCGTGCCCCGTCAGAGTCGCTCTTTTACTGCCCGCAACGGTTTCTCGCTGGTCGAGATGATGGTTGTGCTGCTGGTCATGGGGCTCCTGGCGACGGCGGCAGTGCTGACGATCCCCGGCGATGGGCGCAAGCTGCGTGACGAGGCCGAGCGCTTTGCAGCGCGAACGCTCGCGGCGCGGGATGAGGCCATCGTCGGCGCGCGACCTGTATCACTGGTAGTGAGTGAGAAGGGTTACTACTTCGAAGGGCGCCGCGAGGGGCGTTGGCAGCCATTGCCGGGCCGGGGCTTTGAGCTCACCGGTTGGAATCCCGAAACCGTGGTGGACGGCCAACGGCAACGCATCGTCTTCGATTCCCTGGGGCTTGCCAGCAGCGAAGCCCTGATCCGTCTGCAGCGTGCTGAAGCGGCGCTTTCAATCCACCTGCGTCGCGATGGGAGCGTGATCGTCGATGGCGGCTGAGCGTAACGGCTTTACCTTGCTCGAACTGCTCGTGGCGCTTGCGGTGTTCGCCATCGCGGCGCTTGCCTTGCTGCAGATGGAGGGCGCGAGCATTTCGCGCACGGCAGATCTGGATCAGCGGCTGCTTCGGGAAATCGTGGCGCAGAACATGGCGGCCGAGATTCTGACCGATCCAGCGCCGCCGCCGGTCGGATCGGCTTCGGGCACCATCGAGAATGCGGGGCGCCGCTTCCAATGGACCCGCACCGTCGAGATGCGCCCAAATTATGGCGTCTTGGGCATTGTCCTGTCGGTCCGCGAGACAACTCCGGGCGCGCAGAGCCAGTCCTTCACTCTCGATTTCACCAGGCTGCCCGGCGCGTGAGGCAGCAACCTTCGCCCAACGGCTTCACCCTGGTCGAGATGCTGATTGCACTGGCCCTGTTCGCGGTAATTGCGGTCGGTGCACTGGGACTGCTGCGGTTCTCGGTGGATGCCGAGCTTGCGAGCCGGGACAAGACAGAAAGCATTGCCAGCCAGCGGCGTTTCCTTTCGGTGTGGACGGCCGATCTGGCGCAGGCGGTGCCGCGTCCTTCGCGTGACATTTCCGGCACGAGCCACCCGGCCTTCGAAGCCAACACCGATGGCGTGATGATCCGTTTTACCCGGAGCGGCTGGGACAATGTCGATGGCGCACCGCGCCCCGGCCTGCAGAAGGTGGAGTATCGGATCACCGCAAAGGCACTGGTTCGGGCCGGCTATCCTTTTCCTGATGGTTCGGCGGCGGAAGCCGGAGCGGGTGTTCTCGCCCTCAATGCGCCACCCACGGTGCGCTTCCGGGCGAAGGACGGCAATTGGCGTGATCGCTGGGACCCGCAACTGTCGACCGAACTGCCCGTGGCGATCGAACTGCTGATCCCGCAGAACGGCGTGCCGCCATTGCGCGTGGTTTCGCTTGTCGGGGTGAACTATCAGTGAGGCCGGATGACCCTCGCGAGCGGGGTGCGGCCTTGCTCTCCGTCCTGCTGCTGGTTGCGGTGATGGCGGTCATTGCCGCGTTGATGCTCGACCGTCTCAATCTCGCCACGCGCCTTGCCGCCAATGGCCAGGCGATGACGCAGGCGCGGCTCTATGCGACAAGCGCCGAAACGCTGGCGATGGCGCGGATCAAGTCTTTGGTCGAAACCTCGCAGGACCGGACGGTAGATCGCAGCGGTCTGCTCGGTCGGGACTTTCCGCTGCCCTTGCCGCGTGGCACCGTGATGGCGCGCGTTGACGATGCGGGGAACTGTTTCAATCTCAACTCCCTCGCCGAAGCTGATGCCCAAGGCGCCCTGCGCCTCAGGCTGGTTGGGCTGAACCAGATGCGAGCATTGATGAAGGGGCTGGCCATTCCCGAAGCAGAAGCCGCCATCATCAGCGATTCGATTGCCGATTGGATCGACACTGACAATGCACCGGCGCCAAATGGGGCCGAGGACGACAGCTATCAGGGCCAGGCCGTCCCATACCGAACCGCGGGCCGGTTGATCAGCGATGTCAGCGAGATTCGCGCGGTGCGGGGGATGACGCCGCAGTTCTATGAGCGCTTGCGACCATGGCTTTGCGCCTTGCCCGGGGCGGACTTGTCACCGATCAACGTCAACACCTTGCGGCCGGATCAGTCCCTTCTGCTGACGATGATCGCGCCGCAGGCCATTCCGGCGCAGCGCGCCCGCGCCTTGTTGGCGTCACGGCCTGCGCTCGGCTGGAAAAATGCCGACGAGGCCTTGCGTGGCGCAGGAGGGGAGGGCGTTGGCGTTCCGCTCAACCAGTTGCAGGTGCGTAGCCGATGGTTCCTGCTTACGCAGACTGTGAAGGTCGATTCGGCCAGCGTGGAAGAGCAGGCCTTGATCGATGTCGGCGTGAACCCGCCACGCATCGCCTTTCGCACTTGGGGTGACAGGTTCAGCCGCTGAATCTTTGCCGCCTTCAAATTTCCGCTTCCCTTTGTCGCGCCTTTCTGCAAAGGGGCCACCCCGCGCAGAGCAAACCTGCGCAGCAATGTGGCGACCGTAGCTCAGTTGGTTAGAGCGCCGGTTTGTGGTACCGGAGGTCGTGGGTTCGAACCCCATCGGTCGCCCCATTCTCTCCTGACATCAAAGGCATTTTCGCCCTGTCGTATCGCCTTTTGGTACGGCTCGGCGCCATTGCGCTTGCCCCGTGGCGCGGCAAGTGGCAGAGCGATGACGGACCGGCGGCGGGGGTCGCCGGGAGAAGGATCAGATTCCCCGCGCCCATGCACGGATTTGCCAATCCCGCCCGTTTCCTGCGCCTTGCCCGCTGGATGATGCCGTTGCTTCTGGTGTCCGGCCTGCTCCTGTCGATGGGCGCGGTGCTCTACGGCGTGATTGTCGTGCCACCCGATCGCCTGATGGGCGACACCGTGCGGATCCTGTTCATCCATGTCCCCGCAGCGTGGCTAGGCATGGCCGGGTGGTCGACCATTGCGATTGCAAGCCTTGTCGAACTGGTCTGGCGGCATCCGCTGGCGGCCATCGCCGGACGTGCGGCGGCTGTTCCCGGTGCGACGTTCACGGCGATTTGCCTCGCGACCGGCTCGATCTGGGCGAGGCCGACCTGGGGCACGTGGTGGGTCTGGGATGGACGTCTGACCAGTTTCCTCGTCCTGCTGTTCCTGTACTTCGGCTACATCGCTCTGTCCGGCGCTGCGCAGCGGGACATGGCCGGCGGCGGCGGCGGCAGCCGTATCACGGCAATTTTCGGTCTGGTCGGCGCCATCAACATCCCGATCATCAACCGCTCGGTGGTGTGGTGGAACAGCCTGCATCAACCCCCTTCGATTACCGCGGGCAAGTCGGCCATCGACGGAACATTCCTCTGGCCGCTGCTCATTGCCGCGCTGGGTTTCAGCTTGGTGTTCGGCGGCGTGGTTCTTGCGCGGATGCGCACTCTTCTGGCCGAAATTCAGGCCGAGGCGCGTCTGCGCCGGAAAGCGATGGCGTAAGCTTACGATGCGCGAAGGTCTTCAGCAGTGGGATTACGTGGCAGCAGCCCTGGCGATCGGCGTGATCGGCACGCTGGTGCTGGTCGGCTGGACGCTGGTGGCGATGGTCCGGGCGGAACGCCGTCGTGACAAGGTGAGAGGCAAGTGAGCACCAATTCAACCGGCGGCATCAAGCCCAAGCACCAGCGGCTCGTCCTCCTGGTCATCGCACTTGCTGCGCTGATCGGGGCAGGGCTGCTTGCCGCCTATGCCCTGTCCAACCAGGCCAGCTACTTCTATGTGCCAAGCGATCTTGTGAAGGACAAGCCGGAGCAGGGCCGCGCCATCCGCCTCGGCGGCATGGTCGAGAAGGGCTCGCTCAAGACACAGGCCGACGGCGTGACGATCGATTTCATCGTCGGCGACGGCAAGGCCCGCGTGCCGGTCCGCTATACCGGCATCACCCCGGACCTCTTCGTCGAGGGATCGGGCGTCGTCGCCGAGGGGCGCATGGAGGGTCAGACCTTCGTAGCCGACAATCTTCTCGCCAAGCATGACGAGAAGTATGTTCCACGCCAGATGGGCGACATGACCGCCGCACAGGCCAAGGAAGTGGTGGCCGAAACCAAATGATCGCAGAACTCGGTCTTGCCGTATTGTGGATGGCGGCAGCGCTTGCCGTGCTGCAACTGTTCGCCGGTTTCTCGGCGCTCCGGCCGGGCGGCAAGGTGCTGGCCGGCGTGGTTCGGCCGCTTGCCGTGATGCAGGGAGCACTGGTTGCGGTGTCTTTCCTCTGCCTGATCGACCTGTTTCTCGAGACTGATCTTTCGGTGAAGCTCGTTGCCGAGAACAGCCACTCGATGAAGCCGTTCATCTTCAAGCTGGCCGGTACCTGGGGCAACCACGAAGGCTCGATGCTGCTGTGGGTGACGATCATGGCGGTTTCGGGCGGCATCGTAGCCTTGGTCGAGCAGCGCCTTCGCGAGGAAACGCTTCTGGCCACGCTCGCCGGGCAAGCCTTCGTCAGCCTTGGCTTCTACGCCTTCTTGCTCTTGTCCTCGAACCCTTTCGAGCGCTTGCCCGAACCAGCACCGGAAGGGGCAGGGCTCAACCCGCTGCTGCAGGACATCGGCCTCGCGTTTCATCCGCCGACGCTTTACGTCGGTTATGTCGGTCTGTCGGTCGCCTTCAGCTTCGCAATTGGTGCGCTGATCACGCGCGACGTCGGTCCCGCTTTCGCCCGGGCAATGCGGCCTTGGGTGCTGGGCGCGTGGATCTTCCTGACGGTGGGCATCACCGCCGGCTCCTACTGGGCGTACTACACGCTCGGCTGGGGCGGCTGGTGGTTCTGGGATCCGGTCGAAAACGCTTCGCTTATGCCGTGGCTGGCGGCAACGGCGCTGCTGCATTCGGCTTCGGTGCTGGCAAGCCGCAACGCTTTGCGCGCGTGGACGGTCATGCTCGGGGTGATTGCCTTCTCGATGTCGATGGTGGGTACGTTCCTCGTCCGCTCTGGCATTCTCACCTCTGTTCATGCCTTCGCCGTTGATCCGGAGCGCGGCTCGTTCATCCTCGCCTTGCTGGCAATCTACATTGGCGGCGCGCTGGCGCTGTTCGGCATTCGCGCCTCGACCGTGACTGAGGGGGAACGCTTCAGTGTCTTCAGCCGCGAATCCAGCCTGGTGTTCAACAATGTGATGCTCTGCGGCATTCTCGGCATCGTGCTTCTGGGCACGCTGTACCCGCTGCTGACCGAGGCGTTCGGAGCCAAGGTTTCGGTCGGGCCGCCGTACTTCAACCCGGTTTCGGCGATCTTTGCGATCCCGATGATGATGGTCATGGCGGTCGGACCGTTGCTGCGCTGGCGCAAGGACAAGCCGGGGCGGATCACCGCTGCCGTTGCCGTGCCTGCATTGCTGGCGGCAGTGGTGCTGCTGGCTGTAGCAGTGATGGCGCCGGGCATTCGCGTGCTGCCGATGCTGGGCATCGCCGTGGGCATAGGGCTCGCCGTAGCGAGCTGGTTACCGCTGCGTGGCCGCAATCTGCGCCGCACCCCTCTTGCGGTCTATGGCATGGTCTTCGGGCACTTCGGCATTGCCGTGGCCCTGCTCGGCGCGGCGGCCGAAAGCGCATTTTCCACCGAGCGCCTCGCCGCCATGAACGTCGGCGATACGCAGGCTGTGGGGCCGATCTCGCTCAAGCTGGAAAGCGTCGAGCCGGTGGCCGGGCCGAACTGGACCGCGCTGGAGGCCACCGTGAGCGCGTCCTACAAGGGCGGCAATCCTGTAACGCTGCACCCGCAGGCGCGCACTTTTACCTCGCCGCCGGGCGAGCGCACCGAATCCGCGCTACATACGCGCTGGAACGGCCAGCTCTATGCGGTTCTGGGCAACGAGGGTGAAGACGGCCGCTGGCAAATGCGCTTCTGGTGGAAGCCCTTCGTGCCGCTGCTTTGGCTGGGGGGCCTTCTCGTGGCATTTGGTGGCCTGCTCGCGTTGATTGGCCGCGTCGCCCACGATATCCGGCGCTTGCGGGCCGAAGGCAAGATCGCCTGGCGCAAGTCGCAGCAGGAGCAACTCAAGTGACCGAGCCCGCGCCCAAGCGCTCCGGATTGGCCATCTGGCTCCCGCTGATCCTGTTCGGCGCATTCTTCGCCCTGGTGATCTGGGGCCTAGTCCGCCCGGCTGACCGCGAAGTGGCAAGCACCTTCATCGGCAAGCCACTGCCGCAGTTCAATCTCGCGGCAGCAACCGACGACAGGCCCGGGCTGAACACGGCCGAGATGAAGGGCAAGCCAAGGCTGCTGAATGTCTTTGCGAGCTGGTGTATTCCTTGCGCGGTCGAAGCGCCGCAATTGGAAGCGCTGCGTCAGCAGGGCATCGAGATCGACGGTGTTGCCTTGCGTGATCGTAAGCAGGACCTTGAGGACTTTCTTGCGAGAAACGGCAATCCCTTCGCCCGCATCGGCAAGGACGATCTCTCGGAAGTGCAGCTCGCCATTGGCTCGTCCGGCGTACCAGAGACTTTTGTGATCGATGCCAAAGGGGTGATCCGGTATCAGCACATTGGCGAGATCCGTCCCGAGGATGTGCCGCTCATTCTTGAAAAGCTGAAGGAGGCGCAATCGTGAAGCGCCTTTTCTTCCCGATCATGGCTTTGCTGGCGGCTCAGCCGCTCTTCGCTCAGGATCAACTGCCGCCCGCACCTTATGCCTACAAGCAGCTTGAAGATCCGGCGCAAGAGGCCAAGGCACAGCGATTGATGGAGACGCTGCGCTGTCTCAAGTGCCAGAGCCAGGCCATTTCGGATTCCGATGCGCCGATGGCTGGCGACATGCGGCATCAAGTCCGCACCCGCATCAAGGCCGGCGAGGATCCCGAGGCCATTCGCGCCTGGCTCGTTGAGCGCTATGGCGATTACGTCAGCTATGCGCCGCAGAACAAGCCGATCATGTGGCCGCTGTTTGCGGCTCCGCTGGTCATCCTGCTGCTTGCGGCGATCTTGCTGCGCGGCCGTTTCCGCAAGGGCGCAAAGCCGGAGGGCAGCGAATGACCTGGATCCTGATCGTGCTGGTTGCAGCGATAGTTTTCGCGCTGCTGGCATTCGTTTTGAAGATGCCGCGTGCCGGTTGGGAGCTGTCAGGCGCGGCATTGCTCGTCGGGATTGCGGGTTATGCGCTGCAAGGGCACCCTGGCACGCCCGGTGCGCCCAAGGCGCCGATCGAGAACAAGCGCGCTGCGGACGAGGCTCTGGTCAAGCAACGCCAGCAGATGGGCGACCAGTTCGCGCAAGGGCAGAGCTGGATGATCCTGGCCGACGGACTTGCCCGGCAGGGGCAATACGGCGCCGCGGCGGAAGTGCTGCGCAAGGGAACGCAGCAGTTCCCCCAGGATGCTGACCTGTGGGTTTCGCTCGGTAACGCCTTGGTCGGCCACAGTGATGGGATCATCACGCCGGCGGCGCAATTCGCGTTCCAGAAGGCGGCGGCGATTGCGCCGGATCATCCCGGTCCCCCGTTCTTCATGGGTCTGGCACTCGCCCAGTCCGGCAGGCTAGCCGATGCTCGCGCAATGTGGGCAGAGCTGCTCCGGCGTTCTCCCGCAGACGCTCCCTATCGCGCGGATCTGTCAGAACGAATCCAGCGGATCGACTCGATGCTGGCGGCAAGCTCCGGCGCGGTGACCGCGGGGGCGCCGGTTCCGGTACCCGCTCCAGAAGCTGGCGCCTCCAACGAAGCTGCTGAATAAAAAGCAGAAAAATGGCGTTCGGAACGGCTGCATATGCCGTTCGTTATCCTCGCGCGCGGCCGTTTTCCAGCCCATTGCGGGTGCATTGGGGCAGTGCTAAAGCGCCGCGCCGCACCGCCCTTCTGGTGGTTGCGATCGAGGCTGTGAGCCCGGGGGCGCTGTTGCCATGAGTAATGCTGTCAGCAATGCCGAACATGCCAGTGGGGGCGCGCCTGCGCACACCGCCGGCCACGGCCATGCAGGGCACTCGCACGGCTCCCTGACGAAGCTTGCTGTCGGCGCGATCGGCGTCGTCTTCGGCGACATCGGCACCAGCCCGCTTTACGCTCTGCGCGACACGTTTGCAGGGCACCACAAGCTCCCGCTGGACCTGCTGCACATCTACGGCATCATCAGCCTGATGTTCTGGTCGATGATGATCATCGTGACGTTCAAGTACGTCTCGATCATCATGCGCGCCGACAACAAGGGTGAAGGCGGCAGCCTCGCGCTGCTTGCGCTGATCAACCAGCACACGGATGGCAAGCGCTGGGGCAAGGGGATCATCCTGCTCGGCGTGTTTGCCACCGCGCTGTTCTATGGTGATTCGATGATCACCCCGGCGGTTTCGGTGATGGGCGCGATCGAAGGCGTCGCAGTTTACCGGCCTGACATGCATCCCCTGATCGTGCCGCTGGTCGTCGGTATCCTGATCGGCCTGTTCTTCATCCAGAGCCGCGGGACCGAAAAGGTTGCCGCGTTCTTCGGGCCGATCATGCTGGTCTATTTCGGCACCATTGCAGTGCTCGGCAGCCTCAGCATCGCCGAATACCCCCAGGTCATCACCGCGCTCAGTCCGCACCACGCGGTCACCATGTTCATCTCCGACCCATGGCGAGGTTTCCTCGCGATGGGCGCCGCCGTGCTCGCGGTGACCGGCGCTGAGGCGCTTTACGCTGACATGGGCCACTTCGGCCGCAGCCCGATCCGCATGTCGTGGCTGATCTTCGTCCTGCCAGCGCTGGTGCTCAACTATCTCGGCCAGGCATCGTTGCTGATCCGCAATCCGGCCGCGCTCGAAAGCCCGTTCTATTACCTTGCGCCAGAGTGGTTCCAATGGCCGCTGCTGTTCATCGCCTCATGCGCTGCAGTGATTGCTTCGCAGGCGGTCATCTCCGGCGCATTCTCGGTGACGCAGCAGGCAATCCAGCTTGGTTTTATCCCGCGCATGACGATCAAGCACACCTCGACCGCAGCCGGCCAGATCTACATCCCGGTGATCAACTGGGCGCTGATGATCGCGGTGATCCTGCTGGTGCTGGTGTTCCAGCGCTCGTCCAACCTTACCGCCGCCTATGGCATCGCGGTGACCGGGGCGATGTTGATCGACAACTTCCTGCTGGCGGTCGTGCTGTTCAAGCTGTGGCATTGGAAGGCCCCTGCGGCCGTCGCCATGCTGGCCCTGTTCTTCGCAATCGACGGGGCATACCTTGGCGCCAACATGACCAAGATCCCCGACGGTGGCTGGGTGCCGCTGGTAATGGGCATTGCCATCTTCACCTTGCTGACAACCTGGTCACGCGGGCGTGCCTTGATGCGGGAGAACATGGCCGAAGGCACGATCCCCCTCGAGGTCTTCACAAAGTCCGCGCATTCGAGCGCAGCCAGGGTATCCGGCACGGCAATCTTCATGGCCTCGACCGCCGCTGGCGTTCCTTCGGCACTGTTGCACAACATCAAGCACAACAAGGTTCTGCACGAGCGCGTCGTGATCCTCACCGTCTCGATCGAAGACGTGCCTTACATGGATGAAGGCGAACGCTACGCCGTCAAGGACTTCGGCAATGGCTTTTACCGCCTGACCCTGCGTTTCGGCTTCCTAGAGGAAACCGACGTGCCCGGCGCATTGAAGGGCGTGAGCATGTGCGGCGAGCCGTTCAACATGATGAAGACCAGCTTCTTCCTGTCACGCCAGACCCTGATTCCTTCGGACAAGCCCGGCATGGCGCTGTGGCGAGAGAAGCTGTTCGCCTGGATGCTGCGCAACGCGGCAAGTGCCATGGAGTTCTTCCGGCTTCCCACCAACCGCGTTGTCGAACTCGGTAGCCAGCTGAAGATCTGACCGGTCCGCTTCGGTTCATCCGGTTTCCAGCTAAGGATATTGGAATTCGTCAGAATTCCGTTACTTCTGGCCCATTGTGGCAACAGGGGCGCCCGCATGTCCGATAGCGCGTTACTGCGCGAAATTCTCGATGCTCAGCTTGAAACTGTCTGCCGTTTTCGGTCTGACGGGCTGATCCTGTTCGTCAACCGAGCTTACGCGGCCACCCTCGCGCGCGAGCCGCATGAGTTGACGGGCAGAAACCTTTGGGATTTCGTCACCGGAGAGGACCAGAACCATGTCCGCGCCATGTTGCGCAATCTGACTCCTGCGCATCCGGAACTGACCATCGAAAACCGTTTCGAAGCGGCGGGTGGGACCCGGTGGATGCTGTGGCGCAATCACGCCCTTGAATTCGACGATGCAGGCGAGTGGTCGGTTGCCCAATCGACCGGCATCGACATTACCGAGCGCAAGCAACTGGAAGAGCAACTGAAGCTGCTCGTTGATGAATTGAACCATCGCGTCAAGAACACGCTGATGGTGGTGCAGGCGATGGCCCACCAGACCTTTCGCGGGGGAGGTGCTGCCGATGGTCGGATCGGCACATTCAGCAACAGGCTCGCCGCTCTGTCCGGCGCCCATGACGCCCTGAGCCGGACCAACTGGGCGGGAGCGCACCTCGCCGACATCGTCAATCACGGGCTGCTGATCTGCAGGGCAGATGACATGCGGCTCGACGTGTCGGGGCCGGATGTGGTCATGCCGGCGAATGCCACAGTTTCGCTGGTGATGGTCCTGCATGAACTGGCCACCAACGCGATGAAATACGGCGCGCTGTCAGGCCTGACCGGCCGGGTGACGGTGCGTTGGGCAGTCGATGAATCCGAAATGGTTGTAATAGATTGGGTGGAGAGTGGTGGCCCTGCGGTGAATGTGCCGGAACGCAAGGGTTTCGGCTCGCGCCTCTTGACCGAAGCGATACCCCGCCAGCTTGGTGGCCGGGTTGATCTGGACTATAATCGGGCCGGGTTACGATGCCGTATCGCGGTGCCGCATGTCCGGCCAACTCCTGGGACGCACGATGATTGACGGCAAACGCATACTGGTTGTTGAAGACGAGTTCATAGTCGCCGCCATGTTGTGCGATGCCTTGGAAGATCACGGCGCAGTGCCATTGGGGCCGGTCGGCAGGGTGAGCGAGGGCCTGGAGGCGATCGCTGCAGGCGGCATCGATGCAGCGGTCCTCGATTGGAACCTTGCCGGGGAATCCGGCTCGTCTCTGGCAGAAGCACTTGCCGCGCGCGAAGTGCCCTTCATCATTGCCACGGGCTATGGGTCTGTCGATCCGCCGTTCAATGATCGGCCAATTCTCAGCAAGCCCTATGTATCGGCTCATCTCATCGAAAAGCTTGCCGGTCTTTTCACAAGCTGACGTCCAATCACGTCGATGCCCGGAGCGGCAGTGCCGCCCCGGGAGATCGGATCAGTCCTTCTTGGCTTCCGCCACCGATTCATTGTGAAGGCTGGCTTCGGCTTCGGCGGCTTCCTGCTTGGTAGCCGCAGCTGCCTTGTCGGCCATTTCGTCGGTCTTTGCGGCGGCGTTGTCGACGGCGGCAGCAGCCTTGTCACCCAGCTCGTCGGTAGCGGCAGCTGCGTTGTCGGCAGCATTGGCAACGTCATTGCCTGCCGATTCCGCTGTCGTCTCGGCAGCTTCCTGGGTCTTTTCCGAGCAGGCGGAAAGCGTCAGGGCGGTCGCCGCGGCGGCAGCGAGGATCGTGAACTTGCGCATGTGGTGAATTACTCCCCTTGGTGTTCGCACCCGCAGTGCGGGTTGAGGGGGCAACGCATGAACGCGATTTAATATCCCGTCGCAGAAAAAGGGCGCGGCAACCGATGATGCCGCGCCCCCTGTTCCAGTGCATCAAGGCCGGGATGATCAGCCCAGGTTCGCGCTCACCATGCAGTACAGCATCGGCAGCGACAGCAGCAGGTTGGTGCGGCTTGCGGCGAGAGCGCGGGGTGCTGCAGCAGCCTTTTCCTCGGCCGAGGCTTCGACGATCCCGAGGATCTTCTTCTGGGCGGGCCAGATGATGAACCACACGTTGAATGCCATGATCAGCGCCAGCCACATGCCAAGCCCGATCATGTTGACGTTGCCTTCGCCCGAGAAAGACAATGCCTGATGGCCATAGCCGTTGACGAACGCGATGACGAGGCCGGTGACCACGGTCAGCAGCGCGGCATAACGGAAGAAGAAGAACACCTTCGGTGCGATGTGGCCGGTGATCGCGCCCTTCTGCTCGGCGGGGATCTTCGGCATGGTCGGAACCTGCACGAAGTTCAGGTAATAGAGCAGGCCGATCCACAGGATCCCGAAGAAGGCATGGAGCCAGCGGAACACCGAGTTGGTGTCAGCCGGAGCGGATGCGCCGTAGCCCACCATAACCGCGATGGCAGCGACAAGACCGACGACAAGAACGAGATGAAGATTGCCAAAGAACTTGGCCATGTGATTTCCCCCTATGTGCAACCGTCATATGGCAGGAGCACGACCATGCCCCCACGGTTGCCGTGCATATTAGGCAGCGTGCCGCAAATGTCACACAAAATTAGGGATGGGGTTCCAGTCCCTTGGGGAGGCGCAGGCGCGCCTCAGTCGTGCGGTGGGTTCTGTTCCACTTCGGTCTGGTCTTCCACAGCAAGGCCATGCTTCATCAGCATGGGAATCTGCGCGAAAGTGAACAGGAACGACAGCGTGGTGACGCCCCATAGCTTGGCCTGCAGCCAGATCTCGAAATTGCCGTTCGCCGTGTTGAAGAAATAGCGCAGGACTTCGTTCAGCGCGGCAAGGAACAGGAAGAAGAACGCCCAGTTCCGCGAAAGCTTCAGCCAGCCTTCCTCGTTCAACCCGTCGAATGCGGCCTCAAGCAGGTAGCGCAGCATGGCTTTGCCTTTGGCAAGACCCGCAAACAGCACGCCGGCAAAAAGCAGGTAGATCGCCGTTGGCTTGACCTGGATCCAGAAGGGATCGCCCAGCAGGACGGTCAAGGTCCCGAACCCGAGTATCAGCACTGTCGACAGCCACAGCATCGGCGAAATCTTACCGAGCCGCAGCTTCGAGACGATCAACGCCACGACCGTTGCGACCATGAAGGCCGCGGTGCCTTTGGTAACTGCCACTACCTCGGCAAGTCCGGCGTCCCCGCCATCGCGCTTGAAGTAGCGGTAGGCGAGGAAGAACACGAGCAGCGGGCCGTAATCGACCAGCAGGTTCACCCATGATGATTTGGGCTTCTTCTGCGTTTCGCTCACCGGAACACTCCTGCGATGACCTTGGCAACAAGGTCGGGATCGAACGGGCGCAGATCGTCGATCTTCTCGCCCACGCCGATCGCGTGGATCGGCAGGCCATATTGCTCGGCCGCCGCCACCAGCACGCCCCCGCGCGCGGTGCCGTCGAGCTTGGTCATGATCAGGCCGGTCACGCCCGCCACTTCCTTGAAGATCTCGATCTGCTGCAGCGCATTTTGTCCGTTGGTGGCGTCGAGCACCAGCACCACGTCGTGCGGGGCTTCGGGATTGAGGCGACCGAGCACGCGGCGCACCTTTGCCAGCTCGTCCATCAGCTCGCGCTTGTTCTGGAGGCGACCGGCGGTATCCACGATCAGTGTGTCGATGCCGGTGTCGGTGGCAGTCTTTACCGCATCGAACACGATAGCAGCCGGGTCGCCGCCCTCGGGGCCGGTGACGATGGGCACGCCGAGCCGATCGGCCCAGACCTTAAGCTGGCCGATGGCGGCAGCACGGAAAGTGTCGCCGGCCGCCAGCATCACGCCATAGTCCTGCTCCTGGAACAGGTGGGCAAGCTTGGCGATGGTGGTTGTCTTGCCCGATCCGTTGACGCCGATGACGAGGATCACCTGCGGGCGCGGAAAGGCCACGATTTCGAGCGGCTTGGCAACCGGTCGCAGGATCGCGGCAATCTCTTCGGCCACGGCTTCCTTCAGGCCCTGTTCGTCCACGCCATTCTCGAAGCGGGCACCTTTCAGGCGTTCGCGGATGCGGGCAGCGGCGCGCGGGCCGAGGTCGGACAGGATCAGCGCGTCTTCGATATCATCGAGCTGCGCATCGCTGAGGCGGCTGCTGCCGACGATGCCGCCGAGATTCTCGGCAAGCCGCTCGGACGTCTTGCGGAATCCGCCGAGGATGCGGTCGGACCAGCTTGCGCTGGCAGGTTCCGGACTCATTCCAGTATTCCTTCAACAATCTTGGTCGGCGTTACCGTGACGAGGCTCCCGACAGGAGTACCTTCCGGAACGCGGTAGGTCGCAAAGTGTCCCGCATGGCCGGTTCCGTCGCGCTCGGCAAGGACTTGCGCAGGCATGCCGAGCAGAGATCGCAGCCAATCCCGGCGTTGCTTTGCCACTTCGGCCCGCACCTCGGCCGCTCGTTCCTTGACGAGCATCGGATCGACTTGCGGCATCCGCGCTGCGGGCGTGCCGGGACGCGGGGAGTAGGGGAAGACGTGACCGTGGACGACCGCGCATTCGCGCACGATCGAGACGTTGTCGGCGTGCATCTCGGGCGTTTCGGTCGGGAAACCGGCGATCAGGTCGGCACCGACGGCGATTCCGGGGCGAGCAGCTTTCATGCGCTGGACGAGTTCGATTGCATCCTTGCGCGAGTGTCTCCGCTTCATCCGCTTGAGCACCATGTCGCTGCCCGATTGCAGCGAGAGGTGGACGTGCGGCATCACACGCGGTTCGTGCGTAATCAACTCGAACAAGAGCGGGTCGATCTCCACGCCGTCGAGCGACGAGAGGCGCAGGCGGGGCAGGGCGGGGAACGCGGCAAGGATCGCGGCGACGAGATTGCCGAGGTGTTGGTGGCCCGGCAGGTCCGCGCCCCAGGACGTGACGTCCACGCCGGTCAGCACGACCTCGTTGACGCCCTCGTGGCGGGCGATGGCCTCAAGCACTCGTGGTATGTCGAGCGACCGGCTCGGGCCGCGACCCTGCGGGATGATGCAGAAGGTGCAGGCGTGATCGCAGCCGTTCTGCACCGGCACGAAGGCGCGGGTGTGCCTGGGCGTTTGCGCTTCAATGCGCCCTCGCGCAGACGGGGGCTTCAGTCGGTTTGCGCGAGGTTTCGTAACAACGCCGAGTTCCCCGCCTGCGCGGGGACGCCATGCTTGCGGTTTCAGCTTGTCGCCGTTCAGCACGACTGCATCGACTTCCGGCATGGCAGCGAACGCATCGCGCTCGATCGTCGCTGCGCAACCGGTGACGACAAGCCGCGCATCGGGATGCTCGCGCCGCAGTTTGCGCACGGCACGGCGCGACTGCCGCACGGCCTCGGCGGTCACCGCGCAGGAATTGACGACCACCGTGGGCGGTCCATCGCGCAGAAAGCCGCCGATTGCCTCGCTTTCGGCAATGTTGAGGCGGCAGCCAAGGGAGACGATGCGTCCGCTCATGCGGGGAAGTCGGCATCCTCGAACGAGCCTTCGAAGCTGAGCGCCGCAGGGCCGGTCATCTCGATCGAGCCGCCTTCAGGCCAGGCGATGGTGAGGGGGCCGCCGGGCAGGTCGACGCGGACCTTGCGGCCGGTCAGCTTGCGGCGCATCGCCGCAACGGCCGTCGCGCAGGCGCCGGTGCCGCAGGCGCGGGTCAGGCCGGCGCCGCGCTCCCACACGCGCAGCTTGAGGTGGTCTGGGCCGACCACGCTGGCGACGTTGACGTTCACGCGCTCGGGGAAAACCGCATCGTTTTCAATGACTGGGCCCAATCTTTCCAGCTCTACCGCATCGGCATCGGGCACGAAGAACACCGCATGGGGGTTGCCGACATTGACGCCGACGGGATTTTCCAACTCTTCCCAGCCAAGCGGCAACTCAAGGGTATCCATGGCATAACTCAGGGGTATGTCCTGCCAGCCAAAGCGGGGCAGGCCCATGTCGACGGTGACCCCATCCTCGCCCGCCTCGGAGCGGATCAGGCCACCCAGGGTCTCGATCGCGTTCGTGCCCCCGAGCAGAAGCCCAACAGCGCGACTGGCGTTCCCGCAGGCCTCGACCTCGCCGCCGTCGTTGTTGAAGATGCGCATGCGCACGTCGGCGACCTGCGATGGTTCGAGCACGATGAGCTGATCGCAGCCGATGCCGGTGCGGCGGTCGGCCAGCGCGGCGGCGCGGCGCGTGGTCATCGCCACCGGCGTCTCGCGCGCGTCGATCACGACGAAATCGTTGCCGAGGCCATGCATCTTGCGGAAGGGAATGCGCATGGCGCGCGACTTAGGGATTGCCGCGCCTCGTGGCAATCATTTCGCCGAAAATCAGGCCGTCGCCGCTCGCGGAAGTTCGAGCGGTTCGCTGGGCGAGGGGACGACAATGCTGGGCAGAAGATTGCTGCTGGCCAGCAGGGCACGGACTTCGTCCGCATCTGCCGGCTGCCCGTAAAGGTAGCCCTGGCCCTTGAACGAACCGTATTTGCGCAGTTCGTCCAGCACTTCGGGACTTTCGATGCCTTCGGCAGTGATCGGCAGGTCCATGCCCTTGCCGAGCGAGGAGATCGCCTCGATGATGGTGCCGCTGTCCTTGCTCTTGCCCAGCGTCGAGACGAAGAAGCGGTCGATCTTGATCCGGTCGAAGGGCAGGGTGCGCAGCTGCGCCAGTGACGAATAACCGGTGCCGAAATCGTCGAGGCTGATGCGGATGCCCTGATTCTTGAGGCTGGTGATCAGGGTGCGCACGACGCCGACGTTCTCGTGCAGGCAGGTCTCGGTAATTTCGATGTCGAGCCGGTGCGGCGGGAAGTTGGCTTCGACCAGCAGCTTGAGCAGCTTCTGGGCAAACCACGGATCGCGCAACTGCAGCGGCGAGATGTTGACCGAGAGAGTAAGCCGCGGATCCCATTCGCGCGCATCGCGCAGTGCCTGGCGGATCAGGCTTTCCGACAGTTCGGAGATCAGGCCGATTTCCTCGGCGATGGGAATGAACAGTTCGGGCGAAAGCAGGCCGTGCTTGGGGCTCTTCCAGCGGGCAAGCATTTCGAAGCCGGTCAGTTCGCCAGTGTCGAGATCGACCTGCTTTTCGTAATAGGGCACGAATTCGCCGCGCGGGATTCCTTCGCGGATGCCGCGCTCCAGCTCGCTGCGGAAGCGCAACTCGCTCTCCATGTTCTGCTCGAACCAGTAGTAGCGGTTCCGGCCGGCTTTCTTGGCCTGATACATGGCCAGGTCTGCGCGGTGGATCAGCAGTTCCGCCAAGGCGGCGGCGTCGCTCGTGTCAGCAGGACTCGTGTTGGCAAGGCCGATCGAGGCGGTCACTTCGAGCGCGAGTCCATCGATCTCCACGGGGCGGGCGATCGAAGTGTTCAGGCGGAGCATCAGGCGGTCGATAGCTTCGACGTGGTCCGGATCGTAGATCGTGGCAAAGGCGAACTCGTCACCACCAAGGCGCGCCATGATCGATTTTTCAGGCAGCAGTGCCCGAATCCGCTCGGCGGTCTGCAGCAGCACGGCATCGCCTGCTTGATGACCATGGGCGTCGTTCGACTTCTTGAAGTTGTCGAGGTCCATCATCATCGCCACGACCTCGTGGCCGGTGACCCGGGCGGCGTGGATCATGTCCTGAAGAGCAGGGCCGATGCTGCGGCGGTTGAGGCAGCCGGTCAGCGCGTCGGTATGGGCAAGCTTGTGGGCCACTTCCTCGGCGATACGGCGCTGGCCGACTTCGCGGGTGAGATCGACGTAGCGGCGCCAACCGAACAGCAGGAGGGCGATGTTGAGGACCAAGGCAGTTCCGAGCATCGGCTCCTGCGGTCTCGCGCCCGTGGCCAGTGAATGCAGGAAGTCGCGCAGTACCGACGAGCCGTTCGCCACAAAGAGCAGGACGGCTGCAATGATGACACCGAGACCCACGATATCGTGTTCCCGCCGGTCGGTGGTCGCCCTGCTGCCAGCATCCGGGGCAATATCCCGTTTCTCGAACTTGATCGGCGTTGTCGCCATGCCCCCGCTCTCACCTTTGCCGCATGTCCTGCGGTTCGATACCGTCAGGGCCAAAGCTAAGGGAACGTCCTGAAATTTTGGTTAAGAACTATGTCCGGCACCGGTCAGCGGCAGCGCCAGGGACGGGAGCAGTGGGTGGACGTCGGAGCAAGCTGCTTGCCTTGCGGGCAAAGCGGAGTTAAGGGGCGGGCCTGCGAGCGCCATGGCGTCTTGCGGATTCGACAACGGCCCCTGTTCAGGATGCCACACGCTGGTCGGCGAGGTTTCGCCCACCGGCGTTTTTCGCGTTACGCGAAAGTGGTCCCCGATCAAGGGCATGATGATGGGAATTGCGCGTGTTCGACAGTCTTTCAGACCGGCTTGGAGGCGTATTCGATCGCCTGCGCGGCCGCGGCGCGCTGCGTGAGGAAGACGTCCTCGCCGCCATGCGCGAAGTGCGCATCGCGCTGCTCGAGGCCGACGTTGCGCTTCCCGTCGTTCGCCGCTTCGTCGATCAGGTTTCGGAACAGGCCGTCGGCCAGTCGGTCCTGAAGTCGGTCACGCCCGGCCAGCAGGTCGTCAAGATCGTCAACGATGCGCTGGTCGAGATGCTTGGCGGCGGCACCGCCGAGCTTGATCTGAACGCCGCGCCGCCGGTCGTGATCATGATGGTCGGCCTGCAGGGTTCGGGCAAGACCACCAGCACCGCCAAGATCGGCAAGCTGCTGAAGGAAAAGCAGGGCAAGAAGGTCCTGATGGCCTCGCTGGACGTCAACCGTCCGGCGGCGCAGGAGCAGCTTCGCGTGCTGGGCGAGCAGGCGGGCGTTGCCACGCTGCCGATCATCACCGGCCAGCAGCCGGTCGACATTGCCACCCGCGCGGTGAATGCGGCCAAGCTGCAGGCGGTGGACGTGCTGCTGCTCGATACGGCAGGCCGTCTCCACGTCGATCAGGCGCTGATGGACGAGATGAAGGCGGTTGCCGCCGTCTCGGTGCCGAAGGAAACGCTGCTTGTCGTTGACTCGCTGACGGGTCAGGACGCGGTCAACGTCGCGCAGTCGTTCTCGGGCGAGGTTGACCTTACCGGGGTGATCCTCACCCGCATGGACGGCGATGCGCGCGGCGGCGCAGCGCTGTCGATGCGGGCCGTCACCGGCAAGCCGATCAAGTTTGCCGCGACCGGCGAAAAGCTTGACGCGATCGAGCCGTTCCACCCCGAGCGCGTGGCAGGCCGCATTCTGGGCATGGGCGACATCGTCTCCATCGTCGAGAAGGCGGCGGCGACGATCCAGGCAGAAGACGCCGAGAAGCTCGCCCAGCGCATGTCCAAGGGTCAGTTCGACATGAACGACCTGCGCACCCAGCTGCGGCAGATGCAGAACATGGGCGGCCTCGGCGTGCTAGCGGGCATGATGCCGGGCATGAAGAAGGCCAAGGCGGCGATGGCGCAGTCCGGCATGGACGACAAGGTGCTGCTGCGCATGGACGCGATCATCGGTTCGATGACACCCAAGGAGCGCGAGCGCCCCGAACTGCTCAACGCCAAGCGCAAGATCCGCGTGGCAAAGGGCTCCGGCACGCAAGTGCAGGACGTCAACAAGCTTCTGAAGATGCACCAGGAAATGGCCAAGGCCATGAAGCAGATCAAGAAGATGGGCGGTCTCAAGGGCTTGGGCGCGCTGTTCGGCAAGGGTGGCCTTGGCGCCGCGATGCCGGGGCTGGACCAGCAGATGGGGGCCGGTGGTCTCGGTGGTCTGGGTGGCGGCGGCCTGCCCGGTTTGGGTTCGGGCGGCTTGCCGGGCAATCTCGGCGACCTGCTCAAGAAGAAGTGATTTCGCGTTTTTCCGTTTTTCCAGTTTGATTGAAAGGTAATCCAGATGTCCGTTTCTATGCGTCTTTCGCGCGGTGGTTCGAAGAAGCGCCCGTACTACAAGATCGTCGTTTCCAACAGCCGCGCCCCGCGTGACGGCAAGTACCTCGAGCAGGTCGGCACCTACAACCCGCTGCTCGCCAAGGACGACGAGAACCGCGTGCGCCTGGTTGAAGACCGCGTGCGTTACTGGATCGGCGTTGGCGCCCAGCCGACCGACCGCGTTGCCCGCATGCTCGACAAGGCCGGCATCAAGGAGCGCAAGCCCACCAACAACCCGCAGGCTGGCGTCCCCGGCAAGAAGGCGCAGGAGCGCGCCGAGGAAAAGGCCGAGAAGGCTCGTGAAGCTGCTGAAGCCGCTGCCGCTGCATCGGCTGCGCCGGCCGAGGAAGCTCCGGCTGCTGAAGAGCAGGCTGAGGCCTGATCTTGCGCGATCAGCCCGTCACGCTCGCCGCCATCACCGGCGCGCATGGAGTGGCGGGCGAGGTCCGCTTGAAGCTGTTCGGTGAAGGCGTGGTGGCGCTGAAGCGTTACCGCGCCTTCAACGACTCCGCGCTGACCGTGGTAAAGCTGAAGGACGACGGCAAGGGCGGCGCGATTGCCCGCTTCGCCGAAGTGCCCGATCGCACCGCGGCGGAGAAGCTGCGCGGAACGGCGCTGACCGTGCGGCGCTCGGAAATGCCGGCATTGCCTGATGACGAATATTACCATGCCGACTTGATCGGCCTGCCTGCCATCTCGACCGAGGGCGAGGCGCTGGGCGAATGCGTCGCGGTCGAGAACTTCGGCGCGGGCGACGTGATCGAGATCCGTAAGCCGGATGGAAAGAAGTTTATGGTGCCCATGAAGCCCGAAGCGGTTCCGGAATGGACCGACGAGCGGATTGTGATTGAGGCGGGGTGGGTCGAGTAGTATATACGCTGCGTATATACGGAGGCCGTGATGGGCATCGAGCATACTGCCAAGAGCTTCAAATCGGGAAACTCGGTTGCCATCCGCATTCCGGCGGCCTTGGGCGTCGAGCCTGATCGCGAGTGGGTGATCGAGGAGAAGGACGGCGATCTGATCCTTCACCCCAAGTCCAAGGCGAAGCGCAAGTTCAATATCGAGAAGGTCTGGGGCATCGGACGGGGTTCTGGCTTGAAGCGGATCGAGCCGGAAGATCGGGTGTTCGAGGATAGCCCGCGCGTTTGGGATGATGCCGAATGGCGCGCGAAGCATGGCTGGCCCGAGCCATCTGAAGATGGCGATCCCGCTTGAAATACATGCTGGATACCAATGCGGTGATCGTGGCCATCGAGGGTGATGATCCCGTCTTTCGTGCACGAATGGCCGAGGCCGACGAGGGTGATATCGTAATCTCGTCGATTGTTCTTGCGGAAGTCGCCCTCGGCACTGAACAGGGCAAGCCACCTCCGGCCAAGATTTTGGAAATCTTTCTCGAAGAGGTGCCGGTTCTGGCTTTTGATGAGAAGGCGGCAAGGGCTTACGCGAAGATTCCGTTCAAGCGGGCCAGTTATGACCGGCTGATTGCGGCCCATGCCATTTCGCTCGGCCTAACGGTGGTGACGGCCAACGCAAAGGACTTTGCGGATGTGCCGGGGTTGGTGGTTGAGAATTGGTCGGATTGATGCTGGCGCTGTTGTTCTTGATGCTCGGGCTGGCCATGCCACTTGCGCTCGCCTGGAGCTTTGCGCGATTCAGGCCCGATTGGTCCAAGCGTAAAGTCGTATTGTGGGCGTCAGGGCCGATCCCCGCAATCGGGGCGGTTCCGTGCCTGTTCGTGATCATCAATGCCATGACCACGCCCGCTGACAATTGCGGCGTCGATGCTTGCGGCATGGCGATGGCTGCGGGACTGGCAATGCTCGGATTGCTCGCGGCAATCTTCGTTGGCTGGGCGATATTGGCCTTCGTTACGGTTACTGTCGTCAGGCGCGGTCGCTCTGGTGCGCCAGACATGGATGTGTTCAAATGAACTTCGCCGCCACAGTTCTCACGCTCTACCCCGAGATGTTCCCCGGCCCGCTTGGCGTCAGCCTTGCTGGGCGCGCGTTGCGTGAGGGGACCTGGGCGATGGATGCGGTGCAGATCCGGGACTTTGCCATCGACAGGCACAAGACCGTCGACGACACGCCGGCAGGCGGCGGGGCAGGGATGGTGCTCAGGGTGGATGTGCTGGCAAAGGCCATCGACCATGCGAGGGAAAGCCATCCCGGTTGCCCCGTGATCGCCATGACGCCGCGTGGCAAGCCGCTGACGCAGGAGCGGGTGCGGGAGCTTGCCGCCGGGCCGGGGGTGATCCTCGTCTGCGGGCGGTTCGAGGGATTTGACGAGCGGATTTTCGAGGGCCGCGACGTTGAAGAAGTCTCGGTTGGAGACATCGTGCTTTCGGGTGGCGAATGTGCGGCGCTGATGCTGCTCGACGCTTGCATTCGGTTGCTTCCCGGCGTAATGGGCGCGGCTTCTAGCGGGCATGAGGAGTCGTTCGAGAACGGACTCCTTGAATACCCGCACTATACCCGACCTGCTGAGTGGGAAGGGCGCACGATCCCTGAAGTGCTGCGATCGGGGGATCATGCGAAAATCGCGGAATGGCGGAAACGCCGTTCGGAAGACGATACACGGTTACGCAGGCCGGACCTTTGGGAGCGCCACATCGGCGTTCGGGTCCAGTCTGCCTCTGGCGCGCAGCGTGAAGTGCAGGACGATTGAAAATGAACCTGATTCAGCAGCTTGAAGCTGAAGCCATCGCCGATTTCAAGGCGAAGAAGGAAATTCCGGACTTCCGCGCAGGCGACACCGTCCGCGTTGGCGTGCGCGTCGTCGAAGGCGAGCGTACCCGCGTCCAGGCCTACGAAGGCGTGTGCATCGCACGCTCGAACCGTGGCCTCGGCTCGAACTTCACCGTTCGCAAGATCTCGTTCGGCGAAGGCGTGGAGCGCGTGTTCCCGCTCTACTCGCCCAACATCGATTCGATTAACGTGGTGCGCCGTGGTGTCGTGCGTCGTGCGAAGCTCTACTACCTTCGCGGCCGCACCGGCAAATCGGCGCGTATTGCTGAGCGCAAGGTCACCAAGGCCTGAGCAACGCCAAAGCACGGGTAACGTGTTGAGAAAGGCGTCCTGGCTCAAGGCCAGGGCGCCTTTTCTGCTTTCAAGCGCAACCATTTCGGGCCACGTAGGCGCATCGCTAACATGCCCCGGCGGCAAGCCGGGCCAGAGGATACCGAAAACCCATGCGTCATTTCCGCCTGCTCGCCGCCTGCGCGCTCTTTTCCCTCGTCGCCTCGCCTGCGCTTGCCCAACAGGGATCACCGATGACCACTGCCGCGCCTGCTGAAGCGAAGGATCTCACGTTCGAGCGCGTGTTTGCCAGCCCGAGCCTCAACGGCCCGGCGCCGCGTGCGGTGAAGCTCTCGCCCGATGGCCGTTACCTGACGCTGCTGCGCAACCGCGCCGACGACCGCGAGCGCTACGACTTGTGGGGCTTCGACCGTCAGACCGGTGAATGGAAGATGCTGGTGGATTCGCTCAAGCTCTCCTCGGGCCGCCAGTTGAGCGAGGCCGAGAAGATGCAGCGCGAACGCCAGCGCATCGGCGATCTCAAGGGTATCGTCTCCTACGAGTGGAGTGCGGACGGAAAGTCGGTGCTGGTACCGGTGGATGGCGATCTGCTGCTGGCAGGGCTCGATGGGTCGGTACGCAAGGTTGAAGGTACCAAGGGTGGTGAGCTGACGCCGAAGCTTGGGCCGAAGGGCGAGCATATCGCTTTCGTGCGCGACCGTCGCCTGTGGGCAGGGCCGGTGACCGGGGCGGCGGCGCAGGCGATCACGCCTGAGGAGGCAAACGCCCACGTTCACTGGGGTGAAGCCGAGTTCGTCGCGCAGGAGGAAATGAACCGCTTCAACGGATTCTGGTGGTCGCCGGATGAGAGCCGCATCGCGGTGGAGCGCTTCGACGAAAGCATGGTCGGCGTGGTCACCCGCGCGGCCATTGGCGCGGAAGGCACCAAGACCTTCGACCAGCGCTATCCGGCCGCGGGCACGCCGAACGCCGAAGTTTCGCTCTACGTGATGGGGCCGGATGGTTCGAACCGCGTGCAGGTTGATCTTGGGCAGGACAAGGACATCTACCTCGCCCGTGTCGACTGGGTGCCCGATGGCAAGACGCTCTATGTCCAGCGCATGAACCGCGAGCAGACCGTGCTCGACATGCTCAAGGTCGATCCCATGACCGGCAAGTCGAGCGTGCTGTTCAGCGAGAAGGCGGCGGACAAGCACTGGATCGACCTGTCGGACAGCTATCGATTCCTTTCGGACGGCAGCCTCGTCTGGTGGTCTCAGCGCGACGGGTTCGGGCACCTCTACCGCTTCAGCAAGGGCAAGTGGAGCCAGCTGACCAAGGGTGAGTGGGTAGTCACCGGGCTTGTCGGCGTGGACGAGAAGAGCGGCAAGCTCTACCTCACCGGCACCAAGGACGATGTGCTGGCGCAGCAGGTCTATGCGATGGACCTGAAGGTACCGGGCAAGCTGACGCGGCTGACCGAGCTGGGCTGGGTCAACGGCGCAAGCATGGACAAGAGCGGGCAGACGCTGATGATCACGCGATCGTCCGACGCACAGCCGGCGCAGTCCTATATTGCCGACACGACCGGCAAGCGCTTGGCGTGGATCGAGGAGAACAAGGTCGCAGGCTCGCATCCTTACGCGCCCTACCTCGCCAGCCATCGTCCGGCGCAGTTCGGCACGATCCCGGCCGCTGATGGCACGCCGCTGCACTACATGATGATCACCCCGCCGCTGGAGCCCGGCAAGAAGTACCCGGTGTTCACCTACCACTACGGCGGGCCGACCGCGCAGGTGGTCAGCAAGGGCTTCCAGGGCGCGCTGGCGCAGGCGATCGTCGACAAGGGCTACATCTACTTCGCGATCGACAATCGCGGCTCGGAAAACCGCGGCGTGAAGTTCGCCTCGGCGCTGCATCACGCGATGGGTTCGGTCGAGGTGGAGGACCAGCTGGCCGGAGCCAACTGGCTGAAGAAGCAGAGCTTCGTCGATGCCGACAAGATCAGCACGTTCGGCTGGTCCTATGGCGGCTACATGTCGATCAAGATGCTCGAGGCCAATCCGGGCGCATATGCCGCTGGCATCGCCGTGGCGCCAGTGACCAAGTGGCAGATGTACGACACGACCTATACCGAGCGCTATCTGGGCGATCCGGCCAAGCTGCCGCAGGTCTACGAGAAGTCGAACGCGCTGGCCGACACCGGCAAGATCAGCGATCCGCTGCTGATCATTCACGGCATGGCCGATGACAACGTGGTGTTCGAGAACGCCAGCGCGATCATCGCCAAGATGCAGGCCGAGGCGGTGCCGTTCGAGATGATGCTCTATCCCGGCTACACCCACCGCATCAGCGGGCCGAAGGTGAGCCAGCACTTGTACGAGACGATTTTCCGCTTCCTTGACCGTAATGGCGCGGGGAGTGGCAAGTAGCCTCACTTCATGGGCCTAAAGCCCAAAACACTTGGCTGGTCGGAACCAGCCGCTAGGGAACGGCCCGTCCGCTGTTGAAGGGCGGGCCGCAGGAAGGGAATGGAAATGGGTTACCGGGTTGTAGTGGTCGGTGCGACGGGGAATGTGGGCCGCGAGATGCTCAACATTCTGGCCGAGCGCGAGTTTCCCTGCGACGAGATCGCGGCACTGGCATCGTCGCGCTCGCAGGGCACCGAGATCGAATTCGGCGAGACGGGCAGGATGCTGAAAGTCCAGAACGTCGACAACTTCGATTTCACCGGCTGGGACATTGCCTTGTTCGCTGCAGGTTCCGGTCCGACCCAGGTTCATGCGCCTCGTGCCGCGGCTGCGGGCTGCGTGGTGATCGACAACTCGTCGCTCTATCGCATGGACCCGGACGTGCCGCTGATCGTGCCCGAGGTGAATCCGGACGCGATTGACGGCTACACCGCCAAGAACATCATCGCGAACCCGAACTGCTCGACCGCGCAGATGGTCGTGGCGTTGAAGCCCTTGCATGATGCCGCCAAGATCAAGCGCGTCGTCGTCTCGACCTATCAGTCGGTGTCTGGCGCCGGGAAGGAAGGCATGGACGAGCTGTTCGAGCAGAGCCGCGCAATCTTCGTCGGCGATCCGGTCGAGCCCAAGAAGTTCACCAAGCAGATCGCCTTCAACGTGATCCCGCACATCGACGTCTTCCTTGACGATGGTTCAACCAAGGAAGAATGGAAGATGGTCGCCGAGACCAAGAAGATCCTCGACCCCAAGGTCAAGGTCACGGCTACCTGCGTGCGCGTGCCGGTGTTCATCGGCCACTCGGAATCGATCAACATCGAGTTCGAGAACGAAATCTCTGCCGAGGAAGCGCAGAACATCCTGCGCGAAGCGCCGGGCGTGATGCTGATCGACAAGCGCGAGAACGGCGGATACGTGACGCCGGTCGAATGCGTCGGCGATTTCGCCACGTTCGTTTCGCGCGTTCGCGAAGACTCGACCATCGACAACGGTCTGAACATCTGGTGCGTTTCGGACAACCTGCGCAAGGGCGCCGCTCTGAACGCGGTGCAGATCGCAGAGCTGCTCGGTCGCCGCCACCTGAAGAAGGGCTGATCGCCTGATGACGGAAGCAACCACCGCGTTCTTCCCCGGCTTTGGCGGCGCTCAGCTGGCGCTGCATCGCCTGGGCGCGGGGAGACCGGTGGTGCTTCTGCATGGCCTGTTTTCCTCGGCTGAGGTCAACTGGATCAAGTTCGGGACGGCTGCGAAGCTGGCTGAGGCTGGCTTCGAATGCCTGATGCCGGACCTGCGCGTGCATGGCCGCAGTGCGGCGCCACATGACCCAGCCGCCTATCCGCAAGACGTGCTGGTGCGCGATCTCGAGGCGCTGGTAGCGCATCTTGGCCTGACGGACTTCGACCTGGTCGGCTTCTCGCTCGGCTCGCGGACTGCGGCGCGCGCGGTGATCGGCGGCATGAAACCGCGCAAGCTGGTGCTTTCCGGCATGGGACTGGAAGGGCTGGCCGGCTGGGCGCGGCGGCAGGACTTCTTCCTCGACGTGATCGACCGCTTCGGCACGATCAAGCGCGATGATCCCGCCTATTTCTCGCAGCAGTTCCTCAAGACCATGGGTGTTGACAGGCTGGCCGCGCGGATGTTGCTGGGCACGATGGCAGACACGGATCCGGCCGAGCTTTCGGCGATCACGATGCCGTGCCAGGTGCTGTGCGGCGATCGGGACAGCGACAACGGCTCGGCCGAGCGGTTGGCAGCGGCACTGCCGGATGGCACGCTTACCTGGATCCCCGGCACACATATGAGCTGTGTGACAAGGCCGGAAATGGGCGAGGAGCTCGCCGCGTTCCTGATGGACTGAAAAAGGGTTTTCGAGCCCTCTTGCCGAGGGCGCGCAATGATGGCAGCTTCGCGTCCATAAACGAACGGGCCGGCAAGAGCCCTTTTCGGGATTGAGGATGCGAATGATCTGGAAGAGCCTGCTGGCGGCCGCTGCCGTCAGCGTTCTTGCCCCTTCGGCAGCTCAGGCGGCAACTGCCACTGTCAGCGCGGTAAAGCCGGAAGGTGTGGCTGAAGCGCTGAAGAACCTCGGATATACCGCCGAACTTGCCAAGGATGGCAATGGCGATCCGCTGATCAACACCGAGATCGGTGGCTGGCAAGCGGCGCTTCTGTTCTACGAATGCAACGAAAAGACCCATGATGGGTGCCAGTCGCTGCAGTTCGTCGCCAACTTCACACCGGAGAAGAAGTTCACCGCCGAAGACGCCGTGCGCTTCAATCGCAATACCCGCTTTGCCTCGGTCTCGCTGGGCAAGGACGATGCGGTGATGATGACTTGGGACATGGTCACCGGGAAGGGTATCGACTTCGAGGTCTTCTCGAACTCGGTCGACATGTTCCGCAGCGCGATGGACACGCTGGGCGCCGAAGTTTTCAAGTAATCAGGACCAGGCTCCGGCCACCCCGGAGCGATGGGACGCAACCTCGGCAATCCGCGAGCAAGGCTAGTTGCTCCGGATTGCCTTTCTTTTTGTGGCCTTATCGGAACGGCGGTTCGTTAAACGCGCGCAGCTTGCGGCTGTGGAGACGGGGGCCTTCCTGACGCAGCAGGTCGCACGCGGTCGTGCCGATGGCGAGGTGGGCGGCGATGGCTTCCTCGTAGAAGCGGTTGGCCTGGCCCGGCAGCTTGATCTCGCCGTGGAGCGGCTTGTCAGAGACGCATAGCAGGGTGCCGTAGGGCACGCGGAAGCGGTAGCCTTGCGCGGCGATGGTGGCGCTTTCCATATCGATGCCGACTGCGCGGCTGAGCGACAGGCGCCGGGCGGAATGGGTGTAGCGCAGCTCCCAGTTGCGATCGTCGGTGGTAACGATCGTGCCAGTGCGCATGCGCTTCTTGAGGTCGGTTCCGCCTTCGCCCGAGACAAGCTCCGCGGCCTTCTGCAAGGCCACTTGGACTTCGGCGATGGCGGGGATGGGGATCTCGGGCGGAAGGACCGGATCCAGCACGTGATCGTCGCGCAGATAGGCGTGGGCGAGCACGTAATCACCGATCTTCTGGGTCGGCCTCAAGCCGCCGCAGTGGCCGATCATCAACCAGGCCTCGGGGCGCAGGACGGCGAGGTGATCGCAGATCGTCTTCGCGTTCGATGGGCCGACGCCGATATTGACCAGCGTGATGCCCGACTTGTCGGGGGCAACAAGGTGATAGGCGGGCATCTGATGACGGCGCCATGCCGTGTCGGACAGGCGCGCGCGGGCATTCTCGGTGCGCGCATCGAGCGAGAGGCCGCCCGCGCCGGTGAGGGCAACGAACTTCTCGCCATCGATCTGCTGCGCGGCCCAATCGACGAACTCGTCGACATAGCGGTGATAGTTGGTGAACAGGATGTAGCGCTGGAAATCGTCGATCTGCGTGCCGGTGTAATGCGCCAGGCGGGCAAGGCTGAAATCGGTGCGCAAGCCGTCGAACAGCGATAGCGGCATCGGGCCATCGCCGACGGCATAATCGGCATCCGCGATTTCGTCACCGATGTGGGCGAGGTCTGTGGCGGGGAAGTGCTGCGCCAGTTCCTGCGGGTTTATGCGGCCGATCTGGGCACCGTAGGCACCGTCGAGCACATAGGGGAAGGGAATTTCCTGTCGCGAGGGACGAACCGCGATTTCGACCTCGAAGCCTTCGCGGATCAGGTCGATCTGCTCTTTCAGGTAATCATCGAACAGTGCGGGCCGCGTGACCGTGCAGGAATAGTGACCGCGCTGGGTGAGGCGCCCGAATGCCCGGCCGGTCGATTCGTGGCTGGGTTCCGCGTTGAGGCGGACGTGCAGTTCCGGGTAGCAGTAGCTGCCGTCGGTCCGCCGCTCGGCAGGGGGCAGGGTGCCGTGGTTGGCGTAATTCGCTATATCGGCCCGGAGGGTGGCGACGGCCTTGTCGTAGACGCGGGAAAGTTCGGCGACGATCGTTTCAGTTGTTTCCATCCCCACTTGTCTAGCGCGGCTGCGTGTCCCTGCAAAGACACCGCCATGCTTCCTGGATGGCCAAACCAAACAGCTCTTGCGCGTTGACCGGGTTCGACTGATAACGCTGTCATACATTACTGGGAGAGCCACGAAGATGCGCCTTGGACTGAGTTCGCTTGCGATAATCGCGCTGATGGGAGCGGGCTCTGCCTCGGCCCAGAACACTACTGCTGCCGTGGCACCGATCATCGACGTTCATATGCACGCCATGGCCGACGCGCCATGGGCGACGCCTGTGTGCCCGAACCAGGCCCGCTTCGAAGCCTCCGATCCGAAGAACGGGCCGGAAGCACCGTTCGGCTGGTCCAGCGAGGAGTGCTCGCCCAAGCTCTATCCGGCGCCGAAGGGCGAATACATGAAGGCCGTGCTGGCCGAGATGGAGCGGCTGAACGTGCGCGGCGTGGTGTTCGGCGATGTCGAGGCGGTGAAGAAGTGGCAGGCGGCGGCACCGTCGCGCGTCATTCCGGGCACAGCGTTCGGGCGGGTTGAAGGCGGCGATGCGGCCAAGCAGCTCAAGACGTTGGAAGTTGCCTTCACCAAGGACGGCTTCAAGGTCATGGGCGAGATCGGCCTGCAGTATGAAGGGATCTCGCCTTCGGACATGCGCGTCGATCAATATTTCGCGCTGGCCGAGAAGCTGGACATTCCGGTGGCGATCCACATGGGGACGGGCGGTTCGGGCCGGGCCAACATTGCCATGCCGACGTATCGCGGATCGATGGGTAACCCGCTGTTGCTGGAAGAGCTGCTGGCGCGGCATCCGAAGCTGCGGGTGCAGGTGATGCACGCAGGCTATCCGATGATCGACAACATGCTGACGCTGCTGCAGGCCAACAGCCATGTCTATGTCGATATCGCCGGCCTGATCTGGAGCTATCCCCGCAAGGATGTGAACCGCTATATCGAGCGGCTGGTCGATGCCGGCTTTGGCGATCGCGTGATGTACGGCACGGACCAGCTCGCCTGGCCGGGACTGATGGCCTACTCGATCGGGCTGATCCAGAACGCGGACTATCTCAGCCCCGAGCAGAAGCGCGACATTCTCTACAACAACGCCGCGCGCTTCCTGCGGCTTGAACCCGTGAAGTGAGGCCATAGAAAAAGGGGCGCCCCGAAGGACGCCCCCAATTCTGTTGCAAAAGCGATGAAGCCTCAGGCTTCGGTCGCTTCCTCGCCGCCTTCCAGCAGTTCGGCCGGGATTTCGCCCGGTTCTGCGTTCGGATCGTAGGCTTCGGTGAAGCCGCCGCTCTCGTTGTCGAACATTGCGTCGATGACGTTGACGCCCTTCGACTGCAGTTCGGCTTCGTCGGGCGAACGCGCGACGTTGACCTTGACGTTCACCGAGACTTCCGGGTGCAGCGAGACCTTGACGTCGTAGACGCCGAGGGTCTTGATCGGGCGTTCGAGCACGATCATGGCCTTGCTGACCTTGGCGCCCTGTTCGACCAGAGCGTCGGCGATGTCGCGAACCGAGACCGAGCCGTAAAGCTGGCCAGCGTTCGAAGCAGCGCGGATGAGCACGACTTCCTTGCCTTCGACGTTGCCCGATTCATTCCGGGCATCTTCGCGGCGGGCGGCGTTTTCGGCTTCGATGCGGGCGCGGTTAGCTTCGAAGACCTTGCGATTGGCTTCGTTGGCGCGCAGTGCCTTCTTGTTGGGAAGAAGGAAGTTGCGGGCGTAGCCGTCCTTCACGGTGACTTCGTCACCGATCGAACCCAGCTTCTCGATGCGCTCGAGCAGGATGATCTGCATGTTGGGCGCTCCTTACTTCACGATGTAGGGCAGGAGGCCGATGTGCCGGGCGCGCTTGATCGCCTGGCTCAGCTCACGCTGCTTCTTCGCCGAAACGGCGGTGATGCGCGACGGAACGATCTTGCCACGCTCGGACATGAAGCCCTGCAGCAGGCGCACGTCCTTGTAGTCGATCTTCGGCGCGTTCTTGCCCGAGAACGGGCAGCTCTTGCGGCGACGGAAAAACGGACGAGCCATGTCTTATTCCCCTTCGCGTTCGCGGCGACGGCTGCGCTCGCGATCGTTCTTGCGCATCATGACCGACGGGCCAGCTTCATGTTCGTCAACGCGGACGGTCATGTAGCGGATCACGTCTTCGTTGATCTGCGTCTGACGCTCGAGCTCGGCGATCACGTCGCCCGAAGCTTCGATGTTCAGCAGGACGAAGTGCGCCTTGCGGTTCTTCTGGATCTTGTATGCCAGCGAACGGAGACCCCAGGTCTCGGTCTTGGTGACCTTGCCGTTGTTGCTCTCGACGATTTCGGTGGCGGCGGCCGCGAGCGTATCGACCTGAGCCTGGCTCAGATCCTGGCGCGCGAGAAAGACATGCTCGTAAAGCGGCATGCTTTGTGCTTCCTTATCTAACTAACCGATCGCTGGCTTGTCCGCGGGATTGCGGGGCCCCTCCGGCTTTCTTCGGTTTCACGGGACATCCCGCGAAGGGGCGGCGCATAGCGATTCTGGCGTGGAAAGCAAGCCTGAACTTGGGTTGCAGTGGCTTGCCAAGGGCCCACGACATGCCTTTAATCGACCGCTTAAAGGAGATGCAGGATGCTCGTCAAAGTCGAACGCCATGATGGCGTGGCCGTGGTCACGCTCAACCGCGCGGAAGCGATGAACGCGTTGTCTTCGGCTCTGCGCGCCGAACTGGCGCAGGTGATGCGGGATATCGATGCCGACGATAGCATCCGCGCGGTCGTGCTGACGGGAGCGGGGGAGCGTGCATTCACTGCCGGGCTCGATCTCAAGGAGCTGGGGTCCGACACCTCCAAGCTGGGCGATGCCAACGCCGGGGAAGCCGAGCGCAATCCGGTCAAGGCGGTGGAGCACTGCCGCAAGCCGGTGATCGGCGCGATCAACGGCGTGGCCATCACCGGCGGCTTCGAACTGGCGCTGGCATGTGACGTGCTGATTGCCAGCGAGAACGCGCGCTTTGCCGATACCCATGCGCGCATTGGCATCATGCCGGGGTGGGGCCTGTCGCAGAAGCTTTCGCGCATGATCGGCATATCGCGAGCCAAGGAGCTTTCGCTGACGGGCAACTTCATCGGGGCCGAGCAGGCCTGCGCATGGGGGCTGGTCAACCGGGTGGTTCCGGCGGCAGACCTTCTCGCAACCTGCATTGCGCTGGCGCAGGACATGGCGAGCATCGAGCCGCGTATGACCATGGCTTACAAGGCCCTGATCGACGACGGCTATGCCTTGCCCCTCGGTGAGGCACTGGCGCTTGAAGGCCAGGTCTCCCGTGCGATGAATGGGAAGGTTGAGGCGGGTGAAGTCGAGGCTCGCCGCCGTGCGGTGATGGAGCGAGGCCGCACGCAAAGGTAAAGCGTGCCTGCGATGCTCATCAGGAGCGCGCGGGTGAAACCGGCGCGGCAGCAGAGGCGGCTTGCTTCAATGGCGCGCCACAGAACAGGATCGAGGTCAGGTTGGTGGTGCGGACGGCGAGGTAGCTCAACACCGCCAGCAGCAGGACGGCGGCTGCGCTGACCAGCCATTGCGCTTCGGCGGGCAGGGGCAACGCCCGTGCCTGCGGCAGGACGATCATCGCCCAGACAAGGTGGAAGAGATAGATCGCCAGCGCACCGTCGACGAAGAAGGTGACGACCTTGCTCGGCCCTCTCACCGCCCAGGCCAGCAGGCGGAACAGAGCCAGCGACATGAGATAGGCCAGCGGCAGTTCGAGCGCGCGCAGGGTCAGCGTCCCTGCGAGATTGGGGTAGATTTCCTTGCCGAGCGCGGGTCGGATAAGCGGATCAAGCGGGACGTAAGGCACCAGCAGAACCACGATGCCGGGGATGATCCAGCGGCTGCGCAGCGCAAAGATCCTCTCGCCAAGCTGGCCGTGCCACGCCAGCACGCCAAGCGCGAAACCCGCCGCGTGGAACACGTATTGCTGCCAAAGCAGGGTTTCGCTCGGTGCGTTCGGGATGGGCGGGACCTGTTCGAGTGCGTAACGCAACAGGCCCCACAGCGCGAGGGAAGCCAGTAGTATCAGCCCTCCGGGGCCTTCGAGCAGCATGGCGCGCTGGACGCCGGAGCCGGGCCGCAAGCGCTGCATCGATACGGCGGCGTATGTGGCGCAGAAGCCCAGCAGCACGACCAGAAACCACAGATGATCGATCGCCAGGGGCAGGCCGAGAAACGTCGGCGATGACTTGTGCAGCAGCAGGTCCTGCAGGTGGAACTGCAGAGCGCCGAGAGTGAGAAGGCTCGCCGCGAATGGCAGGCCAAGCCGCCGGGTCCGCTCCGCCAGCCACGCCTTCGTTCCTTTCCGCTCGCGGATCATGCCGGCAAAGTACCCGGCCAGCATGAAGAACGCGAACATGCGGAACACATGGGTGAGAGACGCCCAACCACCGATCAGCAGCGACTGCTGAAAGTCCACTGCGGGCGGCGTGCTCTCGAAGATTGCCTTGGTGGCAACGTGAAACGGCAGGCCCAGCAGCAGCAGCAAGGCGCGGGCGGCATCGAGATGGTGCAGGCGTTTCGCGGGCGAGGACATTGTCGCGCTTTAGCGGCTCACGCCCGTCTAAGCGAGATAGGCATTCCCATCCGTGGCATCTTGGACTGACGGCGGGCGTTAGGGTGAAAGTAACCACCACCGTCTAGTCTGACACGCTGAAAATCCTGCAACTTTTGCTTGAACGAAACTGTCTGATGGTGAGAGGCATATTCAGGGGGCTGGGAAGGCAGGGGACTTCTGCAAGTGCAGACAGCTCTTCGGCGAAGACCCCTGTCAACTCGCCAGCTTCCGATCACGTCGATTCAGCGGTCCGGCTTGCGGTTCTCGACGGGTTCGAAGAGAGCGGTCTCGGCTGGCTCTGGGCCACGGACGGCGAGGGCCGGTTGCGTTATATCACGCAGACGATTCTCGACCACGCCCAGTCTAATATCGGGCGCCCGTTTACGAGCGTGGTCGAAACCGACAGCAGCGCGGCTGCAGGCCAGCCGTCGCGTTCGCTGGCCTTCCAGTTTTCTGCCCACAGCCGGATATCCGATGTCATCGTGCGCTTTGCCGTCCGCCGGGATGACCAGCGCTGGTGGTCCTTGTCGGGACAGCCAAGGTACACGCCGGAGGGCACGTTCACCGGTTACGTGGGCTTTGCCCGTGACGTGACGCAGGAATATGCGCGACAGCGAGAGGATGAACGCGCCGCCGAGTTCGACTCGCTGACAGGCCTCTTCAATCGGCATCGCATGACGCGCAGGCTGGATGCCATTCTGGCGGCCTACCGCGCCTCCGGTCGGTGTTGCAGCCTGCTGATGCTCGATCTCGACAAGTTCAAGCACGTCAACGATACGATGGGGCATCCCGCCGGGGACGAACTGCTGCGCCAGGTGGCCGATCGCTTGCGCAAGGTCGTCGGGGATCGTGGCGATATCGGCCGCTTGGGTGGCGACGAGTTCCAGGTCATCCTCCCGGATATCGAAGATCGTGGCCGTCTGGGCGAGATCGCCTCCAAACTGATCCAGATGATTTCGCAGCCCTATGCCATTGATGGCAAGCGAGCGGTCATCGGCACTTCGGTCGGCGTTGCCGTGGCTCCCTACGATGGCGATGACCGCGAAACGCTGGTGGCATCGGCTGACCTTGCCCTCTATGCCGCCAAGAACGGCGGTCGCGGGCAATTCCGCTTCTTTTCGGCCGAGCTCAAGGACGAGGCGCAGGAGCGCACGATCCTTACCGAAGATCTGCGCGAAGCACTGGGGCGCGGTGAACTGGAATTGCATTACCAGCCTGTCGTCCGGATTGCCGACAACTACGTGGTGGGATTCGAGGCGCTGATGCGCTGGAATCACCCCGAGCGGGGAGCGATCGCGCCCTCGGTGTTCATTCCGATCGCCGAAGAGAGCAACCTGATCGTTCCCCTGGGCGAATGGGCCTTGCGGCATGCCTGCTCCGATGCTGCGAAATGGCCCGACAACGTGCGCGTGTCCGTCAATGTCTCGGCCGTGCAATTTGCCGTGTCCGGCTTCGTCAATGCAGTGGCATCTGCAGTGGCGACAAGCGGGATCGATCCGGAACGGCTGGAGCTCGAACTGACCGAGACCGTGTTCATGCGGGACAGTGAAGCTGTCGACGAAGTTTTCGCTTCGCTGAAAGGCCTGGGCGTGCGTCTGGCGCTGGACGATTTCGGCACGGGGTACTCCTCGCTCAGCTATCTGCGTTCGGCTCCGTTCGACAAGCTCAAGATCGACCGCAGCTTTGTCGAGACCTGCGCGGCCAAGGACAACAACAGCGCCAAGATCATCTCGGCGATCATCGGTCTGGCCGAGGCGCTGGGCATGGAGACGACGGTTGAAGGCGTCGAGGCGTTCGACCAGCTCGACGTGGTGAAGAAGCGCGGGGCGAAGCTTGTGCAGGGGCATCTCTTTGCCCGCGCCATGCCCCTGGCCGAAGTGGAGAGCAGGCTCGAGAGCGGCGATCTGAAGCTTGAACCCAACGGTCCCAGGCGGCACCGTCCGGAGAGAAGGTCGGTATTCCGCCGTGTGACGGTGATCCACGAGGACCACCGCTACGAGGCCGTCATGCGCGACCTTTCACGGACCGGCGCACGGATCGACGGGTTGCTGGGCGTGCCTGTGGGGACCAGCCTTGTCGTCGATCTGGGCGGGGGGCAACTGGTCGTCTCGATGGTGGTGCGTTCCGAGGAGGCGGTGATCGGCGTCGAATTCGAACAGCCCTTGACGAGCGATGGTGCTGGCGGCCTGTGCACGCGTCATCGGGTGCCGCCGTCTACGCTACAAGCCGCTGGCGCTGCTACCGAGCCGAAAGGCAAGCCGCGCTTTATCCAGGTCGCTGTGCCCGGCTCGCGAGAGAGAACCTGACAAAATTGCGCTGAACGGGACCCTTGCACTCGTCTCGTCGTTCCCGCACATCGAACTTTCGAATTTCCGCCTCTGCAAGGATCCCAACCAGAATGCCTACCGGCCTTGTCGCCCTGCTTGACGACGTGTCCGTCATCGCCCGTGCCGCTGCTGCCTCGCTTGACGATGTGAGCGCGGCTGCCGCAAAGGCTGGCACGAAGGCTGCGGGGGTGGTGATCGACGACGCAGCCGTCACGCCTTCGTACGTGACCGAGTTTACCCCGGATCGTGAACTGCCGGTCATCGCGCGGATTGCCAAGGGCAGCCTGTTCAACAAGCTGGTGATCCTGCTGCCCGCAGCATTGCTCTTGAGCGCGTTCCTGCCGTGGGCGATCACGCCCTTGCTGATGGCCGGGGGTCTGTTCCTCTGCTTTGAGGGTGCCGAGAAGCTCCTGGAGAAGCTGGGCGGCGAGAAGCATGGCGAAACCCTTGAGGATCAGCCCGCCGACGCCGCATCATTCGAGAACGAGCGCGTTTCCGGCGCAGTGCGGACCGACCTGATCCTGTCGGCCGAGATCATGGCGATCGCCCTGGCCGAAGTGGCCGATCAGGGCATCGTACAGCAGGCGCTGATTCTCGCACTCGTCGGCGTGGTCATCACCATCGCGGTCTATGGCACCGTCGGCTTCATCGTGAAGATGGACGATATCGGACTGCATCTTGTGAAGCGGACCTCGTCCGCGGCCAAGGCCATCGGCGGATTTCTTCTGCGGGCGATGCCGGTGTTGCTGGCAGTGCTGGCCACGGTCGGCACGGCGGCCATGCTCTGGGTTGGCGGCGGCATCATCCTCCATGGGCTGGAGGTGCTGGGCGTCCCGGGGCCGGCACACTTGGCGCATGAGGCGCAGCACTGGGTGGAACAGGCAACGGGCGCACTGGGCGGAGTGCTCGGCTGGCTTACCTACGCCGTACTTTCTGCCCTTGTCGGCGTGGTGCTGGGTGCGATCGTCGCCTTTGTCGTGCATACCATTGGCAAGGCCCGCGGCAAGCACTGATCCCACATGGCATCACGCGGCAAAGCGTATCGGCGCCGGCTTGGGCGGATGACCCTCGCGATAGTGTCGAATGGCAAATTCGCTGACGAGCCGTTCGAACACCGCATCGTGAAGCCGATGTTCGAATTCGAGACCTGACACGCGGTCCCGGCTCCACACCACGAACGCGAGCTTGGGCTGCAGTCCGGGCAGCATGAGGTAGATTGGCTCATCGATCCGCAGCTTGTCCAATCCCTCGATGCGCGCACCGTATGGATTGAGATCCTTAAGCATAACCGTTGACCGTTTTGTCCCGTGCTTGCACCGCACGGGAAGCTCGATGCCGACGCGCGATGCACGGCGCTGTGCGTCATACTCGTCAGAACCAGTTTCCAGCCACATGAGCGAACCTCCTCTTGCGTTAACCACATGCAGAAGGACGGCCGGAAGCGGTGGGGATTCAGGGCGCTAGGTGTTTCCCCGCAGGAGGTGCGCAGCAGCGCAAGTGGCTCTGCGTTGTTTGCAAGCGGCAAGCCTCGCCCCGTTGCGCTGAATCAAGGTTGGCGCGGCGAACGATGGTAATCCCGGACGCAACGCTTCGGCACACCCAAGGAGATCATACCATGACCGCCACGACCCTCGCCGACCTTGCTCCGGTCCGCCCGTATGAGACCCGCGATGGCACCCGGCTCGACGTGCGAGCAGCCTTCGCCGAGGATGAGCAAGCGCTTGAGGCATTCTTCGCCGCAGTCAGCGACGATGACCGCCGCTTCCGCTTTCTGGCGGCAAGCCGGCATGTGGGGCACGAGCAGCTCGCTCCGCTGACTCATTGCGATCACTGGCGCACGGAAAGCTTTCTGGCTTTCGAGCATGAAACCGGGGTGCTGGTCGCTTCTGCCATGCTTGCTTGCGATGCCGCGATGGAGACCGGCGAGATCGCCGTTTCGATCCGCAGCGATTTCCGCGGCCGAGGCATCGGTTGGGCGATGCTTGATCTGCTCGGGCAGGAAGCGCGCAAGCGTGGGCTCAAGCGCGTGATCTCGATCGAGGACCGCGACAACCATGCAGCAATCGAGCTTGAACGCGAACGCGGCTTCCGTCCTCTTGGCATTGATGGTGACCCGCACCTCGTGCTGCTGGAAAAGCGCTTCGACTGATTTTGCCCTCGGGTCGCATCGAGGGGGCGGACGTGGTGCTGCAGCCGCGTCCGCCATATCCAAGTCACGTCAATCGCGTCAGGATTTCGTGGGCAAAGCTGGAAAGCGTGTCGTCGCGCGCGCCCATGATCACCACCCGATCACCCGGACGGGCGAGGGCGGTGATCCGTGCCGCGCAGTCGTCGCGCAAGGGAATGTATTCGGCCTGGCCGCCATGTTCGCGGATCAGGGCGACGATCCGCTCGGAGCCGACCGAACGGTCGACCGTACCGCCGAAATAGACCGGATCGCACAGGATCGACACGTCGCCCGAGGACAGGCGCGTGGCAAGAACCTCTGCCAGTTCATGCCCCATCTGGCGCAAGGGGCCATATCCGTGCGGTTGGAAGAACGCGATCACCCGGCCTGGATGGGCTTTCAGCGTGGCAAGTGTTGCCGCAACCTTCTCGGGATTATGACCGAAGTCGTCGATCACGGTAATCCCGGAAGGTGAGGTGCCGACAATATCGAAACGGCGGGCAAGGCCGGAGAAGGTGGTGAGGTGGCCAACCGCTTCTCCGAGCGGCACGCCCGCGGCCTTGGCTGCTGCCAACGCGGCAAGGGCATTGGCAAGATTGTGCCGCCCGGGAATCCGCAGCGCAATCGGCCATGTCTCGCCGGTGGCTCTATCGAGGATGCCGGCAGCAATGGAAGTGGGCTGCTCGATGATGGAGCCAGCTTCAACCGAGATATCCGCGCTGGCCGCAAAGCCGAAGGTCAAGGTCTGGCGGCCGCGATCCAGCAGGGCGAGGCTCTCGGGATCATCGGCGTTGACTACCGATATCGCGGCGCGTGCCAGGAAGGCGCCAAACAGCTCGCGCAGTTCTTCCAGGCTCTTGTGATCGAGACTGACGTTGTTGAGCACTGCAATCGTGGGGTTATAGAGTGCGATCGAGCCATCGCTCTCGTCCACTTCCGAAACGAAGACGCCGCCTGTGCCGACCCGCGCCGAAGCAAACGGCGCGTCCGGGGCGACGAAGTTCTTCATCACTGCGCCATTCATGATTGTCGGGTCGCGTTCGGCTGCGGTCATGATCCAGCCAATCATGCCCGTGACGGTTGACTTGCCGCTCGTCCCGCCCACGGCGATGCTCTGCGGTGCCGCATTGAACAGCGCTGAAAGAAGTTGCGCGCGTGACATCCGCTCACAGCCCAGCTCTTTCGCGCGGACCACTTCGGGTACGGTGTCCTCGACCGCTGCCGAGGCGACCAGTACCTGCCTTGCCGACACCATGCCCGAGCCGTCCTGCGCAAACAGGTCGATGCCAAGGCTTTCCAGCCAGGCGAATTTTTCAGGCGTGCGTCCCTGGTCGCGGCTACGGTCCGATCCGGCGACGCGCGCGCCCATGCCTCGCAGGATCAGCGCGAGAGGCAGCATCCCTGAGCCGCCAATTCCGCAGAAGAACCAGTCACGCGCAGTCAGGTTGGTGGAGGCATCGGAGGCGATCGTCATGCTGCTGCGGTATGCGTCTGCAGCGCCGGTGACAACCGTTCGATTGCCGCTTTTACCGCAGCCGTGAAACGGGCTAGGGATGGGGGGTGACCAGACGCATCGCCATCTGCGCCCCATCCACGCCGTTCACGCGCGAAGACGCTGCGCGGGTCATGGCCTTGGCACATGCCGAGTTTCCGGGGCTGGATCTGGTGTTTCACGATCAGTGTTTTGCCAGCGAAGGGCATTTTGCCGGCCCTGACGAGGTGCGCCTTGAGGCCTTCGTAGCCTGTGCCAACGACCCTGCTTTCGACGCGGTGTGGTTCGTGCGGGGGGGGTACGGCGCCAATCGGATCGCCATGGATGCCCTGCCGTTGCTGGAAGCTCCGGCTTACGACAAGCAATACCTCGGCTATTCCGATGGCGGGACCTTGCTGGCATCGCTCTTCCGTGCCGGAATCGGCCAGAGCGTCCATGCGCCGATGCCGGTCGATCTGCGGCGCGAAGGCGGCGAGGTTGCGGTGCGCAGGACGCTGTCCTGGCTGCAGGGCGATCCGGCAGGGGTCGAGCCATCGTTGGCCGATGGCCAACCTGCCGTCGCGTTCAACCTGATGACGCTTGCCATGCTGTGCGGCACGCCGCTTCTGCCGGACCTGCGCAATCATGTCGTGATGGTGGAAGAGGTGGCCGAGTACCACTACGCGGTCGACCGGCTGCTCTTTCACGTGACGAATTGCCTGGCGCTTGCAGGAATCGCTGGCCTTCGCCTTGGCCGGATCAGCCAGGTGCCGGAGAATGACCGGCCTTTCGGATGGGCGGTAGAAGAGATGGTCCACCATTGGTGCGCGAAGACCGGCATCGCTTATCTGGGGGCGGCGGATATCGGGCATGACGTTGACAACAAGATCGTGCCCTTCGGGCTTGCCTGATACAGATCGCGGCAATAGGGCGCGCCACCACGAAAAGGCTGCAAGGCAGACCGGCAGGACTTAGGAGACTTCGATGCGATCATTCGTTTTTCCGGGGCAGGGCAGCCAGAAGGTCGGCATGGGCCTTGAGCTTGCCGAGGCCAGCGCTGCTGCCCGCGAAGTGTTCGAGGAAGTTGACGACGCGCTCGGCCAGAAGCTCTTCCAGATCATGAAGGAAGGGCCGGAGGATGTCCTCACCCTCACCGAGAATGCGCAGCCTGCGATCATGGCAAATGCCATGGCCGTGCTGCGCGTGCTGGAAAAGGAAGGCGGCATCACCCTGGCCGAGAAGGCCGATTTCATGGCCGGGCACAGCCTTGGCGAATATACTGCGCTTTGCGCGGCGGGCGCGTTCAGCCTTGCCGACACGGCCCGCCTGCTGAAGCTGCGCGGCCAGTCGATGCAGGCTGCGGTGCCGGTCGGGCAGGGCGCGATGTGCGCATTGCTTGGTGCCGACATTGAGAAAGCCACCGCTCTTGCCGAAGCTGCTGCCGAGGGCGAAGTCTGTACTGTCGCCAACGACAACGACCCGACGCAGGTCGTGCTTTCCGGTCACAAGGCCGCGATCGAGCGCGCGGTGGCGATGGTCAAGGATCACGGCATCAAGCGCGGCGTGCTGCTGCCCGTCTCGGCGCCATTCCACTGCCCGCTGATGCAGCCTGCCGCCGATGCCATGGCCGAAGCATTTGAAAAGACGCCGCCGTCCGCGCTGCGCGTCGCGCTGTTCGCCAACGTCACCGCCGCAGTCGTGACCGACCCCGCCGAAGTGAAGCGCCTGCTGGTCGAGCAGGTCACCGGCCGTGTCCGTTGGCGCGAAAGCGCGATCGCGATGAAAGATGCCGGCGCCGAGCAGTTCGTCGAACTCGGCGGCAAGGTCCTTGGACCCATGATCAACCGCTCCGTCGCCGACGTCTCCGTCACCAGCGTCATCGGCATGGCCGACATCGAAGCCATCCTCAAGGAGCTCTGAGCCCATGGAAAACCGTCTTTTCGACCTCAGCGGCATGACCGCGCTCGTCACCGGCGCTGCCGGGGGCATCGGCTCATCGATCTGCCATGCGCTGGCCAGGCAGGGCGCCCGCATCGCTCTGTCGGGCACCAGTCCCGCCAAGCTGCGCGCCTTCCGCGAGGAGCTGAACGACACATACGGTCACGATCACGTCGAGATTACCTGCGACCTGTCGAACACCGAGCAGGTCGAGCATCTCGTTCCGGCGGCGATGGACACGCTGGGCAAGCTCGACATCCTGGTCAACAACGCCGGCATCACGCGCGACAACCTCGCCATGCGGATGAAGGACGAGGAATGGGATGCGGTGATCCGCGTCAACCTCGAAGCCGCGTTCCGCCTGATGCGCGCGGCGACCAAGCCGATGATGAAGGCGCGCTTTGGCCGCATCGTCACCATCACCAGCGTTGTCGGTGCAACGGGCAATCCCGGCCAGGTCAATTATGCAGCGGCCAAGGCCGGCCTTGTCGGCATGTCGAAGTCGCTGGGTCAGGAACTGGCAAGCCGCGGCGTCACCGTGAACTGCGTTGCGCCCGGTTTCATCCGCACGGCGATGACCGACGTCCTGCCCGATGGCCAGAAGGACGCGCTCAACGCGCGCATCCCGATGGGCCGGATGGGCGAAGGTTCGGACATTGGCGCCGCCGTCGCCTATCTCGCCTCGAAGGAGGCGGGCTATGTCACCGGCCAGACGCTGCACGTCAACGGCGGCATGGCGATGATGTCGTAATGCTCTCCTGAGCCCCGCCACAGGCTGATTCTGGCGGTTTTATCCCCAACTTAGGGGACAAGGGCGGGGCCGGTGCTTGCCGAGTCCCGCCTCTGCGTTAAGACAGATAGTCCGAACCAAACGCCGGGGAGCGTGATTCCCCGGTTCAGCCATATTCACGGGGCAGGGCCGTCCGGCCGCTCCCGGGGGGATCGAGACGAGAATGAAGGCGACGATCGAACGCGCGACGCTCCTGCGCTGCCTGTCCCACGTCCAGTCGGTGGTCGAGCGCCGGAACACGATTCCGATCCTGTCCAACGTGCTGATCGAGGCTGCGCCCGACAGCACGGTCCGCCTCATGGCGACCGACCTCGATCTACAGATCGTCGAGACCATGGCCGCCGTCTCGGTCGAAAGCCCGGGCGCGATCACTGTCTCGGCGCACCTGCTGTTCGATATTGCGCGCAAGCTTCAGGATGGCTCGCAGGTCAGCCTCGAAACGTCCGACAATCGCATGATCGTCAAGGCGGGCCGCAGCCGCTTCCAGCTGCCGACGCTGCCGCGCGATGATTTCCCGGTGATCGTCGAGGGTGACCTGCCCACCAGCTTCGAGGTTCCGGCGCGCACGCTGGCCGAACTGATCGACCGCACCCGCTTCGCGATCTCGACCGAAGAGACTCGCTATTACCTCAACGGCATCTTCCTGCACGTTTCGGACGATGCGCAGCCCGTTCTCAAGGCCGCCGCCACCGATGGCCACCGCCTTGCCCGCTTCACCATCGCGCGCCCCGAAGGCGCCGAGGGCATGCCGGATGTGATCGTGCCGCGCAAATGCGTGGGCGAACTGCGCAAGCTGCTGGAAGAAGTGCTCGATTCGGCCGTGCTGATCGACCTTTCGGCCAGCAAGGTGCGTTTCACCCTCGGCGGTGAAAACGGCGTGGTGCTCACCAGCAAGCTGATTGATGGCACCTTCCCGGATTACAGCCGCGTGATCCCGACGGGCAACGACAAGCTGCTCAAGCTCGATCCGCGCTCGTTCTTCGAAGGCGTCGATCGCGTGGCAACCATCGCCACTGAAAAGACCCGCGCCGTGAAGATGGCGCTGGAGAACGATCGCGTGACGCTCTCGGTCACCAGCCCGGACAATGGCACCGCCGCCGAAGAGCTTCCGGCCAGCTACGCTGCCACTGGCTTCGAGATCGGCTTCAATGCCAACTATCTCAAGGACATCCTCAGCCAGATCGACGGCGACACGGTCGAACTGCACCTTGCCGATGCTGGTGCGCCAACGCTCATCCGCCGCGATGAGAAGTCGCCGGCACTCTACGTGCTGATGCCGATGCGCGTCTGATAGTCCGCCAGCAAGCGGCTGGGCAAAGCGCCCTGCGTTTGCTGAAACTAGGTTAATTTGGGCGTTCCTGCTCCTTAAGTAGCGCCACTCTTGGACCAATTACCGTATTTGAAGCGGCGGATGACATGTTCGGTCTCATACAGGAGTACCGAGCATGTCGAGTTCCTACGATCCGCAGGCAGTGGCCAAGAAGCTGGCCTTCTTCAATATCGGCAGCGATGATCTGGCGCGCTTTCCGGAAATCGCATCGGCGCTGCGCAAGCATGCCCCGCCTGCTCTGGACAACCTTTACGACCAGATCTCGGCGACTCCGGAGACGTCTCGCTTCTTCGGTTCGCGCGCCGCGATGAACCACGCTCGCGACAAGCAGATCGACCACTGGGCCGGGATGTTTGGCGGTTCTGTCGACAAGACCTACTTCGACAGCGCCGAGCGGATCGGTAACGTGCACGCCCGGATCGGACTGGAGCCGGGTTGGTACATCGGGGCCTATGCCTCCGTGCTTGAGAACATCGTCAACAAGATGTTCGCGGGCTTCACGGCAATCTTCCGTCGTCGGCAATTGGCCAAGTCTGTCGGTTCCATGATCAAGATGGCGCTGCTGGACATGGAGGTGGCGCTTTCGACATATTTCAAGGCCGAAGAAGCAGCGCGCGTTGCGGTGATCGACGAAGTGAGCGCAACCCTGCGCGCCATGGCCGAAGGTGATTTTGCCACTCCGGTGCCGGATTTGCCGACCGCGTTTGCGGAACTGCAGAAGCATCTCGACGGCATGCGGGTTCAGGTGTCAGGCGTCTTGCGCAACGTGGCCGATACATCCGGCTCAGTCGACGTCGGGGCCAAGCAGATCCGCCAGGCTTCCGACGATCTGGCGCGCCGTACCGAGCAGCAGGCGGCAAGCCTGGAAGAAGCGTCGGCAGCGGTTACCGCGCTGGCTTCGACCGTCAATACCACGGCAGGCGATGCGGCGCACATGCACGATTCGGTCCAGCAAGCGCATGGTGAGGCGATGCGGGGCGGCGAAGTCGTCAGCGAAGCGGTTCAGGCCATGAACGATATTCACAATTCGGCGCAGGAAATCGGCAAGATCATCTCGGTCATCGATGGCATCGCGTTCCAAACAAACCTGCTTGCGCTGAACGCGGGCGTAGAGGCGGCCCGTGCAGGAGATGCCGGCCGGGGATTCGCAGTGGTGGCGACAGAGGTTCGCGCGCTGGCGCAGCGGACTGCGGACGCAGCGCGCGATATCAAGCACCTGATCACAGCCAGTTCGACCCAGGTGGAGCGGGGTGTAAGCCTCGTGGGGCAGACCGGCGATACATTCGCCCTGATCGTGGAGCAGGTCGGCCACGTCGCCCAGCTTGCCAGCAGCATCGCCGCGATGGCGCAGGATCAGGCGGGCAGCATTGGCCAGGTTCGCGAGACCGTGCGGGAAATGGACACCATGACCCAGCAGAACGCAGCGATGGTCGAGCAAGCCACGGCAGCGGCTCGAAGTCTGGCGGGCGAGGCCAACCGCCTGTCTTCTCTGGTTTCGCAATTCAGGCTTGAGGGCAACTTCGGCCATTCAGCCAATGCCTCGTTCCGCAACGCTGCCTGAATGTGCATGAAATCCGGCTGGCCCGCCCCCGCACCGAGGGGCGGGCCAGCTTGCGTCATTCTGCCGCTTCCAGGAGGTCGGCGCGCTGAGGGCCGCGGATGAGCACGCCCGGCGTCGCCCCGGTCCATTCTCCATTGCGGAAGGTCACCTTGCCGCCCTTGATGGTATAGTCATACCCTTCCGCCTTCTGGAGCAGGCGCTTGCCCCCGGCAGGCAGATCGAACGCCAGCCAGGGCTTGAGCAACTTGACGTTGTCGAAGTCGATGATGTTGATGTCGGCCAGATATCCCGGTGCAAGCACGCCGCGATCGTCAAGCCCGTAAAGCCTTGCAGTATCGTGGCACTGGCGCTTGACGGCATGTTCCAGGCTGATCCTGCCGCCACGCTGGCGATCACGCACCCAATGCTGCAGCATGAACGTCGGGCTTGCCGCGTCGCAGATCGTTCCGCAATGCGCGCCGCCATCGGAAAGGGAGTTCACGGTATCCTCTGAAGCTTGCAGTGCCTCCAGAAAGTCGAGGTTTCCATCAGCGTAGTTGAGGATCGGCAGGTAGATGAAACCGGTCCCGTCGCTTTCCATCAGCCGGTCGTAAGCATAAGCAGCAGGCTCGACGCCGGCCTGCCTTGCCCTGTGCAGGATGCTGGCCTCGGCTTGAGGCTCGTAATCGAAGCCGTCGTCCATGATGAACTGGTTGTGCCAGCCTTCGGATATCATCATCAGCAGGCCGATGATGTCGCTTTCCGGGTACTCGTTCGCCTCGGACAGGACCTTTCCGCGGAAAGCCGGGTCCTTGAGTTGGGCGAGTTGCTGATCCCACGGTAGATCGGCGATTGCGGCGTAGCTGGGGCGGAAGCGGAAGGGATGGATCGTGCCCTGCCAGGCCATGATCACGCCATTTCCGCGCAACGCAATCTGGGCGACAATGTTCGCCCCTTGCGCATTCTCCCGGCGCATTTCCGCGATCTGTTCCTCGAGCGGCATTTCCTTGGCGATTGACTGCAGCGCCGCATAAGTGACGGGAAGGCCCGTTTCACGGCTCAGGGCACCCATCCAGCCGAATTCGTTCCACTCGCGTCGCATGTCGGACGCCATTTCGAACACGCCATGTCCGACGCGGCCCATCGCCCGGCCGATCTCGATCAGTTCCTCGGCCGTCGCGGTGGTGCCGGGGACCACTTCGCCGTCGACCGACTTGTGGATCACCGTGCGGCTCGTCGAAAAGCCAAGGGCACCGGCACGCACGCCTTCCTCGACGATTTCTGCCATCTTGCGGATGTCATCCTCGGTCGGGATCGCACCCGGTTTCTCGCGGTCACCCAGCACGTAGGCGCGTACTGCCCCGTGCGGCACGTGGGTGCCGATATCGACCGCGCGCGGCATCTTTTCCAGCGCGTCGAGGTACTCGGGGAAAGTCTCCCAGTCCCACGTCATGCCTTCGGCAAGCGCGGTGCCGGGAATGTCCTCTACGCCTTCCATCAGGCCGATCAGCCAGTCGTGCCGGTCAGGCGCTGCGGGTGCGAAGCCGACGCCGCAGTTGCCCATCACGACCGTCGTCACGCCATGCCACGAGGAAGGCGCCATTTCCGCGTCCCACGTTGCCTGGCCGTCATAGTGCGTGTGCACATCGACCCAGCCCGGTGCCACGACGCGGCCGGTGGCGTCGATCTCCTCGGCGGCATCGCCGCGTACGGTGCCGACGGCAGCAATGAGGCCATTCTTGACGGCCACGTCGCCGGTAAAGCGCGGCGCACCGGTTCCGTCGACGATCGTTCCATTGCGGATGATCAGGTCATAGGCTGGCATTAGCTGGCTCCTTCTCCCCGCGCAGGCCGACTCGATCCGGCGGCCCGTCGCGTTAACCGGGCGATTAAGTCAGAGGTTTGCCCGAGGGTCAACCGTGCGGGCAAGGCGTTGCATCAATCGTGGCCGCTGGCCCTGATCATCTCTTCGACGTCGACGAACTTCTCGCGCGGGGCATCCTCCCGTGCGCGGGACGTCTCGGCTTCCTCGATCTTCTTCCAGTCATCGAAACTGACCACGTCCAGCTTGCGCGCGACTGCCAGGGCATCGAAGCCCACGCGCCCGGTCTTGCGCTGGCCTTGCGGAAAGTCCTCGGCGATCATTTCAACCACGCCGAAGCCATCCGGACGGTTGGTGCCGATCGTGCCCGAAGGCCCGCGCCGCGCCCACCCCACGCAATAGAGGCCGGGGAGGATGCGCCCTTCGTCATTGGCAAAGCGGCCGGCGCGATCGTCGAATGGCACGCCCTCGATCGGCGAGGTCTGATAGCCAATGCACGAGATCACGAGGTTTGCCGGTATCTCGTAGAACTCGCCCGTACCCACCGCGCGGCCCGCCTCGATACGGGTCCGCTCGACGGAAATCGCCCGCACCTTGCCTTCGCCGATAAGGCCCCGGGGCGAGGCGAAGAAATCGAACTCCACCTCCAGCGGCAGGTCGGCGCGGTGGCTTTCCGGGATCGCCGCGAACGAGCGCAGATGTGTCACGGACTTGCGGATGCCCGGTTCGAGCAGCGCGTCCTCCACTTCCTCGGGCAAGTCGCGCGGGTCGACCCACGGCGCAGTGCGGGAAAGGTGGCCAAGCTCGCCCAGTTCCTTGGGCGTCATCATGATCTGGTGAGGTCCGCGCCGTCCGAGAATGACGATGCGCTTGATCTTCGATGCCATCAGCCCTTCGAGCGCATGCGCCACGATGTCGCTTCCGGCAAACTCCTCGCGCGTCTTGGAAAGAATGCGCGTCACGTCGAGCGCCACGTTGCCCATGCCGATGACCACCGCGGTGTGGCCGGACAGGTCGGGGTCGAGCGCGGCGAATTCGGGGTGGCCATTGTACCATCCGACGAAGGCCGCGCTGCCGAATACGTTTTTCAGATGGTCGCCCGGAACGCCGATGTCCTTGTCACGCGGAGCGCCGGTGGCGAGCACGACCGCGTCATACAGGCCCTGCAGTTCCGCAATCGAGACGTCCTGGCCGACCTTGACGTTGCCGACGAAGCGGACGTTGTCGGCAAGGGCGGTCTGTTCGTAGCGCCGAGTTACGCCCTTGATCGACTGGTGATCGGGGGCCACCCCGAAGCGAATGAGACCGTAAGGCACGGGCTGCATGTCGAAAATGTCGATGAGGACGTCATCGCCCCACTGCTTTTGCGCGGCTTCCGCGGTGTAGTACCCGGCCGGTCCCGAACCGACGATCGCGATATGCCGCATGGCCTCTCCTCAGCCTTTCGAGTCTTTGGCCGATGCTATCGTCAAGACAGCAAAAGGAAAGCGGGCCAGCGAAGTACACGATCAGCTGTGGTGGATATCCTCGTCAAGGAAGGCGCGCAGCTTTTCGATGAAGCGGTCGCGCTGGGAGAGCATGAACAGGTGACCACCACCGTGGAACATCTCGATCCGGCTGTGCGGGATCGCGTTGTGGAGGAAATGGGCATTCGAGGGTGGGACCAGCTGGTCCTCCTCGTCCGCCATGACCATCACCGGCATGGACAGAAGCGGCAGGAACGGCACGCTGCTCCAGGCGGCAAACGCCATCATCTGGTATGAGAAACCGAGCGGCGAGGGCGCCTTGGCCGCATTGAGCGAGACCTTTCCGCTGCCGCCACCATTGTAGATCGAGGCGAGGTTCCGGCGCAGCGTCCGCTCGACCGTGTACTCGCGCGGATCGGACAGGTGGGCGAGCATGGAGCTGTTGCCGGGCACCATTGTCGCGCCGCCTGATGCCGTTGCCGCAAGAACGATCCGGCCGGTCCGGGCGCGGTGCTGGAAGGCGAACTGCTGGGTCAGCGCGCCGCCCCAACTGATCCCGAGGATATCAACCTGTTCGATGCCCAGGAGATCGAGCAGCGACGCCGTGGTCAGCGCCATGCTCGGAATCGTATAGGGCAGGACCGGATCGGGAGAGCCGCCGATGCCCGGCATGTCGAAGCAGATCACCTCGCGCTCTGGCAGGGCCCGGGCGACCGGAGCAAGCAGTTCGAGGTTCATGCCGATGCCGTTAAGCATGAGCAGCGGGCGATGTCGGCCCCTGCCGGCCCCTTCGTGCCAGCGCGCGATGTTGAGGCGACGACCGGCAACGCCGATCTTTGACTGTTTCGGTGTACTGTTCACTTTGTCCCCACGCTCCAGACGCTGACTAGCACCTTCGCACTCGCAGCAAAAGTACACGAATACGGATCGCTTAACGCTTTCTCAAAGCACGGTCGTGCAAACACGGGTCATGCCGGGAGACACTGCAACTCAATCAAACAGGCAAACTGCCACGCGCGACTTCGCGCGTACGCGTCGGCGGGAACGCACCGCCGCGCCGGCCGCGCCCGAAGCGGGGGCCAGTTTTCTGTTTGGCAGCGATTCGTCCAATCGGCTGATTGCACCGGAATGGCCGCAAATGGCCTATGTCATGCTGGCGCTTCCGCTGCTGGTTGCCTGCTTTAACCTCGTAATTCCGAACCCGCTGGCGGCGCTTCTGGCCGTGGTCGCCGCGATTGCCACGCATTTGTCGAAGCTCGCGGTGCGCCATGAAGCGCAGAACCAGATGGAGACCGGGCCGCGGATGGCGCTGATGGGCGCAGCGGTAGCCTTGCCGATGTTCCTTTTTGGCTCTGCGATGGGCGTCTGGGGCGCTTCCGGCCAGATCGAATGGTTCTACTGCCTTGTCGCCGTGGCAACGGTCTCGCTGCTGGCGACAGTGGTCCTTTCGGGACGTCTGGTCGGCGTGCTGGCCGCGCAGATCTCCGTGTGGTCGGGCGTAACCTGCGTTGCAAGCACGTTCGGCGGGTATTTCTCCCTGCTCGTCGGCGTGGCAATTTCCGTGGCGGCCTACTTGCGCCAGCGCAAGATCGACCTGTTGCTCCGCGAGAAGCAGGAAAACGACCAGCGCGCATCCACCCGCGCGCAGGAAATCCTTTCCGACTATGAGGAGACGGGGCAGGGCTGGTTCTGGGAAACCGATCGCCGTGGCCAGCTGACATATCTGTCCACGCCTGTTGCCGAGATTCTCGGTCGCAAGGTCGACGATCTGATCGGGCGTCCCTTTGCCGAGCTGTTCAACCTGTCCGAGCAATCGGGCGAAGGCGAGCGAACGCTGGCCTTCCACCTCTCTGCGCGATCCAGCTTCGGTGAACTTGCGGTGCGGGCAGCGACAGCGGAAGAGGAGCGCTGGTGGTCGATTACCGGCCGGCCGACTTACGACACGTTCAACAACTTCACCGGTTTCCGCGGCTCGGGCACGGACCTTACCGAGAAGCGCCGCTCGCAGGAGCATGCTTCGCGGCTTGCGCATTTCGATTCGCTGACAGGCCTGTCCAACCGCTTCCGCATGTCGCAGACGCTGGAGAAGATCCTCCTCGCTCCGCAAATGCATCAACGGGCCTGCACGGTTTTCCTGCTCGACCTTGATCGCTTCAAGCAGGTGAACGATACGCTCGGCCATCCTGCCGGCGATGCGCTGCTCAAGCAGGTGGCGCAGCGTCTGGAGCGGGTTGTCGGCAAGATGGGCCGCGTCGGTCGCCTTGGTGGCGATGAATTTCAGGTCATCCTGCCTGGCAAGATCGAGCGTGAGCAACTCGGCCATCTGGCGCATCGCATCATCGAGAGCCTGTCGCAGCCCTATTCGATCGAGGGCAGTCGCGTGATGATCGGCGCGTCTGTCGGCATTGCGCTGGCCCCGGACGATGGCGTGACCAGCGAGGCACTGATCCGCAATGCCGATCTGGCGCTCTATGCCGCCAAGGATGGCGGGCGCGGCCGGTTCCACTTCTATGCGCCGGACCTGCACAGCGATGCTGAAGAGCGCCGCCAGATGGAGGAAGACCTGCGCGATGCGGTCTCGAACGGCGGCCTCGAACTTTACTACCAGCCCGTCGTGCAGACCGCGACCGAAAAGATCACCGGTTTCGAGGCGCTGCTGCGCTGGAACCATCCCGAGCATGGCTGGATCAGCCCGAGCCGGTTCATACCCATAGCGGAAGATACCGGCCTGATCGCGCCGATCGGCGAGTGGGCCCTGCGCACTGCCTGTCAGGATCTTGCGCGCTGGCCCGAGAACGTGCGCGTCGCTGTAAACGTCTCGCCACTGCAGTTCGCCAATCCGTCGCTTCCGGTGATCGTCACCAACGCGCTGGCGAGCTCGCAGGTGGCAGCAGAACGCCTTGAACTGGAAATCACCGAGAGCGTGTTCCTCAACGACGACGAGGGCACCGACCAGATGTTCAAGTCGTTGAAGGCCATTGGCGTGCGCCTGGCACTGGACGATTTCGGCACGGGCTATTCCTCGCTCGGCTACTTGCGATCGGCGCCGTTCGACAAGATCAAGATCGACCAGAGCTTCGTTCGCGGTGCGACCCAACCGGGCAGCCGCAATGGCGCAATCATCGCCTCGATCGTCAGCCTTGCCGAGGCGCTCGGCATGGAAACGACGGCCGAAGGCGTCGAGACGCTGGACGAGCTGGACCTCGTCCGCATGCTGGGTTGCAGCCACGTCCAGGGTTATATCTACGAGAGGCCGCTGTCGGCGATGAACGCCGCTGCCCGCCTTTCAACCGGCCTCATGGCTATCGCGCAAGGGCCACGATCCGCGCGTGCCGCCCGCCAGTCGATGCTGCGCAAGGTCGTGCTCGATCACGGCGGCCATCGCTACAACGCGATGGTCCGCAATATCAGCCAGACCGGCGCGCTGATCGAAGGTTTGTGGAACGTGCCTCCGGGAACTATCTTCCGGGTGCTGCTGGCTGAAAACCACGCGGTCACGGCAACTTGCCGCTGGTCAAGCGATGATCGCATGGGCGTGGAATTCTCCATGCCGCTCAGGCTCGACGAGGGCGGACGCATCGCAGCCGTGGCCGGCATTCCACCGGTCAGGAGCGAGCCCGAGCCGGTGGTTCAACGCAAGGTCGGCTGACCGGTCAGCCCAGCGCTGCCATCTTCTCTTCAGCAAGACGGTCAAGCTCGGCGCGGCTCTTCTTCTCCGCCGCCGTCTTCAGCTGGCCGCACGCTGCGTCGATATCCCGCCCGCGCGGGGTGCGCACCGGCGCGCTGATCCCGGCTTCGAACACGATGTTGGCAAAGCTCTTGATCCGCTCCGGGCTGGAGCACTCATAGGGCGCACCGGGCCAGGGATTGAACGGGATCAGGTTGACCTTGGCCGGCAGCTTGTACTGGCGAATCAGACGCACCAGTTCGCGTGCGTCATCGTCGCTGTCGTTCTTGTCCTTGAGCATCACGTATTCGAACGTGATGCGGCGGGCGTTCGAAGCGCCGGGATAATCGGAGCAGGCCTGCAGCAACTCGTCGATGCCGTACTTGCGGTTGATGGGCACGATCTCGTCGCGCACATCCTTCGTCACCGCGTGGAGAGAGACCGCGAGGTTTACCCCGATCTCCTCGCCGCAGCGCTCCATCATCGGCACGACGCCGCTCGTCGAAAGCGTGATGCGGCGCTTGGACAGCGCAAGGCCATCGCCGTCCATCACCAGCTTGAGCGCATCGCGCACATTGTCGAAGTTGTAGAGCGGCTCGCCCATGCCCATCATCACGATGTTCGTAAGCAGGCGGCCATCGGGGGTGTAGGCGCTGGCCGCTTCCTCGTCTTCATCGTCGAAATCCAGCCCGGCCATCGTGCCACCAGCCTTGGGCCATTCGCCCAGCGCATCGCGCGCGAGCATGACTTGGCCGACGATTTCGCCCGGCGTCAGGTTGCGCACCAGGCGCATCGTGCCGGTGTGGCAGAAGCGGCAGTTGAGCGTGCAGCCGACCTGGCTCGAAACGCACAGCGTGCCGCGATCGGCGTCGGGGATGAACACCATTTCGAAATCGTGCTTGTCCGCCGTCCGCAGCAGCCACTTGCGCGTGCCGTCGGTCGAAACCTGCGCCTCGACGATGTCCGGGCGACCGATAACGAAGCGTTCGGCCAACCACGGGCGCATGGTCTTGGCGATGTCGGTCATCGCGTCGAAGTCTGTCACGCCGCGATGATACAGCCAGTGGAACACCTGCTTCGCGCGCAGCTTTGCCGCCTTGGCATCCAGGCCGGCAGCCTCGAACAGGGAGGCGATCTGCTTCTTGGGCAAGCCGATCAGGTCCACCCGGCCATCCTCGCGCGGCGTCACCTCGCGCGGCACGGGAACTGGATCAACGTGCCCGGCGATGGGCATGTTGGCGGGAAGCGAAGGGCTGGGATCGATCTGGCTCTGCATCGCGCGCATATAGTGATTCGTGGCGTCAGGCGCAAACGAGGCTCGCGCGAACGCCTTGCGTGCGCCCCCGTTCCGGCATTTCATCGCCTGTGAGGCTCAAATCATCGAAATTTATGTGGCTGAAATGTCACGGTTTCCTGTTGTGTGAGGTTCAGGAAACCGGATGCAGTTCCGCTCATTCCACCGGTCACTGTCGGGTCGCAATCGACAACAGAACCGGCAGGAAGTTTCGAATGGAGTGAGACATGAAGAAGATCTGCGCAATCCTCGCCGCCGGCACTGCCATCGCCGCCGCCCCTGCGTACGCGCAGGACGCTACCCCTGCCGAGGCGTTCAGCGGCTTCCACGCCGAAGCCCTTGTCGGGTATGACCACATCCGCTCGGGCAGCAGCGAGGACATCGACACCACCCGCGACATCAAGCAGTCGATCGACGGCGTCGAATACGGCGGTGCGATCGGTTACGACATTCCGCTTGGCACCAACCTTGTTGCCGGTGCGGAAGCCGAAATCACCGACAGCAGCGCCAGCCGCGATTACAACAACAGCCAGCCGACCGTGTTCAACCTCGGCCGCGTTGATGCCGGTCGCCAGTACTACTTCGGTGCCCGCCTCGGCTACGCGATGAGCCCGAGCACGATGGTCTACGTCAAGGGTGGCTACAGCAACGCCCGCTTCAACCTGCAGGGCACTGACGGCACCACCAACCTGCGCCAGCGTCTCGACACCGATGGTTACCGCGTCGGTGCGGGCGTCGAGCAGAAGCTTGGCACCAACTCGTTCGTGAAGCTCGAGTACAAGTATTCGAACTACAGCGAAGGCGAATTCGACTTCAACGGCAACACGCCGGATTCGAGCCGCTTCAACATCGATACTGACCGTCACTCGGTGATGGCTGGCGTCGGCGTCCGCTTCTAAGCGTCACGTTGAGAAGCAAAGGGAAGGGCGGGCCGCACGGCTCGCCCTTTTCCTATCCCGCGCATCCCAGTGCTGCGGCGTCCAGGGCCGAGGCCGCGCCATTGAGCGGGTAGACATCGCGAAAGCGCTTCCCGTCCGCGCCTTGCGCCGTCACCACCACGCGCGGCGCGCTGCGCATCGCGGCGATGATCCCGGCATTGGCGCGCTGGTCCATGGGCCATGCATCGGCCTGACCTGCCTGCAAAGTGAAGTTCGCTTCCGGGAACGAGACGTTGACAGACGAACCTGGCGCGAGCCGCCGTGCCAACCGAATGTGTACGGCCCCGCGAATGCCGCGCTTGGGCCAGAAGCCGACAGTCATGTAAGGCTGGAACGCCTGCTCGCGGCCGTTGACCTTCTCGGCCATGGCAATCGCATAGCAGCGCGGCACGCCCGGATCGCGGAACGCGCCCCAGGTGCCGAACACGCCAAGGCTGTCACGCGCCACCGCGGTCCCGCCAATCACCAGCGCCGCCAGAACCAGCAGCCGCCTCACGGCTCCTCCCGTTTCGCGCCGTCGAGGAGCTTTGCGGCCCGCTCGGCGTCCTGCGCCTCGCGCAGCTTGTCACCCTTGGTCCGCCCGAACTTCGCGCGGTTCGCTTGCGCCTCCACTTCGCGAGAGGCCCGCGCCTTGGCCTTGCGCACGCTGCGCAGGTTCACGACATCGCCCATCAGGCGTGCTCGATCCCGCGTTCCGAACCGTAAAGCACGCGCTCCTCGCCGTTCTCGACCAGCGCGATCGAACCTTGCACCAGCGACGGCGCGATCGGCGCGCCGTGGACGGGATGCACCGGATGGCCCGCCATGATCCCGCGCAGCACGCGGCTCGAGATGCCGTGCATCACCACGATGTGATCGCCGCTCTCGTCCGCCAGTCCATCGAGCCAGCGGTTGAGCCGGCCTGCGATCATCGGATAGTCCTCGCCATCGGGGGCAGGGCGCAGCAGGTGGTCCTCGATCACGATCGGGCCGACCTCGTCCTCGACATCGCTGTAGGACCGGCCGCACCACGATCCCATGTCGATCTCTTTCAGATCCATGGTCCTCCGCCCGGCGAACCAGTCCAGTCCCAGTTCCTCGGCGATCAACGCCGCCGTCTGCAAGGCGCGACCAGTGTCGGAGATGTGCAACGTCACCTGCGGCCGCTCGCCCAGTTCGGCCCTCAGCGCGCAGCCCATCGCCACCGCCTGCTCGAAGCCCTGCCGCGTCAGTGGCGTATGGATGTGGTTGGCCTGCAGCCGACGCGTCGCATTATAGACCGTCTCGCCGTGGCGCATGATGTAGAAGCGACCCCGTTTCATGGGCAGTCTCATAGCCTCAGGCGTCGGGATAGGAAACGCTCATGATTTCCCACTCCTTCTCGCCCGAAGGCAGCCGGACCACGCGCAAATCCCCCACCCGCGCCCCGCGCAGCGCCTTGGCAATCGGCGCGCTCCACCCGATCAGCCCCTTCGAGGCATCCTGCTCGTCATCGCCAACCAGTGTCAGCACCTTGCGGTTGTCGTCCTCGTCGGCAATCTCGACACTCGCCCCGAAAAGCACGCGCGACCGATCCTCCTGTGCGCGAGGATCAACCACCCGCGCCGCCTTCATCCGCCGCGCCAGAAACGCCAGCTCCCGATCGATCTCCCGCATCCGCTTGCGCCCATAGAGATAATCGCCATTCTCCGACCGGTCGCCATTGCCGGCGGCCCAGCTGACGATCTCGACGATGGCGGGGCGTTCGGTGCCAAGGAGATGATCATAGCGCGCGCGCAGGGCCGCAAATCCGGCGGGAGTGATGGGGTGGCCGTCAGGTTTCATGCCCCGCTTGTGGGCGAGGACGAAAACAGAGACAACAAATCCTCCCCGTTTTTCCGCAGGACAAATGGGGAGCAACCGTCTATGTGGCAGCCCATTTCTGTTTGTTTCGGATCATGGCGTTGAGAGCTGTGATGAGTTTTCGCATGATCGCAACGAGGGCGACTTTTGCTGGTTTTCCGGCGTTTTTCAGATTGTGGTATGCGACGGCCATTGTGGTGTTGCGCCGACTTGCGACGAGGGCGGCCATATAGAGTGCATCGCGGGGAGGTTTGCGCCCTCCGGCGATGCGTCGCTTGCCCCTGAAGGCCCCGCTTTCGCAATCGAAAGGCGCGACGCCGACGAGCGATGCGGCCTGTCGGGCGCTCATTGCACCGAGTTCCGGCATGAACGCGAGGAGCGTTGCCGCGGTTGTCGGCCCGACGCCTGGCACCGAGCGCATGATTGCGTTGCGCTCGGCAAGTTCGGGGTGATCCGCGATCAGGCGTGCGATCTCTGCTTCAACCAGCGCGATCTCGGCTGACAGCCGTTTGATCCGCTGTGCAGCGATCCGCCTGAGCAGCGCGCTGGCAGTCTGCTCGGCCTGGTTGGCGCAGCGGGTGCGCTCCTCGCACAGCTGGCGGCGTGCCGTGACGAGTTCGCCGAGCATGGCGCGGGCAGGATCGTGGACCACCTCGCGCTGGGGCAGCGCAGCGCAGAAATGCGCGATCGCTGCAGCATCGATCCTGTCGTTCTTGGCCAGAATCCCGGCAGCGCGGGCGAACTGGCGCACGCGCATCGGGTTGACGCGTCGAGCGGGCAGGTCTGCCTCGCATAGAGCCGTCAGCAGAGCGCGTTCATAACCACCCGAAGCCTCGAAGCCGACTGCGTGGGGTCTGACGCGGCGAAGCCACCGGATCAAGGCTCGCAAGCCATCCCGGTCGTTGGCAAAAGCGCAGGCCTCATTCTGCGGCCACAGACAGACATCAAGCCGCGCCTTGCTGACATCGATACCGACAAATTGATCGTGCTGTGCCATATCTCCGTTCCCATCCTTGCGTGTGCGGGGTCAACGCCCCGTGCAACCGTTCGGGTTGATGAAGATCCGTCCGGGCCCAAGCTCCCCAGCGGGCTGCTACGACCAAGGGGGACACGGGCTCGCGAACGGGCGGGAGGCTCCGCTAGCGGAGCCTCCCGCAATCGCATCATGCACCATTTTCAAGATACAAGGGGGACCGCCCGCGCAGCGGGTGGTGGAGGGGAAGGCTAGGAATCCCTCCGTCACCGGCTGCGCCGCTGACACCTCGCCGTTTGTGCTTCGCAAGAACAGGGAGGATCGAGAACGGCGGCCTCAACACTAACCCGTCATCCCGGGCTCTGTTGCCCTTGCAGCGAGGTTCGCGGTTGTTACGGTTTCAAGCGGGTGTATGTTTTGAGCGATGGCATCAAGTCTCCTCTCTGGCGTCCCCCTCCGCGTTCGCAGCACTGTTCTTGCAATTACCATCGGGGCCGTAACCGTACCGATGATCTTTATTGCGTTCTTTGCAAAAAGAGAAAATTTGCAACCCGGCATGGTCGTTGGTTGCTATGCTGCGCCCGGCGCTCCGGCGCTCGAGATAGGTCTGTCGACAATTCGCATTATGCAAGCTTCGGCGCCGAGATTGAGCTACGAGCCGCAACAGTCAAAAACGAGCTATCAGCTAAGCGTCAGGCCAGCGTTAAAGCTTAAACCGCAAGCCGACGGGCACTACCGTTTCGAACAAACAATGGGCATCGGCTATTTCTGGGCACTTCTGCCTGAAGAAGGGAAGAATCGAAATCGCGTTAGGCATCCCCGCGATTATTCCGGACGCTTTGAAGTCTATGCATCGGATGGCGCTCGGCTGGTTTATGTCAGGCAGACCACGTCGAATCTATGCCGCCAGAACTGATCACCCCGGCTCCCGCTTCCCAATAAAGTAGCTCATCGGATTGCTCCCGCGATAGCTGGCGTACTGCGGGTTCATCGCCTCGTAGACCACTGCGTTTTCCAGCACGCGCTGGACGTAGTTGCGGGTTTCGGAGAGGGGGATTTTCTCGATCCATTCCACCCAGTCGATCCCGCCATTGCGCGGATCGCCGTTGGCGCGCAGGAACTTGTTCACGTTGCCGGGGCCAGCATTGTAAGCCGCCACCGCCAGCGGCCATGACCCGCGATAATAGTCGAGCATCCGCTGGAAATAGCCTGACCCCAACTGGATGTTGTACCCGGCATCCTGCGTCAGCGACGAGGCGTTGTAGGAAAGTCCAAGCTTGCCCGCCTGCTCGTTGGCCGTCCCCGGCATCAGCTGCATCAGCCCTCGCGCGCCGGCGTGGCTGACCGCGTTCTGCGCGAACTGGCTTTCCTGGCGGCTGATCGCGTGGATGCCGGTCCATTTGCTTTCATAGCCCGGCGGCACCGGGATCAGCGGGAAGGCGATGTGCTGGAAATCGAGGTAGCCGCGGGCTGCCGCCGCTTGGCCGACGATCACTCCCAGATCGCGCCGACCCAGTTCGCGCGCCAGGTTCGCCACCATCATGTGCTGTGCTTCGGTCTGCTGCTGCTCGGCCACTTCCTTGAAGAAGCGCACCGTCGTCTTCCAGTCACCATTGCGGGCGACCTCGCGCACGGCGAGCGTCAGTGGCTGGCTGTAGAACCGGCTGCGCTGGTCCGCGGAAACCTGTACGTCCGAATCCTTGGCGTATTGCGGCACCGGACGGCCCAGCCGCTCCAGCGCCAGCAAGCCATAGAACTGGTCGCCATATTGCGCCGCCATCTCGAAATAGCGCCGCGCCTCGGCCTGCTGACCAGCACGCGCCGCCGCCTTTCCGGCCCAGTAGAAGCCCTTCGAGCGGGTCCCCGGCGTCCGTGCTGCCGCGCCATAGCGCCAGAACAGCGGTGCCGCCCCGGCATAATCGCCGGTGTTGAAGTACCCCTGCGTGCCGCCAAGCCACATCAAAGAGGTGTAGTCGTCACGCAGCCCATAGTTCAGCTGGCTGACATCCTCGCCGGGCGCAAAGGCATCGTCGATCCCCGCGGCGATGCGCATGGCCGCGCGCGCATCGCCCGATGTTGCCGCGCCGCGCGCATTTACCAGCAGCTCCTCGACCCACTTGTCGCGGTCCAGCGGCTGCCGTGCCAGCAAGGGGCGATTGGCCAGCAGATCGCGCGCCGCCGCGCCCTGACCGGACTTGCGCAACTGCCGCGCTCGCTGGAAGATGAAGCCCGGATCGGCGTTGAACTGTTGCGCCGGCACACCAGCCAGCAAACCATAGGGATCGCCACCCTGCATCGCAGCAAGCCGCGCCGCATCTATCGCCTTGCGCGCCGGGCTGACCCAGACGATCTGCCGTGCCGCTTGATCGGTGGCGCCGGACCACAGCAGCGCATCCATCCGCGCATCGTGATCGTCAGGAGTGAAGCTCGTGCCCCATGCCGCCAGCAGCGCGGTTTCGGCAGCATCGGTCATCGCCCCGCCGCGCCAGGCCGCCCGTGCAACTTCCCGCGCTTCGGGCCGGCCCAGTTGCGTCAGCGCCAGTGCATATTGCGCGCAGCCAAGGTTGGTCAGCGGTGGTTTCTGGCTGAAATAGGCGACCAGCCGCGAAGGCTCGGCAAAATCGCGCTCCAGTGAAAGCTCGGCATAGCGGCGCAGCTTCTCCTCGTCCGGAAAGCCGGGATAGGACAGGATGAAGCTGGAATATTCGGAAAAGCCGAAGCGGTTGGAACTGGTCAGCAGCTTCCACCGCTCCACCGCTGCCATCATCGGCCCGCCCTGGCTGGCCGTCAGGTTGGCACGGGCGCGGTCCCAGTCGGATCCATCGGCACCGTCAGCGCCGCTTGCGTGCACTGCGCTCGAGGCGACGACCGTCTGGAGCAGAACCCCGGCAAACCCCCAGCGCAACATCAAGGCTTTCACGTCCATGCCGGACATACTATGGAGCGGCTCCTTATCACGCGCTGAACAGCGCCCCTGTGGGTTCGGATCACGATGAACCGAACCGCATCATGGGGTAAACCGAGGGGTATTGTCCATGTTTTCCGGCTCGATTCCGGCCCTAGTGACTCCATTTCGCGATGGAGCGTTTGACGAGAAAGCGTTTCGTCGCCTCGTCGACTGGCAGATCGAGAACGGATCGTCGGCGCTGGTCCCTTGCGGCACCACCGGCGAGGCCTCGACCCTGTCGAACGCCGAGCATCACCGCGTCATCGAAGTCTGCGTCGAACAGGCGGCGGGCCGCGTGCCGGTGATCGCCGGATGCGGCAGCAACGACACGATGAACGCCCTGCTGCACATGAACTTCTCGAAGAAGTGCGGCGCGCAGGCCGCGCTCTGCGTCGCGCCTTACTACAACCGGCCGAGCCAGGCGGGCATCATCGCCCACTTCAGCTACCTTGCCGAGCACAACGACCTGCCGATCGTGCTTTACAACGTGCCCGGCCGGACGGTGACCGACATCCTGCCGGAAACGGTCTGCGAACTGGCCAAGCGCTATCCGGACAAGATCGTCGGCATCAAGGACGCCAGCGGCGACCTGTCGCGCGTCACCGATCACCGCATGGGCATCGGCCAGCACTTCTGCCAGCTTTCGGGCGACGATGAACTGGCGTTGCCCGCCAATGCCGCCGGCGCCGTCGGCTGCATCTCGGTCACCGCGAACGTCGCGCCCAAGCTTTGTGCCGAGTTCCAGGCCGCTTGCGCCGCCAACGACCTGGAGAAGGCGCGCGAGCTGAACGACAAGCTCTATCCGTTGCACTACGCGATGTTCGAGGACGCCTCGCCGGGCCCGGTCAAGTACGCGCTCAGCCGCCTCTTCCCGGACATCTCGGACGAGCTGCGCCTGCCGATGGTCCCGTGCAACGAAGCGGCGCGCAAGGCGGTCGACGCAGCGCTGGAGCATGCCGGCCTGATCTGACGCGTCGCGTCCGGAAAACCGCTGCCCGACAAAGTGCGAAGTTCCCCTTCCGCTTTGTCGGGCCAGCGCCTACATGCAGCAGCATCATGGCACGCCCCGTACATCCCGAATTCGATAAAACCAAAGTGGTCGCCGAGAATCGGCGCGCCCGCTTCGAATACTTCATCGAGGAGAAGTACGAGGCGGGCATCTGCCTGACCGGGACCGAGGTTAAATCGCTGCGCTTCGGCGAAGGCTCGATCGCCGAAAGCTATGCCGAGGTGAAGGGCGGCGAGGTCTGGCTGGTCAACTCCAATGTGCCCGAATTCAGCCACGGCAACCGCTTCAACCACGTGCCCAAGCGCCCGCGCAAGCTGCTGCTGAAAGAGCGGCAGATCGCCAAGTTTACAGGTGCGGTCGAGCGCAAGGGCATGACGCTGGTCCCGCTGTCGATCTACTTCAACAGCCGTGGCCGCGCCAAGGTCGAACTGGCGCTGTGCAAGGGAAAGAACGTGGCGGACAAGCGCGCCACCATGAAGGATCGCGACTGGAAGCGTGACAAGGCGCGGATCATGAAGGACCACGGATAGGTCGATCCGGGTGATCCACTTCACCGACCGGCAAGGAAATACGGTCTAGAGCGCAAGAATCGGCCCGTGGCGGGGCAGACGGGAAACGGGTACAACAGGCGCGCAATGTTCGAGCGGATCGTCAACTGGGCGCGGGCCAACATGCCGACGCGCGAGCAGATGGAGCAGAACCGCTTCGCGCGCCCGCTTGCCGCCCGCCATGAACTGTGGCGCTTCACGCGCCGTTCGGTGCCCCGTGGCGTGGCCGCAGGCCTGTTCATCGGCATCTTCGCGCTGATCCCCGGCATCCAGATCATCGGTGCGGCCTTGATGTGCGTGCCGTGCCGGGGCAACATCCCGCTCGCCGTGCTGATGACCTTCATCTCGATCCCGCCGACGACGCTGTTCGTGTTCCTTCCGGGCGCGATTGCCGTGGGCAACAGCTTCGGGTTCCACGCGGACTTCTCGACCGTGCAGGCCATGGTGACGAAGGGGGCGGGCTTGAGCGAATGGCTTGTCTGGCTTGGGTCCGATGCCGCGCCCTCGCTGGTCATCGGGCTCTTCCTGATCTCCATTGTCTCGGCCCTGATCGGCTATGTCTTCGCAGCGTTCAGCTGGCGCTGGTGGACCGCGCACAAGCGCAAGGTGCGCAACATGCGGGCGGCCGCGCGGGACTTTCCCGACTGATGGCAAACGTGGCCAGCGAAGGGGCGGCTGTGGTCACGCCGACCGTGCCCTTGCGCGATTGGCTTACGCTTGCAGGTGCAGTGGCGGCAAGCGCCGGAGCGCTCTGGGGTATATCCGGACAGCCCCTGCTCGCCGCCGGGTTTGTCGGAGGAATCACAGTCATCGGCGCAGCCTTGCGCGTTGCCATTCGCCCGACCCAGGACGCTGCACCGCAGGATTTCGCCGTGCCGGACTGGACGGTCACCAATGCCGCGATTGCGCGCGACGACGTGGGCATTGCCATTACTGACAGAGCCGGGCGGCTGGTCTGTGCGAATGGCCTGATGGGCGCCTGGTTCGGAATCTCCGCGGCACCGCCACGTCTTCCGGTAGAGCGCGGCTCGGTCGAGCTGCTCGAAGCGGCGACGCGCGCTGCGTGGCGAGATGGCTCGGCAAAGGCCGATGGCGTTGCTTCGAGCCAAGGCACCTGGACGGCGGAAGTTGTGCGCGTGGGGCGCGGCGAGGACTACCTCGTCTGGCGCTTCGCCCCGGTTGTGACCCCGGATCTCGTGGCAGACATGGCGGCGCACATCGCCGGCAAGGTTGGCCGCGCGCTCGCCCGCGAAGGGTTGCAGGCGGCGGTGGTCTCGCCCGAGGGCGTGATCCTTGCCGCAAACGCGGCCTTTGCCCAGCGCGCGACCGGCTCGGTCAGTGCCCAGATGGCGGGTGCCGATTTCGTCTCGTTCCTCGCCAGCGACGAAAGCGACCGGATCTACTACGCCCGCGAGGGCGGCAAGGGCACGCCGGTCAAGTTGGTCCACGTGCCGGTGGCGGATCCCGATGGCGTCGCCAATACCGATCCATCGCGCACGACTTCGCTGTTCCTGCTGATTGACAATGGCGGCTTCGGGCAGGGCATCGGCGATGTCACGGCGGGCCTGCCGCAGATCGAAGCGCTGCTTGCGCGCCTGCCGCTCGGCCTGGCGATGACCGACCGTGACGGGCGCTTCCTCTTTGCCAACGCCGCATTCCTGCGCGCGGCCGGACACGACGACACGATCCCGCCGCCTTACCCGTCCGACCTTGTCATCAGGGAAGACAAGGGCGCGCTGGTCGATGCCGTGCGCCGTTATGCGCAAGGGCAGGCGACCGCGGGCGACGTTGCCGTGCGGTTGCGCGCCGCACCGGATGAGCCGGTCTCGCTCAGCCTTGCCGGCGTGCGCGGGCTTGGGGAAGGGGCCGTCTTGCTCAGCCTCAAGGATTCCTCGGAAGAGACCCGGCTCAAGCGGGAGATTGCCCAGGCGACGAAGATGCAGGCCGTCGGCCAGCTTGCCGGGGGCGTGGCGCACGATTTCAACAACGTGCTGACTGCGATCATCGGCTACTGCGATCTGATGCTGATGCGCCACACGCCTGGCGACAGCGATTACGACGATATCCAGCAGATCAAGGCCAACTCGAACCGCGCAGCATCGCTCACGCGCCAGCTTCTTGCGTTCTCGCGCCAGCAGACTTTGCGGCCGCAGGTGCTGCAACTGCCCGACGTCGTGGCCGAGGTTTCCGCTCTCCTCAAACGGTTGATCGGCGAGAAGATCACGCTCGAAGTCGTGCACGATCGCGACCTCGGCTTTGTTCGTGCCGACCCAACGCAGCTTGAACAGGTGCTGCTGAACCTCGCCGTCAACGCGCGTGATGCCATCAACGACAAGCTTGCCGCCACGGGCGCCAAGGGTGGCGGCGTGGTCAAGCTGATGACTCGGCGGGTGACGGCGGCTGACGTCCGCGCCATGAAGAGCGAGATCCTGCCGCTGGGGGATTACACTGCGCTGATCGTCGAAGATAATGGTCACGGCATCAAGCCGTCGCAGATCGGCAAGATCTTCGAGCCGTTCTTCACCACCAAGGAGAAAGGCAAGGGCACCGGCCTTGGCCTTTCCACCGTCTACGGCATCGTGAAGCAGTCCGGCGGTTTCATCTTTGCCGAAAGCGAGGTGGGCAAGTTCACCCGCTTCAGCATCTATCTTCCGGTCCATGTACCCGATGCCAGCGAAGCGCCCGCGCGCCAGTTGGCAAGCCCTGAACCGAAGCGGGAATGGTCAGGCGGCGGCCGGATCCTGCTGGTCGAAGATGAAGACACCGTTCGTGCCGTTGCCGAACGCGCGCTCGTCCGCCAGGGCTATGAGGTGACCACGGCGGCCGATGGCGAGGAAGGGCTTGAGGCGATCGGCCGGGGCCAGTTCGATCTTGTCGTGTCCGACGTGGTCATGCCGACGATGGACGGCCCGGCCATGGCCCGTGAGATTCGGGCCCTGCGTCCAGACCTGCCGTTCCTCTTCATGTCGGGCTATGCCGAGGAGCAGCTTCGCCGCGAGATCGATATCCCGAACATGCACTTTCTCGCCAAGCCATTCTCCGTTCAGCAGATATGCGACGAGGTGGAGAAGGTCCTCAGGGCACGCTGAGCACGCGAAGGCCGGAAACGGTCGACCACTTCGACCACCTGACGAGAACATTCATCTGCAATTCGTCGATGCTTGTGCTTCAAACAGCTGCTCAGTCAGCAGATCCCGGGCGATGAGCAGATCGCAACGCGCGAAAATTCCGATGCAACTCGGTAGTGTGAACAAGCCCAAGCGCTGATCCACACTGCCGAAACGGAGGGATGGGACAAAATGGATATGCTCGATGCGACCGACTTCAGGATCCTCACGCATCTGCAGCATAATGGCCGGGCCACAAACCTCGCGCTCGCTGACGTCGTCGGCCTGACGGCCAGTCCCTGTCTGCAACGCGTAAAGCGGTTGGAGAGCATTGGACTGATTCGCTCTTATGGTGCCCGGCTGGCGCTCGCCAAGCTTGGCGAACATGTTGTCGTATTCACGGAAGTGACGCTGACCAACCACCGCAGGGCCAACTTCGAGAGGTTCCTGGATCGCGCTCGCGAGATTCCCGAAGTGATGGAATGCCATCACGTGACCGGGGGGCATGACTATCTGTTGCGTGTCGTCGCACGTAGCATCGCGCGTTATAGCCAGGTCCTAGAGCGGCTGTCTTCGGGTAATTCCGGAGTTGGCCGGATATCGAGCTACATAGTGCTCGGATCCCCCATAGATCGCGATATCCTGCCCCTCAGGGAACTGTTCGAGCCGGACCCGCCCGAAGAAGCGTGACCTTGCCCGCATAAGCGTCGGAACAGGCGCACAGCCTTATCTGACGAATTTCAAGATTCGGCTGATTCATCTTGACAGTCGAATTCCAAAGTTCAGCACATCCTTCCGCTTTCCGGCCCGTAGACGTTGCGCAGAGAAATCGCGGAGGTTTGCAAATGGCCCTGTTTCGCCCGAAGTACGTGACTTTCGATTGTCACGGCACTCTCATCAATTTCCAGATGGCCGACGTCGCGCGGGAGCTTTACGGCGATATGCTCGACGAGCCCCGCATGGTCGAATTCATTCGCAACTTCCAGGCTTATCGCATCGACGAAGTCTCGCAGGACTGGAAGCCCTATGCCGACGTCGTCCACAATGCCCTTGCACGCGCCTGTCGCCGCAAAGGTGTTCCGTTCAAGCCCGAAGATGCGGAACTGATCTACAGCCGGATTCCGACCTGGGGACCGCACCCGGATGTTCCCGAGGGCCTCGCACGGTTGGCGCAGCACATCCCGCTGGTCATTCTCACAAACTCGATGGTGTCGCAGATTTCGTCAAATGTCGCGCGTCTTGGTGCGCCGTTTCATGCGGTTATCACTGCCGAGGAAGCCGGGGCCTACAAGCCCCACCTGCGCGCATTCGAACACATGTTCGACGTGCTTGGCTGCGGACCGGAGGAAATCACGCACGTGTCTTCCTCGTTCCGCCACGACCTGATGTCGGCCTACGATATCGGCATCAAGAGCAAGGTTTGGGTCAATCGCGGCCACGAACCAGCCAACCCTTTCTACGAGTACACCGAGATTTCCGACGTTTCCAAGCTGCCTGCGGTCTTCGGGTTCTGAAAGGCACCGGGCAAATGGCTGGGATCACTCCTCCGGTTGAAACACGCAACAGGGCAAAGAGCGAGGCCGAGTATCGCGCCGCGGCAGCGCTGCTTGCCCTGTCGCCCTACGAGCCTGCGGCCGAACTCCCGCCCAAGTTGCTGGAGCGCCACTACGGGCTGAAGGGTTCGGCCATTCTGCTTGCCTCGGAGTTCGAGCGCACCCTTGCTATCGAAGTGGCGACTGGCCAGCAGTTGATCCTTAAGCTTTCGGATCGGCCCGAGGCACGGAACAGCTTCCGTTTCCAGAGTACTGTGCTGCGCCAGCTCGAGGACGTTTCGGACGTGCAGGTTCCGCGCGTTCTCGAGACCATCGACGGCAAGGGCCTGTTTGCCGATGGAGCGGTCAACGGTTACTTGCAAACCCGGATCGGGGGCACGCCGCTGCACGCGCTTGAATCGACGGAACAGTTGCTGGCGCAGGTCGGTGCTACACTGGCTCGGCTGGGGCAATCGTTGCGCGGCGTGGAGGCGCCTGCGCCTGATCGACCTGTGCTCTGGCAGATCGGGACTTGGCCCTGGCTGGAGCAGCTGCTGCCTTACCTTCCTGCCGGTTACATGGCGGACCAGGTAAAGGCGGCTCTGTCAGACTACCTGACCCATGTAGAACCACGCATCGGTGAACTGGATTGGCAGATCACGCACAACGATCCCAGCCCGCACAACATGTTCCTGACAGACGGCGAGATTGCGTTCATCGATTTCGGTGACGGGAGCTTGAATCCGCGCATTCAGGATCTGGCGATCGCTGCCAGTCACTTCGTCACCGATCCTGGCAAGCCATTGGGTGGAGCGGCGGCGATGATTGCCGGCTTTCACGCTGTGCAACCATTGACATCCCTTGAAGCGCGCCTGCTCGTAGGGTTGATGCGGGCGCGACAGAGCGCGCTCATCCTGATCAATCATTGGCGGGCCGATCTCTTTCCGGATGAGGCCAGTTACATCAGGAAAAACGTACTGCGCGCGCAGACCGGCCTTGCGATCCTGTCGGCGCTCGATGCTGATGCCGGAGAGAGGGCAGTGCGCAGTGCGATGAACCAGGCCGCCTGAAGCGAGCCTCACCTCAACTCGCATCTTCGAACGGAAATCACGCCATGTCGACCGACCTGATGCCCAACCGCTATCGCCCCGGCGAGGTTTCACTTCGCGAACGGGAGGCAGCACTAATCGCGCGGCGCGACGCTGTACTGGGCGCATCTTACCGGCTCCAGTACCGCAAACCTGTACACTTTGTTCGCGGGGAGGGGATGTGGCTCTACGATCCTGACGGCAAGCCCTATCTCGATTTCTACAACAACGTGCCCTCTTTGGGCCACTGCAATGCCGAAGTTAACGCTGCGATGGCGGCGCAAGCTGCGCGCCTCAGTGCAAACACCCGCTATCTCGAACCGCGTGTCGTGGAATATGCGGAGCGACTCGTCGATACGTTCCCGGCAGAGCTTGATCGCGTGATATTCACTTGCACTGGCAGTGAATCCAACGATCTGGCGCTGCGGATTGCGCGCCTCGCCACCGGCAATGAGGGCGTCATCGTTTCTGCCTACGCCTATCACGGCACCAGCGCCGCCGTTGCAGCAGTATCACCGAACCTTGGTGATGCAGTAAACCTGAGCCCCTCGGTGCGGATCGTCAACCTGCCTGGGCCGAGTGGAATTCCCGACGAGCAGGCGAATGATTTCTTCGAAGCTGAAGTACGCGCTGCGATTCACGATCTGCGCCGTCGCGGCATCGGCATCGCCGCCTTCATGTTCGACAGCATCTTTTCAAGCGACGGGGTCTGGATCGACCCTCCGGGTTTCCTCAACGGCGCCGTCGCGGCGGTTCGGGAGGCAGGGGGCCTCGTAATCGCTGACGAGGTGCAGCCCGGGTTTGGTCGAACAGGTGCCCACTTCTGGGGATTCGCTCGCCACGACATTGTCCCCGACCTGGTGACCCTGGGCAAGCCGATGGGCAACGGCTTCCCGATTGGTGCGGTTGTCGGGCGTCGCGGACCGGTCGAGACGTTCGGTGTCACGGCGCGCTATTCGAATACGTTCGCTGGCAACACCGTGGGCATTGCTACGGCTGATGCAGTCCTGACAATTCTTCAGCGCGATCGCATCCTCGATAACGTCCTCACGGTCAGTGAAACCCTGCGAAAGGGTCTCGAGCAGATTGCCAGCCGGACAGGCGGCATTCTTGGCATTCGCAACGCGGGGCTGTTCTTCGGCATAGACATCGGCATGGGCGCAAGCCTTCCCGCCGAACGTCGCGCCATGGCGCTCGACGTCGTAAACGCCATGCGTGACAACGGCGTTCTCATCAGCACCACCGGGGCTAACGAAGATGTGCTCAAGGTGCGCCCTCCGCTTGTTTGCCAGGATGAGCACGTGCAGTTGTTTCTCCGTTCGCTGGAAGATGCGTTGCGGATCATCACCAGCAGATGACACCTTCACGGCAGCGTGGACAAATTCCGCGCGGTCATGGCCGGAGACAACAACCGACAGTTCAAGCGGCGAGGTGGATGTGATGTCGAGCGCATTGCCGACACCCGGCTCGTCTCTCTTGCGCTGGAACGTGCTGATGAAGATACATCAGCGCACTCGGAATGCTGTGTAACCAAGAAACCCGGGTACTTCTGGCGTTCATCTCGGTTCGTGAAAGTCTGCTGAAATGCAGTAAGTGGCAGAGCGGAAGGCCACCGAAACTTGCCGAGAAAACCTAAGAAATCCGCCGCTCATTGATTATTCGCCGGAAGCGATACCCCCAATGTTACCCCCAGGTGGCCAAATATTTTTTCAATCCGAGCTTTTTCAGCTCCGCGCTGTCCTAGCGCTACGCACGTATCAGACGGCCTTCGACGGCATGATAGCGGAACTCGGTTATAGTTCTGTCTCTGATTCTTTCGACAGCTTCGTTGATAACTTGCAGCGGCACGACAAACCACTCGCGCGGTTTGACCATGTGACCGAGCCGATCAGGTATGGTCAGATCGAGCTGCGCGGCGGCGAAAACCTTGTGGATCAGGCTTTCCAGCTTCTCCGCTTTTATCTCAATCAGCAAAGGCGCTTGTTGAGAACACCGAAATTTGACTTGGTGGCTCCTCACCCCAAGTGAGGCGCCTGCCATTCGAGTTGGACGCCGGGGTCGATCTGCTCTGCATCGGAGTTTCTAGAAGTGCGTGCCGAAAGCTGTGACTTTCGCTGCCCCTGGTATTGCCGACACACTGCTGTTCGCGCGACCCTAGTTCAGAGGATGGCAGGGATCTGAACAATGAAGGGTGCATTGCCGCCAGTCACGCAGAGCCGTATCATTGGTCTGAGCGCGGGCTATCTTGGGTTGCAGATCACGTTCGGGATAGAGAGCGCCAGCCTCAGCCGCGTTTATCAGGGCTTTGGGGCCGGCGTCGAAGATCTGGCACTACTGTGGCTCGCAGGGCCAGTATCAGGGCTGCTGGTTCAACCGGTGATCGGCCGCCTGAGTGACAGGAGCTGGACGCGGTTCGGGCGCCGTCGGCCATGGATGCTCGGTTCGGGAGCCATCGCGACTGCTGCGCTCACAGGGATTGCGTTCGCGCCGAGCCTGGTCTGGGCAATCGCAATGATCTGGCTGCTCGAAATCTCGATGAACGCCCTTAATGCACCCTACCGAGCGCTGGTTGGCGACACTTTGCCCGAGCAGCAGCACGGCAGGGGCTTTGCCATGCAGACCGTCTTCATCGGTGTTGGTGCGTTCCTTGGTGCCCTGGTGCCAAAGGCCCTCAGCGTCGCTGGAATGCCCAATGTCGTTGCCGAAGGTGCCACGCCGGTCTCGGTGCGGCTGGCGTTCCTTGCGGCGGCGACATGCCTGGCGATCTCGGTTGTCGGCACGGTCCTCAAGGTGCGCGAATACTTGAAGGAAGACTACGCGCGCTTCGGCATCTGTTTGACGGATCAACAGGTGGACGAGCGCGAGGCCGGACGGACTTCGGCAGACTGGCTGGTCAATCTTCTTGCCTATCGCCGGATCGCGGCCATGCAGTTTTTTGCCTGGGCTGCGCTCTATCTGCTGTGGGTCTACGCAACGCCTGTCGTAGCACAGGGCGCTTTCGCTGCCATGTCGGTAGAAGATCCGCGTTATGGCGACGGCGCGGACTGGGTCGGTGTCATGTTCGCGACATACAATGGCGTGGCGGGGCTCTTCGCCTTCATCTTGCCCCGCCTCTTCGAGAGGTTCGGCGTGTCTCGCGTCCATTCCACTAACCTTCTGGCCGGTTCCTTCGGCTTTGCAGGTGTGGCGCTGGCGGGAACCCCCTTGTTGCTGCTGGTCTGCGCTGGCCTGATCGGCATAGCCTATGCCTCGATGCTCAGCGCGCCCTTCGTCATGGCGAGCCGTATCGCCCGGCAGGGAGAGGCAGGCGGCGCGATCGGCCTGATGAACGTGTTCATTGTAGTGCCGCAGCTGGTGATGGGCCTGGGCATGGGCGCGGTGGTCCGGATGTTTCCAGCGGGCAACCCGTCAGGCACGTTGCTGATCGCCGGGGCTTTCTGCTGTCTCGCCGCCGTCATCGCGGCGACCGGGGCACGGCGATCTGCAATATAGTTTGCAAACTGTGCAATATTTTGCGCAAATTCATCTCCGATGGCTCGGTCCAAGGAGAGTTGCATGGAAGATGGCGCCGGAGGCAAGTTTACCCTGAAACACATTGCCGAGGAGCTCGGCCTCTCGACCGCCACGGTGTCGCGGGCGATTGCAGGGAACACTGCAATCAGTGAGGAGACACGCGAACTGGTGGTCCAGACGGCGGCACGGCTGGGCTACTCCGCACCCAGGCGGGGGCCGAAGGGCAAGTCCGGCAAGGGGAACCTGCCAGAACAGGTCTGCGTCGTCCTGCCTGTTGCCACCGGGCATGGCGGACAGCTCGGCAATCCGTTCGAGTTGTCGCTGCTCGGCGGCATCGGCGCTGCGCTAAGAGAAAGGCGTCGCGATTTCTCGATCAGTTGGCAAACTCCGCATGACGATCGGACTTTGAGCGAGTTCATCGACACCTCCCATTATCGCGGGTTCATCTTCTTCGGGCAGTCGCAGTTTCATGATGCGCTCAATCGTTTCGGGGCGGCCAATCGTCCGATCGTGGTTTGGGGCGTGGAAACCGAAGGGCAGCGCTACTGTTCGGTGGGCACCGACAACTTTGATGGTGGCTTCCGCGCGACGCGCCACCTTATCCGGACCGGTCGGAAGCGTATTGCGTTCTTCGGATCCATGCCGCCGATCGCCGAGGCGCGGACGGCACTGTCTCAGATCGCCCAGAGGCTCGAGGGCTACAAGGCTGCCTTGACCGCCGAGGGCATTCCTTTTGATCCTGCAATCGTCCAGACTCCGTTCTCGAGCCGCTATGAGGGTGCTGATGCCGTCGACAATCTCGTCGAGCGCGGGGTAGCTTTCGATTCGATCGTTGCTGCCTCGGACATTGTTGCGCTCGGCGCTTTGCAGGCGCTCAAGCGGCACGGCCTGCGTGTGCCCGAAGATGTCGCCCTGATCGGCTATGATGATATCGACGTTGCCTCGTTCTCCAGCCCGCAGTTGAGCACCGTGCGGCAGGACGTGATCAAGGCTGGCAACATGCTGGTGTCCAAAGTGCTGCGCATGATGGACGGCCACCGCGCCGTATCCGAGCGATTGCCAACAGAGCTGATCATTCGTGGATCGTGTGGCGCGTGACTGCAATCCTTCGCGCCAGGAATCGAAAAAGTTATGCAACTTCCAGCCATACGGCTCTGGGCGATGGCAGTTAAACCAAGCTAAATCAGTTCATTATCATCCATGGAGCGGTTGGATGGACTGCAACTCTGGATGTTATTGCACAAATTCATTGCAATCGATTGTTGTTTTGCGGGAAAAGAGCGTCGGCCAGACGGCCACCAATGAGTCGTCTGCAAGCACCTTTTCAAGGGGGATGTCATGAAGGTTTCGACGCGTATCGCCGCGCTCTCCACTGTCGCACTCGTTGCGATGGCCGCACCTGCCCACGCCCAGACTGCACAGCCTGCGGCCACGGACGAAGCGACTGCGGCTGACGACAACCTCGGCCTTGCCGAGATCATCGTCACTGGTGCCAGCTCGGGCCGCAAGAAGATGGAAACGTCTTACGCGATCACCACGCTGTCGTCGGCCGAGCTGCAGCAGCGTGCGCCAGTCAGCATTTCGGAAGTCTATGCCACGGCGCCGGGTATCTTTGCTGAGTCCTCGGGCGGCGAAATCGGCAACAACGTCTATTCGCGCGGCCTTCCCAACGACAATTTCCGCTACGTGCCCGTCCTTGAAGACGGCCTTCCCGTGTGGGAAGAAGGCGCCGGCGCCTTCACCAACGCAGACATCTTCTATCGGGTGGACCAGACCATCCAGAGCGCCCAGATCGTGCGTGGCGGTTCTGCTTCGATCACGGCTTCGAACGCACCTGGCGGCGTGCTTAACGTCATCACCAAGAAGGGTACGGCAGACCTCCAGGGCCTCGCCAAGCTGGAGTGGGGCGACTACGATCACTATCGCGGCGACTTCAGCCTGACTGGCCCGATCAACGACAAGCTGCGCTTCAACGTCGGTGGCTTCTATCGCTCGAACAACGGCATGCGCGATCCGGGCTTCACCGGGAACCGCGGCGGCCAGTTCCGCGCCGGCCTCACCTATCTGCTCGACGATGGCGAAATCTACGTCGGCTATCGCAAGCTCAACGATCGCAACATCTTCTACACCGGCATTCCGCTCGCCAGCAAGAGCAAGGGCCTGCCCGGTCTCGATGCGGGCGATGGCACTGTGGTGTCCCCGGCGTTCCGCAATATTGCTGTGCCCGACCTCTATGGCACGGGAACGACCTCGATCGACCTTGGCAACGGCGTCCACACCAACACCGATACGTTCACCGTCACCTTGGACAACAAGTTCAACGACTGGCTGAGCGTCAGCGCCAAGGGGCGCTACACCGGCGGCGTGGTCGACTTCAACGCGCTGTTCAGCGATCAGGTGGCTGGCGCGCAGGCATTCCTCGACAGCTCGCTGAGCCGCCTGCAAGCCGCAAATCCAGCCACCGTTCGCGCAGGCTATTTCAATGCAAACACCGGGGCCGCGATCCCCACGGCCAACATCGCCAATGGCCTGACGCTGGTCCAGAACATCTTCTCGACCTATGTCGATGTCGACAACCTCGTCGGCGACCTCAGTTTCACCGCCAAGACGGGCAGCAACACGCTGACCATTGGATACTATCACAGCCAGTTCACGCAGCGCCAGCAGTGGAACTGGAACAACGTGCTGACCGAGGCTGCCAACCAGCCCCGCTCGATTGACGTGTTCGGCCTTGATGCGGCTGGCAACAAGACCATCGGCCTTACCCGCAACGGCATCGTCGGCCTGCACAGCAACCTGCAGGACTTCCGCGACGACGTGACGATAAACGCGCTGTACCTTACGGACTCGTTCGACGTTAGCTCGGCTCTGCGCCTCGACTTCGGCGCACGCTACCACCACGTCAGCAAGAAGGGCACGATTGCCCAGAGCAAGACCGTCAATCTGGGCGATCCGAGCACGGTGCTCGATGATGCCGTCACGGTACTCAGCGGTGCGATCACGCCGTACAAGTTCAAGACCGGCGAATGGGCGTTTTCGGCGGGCCTGAACTACACGTTCAACCCCGACCTTGCCGCCTTTGCCCGCTACAGCCGCAGCTTCCGCGTCACGCCGGAATTCTCGCAGTGGTTCAACTGCTGCAATCCGGTGGAGGACCGCATCGATCTGGTCGAGGCAGGCCTCAAGTACTCCTCGCGCCCGGTCTCGGCCTTTGTGACGGTGTTCTACAACAACTTCCCGAACATCTCGTTCAACAACATCGTCGCAGGCGCTCCGCAGACGGCCACTGCCGCTGCGCGCTCATACGGTGTCGAACTCGAACTGGCGCTGCGTCCGGTCGAGATGTTCGAGGTCAACTTCTCGGGCAACCTGCAGTCGATCAAGTACACCGGGTTCAGCGGCGTCGACGGCAACGGTCCGTTCGACTTCAGCGGCAACCGCATCGTGCGCCAGCCGGCCATGACCTTCTCGATCCGCCCCGTCCTCCACCTGCTCGACGGCAAGGTCGATATCTACAGCAACATCATGCACACCGGTAAGCGCTTTGCCGACGTTTCCAACCGGATCGATCTGCCGGCCTTCACCGAGGTCAGCCTTGGTGGTCGCTGGAACATTGCCGACAACCTCTCGGCCGAAGTCATCGTGACCAACCTGTTCGACACGGTCGGCCTGACTGAAGGCAATCCGCGTGCAGGCGTCATCAATGGCGTCAACGAGACCGCGTTCCAAGGCCGCCCGATCTTCGGCCGCCGGGTGCGCGCAGGCGTGACCTTCCAGTTCTGACGACGATGGTACTCCTGACTTTCACCCGTCAATTCACCTCCCACCTCGCCGTGGCAGCGCTTGCTGCCACGGCATTCTTTTTCGCGCCTGCGGTGCGCGCGCAGGAATGGCTTGAGGTGCGCTCGCCCGATGGGCGCCTGGAGGTGGATTTCGCTGTCGACAAGGGTGAGGCGGTCTATCGCGCGAGCTACAAGGGCAAGCCGATCATAGACCGGTCCCTGCTGGGTTTCCGCTTCAAGGACCGGGAGCCGCTGGTATCAGGCCTGGTCCTGTCCGAAACCACACGCACGGCGACCAATGCTACCTGGGAGCAACCGTGGGGCGAGCGCCGCGTTGTAAGGGACCAGAGCAACGGCCTGATCGCGACCGTAGAGGCGCCGGACGGACGCCAGTTGCGCATCGAGTTTCGGGTCTTCGACGACGGGTTCGGCTTCCGTTATGTCCTCCCTGGCGAAACGTCAGACCGCTTTGTCATCAGCGATGAAGTCACCCAGTTCGCATTCGCGCAAAACTACCGGGCCTGGTGGATTCCAGCCTATCGCGAGAAGTTCTCCGAGTACGAGTATTCGCGCTCGGCACTGTCCGCCTTGCCCGCCGTCCAGACGCCCCTCACACTGGAAGGCGACGGCGTTGCCATGGCGGTGCATGAGGCTGCTCTGGTCGATTACGCGTCGATGAACCTGCGGCTGGTTGCGGACAATACAAAGACCCTCAAGGCCGATCTGTCGCCATGGTCGAACGGCGATCTCGTTCGCGGCCATGGCGGTCTCGTCACGCCATGGCGCGCAGTGCTTGTCGCAGACAGTGCCGCGAAGCTTGCCGACTCCACTCTGATCCTCAACCTCAACGAGCCGAACCGGCTGGGGGATGCATCCTGGGCCAAGCCGATGAAGTACATCGGCATATTCTGGGGCATGCACATCGGCAAGTACACATGGGAACCCGGCCCTGACCATGGCGCGACCACCGCACGCGCACTGCAATACATCGACTGGGCAGCCACTCATGGCATTCCGGGTGTGCTGTTCGAAGGGTGGAACAAGGGCTGGGATGCGCCGCAATGGTGGCTGAATGGGCACTCACACTTCATCCAGAACGAAGCTGCAGCGGACTTTGACATGGACGCGGTCGCCGCTCACGCCAAAGCACGGGGCGTGGAAATCGTCGGTCATCACGAGACGGGAGCCCAGGTGCAGGACTACCTGCGCCAGCTGGAACCAGCGCTCAACTACTACGATCGGTACGGCATAAAGGCGATCAAGCTTGGCTATGTCGGTACGCGGCACGACATGGTCGAATGGCCCGATGGGCAGTATGCGGTCGAGAATTTCCAGCAGGTCGTCGAGGCAGCGGCAAGGCACCACATCGCGGTTTTCCCGCACGAGCCGGTCAAGGACACTGGCCTGCGCCGGACCTGGCCCAATCTGATGAGCCGCGAAGGCGCGCGCGGGCAGGAGTACAATGGCGGCAGCCCGGATACCGGCAACTCGCCTGATCACCTCGCTATCGTTCCGTTCACGCGAATGCTGTCAGGTCCCTTCGACTACACGCCCGGCGTCTTCAACTTCGATTACAGGGACAAGCGCCCCAACAATCGCGTACCCTCGACACTGGCACAGCAGCTTGCCCTCTTCGTGGTGATCTACTCGCCTGTGCAAATGGCGGTAGACCTGCCCGAAAACTACGAGGGCAATCCCGCATTCCAGTTCATTCGCGATGTGCCCACCGACTGGGAGCAAAGCCGGACTTTGGCGGGGCAAATCGGCGAGTATGTGGTCACCGCCAGGCAGGCGCGATCCGGAAAGGACTGGTTCCTCGGAGCCCTGACAAACGTCACCGCGCGTAATCTTACGGTTTCACTGGACTTCCTCGAGCGAGGCAAGCGCTATGAAGCGCAGATCTATGCCGACGGGCCGGGAGCGGATTGGCGTACAGCCCCTGAGCGCATCCTTTTGAAGCGAAAGATCGTCACCGCCAAAAGTGTTCTCACGCTTTCTCTGGCCTCTGGTGGCGGCCAGGCCATCCGCTTCCGCGCATTGTGATAGGCGGCTTTGGTAAGGTAATGTTAGACGACCCCCAACCGCATGGTGTCAAGACAATCGTCGACATCGCGAGGTTGGCTGGCGTCGCCCCCTCTGCGGTCTCGCGCTCGCTGGCCGGCAAGCCTGGCGTGAGGGCTGAGACGAGGCGGCGCATCGACGAGATAGCCAAAGCATGCGGCTTTTCGATCAATCTCCAGGCCAGTGACTTACGCCGGGGAAGAGGTTCGAGGCATCCCGCGCCCCGCGCCTCATCCGCTTCGGCCGGTCTCGCGAACGACCGATTTCTTGACCGTGTCGCGAAGTCTATGGTCGACTTGGCGATCAAGAGTAGCGATCAGATCAACATTATCGTCGAACACAAAATCTCCGATAATGGGCAAAACCAAGAGCACGTGACACTAACCTTCATGGCAGAAGGCCTCAATCGAGCTACTGCCACAGCGCGCTATCGCATTGTCGTGTCCAAAATCATGGCCGACAACAATGAGGCGCCATCAGCGCCATGATCCACGTCGCGAGACGCTCGGGTTTCAAAATGGAACTCCGATGTTTCAGACGCTTGTTACTGCCATAATCATGCCGCGGAGCTGAACCGTACAATTGCTCGCAAAGTGGCAACGCGTATCAAGCCGCTCCACACGCCATTGGCAGTTATTGGCGAAACGAGACGTTGGGCCGCGCAGAACCGAACGACCGGTTCTTCTCGCAACTGGCTGTGGTCACATTCGGCGGGGCCTACGCCGTGCTGGCCTACATGGCGCAGGAATCGGTGCAGCATTATGGCTGGTTTAGCGCGAGCGAAATGGCCGATGGCCTTGGCCTTGCCGAAACGACGCCCGGCCCGCTTATCATGGCCAAACAGTTTGCGGGCTATCTTGCCGCATTCCGCGCGCCTGAACCGTTTTCACCGCTGGTGGCCGGGCTGCTGTGTGCTTTGCTGACCACGTGGGTCACATTCGCTCCTTGCTTCCTGTGGATTTTCACCTTTGCGCCGTGGATCGAACGCATGGAGAATTCCCCGCGCCTGAGGGGCGGGCTTGTTCTGGGGCTTGCCGCCTGACGAGAGCCTGCGGCTTGGATCAGCAGGTCGGCGGTTCAACCATCCGAGTTGAAGTGATCCGCCAGTTCGTCTGCGCCAAAGCCGTGGGTGTAGGATTGTGGATCGAGTGGAAGCATGGTGGCGTTCCATGCTTCCCAAGCCGCCCTCAGTTCGTTGAATTCTGACGAACGAAGGTTTTTCAGATTGGCGCGCTCCAGCGGATCGGCCTGCGTATCGAAAAGGAACTCGTTCTCGCCGATCTTGAGGTACTTGAGATTGCCGTTTCGCGCAGCGCGCTGGTTGTGTTTCTTGTAGCGCCAGAACAACGTGCGTTGCGGCAGTTCGCGCCCTGCAATGGCCGATGCAATGTCGTTCCCATCGCTTGGGAATGCCTGATCCGGGGCCGTGCCCGCTGCGGCCAGAAACGTAGGCAACCAATCCATCGATATGATTTGCGCATCGCTGGTCGCCCCGGCTCTGGTGACGCCCGGCCAGCGCACAATGGCTGGTATTCTCAGGCCACCTTCGAGGAGTTCGGTCTTGCGCCCTGTAAAGGGCCAAGTGTCTGAAAAGCGTTCGCCGCCGTTGTCGCTGGTAAAGACGACGATGGTGTCCTGATCGGCCCCGCTGGCCTTGAGGGCCTCAAGCACCCGGCCGATCTGATAATCGAGACGTCGGACCATGGCGGCATATATCGTGGCGCTGCCGCCATCGAAGTGGAACAGGGCCTTGGGGTCCTTGAGCGCGGCAATGCGAGCAGATTCGCTGGCGTCGTCAGGCCCTTCCCACGGCCAGTGCGGCGCAGTGAAGTGGAGCGACATGAACCAAGGGGACGTTGCCGCCGAGGCTTCATGGATTTCCGCTATTGCACGGTCGGCCAGCAGATCGGTCAGGTAACCGGCCTTTTCGACAGGCGTTGGTCCGTCCCACAGGTCGAGCTGACCGTTGCTGGTGGCGTGGGTGTAGTAGTCAACCCCGCCGCTGCGGATGCCCCAGAACTTGTGGTAGCCACTCTTGAGCGGGTCGAAGTCGGGCAGGCTCCCGAGGTGCCACTTGCCGATCAGCGAGGTGCGATAGCCCGCCTTGGCGAGTAGCGACGGCAGTGTCGGATGCGTCGGCGGCAGGCCGATGCTGGGGCGGTTGGCGAGTGGCTCCTCCAGACCCACGGGCAGGCGATACTGATAGCGGCCGGTGATGAGCCCGACGCGCGTGGCGGTGCAGACTGCGCTGTTGGCATAGGCATTGGTAAAGCGCAGACCCTGCGCCGCCAGCTTGTCAAGCACCGGGGTCTCGAAATCGCGGCGGCCGTAGCAGGACAGATCGGCATAACCGAGGTCGTCGGCCATGATGTAGAGGATATTCGGCCGCCTTGCGCGCTGGCGGGCAATCGCCGGGGTGGCCGCAAGAGCTGCGGTCGCTGCGGCTCCGCGAAGGGTGGCGCGGCGGGTCAAATTGAAGGTCAGGGTCATGGTGCGGTCCGTGGTCGCTGATGGCAGATGGACCCGCGCGTGGTCGCGTAAGGCAGCATGATCCTATTGCTGGTCCCATAAATGTCTATCGGAAAAATAGACAATTGATCTTGTCTGTCGGGTAGTTTTCCTTTTGCGTTGAAAGGCCCCCCACGCTGTTGACCAGAGCGACTCAACTGGATAAGTAGAGATTAACCCGCAGGGCTTTCGACGATCAGGTCGGCCTGCACTACAAGGGTCCTGATCCGCGGCATTTGATGGGAAGCAGCTTGCTCCGCGTAAACAACCGCTAAAGCGCGCGATGCTGGGGCGACGGCGCCAGGCATCGTGTTCCCCTCCAACGAAGAGGTGATACGATGCACAAGCCGATGATGCGCGCCTAGGGCGCGCAAACCACCGGACACGATGACGGACCTGACGCCCTGATCGGGCGCCGTGCGCTTTCGTCCGGCCTTCCAACATAACGCCAGTTCGGCGCGGCCTGCTTGGGCCGTCGCCCGGAGGAATGCGTCATGCGACCGCTAACCAGCTCCGACCTTGCGGAACTGGCCCGGTATCCCGCGTCCCTGCAACAGTCGATCGTTGCCCTTTGCGGCGTCGCCTCCGGCGACACTGCACGCGAAGCCGTGCCCGTTCCCGCCACCTTCAATCGCCGCACCGAAGCGGCGGCACGATTTGGTTCAGGGAAGTAATAGAATGAACAGAGTTTTTCGTCTCAAGCAGCGCCAGTTGATCCTCGCTGGCGTGGCGCTTGGTTCCCTTATCGGCACGGCTCCGGCTTTCGCCGCCGAGCGGCCCGCCGACGTCGAGGCGCCAGCAGCGGCGGCCGAGGAGGCCGGTGAAGCCATCGTCGTCACCGCATCACGCCGTCGCGACGAGGATGTCCAGGACGTGCCCGTAGCAATCAGCGTCATCACCAGCGATGCGCTGGAAAAGCGGGGCGACTTCACGCTTGGCCAGATCCAGCAGCAGGTGCCGAGCCTGCAGGTGTTCAGCTTCAACCCGCGCAACACGAACATCAACATTCGCGGGCTCGGCTCGAACGTCGCGCTGACCAATGACGGGTTGGAGAACGGCGTCGGTTTCTACATCGACAACGTCTACTACGGCCGCGTCGGCCTTTCGCAGTTCGATCTGGTTGACCTGCAGAGCATCGAGGTGCTGCGCGGGCCGCAGGGCACGCTGTTCGGCAAGAACACCACATCCGGCGTCATCAACATCACTTCGCGCAAGCCGAGCTTCGAACCTGAGTTCTCGGGCGAGGCGAGCATCGGCAACTACGGCTTCCGCCAGATCCGCGCCTCGGCTTCGGCGGGCATCGCGCCCGATCTGCTGGCGGTGCGCGTCTCCGGCGCGATCAGCGGCAATGATGGCTTCCTGTTCAACAAGACCACCAGGACCCGCGCCCAGAACTACCGCAACGAAAGCATTCGCGGCCAGTTGCTGTTCACGCCCGACCCGGACTTCGAAGTGCGGATCATCGGCGACTACGCCAAACAGGAGCAGGACCACGTCCTGTCAGTCTTCGCGGACCTGCACACCACCTATCTTGATGGCGCAACGATACCCAACAACTTCGCCCAGCGCGCGGCGCGCTTCCCCGGCTACACGCTGCCTGCCTTCAGGCCCTTCGATCGCATCGGAGAGGCCGACAGCCACTACCAGTCGAACATGGAAGGCTATGGCGTTTCGGGCGAGGTCAACTGGGACTTGGGCGGCGCCGCGCTGACTTCGATTACCGCTTACCGCTGGTGGGACTGGAACCCGGCCAACGATGGCGACAGCACCTCTTTGCCGATTACCACCAAGGCCCAGCAGGCCAATCGCCAGCGCCAGTTCAGCCAGGAGCTGCGCCTTGCTTCGAAGGGCAATCGCACCGTCGATTACGTGATCGGTGCCTACTACTTCTGGCAAACGGTCAAAGGCTATGGTGCGACCCGCTATGGCTCGGCAGCGGCCCTATGGAACCTGCCCGCCGCCAACCAGACCATTGCCAATGCCGCGCTCAACGGCTTCGAGGCCAATTCCACTTCGACACCCGAGACCCGCACCTTCGCGCTGTTCGGGCAAACCGACTGGCACTTGTCCGATGCCTTGACGCTGACCACCGGCCTGCGCTGGACATACGAGAAGAAGGAAGGCGCGTTTAGCCAGTTCTGGGTCGATGGAGCCGACCTTTCGGGCTTCACTCCGGCGCAGGTCACGGCGATCAACGCGATCCGCACGCAGTTCAATCCGGTTACCAGCTTTGCCACGAAGTTCAGCGACAACAGCCTCTCTGGCCTCGTCACGCTCAACTGGAAGGTTGCAGCCGATGCCAGCATCTACGGCAGCTATTCGCGGGGGAACAAGTCGGGCGGCCTGAACCTCACCGCGCTGCCTGCAGGTATCCAGCCTGAAGTTGCGCCGGAAAAGGTCGATGCCTTCGAGCTGGGCTTCAAGTCGCAGTTCCTGGACCGTCGTGCCACGTTCAACGCCGCCGCCTTCTGGACCGAGATCCGCGACTACCAGACCGCGATCACCGAGCAGGTGCCCAACACCGTCAACGTCCGGCAATACATCGCCAACATCCCCAAAGTGCGGTCGCGGGGCGTCGAGGGTGATCTGGCCTTCCAGGCCAACGACAACCTCTCGTTCACGGCATCGGCCAGCTACACCGACGCCAAGTACGTCGAATATGCCAACGCGCCACAGGCGGTGGAGAACCTCAACCTCGGCGGCATCCAGGACCTTTCCGGCAAGCCGCTGTCAGGCGTGCCGAAGTTCGCATGGTCGATCGGAGCCGATGGCAACGCGCCGCTGGGCGAACTCGGCGGGCGTGAACTCAGCTTATACGCCCATGCCGACTATGCCCACCGGTCGAGCTTCAACACCTCCGCCACCAACTCCGCATGGGCGCAGGTGCCGGGCTTCGGCATCGCCAATGCGCGCATCGGGCTGAAGACCGACGACGGCCTGTGGGACCTCTCGGTCTGGGCGCGCAACCTGTTCGACAAGGACTACTTCCTCAACCTCTCCGCCGCCAACACCGGTGTGGTTACCGCCCAGGTGGGCGAGCCGCGCACTTACGGTGTGACGTTGCGGACGCGACTGTGAGGCCCCGCGCATGACAACACAGTCCCCTGCCAACTACCACCGCCTTGCTGCGATCTACGTGCCGGTCACCGCGGCTGCCCAGCCAGTTGCAGCCTGGCTGCCGGCCATCCTGGCGCGTGACTACGGCGTGCCGCTGACGCTTGTCGGGACGCTTTACCTCGCCGGCCAACTTGTCAACTGCGCGCTCGACCCCGTGGTTGGTGCGCTGAGCGACCGCACGCAGAGCCGCTTCGGCAGGCGGCGACCATGGGTAGCAGGCGGGGGATCGTTGTTCGTCGTCGGCAGCGCGATGCTGTTCTTTCCGCCAGCCAATCTCGGTCTCGGTTGGTTGGTTGCTGCCCTGGCCGCCTACTACATCGGCCTTGCGTTCCTCTCGACGCCGCTGCTGGCGTGGAGCGGGGAGATTGCCACGGGCTACAACGACCGGACCCGCGCGGCCTCGACCTTCACGCTGTGGCAGTCGATCGCGCTGGTAGGCGCGCTGGCATTGGCCGCACTGGCGCAGCATCTGCGGCCCGGTGATGGTCAGTTGCAACTGACGCTGTTCGGCTCGCTCGTGCTGGCTGCGGCCATCCCCGCGCTGTGGCTGACGCTCTCGAACCGCGATGACAGTGCGCCGCCGGTGCTGGCAGCGCCCCTGTCACCACTTGCCGCAGCGCGCGCGGTGTTCGGCAACCCGCTGCTGCTGCGCGTCCTCGCCTCGGACGCCGCCGTGCGCGCAGGGCAAGGCATCCGGACGACGCTGCTGCTGTTCTATGTGACATTCTACCTTGGCAGGCCTGAATGGGGTGCGGGGCTGTTCCTGTTCCAATACGCCTTCGGGATGCTCGCCGCGCCGATCTGGCAACGCATCGGTGTAGCCTTGGGCAAGCGCCGGGCCGCCATCCTCGCCGAGGTGCTGCAGGCGCTGATCAATCTCGCTTTGGTGCTGACCACGCCTGATCGGTTCTGGCTGGTCCTCGCGCTCGCCTTTGCCCAGGGACTGACGCAGGGATCGGGCAACATCATGCTACGTTCGATGGTCGCCGACGTAGCCGACAAGCAGCGGGCCGAAACCGGTGAGGAACGCGCAGGGCTTTACTACTCGGTGTTTGCCCTGGCCGACAAGATCGGCGGAGCGCTTGCTGCCGGGATTGCCTTGCCGCTGATCGCCTGGTTCGGCTTCGACCCGAAGGTCGCCACCAATAACCCACAAGCGCTGAATGGATTGCTGCTGGTCTTCTCGATCGGCCCAGCATTCGCCCACGCCGTTTCTGCTGCCGTCATCTCGGGCTTCGCGCTCGATGCCGAACAGCACAACGCCATTCGCCATCGCCTGGACACCGCAGCCGACCCCGCGCTCCAGCCGGCCGAATAACACCCCCAAGCCCAACCTCACGCAGGAGTAACCGACATGAATGCCATCACCACTTATGCCAACGCCAAGGACCCGAACTCCCCGCTCGAGATCGTCCCGATCACCGGGACGATCGGGGCGGAAATCCGGGGCGTGACGCTCTCGGGCGATCTTGATGCCTCGACCGTGCAGGCGATCAAGGATGCAGTTGTGCGCCACAAGGTCGTGTTCTTCCGCGGCCAGAAGGAACTGGATGACGCGCGCCACGAAGGCTTCGCCTCGCTGTTCGGAGATCCGGTCGCACACCCAACCGTGCCCGTTGCCGAAGGTTCGCGCTACCTGCTCGAACTCGACAGCAAGGAAGGCTATGCCGCCTCAAGCTGGCACACCGACGTGACCTTCGTCGATGCCTATCCCAAGGGCTCGATCCTGCGCGCGATCACCATCCCTGAAGCGGGCGGCGATACCGTCTGGGCCAATGGCGAAACGGCCTATGAAAGCCTGCCGGAAGCGCTGCGCCAACTGGTGAACAACCTGTGGGCCGTTCACACCAACCTATATGACTACGCGGCGGTGCTCTCGAACGCGCCGAAGAATGACGAGGCAGAGGCTGCCCGCTCGGCTTTCAACCGCAAGGTGTTTGCCTCGACCGTCTATGAAACCGAGCACCCGGTGGTTCGCGTCCACCCCGTGTCAGGCCAGCGCAGCTTGCTGCTGGGCCATTTCGTCAAGCAGTTCGTCGGTTTGAACCAGGCCGATTCACAGCGCCTGTTCCAGATCCTGCAGGATCACATCACGCGCCCGGAAAATGTCGTTCGCTGGCGCTGGCAGCCGGGCGACGTGGCCTTCTGGGACAACCAGTCGACCCAGCACCGCGCCGTCGCAGACTTCGGCCTGCAGCGCCGCACCCTGCGCCGCGCGACCATAGCTGGTGAAGTGCCGGTCGGCATCGACGGCCGTAACAGCCGCACCGTGCGCAAGGAGAAAGCCACCGAGTACCAGCCAGCCTGAGGGGTGGCAGCGGGGTGGCAGCCCTCACTGCTGCCCCGCATCACACAAACACCTGACCGCTTCCGGCTAGACCTGACGTTCATCTGCCCCAACTTCAACGACGACATCTGGTCGCTTCCCGCCGCTTTTCCGTATAGAGCAGACGCAAGGGTCCGGGCAGGCATCATGCCTTCAAGCAACAAGTCAGTCCATTCGCGTGCAAGCTCTCGCCTGCGCGGCAGGAACTCGGCCCGGTTGCAGGCGCTCTCGACCTTGTTCTCGGGAGCGTGGGCCAGCATGAGGTCGATAACCTGCCAGTCGCCTTCGATTCCCGCCAGCTTCGAGCGCTCGTTCATGATCGACGAGAAGGCCGGCTGGACCCGCTACCCCCACACTTACCTCCAAATGGGCGGTGCAATGGTGGCACGCGGTGGCACACCTCGCACGTCTCAATGAGACAGAACGCCCGGTTTCATTGGGGTTTTTGGCATGGGATGGCACGTCTTGGCAAGGTGAAGTGGCGGAGCGGGAGGGATTCGAACCCTCGATACGCTTTTGACGTATACTCACTTTCCAGGCGAGCGCCTTCGACCACTCGGCCACCGCTCCGCATCTTGCTCTGGAAGGCGCCCCCTAGCCGCACAAGATCGCTTTCGCAAGGCGTGGCTTCCTGCAATGATGAAGTTATGTCGCTTCTTCTTGCACTGGCCGCCGCTGCGGCTTCGCCCGCCGCTCCCAAGCCTGCCGTCGCGCTGTCTCCGGGGGAGGTCGTAGCGGCTTCCCCGGCGGCGGATTGGCAGGCGATTTCGCCCGATGACCTGCTGGTGATGGACCTTGCACCCGATGCCAAGGGCAAGCCCCGGCGCGTGGTGATCCAGCTGATGCCCGAGCCGTTCTCGCAAGGCTGGGTGGGCAATGTCCGTATGCTCGCAGCAGCGCATTGGTGGGATGGGCTGACGGTCTATCGCGTGCAGGACAACTGGGTGTCGCAGTGGGGTGATGCCGATGGGGAGGACAAGGCGAAGGCCAAGCCGCTGCCTGCGGACATCGAGCAGGTGCCGCAGGAGCGCTATGTCGTGAGGCCCGAAGGGCCTGAGCGCAGCACGACTCATGAAGAGCTCGATAGCTGGCTGGCGACAATCGAAGGCACGCATGCGGCGTGGCATGCGCTGGCGCGCAAGGGGGCGAAGGTGAAGGATTCCGATCCTTACGCCGACGAGACCTTTTTCTATCGCGGCTGGCCGGTGGCGGCATCGCAGGCGGGGCCGAGTGCGTGGCCGGTGCACTGCTATGGCAGCATCGGCGTGGCGCGTGACATGCCGCCCGATACCGGCACCGGGGCCGAGCTTTACGCCGTGATCGGGCATGCGCCGCGCCAGCTGGATCGCAACCTTGCCGTGGTCGGGCGGGTGATCGAGGGGATGCAGTTCCTGTCCTCGCTGCCGCGCGGCCCGGCGCCGATGGGCGTCTATGCCGATCCGGCCGAGCGGACGCCGATCCTGTCGGTCCATCCGGCGAGCGAGGTGGTGGATATGCCGGTCTACGAGTTCCTTTCAACCGAAAGCGCTTCTTTCCGCAGTTATGCCGAGGCGAGCGCCAACCATCGCGAGGCGTTCTATGTCCAGCCGGCTGGCGGGGTGGACATCTGCAATCTCAAGGTGCCGGTGCGGCGTCGCAAATGACCGGTGAAGACCATGCTCTGACTGTAACCCTGTGGCGCTGGGCAGGGGGTGCCAACGGCGGCGACTGGTTCTTTGCCAGTATCGATGGTGCAGTGGGCGAGGCGCTTTCGGCGACCGCGCTGATGCAGCGGCTGGAAAGCGGACGGCGTTCGGGCTGGGGTTCGGTCAAGGTCGTGGCGCGGGTCGGCGAGACCGAGTGGCGGACTTCGGCGTTCCCTGCGAAGGCGCAAGGGTGGATGGTGCCGATCAAGGCGGCGGTGCGCAAGGCGGAGGGGCTGGCCGAGGGCGAGCCTTTCGCGCTTTCGCTGAGCTTTTAAGGAAGGCCGCCGGTCTGGCGCAGGGCCTCGGCCACGGCGATCGAGGCGGATGTGGCGAGGTTCATCGAGCGGACCTCTGGCCGCATCGGGATGCGCACGCGGGCATCGGCAACGTCGGAGATTTCTGCGGGCACGCCGGCGCTTTCCTTGCCGAACAGCAGGATGTCGCTGGGCGCGAAAGTGAAGTCGTAGATCGAGGCGCTGCTCTTGGTGGTGAAGAGGACGAGGCGGCCGGGGCCGGTCGCCTCGCGGAAGGCGGTGAAGCCGGGGTGGCGGACGACGCGCACGTGATCGATGTAGTCCATCGCGGCGCGGCGCACGCGCTTGTCGTCCCATTGGAAGCCGAGCGGCTCGATCAGTTGAATTTCGGCGCCAAGACAGGCGCCAGTCCGCATGACGGCGCCGACGTTTCCGGCGATTTCGGGTTCGAACAAGGCGATGCGCATCGGCGCTGATTGGCGGCAGGGTGGGGTCTTGGCAAGGGGGTGACAGGCTCAGGATGAGCGGGGATTTGCGATATGGCCGATCATCCGCTGGCGAATGCGGACGGTAACGCCGGGGGGAAGCACAGATCGCGCGACCGGTGCGGTGCCGTTGCGGCACGCAGCGGGGAGGGCGCGGGACCGGTTGCGAGTGGCCGGGGGGCGGTTCCGAACCCCTTGTCGGCTCAGCCTGATGGCGGACATGTGTGAGAGGACGAAGCGTCAGCAGCGGCTCGCGGGCTGCCTTGGCTTCTGGCAAGCGGCTGTGTGAAAAGAACCTGTCGTTTGCGCAGACACTGTCACGCAAGTCAGGCGGGTTCCGCATCCGCAGCGTCGCTCAGGGTTCGGCGCCGTGCTATCAGCCCTGGGTTGTCCTGTCTGTCCTTGGGTAACGACGAAGGTTTGCCCGGTGGGTCTTGGGCTTTACGCCCCTCGTTGAACCCGCGCGCACCTGCCGCACCGATCGCGCCGGAAGCCTTGGCGGTGCCTCAGCGTCCGAAGGGAGAGGAGCGGGTTGGCCTTGTGCCCTCTCCTGACCTGTGGGCGGGGCGTATAACCTATATGGTTTGTTTTGTCAAGGTCCTTCAACGCCACCCTTCACCGTCATCGTGGGCTTGGCCCGGGATCCCGCTTCTTGGTTACGAGGGAGCGCAAGAAGAAAAGCGGGCCCCCGGGTCAAGCCCGGGGCGACGAAAGGGTTTGGGCACCAAGTAAAGTGCCGCCGCAATTCGGTTCTAAATTAACAGGATATCGGTTCCACTCCCACTTTACTCCTTCACCGTCTCCATCGCCACGAAGGTCGATGTGCTTGCCACGTGGGGCAGGCTGGAGATCTTTTCACCCAGCACCGTGCGATAGCGGCGGATGTCGGGGGTGCGGACTTTCAGGAGGTAGTCGAAGCTGCTGGCGATCATGTGGCATTCCTCGATCTCGGGGATGCGCAGGACGCCGGCGTTGAATTCGGCGAGGGCCTTGTCGCGGGTGTCGGACAGTTTCACTTCGGCGAATGCGATGTGGTCCATTCCGAGGCGCGCGTAATCGACCTGGGCGGCGAAGCCGCGGATTACGCCGCCTTCGACCAGCCGCTTGAGGCGGACCTGGCAGGGGGTCTTGGACAGGCCGACCTTTTCGGCAAGCGCGGTGACGGGAATGCGACCGTCGGCCTGCAGGACCTTGAGGATCTTACGATCGTAATCGTCCAGATCGACCGGAGTCAGGCCGGATTTGTGCATTTTCGTTCTCGATTGACCAGAATAAAAGGTAATCAGGCTCGGATATGAACCTTGTTCGGTCAGATTGCCGCCAAGGCTCGTGGTATGTCAATGCGCATGATCACGCCATTCGCCTCGTTCGCCCCGCCTGTCCGTCCTGTCACGCCGCTGCGCCGCGCGATCACCGCTGCCGCGCGGATCGACGAGGCCGAGGCGCTTGCGCCCTTGCTGCGCGCGGCGACGCTGCCCGGCGACATGCGCGCGGACATTCGCGCGACGGCGAGCGAGCTGGTGACGGCTTTGCGCAGCGAGCATCGCGGGACGGGCGTGGAAGGGCTGGTGCAGGAATATTCGCTCTCCAGCGAGGAGGGCGTGGCGCTGATGTGCCTCGCTGAGGCGCTGCTGCGCATTCCCGATACGGCGACACGCGATGCGTTGATCCGTGACAAGATTGCCGATGGCGACTGGAGCGCGCATCTCGGCGGCGGACGCTCGCTGTTCGTCAACGCGGCATCGTGGGGGCTTGCGGTGACCGGCAAGCTGGTCAGCAGCGTAGACGATCGGGGCCTTGGCGCGGCGCTGACGCGGCTGGTGGCGCGGGCCGGGGAGCCGGTGATCCGGCGCGGCGTGGACCTTGCCATGCGCATGATGGGCGAGCAGTTCGTGACTGGCGAGACCATCGAGCAAGCGGTTGGCCGTGCGCGCGAACTGGAGGCCAAGGGCTTCCGCTACAGCTACGACATGCTGGGCGAGGCGGCGACGACGGCGGCGGACGCGGCGCGCTATTATGCCGATTACGAGAAGGCGATCCATGTGATCGGCGCGGCTTCGGCAGGGCGCGGGATCGTGGAAGGTCCGGGGATCTCGATCAAGCTTTCGGCGCTGCATCCGCGCTATTCGCGGGCGCAGGCGAGCCGCGTGATGGACGAGCTGCTGCCGCGGGTGAAGGCGCTGGCCAAGCTGTGCATGGGTTATGACATCGGGCTGAACATCGATGCCGAGGAGGCCGACCGGCTGGAGCTTTCGCTCGACCTGCTGGAGAGCCTCGCGACCGATCCCGAGCTGGCGGGCTGGCAGGGGCTGGGCTTCGTGATCCAGGCCTATGGCAAGCGTTGCCCGATGGTGATCGACTGGATCGTCGATCTGGCGCGGCGGGCCGGGCGGCGGATGATGGTGCGGCTGGTCAAGGGCGCGTATTGGGACGCCGAGATAAAGCGCGCGCAAGTGGAGGGGCTGCAAGACTTTCCGGTCTATACCCGCAAGGTCCATACCGACGTTGCCTATATAGCCTGCGCGCGCAAGCTGCTGGCGGCGCCCGATGCGGTGTTCCCGCAGTTTGCCACGCATAATGCGCAGACGCTGGCGACGATCTACCACCTTGCCGGGCCGGATTATCGGCCTGAGGACTACGAGTTCCAGTGCCTGCACGGCATGGGCGAGCCGCTTTACCGGCAGGTGGTTGGCGCTGACAAGCTCGACCGGCCGTGCCGCATCTATGCTCCGGTGGGGACGCATGAGACGCTGCTGGCCTACCTTGTGCGGCGATTGCTGGAGAACGGAGCGAACAGCAGTTTCGTGAACCGGATTGGCGATCCGGCGGTGCCGGTGGCGGATCTGGTGGCCGATCCGGTGGAGGTGGTGCGGGCGATGCCGCAGCCGGGGGCGCGGCATGACGGGATTGCGCTGCCGTGCGATCTCTATGCCGACCGACGCAATTCGGCGGGGCTGGATCTGGCCTCCGAGGCGGTGCTGGAAGGGCTGACGGTTCAGTTGCAGGCCAGTGCTGCGGCGGATTGGCGTGCGGGGGTGGGCGAGGGGCGGGCGGTACTCAACCCGGCGGATCACCGCGACGTGGTGGGGCATGTGGCCGAAGTCTCGCCGGAGCAGGCCGCTGCCGCAGTGGCACGCGCGGCAGCTTCGCGCTGGGCGGATGAGCCGGTGGCGAGCCGGGCGGTGCGGCTGGAGCGGGCGGCGAACGCGATGCAGGCGCGGATGCCGGTGCTGCTTGGCCTGATCATGCGCGAGGCGGGCAAGTCCTTGCCCAATGCCATTGCCGAAGTGCGCGAGGCGATTGATTTCCTGCGCTATTATGCGGCGCAGGCAAGGGCGACGTTCGGGGCGGCGCAAGTGCCGCTCGGGCCGGTGGTGTGCATCAGTCCGTGGAACTTCCCGCTGGCGATCTTCACCGGACAAGTCGCGGCGGCGCTGGTGGCGGGTAACACGGTGCTGGCCAAGCCGGCTGAGGAGACGCCGCTGATCGCCGCCGAGGCGGTGCGCCTGCTGCACGAGGCGGGGGTGCCGGAGGATGCGCTGCAACTGGTCTGCGGCGATGGCGCGATCGGCGCGGCGCTGGTGGGCGCGGAGCAGACGGCGGGGGTGATGTTCACCGGATCGACCGAGGTGGCGCGGCTGATCCAGCGGCAACTGGCGGGCAGGCTCACCGCAAACGGCAGGCCGATCCCGCTGATTGCCGAGACCGGCGGGCAAAACGCGATGGTGGTCGACAGTTCGGCGCTGGCCGAGCAGGTGGTGGCCGACGTGATCGCCTCGGCCTTCGACAGCGCGGGGCAGAGGTGTTCGGCGCTGCGGGTGCTGTGCCTGCAGGAGGAAGTGGCGGACCGCACGCTCGCCATGCTCAAGGGGGCGCTTCAGGAGCTGCGGATCGGGCGGACCGACGCGCTGAATGTCGATGTCGGGCCGGTGATTACGGCGGAGGCCAAGGCCAATATCGAGCGGCATGTCGAGGCGATGCGGGCGCGGGGGCACGAGGTGAGCCAGATGGCGCTGCCGGAGGAATGCGCGGCTGGAACCTTCGTGGCGCCGACGGTGATCGAGATCGGCTCCATGGCGGACCTTGGGCGCGAGGTGTTCGGGCCGGTGCTGCACGTGCTGCGCTTCCGGCGCGAGGGGCTCAACCGGCTGATCGACGAGATCAACGCCAGTGGCTATGGCCTGACTTTCGGGTTGCACACGCGTCTGGACGAGACGGTGGCGAACGTCACCGCGCGCATCCGTGTCGGCAACATCTACATCAACCGCAACGTGATCGGCGCGATTGTCGGCGTGCAGCCGTTCGGCGGGCGCGGGCTATCGGGGACGGGACCGAAGGCGGGTGGGCCGCTCTATCTGGGGCGGCTGGTGCGGCGCGCGCCGGTGTTTGCCGGGCGCGGGGGGCGCGTGCCGGGCGCAGCGCAGGACCTTGCCGACTGGCTCGACGCGCAGGGCGAGGCCGAGCTTGCGCGCAAGGCGCGGCGCTATGCCCAAGCCTCCGCGCTGGGCGCGGAGCTGGAGCTGGCGGGGCCGGTGGGCGAGCGCAATCTCTATGCGCTGCATCCGCGCGGGGTGGTGCTGCTGGTGCCGGAGACGCGGGGCGGGCTGATCGAGCAGATGGCGGCGGTGCTTGCCACCGGCAATCGCGGCGTGGTGCAGGGGATGGCCCTGCCGGATGGGTTGCCGGAGAGCGTGGCGCGGCGTTTTGCTGCCGGGGGCGAGGGTTATTCGGTCGCGCTGGTCGAAGGCGGGACGGAGTGGGTGCGGGCGGTGCTGGCCGAGGTGGCGGCGCTGGACGGGCCGATCGTCACCGTCCACGCGGCCGATACGGGCGCGCCGCTGGCGTGGAATTGCGACTGGTTGCTGGAGGAGGTATCGACCTCGATCAACACGACCGCGGCGGGCGGGAATGCGAGCTTGATGATGATCGGGTGAGGGGTGGCTTTGGTAACGCGGGAGGCGCGCTTGCGATTTGAGCGGGCGTGCGGAGGCAAGAGATGCCAAGTCCCGGATCAAGTCCGGGACGACGGGTTTTGCGTAATCGCTGTTGAGGGGTGAAGGGCTGGTTTGGGGTGGGAAACAGACCTTCTCAGATGCGTGGTCGCCAAGTGTCCTCAGGATATTTTCGGATCTGGCGCACCCACAGCCAAATGACGAATGGCACAATGACAATCGCTAGGCCCACTGCCTCATCTAGCCCCTTTAGGATAGCGACGAAAACCAGCAATAAAGCTGGTGCTGCCAATGCGAGATAGTCACGCCTTACAATCTTTCTCATGTCAGCCACCTAGGTCACCTGGAGACGTTTTCGCCGAAGTGTTCGATGTCTGCAACGGCGTCGCGTCTTTTTGGACCGTTTATGGATCAGATTGCCCAGAAGCTGCCGCTGATCCTCCCCGTTTTTGCGGAGCACAAATGGGGAGGTGGCATTCACATTAGCGAATGACGGAGGGGCGGGAAGCGATTTTACTCCTCCGCCAGTTTACCCCTCCGTCAGCGCTTCGCGCTGCCACCTCCCCTTTTGCACTTTGTGAAAAAGGGGAGGATTAGCCGAGGATCTGATCCCGCTCCGTCCCATCCTGCCAAAAGCGCCAGTAGGCATTGGCCGTTCCCCTCTGCGATGAAACCGGCAAGGCTGCCTGATTTTCTGGCGGCTCAAAGCAAGGTCCTGTTTTCAAAGGGCTGGGAGAGTGGAGTGCCGGGACGGTGTTGACTGCCGACGATCTGATCGCGCGCCATGGCATTCTCAATGCGCTGGCCAATCACAGTCGGGGCGTCGACCGGGCGGATGCGAACCTGCTGGGTTCGGCCTATCATGCCGATGCGACGGTGGATTACGGGTTCTATGCCGGGCCTGCCGCGACGCTGGTGGAGATCCTGGCCGGGGCGCAGAAGGGGGCGCTGCCGACGCTGCATCGCACGTCCAACTGCTGGATCAGGGTCGATGGCGAGCGGGCGACTTCGGAATCCTATGTGATTGCCTATGTCGAGGAGGCGGAACTGCAGCGGTTCGTGCTGGGGCGCTACCTTGACCGGCACGAGTGTCGCGACGGGGAGTGGCGGCTGAGCCATCGGACCTATGTGCTCGACGGCAATGTGAACCGCCCCAACAGCGCCGTGCGCGCCGATCCGCCGACGGGCTTTGATCACTTCGTCCCCGCAGGCGGCAAGGGTGCCGCCGATCCAGGCCGGGCGCTGCTCGCCTTCCACGCCGCAAGTGCAAGGAATACAACGATGTCCACGTCACCGAACAAGGAAGCCGCGCTGGATGCAGCGCTCGCCCGCGCCGAGATCCACGATTTGTGCATGGCCTATGCGCGCGGGGTGGACCGGGCCGACGCGGAATTGCTCGCCTCGATCTTCACCGAGGATTCCACGGTGATTTCGGGCGTGGTCAACGGATCGGGCAAGGACTTTGCCCGTGAGATCACCGCGTTCGTCTCCGGCAATCTGGAGATGTGCTTCCATTCGGTGGCCAACGAATGGGTCGAGGTGCGCGGCGATGAAGCGGTGGGCGAGCATTACGTGATCGCGCAAATGGTGCAGGCAGGCACCGAAGTGCTGACCGGCGGGCGCTATATCGACCGCTATGTGAAGACAGGCGGGCGCTGGCTGATCCAGAGCCGGACCTTCGTGGCCGACTGGAGCCATTCGCATGAATCGACGATGCAGCGCGATGGCTTCTACGAGGCGCTGACGATCCGGGGCTGCTTCGGGCCGCAGGACCCGGTCCATGCCCACTGGGCGGCGTGAGGGAGAACGCATGATGGGCCTTCGCGGATATGTTCCCTTGCCGATGGACGGGCGCGATCCTTCGCACCTGCGCGGCGATGCGATCACCGGTGACCGCTATTACTCGCCCGAATTCGCGCGAGATGAATGGGACCACATGTGGACGCGCATCTGGCATATTGCCGGGCGCACTGCCGACATTCCCGAGGCGGGCGATTTCCTCGTCCACAACTTCATGAAGGAATCGGTCATCGCGGTCCGCCAGGAGGATGGCTCGGTCCGCGCGTTCTACAATTCCTGCGGCCATCGCGGCATGCGCATGGTCCACGATTCCAGCTCGGTCGAGGCGTTTCACTGCCCCTATCACGGCTGGAAGTGGGGCATCGATGGGGTGCTGGAACACGCGCAGGACGCCGATGTCGATTTCAAGGCGGGCAACCCCTGCGGCAAGCTGAAGCTGAAGGAGCTGCGCTGCGACAGCTGGGGCGGGTTCGTGTGGTATTCGATGTCGGACGACAGTCCTTCGTTGATGGACTTTCTCGAGCCGATGCCCGAGTTGTACAAGAACTACCCGATGGACAAGGCCGTGCGGGTGGCGTGGTACCGGATCGAGATCAACGCCAACTGGAAGTTCGTCACCGACAACTTCTCGGAAAGCTACCACACCCGCACTGCGCACCCGCAAGTGCCGCCGTGGATCGATCAGGACGTGGACTCTGCAAGGCACGAGATGTGGCCGAAGGGCCATGGCCGGACGGTGCAACCGATGCGGCCCTCGCTGTCGGACCGGCCCGAGGGCGGCGGCAATGCGATGTTCGAGGCCGAGCTGGCCAAGTGGGACATCGATCCCGCGGCTTACGCGACCTATGAGGACTTCGCGATGCAGGGCTGGCTTGATCTCAAGGCGGCCAAGCAGAAGCTGTGGCGCGAGAAGGGCTATCTCCACTACGAGCACATGGACGACGAGGAAATCACCGACAGCCCGCACACGGTGATGTTCCCCAACGTGACGATCAGCTTCCTGCCCGACAACCTGATCCTGTTCCGCAGCGAACCGCACGCGACCGATCCGGAGAAGTGCTACTTCGACCTGTGGTGCATGGCTTTCCCGGTGGAAGGTCAGACCGAGGTTCAGTCGATCATGGCGGGGATGAAGCCGCTGCGCGAAGTGGCCGAGTGCGAACACCGCGTGTTCGACGGCGGGCGAGGGGTGCCGGAACTGGCCGGGCAGATCGTCTATCAGGACATGGAACTGGCCGAGGCGATGCAGGCGGGGATGCACTCGCGCGGGTACACCGACGCCTACCTCTCGGATCAGGAGACACGCATCCGGTTCTTCCATGAAGTGCTGAATGACTGGATCGAGGGGCGGCAGGGCCGCTGAAGTTGCACTCAACACCAGAAGAATTTTTCCGGAGAAAAATCAGATGAGTGGCGGTGAGATGACGTGGGACCTCGAAGCGGATGTGGTCGTACTGGGATCAGGCGGTGCGGCGTTGACGGCCGCCATCGCAGCCCATGATCACGGCGCGAAGGAAGTGGTGATCCTCGAACGTTCTGGCATGGTCGGTGGCACCACCGCAATGTCCGGCGGGATGCTGTGGATTCCGGGCAACCATCATCAGCTGGCGGCGGGGATCGAGGAGTCCGACGAGGACGTTGTCGCCTATCTCGACAGCCTGGCGCCGGGCGCGCTCGATCCTGAAACGCTGTGGGCGTTCATGCAGGGCGGGCCGGAAATGCTGCGCTTCCTTGAAGACAATACGCCGGTGCGCATGGCCTCGTTCTCCGACTTTCCGGACTATCAGCCCTATTCGCCCGGGGCCAAGCCCGATGGCGGTCGCTCGCTCGACAACGAGGCGTTCAGCTTTGCCCGGCTGGGCAAGTGGGCGGCGCGCGTCAATCCGAGCAAGATGGCTTATCCCTTGCGCGGCAGCCTGATCGAGGCGACGCGCGGCACGCTCGACGAAGCCACGATGGCCGAGCGCGAGGCTGGTGACTATCGCGGGCTGGGGCAGGCGCTGGTCGGCTCGCTGTTCCTCGGCGTGATCGAGCGCAACATCCCGGTCGAGTTCGAGAAGCGTGCGCGCAAGCTGGTCAAGGACGGTGAGCGGGTGATCGGCGTGGTGGCCGAGGACGCGAATGGCAAGGACTTCCGCGTGCGGGCGCGGCGCGGCGTGGTCATCGCCACGGGCGGGTTCGAGTGGAACGAGACCCTGGTCAAGGCCTTCATCCGCGGACCACTGACCGGCCCGGTGAGCGTGCCCGAGAACGAAGGCGACGGCCTGCTCATGGCGATCGAGGCCGGGGCGCAGCTTGGCAACATGCAGAATGCCTTCTGGATGCAGAGCGCACTGGAGTTCAAGCCGCAGCACCGCAATGCCAAGCCCAATTACATGCTGGGTTCGGACGAGCGCGCGCGTCCCGGCGCGATCCTCGTCAATCGCAAGGGCAAGCGCTTTGTCAACGAGGCGGCGAACTACAACGCGCTGGGCAAGTCGCTCCATGCCTTCGAAGGCGGCACCCACGAATACGCGAACCTGCCGTACTGGCTGATCATCGACCAGCGCTATCGCGACAAGTACCCGCTGTTCAACTCGCTGCCGGGCTCACCGACGCCGGGTTATGCCATCGAGGCAGCGACGCTGGCGGAACTGGCGGAAAAGGCCGGCATCGATCCGGCTGGTCTTGAAGCGGAAGTTGCCCGCTTCAACCAGATGGTCCGCAACGGCCATGACGATGACTTCAACCGCGGCGACACCACTTACGACAACTTCTACATGTGGGGCGACATGGCGTTCGACCCGCCGTACCGCACGCTGGGCATGATCGATCAGGCACCGTACTATGCGGTGAAGATGGAAGCGGGCGCTCTGGGCACGGCCGGTGGCCCGAAGACCAATGCCGACGCGCAGGTGGTGGACTGGAGCGGCAACCCGATCCCGGGGCTTTATGCCGCTGGCAATGCCATGGCGGCGGTGCTCGGCGAGGTCTATGGCGGCGCGGGCGGTACGCTCGGACCGGGGCTGACCTTCGGATACCTCGCGGGCAAGCATCTCGGCACGCATATCTCCAACCATTGATCCATGTTGGCAGAGCCCCGCCAGCGGGCTCTGCCGTCGCATGGGCCGGTCGGTTCGTCCTTCGGGGCGGAACAGCGGCCGGGCACAGGGCTTCTCTCCGCTCAACGCCTCAGGAGAGATTGATATGCCGGCATCCGCCATTTTCGACACCCACGCCGAAGCCGAACGCGCCGTAAGCGATCTGCGCGGGCTTGGAGTACGTGACACCCAGATGTCCGTGATCGCCCACCACGGTGGCACGACCACGATCCGCTCTGGTGATGGCGAAGTGACCGACGAGCATCACCGCAACGTGTTGCGCGGCATTCTTGGCGGTGGCGCGCTGGGCGCCGGGCTGGGCGTGGCGGCACTGGCTATCCCCGGCGTCGGCCCGCTGGCTGCGGCAGGTGCGATTGCCGCTTCGGCCGTGCCTGAAGCAATCGGCATCGGTGCGGCGCTGGGTGCCATCGGCGGCTCGCTCAACGAAGTGCTGACCAAGCACGGCATCAGCGACGATGACGCGACCTACTACAATGACCGCATGAAGGACGGCGCTGTGGTGGTTACGGTGCAGGACGACTTTGCCGACAGCCGTCAGGTTTCCGAAGTGCTGCAACGCAATGGTGGCCACAACGCGACCACGCCGCGCATGATCTGACCCTATCGCAGTGCCGTGCGCGGAATGCTGATGGCGCAGAATACGCCTTCGGGGCGGAACTGGTAATCCAGTTCCCCTCCGATACCGTGGGTGACGGACCGCTCTATCAGGCGCGTTCCGAAACCGCGTACGGACGGTTCCGAGACGGGTGGACCACCCGTTTCGGCCCACGTCAGCACCAGTGCCGCGTCATCTCTGGACGTGCTGGTGCAGGTAACCTCAACGCTGCCATGCGTTGAAAGCGCGCCGTACTTTGCCGAATTGGTCGCCAGCTCGTGCAGAACCATGCCGAGCGCCTGGGCGGTGGCCGACGTGAGAATGAGGTTAGAGGTTTCGTCCCCGAGCGCGAAGTCGATCCCGTAAGGGGTCAGTTCGTCTTCGATCAGGGCCTGCAACCTCACGCCGTTCCAGCGGTTCTCCGAAAGGTGGCTGTGGGCGCGGCTGATGGCGGCGATGCGCCCCATCAGGGCTTCCTTGAAATCGCTGACAGTGCCCTGCGCCTTCATCATCTGGACGATCGACTGGACCACCGCGAGCAGATTCTTCGCGCGGTGATCGACTTCGCGCGTGAGCAGGTCTTCCCGTTCGCGCGCCTGCTTCAGATCGGTGATCTCGACGCAGAAGATACCGACGCCCCGCCGGAAGCCGTCCGCGCCGTGGACAGGGTAGAACACTTCCGACCAGGTGCGCTTCACGCCAGGCTGCGCCGGGGTTTCGCCGGTGATCTCGACCCCGCGCAGCACTTCGCCGCTTTCCAGGACCTTGCGCAGCAGCGGTTCGGCCGAGGAGCGCAGGTCGGGGAGAAGGTCCCAGACGCTCTTTCCGAGATGCTCCTCGGCCGAAAAGCCGTTCATCTCAGCCAGCGCCGTGTTGATGCGGGCGAACTTGAGATCCCCATCAAGCAGGCCCACGCCGACAGGGGCCTCGTCATAGATCGCCTGCAACTCGTCGATCACGCCCAGCAGATGGGCCTTCTGTTGTGCCTGATCGCGACCTTCGCGTTCAAGCGCCGCTTTGGCCGCGATGAGGTTCATCGCGCCGGTGCAGAGCGAGTGCACGACTTCGAGGACGATTATGGTGCTGGGGATGTAAACCAGCATGGCGAGCGGCGCGCCCGGCTGCATTTCGAGATCAGCGCCGGGATCGAGGAATAGGTAACCGGCACACAACCACGCGAGGAACGCCGCCGTGTACCCCGGCAGGCGGCCGCCAAGAAACGTCGCGATGACAATGGATGGATAGAAAGGCAGGAGCGGCGCAGGCGGCGGCGTGCCCATGGCGATGCGAACCACAAGAGCAAGCGCAATCAGGCCGAACGCCGACAGCACGCCATGGACCGGCTGGCCCATGAAGACGTGGCAGAGCGAGAACGGCCAACGGCCAAACAGGTGCGCTTCGCCCTTCTGGCGACCCGGATGCATCCCCCATTGCCCTTTCGGCATGTGCAGGCGCAGCAGGATGGCTGCGCGCATCCATCTTGCCCGAGTTTGCCCTCGTGGCAATCCCTGCACAATGCTGAGCCATTGAAAAAGCGGCAGTTATGGCGAAGTAGGACGCTGCTGGCCGAGATGTCACAAGATAGGTTAGTGAACTTGGGGCAGGGGCGACAGATCAGGGGGTGGGCGCTGCCGCCAATCCGTTTGCAGGCCACCATGACAGCGTGTGCACATCGTGCGCCGAGGTCCATATGCCCTTGGGCGTGTAACGCAGCGCACCGCTTCCGGCAGGCTTGCCGCCACGCTGCGCGACGGTCATGGTCACCGGGTCGATCGCCGCCCAGACCTGATCGTCAGTGGTGCGCAGCCAGACCATGCCGCCGCCGGTGTCGATGTCGCCCCACTTGAGGTTCGCGCCGACCTTGACCCGCCCGACGACCTGTCCCGTGGCCGGATCGGCGCGGACAAGCGTGCCGTCGCCCTGTTCCTGCACCCATACGCCACCTTCGCCAGCGGCAAGGAAGCCCGGCATCGTGCCGAGCGCGGCGCGGGCGACGACGGTGTTGGAGGCGGGATCGATCTTCTGCAGCGTCTGCCTGGTGGCGCTCACTGCCCAGACGGCGTCATAGCCGTAGGTGACGTACCAGGTGTCGGCGTCCACCGGGATGGAGGCCACGACAGTGTTGGTCTTTGGATCGACGCGGGCAACGGCGCCTTCGGGCTTGCTTGCCAGCCAAATCGCGCCTGCGCCATTGGCGACGATCAGTTCGCCCTGCTTCTGGTTGGCAATGCCGGTGGGGATCGTGGCGGTGATCTTCGCCGTTTCGAGATCGATCCGCACCAGCGAGCCATCGGCGCAATTGGCCACCCACAGCGAGCCGAAGGCCACGGTCATCGCGCCGCAGGGGCGGGCGATCGCCACTTCCGCAAGTTTCCCGGTGCGCGACCACTTCTCGACCTTGCCGCGATTGGTCGCCCAGACCGCGTCGCCATCGACAGCGAGGAAATCGGCGAAACCGGGGACTGTCTGTGCCTGTTCGACCTGCGCGTGGGCGATAGTCGGGGCGAGAGCGGCGGCGGCGAGAAGTAGTTTGCGGAGCATCGATTTCCTAACTGACAGCTGCGGAAGCCCACCCCGCTGCGACTAATCTCACTTCGTTCGATAAGTCTCGCTCCCCTCCCGCATGCGGGAGGGGTTGGGGGTGGTCTTACGACGGTTGCGTCTTCAAAAACTCAGCTACGCGAGGCGATGTAAGCGCGCCATCCGCCAAGGTGCGTAATGTTCTCGGCTCCGGCCAGCGCGCGCGGTTCCGCGACGAAGCCCTTGACGCTGCTGCCGTCGGCCAGCGTGACCGTGCCGATGGCGAGCGGGGGCGGGACTTCGACGGTGAAGCTGCCGAATTCGGCCACGCCGAGCTCATAGACCTCAAGCTTGATTGCCGCCCCGCCTTCATCGAACACCAGCGCGGGCTTGGGTGGCACGCTGTTGGCGATGGCGTAGAGCTTGTAGGTGGGCGCGGTCTCGAACGCGCCGACGAACTTCGCATCGCGCGAGGTCAGTTGCCAGTGCAGCGGCATGCCTTCGAGGTGTGCGCCAACGACGGCCAGTTTCACGGTCTGCATCTTGCCCTCCAGGTCGAGCGGGGGTGGGGGAGTGAGGTTCGCGGCTTCGAGCCACCGGTCGGCAGCATCGAGCAGGGCGCGGTCAGTGGCGGCAGTGCCTATCAGCGTGATGCCGAAGCCGGTGCCATTGTGGCGGGTGCCTGCGGGTACCGCCACGGCGGCCATGTCGAGCAGGTTCACGAAATTGGTGTAGAAGCCGAGGTTGCTGTTGAGCGCGACCGGCGCAACCGCCAGCTCGGCGACGCGATAGGTGGTGCCGGTGGTGGGGAAGGCGAGCATGTCGACGCTTTCCCACAACTGGTCAGCATGGCGCTTCAGTTCGGCCATGCGGTACACGCCGTTCCAAAGCTCCACGGCGGTCTTGTCCCACCCGGCTTCGACGACGGTGCGCACGGTGGGGTCGACGGCCTCGGGGGTGTCACGGAGCAATGTGGCAATGGCGGCGGTGCGTTCGGCCACCCATGGTCCGCCATAGAGCAGTTGCGCGGCTTCGAGCAGCGGGGCGATGTCGATCTCGACGACTTCGGCGCTCTGCGCGAGGGTGGCGAGGGCCTGATCGTAGAAGAATTCGGACTCACCGTCGCCAAAGAACGCGCGCTGATCGCGGCGGGGGACGCCGATGCGCTTGGGGTTGAGCGCAGTTTCGGGAAGTTGGCGCGACCATGGATCGCCCGCGTCGAATCCGGCCAGCGTGTGGTCGACCAGGCGAGCGTCGATGGTGTCGGAAGCGAAAACGGTGATGCAGTCTATCGAACGACAGGCGGGGACGAGTCCCTTGGTGCTCCAGCGGCCCTTGGTCGGCTTGAATCCGATCAGGTGGTTGAACGCCGCGGGCACGCGGCCGGAACCTGCGGTATCGGTGCCGAGCGCGATGGGCACGAGTCCTGTGGCAACCGCGATGGCCGAACCGGAACTGGAACCGCCGCTGACGTAATCGCGGTTATAGGCATTGCGCGGAATGCCATAGGGGCTGCGCGTGCCGACGAGGCCGGTGGCGAACTGATCGAGGTTGGTCTTGCCGATGCAGATCGCGCCTGCGGCCTTGAGCCGGACGATGACCGTGGCGTCTTCGGCTGGCGCATAGGCAAATGCGGGGCAGGCGGCGGTGGTCTGGAGGCCCGTGACGTCAATGTTGTCCTTCGCGGCATAGGGCACGCCGGCCAGCGGCAGGACTTCGCCTGCGGCCACGCGGGCATCGATGGCGCGGGCCTGAGCGAGCAGGTCCTCCGCCGTGGCGCGGCTGATCCAGACTTGCGGCTGGATTGCGTCGTAGGCGGCGATGCGGGCGAGGGTTTCCTCGATCACGCTGACGGCTGAGGTGGCGCCGGAATTGACGCTGGCGGCGATGGCGGCGGCGCTGCGGCGGTCGAGCGTGGTCATGCGCTCCTCCGCAGGGCGAGCATGGGTGTGCCGGGCTGTAGCGGCTGGCGTTCCTTGATGTAGAGCGCGGCGACCGTGCCCGCGCCGGGGCTTTCGACCGGACATTCCATCTTCATTGCCTCGATCACGGCGATCGTCTCGCCCGCCGCCACGGTGTCGCCGGGTTGGACCAGCAGCTTCCACACGCTGCCGCCGAACGGGGCTTCGATCAGGTCTGCGCCTTCGGGCACGTCCACCGCGTCCTCCGCCGAGGCTTCGCTTTCGGTGAGGGCGCTGACGCGGTCGAATTCGCCACGGCGTTGCCATTCGGCGCGTTCGGCATCGAATGCGGACTGGCGGCGGGCTTCAAAGGCGGCGATGTCCTCGGCGTTGTCGGCCAGGAACTTGCGGTAGTCGGACAGGCGGAATTCGGAGGGTTCGATCCTCAGCGCGCGCTTGCCGCTGGGGAAATCACGGCGCCATTCGGCCAGCTCTTCGGCGCTGACCGGGTAGAAGCGGATCTGGTCGAAGAAGCGCAGGAGCCAGGGCTTGCCCTCGATGAAATCTGCCGTCTGACGATGCGTGTTCCAGACCTGCACGGTGCGGCCGAACAGCTGGTAGCCACCGGGGCCTTCCATGCCGTAGATGCACATGTATGCCCCGCCGATGCCGACGACGTTCGGCGGCGTCCAGGTGCGCGCCGGGTTGTACTTGGTGGTGACGAGGCGGTGGCGTGGATCGACCGGGGTGGCAACCGGCGCGCCGAGATAGACATCGCCGAGGCCCATGACGAGGTAACTCGCCTCGAAGATCAGGTTCTCGACCGCAGAAACGTCTGGCAAGCCATTGATGCGGCGGATGAATTCGATGTTGTCCGGGCACCATGGCGCATCGTCGCGCACCGCGCTCATGTACTTCTCGATGGTCTCGATGGTGGCGGGGTCGCGCCAGCTCAGCGGCAGGTGGACGATGCGCGATGGGATGGCAAAGTCCTCGAGATCGCCGAGGCGTTCTTCTGCCGCCGTGAGCGCGGCGAGCGCCTCGGCTTGCGTCAGATTGCGCCCATCGAAGTGCAGCTGGAGCGAGCGGATGCCGGGCACTACGTCGATCACGCCGGGTAGGGCCATGCGCTCAAGCTCGGTCATCAGCGCGTGGACGCGGATGCGCAGTTCGAGATCGAGCACCAGCGGGCCGTATTCGACAAGGATGTTGCGATCACCCTGCTGGCGGTACACAACGCCGGGGCGGCCCGGGGCTTCGGGTATCGTGCCAAGGATCGGCGTCTGCGTGGCGGCATCGCAGGGGCGGCTGGAGGCGGGCCTGGTGCCGGTGGCGAGGTATTCCTGCTGCGCACGGTCGGCGGCACTGGCCTCGTCCATGGTGACGGGTACGAAGCGGACGCGGTCTCCGGGGACGAGCTGGCCGATCTTCCAGCGATCCGCCGCGATCACCACGAACGGGCAGACGAAGCCGCCCAGCGAGGGGCCGTCGGGGCCGAGGATGATCGGCATGTCGCCGGTAAAGTCCACCGCGCCAATGGCATAGGCGTTGTCGTGAATGTTGGAGGGGTGCAGACCCGCCTCGCCGCCATCGCGCCGCGCCCATTCGGGCTTGGGGCCGACAAGGCGCACGCCGGTGCGGTTGGAGTTGTAGTGGACCTGCCATTCAGCGGTGACCACCATGTCGATGTCGGTCTCGGTGAAGAAGTCCGGCGCGCCGTGTGGGCCATAGAGCACGCGCACGCACCAGTCGCTCGGGAGCGTGGGCAGGGCTGGGGGGCTGAGCGGTTCGCCGGTCGGTTCGTTGGCGAGGTGGAGCACATCGCCTGCGACGAGGCGGCGTGCGGCGTGGCCGCCGAACTGGCCCAGTTCGAAGGTGCTGCGGCTGCCGAGGTAGGGGGCGATGTCGAAGCCACCTGCGACGAGCAGGTAGCCGCGCATGCCGCCGCCCTTTGCTCTGCCGATGACCAGCGTCTGCCCTGCCTTTGCCTCGAAGAGTTGCCCTCGAGTTACCGGTTTGCCTTCGAGAGTTGCGCCGAAGTCTGCGCCGGTGAGGCACAGGGTGGCATCGGCTGCGAACTGCAGGGTGGGGCCGGTGACGGTCATTTCCAGTCCGGCGGTGCCTTCGGGATTGCCGAGCAGGCGGTTGCCGAGGCGGAAGGACTGGTCGTCCATCGGGCCGGACGGCGGCACGCCGACCGCCCAGAGGTGCTGGCGGCCGGGCCAGTCCTGAACGGTGGTTGCGGTGCCACCGCTTAGCACGCGGATGGATTGCGGCATGAAAACAACGTCTTCCAGCGCACGTGTTGAGACTTCACCTGAAGTAAAGGCAGGGGCCGCGACGACGCTTCGCAGCCAGCGCAGGTTGGTCTCGATGCCGTCGACGCGGGACTTGGCCAGTGCCTCCTGCATCGCGGTTACCGCTGCCTCGCGGGTCGGCGCGTGGACGATCAGCTTGGCGAGCATGGGATCGTACCAGGCGCTGACTTCGCTGCCGGCCATGACCCAGGTTTCGGCGCGGATGTCGGCGGGAAATTCGACGCAGGTCAGCGTGCCCGAGGTGGGGCGGTAATCGAGTGCCGGGTCTTCGGCGTAGAGGCGGATCTGCACCGAATGGCCGTTGGGGGTGGTCGGCGCAGTGTCGAGGAAGCTGTAATCACCGGCGGCGCCCCGGATCATCCATTCCACCAGATCGACGCCCATGACCATCTCGGTCACGCCGTGTTCGACCTGCAGTCGGGTGTTCATTTCCAGGAAAAAGAATTCCTTGCGCTCGGAATCGTAGAGAAATTCTACGGTTCCGGCAGAGCGATAGCGCGCGGCTTCGCCGAGGCGGATGGCTGCGGCGTAGAGCGCCTGGCGGACAGGTTCGGGGAGGATCGGGGCGGGGGCTTCCTCGACCACCTTCTGGTTGCGGCGCTGCAACGAGCAGTCGCGCTCGCCCAGGGCGACGACGCGGCCTTCGCCGTCGCCGAAGATCTGCACTTCGACGTGGCGGGCGCGGCGGACGAAGCGTTCGAGGAAGACTCCGGCATCGCCGAAGTTGCTCTGGCCGAGGCGGGCGACGGCGGCGAACCCTTCGCGGATGTCGTCAGCGGTCTCGCACACGCGCATGCCGATCCCGCCGCCGCCTGCGGTGGCCTTGAGCATTACGGGCAAGCCGATGGCCTCGGCGGCGGCGAGGGCTTCGTCCTCGCTGGTCAGCAGGTCGCTGCCCGGCGCAAGCGGCACGCCATGGGCGGCGGCGAGTTCGCGCGCGCTGTGCTTGAGGCCGAAGGTGCGGATGTTGTCGGGCGTGGGGCCGATGAAGACGATGCCCGCTTCGGCGCAGGCGGCGGCGAATTCGGTGTTTTCGGAAAGGAAGCCGTAGCCCGGATGGATCGCGCCTGCGCCGGTGCGTTTGGCCGCATCGATGATCGCGGCGATGTTGAGGTAGCTTTCGGACGGACGCGCCCCGCCGATGCACACGGCTTCGTCAGCCTGCGCGACGTGGAGGGAGGCTTCGTCCGCCTCGGAATAGACCGCGACCGAGCGCAGGCTCATCTTGCGCAAGGTGCGGATGATGCGCGTGGCGATGGCGCCGCGATTGGCGATAAGGACCGTGTCAAAGGCAATGGGGGCGGTCATGCGGCGACGATCATGCGGACAGGGGTGGGATTGAAGGCGTTGCAGGGGTTGTTGATCTGCGGGCAGTTGGAGACGACGACGATCACATCCATCTCTGCGCGAAGGTCGACGGTGAGACCGGGGGCGGAGATGCCGTCGACGATGCCCAGAGCGCCATCGGCCTCGACCGGCACGTTCATGAAGAAGTTGATGTTGGAGACGATGTCGCGCTTGCCACGGCCTTCCCACAGGTTGGCCTCAAGGAAGTTTTCGACGCAGGCATGTTGCGACTTGGTGTGATGTCCGTAGCGCAAGGTGTTGGATTCACAAGAACATGCGCCACCGATCGTGTCGTGGTATTCGACCGCGCTGCCGGTGATGGTCATCAGCGGTCGGCCTTCGTTGGAAAGCAGCACTGTGCCTTCGCGCAGGAACAGGTTGCCCTGTGCGGCGACGGTATCCTGCGCGCTGTAGCGTTCGGAATCGTCGGCGGCGCTGTAGATCAGGAAGTCGACCGCTTGGTTGCCTTCGAGATCGACGATGCGCAGCGTCTCGCCCTGCTTGACGTGGTGCGCCCAGGGCGCGCGGGCGGGGACGATCTCGTCGTGGACGATCGTGCCGGAAAGGCCGGAGATATGGGGATCGGTCATCAGGCCTGTCCTTTTCAGCGGCGGTAATAGTCTTCGACGTTGAGGAAGGCGCGCTGGCCCTCCGGCGTCGCGTTGCGAATGGGGTCAGCCTCGGCGGTGACTGACCCGCGCCAGGCGGTGAGGCGCAGCGGGGTAACCGAGTATTCCGGCCTTGAATCAAGGACATGGGGGACGTTGGTGACAACCACGATCACGTCCATCTCGGCGCGCAGGACCACGCTGCGGCCCGGCGCATAGGGTCCGACGAGCGGGGTGATCGTGCCGTCGTCCTCGATGCGGGTGCCCTTGAACAGGGTGACGCAGGGGTGGACATCGCGGCGACCGAGGCCGTGCTTGGCCGCGCCCAGAAGGAAGCGGTCGCGTCCGTTGGGATAGGCGCCGCTGTTGCGGCCTTCGCCGTACTTGGCGAGGTTCGTGGCGGCGTTCGAGGTGCCTGAGAAGCAATCGTGCGTGCCTGCGTCATCGGCCTCTATGCTCATCAGCACGCGGCCCATGTCGGACAGCAGGAGCTTGCCGGTGCCGAGGTAGGCGTTCCACTGCACCTTGACCGTATCGGCGAAGTTCAGGCGCTCGGTCGGCATTTCGGCGTTGAACAGGTTCAACGAGGCGCAGGCATCGCCCTTCACGTCGATCAGCCGCAACCGGGTGCCACGGGCAAGGCGGCGGGTGGCGTAGCCGCCGGGGGCGACGGTTTCTTCCCAGAGCAGGTCATCGGCGCTGATCCCTGCCGGCAGGTCGCTGGCGACAGGCGGGAGAATTGGCATGGCTTCGACGACCGTTCCCGCCATGGAGCGGGCATGGTCGCGGGCGGCGTTGGGATTCGCGAGCGTTGAGGTGGGCGCGGCGGTCATGCGGCGGCTCCTTTCTTCGATCCGGGGCCAGCCTCGGACAGAGGCGGCAGCAGGGCGGTGGTGGTGACGAGCTGGAGCTGCTGGACCCCGCGCACGCGGCGCAGGGCATCCGCCAAACCCTTGAGCCGGGCGGCGGGGCCTTGCACCAGCAGGACTTCCAGCGACTGGTCGTCCTTGAGGAAGACGTGCTGGGTGGAGATCACTTCGGTCTGGAAATCGGCCTGCGTGCCCGCGAGCTGCTGGCGCACCCGGCCCCGGTCACCGCGATAGACAAGGGTGATCGTGCCCGCGAGAATCTCGTCGGGGCGGGTCAGTGCCTCGTGCGCGGCGAGGGCGTGGCGGATCAGTTCGGCGATCAGCTGAGAGCGCGAGGGGAGCTGGCGTTCCTCGACCATCATGTCGAGCTTGCGGAACAGGTCCGCAGGCAGGCTCATGCTGAGGCGGGCGAGGCTGGCGGGTTCGCTGGACATCACGCCGCTTCCGGTTCCGGCTCAAGCGCTGGTGCGTCCTTGCGCAGGGTGAGATCGTAGACCGCCGTCGCGCCGAAGCGGTGGGGGGCGTGGGGATCGTGGCGGCGCTTGTCGAGGGCGAGGACGCGGGTGCCGAGCGAGAAGGCTTCCTTGATGTCGTGCGTGACCATGATGATGGTCAGGCCGAAGTCCTGCCAGAGCTGGCGGATCAGCACGTGCATGTCGGCCCGGATGCCCGGATCGAGCGCGCCGAACGGCTCGTCAAGCAGAAGGATGCGCGGGCGCATTATCAGGGCCTGCGCGATTGCCAAGCGTTGCTGCATGCCGCCCGACATCTGGCTGGGGTAGAGGTTCAGGCTGTCCCCAAGGCCCACTGCCTGGAGCATGGCGGTTGCTTCTTCGGCGGCGCGCTTCTTTGCCTCGCCGAAGAGACGCGCGAGCAGCGGGGCCTTGGTGCATTCGAGGCCGAACATCACGTTCTGCAGCACGGTGAGGTGCGGGAAGACCGAGTAACGCTGAAACACCACGCCGCGATCGGGGCCGCATTCGCGCGCCAAGGGTTTTCCGTCGAGGGTGATCGTGCCCGAGGTCGGCACTTCCTGGCCGAGGACGACGCGCAGGAAGGTGCTCTTGCCCGCGCCCGAGGGGCCGACGACCGAGACGAACGAGCCTTCGTCGACATCGAGATCGACTTTTTCGAGCACCACGCGGTCGCCATATTCGACCCAGACGTTGCGCAGGGAGAGGAGCGCGCTCAATGGCTTGCTCCGTGAGCCCAGGGGAACGCCTTCTGGCTCAAGGTCCTGAGGCCCCAGTCCATGGCGATGGCGAGCAGAGCGATCCACGCGACATAGGGGATGATCACGTCCATCGCGAGATAGCGGCGGACGAGGAAGATGCGGTAGCCGAGGCCGACATCGGACGCGATGGCCTCTGCCGAGATCAGGAACACCCATGCCGGGCCCAGCGCGAGGCGCAGCGCGAGGATCAGGCGCGGCATGGCCTGCGGCAGGGCGACGCGGATGAGGATCTGCCAGCTTCCCGCGCCCAGCGTCTGCGCCTTGGCCAGCATTTCGCGGGGCAGGGTGCCGACATGGCCGGCAACGTCACGGATCATCACGGGCGCGATGCCGATGACGATCAGGGCGACCTTGGCGGTCTCACCCAGGCCGAGCGCGACGAACAGGATCGGCAGGAGAGCGATGGGCGGGATCACGGCGATGCCCGTGACGAGCGGTCCGAAAGTGGCGCGGACCGGGGGCAGGGCACCGAGGACGAGGCCGACCAGCAGCGCCATCAGCGTGGCGATGGCAAGGCCAAGGCCGAGGCGCTGGAGGCTGGCGAGGGTGTCGGCCCAGAACACCACTGTTCCGGAAAGCACGTCTGCCTTGGTCATCTGCGCCCAGAGCGCCGTCGCCATGCCGGAGGGCAGGGGCAGGATCTTGTCTGCCGGGTTCACCGCGTGGCGCGAATAGGCGGCGAACAGGTAGACGATGACCAGCAGCAGGATCGGCACGGCACCGAGCGCGAGGCGCTGTTTGCGGTCCGGTTCGCGGTTTACCCAGCGCATGAGGAAGTGTCCCGAAGTATCGAGGAGATCAGAGCTTTCCGTCGGCGGCGAGCTTCATGAAGCTGTCGTCGAAGCGCAGGGTGACGCGGGCGGGATCGCCGAGCGTCTTGCCGCCGGGGAAGGCCATGCCGACCGCATCGGCCGAGGAGGCTCCGGGGAACAGGCCCTTGGAAAAGCTGAAATCGCGCACGCGGGTCATGGTCTCGATGAGCTTTGCGTCCTGCGTGGCGGCGACCGCGTCCTTGGCCTGAGCGTAGAGGAACGTGGTCTTGAGTTGCGCCTCGAAGACTTCGGGCGTGGTCCCGGCGAGCTTGGCCATTGCGGCGCGGGCCTGCTTGCCCTGCTCGTTCTGCGCGGTCATCACCTTCATCGTATCGTACCAGATGCCGGCGAGGGCCTTGCCGAGATCGGGGTTGGCCTTGAGCGTGGCGGTATCGACGACGAGGAGATCGAGGATTTCGCCGGGGATATCGGCCGAGGTAAAGACCTTCGACACGCCGGGTTGTGCGGCCATGACCGAGAGTTGCGGGTTCCATGCGACCGCAGCTGTGGCATCGGGCGAGGCGAAGGCGGCGACGATATCGGCGTCGGAAGTGTTGATCGTCTTGACGTCGGTCAGCGCCATGCCGTTGTTGCCGAGCGCGCGGGCGAGCAGGTAGTGCGAGACCGAGAGCTCGGCGAGGTAGACCTGGCGGCCCTTGATCGCGGCCAGCGAGTTTGCGCCCTTGAGCAGGATGCCGTCATTGCCGTTGGAATAATCGCCGACGATGATGGCGCTGGTGTCCTTGCCACCTGCGGCGGGGATGGTGAGGGCGTCCATGTTGGCGACAGTGACGCCGTCGAACTTGCCGGCGGTGTACTGGTTCACGGACTCGACGTAGTCGTTCACCTGCACCACGTTGATCTTGATGTGATACTTGTCGGCCCACTTCTTCACGATGCCGGCCTGCTGGGCATAGGGCCAGGGCATCCAGCCGGCGTAGATCGACCAGCCGATGCTGAATTCGGTGCGCTTTTCAGCGACCTTTTCACCGCCGGAGCAGGAGGCCAGCGCCAAGGTCGCTGCGATCAGCGCGGTCTTGCCGACCTTTCCAAGATTGGCACCGATCTGCGTCGCAAAAGCCTGTAGCACCAGCCATTCCCCTTCGTGGAGTAAGCTTGATCGCTGCCCCGGACCGGAGAGTCCTTGGTATTACGATCAGCCGCTTTGGTAATACCTGCCCGGCCGAAAGTGCGGATACGTCGATTGACGTAGCGCCCGGTTTGGCGGGTTGGGCCTAAGTCTGGTATACGGGTTCAGTTCAGGGGTTTGCGGGCAAGCAACATGAACATCAGGAAATTTGCAGTCGATATGCTGCCGCCGGTGACGCTGGCGATTGTCGTTTCGTTCTGGGGACTTGCTCCGAAAGCCTGGGTGGAAAGCACCTGGACCGCGATCATCATGACAGTGCTCGTAACGGCATGGGTGCTGGGACTCGAGCTGGTGTTAGAGCGTCATGCCGGGTGGCGGATGAACCGCCAGGAGTTCTTCACCGACCTGTTCTATATGGTGTTGAACGCGACGCTGATTTCGGAGGTTTCGCAGCTTGTTGGCGAAGCGCCGTTGATGGCCTTCAAGAAGGCAGCGGGGATCGCCACGCCTTGGGCGGCGGAGATGCCGTTCCTGGCGCAAGTGGCGCTGGTGCTGTTCGTCTATGAGTTCGGCCAGTACTGGATGCATCGCCTGATGCACAATTGGACGCCGTTCTGGCTGACCCATGCGCCGCACCACCACATCACGCAACTGAACGCGATGAAGGGCGCGGTGGGCAACCCGATCGAGCTGGTGCTGATCAGCCTGAGCATCGTCGTGCTGTTCGACGTGTCGCAGGCAGCGGTGCTGGGCGCATTCGGCGCAACGGGGGTGATCTCGACCTTTGCGCACGCCAATGTGCGATCGGACCCGCCGAAGTTCTATTCCTGGTTCTTCACCACGATCCGCCACCACAGCCTGCACCACTCGGTCCCTTACGAGGATACGCGCTGCAACTATGGCAATTCGCTGATCCTGTGCGATCGCATCTTCGGAACCTACAAGGAAGGTGAGGCCAGTATCGTCGGGCAGGATGATCGCAGGCGGCTGTCTATCCGCGAGCAGTGGGTTTTCCCCTTCGTGCCGCTGGTCAAGGCGTGGCAGGCACGGCGCGCTGGTGGGCAGGCGGGCAGCAATGGCGTGGCGTAACGACGTTTGCGCCGGTCGGGCGAGGGCTGCCACAGGAGCTGTAAAAAATCCTGCTTACCCGGTTGACCGGACAGGCGGCCACAGCTAGAGGCCCGACCTGCCCAGCGGACTTCGGTTCCGCGCAACGGGGCGGAGTAGCTCAGCAGGTTAGAGCAGCGGAATCATAATCCGCGTGTCGGGGGTTCGAGTCCCTCCTCCGCTACCAGGCATTTCCCGCAAGATCAGATATATAGTCGCGGCTCTTGCCAGAGGCGCGGCAGTCCTCCGAACAGGCGTTTCGGAACCTGCCGGTATGAGTGACGGTCGCCTGCACTTGTGGCGCCGCACAAGACGTGGCGCGCCTTGGCAAGTTGGGTTTGATCGTGCGGCTGGCCTGGCATTGACTCCAAGCACGCGATGTCGTGCCGTGTCGCGCTGTGACGCGACACTCCAGTAACCGTCACTTCGAGCGGTGCAGCCTTCAGGCCGTGAGGCGGTAGCCGAAGCCGCGGACGTTTTCGACGATGGGCGGGCCCAGCGCGTGAAGCTTGCGGCGCAGGCGGCTGAGGTAGACTTCGACGATATTCGTCAGCGGATCGTCCTCGATGCCCCACACCGCACGCAGGATCTCGGTTCGCGAAATGACGGTGCCGGGGGATTCCATCAGCAGCCGCAGCACGCCCATCTCCTTGACCGTCAACTGCACCGGCGACCCGGCGCGGGTGAGGGTCATTGTCCGGGGGTCAAAGTGCAGATCGCCCACGGTAAGACTGCCGTCGGGCTGGATCGGACTGAAATGGTGTCGCTCCATCCGGCGCTTGACCGCATCCATCCGGGCCAGCAATTCCTCGAATGCGAAGGGCTTGGGCAAGTAGTCATCCGCCCCACCCTTGAGACCGCGGATGCGGTCCGCCACGTCGTCGCGGGCGGTTACCATGATGATGGGTGTTGCCACGGCAGCTTCGCGCAGGGCCGAGCACAGATCGAAACCACTCATATCCGGCAGGTTCACGTCCAGAAGAATGAAGTCGAACGCAAGGTTCGTCGCCAATTCCAGACCGGTGGTGCCGTCGGTTGCCAACGTCACCTTGTGGCCCTCCTGGGCAAGGCCGCGGTGCAGCGTTGCGGCGAGTTCGACCTCATCTTCAATGAGAAGCAGTTTCATGAGCTTGCACCATCTGTCGGCACATCGGACGACATTAGAGGGAGGCGTATGGTGACGACCGTGCCGACGTTGACCCGGCTGGTCAGGCTGATTGTTCCGCCCATGGCTTCGGTGATCGAGCGGGCGATCGACAGGCCAAGACCTTGCCCGCTGCCGCTACGTCTGCTGCCCCTGCGGAACCGCTGGAACAGGTAGGGCAGATCTTCGGCGGGAATGCCATCGCCGTGGTCGGTGATGGTTATGACGGCCTGATCCTCTTCCACGCCGACCGATGCTTCGACATTGGGGGCGTGAGTGGAATAGCACACCGCGTTGTCGACGACGATGCGGATCACCTGCTTGAGGCGTGCTTCGTCGCCTTCGACGATGACGCTGGAGGGCCCCTCGTGAAGCACGATCTGCCCGCCGTCTGCTTCGATGACGCGGTGGAAGTCGGCGATGCTGTCGGTCACTGCCGCAACCGCGTCGACCGGTTCGATGGTGGTGTGCAGCATCGGCTCTTCTGCACGCGCCAGGTTCAGCATGTCCTCGATCATTTCGGCCATGAGCTCTGACAAGCGGACCACCCGATCCAGCGCGCTGCGCAGGTCAACCGATTGAGCCGAGGTATTGCGCAGCGTGATTTCGGCTTCGCTGCGCATGATGGAAAGGGGGGTGCGCAGTTCATGGCTGGCATCGGCCAGAAACTGCTGACGCAGCCGGTTCGAGCGCTCAAGCGAACGGTTGGTTGCGGCAAGTTCGCTGGTGCGCCGGGCAACGGCCCGCTCAAGCTCCTCGTTGGACCTGCGAAGCGTATCAGCGCTTTTACCGACACGAGATGCCATGATGTTGAAGCTCTCGGCGATTGCGCGGAATTCGGTTGTGCCGACGATGGGCACGCGCGGGTTGTAATCGCCTTCGGCCATGGCGCGCGTGCCTTGCAGGAGGTTTCCGAGCGGGCGGATCAGCTGGCGCTGCCCCCAGAAGACGGCGAGCAGGCCGCAAACGGTCACAACCGTTACCGTCAGCGTCAGGGTATCGATTACGCCCTGGAACGTCTCGATCGAGCTGCGGTGATACTCCTTTGCCTCGCGCTCCTCGATCTTGATCGCTTCGAAGACGAGGTCTTCCCAGACCGTATCCGGTTTATCGCCCCTCAGCGAACGCTCGAGGCTGGCGCCGATCTTCTTCAGGGTTTCCCGCTGCTGGACTTCTTCTTCTATCTCCGAGGCGCGCTGCTTGCGCTTGAGCGGCGTCTCGCTGATCATCTTGATCTCGGCGTTGATGTAACGCTCCGCATTGGTGACGTGGGAGCGGACGCCATCGATGTAGAGTTCGCGGTCCTGTACGAAAGCGGCCGGATCGGTGTAGCGCTCTTGCTGGAGGGTGTATCCCAGAACGGCAAGCCGCTGGAACGCGCTGAGCGATTGCGACGAGGCTTCCGACCTGGCCTGCTGCGCACGGATGACTTTCACCGCATGGTTGGCAATCACACCGGGCACCGCGACGATGAACAGCACGAACACCAACGACACCCACAGCTTCAGGCGCAGCGCGTTCATGTGCAAATCGCCCGCAGCATGGCGAAGCGATTGCGGGCACTATGCCTGGCGTCGGGCGATGAAACGCCTCGCTTCGATTGTAACATAAAAATGGTATTCCCCTGCATGCGCCGCTGCTTCGAGCTCAAGCACCGGCACACGCCCTGACCTCGCGCTCACATTGTCCTGACAACGCTTTCCGATCAACGAATTGGCCGATTAAATTTCCATGAATGCGACAGGCCGTACGTCTGGTTCAGCAAGCCGATGGATGACAATACACCGAGTCCATGGCATCGCAGTTGCATGCGCACCACTCACGATGAAGCAAGCGTTCGCCTTTACCATCTCGGAGACGGGCCCGAGGGCGGTTCGGCCGATACGCTGTTCTATGGGCCGTTGAGCGAGGCGCTGCGCATCGCGGCCGAGCAGCCGGTTGAAGTTCAGGAAGGGCTGTTCATCGCAACCGACAATGATGTGGTGGCTTATCTGGACCTGATCGAGAGTTAAGCTTGGCGTTCAAACGGCTTCGCCTGCCGCACGGCCGCTGGCCCAGGCCCACTGGAAATTGTATCCCCCCAGCCACCCGGTCACATCCACGGCCTCGCCAATGGCGTGAAGGCCAGGCGCTTTTACTGCAGCCATGGTTCTCTGGTTCAGCGCGCGGGTGGAAATGCCGCCGGCGGTGACTTCTGCCTTGGCATAGCCTTCGGTGCCGTTGGGATTGAACGGCCAGCGTGCAAGTTGCTGCTGCGCCTTGCGCAAGTCAGCGTCGCGCATGGCGGAAAGTTCGCCCTCCAGGCCGAGCCGACTGCCAAGCGCTTCTGCAAGCCGTTCCGGCAGCCGGCGTGCGAGCGCGGAGCGGAAGGCCGCGCGGGGACGCTGGCGCTTTTCCTCGATCAGCCAGTCGGCGCCTTCTTCGGGCAGGAAGTTGACGGCGATCGGCGTGCGGTGCTGCCAGTACGAGGAAATCTGCAGCATGGCCGGTCCCGACAGGCCCTTGTGCGTGAACAACGCGGCCTCGCGGAAGGATGTCTTGCCCCAGTGCGTGACGACATCGGTCGAAACGCCCGAGAGCGAGCGGAACAGCGCTTCGTCTTCACCCAAGGTGAAGGGCACGAGGGCGGGGCGGGTCTGCACCACCGGCAGGCCGAACTTGCGCGCGATTTCGAATGCGAAGCCGGTTGCGCCCATCTTGGGTATGGACAGGCCGCCGGTTGCAAGGATCAAGGCGGCGGCCCGGTACTCGCGGCCATCGATCGTCACGCGGTAACGACCGTCGGCGTGATCCACCGCACTCACGCCCTGGCCGAAGGCGAAGATGACGCCGCCATCGCGGCATTCGGACATCAGCATGTCCACGATCTGCCGGGCAGAACTGTCACAGAACAATTGGCCAAGCGTCTTCTCGTGCCAGGCGATGCCGTGGCGATGGACCAGCGCGATGAAGTCTGCAGGAGTGTAGCGCGCAAGGGCGGAGCGCGCGAAGTGCGGATTTTCGGAGATGTAACGGTCTGCCGCCGTGTGGATGTTGGTGAAGTTGCAGCGTCCGCCGCCCGAGATCAGGATCTTCTTGCCCGGCTCGTCGGCGTGATCGACCAGCAGGACGCGGCGCCCGCGCTGGCCTGCCGTCAGCGCAGCCATCAGCCCCGCCGCGCCCGCGCCAAGGATGATCGCGTCGTAGTCGGCGGCGCTCACGCGAGGAGTTCGGTGGCGAGGGCCTCGGCCACCTTGATCCCGTCAACCGCGGCCGAAAGGATGCCGCCGGCATAGCCTGCGCCTTCGCCGGCAGGGTAGAGGCCGCGTGTGTTGAGGCTCTGGCAATCCTTGCCGCGCGTTATGCGGACGGGCGAGGAGGTGCGTGTCTCGACCCCGGTCATCACCACATCGGGGTGGTCATAGCCCGGGACCATGCGACCGAAGGCGGGCAGGGCTTCGCGGATGGCTTCGATCACGTAGTCGGGCAGGCACTTCTTGAGTTCGGTGAGGTGGACGCCGGGCTTGTAGCTCGGGATCACGCTGCCGAATTCGGTGGACGGGCGGTCTGCCAGAAAATCGCCCAGTTTCTGGCCCGGCGCCATGTAGTTGCGCCCGCCCGCCTCGAAGGCGAGGCTTTCCCAGTGGCGCTGGAAGGCCATGCCCGCCATCGGTCCGCCGGGGTAGTCCTTGCTCGGATCGATATCGACGACGATGCCCGAGTTGGCGTTGAACTCGGCGCGCGAATACTGGCTCATGCCGTTGGTGACGACGCGGCCTTCCTCGCTGGTCGCGGCGACGACGCGCCCGCCCGGGCACATGCAGAAGGAATAGACCGTGCGCCCGTTCTTGCACTTGTGCGAGATCGAGTAGGCCGCGGGACCGAGGATCTTGTTGCCGGCGCTGGGGCCATAGCGTGCAGTGTCGATCCAGCTTTGCGGGTGTTCGATGCGCACGCCGATGGCAAACGGCTTGGCTTCGATGTGGACCCCGCGATCGTACAGCACTTGGAAAGTATCGCGCGCGGAGTGGCCGACTGCCATGATCACATGGCGCGCGGGCAGGAACGAGCCGTCCGACAGGTGCAGGCCGGCAATCCGACGTGTCCCATCGGCGGCGGTCTCGATCTCGAAGTCCTCGACGCGCGTCTGGAAGCGGTACTCGCCCCCAAGGCTCTCGATCGTCTCGCGCATCGACATCACCATGGTGACGAGGCGGAACGTGCCGATGTGCGGGTGGGCTTCGGTCAGGATATCGTCGGGGGCGCCCGCCTTGACGAACTCCACGAGCACCTTGCGGCCGAGATGACGCGGGTCCTTGATGCGGCTGTAGAGCTTGCCATCAGAAAACGTGCCGGCACCGCCTTCGCCGAACTGCACGTTCGATTCCGGTTCGAGGACGGATCGGCGCCACAGGCCCCAGGTGTCCTTGGTGCGCTCACGCACGGCCTTGCCGCGCTCGATGATGATGGGCTTCAATCCCATTTGTGCGAGGATCAGTGCAGCCAGCAACCCGCAAGGCCCTGCGCCGATGACCACGGGCCGTTCACCGTCCCAGCCCTCGGGGGCCATGACCGGGAACCTGTAGGAGGTGTCGGGCGTGGGCTTGACGTTCTGGTCATCGGCAAAGCGGGCCAGCACTTCGGCCTCGTTCGCCACGATGCAATCGACCACGTAGGTCAGCAGGATCGCGTGCTTCTTGCGGGCATCGTTGCCGCGGCGGAAGATCTGGTAGCGCGTGAGGTCTGCGGGAGCGATGTCCAGGCGCGCGCAAATCGCCGCCGGAAGGTCTTCGGCGGCGTGGTCGAGAGGCAGTTTCAGTTCATTGATGCGAAGCATGGCGCCGCCCTAGCCAATTTGGCCGGGCGGCGCCACACGTCCTTAGTCCTTGAACGGTCCGGCGAAAGCGATTTCGCTGACCGGCTTGCGGTCGCTGACCACTTCGCGCTCGCGCAGCATGTCGGGCAACAGCGACTTGTCGCCCTGCTTGCCGATCACGAAAGCCATTTCCACGCGGTAGCCTTCGGGCAGGTTGAGCACTTCGGCAGCCTTGGCGAAGTCGACCCCGGTCATGCCGTGGGTATGGTAGCCGAGGTGGAGCGCCTGAAGTGCGGCGTTAGCCCAGGCAGCGCCGGCATCGAAGCTGTGGCTATGGTTCGGGTTGTCGCCGCGATCGCTGCGCATGAATTCATCGGAGACGACATAGACCAGCACGCCCGCGTCCTTGGCCCAGCTCTGGTTGAATTCGACCAGCGCGGAAAGAAACGTGTCGAAGTTCGCATCGCCCTTATGGGCAAAGGCAAAGCGCCACGGCTGGTAGTTGTAGGCGCTGGCGGCAAGACCTGCGGCTTCGAAGATCACGTCGAGATCAGATTGCGGCACGGCCGAGCCATCGAATGCGCGCGGGCTCCAGCGGTCGACGATGATCGGCAGGACGCGGGGGGAGGCGGTACGGGTCATGAAATGCTCCTTGGAGAGGTCAGCGGAAGATAAGATGGTGGAGCCGGAGCGCAACTGCACTCCGGCTCGCGGGGGGTAGGGATCAGCGGCGATCGAAACCGAACCGGCCCGAGCCGAATGCGGCCACCTGAAGCAGACCACCGGCCAGCGCCACGTTCTTGAAGAAGTGGATGAACTGGTTCTGGTCAGCCAGGTTGGCGTGGAAGCCGAACGCTGCGGCAAGGCTGAACACTGCGATGGCCGAAGCGACGATACGGGTGCGGATGCCGGCGATCAGCAGCAGGCCGCCGACCAGTTCCACGGCCACGGCAACGCCATAGGCAAGGCTCGGGGCGGGCAGGCCAGCGCTGGTGATGTAGGCGATGGTCCCGGTCGGGTCGGCCAGCTTGGAAACGCCGCTCAGCACGAAGATCGCGGCGAGGAGGACGCGGCCGGTTGCCGCAAGCAGGTCGGAAGTGGCGGATGGGGCGCGGCGCGTCTCTATTGCGATTGCGGTCATGGGATCGGTCCTTTGCAACAGTCGTGATTGGGGAATGTGAGGGAACAGTTCGGTCACGGTCAGGCCGCGTCGACGAGCACAAGCTCGGCATCCTCGAGAGCGGTGATGACGATCTCGGTCACGCCGGTGATGGCCACGCCATCGCGGGCATTGGCTTCGACATCGCCGATGCGGATCTTGCCGCGGGCAGGAACCAGGTAGGCGTGACGATCTTCGGTGAGGTCGTAGCGCACCGTTTCGCCGGCCTTGACCGTCGCGCCAAGGACGCGGGCGTTGGCGTTGATCGTCAGTACGTCGCTGTCTCCGGCAATGCCCGAGGCGAGCGGAACGAACTTGCCTTCACGGCTGTCCTTGGGGAAGGGGCGCGCACCCCAGCTGGGGGCGTGGCCGCGACGATCCGGGATGATCCAGATCTGGAACAGGCGGGTTTCCTCGTCCTCAAGGTTGAATTCCGAGTGGGCAATGCCCGTGCCTGCCGACATGACCTGCACGTCGCCCGCTTCGGTGCGGCCTTCGTTGCCGAGGCTGTCACGATGGGTGATCGCGCCCTTGGTCACGTAAGTGATGATCTCCATGTCGCTGTGCGGATGGGTGGGGAAGCCGCTCTTTGGCGCGATGCGGTCGTCGTTCCATACGCGCAGCGCACCCCAGTGGACGCGGGCCGGATCATGGTATCCGCCGAACGAGAAGTGATGATGAGCGTCGAGCCAGCCGTGGTTCGCTGCACCGATCGAGGCGAAGGGGCGCAGTTCGATGTGAGCCTTCGTAGCGGTCGTGTTGGTAGTCTGGGTCATGGCGATTTCTCCAAACGGGCGGCTTGGGTTCCGTCCTGTTGAGGTGGAGATAGGCCTTGCACGTCATTCGGAATATCCCGATAAGTTAAATCAGGATGTTCGAATTTCTTGAAAGGCCATCTCTTGGACGTCGGCCAGCCAACCCTCGACCAGCTCCGCCTGTTCCTCGCGGTGGTCGATGAGGGCAGCTTCAATGGCGCTGCGCGCAAGCTCGGGCGCGCGATCTCGGTGGTGAGCTACGGTATCGTCACCCTGGAGACGCAGCTCGGCGTGACGCTGTTCGATCGCGAGGGATCCAAGAAGCCGGTGCTGACGCCCGCTGGCAAAGCCATGCTCGCACAGGCGCGCGCGGTAAGCGATGATGTCGATGCGCTGATCGCCGGGGTTCGCAATTTCAACCAGGGCCTGGAAGCGGAACTGGGGCTGGCGATCGACGTGATGTTCCCGACGCACCTTGTTGCCGAAGTGCTGCGCCAGTTCCAGATGCTCTACCCCACGGTGCAATTGCGCCTTTACGTCGAAGCACTGGGGACCATCGCGGCCATGGTGGTCGACGGGCGCGCGGAGCTTGGCATTGCCGGGCCGGAACTGGTGGCGATCCCTGATCTCGAACGCGAGGCGATTGGCGAGGTCGAACTGATCCCAGTCGCCGCGCCCGATCATCCGCTGGCGCGGCTGGATGTGATCCCGCCGGGTGAGGCCCGCAAGCATCGCCAGCTGGTGCTGACAGATCGCTCGCAACTAACGCAGGGGCGTGACTTTTCGGTGTTCGCGGCCAGCACATGGCGGCTGGGAGACCTCGGTGCCCGCCACGCGCTGCTGCGCGAAGGGATCGGCTGGGGCAATATGCCGCGCCACCTGATCGAGACGGATCTTGCGACCGGGCGGCTCAAACGCCTGGCCTTGCCCGAGGCGCCGGGAATGGCATACCGCTTTCACGCGGTGTGGCGACGCGATTGTCCGATAGGGCCAGCGCGGGCTTGGGTGCTGGACGCTCTGCGCGAGCGGCTTACCCGCTGTCCGGCCCAGCGCCCAACTGCGACAACGCCCCCTCAGCAGAACTGACGGGGCGCTGCGACGAATAAGCTCAGGTGCCGCCGCTCTTGCGCTTGAAGGCGGCGTTGTCATTGGCCTTGATCTTGGCGATCTGGAGGCCCGGGCTGGGCGGAAAGCCGTTCTTCGGCCCCGGCTCCGGATTGCCCTTTCCGGGTGTAGCGACTGGTACGATTGGCGGGCTGGCGCGTGTCCCGGCCATGGCTGCAGTCGGCAGAATCAAGCCCGCAGCAATCCCCGTGGCAAGAAGCCACTTCTTTCCGTCCAACATTTCTGAATGCCCCCGAAGTTTGTTCCAGGCAGTTTTCATCGGTCCCGAAAGACGCTGCCCTTGTTCATGATTTGGGGGCAGTCGGTTTACCGAAATGAAATGTTCTTAATTAAATCGATATTTACCATGATTATTGGCTCCAAAATGACGAAATGGGTCTGCAGATCACGGCCGTTTCTTGAGCAGTGCGGAGCGCAGGCAGCGGCAGACGACCTCGCCGCGCTGGTTCAAAAGTTCATGCTTGAACGTGGTGATGCCCGCATCCGGCCGCGATCTACTTTCCCGTAAATCAACTACTTCACTGGTTGCGCGCATCGTATCGCCGATGAATACCGGGGCCGGCATGACCAGCTTGTCGTACCCCAGATTTGCCACAAGCGTGCCGAGCGTCGTGTCGCCGACTGACAGGCCAACCATTAGTGCGAAAGTGAAAGTACCGTTCACGAGAATCTGGCCGAACTCGCTGGCCTTGGCCGCCTCCACATCGATGTGCAGCGGCTGTGGGTTGTGAGTCATGGTCGAAAACAACAGGTTATCGGTCTCGGTCACGGTCCTGCGAATCTCGTGCTCGATTCGGTCGCTGATTCGCCATTCGTCGAAGTATTTGCCCGCCATCAGCCTTCTGCCTTCTTGATCTGCGCCAGCAGTGCCTCGACCTGAACCTGCGCTCCGGCCACGGCGTTAAGCTCTTCGACCACGCCATCGAACGGCGCAGTCAGCGCATGCTCCATCTTCATGGCTTCAAGCACCATGAGCTTCTGTCCCTTGGTGACGGACTCACCGGCTGCGACGTCCACCGAAATGACCTTGCCCGGCATGGGGGCGATGATCGCACCATCCGAGGCGCCGCCCCCGGCTCCGCCCTCGGTACGCGACGCTACAAACCGCCATGTCGCGCCTTGCATGGTCGCAAGAATAGCGTCGCCATCTTGACGGATCAGGGGGTAGGCCGACTGGTCGAAGCTGATCCTCTGCGCCAGCTTCCCATCATACCTCTGTGCACGATCATCAAAACTTACCACGTTCATCGTCGGCGCATTCAGGCGAAAGCCGACCGGCGCGGAGCGCGATGGCTGAGCAGTTTCAGCGAACTTGTCTGCCACGATGTTCAGCAGCCACTGCGGCGGGACAACATAGTTGGCGGTGTCGCCCAAATGGCGTTCGATGAAGCCAGTGTCGACTTTCCCCCTTACGAAGTCGGGCATCACGACCAAGCTGCCAAGAAAGCTTGCGTTGGTCCTTGTCGGCCAAACCTGCGTGTCCCAGCACATTTTTGTGAGGCCAGAGATTGCTTCTACTCTTGTCTGTGCGTGGCAGATGAGTTTCGCAATCATCGGATCGTACCATGGGGAAATGGTATCCCCTTGGGTTACCCCGGTTTCGATCCGCAAGCGGACGTCCACGGCAGTTTCCATTTTTGCAGTGCCCAACTCGTGCTGCCACCGTGTCGGCCTGACCTCTTCGGGGATCGCAAATCGCGTTAGCGATCCAGTGACGGGCAAAAACCCCTTTGCCGGGTCTTCGGCATACAACCGCGCTTCCATGGCCCAGCCATTGATGCTCAACTCGTCCTGCCGCTTCGGAAGCGGCTCGCCCGAGGCAACGCGCAGCTGCCATTCGACCAGATCGACGCCGGTGATTTCTTCGGTCACCGGGTGCTCGACCTGCAGGCGGGTGTTCATTTCCATGAACCAGATGCGGTCGGCGCGCAGGCCTTCCGAGCCATCGGCGATGAACTCGATCGTGCCCGCGCCCTCGTAATCCACGGCCTTGGCCGCGCGGACGGCAGCGCCGCAGACTGCTTCGCGTGTCGCCTCGTCCATGCCGGGGGCAGGGGCCTCCTCGATCACCTTCTGATGCCGCCGCTGCAGCGAGCAATCGCGCTCGAACAGGTGGACGACATTGCCGTGAGCATCGCCGAAGACCTGCACTTCGATGTGGCGAGGAGAGAGAATGTACTTCTCGATCAGCACGCGATCATCGCCAAAGGATGACGCCGCCTCACGACGGCATGACGCCAAGGCCTCGGCGAAATCGGCGGAACTCTCCACCCGCCGCATCCCCTTGCCGCCGCCACCGGCCACGGCCTTGATCAGCACCGGATAGCCGATCGCATCGGCCTCGGCCTGCAAGCGCTCCGGCGATTGATCCTCGCCCAGATAGCCCGGCGTCACCGGTACGCCTGCCGCAATCATCCGCGCCTTGGCCGCATCCTTGAGGCCCATCGCCGTGATCGAGGCAGGCTTCGGCCCGACCCACACCAGCCCGGCATCGATCACCGCCTGGGCGAACCCGGCGTTCTCCGACAGGAACCCATAGCCCGGATGGATCGCCTCGGCGCCGGTCGCGAGCGCCGCTGCGATGATCTTCTCGCCCACCAAATAGCTCTCGCGCGCAGGCGAGGGGCCGATGTGCACGGCCTCATCCGCCTGCCGCACATGCAGCGCGTTGGCATCGGCATCGGAATAGACCGCAACCGTACGAATGCCCATGCGGCGCGCGGTGCGGATGACCCGGCAGGCGATCTCGCCACGATTGGCGATAAGGAGGGATTTGATCATAGCCTTCGCCTCCATCACATCCGGAACACGCCAAAGCGCGGCGCTTCGGCAATCGGCGCTTCGAGGCACGCTTCCAGCGCCAATCCCAGCACATCCCTTGTCTGCACCGGATCGATCACGCCATCATCCCACAGCCGCGCTGTGGCGTAGTAGGGATTGCCCTCGTCCTCGTACTTCTGGCGGATCGGCGCCTTGAACGCTTCCGCCTCTTCCGGCGACCACTTGTCGGCGTCGCGGTGCACCGTTGCCAGCACGCTGGCGGCCTGCTCGCCGCCCATCACACTGATGCGCGCGTTGGGCCAGGTGAACAGGAAGCGCGGGGAATAAGCGCGGCCGCACATGCCATAGTTGCCCGCACCGAAGCTGCCGCCGATCAGCACGGTGATCTTGGGCACCTGCGCCGTTGCCACGGCGGTGACCAGCTTGGCGCCATGTTTGGCGATGCCCTCGGCCTCGTATTTGCCGCCGACCATGAAACCCGAGATGTTCTGCAGGAACAGCAGCGGAATGCGGCGCTGGCAGGCGAGTTCGATGAAGTGCGCGCCCTTCTGAGCGCTTTCGGAAAACAGCACGCCGTTGTTCGCAAGGATCGCTACCGGCAGCCCATGGATATGGGCAAAGCCGCAGACCAGCGTGGTGCCGTAGAGCGCCTTGAATTCGTGAAATTCGGATGCATCGACGATCCGCGCGATCACTTCGTGCACGTCATAGGGCGCGCGCACGTCGTCGGGGATGATCGAGTACAGTTCTTCCGGATCGTACTTCGGCGGCACCGGCTCACGCCGTGCAACGCCCGCATCTCCTGCGGCGCCAATATGCGAGACGATATCGCGCACGATGGTCAGCGCGTGTTCGTCATTGTCGGCCAGATGATCGACCACGCCCGACTTGCGCGCGTGCAGGTCGCCGCCGCCCAAGGCCTCGGCGGTAATCTCCTCGCCGGTCGCGGCCTTGACCAGCGGCGGCCCGGCCAGAAAGATCGTACCCTGTTCGCGCACGATCACCGTCTCGTCCGACATCGCGGGAACGTAGGCGCCACCGGCGGTGCATGATCCCATGACGCTGGCGATCTGCGGAATGCCCCGCGCGCTCATGTTCGCCTGATTGAAGAAGAACCGGCCGAAGTGGTCGCGGTCGGGGAAGACCTCGGCCTGGTTGGGCAGGTTCGCTCCGCCACTATCGACCAGATAGATGCACGGCAGGCGGTTCTCCTGCGCAATCTCCTGCGCGCGCAGGTGCTTCTTCACCGTCATCGGGAAATAGGTGCCGCCCTTGACCGTGGCGTCATTGGCAAAGACCATGCACTGGCGGCCGGATATGCGTCCAACCCCGGCAATGATCCCGGCGCCGGGCACCTCGTCGCCGTACATCCCGTTCGCAGCCAGCTGGCCGATCTCGAGAAACGGTGAGCCCGGATCGAGCAGGCGCTCCACGCGGTCGCGCGGGAGCAGCTTGCCGCGCGAGACATGGCGCTCGCGGCTGCGTTCGTCACCGCCAAGCGCAGCCTTGGCAACGCGCTCGCGCAGTTCCCGTGCCAGCGCGCGATTGTGCGCCGCACGGGCCTGCGCCTGTTCGGAGTTCAGGTCGATGTTGCTCGAGAGGACCGGTGCGCTCAACGCGTGCTGCCTTTCAGGTGCTTGGTGAAGAACGGCAGCACATGCGTGCGGAAGCGCTCCTTCACCCGGTTGCCGTGGTCGCCCACATAGATTTCCCAGTCGTGCGCAATGCCGAACCGGGCCAGGGTTTCGTGGATCAGTTCATCGTCCGCGCGGACGAAGTCGGTATCGCCGGTGTCGATGGCGATGCCGCTCATGCGGCGCAGTGATGGGAGATACTGCGAGGCCATGGCCACGGGCGAATTGGCCGCCCACTTGGCGATGACCAGATCGTTCACCTTGCCTCCGCTGGTGCCAAGATCGGCATAGAACGGCGGCTTGGCCGGGTTGGGGGACCATGCCGTGGCGACCGCGAAGTTGCCGCGGCTCATCCAGTCCGCGGTCAGCGCCTGATCGACCGACCAGCCTTCGTATTTCGGATCGGCCGACGAAGCGGGGCGCGGGATCTGGCAGCAGGGGTTCATCGCATAGAGCGCGCCGAACACGTCCGCGCGCTTCATGCCAAGCTTGAGCGTGCCGTAAACGCCCATCGAATGACCGGAAAGGCCGCGCGCGTCGCGCGAGGGGATCGTGCGGAAGTGCTTGTCAGTCCAGGCCACCAGGTCTTGCGCGATGAAGTCCTCGAAGTTCCCCACTGTCGGCGAGTTCGAATACATCGAACCGCCCCACTTGGTCATGCTGTCGGGCACGACGATGATCGCTTCCGTGCCCGAAGCCTTGAGCGCGGCATCGAAGTCGTTGCGCTCGACATACTGGTCTGCGGTCGAATTGTAGCCGTGGAGGAAGTACACCACCGGATAGCGCCGCGACTTCGACTTGTCGTAGCTGTCCGGCAGGAACACGTAGACTGTGCGGTCGGCTGAATTGCCCTCGAGATTGCCCTCTACCGCCACGCTGTGGACGGTCGTCTTTTCCATCCGGGCAAGCGCCGGATTGGCAAGGCCGACCAGGGCTGCACAGGCAATGACGGCTTTCAGGCGCATGAGTCTCTCCGCAAGATCGTTATCTTCCGCCGATCAGCGCGCTCCGATAAGTTCGCGGCCGATCAGCATCCTGCGGATTTCATTGGTTCCGGCGCCGATGTCCAGCAACTTGGCATCGCGCAGGTAGCGCTCAACCGGCCAGTCCTTGGTATAGCCCGCGCCGCCCAGCGCCTGCACGGCCTCGCCCGAGACGCGGAAGGCGTTTTCGCTGGCCAGCAGGATCGCGCCGGCAGCGTCGAAGCGCGTGGTCTGCCCGGCGTCACAGGCCTTGGCCACGGCATAGACATAGGCGCGGGCCGACTGGATCGCGACGTACATGTCGGCGACCTTGGCCTGCATCAGCTGGAAAGTGCCGATCGGCTGGCCGAACTGCTTGCGCTCGCGCACATAGGGGATGACCGTGTCGAGGCAGGCCTGCATGATGCCGATCTGCATACCGGCCAGTACCACCCGCTCGTAATCAAGGCCGCTCATCAGCACGCCGACACCGCCGTGGAGCGGACCCATCACGTTCTCTTCGGGCACGAAGCAGTCGTCGAACACCAGTTCGCAGGTGGGCGAGCCGCGCAGGCCCATCTTGTCGATCTTCTGCCCGATCGAGAAACCGGGCATGTCCTTCTCGATCAGGAAGGCGGTGATGCCCCGGCTGCCCGCTTCGGGTGACGTCTTGGCATAGACCACCAGCGTATCGGCATAAGTGCCGTTTGTGATCCAGAACTTGGTGCCATTGAGGCGGAAACCGCCCGCGGCAGGTTCCGCGCGCAGCTTCATCGAGACGACGTCAGACCCTGCGCCCGCTTCCGACATGGCAAGGCTGCCGACGTGCTCGCCCGAGATCAGCTTGGGCAGGTACTTCGCCTTCTGCTCGTCATTGCCCCAACGGCGGATCTGGTTGACGCAGAGGTTCGAATGCGCGCCATAGGACAGCCCGACCGAGCCCGAGGCCCGGCTTACTTCTTCGACAGCAATGACGTGATCGAGATAGCCAAGGCCCAGTCCGCCGAACTCTTCCTCCACCGTGATGCCGTGCAAGCCCAGCGCACCCATCGGCTCCCACAGTTCGCGCGGGAAGCGGTCGTTGCGGTCGATCTCGGCGGCTAGCGGCGCGATCTGCTCGTCGGCAAAGCGGCCCGCGGCCTCGCGGATCATCAGGGCGCTTTCGGTCAAGCCGAAATCGAAATCGGGCGTGGCGCGCATCTTGGGCATCCTCTGCAAACTTGTCGCGGCGCAGGATACCATTGCCAAACCATCGCTCAAAATTGATTTACATCGCGGGTTGTGATAGGTTTTTCCTATGATGAAGCGCGCGCATCTTCGCCAGTTCCTGGCCGTTGTCGAGACCGGCAATTTCACTCGTGCGGCCGAGCGGCTGGCAATCTCGCAGCCAACCCTTTCGGCCGCGATCGCCGAACTCGAACGCCTGGCGGGCACGCGGCTTTTCCTGCGCGAGCGGCGGCAAGTGCGGTTGACCGAGGCTGGCACGCGCCTCGTGACGCATGCCCGCGCGATCGAACGTGAGTTTCGCGCCGCCGAAGCCGCCTTTGCCGAAGCGCCGCTCCCGCTCAGCCCGTTGCGCCTTGGCGTCCTGCCCTCGATCGCAACGACCATGCTTTCCGGTCTGGCGCGCCGTTTCGCAGGGCCGCAGCCGCTCGTGCTTTCGGAAGGCACCGACGCTGAACTCAGGCGCAAGCTGGGGGAGGGGCAGGTGGATGCTGTCCTCACGCTGATGCGCCCTGAAGACGCTGACAGGCCCTCGGTCGCGCTGCTGGAGGAGGGTTACCGCCTGCTCATTCCCGAAGGTCACCCGCTGGCCGGTGCGACCTTGCTCCATGCCAGCGACGTCGCGGCTGAAACCATGATTGCGCGCCGCTCATGCGAAATCCTTGGCGAGACCAGTCGCTGGTTCACCCAACGCGGCGTGCGTCCGCCGTTCTTCCTGCGCTCGTCCAACGACGATCGCTGCATCGAGATGGTGCGGGCAGGCATGGGCGTGACAACCGCGCCGCAATCGCTGGCGCGTGACGGAGTCGTGGCGGTGCCGCTGGCAGACTACGATTTCCGGCGGAGCATCGGGCTCATAGCCGCGCGCGAACGGCCTGATCTTGTCGGCGAGGGTAGCGCGCTGGCCGAAGCTGCGCGAGCCGCGTTTACTTGACGGCGTAAAGCAGGCGGCCTTCGCCCAGCCGCTCCAGCACGCCGCCGATATCGCTGTTCGAGAACGCGAAGCAGCCCTGGCTCCGACCGATGCGGCCTTGCGTCTCGGCCATGTCCTCGCTGACATAGCTCGCTGCGTGGATCACGATGCCGCGCTCGAGCGCCGCACTGTTGGCGTCCTCCAGCCCGATCAGTCGGCGTGAACGGCCATGCTTGCCGTAGTAGGTCACGCCGGTGAGAAAGGCGCCGGGGCTCGACGCGTTGGAACCATAGGCGTTGGAAAACCGCTGCACCCAGCCACTGTTGGCCGGATCGGACCCGCTGCCATGAGAGACGAGGTGCGAGGAGACAACCTTGCCGCCCACCACGTCGACCAGATGAAACCGCGCCTCGCGCGAGGCCTTGCCGAAATCGACCAGCCCGACGAGATCGCGATGGCGGATATGCGCGCCATGCGCATCCAGCGCGGCAATCGCACGTTGCACCAGCAAGGGCGGCGTCGGCCGTGCGAACGGCGAGACTTCCGGCTCTTTCAAAGGAGTTACAGCCATCGCCGGCTGGCCCGAAACGGCCATGCTGCCCAGCGTTGCAACCATGGCGCCCAAAAATTGGCGCCGATCAGGAACCATTATCCGAGACCCCGGTTATCGTCCATTGGGCCTCAAATTGTATGCAGCGCGTCACACCTGCAAGGGGTGTGGCCCAGCCTTGCGACGAGTCGTGCATGACCCGCCACCTGCTGAGCCACTTCGCTAACTCAGATTGACCTCGTCAGGCGCAGCGCTTTCGGGCTGCGGAAGTTCGAGGACGAAACCCAGTCCAGCGCAGCGTCCACCCGGGTGAACTCTGGCACGACTTTCAACAGCTCCTCATAGGCAATCTGCGTCGCCAGCCGCCCGATCATCGCGCCGAGGCAGGCGTGAACGCCGCCGCCAAACCCGAGATGGCGCTTGGCCCTGCGCGTGATGTCGTAGACATCGGGATTGTCGAACATCCGCTCGTCGCGATTTGCCGAGCCATAGGCGAGGATCACCGCGTCGCCCGCTTTCATCACCTGCCCATGCAGTTCCACGTCCCGCGTCAGCGTCCGCTTGAAACGCTGGGCCGAAGTGTTGAACCGCAGCGATTCCTCGATCGCGTCGGGGATCAGCGACGGATCTGTGACCAGAGCCCGCCGCGCCTCCGGGTAATCCGCAAGGTTCAGCCCAAACATGGCCATGAAGCCTGAAAGGCTCTCGATCCCGGCCATGATCAGCGTCGTGACGGTAAGCTGCACTTCCTTGTCGAGCAGCTTCTCGCCATCGATCTCGGCAGTGATGAAGTTCGACAGCAGATCGTCGCCCGGATTGGCCTTGCGCGCCGCCACCAGCTTCTCCGCATAGTCCGCCATCCAGTGGAACGCCGCAAGGTGTTCGGGGCTCTTCTGGCGGGTCACCGGGTCGGTCTGGACCATCAGCACCGCATTGTGGCGCACCAGATCGGCGTTCTCCTCGGGCAGAGCGAAGAGATAGAACAGCAGGTCGACCGTCAGCTTCGAGGTGTAGTCCCCGACAAGGTCGAACACCGGCTTGTCCGCAATCTCGGCGAGGTGCGCGCGAGCCGCCGCCCGCGCCGGTTCGACGATGTGCTCCAGCGCCCGCTTGGTGACGGCCGACTGGATCAGCGCCCGCAACCGGTGATGGCGCGGCGGATCGCTGGAGCCGAGCGTTGACCCGGCGCGGCCCGGAAATTCGTCGACGAGGTTGCCCTGCGCCGATGAGTAAGTCCGCCAGTCCTGCAGCGCATTGAGCACGTCGGAATAGCGCGACAGCACCCACTTGCCCGCTTCCTCTGACCAGAAGCAGGGATATTGGTCGCGCAGCGTCTTGTAGGCCGGAAACGGATCGGCATCGTTTTCCGGGGAATATGGGTCAAAGCGGAACGCGGGCCGCTCGATGACGGTAGCCATGGCAAGTCTCCTCTCTTGCCGCTGATGATGCCCGGTCGCCGCGCGGCAGGCGACGCTGCCTCCGCGCAAATTCTTGCACTTTCCGCGCAACCTGCAACACTGTCATCTATGCAGGCAAAGAGCTTCAGTCGCTACACGCTCTACGGCGAACAGGGGATTTCCGTGCCGTCGGAGTTCGTCCACCTGGAACGCATTCGGGATCGCGCCACTCTGCATGAATGGACAATCGAGCCGCACGCGCATCCTCAAATGCTGCAACTCCTGCTGCTTCAGTCCGGCGGCGTCACGCTTTATGGCGAAGAGTCTGCGCATCGGTTGGAGGCGCCCGCGCAGGTAATCGTGCCGCCGTCCTGCGTTCACGCCTTCCGGTTCGATGCAGGGGCAGAAGGGTGGGTGCTGTCGCTCGCCTCTGATCTCGCCAACGACCCGCGTCTGGTTGGCCTCCTGGCTGACCTGCGGCAGATCGGCGGATCGGCCGTTGCCGCATCGCTGCGCGCCCAGCCGCAAACCATCGAACGCCTCGCTTGGCTGCTCGCGGACCTGTCGCAGCAACTCGGGCAGGGTGACGCCGTGGGACCGGCGGTGCTGGCGCAGGTCGCGCTAGTGCTCGCCAGCGCGGCGCAGGCAGCCACGCACAAGCAAGTCTCTCACAGCGCAAACGGCCACGAACCGCTCGTCGCCCGTTTCCGCAGCCTGGTCGAACAGCGCTATCGCGATCACCTGTCCGTCGGGCAGTACGCCGTCATGCTCGGCACAACGGCCTCGACATTGACCCGCGCCACCCGCCTGCTCACAGGCAAGGCCCCGGCCGAGATCTTGCACGATCGCCTGATTCTCGAGGCCCGTCGCAATCTTGCCTTCTCAGGCGCAAGCGTCGCCCAGATTGCCTATGCCCTTGGCTTTGCCGATCCGGCATACTTCGCCCGCTTCTTCAAGGCGCGGACCGGCCAGACTGCCGGCGCGTTCCGAAGGGAGAGAGCGTGGAATTCGCCGCCAACGGCTTGACGCAATCGGCCTGCAATCCGGCGCAGGCCACTTGTCTATCGAAATAGTTGAGTTATCTCTGAAGCTGTCGGGACGTAGACCGAGTCGACCGGCTTTCCGCTTCAGGAGACAGCACCATGACTCAACAACGCTCGCTATCCGCGGGGCAGGACCCGCTGATCCTTACCGTTCCGGGCCTTGGCAACAGCGGCCCCGGCCATTGGCAGACGCAGTGGGAGCAGGATCTGCCCGATTGCCGCCGCGTCGACCTCGGCCTGTGGCATGATCCGCACCGCAATACCTGGGTCAACAAGATCAACCTCGCGGTCCATCGGTCGGACCGGCCCGTCGTGCTTGTTGCGCACAGTCTCGGCTGCCTCGCCGTCGCCTGGTGGGCAGAGTTCGAAAAGCCCGCCGACGGCAAGGTGCTCGGCGCACTTCTGGTTGCTCCGCCCGATGTCGAGGTGCGCCCGATCGACCGCCGCCTGACCCGCTTCGCGCCGTTCCCGCATGGCGAACTGCCGTTCCCGTCCATCCTGGTCGCAAGCCGCAACGATCCCTACATGGGGATCGGGCAGGCCCGGCAGCTGGCGCGCGCCTGGGGAAGCGGCTTTGCCGATGCGGGCGAGGCCGGCCATATCAATGCCGAATCCGGGCTCGGCGAATGGACCTTCGGGCGCCTGCTGCTCAACCAGATGCTGCCCAAGCCGGTCGCTCTCGAAAGTGGCCAGCGCGCGCCGCTAGGCTCCTTCCATCCCGACCGCGCACTGCGCCGTCTCGGTGCCTGACCGGATGACCGGACCGGCTTCTGGCCCGGTCCGGTCGATACGGAAGCCATAATCTCCGCATTCCCACGAGAAACCCGGCGTCTGCGGCCACTCCCAGTCGCCCGGATGCATGGGAGCACCGTCCAGCCGGCGCCATTGGCCGTCCTGCGCAAAGCGCGCGAACTCCGCCACCCGCGCCGCGCGCCACGCTGCCAGTCTGAAAGCACAGGCCTCCAGATCGGTGTCCCGTTGTTCCCAGTCGATCCAGGTGATCGGATTGTCCTGCGCATAGGCGTTGTTGTTGCCGTGCTGGCTGCGGCCGAACTCGTCCCCGGCAGTCAGCATGATCGTACCGGTGGAAACGAACAGCGTGCCGAGCATGGCGCGGGCAAAGGCAGAGCGCCGGGCGAGGACTTCCGGATCTTCGGTCATGCCCTCGGCGCCGTTGTTCCAGCTGAAGTTCTCGCCGTGTCCGTCGCGATTGTCCTCGCCGTTGGCGTCGTTGTGGCGGTGCTCGTAGGCGAGGGTGTCAGCCAGCGTGAAGCCATCGTGCGCGGCAAGGAAGTTCACCGAGCGGCAGTCCTTCCCGAAAAGGTCTGCCGAGCCGGCGATCCGCGTAGCCAGCACGTCAACGCCGGCATCGCCCTTCCAGAACCGCCGCACGTCATCGCGATACCTGTCGTTCCATTCGAGCCAGCCCGCCGGGAAATTCCCCAGTTGATACCCGCCCGGCCCGACGTCCCAAGGCTCGGCAATCATCACCCGGTCGGCCAACAGCGGATCGGCTGCAATCTCGGCAAAGATCGGTGCGTCACTCGCAAAGCCGGGGCTGCGTGCAAGGATCGGGGCGAGGTCAAAGCGGAAGCCGTCGACGCCGCAATGGCGGACAAAGTGCCGCAGCGTATCGAGCGCCAGTTGCCGCACGGCGGCATTGCTGAAGTCGAGCGTGTTGCCGCAGCCGGTGTCGTTGATCAGGCTGCCGTCAGGAGCTTTGGCATAGGCCGCGTCGTCCAGCCCGCGTAGCGACAGGACCGGGCCCAGCACATCGGATTCGCCGCTGTGATTGAGCACGATGTCGAGGATCACGCCGATCCCTGCGGCGCGCAGTGCCGCCACGGTATCGCGCAGTTCCGCAACGCCGCCGGGGCACAGGCGCGGGTCCAGCGCCATCATCGCTACCGGGTTGTAGCCCCAGGCATTGCTCAGGCCGAGAGGGGGCAGGTGCCGTTCGTCGATCCAGGCGACAACCGGCATGAGTTCCACCGCGGAAACGTGGAGGCGTTTGAGGTGCGCGATAACCGCCGGATGGGCGAGCGCGGCGACGGTGCCGCGCAGGGCCTCCGGCACATCAGGATGCAGCTTGGTAAAGCCGCGCACGTTGAGTTCGTAGATCAGGCCGCCGTGCCGGAACCGCGGTGGGGCAGGGGAGACAGGCTCGTGAAGGCCAACCACCGCCTTGGGCACAATCGCCGCCGTATCCGCGCCGTAAGCGGGCAAACTGGCATCGAAAATGAACGGCTGGTCGAGCTCCATGGCGTAAGGATCGACCAGCAGCTTGGCCGGATCGAACCATAGTCCCGCCGCCGGATTCCACTCTCCCGAAGCGCGGAAGCCATAGCGGCTGCCGCGCAATTCACCGGGCAGTTCGACCGTCCAGTTCGCGCCCACGCGCGTCATCGCCACGTGCTGTTCGGCGTCGCCATCAAACAGGCAAAGCGTCAGAGCTTCGGCATGGGGCGAGCGGACGGTGAAGCGGGTCTTGCCGTCCGTGATCTCGACGCCCGGCTTCACGTCACCACGTCTGGCGCGGTCCGTCCGGTGTGCCGCGCAATCCCGGCGATGGCACCGGCGGCCGCGATCAGGTCGGCCAGCATGTCCGGTGTTTCGCGGTCCAGATCGCCGCCGACCGGTTCATAGCGTTCGAGATAGACGCGCAAGGTCGCGCCTTCGGTGCCGGTGCCGGAGAGGCGGAAGACTACGCGCGAGCCCCCCGCGAACATCACGCGGACGCCTTGATTGCTGCTTGTCGAACCGTCGACAGGGTCAAGGTAAGAGAAGTTGTCGGCCTTGGCGACTTCGAGCGATCCGAAGGTCTGGCCGGGAAGGCGGTCGAGTGCAGCCTTCAGTTCCGCCATCAGCGCATCCGCCTTGTCGGTCGGCAGCGCTTCGTAATCGTGGCGGGCGTAATAGTTGCGGCCGAACTTGGTCCAGTGCTCGCGGGCCAGCTGGTCGACGCTGATCTTGCGGACGGCGAGAATGTTGAGCCAAAGCAGCACGGCCCACAGGCCGTCCTTCTCCCGCACGTGATCGCTGCCGGTCCCGGCGCTTTCCTCGCCGCAGATCGTCGCCATACCGGCATCGAGCAGGTTGCCGAAGAACTTCCACCCGGTCGGCGTCTCGAAGCAGGGCAGGCCAAGCGCTTCGGCCACGCGATCCGCAGCCGCGCTGGTCGGCATCGAGCGGGCAATGCCCTTGAGGCCCGCAGCATAGCCTGGCGCCAGGTGCGCGTTCGCCGCCAGCATGGCAAGGCTGTCCGAGGGCGTGATGAAGCGATGCCGTCCGACGATCAGGTTACGGTCGCCATCGCCGTCCGATGCCGCGCCGAAGTCCGGGGCGTCAGTGCTGAACATCGTCTCGAACAGCTCATGCGCGTGGACCATGTTGGGGTCGGGGTGGTGCCCGCCGAAGTCCTCGAGCGGCACGCCATTGCGCACCGTGCCCTTGGCAAAACCCAGGCGGTTCTCGAGGATTTCGGTGGCATAGGGGCCGGTCACCGCGCTCATTGCATCGAACGCCATGGTGAAACCGGCGGCGACGTTGGCGCGGATGGCGTCGAAATCGAACAGCGCTTCCATCAGCTCGGCATAGTCGGCCACGGAGTCGATCACTTCGACAGTGAGTCGACCAACTTGCGTGGTTCCAAGCCTGTCGAGATCGACATCGGGCGCATCGACGGTCAGCCAGCGGTCGATCGTCTGGGTGCGGGCGTAGATGGCCTCCGTCACGCCTTCGGGCGCTGGGCCGCCGTTGGCGATGTTGTACTTGATGCCGAAGTCCTCGTCCGGCCCGCCGGGATTGTGGCTGGCCGAAAGGATCAGGCCACCGCTCGCGCCGTATTTGCGGATCACGTTCGAGGCGGCGGGGGTGGAGAGGATGCCGCCTTGGCCGACCAGCACCTTGCCATAGCCGTTGGCCGCGGCGATGCGGATCGCCTGCTGGATCACCGTGCGATTGTGGAAGCGACCGTCGCCGCCAAGGACCAGCGTGCTGGCGGGCTCGCGCTCGACCACGTCGAACACTGCCTGAATGAAGTTCTCGGCGTAGTTAGCTTGCTGGAAAACCTTGACTTTCTTGCGCAGGCCGGAAGTGCCGGGCTTCTGGCCGGAATAGGGCGTCGACGGTACGGTACGGGTCATTGGTCCTCCGCGATGAGGGCGGCGTAGAGATCCGCATAGGCCTTGCCCGAGCGGTTCCACGAGAAGTCGGTCTTCATGCCGGCGCGCTGCATGGCACGCCAGGTATCGCCTTGCCAATAGAGCGTTACGGCACGGCTGATCGCATCGGCAAGGCTGGCATAGCTGACGCCGTCGAACTGCACCCCCGTCGCCACGCCGCCCATCACCGCCGCCAGATTTGCGTCGATCACGGTGTCCGCCAGCCCCCCGGTCCGCGCCACCACCGGCACGCAGCCATAGGCAAGGCCATAGAGTTGCGTGAGGCCGCAAGGCTCGAAGCGCGAGGGGACGAGGATCGCATCGCCGCCTCCCTGCATCCGATGCGAAAGGCCCTCGTCATAGCCGATGCGGACGCCCACCTTGCCGGGGTGGCGCATCGCTGCGGCGTGGAATGCGTTCTCCATCGCCTTGTCTCCCGAGCCGAGCAGGGCGAGCCGACCGCCGATGCCGACGAGGTGGTCGATGCACTCCAACAGGACGTCGATGCCCTTCTGCCAGGTGAGGCGAGTGATGACGACGAAGAGGGGGCCATCACCCTCATCGAGTCCGAACTCTGCCTCCAGCGCGCGCTTGTTAGTTACCCGTTTGCCTATGGAGAGTTGCCCGAATGCCTTCGAGAGTTGGATATCGGTTGCCGGGTTCCATTGCGCGGTGTCGATGCCGTTGACGATGCCCCGCACACGGTCGCCCCGACTTGCTATAAGTCCTTCCAATCCCATGCCAAATTGGGGTGTGCGGATCTCGCGCGCATAAGTCGGGCTGACCGTGGTGATCATGCTTGCGGCCTCAAGCCCGGCTTTGAGGAAGCCGACGCCGCCGTGGTATTCGACCCCGTCCATCGCCCATGCATGCGGGGGCAGACCGAGCGCCGGGAACACGTCCGCGCCGTAGTGTCCCTGGAACGCCATGTTGTGAATGGTCATCACCGATGGCACGCGCATGCCGCTTTCGGGCGGAGAAAAACGCAGGTATGCCAATGCCATGGCGGCCTGCCAGTCATGCGCGTGGACCAGGTCGAACGTCCGTCCCCTGACCGCGCCGCCGCCAACGTCCGCCGCTGCGCGCCCAAACGCAGCGAAGCGCCGCCAGTTGTCCGCCCAGTCACGCCCTGAGGAGTCGACGTAAGGATTGCCCTCGCGCTGGAAAAACGCCGGTGCATCAAGGACTAACAGGGGATGGCCGTCGATCTTGCCGCTAACCAGCCGCGCCCTTTCGCCCAAAAGGCTGTCCCAGACGTGAAGCGCGCGGGGGCGGGAGAGCGCCTTCATCACCGCCGGATAGCCGGGCAGAAATGTCGTCATTTCAACGCCATGCGGCGCAACCGCCGCAGGCAGCGCTCCCGCCACATCAGCAAGGCCGCCGGTCTTGACCAGCGGCACCGCTTCCGAGGCGACGGACAGGACCCTGATCGTCATGCCAGCCGGTCGATCATCCGCTTGGTGATAAGGCACACCCCGCTTTCGGAGCGGCGGAAGCGGCGGGCATCGAGTTCCGGATCTTCGCCGACGACGAGGCCTTCTGGAATGCGCACGCCGGAATCGAGGATCACGCGGCTGAGCCGGGCGCCTCTGCCGATGTTGCAATAGGGCAGGATCACTGCTTCCTCGCATGAGGAGAACGAGCCCATTTTTACGCCTGTAAACAACAGGCTGCGTTTCGCGATGGCGCCCGAGACGATGCAATCCTGGCTGATCAGCGAGGAGATCGCCATGCCCCGACGGCCGTCTTCGTCATGCACGAACTTGGCCGGCGCGGCGATGATCTGGTCGGTCCAGATCGGCCAGTCACGATCGTACATGTTGAGCTTGGGCACGGTGTCGGTGAGATCGAGATTGGCTTCGAAATAGGCGTCGATCGTGCCGACATCGCGCCAGTATTCCTCGATTTCCTCGGCCGCGCGGATGCAGGAATTGGTAAAGCGGTGGGCGACGGCCTTGCCGTTCTTCACGATCTTGGGGATGATGTCGTTACCGAAATCGCGGCTCGAATTCGGGTCGTCAGCGTCTTCCTGCAGCATCTGGAACAGGAACTTCGTCTCGAAAACGTAGATGCCCATCGAGGCCAGCGCCATGCCTTCGTTGCCGGGAATGCCCGGAGGATCGGCAGGCTTTTCAATGAAATCGGTGATGGTGTCAGTCTTGTCGACCGCCATCACGCCAAAGCCCGTTGCTTCCATGCGCGGCACGACGAGGCAGCCGATGGTGACGTCGGCACCGCTTTCCACGTGCTGGCGGAGCATCAGTTCGTAGTCCATCTTGTAGATGTGGTCGCCAGCGAGGATGACCATGTATTTGGGCGCGTAGGAAGCGATGATGTCGATGTTCTGGAACACCGCATCGGCGGTGCCTTCGTACCAGTGATCTTCCGAAACGCGCTGCGAGGCGGGCAGAATGTCGAAGCTCTCGTTGCGTTCCGGGCGCATGAAGTTCCACGCGCGCTGCATGTGGCGGATCAGCGAATGCGCCTTGTACTGCGTGGCGACCCCGATGCGGCGGATGCCCGAGTTGATCGCGTTCGATAGCGCGAAGTCGATGATGCGCGACTTGCCGCCGAAGTAGACTGCGGGTTTGGCGCGGTTGTCGGTCAGTTCCTTGAGGCGGCTGCCACGGCCCCCGGCAAGGACATAGGCCATCGCATCGCGGGCCAGTGGCTGAGAGTAAGTTTCGCGCATCCCCTAATCTCCGTTCTTATCCTTGAAATTCGAGTATCAGCGTGGCCAGCGGCGGCAGGACCACGAAAGCCGCCCCGCCTTCCGCGTTTACCTGGCCAAGATTGCCGATGCCGCTGCCACCGTAGTCCTGCGCATCGCTGTTGAGCACTTCGCGCCATTCGCCGTCATGCGGCAGCGGCAGGCGATAGTGATCGTGCACCTGCGGCGTCATGTTGCTGATGACGGCCACCGGTTTCGCTCCCGGTGCCTTGCGCAACCAGGCGAAGACCGACCCTTGAGCATCGTCGACGACCAGCCATTCGAAGCCCTCCTGCTCGCAATCGCGCGCGTGCAGGGCAGGGCGGGTGGTATAGACCCGGTTGAGATCGCGGACCCAGCGGCGGACGCCTTCGTGGGCCGGGGCATCGAGCAGGTCCCAGTCAAGCGAGCGGGCCTCGCTCCATTCACGACGCTGGGCGAATTCCTGACCCATGAACAGCAGCTTCTTGCCGGGGTAACCCCACATCATGCCATAGTAGGCGCGCAGGTTGGCGAACTTCTGCCAGTCGTCGCCGCTCATCTTGTTCAGGAGCGAACCCTTGCCATGGACGACTTCGTCATGGCTGAGCGGAAGGACGAAGTTCTCGCTGAAGGCGTAGGTCAGTCCGAAGGTGATCTCGTTGTGGTGGTACTGCCGATGGATCGGGTCACGCGCCATGTACTGCAGCGTATCGTGCATGAAGCCCATGTTCCACTTGAAGCCGAAGCCGAGGTGCTCGCGCGGGGCTTCGTCGAACGCTGGCTTGCTGACGCCGGGCCATGAGGTTGATTCCTCGGCAATCGTCAGGAAGCCGGCGTGGCTGGCATAGACGGCGCGGTTCATCGCCTTGAGGAATTCGACCGCTTCCCAATTCTCGCGCCCGCCTTCGGCGTTGGGGATCCATTCGCCCGCCTTGCGTGAGTAGTCACGGTAGAGCATCGAGGCGACGGCATCGACGCGCAACCCGTCAACGTGGTAGCGCTCGGCCCAGAACAGCGCGTTGTTCACCAGGAAGCTGACCACTTCGCGGCGGCCGAAGTTGTAGATCAGCGTGTTCCAGTCAGGATGAAAGCCGAGGCGCGGATCTTCATGTTCGTAGAGCGCGGTGCCGTCGAAGCGGACGAGGCCGTGTTCGTCGGTGGGGAAGTGCGCGGGCACCCAGTCGATCAGGACAGAGATGCCGGCGCGGTGCGCGCCGTCTACGAAGCGCGCGAAGCCTTCGGGCGGGCCGAAGCGCGCGCTGGGAGCGTAGAGGCCGGTGGTCTGATACCCCCATGATGGATCGTAGGGGTGTTCGGAGACGGGCAGGAATTCAATGTGGGTGAAGCCCATTTCCGCGACATAGGGGATCAGCCGGTCGGCCAATTCGTCCCAGGTGTAGAAGCCCTCGTCATGCGGCTTCTGCCATGAGCCGGGGTGGACTTCGTAGATCGACATCGGCTGGCGGCGGGCATCGATGCTGGCCCAGTGGGCGCGATGTTCGGCATCGCCCCAGTCCATCTTGACCGGGTGTGCGGTGATCGAGGCGGTGCTGGGCCGAAATTCGGCGGCCTGCGCGAAAGGATCGGCTTTCAGCGGCAGGACTTTTCCGTCTGCGCCGACGATGTGGTACTTGTAGGCACGGTGTTCGCCGATGTCTGGGATGAACACTTCCCACACGCCGATGTCCACGCGGCGGCGCATCGGGTGGCGGCGCGCGTCCCAATCGTTGAAATCACCGACGACGCTGACGACTTGCGCATTGGGTGCCCAGACCGCGAAGTGGATGCCGGAGACGCCCTCATGCTCGATCAGGTGTGCGCCAAGCTTGTCGAACAGGCGGTGGTGCGTGCCCTCGGCAATCAGAAAGTCGTCGAGGGGCCCGAGGACCGGGCCGAACGAGTAAGGATCGGTCACCAGCCACTCGTGGGTGCCGGCCTTGCAGGCATAGCGCACCGGCTGGCGCGGGCCCTTGACCTTACCTTCGAACAGGCCGCGACCGTCAACGCGCGTCAGCTTGCCGAGCTTCTTGCCATCAAGCGACCATGCCACCGCTTCCTCGGCACCGGGCAGGACTGCGCGGGCGAACGCGCCTTCAGGCCCTTCGTGAATGCCGAGAAGCGAGAAAGGATCGGCGTGCGTCCCGTCAAGCAGGGCATCGATGGCGCTCGCCGGTGGCTTCATGCTGGCTTTCAGACCCCCCAGATATCGCGGGCATATTCGCCGATCGTGCGATCGGACGAGAACCAGCCTACGTTGGCAATGTTGCGGATTGCCGAAGCGCGCCAGGCTGCCTGCTGTTCCCAGCGGCGATCGATGTTGCGCTGCGCGGCGTGGTAGCTGTCGAAGTCAGCGGCGACCATGAACCAGTCGTGATCGTAGATGCCGCCCATCAGCCCGGCATAGCGCTGCGGATCGTCGGGCGAAAACACGCCCGTGGCGATCGCCGCGATGGCCTGCTGCAACTCGCGCGAGGCTTCGATGACTTCACGCGGGTTGTAGCCATTGGCGCGCTGGTCCTCGACCTCCTGCGCGGTGAGACCGAAGATTTCGATGTTGGGATCGCCAACGCGGTCCTTGATTTCGATGTTCGCGCCATCGAGCGTGCCGATGGTCAGCGCACCGTTGAGCGCAAACTTCATGTTGCCGGTGCCAGACGCTTCCATGCCGGCGGTGGAGATCTGTTCGGACAGATCGGCGGCCGGGATGATCTTCTCGGCGAGGCTGACGTTGTAGTTCGGCACGAACACGACCTTCAGCAAGCCGCCGACCGAAGGATCGGAATTGACACGGCGGGCGATGTCGTTGGCCAGTTTGATGATCAGCTTGGCGTTGTGATAGCTTGAAGCCGCCTTGCCGCCGAAGATCTTCACGCGCGGCACCCAGTCGCGCTCGGGGTGGCTGCGGATCTGGTCGTAGAGGGCGACTGTCTCGATCAGGTTGAGCAGCTGGCGCTTGTATTCGTGGATGCGCTTGATCTGGACGTCGAACAGGGCGTCAGGATCCAGGCGGACGCCCATCAGGTCCTTGATGTGCTTGGCCAGCGCAATCTTGTTGCTGCGCTTGACCTCGGCAATGCGCTCGCCAAGCGCGGCATCGTCAGCCAGGGCGTTGAGATCGGCAAGCTTTTCGGCATCGTCAAGGAAGGCCGGGCCGATCGCGTCCTTGAGGACTGAGGTGAGGCCCGGGTTGCACTGCTGCAGCCAGCGGCGTGGGGTGACGCCGTTGGTCTTGTTGTTGATGCGGGTGGGATAGAGCTTGTGCAGATCGGAGAAGACGGTGGTCTTCATCAGATCGGTGTGGAGCGCCGCCACGCCATTGACACTGTGCGCGCCGGTGAAGGCGAGGTTGGCCATGCGCACGCGACGCTCACCGCCTTCATCGATCAGGCTGATGGCGGCGATGGCGGCATCGTCCATCCCGGCCTTGCGCGCTTCCCGCAAGACGCGGCTGTTGATCGCGTAGACGATCTGCATGTGGCGCGGCAGCAGGCGTTCGAACAGCGGCAGCGGCCAGGATTCGAGCGCTTCGGGCAGGAGCGTGTGGTTGGTGTAGGCAACGGTGGCCTTGGTAACTTCCCACGCTTCGCTGAACTCGAGCCCGTGGACGTCGACCATCAGGCGCATCAGCTCGGCCACGGCCACTGCGGGGTGCGTGTCGTTGAGCTGGATCGCGGCCTTTTCCGGCAGGGTGCGGATGTCGCCGTGGAACTGCACGTGGCGGCGGACGATGTCCTGGATCGAGGCCGAGGTGAAGAAGTACTCCTGGCGCAGGCGCAGTTCCTGCCCGGCGGGGGTGGAGTCAGCCGGGTAGAGCACTCGAACCAGGCTGTCGGCGCGGACCTGCTCGGCAAGGGCGCCGAAGTGGTCGCCAGCGTTGAAGGCATCGAGGCGGAGCGGATCGAACGCGTGGGCGGTCCACAGGCGCAGGGTGTTGACGCGCTTGCCGCGCCAGCCCACGACCGGCGTGTCGACCGCGCTGGCTTCGACCTTTTCAGCCGGGCGCCATTCGACGGCATCGCCATTGGCAACGACTTCGCCACCGAAGCCGATGATGTAGGCGCTTTCGCGGCGGTCGAATTCCCACGGGTTGCCGTGGCTGAGCCAGGTTTCCGGCAGTTCGACCTGCCAGCCATCGTCGATCCGCTGGCGGAACATGCCGTTGACGTAGCGGATGCCGTAGCCGTAAGCAGGGATGTCGAGGCTGGCGAGGCTCTCCATGAAGCAGGCGGCGAGACGGCCGAGACCGCCGTTGCCGAGCGCTGCGTCAGGTTCGAGGTTCTCGAGCGCCGAGAGGTCGAACCCGTGATCGCGCAGGGCTTTTTCCATTTCCCGCGTCAGGCCCATGTTCGACAGGGCATCGCGCAGCAGGCGGCCGATCAGGAATTCGAGGCTGAGGTAGTAGACCCGCTTGCCGCCCTGCTCATAGGTCTTGCGCGTGGAATCCATCCACTGGTCGATGATGGCATCGCGAAGGGTCAGGACGGTTGCGGTGTACCAGTCGTGCGGCTTGGCAGCGCGTTCATCCTTGCCGACGCGGTGGCGCAGCACGTCGATGATCTTTGCGTCGATCTCGCTTGCGCCTGATTGTTTCATGATGCTCATCGCACAAGTCCCACCCTGATTGACGCCAGATGCGCGCTGCTGAGGACAGCGAGCGCCCAGCGTCTGTTGTACCGACCTGTCAGGACAGCGTGCCGCGCTCCACCTTGCCGCGGAGGATGACTGTCGCATCGCCTTGCATCACACTCTCGAGCAGGACGGTAGGCGAGGCTTGGGCGCAAGGGCAAGCGTGGAGTGTGAGCCAAGTCAGTCATGGCAGAAATCCGTCGCCCCCCATGCACGTTTCGATGGGGCTAGTACGTGTTCTGCCTCGCTTTGTCGGTCAGAATACGTCTGCGCTTCAGAGCATGCGGCGCAAGACATTGTCCTTGATGACAAAATGATGATGAAGCGCCGCCGCAATATGCAGAATCACAAGGCCTGCCATCAGGAACCCAAGAACTTCGTGCCCTTCATGCGCAGCTTCGGCGAGGGCAGAACCCTTGGCAACCGGAAGCTTCGGCCAATCAAACAGGCCATAGATCGAAAGGGGATATTTGCCGGCCGAGGAAAAGATCCATCCCGTGAGCGGCACGACGATCATCAGGACGTAAAGTGCACCGTGCGTCAGGCGCGCCACGTTCTGTTGGAGCTTGCCCATCGTTGCGGGCCATGCCGGCATGGTCCAGGTAAAGCGCCAGCCGAGGCGGGCGAGCGACAGAAACAGAATCAGGATGCCGGTGGCCTTGTGTGCGGGGAAGGGCTGCCAGATATCTTCGATGGCCTCGCCCAAGATTCCGGTCAGGATATTGAACAGAACCAATGCTGCAATGCCGGCATGAAACAGGCGCGCAATTGCATTGTACCGGATGAAATCGTGCGTGCCAGATATCGTGGCCATGACCATTCCCCTCGACTTGAACTGGCTCCAGGATAGTGCGCAGATCTTCGCTCGTCACGTATCCGATTGTCGCAGGCTCTACTGCGTAGGGGCTTGTCAAAATATGACACATGTCAAGTAATGGGATGCGGCAAATGACGTATGCCTGTTCGCCACTGCAAAAAATATGGTGTCGGCAGAAACCATAGTCCGTGAGGGAACATGCCAACGCCGCGTCTCACCCAAGTCGAGCCCGCTGTCGTCCACAAGATGGCGTCCGTCCTTAAGAGCCAGAAGCCGGAAGTGATCCAGAACCATTTCGGTATCGGGCTCAACACGTGGGTGAAGCTGCGCGAGGGCAAGGCCATCCGCCACTCCGTAGCGGTGCGCCTGTTGCAGCGCTTGCAGCGAGACCAGCTGATCTGACTGCACCGTTCGCCCTCCAAGGCGCCGCCTTACGGGGCTTGAGTTAAAGCTAGTTGCAGTGCACAATCGCCGCGTGCCTCAGACAACAACACAGGCACGCGGGGTCATTGAAATGCAAACTTCCCGGCGCGGCGGGAGCAGACAGGGGGCACAGGCGGGTCGACGGCCGCCCCGGCAGTCGCGAGTGGAAAAGCAGGATCAGGTGGCGGAGCTTCGTGCGCGCCTCGCCGCGGCGGAAGCTGCGAACGAGGCGAAAAGCCGGTTTCTTGCCAATGTCAGCCACGAAATCAGATCTCCACTCAATGCGATCTATGGCTATGCCCAGCTTGTGGAACGGGGCGCACAGGTCGATCCGTTGGCGGCTGCGCGGGTCATTCGCCGCAGCGCCGAACATCTGACAAACCTCGTCGAGGGCCTGCTCGATATTGCCTCGGTTGAACAGGGCGTGGTCCGGGTCGATAACGGCGTTATCCGGCTCGGAGCTCTGGTCGAGCAGGTAGCCGAGATGTTTGCGCCGCTGGCGGCGCATAAGGGGCTGTCGTTCGTCTGCAGCATACAGGGCCGGTTGCCCGAGTTCGTGCGGCTTGATGAACGGCGCGTGCGCCAGGCACTGATCAACCTGGTATCGAACGCGGTAAAGTTCACGCAGCGTGGGGAAATCCGGCTTGTGCTGCGATGGTCCGGCCAGATTGCCACGATCGAAGTTCACGACACGGGTCCCGGCATCGCGCTCGAGCGGCAGGAGCAGATCTTTGCACCTTACGAGCGCGCTGATGCTGCATCCGAGGCAGAGAGGACAGGGGCAGGCCTTGGTCTTGCCATAACGCGCGCGGTCGTGAGCATGCTGGGCGGCGACCTCAAGCTGGAAAGTGCGGTTGGCCGCGGCAGCTGCTTCTCGATCAAGCTTATGGCGCCGCAGGTTTCGGGCATGGTCGATCATGCTGCCGACAAGGTTCGCCCGACCGGGTACAGGGGGGACCGGCGCGCGATCCTGCTGGTCGACGATGACGCTGATCACCTGTGTGTCTTGCGGACCGTTCTTGCCGAGGCCGGCTTCGACGTTTCAGAGGCGGGCGATGGAGCCACGGCGTTGGCATTGGCCGATGCGCAAGCTTTCGACGCCGTGATATGCGATGTCAGCATGCCCGGCCTGTCGGGCTGGGATGTCGCCGAACGTCTGCGCGCCAGCTGCGGGCGCGATCTCAAGATACTGATGTTGTCGGCCAATGCGTTCGAGCGCCACGGACTCTCCGGTCAGCAGGCCAGCCACGATGCGTTCCTGCTCAAGCCAGTGGATCTGGGGTCGCTTCTCGACGCATTGGGGCGCCATCTTCAGCTGGAATGGATCCTGCCCGAAGCGCGGGAGGGTGACACTGCCGGGCGTGACCGCGTCGAGGTTTCTGCCGCCACGCGTGAACACGTCGAGAAGTTGAAGGCGCTGGTCCAGATCGGCCACGTCAGGGCGCTCGAAGGCGAGATCAAGGCATTGGCAGCCGCTGATCCTGCAGCAGACAAGCTTGCCGTGCGCCTGTTCGATCATCTCGACCGCTTTGATCTCGCCGGGATCGGAAGGATACTGGAGGACCTGCCCGATGAGTGGCGATAACTTGCGTCGTGATACGGTTCTGGTCGTCGATGACGAGCCGGATTCACTCCGCTTCCTGACCGACGCACTCGAAGGTGCGGGCATCACGGTGCTCGTCGCCATATCGGGTGCGGCCGCGCTGGACCTGCTGGAGCATGTCGTGCCGGACCTCATCCTGATGGATGCGGTGATGCCGGGTATCGACGGCTTTGCAGCAACCAGGCAGATCAAGGCACGCTCGCAACTTGCGCACGTGCCGGTGATGTTCATGACCGGGCTTACCGAAAGCGAGCACGTGATCGAAGGCTTCGAAGCTGGTGGCGTCGATTACCTCCGCAAACCGGTCAACGTGCATGAACTGCTGGCGCGGGTTCGGGTGCATCTAGGCAATGCGCGGGCAATGCAGGCGAGCGCTGCCGGCCTGGATGCAACCGGACGGCTGATGATGGCTGTCGATCCACAGGGCCGCTGTCTCTGGTGCACGCCGCTGGCTGAACGCGCGATCCTTCGAGCAAGTCCGGAATGGAGCCGGGAGGAGCGACAGCTGCCCAATGCGATCCGGCTGCCATTGCTTCGCGTGCTGGCGCGCAATGCCCCGGGGGCATCTGTGCGGATCGAGCAAGGGGAAAGCGCGCTCGAACTTGTGGTGATTGCACAGTACCGCGACAGCGAAGTGCTGATCCGGCTCAACGAGCTCAATCCCAAGGCCGACGTGGCGCAATTGCAGATCAAGCTGGGATTGACCGATCGCGAGGCCGAAGTGCTGCTCTGGATCAGCTACGGCAAGTCCAACGGGATGATCTCGGAGGTGCTCGCGATCAGCCCGCGCACGGTGCAGAAACACCTGGAACGCATCTACGAGAAGCTGGGTGTTGAAACGCGGGCTGCGGCGGCCGCAGTCGCGCTGAAGGTGCTAGGCACCTGAAGGCGATAACGCCGCCGGAAGGGGAAATGCTCCTCCAGGCGGCGTTGCGCTTCTGGCCAGACTTCACGCCAACGCGAGGCTTGGCCAAAGATCGATCAGCGGCGCGCCATTTTCCCGCTGCGGGCAGCGAGGGCGAGTTCCTGAACCATCGGTTCGACGCTTGCGATTGCGGCGCGGCGGCACTGATAATCAGGCATCGGCGTCACGATCATGCGGTCAGCCGGATCGCAGGCTTCCGCAGCGGCATCGGCAATGCGGTTGCGAAGACGGCGCATGTCCGAAGGACGGGACAGGTCGAGACCATCGGCCGAGATGGCGATGTTGACGGTTTGGGGGGCAGGTGCGGCAAGAGCGATCTGCGGCGCAGACAGCAAGCCGACCGCCAGAGTGGCGGCGATAAGGGTCTTCATGAGCATTCTCCTGCGTACTGTCTTTTATGTGCGAGTGCCTTTGTGGCCTCGCTTTATCATGGTGGACCGTGCGGTTTGCCCGGCTTGTTGATCCGTGCATAAAATAGGCCGAGGGCGCACGTCGGACAAGCCATATTTCCTGCAAAACCCTTGGATTTAAGGGGTTTTGGCTGTTGCCACGCAGCATCGATGCCGCGCAGAAAGGGCAGATTTCATGCATGCCATATCGGCATGAGAAGGCTGACTTAGGACGATTGTTCAAAATTGTTGGCGGAAGTCAGCCATTTGCCGAGAGGGCTAGAGCAAGATTGCAAAAGGGACCTCCGCCCGTACGCGTCACGCCCCCTGCTTTGTGCGCCGCAGCAATGGCGCAAGAAATTTTCTTGATGATCGGTCAAGAAGTGGCTGTTGGAGCGCCTATCGGAATGCGTCACGCTCTGCCGGGGAGATGAAAATGACCAGAATGATGCGAGCGCTGCAGGTCCGGAATCTGAGTGCTGACCTGTCCGGTGTTGGCATTGTGGATGCAGCGATTCCGGAGCCGAAGCCGGACGAGGTTCTGATCCGGATCGAAGCCGCCGCGCTGGGTTTTCCCGATCTCCTGATGACCCGTGGGGAATATCAGGCAAAACCGGCCTTGCCATTCGTTCCGGGCATGGAGGCCGCGGGCATTGTGGTGCGTGCGCCAAGCGATGGACCTTGGCGTGAAGGCGACCGTGTGATTGCAGGGATGCTCACCGGCGGGGTCGCCCAATTCGGGTGTTTCCCTGAAGGGGCTCTCCTTAGGCTGCCTGAGCGACTCTCGATGGCCCAGGGCGCGGCCTTGCGGGCTGCTTATTTGACTGCCTGGGTGGCGCTGGTCTGTCGCGGAATGGCGCAGGCAGGCGAATGGTTGTTGGTGCACGGGGCCGCTGGCGGCGTGGGACTGGCTGCCGTCGATCTTGGAGTGGCTCTTGGCCTGAAGGTCATTGCCGTTGCCTCTACGCAGGAAAAGCGTGAGGCCATCAGCGACCTCTACAAACCCGCCCACGTGATCGACGGCAGTGCCGGTTTCCGCGAGCAGGTGCTGGCGATCACCGACGGCAAAGGAGCGGATCTTGTCTACGACCCCGTGGGAGGAGACGTTTTCGACGAATCGACTCGCTGTATTGCATTTGACGGTCGTCTGCTGGTCGTCGGCTTTGCTGGTGGGCGCATCCCGGAGGTTCGCGTGAACATGCCTCTGATCAAGGGGTTCTCGGTCGTCGGCGTGCGCGCCGGGGAGTATGGGCGCCGTTTCCCGGACCGGGGCAAGGAGAACGTCGCGCGCATCCTCGAATTGGCGGGGCAGGGCAGGATCCGCCCCCACTTGCACGCGACCTTCGCGCTTGATGACTGGAAGTGTGCGTTTGAGGCGATGGAGCAGCGCAGTGTCATCGGGCGCAGCGTGATCATGCCGCACACCTGAGACGGCCCTGAAGCGGCGAGCGCCTTCGATAGACAAAAAATGGGCCGCACCGTTGCCGGGGCGGCCCTGAAAAGTTTGGGAGAGGATGCCTGAAAGGCCCCTCCGAAATGGGGTAATTGTGCTTTGTGTGCAAGTGCGAAACCCACATGTTCGGTTGCATTTATTGCAATTAAGCAAGTGAGTGCGCGGGTCTGCTTCCAGGATGGCGCGGCGTCGAAAGCCAGAATTCCTGCGTATTTTTTCGATTGTCTCCCATCTGCGCATCCCGTTTGCCGAGCGGTGACGATGCATTCCCTGCACAAAAGGTCAGGTCCTCCACTTTGCAAATGACCTGTTGCGACGGCAATTATTGATTGCTATAACCCATAACAGAAATGGGAGAGAGCACATGCTGTTTGAGCGCATCAATCCAATGACTGGCGCGGTAGCTTCGACGGCCGAGGCCATGCAGACGTCGGATATTCCTGCAATCGCCGCCCGTGCTGCGGCAGCATTTCCAGCTTGGGCGGCCATGGGTCCAAATGCCCGGCGCGCCGTGTTGATGAAGGCGGCCGCTGCGCTCGAAAGCCGCGCTGATGCCTTCGTGGAGGCCATGATGGGCGAGATCGGGGCAACCAGGGGCTGGGCGCTCTTCAACCTCGGGCTGGCCGCAAGCATGGTGCGGGAAGCTGCCGCGCTGACGACGCAGATATCGGGTGAGGTCATCCCTTCAGACAAGCCTGGTTGCGTGGCGATGGCTCTGCGCGAACCGGTCGGGGTGATCCTCGGCATTGCACCGTGGAATGCGCCGATCATTCTGGGCGTTCGGGCGATCGCCGTGCCACTCGCCTGCGGCAACGCCGTGATTCTCAAGGCATCGGAGCAGTGCCCGCGCACGCACGCCCTGATCATCGAAGCCTTTGCCGAGGCGGGCTTTCCTGAAGGCGTGGTCAATGTCGTCACCAATGCGCCTAAGGATGCTGCCGAGGTCGTTGGCGCACTGATCGACGCGCCTCAGGTCAAGCGTATCAATTTTACCGGCTCGACTGCCGTGGGCAGGATCATCGCGGTGCGGGCTGCACAACATCTCAAGCCCTGCCTGCTGGAGCTGGGCGGAAAGGCGCCGCTGATCGTTCTTGAGGACGCAGACCTTGACGAGGCGGTCAAGGCGGCTGCGTTCGGCGCATTCATGAACCAGGGGCAGATCTGCATGTCGACCGAACGCATCATCGTGGTCGATGCTGTCGCCGATGCTTTTGCGGAGAAGTTCAAGGCGAAGGTAGCTGCCATGCCGGTAGGCGATCCGCGCGAGGGGACGACGCCGCTGGGTGCGGTGGTGGACGCAAAGACAGTCGCGCACTGCAAGAGCCTGATCGAAGATGCCCTTGCCAAGGGAGCGCAGCTGCTGACCGGGGGCGAGACCACGCACAACGTGTTGATGCCGGCGCATGTCGTCGCGGGCGTCACCCAGGACATGAAGCTGTTCCGCGACGAAAGCTTCGGTCCGGTCGTCGGCGTCATCCGTGCGCGCGACGAAGCCCATGCCATCGAACTGGCAAACGATACCGAATATGGTTTGTCGGCAGCAGTCTTTACCCGCGACACGGCACGCGGCCTGCGCGTGGCGCGCCAGATCAAGTCTGGCATCTGTCATGTGAACGGCCCCACTGTGCATGACGAGGCGCAGATGCCCTTCGGCGGCGTCGGCGCGTCCGGATACGGACGCTTCGGCGGGAAGGCGGGGATCGACAGTTTCACCGAGCTGCGCTGGATCACGATGGAAACCCAGCCCGGCCATTACCCCATCTGAATTTTCAAGATTGCCCTAGAGGAAAGACCATGACTGAACAGCAGAAGATCGAGCGCGCGGAAGAAGATACCGTCGCTTTCACCGTGGAAGACGGCATTGCCTGGGTGAAATTCAACCGCCCGGAAAAGCGCAACTGCATGAGCCCGAAGCTCAATCGGCAGATGGGCCGGGTCATTGCGGACCTCGAATTCCGCGAAGACGTCAAGGTGCTGGTACTCACCGGCGAAGGGGATGCCTGGTCCGCCGGCATGGATCTCAAGGAATACTTCCGCGAGACCGAGGCCGAGGGCCTGTGGTCGATCCGCAAGGCGCAGCGCGAAGCCTATTCCTGGTGGGAGCGCCTGCGCTGGTACGAAAAGCCGACCATCGCCATGATCAATGGCTGGTGCTTTGGCGGCGGCTATGGTCCGCTGTTCGCCTGCGACATCGCTATCGCTTCGGAAGATGCACAGTTTGGTCTTTCGGAGATCAACTGGGGCATCCTGCCCGGTGGCGGCGCTTCGAAGGTTGCGGCTGACCTCATGCCGCTGCGCAAGGCCATGTATCATGCGATGATGGGCGAGAATTTGACCGGCAAGCAGGCCGAACAGCAGGGCCTTGTCACCGAGGCCGTGCCTGCCGACAAGCTGCAGGCGCGCGTTCTCGAGATCGCACAGGCCCTGTGCAAGAAGGACGGGCATGCACTGCGTGCGACCAAGTGGGCCGTGCGCCGCATGACGGAAATGACCTACGACAATGCCGAGGATTATCTGATCCGCGCGCAGGAAGCGCTCCACAACTTCGGCGGCGTTGAGGCGCGCAAGGAAGCGACGCGTCAGTTCCTTGACGAGAAGAGCTTCAAGCCCGGCCTCGGCACGTTCGACACGAGCAAGATCAAGCGCTGATCGTTGTTACGACGAGTTTGGAAAGGCCTCGGGCGCACTCGCGTCCGGGGCCTTTCTGATTTGAAATGCCCAGTAAAAGCGGTTGCCTGTCGCTTCGTCAGAAGTCAGCTTGGCTGCAAAGGAGTCTTGTCCATGGTCGCTAAGTTCCGAGTTGTCCTTGCCGCTTCCCTTGCGTGCTCCATGCCTGCCACCGCGAAGGAGGCCGCCTATTCAAAGGCCGAGGCGCAGGTGCTTGACCTGTCGCAGAAGGCCATTGCCATTCGCTCTGTCAGGGGTGAGGGCAACAGGACCATTGATGTTGCCAAGCTCTTCGGTGACGCGCTGGTGGCGGGCGGCTGGAGCGCCTCGGACATCGAGATCACGCCGGTGGACGATACCGCCTACATCATCGCAACGTGGAAGGGCAGCAATCCGGCGCTCAAGCCGCTGGTGATCTCGGGCCACATGGACGTGGTCGAGGCCAAGCGCGAGGATTGGGAGCGCGATCCGTTCGTGCCGGTAGTGGAAGATGGTATCCTCTATGGTCGTGGCGCGAGCGACATGAAGTTCGACGGGGCGCTGGCTCTTTCGACGCTGATCGAGCTGCGCCGACAGGGCTTCAAGCCCAAGCGTACCATCGTCATCGAGTTTTCCGGTGACGAGGAAACGACGATGAAGACCAGCGCGATCATTGCCGAAAAGCTGAAGAACGCCGAACTGGTCATCAATGTCGATGGCGGTGGTGGCTTGCTTGACGAGGCGACTGCCAAGCCGCTGTTCTGGACGTGGCAGGGCGCGGAGAAGACTTATGCCGACTATCGGCTGGAGGTGACCAATCCCGGCGGGCACAGTTCCGCGCCCCGCCCCGACAATGCGATCGTGCAACTCTCGCAAGCATTGGTGAAAGTGGGTGCCTACAAGTTCAAGGCCGAGCAGAACGAGATCACCAAGGCCGCATTCGAGAAGGCAGCGCCGTTTACCGAAAAGCCGGAAGTGGCTGCGGCCATGCGCGCTTTCGCGGCCAATCCCGCCGATGAGAATGCGCTGGCTACCCTGCGCGCCGATCCTGCCATGGTCGGTCTGGTCGGCACGACTTGTGTTCCGACGATGCTTGGTGGTGGACACGCAGAGAACGCCCTGCCGCAGCGGGCCTTTGCCAACATCAACTGTCGCATTTTCCCCGGCCACTCCAAGGAGGAGATCATGGCGGAACTGGGCAAGGTCATTGACGATCCGGTGGTCAAGATCACCGACGTCACGGTCGGTTCGGTGGCTTCGCCGGCATCGCCGCTGCGGCCCGATCTGATGGCTGCCGTAACGAAGGCGATGGCCAAGGCTTATCCTGGCGTGCCGCTTGTTCCCTCGCAATCATCAGGGGCATCGGATTCGATGTGGTTCCGCGCGGTCGGCGTGCCCAGTTACGGCCTCAGCCCGACGTTCTCGAAGGATTCGGAGTCGTTCGCTCACGGCCTCAATGAGCGGACCCGCCTATCCAACATCCGGCCGGGGATTACCTACTACCTGAGCCTGATCACCGACCTGACGAAGTGATCGAAGCGAGGAAGCCGCGGGCGATGTCCCGCGCTTCTTCGGGGGTGAAGCATCCGGGCGACAGGCACAGTTCGAGCCACAACCCGTCCACCAGCGCCGTAACCGCGATGGCGTGCCGACGGCGTGCCGAGACCGGCACGCCGCAATCTCCAAGCAGGGCCTCGAGCCGGGCGCGGTAAAGGGCGTATTGCTCGTCATGTTGACGAGCAATGTCCTTGCGTGCCGTGACAAGGCTCCAGAACGCGATCCACGTGGCCAGCAGCGCCGTGTCTGCAATCGGCGGCGCAAAGGATGCCGTGACGAAAGCTTCCAGCCTGTCCTGAGGGGCGGGACCAGCAGCGGCGACTGCCAGGTCGAGCGCTTCGGCAACACGGCGATCGATATGATCGTAAGTCGCTGCAACAAGCGCATCGACACCGCCGAAGTAGTGACCCACCAGGCCGACCGAGGCACCTGCTTCCTGCGCAATGGCGCGTACACTGGCTCCGGCTGCCCCGCTGCGGGCAAGCACGCGGGCGCAGGCTTCGATCAGGCTCAGTCGCCGGACGTCAGGTTCTGCACGGCGGAATGCGGGGGATGCTGATGCTTCGCTCATCTCTTGAACATTCTGCCCGTTGTTGTACGATTGTTCAATAAGCTATCTGGATTCGGGCATATGGGCGATCTATCTGGCGCATTCCGCCATATCTCATCGGACGAGGTCGATCCCGACGCGGACTGGAGCCTGCCGGGCTGGCTCTATACCAATCCGGAATACTTTTGCGTCGAGATGGAGCGGGTGATCCGGCCTTCGTGGCAGATCGTCTGCCACGAAAGCGACATTGCGGATGCCGGGGAATACCGGACGCTGGATTACCTGAATGAAAGTGTGATCGCGATCCGTGGCGACGATGGCACGATCCGCGCTTTCGCCAACGTCTGCCGCCATCGCGCCATGCGTCTTGTCGAAGGTCCGGCAGGTTGCGCGAAGAAGCTGGTCTGCCCCTACCACGCCTGGACATTCGAGCCTGACGGACGTCTATCGGGCGTGCCGATGAAGTCGGACTATCCCGCGCTCAAGCTTGAAGACAACGGCCTCGTGCCAGTTGCGCTCGAGATCTGGCGCGGCTTCGTGTTCGTGCGCCTTGTGGACGGAGGCTTCCCCAGTGTCGCCGAAATGATGGCGCCGTTCGAGGAGGAAGTTGCGCCCTATCGCTTTGAGGACATGCGCCGTATCGGTGACGTGCGCCTGCGCGAGCGGCAGGTGAACTGGAAGAATGTCGGCGACAACTATTCCGACAATCTGCACATCCCGGTAGCGCACGACGGCCTTACGCGCATTTTCGGCAAGTCCTACGAGATCTCAGACCACGGCTGGGCCGACCGGATGAAGGGCGACCTTGTTGACAAGCCCTCGGCGAATTTCTGGGAACGGTTCTATCAGACGCATTTGCCGGAGGTGCCGCATCTTCCGCAGCAATCGCAGCGCCGGTGGCTGTATTACAAGCTCTGGCCGAACATGGCGTTCGATATCTATGCGGATCAGATCGACTTCATGCAGTGGCTGCCGCTGACGCCGACGACTTCGTTGCTGCGCGAGATGTGCTTTGCGCTACCGGACGAACGCCGCGAGATGAAGCTGGTGCGATATGCCAACTGGCGGATCAATCGGGTGGTCAACGCGGAAGATACTTGGCTGATCGAACGGATCCAGCAAGGCATGGCGTCGAATTCCTACGGCGCCGGACCAATCGGCAAAAGCGAAGTGTGCCTGCGCAGCTTCGCCCGCAAGATCCGCGCGATCACGCCCGAGGCACGGCTGCACAAAGCGCCGCCGGCCGGCTGGTCGAAGAAGTAATCACAAAAGCTCCGGGGAATTATCGCATGTCCAACCGTTACGACGCATTGATCATCGGCGGCGGCCACAATGGCCTGGTCTGCGCATTCTATCTCGCCAAGGCGGGAATGAAGGTGCGCGTGCTGGAACGTCGTGACATTGTCGGAGGCGCAGCAGTAACCGAGGAATTCCATCCCGGCTTCCGCAACTCGACGGCGAGCTACACTGTCAGCCTGCTGCGACCAAAGGTGATTGCGGACATGAAGCTCCACGATCACGGCTATCGCGTGATCGAGCGGACGATCAGCAATTTCTTCCCCTTTCCCGACACTTACCTGAAACTGGGCGGCGGGCCAGGGCGTACCGAAGCAGAGTTCGCACGCTTTTCGAAGAAGGATGCCGAGGCTTACCCCAAGTATGATGCCGCGCTGGAAAAGGTCGCCAATGTGCTGCGCGACATTTCGCTGCAAACGCCGCCGAATGTCGGAGGCGGGATCGCCGCGCTGAAGTCTGCCGCAATGCAGGGCTGGCCGATCGCCAAGCTCGACATGGCAACGCAGCGTGACCTGCTGGACATCTTCACCAAGTCGGCGCGCGATTTCCTCGATGGCTGGTTCGAAGACGATCACGTGAAGTCGGCATTCGCGTTCGACGCGGTGGTGGGCAACTACGCGGGCGTTTCAACGCCGGGTTCGGCCTATGTCTTGCTCCACCACGTATTCGGCGAAGTGAATGGCAAGCTTGGCGCTTGGGGCCATTCTGTCGGCGGCATGGGGGCGATCACGCAGGCGATGGCCAAGGCATGCGCCGAAGTCGGCGTCGAGATCAGCCTTGAATCGCCGGTGGCGCGGGTTCTGGTGAACAACGGCAAGGCGGCGGGCGTGAAGCTCGAAGGGGGCGAGGAGCTTTATGCGCCGATCGTCGCTGCCAATGTCGGCCCGGCGCTGCTCTACCGGCAACTGGTCGATTCTGCGGATCTCGATGAGGACTTCAACCGCCGGATGAAGGGCTACAAGACAGGGTCCGGCACCTTCCGCATGAACGTCGCGTTATCCGAATTGCCGGACTTCACCGTGCTGCCGGGCAAGGAACAGGCTGAGCATCACACCGCCGGCATCATCATAGCGCCAGGCATGGATTACATGGATCAGGCCTTCATCGATGCCCAGCAGCATGGCTGGTCGAAGAAGCCGATCGTGGAGATCAAGATCCCGAGCACTGTCGACGACAGCCTTGCGCCTCCGGGCCAGCATGTGGCGAGCCTGTTCTGCCAGCAGTTCGATCCGACTATCGATTGGGATGCGCACCGCGAGCAAGTGGCGGATCTGATCATCGATACGGTCACTGACCATGCGCCCAACTTCAAGGGCGCAGTCATTGCGCGCCAGATCCATTCGCCCCTGGATCTTGAGCGCAAGTTCGGGCTTATCGGGGGCGACATCTTCCACGGCACGATGGGTCTCGATCAGCTTTGGGCTGCGCGTCCGGTGCTGGGCCACGGTGACTATCGCTCGCCGATCAAGGGGCTCTACATGTGCGGATCGGGGACCCATCCCGGTGGCGGCGTGACCGGAGCGCCCGGCCACAACGCGGCGCATGAGATCATCCGTGACCGCTCTGTACTGTGGAAGCTGCTGCATCGTGCCTGACCCATAGATAGACCGGCAAGCCGAGCGCGATGAACCCTACGCCGTAGGTGAGGGCCTCTATCCCGAGGCCCCACGCGGCCCAGGCGATGAAGCCTGCACCCACCAGCGCTGCCGCAACCAGCACGCGCTCTGTCGGCAACAGACGCACCGCTGCGAGCATTGCGAGGAAGTACGACAGCATCCCCGCAGCAAGGCTGACCGAGGCGATGAAGGCGAACAGGTCGCCCATGCCGCGCCCGTAGTTGAGCAGCGTGACGATGCTCAGCAGGATGCTCGACACGACATGCGAGCGCACCGGCGTTCCCCGGGCACCTTCCGTGGCGAACCAGCGGGGGAAGACGCCGCCCTTGGCCATCGCCCAGGGAACCTCGCCCTGAAGCAGGATGAACCCGTTCAAGGTGCCGAAAGCGCTGATCGCGGCAAAGACGGCCACAATCTGCCCCACGCCGGATCCGAAGAAACGCGCCAGAAAATCGGCTACGGGCGCAGGAGAAGCGGCAGCGGCTTGCATTGGCATGTAGAGCGCAAAGGCTGTGGAAATCCCGATGTAGACGAACCCGGTCAGGGCAACGCCGATCAGGGTCGCTCGCGGGACAACGCTCGCGGCATTTTCGACCTTGTCGGCCGGCACTGTCGCGGATTCGAGCCCGAGGAAGCCCCAGAATGTCAGCCCGGCCGCCGTTGCAACCACCGCGCCCGATAGCGGCACTGCTGGTTGCACGGCTTGCGGTGCGCCAGTCAGCAGCAGCCAGACTGTAAGGGCAATCAACCCCACCAGTGGCACCAGCTTCAGCGCCGTGGTCACTACCGAGACATCGCCCGCGGCGCGGACACCGCGAATGTTCACGGCAGTGAGCAGCCAGACGCAGGCCACCGAAAGCACTGCTGGGAGGCCGGGGATGCGGCCCATGGCCGGCACGATCAGGCTGAGGTTTGATACGACTGCGACAGCGACTGCCCCATTCCCCGCCCAGACCATCGTCCAGTAGGACCACGCGGTGACAAAGCCTCCCACCGGTCCGAATGCGGCCTGCGCATAGGCATAGGGACCTCCCGCCAAGGGCAGGCGCGCGCCAAGGCGAGCGAATGTGAAAGCAAGGCACAACGCACCGCCAAGCGTCACCGCCCAGCCAATCAGCTGGTTGTGGCCCAGGGGAGCAAGCGTTGCCGGCAGGATATAGATCCCCGAACCGATCATGTTGCCCACGACCAGCGCTAGGGTCATCCAGAAGCCCAGCTTGCGCGTTGCTGTCATAGGCTGCGGGTTCCCTTCATTGCGGTTGGGTGAAGACTAGCGCTTGATCGCGAGGCGTCACCATGTTTGTGATGCTGCTGATGACCAATGTGACCACGTCTTCGCCCCGCATTGCTGCACCGGTCTACGATCCGCGGCTTGTCCGTGCGGCAATCGCCATGAACGAGAACGACTTGCCGACAGCCGAGCCGCTTCTGCGGTCCCTGCTGAAGGATGATCCCTTCGATGTACGTGCTATCCGTCTGTTTGCGGAACTTGCCGGGCGTATCGGGCGCTATAACGACGCGGAGAACCTGTTGCGGAGGGCAATCGAGCTTGCTCCGCAATTCACGGCAGCAAGGGCGAACCTCGCGCTGGTCCTCTACCGCACAAATCGGGCGCCAGAGGCGCTTGAAGAGTTGGCCAAAGTCACGGCAGACGATCCGGACAATGCCGGGCATGCCAACCTGCAGGCAGCAGCCTACGGGCGCATCGGTGAGTTCGACGAGGCGCTTGCACTTTACCAACAGGTGCTCAGGCAAGCGCCCCACCAGCCCCGCGTCTGGATGAGTTATGGCCATATGCTCAAGACCGTAGGGCGGCAGGCCGAGGGCATCGCGGCCTACCGCAAGGCCATCGAACTTCTGCCCGTGCTTGGTGAAGCATGGTGGAGCCTGGCGAACCTGAAGACCGTGAAGTTCACCAATGAGGACATCGCCGCCATGCAGCAGGCACTGGCGCGCACGGATTTGGCCGTAGAGGATCGCTGGCATCTGGATTTTGCACTCGGCAAAGCTTTCGAGGATCGAGGAGAGGCGGAGACGTCGTTTGCGCACTACGCGGCGGGCAACGAATTGCGCGGTCGTCGGATGCCATACCGGGCGGAAGACACGACCCAGAATGTGAACGCTGCGATTGCTGCATTTACGCCGGCAGTTGTCGCAGGTTTGCAAGGGAAGGGGTGTGCAGCGCCTGATCCCATCTTCGTCCTTGGCATGCCCCGCGCCGGCTCGACGCTCGTCGAGCAAATCCTGTCCAGTCACTCGCAGGTGGAAGGGACGAGCGAACTTTCCGACATCGGCTTCCTTGCGCGCAGTGTCGAAGGCTATCCCGAAGCCATTTCAGCTCTCGATGGAGAAGAATTGCGAAAGCTTGGCGAAGCCTACCTCGCGCGAACCCGGGTGCAACGGCATACGCGGCGGCCGCTGTTCATCGACAAGATGCCTAATAATTGGCTGCATGTGCCGTTCATCCATGCAATCCTGCCGAACGCCAAGATCATCGATGCCCGTCGTCATCCGCTCGCGTGCTGCTTTTCGAACTACAAGCAGCATTTCGCACGGGGGCAGGGTTTCAGTTATTCACTGGACGACATGGGCCGCTATTACCGCGACTATGTGCGGGCGATGGCGCATTTCGATCGTGTGCTCCCCGGCGTGGTCCACCGGGTCCTTTATGAGCGGATGGTTGATCAGACGGAAACCGAAGTGAGGGCGCTTCTGGCCCATTGCGGGCTGCCATTCGAGGATGCTTGCCTTTCGTTCCATGAAACCGAGCGCGCGGTGCGGACTGCGAGTTCCGAACAGGTGCGTCGACCAATTTTCCGAGATGGAACAGAGGCATGGAAGCCGTTCGAGCAGTGGCTCGAACCGCTCAAGTCGGTGTTGGGAGACGTTCTCGATGCCTATCCGGACGTGCCTGCAGACTTCGGTACCGACATCGTTGTAAATTAGCCACGCCTTTAAGGTTAACGCTCGCTTCGCGCATTATCCCGCTTGACGATATGGATCGCGGGGGAGCAGCATTCGTGTGCAAAACAGAAACATGAGGGTAAATTCTGCTATGCGCGGGCACACGAAGATCAATCGTCGTACGCAGTTGGCCAAGGTTCTGATGCTTGCGGGGGCGACCTTAACTTTCCCTGCGATGGCGCAAGAGGCGCAGACAGATGCTGCGGAATCCGATCCCAACGTAATCATCGTGACCGCGCAAAAGCGCAGCGAAAATCTGCAGAACGTACCCATTTCGATTCAGGCTCTCGGCACGCAGAAGCTGGAGCAACTCGGCGTTGCCAGCTTTACCGACTATGCGCAGCAGTTGCCTTCGGTGACGTTCCAGGCCCTTGGTGGAACGCCAGGTACGAACGTCGTCTACATGCGCGGTGTTGCCTCAGGCGGCGATGGCAATCACTCTGGCTCGCTGCCGTCGGTCGGTGTCTATCTCGACGAGCAACCGGTTACCACCATCGGCGGCAACCTTGACGTGCATGTCTATGACATTGCCCGCATCGAAAGCCTTTCTGGTCCGCAGGGCACGCTCTACGGCGCCTCGTCCGAGGCCGGGACGATCCGCATCATCACCAACAAGCCCGATACTTCCGGCTTCTACGGCAGCGTCGACGGCGAGGTGAACACGGTCCGCAAGGGCGGGCAGGGCTACAAGCTCGAAGGCATGATCAACGCGCCGCTGTCCTCCAACGCGGCTTTGCGCGTGGTGGGCTGGTATCAGCGCGATGCCGGCTTCATCGATAATGTGCAAGGAACGCGCACGTTCTGCGGCACGCCGACATTCGACGACGAAGGCGAGATCAACGGCTGCATCAAGGATGGCGTCAGCGTCAACAACGCGGCCTTCGTCAAGAAGGACTACAATTACACCGACATCTACGGTGGCCGCGCGGCGCTCAAGGTCGATCTGGACGAAAGCTGGACCGTGACGCCGCAGTTCATGTACCAGGAAACCAAGAGCCGCGGGTCATATGGATATGATCCGTCGGTCGGCGACCTTCAGGTCCAGCACTTCTTCCCGGAGTTCCGCAACGACAAGTTCTGGCAGGCCGCGCTGACGATTGAAGGCAAGTTCGGTAACTGGGACGTTACCTATGCAGGCGCATATCTTGATCGCAAGACGTTCCAATCAAGCGATTACACGGATTATTCGGAAGCCTATGACTCGCTCTATGAGTCCGTCGGTGGTCTTGCCAACTATTTCTATTATCAAGATTCTTTGGGTAACACGATTGATCCCCGGCAGAAGGTTCTGGGGAGTGATCACTTCAAGAAATTGAGCCAGGAGTTCCGCGTTGCTTCGCCCTCGTCGGACCCGTTCCGCTTCGTTGGCGGCCTTTTCTATCAGTACCAGTCGAACCTGATCCATCAGGACTACCAGATTGCAAATCTTGGGCCGCTGGTCTCAGTCAACGGCCTTCCGGGTACGCTCTGGCTGACCCAGCAGAAGCGCGTCGATCAAGACTACGCAGCGTTTGGTGAATTCAGCCTCGACGTTTCACCGACGGTGACGCTGACTGCGGGCGGACGCGCATTTATCTATGACAATACGCTGGTCGGCTTCTTCGGCTTCGGGCGCAATCCTGCCTTCATCCAGGGTGCGGACGACAATCCTCCTCCGAATGCTGCGGGCTCATCGCGGACCGGTGTGGCTGCGTGCTTCACGCAATCCGGTCTGCGGCTGCGCGATGCGCAATTGGCCGGGCAAACCAATACGACTTTGCTGCCGCCAGAGGTTGCCGGCAGTCCCTGTACGAACCTTGGCGTCTACACCACAGATGGTATCAAGCCGGTCAAGGCGTCCGGGACGGGCGGCACCTACCGCTTCAACGCAACGTGGAAGCCCAATAGTGACATGCTCGCCTATGCGACCGTTTCACGAGGCTTCCGCCCAGGCGGCATCAATCGTCGCGGCGATTTCGGAGCCTATCAGCCGGATTACCTGACCAATTACGAGATTGGCTTCAAGACGACGCTGGCCAACGGTCTGCTTCGCCTGAATGGCGCGGTGTATCAGCAGGACTGGAAGAACTTTCAGTTTGCGTATCTCGGGCCGAATAGCTTCACGATCATCACCAATGGACCGAATGCGCGCATTCGCGGCTTCGATCTCGATGCCGCTATCTCGCTCGATCGTCTGAGCATCAATCTTTCGGGGGCTTACACCGACGCCAAGATCAGGAACAATCTTTGCGCTGCCGTCGATCCGACCTTTACCTGTTCTGACCCCGACAACAGCATAAGTGCGCCCGCAGGAACGCGCCTGCCGATCACGCCGCAATGGAAGATGAGCGGGACCGCGCGCTACACCGTGCCGATGGGCGGGGGCAAGGTCTACGGACAAGTCAACGCCACGTACCAGAGTTCGGCAAGCTCGGACCTACGCGTTGATTTTGCAGCGGCGCAAGGGCGGCTTGAAGGCTTTGGTCAGGTCAATCTTGCGATCGGGGGTGAGTGGTCGACGTATTCGATCGAAGCCTTCGTGCGGAACCTGACCGACGAGCGCGGCCAATTGTCGCGTTTCGTGCAGTGCGGCGCCTGCACGCAGCGACCCTACATTGTGCCCACGACACCGCGCATGTTCGGGCTGCGGGCCGGCGCTAAGTTCTGAGCTATTGGAGCCCGGTCTGGATCAAATCCGGCCGGGCTCGCCCATCCTGACAAGTTCGGCAAGCGTTTCGGTAACGGGGGCAGCAAGCCCTGCGCGTCTTGCCGCGGCGACGATCTCGCCGTTGATCGCCTCTATCTCTGTTGCGCGACCGGCTTTCCTGTCTTGCAGCATGGATGGCTTGTGCGCGCGGTGGTTGGTCAGCGCGAAATCTGTCTTGGCCAAAAGCCGGTCCCGGTCCATGCGGATACCCTGGGCGCGGGCCACTGCAATTGTTTCTTCTATCACTGCTGTGGCAATTCTTCGGCCTTCAGGGCAATCGAGGTCACCGACCGGGTAGCCGAGTATCGTCGCAAGAGCGTTCAACGCAGCATTGAACGCTGCTTTCTCCCAGATTGCTGCAAGGACAAAGGGATCATGCTGCGCTTCCATCGCTGCAGCATTTAGACATGCCACGGCCTCGAGCGCCGATTTTTCGCCATTTGGCACTAATGATCCCAGCCAGACGTGGCCTGTTCCATGCGCCGCCACGGCGTTGGGAGGCGACAGGTCTGCAGGCCAATCCGTAACGCCAGCTAGCGTGCGGTCCGGTCTGAATACTTCCGAAATGGCTTCGGCATTGCCCAGGCCATTCTGAAGCGTCAAAGCGGAGCAGTGCCCATCGGCAAGGTGGGCAACGGATTGAATAGCAGCTCGGCTGTGCATGGCCTTTGTGAACAGTAGCAACAGATCTGCGTGGGGTGCATCGGCTGCCAGTGCAGTGCCGACAGCTACGACGTCTTTGCCGCGTTCGTCGTTCAACTCGACGCCCCTCTCTGCGATCTGCCCGAGGCGGTCCGCGTCAATGTCCACCATTGTGACGGTCCTTCCTGCACGGGCCAGACGTGCCGCGAAAAGGCATCCCATGGCTCCGGCACCCAGCACCACCACTCGTTTCATGCTTCCTCCATGCGTGGTTGGATTACGCCAGATGCCCAACTCCGTTTCACTTATGGGGTCCAGAGCGATATAACAATTGTGCGCATGCCAATCGCGCCGCAGACTTTGCACCCTGTGAACCTCGAGGAGCACGATGCCGACAGTTCGAGAAGTTTCGATAGGGGTGATGCGCGAACTCGGGATGACCACCGTTTTCGGAAATCCGGGGTCGACCGAGTTGCCAATGTTCCGCGATTTTCCGGCAGACTTTCGCTATGTGATGGGACTGCAGGAAAGCGTCGTACTGGGCATGGCCGATGGATACGCGCAAGGAACGGGCCGCGCGGCGCTCGTCAATCTCCATAGCTCGGCGGGGGTCGGGCATGCTTTGGGAAACCTGTTTACCGCATTCAAGAACCAGACGCCGCTGGTGGTGACGGCGGGGCAACAGGCTCGCTCCATACTGCCATATGAGCCATTTCTTTTTGCAGAACGCGCCAGCGAGTTTCCTCGGCCATTTGTGAAATGGTCGTGCGAGCCGGCGCGCGCGGAAGATGTGCCCGCGGCCATTCATCGCGCGTGGCTGGTGGCAATGGAGCCGCCACGGGGGCCGACATTTCTTTCGATACCGATTGACGACTGGGACCGCGAATGTGGGACCTTCGCGGTGCGCAAGGTACATGCCGCGTGCGCTCCCGACAATCTTGCGCTGGCAGAGTGCGCCAATGCGCTGGCGCGTTCCGATCGCCCTGCGCTCGTTGTTGGAGCAGGTGTTGCGCGCGACGGGGCATGGGACGAGGTCGTCGAGCTGGCGGAAAGGCATAATGCCGCGGTCTGGGTTGCGCCGATGTCCGCACGCTGCAGCTTTCCGGAAGATCACCCGCTCTTCGCAGGCTTTCTCACGGCGGCGCGCGAGGCCATTGTTTCGGCTCTTGCTCCATACGACTTCGTTCTGTCGCTCGGCGGCCCCATGAACTTGTATCATGTCGAAGGGACCGGCCCCCACGTTCCCGAGAACTGCGAAGTCTGGCTGATCGGCGACAATCATGTGCACGCAGCGTGGGCGCCTGCGGGAACGGCAATAGTTAGCAACTGCAAGTTGGCGATTGATGCGATGCTTGCCGAGGACGGCCTCGCGCAACGAGCGGCACCCTTGTCGCGATCGCTCCCCGAACTGCTTGAGGGCAAGGTCATGTCCGACGCATTCGTACTGCAGCGGCTCGCCGCGCTGCGTGACCCGCACAGCATCATCGTCGAGGAGGCCCCCTCCAGCCGTGGGGCGATGCATGATCGCTTGCCGATCCTGCACAAGGATACCTTCTATACCACCGCCAGCGGCGGGTTGGGACATGGCCTGCCCGCTGCAATTGGCATGGCGATGGCGCGCCCGGACGAGAAGGTCATCGCCGTGCTCGGAGATGGTTCTGCCATGTACGCGATCCAGGGATTGCATGCTGCGGTGCAGCATGGCCTTTCGGTCAGTTTCATCATCATCAAGAACAACCGCTACGAAGCACTGCATCATTTCGGACATCACTTCGGGATGCAGGAACTTGTCGGGACCAGGTTTCCGGAACTGGACTTCTGCAAGATCGCCGAAGGCCATGGGCTTTCGGCGCGTAGAGCCGATGATCCTGCGTCGCTTGATGCGGCGCTTGCATGGTCGCTGGCTTCAAGGGAGTCCACGCTTGTCGAGGCGGTCGTCCCATGAACCTGCGCCTGACAGACCTGATTGACGACAGGCCTGATGAAGGCGTGTTCCGGGTCAACCGTGCAATCTTTACCGAACAGCGCGTGTTTGATGCCGAGATCCACCGGTTGTTCGAAGGTGGCTGGATTTTCCTCGGCCTTGAAAGCCAGGCCGGCGAGGCACACGACTTCTTCACAACCTACGCTGGACGTGTGCCGATACTGGTCCAACGGGATGGCGAAGGCATCCTGCGAGGCTTCATCAACTCCTGTCCCCGCAAGGGAGCACGCCTTGCGCAGGTCCGACAGGGCAACGCGCGCCTGCATGTCTGCCCCTACCATAGCTGGTCCTTCGACAGCGCGGGCAGGAACAGAGCGGTGAAATGGAAGGGGGCCGGGTGTTACGCGCAGGCTTTCGATCAAGACGATCACGGACTTGCGCATTTGCCGCAGTTTGCCAACTACCGTGGTTTCCTGTTTGGCAGTCTGGCGGCTGACGTCCCGCCTCTGGCGGACTACCTTGGCGAAGCGGCCAAGTTGCTCGACCTCGTTGCGGACCAGAGCGCGGATGGCGTGGAACTCGTACCCGGTCAGGTTACCTTTACCTTCGAGGCCAACTGGAAGCTGCAACTGGAGAATTGTTCAGACGCTTATCATTTCACGTCTGCTCATCCGTCCTACATCCGGGTTCTGGAGCGACGGCAGAAGGAATTGAGTGCCGACGTGGTCGCTTCCGTCTGGGAAAACAGCGATTACTGGAAAGAGGATACGCAGGGTATCGGCGGTGGCAGTTTCAGCTTTGCCAATGGTCACGTGCTGAACTGGGGTGTGTTTGGCGTGACGCCGGCCATACCCTTGTATGAACGGGCGGAAGCGCTTGCTGCGCAGCATGGCGAGGCAAAGCGCGACTGGATGTTCAACATGCGCAACCTCACGATCTTTCCGAACCTGCAGATCGCAGAGAATGCTTCTAGTCAGCTGCGCGTGATACGTCCGCTCGGGCCGGGGCTTACGGAAATGCGAACCTGGTGCATCGCACCGAAAGGGGAGAGTGATGCAGCCAGGCGTCAGCGCATTCGTCAGTACGAGGACTTCTTCAATCCCACTGGCATGGCCACGCCGGACGACACGGTATCGTACGAGAACTGCCAGATCGGCTTTGCTGCCGAAATCGAGCCATGGCTCCAGGGTTATGCACGAGGGATGACCGCGTCTGCCGCAGGGGGAAATCGCTTCTCGGACAGAATTGATCTCTATCCCGAACGCAGTGTGCTGGCGGATTCCCAGCTGTGCGACGAGACGCTGTATCACAGCTACTATCGCACGTGGGCAAAGCGCATGAGCGCGGAGTTTGCAGAGTGACGCCGGCAATGACGCGCAAGGAGGCCGAGGAACTTCTGTATCTGGAGGCCTTGCTGATCGATACAGGGCGCTTCGACGAGTGGCTGGACCTGTTTACTGCAGACGTGGAATTCTGGATGCCCGCGTGGCGTGATGAGACAACCCCAACCTCTGACCCGGATCGCGAGTTATCGCTGATCTACTACAAGGGGCGCCGCAACCTTGAGGATCGGGTCATGCGGCTTACGTCCGGTTTGTCGACTGCTTCCTCACCCTTGCCGCGCGTGGTTCACCAAGTCACGAACGTCCTGTTGTCAGGCGCGGGCGAGGGATGGGCCGAGGTGTCCGCAGCCTTTACCTGCCACCGCCATGACGTGCGGATGAACCGTTCGGACTGCTTCTTCGGACGTTACGAATACCGGCTGGTCAATTCCGACGGACCGTGGCGGATCGCGCGCAAGAAGATCTTTCTTCTCAACGACACGATCCCCACCGTGGTCGATATCAACGCCGTTTGATCAGGCGAGGACTTCCGCAACCGGAACGTAATCATACCCGAGTTCGCGGGCGACCGCTTCATAGGTCACTTTGCCTTCGTGAACATTGAGGCCCTCGGCAAGGTTGGGGTCGGCCTTCAACGCTGCCTTCCAGCCCATGTTGGCAATACGCAGCGCGTGGGGCAGGGTGACGTTGTTTAACGCGTAGGTGCTGGTGCGTGCGACAGCGCCCGGCATGTTCGCGACGCAATAATGAACGACCCCGTCGACGATGTAGGTCGGTTCGGCATGGGTGGTGGCCTTTGAGGTTTCGAAGCAGCCGCCCTGATCGATTGCGACGTCCACCAGCACGGCGCCCGGCTTCATGGTAGACAGCATGTCGCGCGTGACGAGCTTCGGCGCGGCGGCCCCGGGGATCAGCACGGCGCCGATGACCAGATCGGCATCGGCAATGAGAGAGGCAAGTGCAGCCTTGCCTGAATAGAGCGTGCGGGCGCGGCCTTCGAAGTGGTTGTCGAGGCGCTCCAGCACGTCAGGATCGCGATCAAGGATGGTGACGTCGGCGCCAAGGCCTACGGCCATTTGCGCCGCGTTGAAGCCGACAACGCCGCCGCCAATCACGACGACCTTTCCAGGCAGCACCCCGGGGACGCCGCCGAGCAGTACGCCGCGCCCGCCATGGGCTTTTTCCAGAGCTGTCGCGCCTGCCTGAATGGCCATGCGGCCGGCAACCTGGCTCATCGGCTTGAGAAGGGGGAGGGTGTTGCCCAAGCCCGTCACCGTCTCATAGGCAATGGCCGTCACGCCGGACTTCACAAGGTCTGCAGTCTGCTCGGGATCGGGAGCGAGGTGGAGATAGGTGTAGAGAATCTGGCCCTTGCGCAGCATTGCCCGTTCAACCGCCTGCGGTTCCTTGACCTTCACGACCATCTCGCACCCGTCGAACACTGTCCTGGCGTCAGCCTTGATCAGGGCGCCAGCAGATTCATAGTCCGCATCGCTGGCCCCAATGCCGTTGCCTGCGCCGGTTTCCACCCACACTTCGTGCCCATGAGCAGCCAATTCCCGAACGCTCTCAGGCGTCAGACCGACGCGATATTCGTGGTTCTTGATTTCCTTGACGGTGCCGACGCGCATTGGATCGTTCCCCTGAAACAGGTCTATTCAATGCTGGAAGAGTATCGCGGCGCAGGCGGCAGTTCTTGCCTATTTTTCACGTTGAACACGCTTCAGATGGTGATATTTTCGACGAAGTACAGAATTATTGGGAAATTTGCCTTTGGATCGTGCAGATCTCGCCCTGCTTGAAGCTTTACAGGACGACTCGTCCTTGTCCGTGTCGGACCTTGCCGAGAAGGTGGCGCTGTCCTCATCCGCCTGCCATCGTCGCATCAAGGCGCTGGAGCAGAGCGGCGTAATTGCGCGTTACGGCGCGGTTTTGGATCCCCGCGCTCTTGGCCTGTCGGTTGAAGTGTTCGTGGAGATTACACTGACCAGCCAGAGCCGCGAGGCAATGGACCGCTTCGAACGCTCGGTCTGCGATTTCGACGAAATTCTTGAATGCCACCTGATGTCCGGTTCGGCGGACTATATCTTGCGCGTGGCGGCAAAAGATCTGGAGCAATACGATTGGGTGCACCGCGAGTGCCTTGCTCGCCTGCCCGGTGTCTCTGCGATGAGATCCAGCTTTTCCCTGCGCCGGATAAAGCAGATGCGGGGATATCCTGTCAGGATTGGCGGACTCAGGAGTGGCGCAGCCCCTTGATCTCGCTTTCGCTGATGGTCTTGACCAACAGCACGAACGAATGCGCCGCAATGCGTTCGATCTGCGGCATCCGGGGTTCGAACGGCTTGTCGTGCCCAGCGAAGATGGTCATTCCCTCCATGGATCCGGAAATGAAAAGCGCCACCGTTTCCCGGCTGGCCTCATCCAGATCTGGACGCATTTCGGCGATGATCTCGAGAAGCGGCGCGCGCGCACGGACGTAGAGCTCCTGGATGCGTTCAAGGACGAACGTGTCGTGGTTCGACAGCGCCCAAAGCTCCGGAAAGAAATTGGTCGTCTTCTTCGATCGGATGTCGTCCAGGATAAGATTGCAAACCCGGCGCAGCCGTTCCTCTGCCGGTACGCCCGGCATGTGCACGATCTCGACGAACTCGACTTCGTAGCTGCGGATCACGGCTTCGAGCAGCTCCCGAACCAGGTCTTCGCGGCTTCTGTAGTGGTATGTCAGGTTGCCGAACTTCATGCCGCTAGCAGCCGCGACCCGGCGCATCGACATGGCCCGGTATCCCTCTTCGATCAGGATCGATAGCGCCGTGCGAAGAATGTGTTCGCGCGTTTCATGACCCTTGACGTAGCCACCTTCACGCTCCGGCATGACCATGTCCGTAACGTACTTCGGCGCATCATCAGCCTGATTCATCACAATAACCCTTCATCCTATTCACATCATATCGCCGCTTCGAAAACCTGTCATAAGCTAAATTTAGGTCACTTGACAGATTTGTTGCTCCTCTGAGACTATGGTCCCCAGCCGATGAGCAAGTTCGGCGGACAAGGGAGTGCCGGCATGAGAATTGTTGGGTTGACCATGGCTTTCACTCTGGCGATCAGTGCGGTCGCCGGGGCTGCTGCAGCTAACCCCGGCAAAGAGACATCTCCGTTTCCCAAGGCGCTGCCGGAAGAGCCCATTCCTTCAATCCAGAGTTTGCCAGCAGCCTGGCCCGCAGCATGGGTGCTGATCCACGACTTCCATTTCAGCTCGATCGTCGATGGTCGGGTGATGCTCGTGGACACTACGTCCGAAGACCAGCCTCTGAAGGGAATCGTGCGCGCTGCGCAGTTCGCCAACATGCTCGTCTCTCCTCGGCGCGGAGAGGTCTTGACGGCAGAGACCTTTTACTCGCGCTTGACGCGTGGTGATCGGACAGATGCGATTACCATTTGGGACATGGCCACGCTTCAGCCGAAAGGTGAAATTGTGTTGCCGGGCGGTAAGCGCCAGCAGTCAGTCACCTACCCACAGCTGTTCCAGTTCACCAATGCGGACAAGTGGGCACTTGTCGCAAATTTCACGCCTGCTCAGTCGGTTAGCGTTGTCGACCTCGACTCGCGGAAAGTACTGGCGGAAGTCGATCTGCCCGGCTGCGCGCAGATCTACCCCACCGGTGAGCGTGGGTTTTCAAGTTTCTGCGCTGATGGCTCTATCCTGAGCGTGGCCCTTGGGGCCGATGGGCAGGCGGTGTCCTCCAAGACCGTCGAGAAAGTCCAGGATATCGACAACCAGCCGCTGTTCAGCACTCCGGCATGGGTCGGGCGCACGGCTTGGTTTGTCAGCTATCGGGGGCAGATCAAGGCGTTCGATTTTTCAGGAGATGTTGCGCGCCCGCTGGGCGGCTCCTTCAACATCGGGACCGCCGAAGGTGGCGCGCCGGAATGGCGGCCGGGCGGCTGGCAAGTGATCGCCACCGATGGCGCAGGCAAGCTGTTTGTCCTGATGAGCCCCAATGGCCGCGAGGGTAGCCACAAGGATGGCGGGACCGAAGTCTGGGCCGTCGATACCGCGTCCAAGGCGCGTGTTGCCCGCATTCCCCTGCGCGCAATGGCCTCGGCGATTACGCTGACAAAGGAAAGCAAACCGCAACTTGTCGTCGCTCGCGGTGACGGAGTGATCGATATTCACGATGCCGCAACCGGCGCATTTGTGCGCTCACTTGGCACTGCAGGTGGTGCCAACCCCATCCTGATCACGGCGCCCTGACATGGCTCCGGTCATAATCTTTCTCGCGATGCTGCTTGCCGGGTCCGCCGTGCACAAGGCAGTGTCTCACCGGCGAATGGCCATCGCAGCGGCACGATTGGTCGGCATGCCCTCGCATGGGCAGCTGTTCTTGATCATCGCGGGCACGCTCGAGGCTGCTGCTGCCCTGTGCCTGCTTGCCGCGCCACTTCAGAGGACTGGGGCATTGCTGGGCTCGGTCATATGGCTGGCTTATGCAGCCACGCTCTTGCTGCGTCGTGGACAGAGCTTCGATTGCGGTTGCGATCTTGTGGCCCGTGAAAAGCCGATCGACTGGCCCGCAATTGCTCGTCCCGCGGTGCTCGCCCTGCTTGCCGTTATTGCTTCCACCCTGCCGGCGGCGCCGATCGGACTTGACGCTCCCTTCGCTGCCGCCGGCCTTTTGGCGCTTTATCTCGCAGCTTCTGAACTGCTTGCCATTCCCCATCCACGCTGGAGGAAATCGTGATGCTGACGTCCCAGATTCTCTTGTGGACCGCTGTGGTCGTGCAGGCTTTGTTGATCGCAGCCCTCGCTCGTCAGGTTGGTATCCTCCACGAACGCATTGCCCCAGCGGGTGCGTTGACGCTGCACCAGAAGGTAGAGGTCGGAGAAGTCGCCAGTCCGATGACCGTCACTACGATCGAGGGTGCGCCCATCGAGATCGGCGGCAAGCGGGAAGGGCGCAGCCAATTGCTGTTCTTCGCCTCGCCTGATTGCCCGGTGTGCAAGACCCTGCTGCCTGTCGTGCGATCGGCAGCAAATGCCGAAGCCGATTGGCTTGACATTGTCGTTGCTGGGGATGGAACCAAAGCCGAATACCAGCGACTGCGTGACAATCATGGGCTCGATCGCGTGCCGATGGTCCTTTCCGAGGCGGTTGGCAGGGCGTTTGGCGTCTCCAAGCTGCCTTATGCAGTCCTTCTGGACGAGAATGGCCGCGTTGCCTCGCTCGGTCTCGTCAACAGCCGCGAGCATCTGGAAAGCCTGTTCGAGGCGAAGGAGCGCGGCGTTGCCTCGATCCAGGAATTTCTCGCACGCCGGAAGGAGGCCTGATCAATGGCTGGCTTCGACAAGTGGACTGAGCGCCTGACCCGCACAATTGCGCGCGGAACATCGCGACGCAGCACTCTCGCCTGGCTGGGGGCGACGATTACCGGTGCGGCAGTGTTTCCGGTCCTGCCGGTCGCTCGCGCGGCAAGCGGATCATCACATGGCGGTGGCGGCAAGCACGCACCCATCTCATCGGGCAATCCGCAGGACCCGGGTGATCAGTCTTCGTGCGATTACTGGCGCTACTGCGCGATCGACGGGTTCTTGTGTTCGTGCTGCGGCGGGACTGTCAGTTCCTGCCCTCCCGGCACCGAGATGTCGCCGATTACGTGGATCGGCACGTGCACCAATCCGGCCGACAACCGCGCCTACGTGATCAGCTACAACGATTGCTGCGGCATTTCCTCGTGCGGACAGTGCTTATGCAACCGTAACGAAGGGGACCGCCCACAAGTCCGACCGCAATCGAACAACGACTACAATTGGTGCCTGGGCACGGAAAGCAGCATCTACAACTGCTCGACCGCAGTGATCGTCGGCGTGGCGTTGGACGCACCGAAATGAGGGTGCTTGTCGGACTGATCCCGGTCATGGCGATGGCGGCACTTGCGCTGCCCGCCAGGGCGGCCCCCGACGGCGCGGCAGTGTTTCAGCGTTGCGCGGCGTGCCACACCAAGACTGGTGCGGGCGTGCCTGGTGCTTACCCCCCGCTCGGCGCCGATTTCCGGGCCTTGGCGGTCAAGCCGGCAGGGCGGCGCTATCTTGCGCTTGCAGTGCTGCGCGGTCTCTCAGGCCCGATCACGGTCGAGGGGAAACCCTATCGGGGTGTCATGCCTGCTCAAGTGCTGGACGATGCTGCGGTCGCGGCGGTGCTCAACCATATCGGTACGCAGGTGGCAAAGACAGGGCCGAAGTTCGCGCTGTTCACCGACAAGGAGGTCGCTGCGCATCGCCAATCCGGCGCTTCGCTCTCGGCAGCTGATGTCGCGAAGCTTCATGCAGGAGCCGGTGGCAAATGAAGCGCCTCGCACTCGCTCTGGCCGCCGTCCTCGTTGTGCTTGCAGCGGGTGTCGGCGTCGAGGCGGGTGAGCCGGGAATGCGTGGCGTCAGCAATCCGCAGCAGGCGCGGATCGATTACATGTTGAAGTGCCAGGGGTGCCATCGCCCCGATGGTGGCGGCGATGATCGCTCCAATCCACCAATGAAGAATGTTGTCGCCCGATTTCTGAAGGTGCCCGGCGGCCGAGAATTTCTCGGTAGGGTGCCGGGTGTCTCGACCGTCGATCTCGACGACGCGCGCCTGGCAAATCTCTTGAACTGGACGCTCTACACTTACGACCCGGCGCACATGCCTGCCGATTTCAGGCCCTACACGGCTCAGGAAATCGGCAGGCTGCGGCGCCACCCCCTGAGGCTGGAAAGAGCGCCGATGAGGGCGCGGCTTGTCGCGGGGTTCGAGCAGGAAAGAACACAAACGCAATCACCCTGAACTTGGGAGCAAAGACAATGAGGGAACGTCTTTTTCGTGGGATCGCGCTGGCTGGGGTAGCCGCAACATGCGTTCTCGTCGCAACACCGGCTCTTGCACAGGATGCCAGGAACGAAGCAGCTGTACCAGAAGGGGAGATCGTCGTTACGGCGACAAAGCGCGCCGAAAGCCTGCAGTCCGTTCCGATTTCCGTGTCGGCAATCGGCGGTGATACGCTCTCCAAATCACGGGTTGTCAATGTTGACAGTCTCGTGACGAAGGTTGCCAATCTCCAGCTGACGTCGATCGTGGGCGACAACACGCCCATTTTCTCGCTGCGTGGCGTTTCTATGTCGGACTACAGCCTCAACCAGGCCAGCCCCGTCGCAACCTATTATGACGAAGTCTACAAGGGTAACTTCGCGTTCCTTGGCGTGGCCATGTATGATCTTGAGCGCGTCGAAGTCCTGCGTGGCCCCCAAGGCACGCTTTATGGCAAGAACACCACGGGCGGGGCGGTCAACATCATTGCCAATAGCGCCAAGCTTGGCGAAACCAGCGGTTACTTCAATGCCGGCTATGGCAATTACAACCGCGTAGACCTGAACGGTGCAGTCAACGTGCCGTTGGGGGAAAAGGCGGCGCTGCGCGTGGCCGGGACCTATGCCAAGGCCGATGGCTGGTTCAAGAACGTGGTGCCGGGAAAGCCGGACCTTGCCTCGACTGACGAGTACGCGATCAGGGCCACCTTGAATGTCGAGGCGAGCGAGACGGTCCGGTTCGTCCTGCGCGCATCGACCAGTCTGCAGAATCCGTACAATTACGGGATCTATGCTCAGCCCGAAGCAGCTAACCGTCCTGGCCTTGGTAAGCGCGAAATCGCTTCGAACATCGATGCCAAGCGTCGGGCGCGTACCTATTCGGTAGCCTTGACCAGCACATTCGACGTATCCGACACGCTGACCGTCACGAGCATCACCGCTTGGGACAAGGGCAGCCTGTTCTTCTACGAAGATACCGATGGCACGGCCGGTGAACTGCTGGAAATTCCCTACAACGACCGTGCGACCCAGTTCGCCCAGGACTTGCGGCTGACCAGCGACTTCGGCGGCCCGTTCGATTTCATCCTCGGTGGCTACTTCCACCGTGAGAAGGTGTTCAACGAAACGACATTCGAGATCGGCAAGGACATCGACTCTGATGGCGTCCCGGGAATCACCGCCGATGATTGTGCGGTCGGCCTTCCTCTCGCGTGCCTCTTCCGCAACCGCTTCGACCAGTTGAAGAAGAGCTATGCGATCTATTCCGACGTGAAATACGAACTGACGGATTCCGTCACGATGCGGGGTGGCCTGCGCTACACGCACGATACCGGCGTCCAGAGCGGCTTCCGATCTGACGCACTTGGCGTGGACGGCACATTGATTGCCAATCTGATCCCGCTTTCTTCGCTGCGCTATTCGCAGGACAATCTCTCGGGCAAGATCGGTTTCGATTACAAGCTTGCCGGCGGCAACCTGCTCTATGCAAGCGTCAGCCGGGGCTATCGTGCGCCCAGTTTCAACGCTCAGGCCTTCTTCGATCCGTCGGAGTTGTCGATCGCCAAGCCCGAGCAGGTGACGTCCTACGAGGTGGGGGCCAAGACCCAGTTCCTCGACCGCAAGGTCACGCTCAATGTCGCCGGCTTCTATTACGACTATCGCAACCAGCAGTTCATCAACGTCGACCCGGTATCGGCGGCGCAAACGCTACTCAACATTCCGAAGTCGCGGATCTATGGCGGTGAGGCTGAACTGACGATCCGTGCGAGCGACCGGCTGACGCTTCATAGCGGCATGGGCGTGCTGGCGACAAAGATTCAGCGTGGCAGCGTAAGCGGCGTGAACGTGGCAGGCAACCGCCTGTCCAATGCGCCGACCTTTACCTTCAACGCCACCATCGACCTGACTGTCTTCGACGGCGAAATGGGCAAGTTCTCGCTGCACCCCGACATCGCCTATCAGTCAAGCCAGTTCTTCGAAGTGCTCAATGTTCCCCGCTTGCGCCAGTCCTCCTACGCCCTCGTGGGAGGGCATATCGACTGGGAAAGCGCGGACGGACGATTCAACGCCTCGATCTGGGGGAAGAACCTGACCGACAAGTTCTACTTCACATCCCGCGTTGATCTGCTGGCAGGCTTCGGCTTCGACTACAACCACATCGGCAACCCTCGCATGTACGGGGTGACGGTTGGCGCAAAATTCTGACATTCTCGCAATATAAGGCGGCAAAGCCGTCAGGAGAGGACCATGGCTGACTACAAGCTGCTGATCGGCGGCAATCTCGTCGATGGCGACATGTCGATGGACGTGATCAATCCCGCAACCGGGGAGCCGTTCTGCACGGTTCCCCGGGCCTCCGTCGATCAGGCAGATGCTGCCATCGCAGCGGCCAAAATGGCCGTCCCTGCGTGGTCAGCTCTGCCTTGGGCAGACCGGCAGGCAAAGCTGCTTGAACTTGCTGACGCAATTGCCGCTCGCAAGGACGAACTGGCTCGGACCTTGACCATGGAACAAGGCAAGCCGCTGGCCGAGGCCATGGGCGAGCTGGCCATGACCGATGGCTACTTGCGCCATTATGCCACGCTGGAGCTTCCCGATCGTGTTATTCAGGACGATGAGGCGGGATACGTCGCAGTCAAGCACCGTCCGTTGGGAGTGGTGGTTGGAATCATCGCCTGGAATTTCCCGCTGCTCGTTGCTTGCTGGAAGATTGGACCTGCGGTTCTGGCGGGCAATGCCATCGTGCTCAAGCCCGCGCCGACAACGCCGGTCTGTGCGCTGATCCTTGGCGAGATCTGCCGGGACGTGTTCCCTGCAGGCGTGGTCAACATCATCACTGATGCCAATGACCTTGGGCCGCACCTGACGGCCCATCCGGACGTCGCCAAGGTCGGCTTCACCGGCTCCACGGCCACTGGCAAGCGTATCGCTGCCAGTGGTGCCGATACGCTGAAGCGCGTCACTCTCGAGCTTGGAGGCAACGACCCTGCCATCGTGCTGGAAGATGTTGACGTTCGCGAAACTGCCCAGGCGATCTTCGGCAATGCCTTTTTCAACAACGGCCAGGTCTGCCTTGCCGTGAAGCGCGCCTATGTCCACGCCGACATATATGACGCGATGTGTGGAGAGCTCGCCCGTCTTGCCGAGGCAGCCGTGGTGGACGATGGTCTGCAACAAGGGACACAGATCGGGCCGATCCAGAACGCGATGCAGTTCGAAAAGGTCAAGGACTTCCTCGCGACCGCGCGCGCAGATGGCACGATCGTTGCGGGCGGTGAAGTGATGGAGCGTGCCGGGTACTTCATCCGCCCGACCATCGTCCGCGACGTGACCGACGGCGACAGGATCGTCGACGAGGAGCAGTTTGGCCCGATCCTTCCCTTGATCGTATTCGATGATGTCGAAGATGTCATCGCACGCGCCAATGCATCGGACTATGGCCTTGGCGGATCGGTCTGGTCAAAGGATGTAGCACGCGCCGCAGACATTGCATCGCGGATCGAAAGCGGGCAGGTCTGGGTCAATCAGCACATCGCGATCGGTCCGCACATTCCGATGGCCGGTTTCAAGTCCAGTGGCCTTGGCGTGGAACAATCCGTCGAAGGCCTAGCCGAGTATACCCAGACCCAGGTGGTGAATATCAAGCGATGACGCAGCTTTCCTACGCCAAGGGCGCAACCGATGAGCCGCTGCTGGAAAAAACGATAGGACAAGCCTTGCGCGATGCCGCGCAAGCCTGGGGAGGGGAACTGGCGCTGGTTTCCCGTCATCAGGGGATCCGGTGGAGCTGGGCGCAATTGGACGCTGAAGTCGATCGGATTGCAACCGGCTTGCTCGATCGAGGAGTGGCAAAAGGCGATCGCGTCGGCATCTGGGCGCCCAATTGCGCCGAATGGACCGTGCTCCAGTTTGCCACGGCCCGGATCGGCGCGATCCTGGTCACCATCAATCCTGCCTACCGCACCAGTGAAGTGGAATATGCGCTGAACAAGGTCGGCTGCACCTTTCTCGTCACCGCCGCCAGCTTCAAGACCAGCGATTACGTCGCGATGCTGCGCGAACTGGGGCGCGCCAAGTTGCCGATGCTGCGCGGGATGGTTGCTCTTGGCGATGCGGTCCATGAAGGCTTCGAGCCGTGGGACGCCCTGCGAGCCGAACCTGATCTGAACCGGCTCTTGGTTGTAGACAGGACGTTAAACCAGAATGATCCGATCAATATCCAGTTCACCAGCGGTACGACCGGCTTTCCCAAGGGCGCAACGCTTACCCATCGCAATATCCTGAACAATGGACATTTTACCGCCCGGACAATCAACCTCGCGACCAGCGATCGCATCTGCATTCCGGTCCCGCTGTATCACTGCTTCGGTATGGTTCTGGGCAACCTCGCTGCGCTGACGAGTGGTGCAGCCATGGTCTATCCTGGTGAGGCATACGATCCCCGCCTGGCGCTTGAGGCGGTGCAGGCCGAGGGTTGCACGGCGCTTTATGGCGTCCCCACGATGTTCATCTCGATTCTGGCGCAGCCCGACCTTGACGCATACGACGTCAGCACATTGCGCACCGGAATCATGGCGGGTTCTCCCTGTCCGGTTACCACGATGCGCCAGGTGATGGATCGCCTCAACATGACCGAGGTCACCATTGGCTACGGCATGACCGAAACCAGTCCGCTGACCACCCAAACGGCAACCGACGATCCGATTGAGGAACGTGTTGGGACTGTGGGGCGCGTCCATCCACACGCGGAGGCCAAGATCGTGGGCCTTGACGGCGAAGTGCTGCCGATTGGCGAGCAGGGCGAATACTGTTCGCGCGGCTATGCCGTAATGCTTGGTTACTGGGATGAACCTGCCAAGACTGCTGAAGCCATCGATCCCGACGGATGGATGCATTCCGGCGATCTCGCAACCATGGACGAGAACGGGTACGTGAGGATTACCGGTCGCATAAAGGACATGATCATCCGCGGTGGAGAAAATATCTACCCGCGCGAGATCGAGGAATTTCTGCTGACACATCCCGCCGTGCAGGACGCGCAGGTCTTTGGTGTCGCCGACGAGAAATTCGGTGAGGAAGTCTGCGCATGGGTTATCGCTCGGGCTGGGGAAGAGCTCGGTCCGGATGATGTGCTTGCGCACTGCAAAGGCCGCATCGCGCATTACAAGGTTCCTCGACACGTCCGCATAGTCGAAAGTTTCGCCATGACCGTAACGGGCAAGGCCCAGAAGTTCGAGATGCGCAAGATGATGGAGGCAGAGCTTCAGTCGTATCGCTCATAAGCGGTGCGACTCGGAGTCTCAGAAGGACCGTTATCTCGAAAATATTGAGTGATTCTTGTCAAATCTCATCGCTGCAGTTCTGAAAGCGATTAACTATATCCAGTAATAATTTCAGACGGCTTCATTGTCTTGAAGGTAAAAAGATTCCTTGGATGTCCTTGGAGTAAACTTCCAAGTGACGAAATTTCAAGAGATTTTTCGATATTTCAGGTCTTCCCTGCTCTTGGCGTTAGCCGGAGGCCAGTCTTGTTAACTTTATTTGTTAAATCTCCAGATGCGACGCATCTGGGGCAAACTTTCTCGGATCTGGATGCATCGTGAGTCACGGCAGGCGTTGTGTCGAGCGTAAAAGGTTACCCACAAGTTAACCAATTCAGGCGTATTGCCAGCGAAGACGAACACTCAAGCCAATTCATCCGCTCGGACATGCCGCCCGGCATTTCCGAGGCCGAAGAACTGCGCCCACACAAGGGCAGGTGTTTTCATCGCAAGGCAAGCGCGCCGAGGTTGCCGCAAGGCAGCAGGGAGCAGTGCGCATGTTGATGCACAAGATCAGGATCGGCTTGACGGCGGTTGCGGCTGCTTGCCCGTCTGCTGTTTTGGCCCAGTCTACCATCGCGGGGCCGACGGCATACGCCGGTGGTACCCCCGTTTCGCTCACCCTGCCAGTTACGGCATCTGTTGGTGGCCGGTGTGGCTTCGCCATTGGCGGCGCACCGTCCGGCAGCTTCGATGCAGGGCAAATTGACCAGTCGGGTTGGTCCAATCAGTTTCCATTCACCCTGAACTGCAACGGCGCAGCGCGTGTGGCGGTTACCTCGGCGAATGGCGGATTGCGCAGCGCCACGCAGCCCTCTGACGCAGGTTATGCCGGCATTGCCCCTTATCAGGTCAAGCTCAACCTAGTCGGTGCCGGCGGGGGGAGCGTGACCGATCAGTGTGAGGCGGCCACTCTTGCCGTCACTGCGAGTGCGCCTTGCTCGTTCATCGGGCCTGCGACGCAAAGCCAAGGGCTGCGGGTTGCGCCCAGTTCGCAAAACCTGGCTGGCGCCTATCTCCAGGTAAGTGCCCCGGCATACACCGGCCCAGCCATTCTGGTTCAGGGCACATATTCCGACACCCTGACCGTGACCGTTTCCGCAGCCTTGTAACCTGACGCTTCCAGCCGGCTCGTTCCCGGCAACCAATCACGCCGCTTGTGGCGGTAACTGAAAGGCCGATTGCCATGAAGACCATGCTATCCCTGCTGGCCGCAACTACCGCAGTTGCAATGACAACAGCCCCTGCACAGGCGCAGACGGTGACGACCGGGACAGTCAATGTCACGGGCAGCGTCCTGGGAAGGTGCTCCGTGGTTGCACCGGGCGGCTCGGCGACCCAGGCATTTACCGGCACTATCGCCCTTGGCGCGCTGGACGCAGCGGACGGCACTTTGGCAACCGGCTTCACCAACACCACCAGCGCGGCCTCGGGCGGAACCCCGGTCGCCACGCGCGTGGTTTGCACTTCGGCCAGCGTCTCTCTTGCGATCGTGGCTGACCGTTTGAGCACGGCTGCCGCCGCCGTTTCAGGCTACTCCAACGAGATCGACTATACCGCCGAAATGCAGGTCGCGCTTGCGGCCGGCGGGAATGGCACCGTGACGTACAGCACCGCCGCTGGCGCCACCGCAGCCAATTCGGCGACTGTCGGCCGTCTCGCGGCTTCGGGCAACAACATAGCTGTGAAGGCCTATGGCTTCTCGACCAGGGGGGGCGCTTCGAACCTGCTCGTCGCCGGCAATTACACCTCCACCATCACCGTAAACATCCAACCCGTGGCCTGATTCGATCGAGCCTTTTTCCAGGAGAAATGAAATGCGTAAGCTTCTTCTCGCGGCGACCGCCGCAGCCGCCCTGTCGGCAGTGCCCGCTTCTGCTCAAAGCGTTACCGGCACCGTCAACATCACCGGCTCCGTCGCTGCCAAGTGCAAGTTCGTGACGTCATCGCAGGACCTGCCGCTGGGCGAACTGGCTGACGCAGACGGTGGCCTCGATACCACGAAGGTTGACGGTCAAACCCGCACACTCACCGGATGGTGCAACAATTCGGCAGCCACACTCTCTGTCAAGGCGACCGCGTTGACCGGAGACCAGCCAGTCACGTCGGGCGCCGAGGCGGCGTTCACCGATACGGTCAATTATACTGCTTCGGTCTCGGCCAACGGCAAGAGCTTTTCTGACATCAGCACGGATGCTGTCGCCAGCACTGCCGCCAACGTCGACATGTTCTCCGGTAACATCGCCGTTACGTTGGGTTCGTCGACGGCAGCCAGCAAGAAGCTCGTCGCGGGTGCTTACACCGGCAAGGTCGAGGTCTTCCTCTCACCCACCGTCTGATCTGCATTGCGCATGAAGAGTTCATCCAGGAGCACGACGATGAAATCCGCACTGTTCAAGTCCAGCCTGCTTATGCTGCCCCTCTGCGGGATGGCCGCGCCTGCGTCGGCGCAAGAAACGGCTTCCGAAACAGCTTCGGGTCAGGTCGCGGTGACGGGTTCCGTCGCACGGTTGTGCATCCTGGGTGAACCTTCGCGTGCGGTGATCGATCTCGGCCAGATGGTGCAGACCTCTGGTGCATCCGTCGGACGGATTGCCGCGCTCGCCACGCAATCTGTCTCGCTGCCCGGAAGCTTCTGCAACTTTGCCGGCTCGGTGCTCGGCGTAAGCGCAACTGCATTGCTTGGCGATTCAACAATTGCGCCACCAGCCGGATTTTCACGCGCCGTGAACTACACAGCCACGGCAACAGGCTGGGGTAGTAGCGGTACCGCTGCGACGACCGATGCAGCGGCAGATGGAACGTCTCCAGATTCGGCCGCCACAGGAAGCACGCAGCCTAGCCCGAAGCTGGGTGACATCGAAGTCGCGCTGTCCTCGTTCTCGGCGCCTCAGAACGCTCTGCTCGTTGCAGGAAACTATAGCGGGCTGGTCACTGTAACCCTCGGTCCCGTACCGGTCACGGAGTAAGCGACCATGAACAGGCTTAAATTTTTCGCAGCTATCGTCGGCGTCGTAATTTCGGCTCCGGTGCAGGCCCAGAGCGCTAGTGACTCGGCCGACTTCGCGGTTGTCGGTAATGTTCCGGCAATTTGCGTCGGCGGCTCGGTGTCGGAAGCCGGTGGCATTTTCGACCTGGGCATTCTCGTCGATACGACCACTGGTTTCCTCCGCTCCGATCTCAGCGCACCCTCCCAGGTGCTGGCGGGGAGCTTCTGCTCGTCACGCAGTTCGATTGCGGTTGCTGCCACGCCCGTAGTCGCACAGACATTCACGGCCACTGCGCCAACGGGTTTTTCACGTAGCGTTGATTTCACGGCGACGGCGGCGGGTTGGACAACCACTCCCGCCAGCTTCAGCACCGCGTCGGCAAGCAATCCTGCGGCGATCCAGCAACGCACGACTGCATTCAGCGGACCGATCACCGTCAACATTGGCGACTTTGCAACCACCGGAGGCACCGGCCTGCGCCTCGTTGCCGACACTTCCTATCGTGGCACGGTTACCGTGACGCTGACTCCGGAAAGCTGAAGCATGGCGCGCTCTTCTCTCATGTTCGCTCTGGCGTTTTTGCCGGTGTGCGCGATGCCAGCTGCCGCACAGGAGGCCGCAAGTGCGACTGGGCTTCCCGTAACCGGTTCTGCGCCACAGGTCTGCACCCTTGCAGGTGGCGAACTGCAGGCAGGGCAGCTCGTGAACTTCAATGGCATTTCCGGTGACACTCTGCAGGTTACACAATTGCTGGACCAGCAGACGCTCGCCGCCCGCCCGGCGAGCGCTACTGTGTCATTCTCCGCCGTCTGCAACTACCCGCATCAGATCCGCATCCAGTCCGAAAACAATGGTTTGTGGCCCACCGATGGGCGGCAAGCCACTGATGCGCCGGGATTTGCAACGGCTTTGCCTTACGACGCCAACCTCACTTGGGGCAGTTCCTCCGGTCAACTCCAAATGGATGCCCGCATCCGCAGCAATCGCGAGCAGCGCATCGACGTTGACCAGGCGACAGCGGGAACTGTCACCTTGCGCCTCGCCATTCTCGCCGGGGCATCGAATGGCGGGGTGAATGCGCCCGTGCTTGCCGGCGTCTATGGCGATACGCTGCGTATTACGCTGGAGCCAAAATGATGCGCTACATGCTCACAATCGCGGCACTCGCGTTTGGCGCTTCGGCCAATGCCCAAGAGGTTGATCGCGCGGCTCAAGTGCTCGAACTCAGTGCGACTGCTGGTTCGGCCTGCGTAATCAGCACACCGAGAGCCAGAGCAGTGACCAATGCCAACTTTCAGGCGACGGGCGACGGCAACGCCACGGTCGGGTTGACGCGCCTGGTTGATCCCAACACGGCGCTGCCGCGGGGCGCCAGCTTCGAGCTGGAGATCCCAGCCACTTGCAATGCCTCGCACCGGGTAACTGCCGCGTCGGGCAAGGGCGGATTGGGCAGGGTTGGGGCCGCCGGCCCTCAGGCGCAGGGCTTTGCCGATTTGCTGCCCTATACTCTGCGCCTTGACTGGGCCGGGGCGAGTCAGGAGCGAAGCAGCAATGCTGGCATGCTGGTGCTGGCGGTGGCGAATGGCGCAACGGGCAATCTCGCCCTGCTGGTCAACACACCCGATGGCGGCACGCCGCTGATTGCCGGTGATTATGACGACACGATCGTCATCCAGCTGCAGCCAACCGATTGAATCTATTGCCTGCGGGCAGGGGGAACTTCACGTGAAATCCATTGTCTCGTTTCTGTCTGCTGCTGCCGTTTCGCTGGTGCTGCCGGCTGCCTCGACCATGGCGATGACGGTGCAGCCGGTCGTGATCGATCTCAAGACCTCCGGGCGTGACATGTCGCAAGTCATCACGGTCGAGAACACGTTCGCCAGTCCGCTGCCGGTCGAGCTCACCGTGCAGGAACTCCGCCTGACCGACACCGGCGTTTCACCGACCGGCAAGGATCCCGGAGACCTTCTCGTATTCCCGCCGCAAGCGCTTATCGATCCCGGCCAGACCCAGACTTTCCGCGTCCAATACGTTGGCGACCCGGCTCTCGCCGGCAGCAGGCACTACTATGTGACAGTCGCACAGTTGCCGGTAAAGTTGCCCGAAGGCCAATCTGCGATTCAGATCCTCTACAATTTCCAGGTCCTCGCCAGCGTTGCGCCTGCAGGCGTAAAGCCGAAGCTGGAGGTCACAAGCGCCGAAGTCGGCAAGGACGGGGCCGGCAAGCCAGTGGCTGTCGTGACTGTTGGGAATGCTTCTGCGGTTCACGGTTACCTTAGCGGCAGCAAGTTGCGCATTGTCGAAAAGGATGCGGCGGGGAAGGAGCAATTCCGGCGCACACTTTCTGGTCCTGAAATCCAGCAGACAATCGGCTTCGGCCTCGTGGGCGGTAACCAGACCCGCAAGGTGACTATTCCTGTCGAACTGCCGCTTGCCGTTGGCACGGTTGAAGCGACGATCACACCGGAGGGCTGAGCTCATGCAGGGCCGGTCGCGGCAGATCTTCGCCATAGGAGCCAGCTTGCTTGTTGCGGGCAGGGCTCCTGCCGTCTGGGCGGACACGCTCGAACCGGGTCGCGATGGCGCCGGGATGCGCGTTCCTCTTGCACCAGCGACAAAGCTTGCGGCGGCCAATCTGGCAGAGCAGTTGCCAGCCCCGGCATTTCGTTCGCAGAAGCTTAATCCGACGGGACGCGCGGTGGTTCTGACGGTGCCTGCCAAGGACGGTGGTAGCTATCTCGGCGACGTCCCGGTGCAGATCGACGTCGACGACCGCCTGACTTTTCCGGCCGCTCGCGTCATACAGATCCTGTCCGAACTGCTTGCGCCTGACGTGCTGGAAGGCCTGCGGACGAGCTTTGGCGGCAAGACGCAAGTCAGTGCAGAAGATCTGGCCCCTGTTGGCATTGGCGTAGATTACGATCCGCGCACGCTGGAACTGCGTTTCAGCATTCCCACAGAGCGGCGTGCGTCGCGGGCCGTGTCGGTCTCGGCGCTCGATCGGTCGCGGGTTGGCGAACTGCTGAAGCCTGCAAACTTCAGCGCCTATCTCAATCTCCGCAGCTCGATGGACCTGGTCGAAGATGGGTTTGATCAGGGACTGCGCGAACCGGTCATGCTTGTTGATGGCGCGTTGCGTCTTGGCCCGATCGTCGCGGAAAGCGATGCGATCTGGCAGCCAGGAGCATTGGGCGGCGATTTCCAGAGGCTCGGCAGTCGCTTCGTGTTTGATGACACCCGGCATCTGGTGCGCATTTCTGCGGGCGACCTTGAATCGCAGGCGCGTGGTTTTCAGTCTGCGCCGGACATCGCCGGGATTTCGATCTTTCGTTCCTATAGTGTCCTCAATCCACAACAGGTCGTGCGTCCGCGTGGTGACCGCGCTTTTCGCCTCGACCGTGCATCCACGGTTGAGGTCGTCGTCAATGGTCAGCAGGTCCGTCGTCTGCAACTGGCTCCAGGCAACTACAATCTGCGAGACTTCCCCTTCACGCAGGGGGGCAACGATATTCGCCTGAATATTCTTGACGACACCGGTCGTACGGAAGTCGTCCAGTTCAACCTGTTTGTCGATCAAACGCAGCTCGCCAAGGGTCTGAGCGAATTTGGCCTCTACGCTGGCGTGAAGGCTCCACTCGGTTCGCGCGGCCCGCGGTACAGCGATGACTGGATTGCATCGGGCTATTATCGCCGAGGGCTGACCGATGCCTTGACTGTTGGAGTCAACTTTCAGGCCGACGCTGATAGCCGGATGGGCGGGGTCGAAGCCGTTGTCGGCACGCCGTTCGGCACGCTTGGCACGAACATCTCGTTCAGCAAGGTTGATGGCATCGGGTCGGGACATGCTTTCAACGCCACGTTCCAGCGCCTGATCCAGCGACCGAGCGGCCTCGGCGATACCTTTAACCTGTTCGTCGAACGGCGGAGCCGCCGCTTCGCTCCTGTCTCGTTCTTTCTGCCAGACAATCCTTACAAGTACGAGCTGGGTGGTGGTTACACCCATGCCTTCACCACAAGCTTCTTCGGTGGCGCCGATGTTCGGTTTTCGAAAGGCCGGACCGGCAGGCCCAATGTTCAGAACTACCGTCTGAGCGCGGGTTGGCGATTTTCAGACCGCGCAACGCTTAACGCAGAGGCGCGTTATCAGGAAGACACGCTGGGCCGGGAGTTCAGCGGCTTTGTCTCGCTCATCGTCCGTCTGGGGCGCTATTCCACTGTCCGCTCCGACTTTGATACGCGCGACAATCGCTTCCGCGCATCGTACCAGACACTCAGCGGTAGCGGCGTTGGCAGCTATAACGTCACCGCCGATGTTGAACGCTCCGACAATGGGGCAGGCGTCTCGGTCAACGCCAATTATTTCGCCAATCGCGCAGAGCTTGGCTTCAGCCATTTCGGCACCTATTCGCGCGGCTTCGGTGACAGTCAGAACCAGCGCAGCACTTTCCGCTTGGGCACCTCGCTGGCGCTTGCCGATGGTGCGGTTTCGCTTGGCCGTCCCATCTTTGACAGCTTCGCCATCGTGCGGCCGCACCGAAGCCTCGGCAAGGCCGACATCGTGGTGGATGCGTCAACCTTCGGCAACGCTGCCAATAGCGGGAGCTTGCGCTCGGCTACCATGCCGAGCTTGCCTTCGTATTCCGAGCGCACTGTGCCTCTCGATGTTCGGGATGCGCCTCCGGGCACTGATATCGGCCAAGGTTCTTTCCGCGTGTTCCCGTCATACCGCAGCGGATACGTCGTTACCGTTGGCTCCGACTACAACGTCACAGCGCTCGGCGTCATGCTCGATCTTGACGGCCAGCCGGTGTCGCTGGTCAGCGGCACGGCCACGGAAGTCGCCCATCCGGAGCGGCCGGCGCAAACCGTGTTCACCAATCGCCAGGGCCGTTTTGGTGCGACCGGCCTTGCACCCGGAAAATGGCGTGTCGAAATGCTCGACGCTGCACGCTCCACATTCGAAATCGAAATCCCCCAGAAGGCAACGGGAGTTGTCCAGCTCGGGGAGATAAAGGCGGTAGAAAAGAAATGATCACTCGGACCGTCATGTCAAGCCTGCGCAAGTTCCTGGCTATGGCCGCAGTTGTCCTGATGATTGCTGGTGCCAATGGCGCCTACGCCCAGTCGAACTGCGGCGTTACCGGAAGCGGCGGAAGCACATCCATCCAGTACGATCCGTTTGCGTCATCCGGGCTGCAATCGGTTGATATTCCGCTGACCCTTACGCGCGTTACGGCAGGCGGCGGAAAGAAGACGCAGGAAGCATACTTCGTATTGACGAAGCCCGCAGGAAGCCCCGCCTATCAGGTGCAGGCTACTGTGCCGGGCGGTGGCACCTACTTTGACGTACTGTATGATTCCAACGCGGTGCCAAGCAATCTCCCGGCCATTTCCAATATTCAGACGGGCCAGATTGCCGTGCAGTTCGGCGGGGCTGCCCAGCCGGACACGCTTCAGATCAACCTGCGGGTTACCGTGCCTGCCAACGTCGATCTGATCGCCGGTGGCCTGATTCAGTTCGGGATTCGCTACGTCTGCAAGGGCACTGGCGGCTTGAACGATGTCCTGACGCCGATCGACAGTGCGGCCGCCATCTCGATCAACGTGAATGTCCTGAGCGCACTTCGCGCAAGCTTCGTTGGGACTGCGCTCGATTTCGGCGAGCTTGCCCAAGTCTCGGATGCCCAGGCGACAACTGTAAAGACTTCGCCGTCAAACCACGTTCGCGTGCAAAGCTCCGGACCTTACACGGTCTCGCTCGGCGTCATGCCGGGAGATGCCCAGCCGTTTGTCTTGACCCCAGGTGGCGCCTCGACGACGGACACGAGTCAGCAGATCCGCTATTCGGTCCGCTTCCTCGGGCAGACCCGGTCTCCAACCAGTACGTCGGCAATCACCCAAACCTGCGCCCGAGCCGGAATTGGCGATGCGATCGAAGACCGTTTGCCGGTGCAGAGCACTCTGATCGACGGCGGAGCGACCAAGGCGATCTCTCCGATCTACTCGGAGAACCTGGTCGTCACGATCACTCCGCTCGTTGCTGGATCAGTTGCGCCCACGGACTGCGGCAGCATCCCGCTGTGAAAGTCAGCGTGGCTCGATACGGAAGCGGATCGAGCCTGCTGCCTTGCCGTTGGCTTCAATCGCTATCGAGCGCGTTTTTGCGGCGGCGTGAGCCACGTCACTGATGAGGACTTCGCCCGAACCGTCGAGGGCAATCGCGCGGCCGTCTACGATCAGCCGGCCCGCAGCAAGCTGCTTGGAATAGGTCGCAACGACGCGATATCCCGCACCGTTATTGCAGAACTCGCGGAGTTCGCTCTTGTTGCCATTGGCGTTGAGCATTGCGCTGGCGCTGTTGTCCACCGAAACGCGGCACACCAGCGGCACTTGCCCGGTGATCGTGATCGAAGCTGATCCTTGCGATGCTTGCACCGCACCACCTGCGGCCACCGTACCCAACGTGGCGAGCGCCAGAGCTACCATCCTGCCAGAAATCATGATGCAATCTCCATTAACACTCAGGCATCATGCATCGGTGGCCGCCAACGTCCGGTTCCGGTTTCTGGTTAACAATTTCCGGGAAAGCTTTAGGAATGGCGGGATTTCGGCGTTTTTTCTCCGCGACGTCCCTAAGTCTGATTACCTAAGCCGTTCGAAAAGTCTGAACGTCCCTTCCTCGCCTGCGGGAACCGCAGCGGCCATTCGCGCATAGAGCCAGACGAAGCTGGCGCCATTTCGCGCTTCAGTCATGACCCGGAAGGAAGCCCGCCATGGCCGCTCGCGCATACTGGCAAGGGCAATTGCGCCTTGCCCTGGTTTCGATCCCGGTCGAAATCTATCCGGCCACGCGCAGCGGTGCGGCCATTTCCTTTCATCAGATCCACGAGCCCAGCGGCAAGCGCATCCGCTATGAGAAAGTGGCGCCCGGCGTAGGTGCCGTTGATCGCGAGGAGATCGTCAAGGGCTACGAGGTGTCCCGCGGCAACTACGTCCTGCTTGATGACGAGGAGATCGAGTCCGTTCGCATCGAAAGCCGCAAGACACTGGAGCTTGTCCAGTTCGTGGGGGCAGATGAAATCGATGCTCTCTATTACGAAAAGCCCTATTTCGTCGTGCCGGCCGATGACCTTGCCGAGGATGCCTACATCGTCCTGCGTGAGGCGCTCAGACAGACGAAAACCGTCGGGTTGGGACAGCTCTCGGTCCGCGGACGCGAACAGTTTGTTTCACTGAAACCATGCGGCCGGGGCCTTATCCTCGAGGTTCTGCGCTATGCCGATGAGGTCCAGCGCGCCCATAACTGGTTCCGCGACATTCCCGCGCGCGATGCCGACCCCGAACTGCTAGATCTGGCCGCCAGCCTGATCGAGAAGAAGACCGCGAAGTTTGCACCCGACAAGTTCCATGATCGCTATGTCGACGCGCTCCACGCGCTGATCGACAAGAAGGTCAAGGCAAAGGGTGAGCGCATCATCGAGGACCCCGACGCTGACGAGGCTCCGCGCGGTGGCAACGTGATTGATCTGATGGCCGCGCTCAAGCAATCGCTCGGCCACGACGAAGATGCCGATGAGGGCAGGCCGCGAAAGCGCGCATCGCCGTCACGCCGGAAACGGGCTTGAGCGATGGCCGTCCGCGATCCCCTCGCAGCTTACAACGCCAAGCGCGATTTCACCCGCACCGGAGAACCTTCGGGCAAGAAGGCATCGAGCACGACGGGCAACCTCTTCATCGTCCAGAAGCACGACGCCACGCGGCTTCATTGGGACTTCCGCATCGAGGTTGACGGTGTGCTGAAAAGCTGGGCGGTGACGCGCGGACCCAGCCCTGATCCGGAAGACAAGCGCCTTGCGGTGCAGACCGAGGATCACCCGCTAAGCTACGCCGAGTTCGAAGGTACCATTCCCGAGGGCGAGTATGGTGGTGGGACCGTGATGCTGTGGGATCGCGGAACCTGGGAGCCGATTAAGGGCAAAAGCGCCAAGGACCTTTTAGACGGGCATCTGCACTTTCGTCTCGTCGGGCAGAGAATGAAGGGCGAATGGCTGCTCATCCGCTTGAAGAAGCGGGGCAACGAGAAGCGCGAAAACTGGTTGCTGCGCAAGATTGATGACGCATTTGCCGCGCAGGGAGATCTTCTCGTCGAACGTGCTCTCACCAGCGTGCTTACCGGCCGGACCATGGCCGAGATTGCCGCCGACAAGCGCTCCAGCCATTCGTTGAAGGGGAAGCGGGGAAAAGACTTTACCGCCGAGATGCAAGCGGCAGCCAAGCACAATGCGCGGATGACGAAGGCGCAGGCACCAGGCAAGAAACGCGGTGCAGCACCACTGCCAGCGTTTCAACCCGTCCAGCTTGCAACTCTGGTCGACAGTGTCCCCGAAGGGCGCCAATGGCTTCATGAGATCAAGTTCGACGGGTATCGGGCGCTGATCGCTGCAAAGGGCAAGGACGTCAGGGTGTTTACCCGCAGTGGCCTCGATTGGTCCGAGAAGTTCTCTCCCCTGATCCGCCACTTCGCTAGCCTCGATCTGCCGTCATGCCTGATCGATGGCGAGATCACGGCATCGGACGCCGAGGGCAACCCGGATTTCTCGCGCCTGCAAGCCGTGCTGAAGCGAGGCCATGGCGAACAGGGCGAAGGCGATGCTCTTTCCTTCCATGCGTTCGATCTCCTTGAACTCGATGGCGAGGACCTGAAACCACTATCCAATGTGGAGCGCAAGCAGCGGCTGTCCGGCCTGTTGGCCGAAGCTTCTCCGCCAATCCATGTCGCCGATCACATCATTGGTGGGGGTGAGAAGCTGCTGGAGGCAATGTGCCGTGCCGGGCAGGAGGGCATCATCGCCAAGCGGGCCGATGCGCCTTATCTGCCAAAGCGGACGCAGAACTGGCTGAAGGTCAAATGTATCCTGCGCCAGGAATTCATCATTGTCGGCATGACAAAATCGAGTGCCCGCCGCCGCCCCTTCGCCTCGCTTCTGCTGGCACAGCGGGAAGGTGATGCGCTGGTATACAAGGGCAAGGTCGGCACGGGGTTCAATGAAGAACTGCTTGACGAACTGGCCGCCCGGTTTGAACCGTTGCGACGGGAAGACCGCGCACTCGAAGTGCCCAAGACTGAAGCCCGTGGCGCGTCATGGCTCGAGCCAGTGCTCGTCGCCGAGATCGCTTTTGCCGAGTTCACCGGTGAAGGAAGGGTCCGCCACGCCAGCTTCGTCGGTTTGCGTGAAGACAAGAAGGCCGAGGACGTGACGCCCGAGAAACCTGTGCGGATCGAGAACCCGAAGGAAATCATCAGCATCAGCAACCGTTCGCGCGTGATCTTTCCCGAAAGCGGTCAGACCAAGGGTGATCTGGCAGACTACTACGCACAGCTTGCTCCAGCGATGCTCCCGTTTCTTGCCAATCGCCCGCTAAGCCTCGTGCGGTGTCCGCAGGGCAGGGCGAAGCAGTGCTTTTTCCAGAAGCATGATAGCGGCTCGTTCGGCGAACATGTCCATCATGTCCCGATCCGCGAGAAGGATGGCGATAGCGAAGACTATCTCTATGTCGGCGATGCTGCGGGCATTCTCACGTGTGTCCAGATGGGCACGATTGAATTCCACGGTTGGTGCGCCCGGACTGACGATGTCGAAGCGCCAGACCGCATGGTCATCGATCTGGACCCTGACGAGGGGCTTGATTTTGCGGACGTGAAACGCGCAGCGAAGGATATCCGGTCGCGCCTGTCCGATCTCGGTCTGGTAAGCTTTGCGATGCTTTCGGGTGGGAAGGGCGTGCACGTCGTCATCCCCCTGCGCCGCGATCATTCCTGGCAAGCACACGCCAGCTTTGCCGAGCGTTTTGCCAAGGCCCTGGGGATGGCAGAGCCGGAGCGCTACGTTGCCAACATGAGCAAGGCCAAGCGCAAGGGACGCATTTTTATCGACTGGTTGCGCAACCAGCGCGGCAGCACCGCAGTCATGCCCTATTCCGCCCGCGCACGCGCCAACGCCCCGGTTGCAGCGCCCATCGACTGGAACGAACTCGATGATTTCGAGAGGGCCAGCGCTTTCACCATTTCAGATGCGGCCGCCCTGCTGAAGCGCAGCGAGGGCAAACTGCTGCGGGGGTGGGGTGTGGCAGAGCAGTCCCTGCCCGACGTCTAGGCCCAACCGGATCGTCGAAGAACCGTTGGGTCACACCATTTCTTGCGGACGGATCAGGCGATCAAACGTCGCTTCGTCTACAAGATTGAGCGCCAGCGCCGCCTGTCTCAAGCTTAGATCATGCTCATGGGCATGTTTGGCGATCTTGGCGGCGTTGTCGTAGCCGATCTCGGGGGCCAGCGCAGTCACAAGCATGAGCGAGCGTTCGACAAGCTCTGCGATGCGCCGCCGATCGGGTTCGATCCCCTCGACACAGCGCTTTGCAAAGCTTTCCATCCCGACCGTCAGCAGGTGCATGGAGCGCAGCACCGCTGCCCCGATCATCGGCTTGAAAACATTGAGTTCAAGATGCCCCTGCATTCCTCCAACGGTCACGGCCTGGTGGTTCCCGATCACCTGCGCGCAAACCATCGTCAGCATCTCGGCCTGTGTCGGGTTGACCTTTCCGGGCATGATTGAGCTACCAGGCTCGTTGGCTGGCAACTCCAGTTCTCCGATGCCGGATCGGGGACCGGAGCCTAGCAGGCGGATGTCGTTGGCTATCTTTGTCAGCGCAACCGCCAACGTCGAAAGCGTGGCCGATAGTTGCACCAGCGCATCATTGGAGGCGAGCGCCTCGAACTTGTTCGGCGCCGTGCTGAAGGGCTTTCCCGTCAGAACCGCAATCTCCGCAGCAATGTCCTCAGCAAATCCTGCCGGCGCATTGAGGCCTGTGCCAACAGCGGTGCCGCCCTGCGCCAGGCGAAGCAGGTGAAGTTCTGCGTGCCGTAGATGATCGTGCGCATTGCGCAATTGCTGCGCGTAGCCTGAAAACTCCTGGCCAAGCGTCAAAGGCGTGGCATCCTGCAGGTGGGTGCGCCCGATCTTGACCAGGTCCTTCCAGGCAATCGCACAACCGGCAAGCGCACCGGAAAGCTTGTCCAGCGCCGGGATCAGCGCACTATTCAGCGCTTCCACCGCCGCCACATGCAGCGCGGTGGGAAAGGTGTCGTTCGAGGACTGCCCCATATTCACGTGATCGTTGGGGTGCACCGGACTCTTGCCGCCGCGTTCACCGCAAAGCATCTCGTTGGCGCGCCCGGCGATGACCTCGTTCCCGTTCATGTTCGTTTGCGTGCCGCTTCCGGTCTGCCAGATCACCAGCGGGAAGTGCTCATCAAGTTTTCCTGAGGACACTTCGGCAGCAGCCTGCTCTATGGCGTTGGCGAGCCTGGCATCCAGTCCATGCCGACGATTTACCCTGGCGGCTGCCTGTTTGATGATACCCAGCGCATGCACAATGCCCAAGGGCATCCGCTCCATGGAACCGAACGGAAAATTGTCTATGCTGCGTTGTGTTTGCGCGCCCCAGTAGGCTTCGGCCGGGACCCGGACTTCGCCCAGACTGTCGCTCTCGATACGCTGCATACGCTTCTCCGGTCAGGTGCGGTCGAGCAGTCGCTCCACTGTCTCGTTTGCTGTACCCTGCTTGTCGGCTGATGCACCAACTTCGCGTTCAAGCGCGGATCGCAGTCGGCAGATTTCATCATCCGTCAGATGTTCGATGCCGACAAAGCCTTCGCGAGCCTTGTCGACAGCGCGGATAAGCTCGTCCAGCTTTGCCTGCATCGCGGCAGCGTCGCGGTTCTGGCTGTTCTGGATCAGGAAAACCATGAGGAATGTGATGATCGTGGTGCCGGTGTTGACGACGAGTTGCCAGGTGTCGCTCCACTGGAATAACGGGCCGCTCAATCCCCAGCCGATGATGATGGCGAGCGCGATGACGAAGGTTGCGGGGCGTCCGGCCCATCCGGAAACCCGGTTGGCGATGGCGGTGAAAGCCTGTTCCACCGGATCAGTCCTTGCGCACGTGCTCTGGCTTACCCTTGCGACGTGTCGCGGCAAGCTCCTCCAACTCCTTCTCGGTCATAGATTTTTCCATTGATCGTGACGCCCCTTTGAGGTCATTCTTGTCCGTCTCGCCTCGCTTGGCCGATAGTGCGGCGCCGGCGGCCTTCTGCTGGGCTGCTGATTTGGCTGGCATCGTCATTCTCCGAATGGTTCCCGACGTGAACGTTCGGGCAGGTCCACCGTTCCGGATGCTTGGCCGGTAACTGCGCCAATTTGCGTAGCGCTCGCCTTCGCGCGTGAAGCTAGGCTTCGGCAATGGCGGTGGGCACATCTTTGCGCGAGCTTCTGGGGGCAGGGCGAATTACCGAGGCCTTGGCCAAGGCGGGAGAGGCGCTCCGGGCCGATCCCCGTGATGTGGAGGCGGGCTTTGTCGCCGCCGTCGCTCTGGCAGAGAGCGGGCGGGTGGCCGACGCGCTCAAGGCCATTGGTGCAGTGCTCAAGGCCGAACCCGAAAATGCCGAGTATCTTGCTCAACAGGCACGGTTTTTTCTGCTGGCACGGCGAGAGGCCGATGCCCTTGCCACGGCGCGGGCGGCTGTGGCTGCAGGAAGTTCAGATCCGCTGGTGCTGGATACTATCGGCTGCGTGTTTGCGCGGCTCGGGGCGCATGACGAGGCGTTGCCCCTGTTCGAAACAGCCGTAAGATCTGCCCCGGATGTCATTGAATTCCAGTTCAATCTTGGCAGCACCCTGGGATTCTTCGGCCGGGTTGACGAGGCGGCGCGGGCCTATGAAGCCATACTCGCGCGCGAGCCGGGACATGGCCGGGCGCATCTTGCATTGGCGGGACTGCGCCGTACTTCCCCGGAAACAGGCCTCACCCGGATTGCCGCGGCCCTGTCGCAGAATCCCGACCCCGAAGAGGAAGTCAGGCTGCGCTACGCTGCTTTCCAACTCCACGAGGCAGAAGGGCAACTCGACGAGGCAAACGCGCAACTCTCCCTGGGCAACGCGAGGCACAGGGCCAACCTCGGCTACCAGTTCGAGACTGATCAGGCACTGTTCGAGATCATCCGCCGCACCTTCGTTCGCGACCTGCCCTTGATGTCCGACAGCCGCCTTGACGAAGCACCGATCTTCGTCGTCGGCCTGCCTCGCACCGGGACGACGCTGGTTGACAGGATCCTCTCGTCACATGCGGAGGTGACTTCGGCCGGGGAGCTTCAGGCCATGCCGCTGGCGGTGAAGCAGTTGTCCGGGACATCATCGCGGCTGGTGCTCGATCCGGCGACGGTGGAGGCGAGCCGAGGCGTTTCGGCGCAGAAGCTGGGGGAGCTTTATCTCGCCCGGGCACGCCAGAACGCCGGGGCCGCCGGCCCTCGGTTCACCGACAAGTTTCCGCTGAATTTCCTGTATGTTGGATACATCCTTCAGGCGCTGCCGCGCGCGAGCATCGTCTGCCTGCGGCGCGGGGCGATGGACAGTGTGTGGAGCAACTACAAGCACCTGTTCGCGCTCGGCTCGCCCTACTATCGCTGGTCCTACGACCTGATGGACACGGCGCGCTATGTGCTGCTGTTCCAGCGCCTGATGGGGTTCTGGCGTCAGCGTTTTCCGGGCCGAATTCATGAAGTTACCTATGAATGGCTGGTGGCGGACCAGGAGACGGAAACCCGCAAGCTCCTGAGCCATTGCGGGCTGGAGTGGGATGCCAACTGTCTGGAATTTCACCGCAATCGCGCTGCGGTTGCCACGCCGAGCGCGCAGCAGGTGCGCCAGCCGATGAATGCACGCTCCGTCGGTCGCTGGCGCGATTACGAGAAGCACCTTGGCGAGGTGAAGGACTACTTCCTCGTCAACGGCATTCCGCTCGACTGATTTTCCTGAAGTGCACGAAAAAAGGGCCGCCGGTCTTTCGAGCGGCGGCCCAGTCTTCGCAGGAACTGGTGCCGGCCTGCCGCAGCAGGCCGGCGTAAACGTCAGAAGTTCTTGGTCATTTCGATGCCGACCTTGCGCGGGCTGAGCACCGAGTTGGCGTAATAGCGCGAGACGACGCCATCGTTTACAATTCGGCGCGACAGGTCGTTCGAGACCGAGACCACGGCGTACTTGTCGAAGATGTTGTCGGCGTAGACGCGGAACTCGAGCGTCTCGTCGAGACGGTAGGCGATCGAGGCGCGGTGCGTGGTGTAGGAGGGCAGGATCTCGCCGCCGGCACGCGCTCCGACGCGGGTGAAGATGTTGCCGGTGAAGCTGGAGGTCCAGCTCAGCGTCATCTGGTCTTCGCCGACCGGGAACTCGTAATTGAGGCCGAGAGAGCCGGAAACCTTGGTCGAGCCGGGCAGGCGATCTCCGGGCAGGGCATCGAATTCGCCACCCCGGGTCTTTAGCAAGGCAGGTACGGCTTCCGTCAGGTAAGCATCGGTGTAGGACCAGTTGCCTTGAACGCTGAACCCTTCGAAGGGGCGGGCATTGAACGAGAACTCGACGCCCTTCGATACGGCCTTGCCGCCGTTGACGGTGATGCCGATGGCGCCGTTCTCGGTCAGGCCATCCAGCTGGATACCGTCCCAATCAATGTGGAAGAGCGCGAGCGTGGTGCGTAGCTTGCCATCGAACAGGCTGGCGCGGATGCCGATTTCCTTGTTCTTGGTGGTATCTGGCTGGTAGGACAGCTCGTTCGGAAGAGCGCAGAGATTCTGGCCCGGTGGCAGGGGCAGGACGCAAGGAGCGACGCGGTTGACGCCACCGATGCGATAGCCTTTGCTGTAGGTCGCGTAGACCATGAGATCAGGCGAGAACTTGTACGAACCGTTGAACTTCCAGACGCTGCCGCTCTTGCCGGTATCGCCTTCGCGCGAGCGGAAGTTGATATTGGGGAAAGGCTGGAACAGCGGGAGTGCCTGGCCACCGATCACGTAGGCGTCATAGTTGAAGTAGCGACCGCCTGCAGTCAGCGTGAGGGCGTCGATCGGCTGGAAAGTGAGTTCACCAAATACAGCCTTTTCCTTCGTATCGGTGCGGACGAAGGATGCGTATTCGACTTCGTCAGGACGGTTTATCCCGGCCCAGGCGGGATAGCCGGGGACGATTTCGCGGTAGTCTGAGTTGGTCTTCAAGCGATTGTAGAAGCCGCCGAGCACCCAGCTGAACGGACCGCCGTGGGTGGAGACCAGGCGGACTTCCTGGTTGAACTGCTCATTCTCGCCATTCGAGCGGGTATAGCCCGAGAAGGCGGGGAACAGTTCGTAGTCGTAATCGAGATCGAGAAGCAGGTCGGTAACGTCGACCGAGCTCTTGAATTTCTGACGAGTGAAGGCGGTGGCGGAAACGAGCTGGGCGATGTCACCCAGTTCCGCTTCTATTTCAGCGGCATAGAGGTCAGTCGTGCGCTTGGCCGGCTCGAGATAGCGCCATGGGGCTTCGTACTTGCCGGTGCCGAATACCCCGCCGCCGTTCGCTTGCCGACCATTGGTGTCGGTCTGCTGGCGGACGTAGCTGAGCGTCACTTTCAGGCCATCGAAGGGATAGAGACCCAGCTGGTTGCGGCTGGTGAAGGTGTGCTCGAAGTTGGCGTCGGCGTAAGTGTAGAAGTTGTCAGCGATCTGCTGCGGCGTGCCGATGGGGCCAAAGAAAGTGCCGGGCCGGGCAGGCTGGGGATTGGACACGCCCGGCTGCTTGAGCAGGTAGATGTAGTCCATGAAGCCCGGATCGTTGTAGTAGCCGGTGGCGGAGCGGAAGGCGACCTTGCCCGGAATGATCGGAACGTTGACCACGCCATCGACGACGAAGCCGGGATCCTTGGCATGGGCGACGTCATAGACGCGGGCGTGGAACAATCCTTCCCAGCGGTCCGGGTCAGGACGGTTGGGAATGTAGCGGATGGCGCCTGCGAGAGTGCCGAGGCCGTAGAGCGTGCCTTGCGGCCCGAGCTGGACTTCGACGCGGTTCATGTCGATGAACTTGAAGTCCTGGTAGAGCGGGATTTCACCAAGGTAGGTGGCGAGGGTGTTGTCACCATTGGCGCCGAAAGTGCTGCTGTCGCTGGCCGAAAGACCGCGCATGACGATGCTGCCGGTCGAACGCGGGCCGGTATCCTGGATCGTGACGCCTGGCGTGAAGGCCGCGAGCGATCGGACGTCGTCGACGCGCTGGTCCTTGAGGCTTTCCGCGGTGACGGCGGAGATGTTGATTGGCGCATTCTGAAGCGAGACCGCACGGCGCGTAGCGGTGACGATGATTTCGTTGCCGGCACCACCGGCCTCTGCGGCTTCCGCGCTGTCGGGGGCCGGGGCTTCCTGTGCGACAGCAGGAAGAGCCGCGATGCTGGCCAGTGCGCTGGCCGAGAGGAGCGCTGCGCGCTTCAGGGAAAACGTCATGAAACCCTCACTTTGTTGTTTTGTATCTTGTGGCTTCAGTCACCCTCATCATCGGTGGAGCGGTGGCTCTGGCTTGAGCTCTGTTCACAGCGCCGATGCATTTCTCCCCGGTGGTCGATCCGGAATGGGGCAAAGCTAACCGCTGCATGCGGCGCGACTATGGGTCATTTGACGTACTGCCGCGGCCACCGATGGGAGTTCGCACCTTTGGGTCAGGACCCATTACTCACACCTTCGAGGCGCCGGAATGGCGAATATATCGGGCGGAAATGCGCGCCGGGAAGGCTGGTTGCCTTTCCATGCGGATTTCCGTTCGAGATGGAAGCCATTCCGGCGTCCCACAGGGATTTGACCAAAATGGCCCATCGCTGCGTTGGATGAGCTTGAAATAGAACCACTATTCCCGCGCCCATCCGCCCATTTCAAAATTAGCGGGGCGCTGGGCCATTTTGCCTCAAACCTCGAAGGTGCGAGTAGTGGGTCCTGACCCTTGGGTGTACGTAGATCGGCCCATCCTCGGACGGCGCGGTCTTGGCCACTATCGCTCATATGGAACGAGCCAGGCTGGATTCTGCGGGGCGAGCGGCTGCATCGGGCATGTCGCGCTCCACCACGATCGTTCCCGAGCGCCGATCTTACAACCAGTGGGCGGCAGTCCAGACGCTTGATGACTTCGCGCATCGCCATACCGGCGCACAGGCACGGCAGGGGCCGGCCTCACGCGTGGTGGCTGCGGCGCTGGGGACGAGTTCGTCGCTGGTCTACGAGGCAATCGGGGCCGCGATCACCCTGCTCTACGGGCTCAAGGTCGGCATTGCGGCGATTGTCACCGGTTGCCTGATCCTGTTCCTGATCGGGCTTCCGATAACCCTGAATGCTGCGCGGCGAGGGATCGACGTCGATCTGATCTCGCGCGGGAACGGCTTTGGCTATCTCGGTTCGACCATCAGCACGCTGATCTACGCCACTTTCACTTTCCTGTTGCTCGCGCTTGAGGCGAGCATTCTGGCCAATGCGCTCCGGCAGGCGACGGGCTTGCCGCTCGAACTCGGGTACTTCGTTTCGACCTTTGTCGTGGTGCCGCTGGCCATCCAGGGCATGCGTTTCATCGCCCGCTTCCAGGCGCGGACGCAGCCCCTGTGGATTGCGCTGCAACTTGTGCCGGTTGCCTACATTGCCTGGAACATCGGCGACGTGGGAGAGGTGTGGAGCGGGTTCAACGGGGTCTATGCGCCACGCTCTGACCTTGTTTCGTTCGGCTTTGCGCTTTCGGTCATGCTGTCGCTGCTGCCGCGGATCGGCGAGCAGGCCGGGCATCTTCGCTTCCTGCCCCCGCCGGAGCAGATCGGGGCGAAGCGGTGGTGGAGCGCGGTGCTGCTTGGCGGTTCGGGCTGGGTTGTCATTGGCGGCCTGAAAATGGCGATCGGCGGAGTGCTGGCGGCTTGGGCGGTTGGCCGGGGGATTGCGCCCGATGCTGCGGAATCAGTCAGCCGCATCCATGTGCAGGCCTTCGCCGCGATCGCAGGAAGCCGCGAGCTGGGGGTGCTGCTGGTGTTGCTGTTCGCAGTAGTCTGCCAGACGCGCGCCAACCTGACCAACGCCTTTGCCGGTTCGGTGGCATGGTCAAACCTGTTTGCGCGGCTGACGCAAGGGTACTCCTCGCGGCACGTCTGGCTGCTGTTCAATGTCGGACTTGCAGCCATGCTGCTGTTCTTCGGCATTACCCGTTCGTTCGACGTGGTGATGATCCTTTACGCAAGCCTCGCGGCGAGCTGGATCGGGCCACTTGGCGCGGACCTGGTGGTATCATGGGCTTTGCGGCTCAAGCCGGACCAACCGGAGTTTCAGCGGGCCTATCTTTATGACGTGAACCCGGTCGGCATCGGCGCCATGCTGCTTTCGCTGATCGCATCGGCGGTGTGCCAGCTGGGGTTTGCGGGGGAGGTGGCGCAGGCCTTTTCGCCGGTGATCGGGCTGGTCGTGGCTTGCCTTGCCGCGCCGCTGCTCGCTGCGCTTACGCATGGGCGCTATTACCTTGCTCGCAAGAGAGTGGCCGGGGCTCCGGCGCGGGTCGTCTGCGTGATTTGCGAGAATACGTTCGAGCGAGCCGATACCGCGCATTGTCCGTTCTATTCAGGCGCGATCTGTTCGCTGTGCTGCACTCTGGAGACGCGCTGCCACGACGCTTGCAAGCAGGGTTCCCGCGCCACGGAACAGTTCACCAACATCGCCGAGCGCCTGCTGCCCCGCGTCCTGGCGCGCCATGTCCATACCACGACCGGGCATTTCGTGGGGGTGGCAGGCGCCTTCACGCTGGCCAACATGCTGGTGCTGGGGCTGATCGGGCGCGAGTATGCGCGATACTATCCGGCGCTTTCGACCCATGTCTGGTCGATCCTGTTTGCGGTGTTCCTGGTGTTCTTCTTCATGTCGGGCGTGGGCTCGTGGTTCATCGTGCTGGCGCATGAAAGCCGGCGTGCCGCGCTGGACGAGACGCGGCGGCATCTGGCGGAACTGGAGCAGGAAATCGTCGCGCATGAAGCGACCGACGCTGCGCTGCAGAAGGCGCGCGAGGTGGCCGAGAACGCCAATGCCGCCAAGAGCCGCTATCTCGTTTCGGTGAGCCATGAGATCCGCTCGCCGCTCAATTCGATCTATGGCTATGCGCAATTGCTGGAGCGGGGGAGCGACCTCAACCCGGGCGAGGTGGGCAAGGTCATTTGCCGGTCGAGCGAGCACCTCTCGAACCTGGTCGACGGGCTGCTCGATATTGCGCAGGTCGAGGCGGGCGTGCTGCGGCTGTCGCGCGATACGATCCGGCTGCCGGCGTTCGTCGAGCAGATCGCCAACATGTTCCGCCCGCAGGCGCAGGCCAAGGGGCTGACGTTCCGGCTGGAGACGCCCAAGCAGTTGCCCGAGTTCGTGCGGGGCGACCAGAAGCGGTTGCGGCAGGTGCTGATCAACCTGATCTCGAATGCGATCAAGTTCACGCCGGCAGGCGCGGTGACGTTCCGCATCGGCTGGCGCGGCGAGATCGCGACGTTCGAGGTGATCGACACCGGCATCGGCATTGCGCCCGAGGACATGGACCGCATCTTCGGCGCGTTCGAGCGGGGAAACAGCAATTCCGTGGCAGGGCAGCCGGGGATCGGTCTTGGCCTCGCGATCACCTCGACGCTGGTCCATGTGATGGGTGGGGACCTGACGGTCGACAGCACGCTCGGCAAGGGCACGCGGTTTGCGCTGCGGCTGATGCTTTCGCGGCCGGTGACGCAACCGGTGCAGAGCCATCGCGCGGACGTGATCACCGGGTATGAAGGCGAGCGGCGCCGGGTGCTGGTGGTGGACGACGATGCAGCGCAGGCCTCGGTCATCGAGAACCTGCTGCGCCCGCTGGGCTTCGTGGTGACCGGTGCGCGCGACGGGGACACGGCGATAGCGCTGGCGGCGGCGACGCGGCCGGACATCGTGTTCATGGACATTTCGATGCCCGGCAAGACTGGCTGGGAGACCGCCGCCGTGCTGCGGGCGGCGCATGGCGGCTCCTTGCGGATCGTCATGGTTTCGGCCGACGCGCACCAGTTCAGGCGGGGTGGCGATGGACACGATCCGCACGACATGTTCCTGACCAAGCCGATCGAGCTCGACAGTCTGCTCGATGCCCTGTCATGGCAGCTGGACCTTACCTGGACCGTGCAGGACGGCAGCCCGCGAAAATCGGCCCCGGCCTCGACGGTCGAGCTGCACTTGCCAGCTGCCGCACTGCCCTTCGTACCTGAAATCGAGAGCCTCGCGCGGATTGGCAATGTCCGCGCGATCCAGACCCGCCTTTCCGAACTTGAGGATGCCGTCCCCGATGCAGCCCGCTTCGTCGCACACCTTCGTTCCAGTCTCGAATGCTTCGATTTCAAGGGCCTGCGCGAAGCCCTCCGACGAGGCGTCGTCCATGTTCAATGATGCGATTGCCGGGCAGGCAGGGCGCGACACAGTGCTGGTCGTCGATGACAATCCTGAGTCCCTGCATTTCCTGATCGACACGATCGAGCGGGCTGGAATGACCGTGCTGATCGCCACGAATGGCGAGAATGCGCTGGAACTGCTGGAACATGTCGCGCCGGACCTGATCCTGATCGACGCGATCATGCCGGGGTTGGATGGGTTCGACACGACGCGCGCGATCAAGAAGCAGCCGCGCCTGGCCGACATCCCGGTGATCTTCATGACCGGCCTTACCGAGACCGAGCATGCGGTTCGGGCGCTGGACGCAGGCGGCGTGGACTATGTCCGCAAACCCATCGCGATCGAGGAGCTGCTGGCACGGATGCGGGTGCATCTTGCGGGTGCGCGGGTTTCGCAGGCGGGGCGGTCCGCGCTCGATGCCACGGGGCGGCACCTGTTTGCCGTGGACCGTGCGGGGCAACTGCTCTGGGCAACGCCGCAGGTGGAGCACCTGATGTCCAGCATGGGCGGTGGAGACCGCCTGCCGCCGGACTTTGCCGGGCCGGTTGCCCGCCTGATTTCGCAGCGCGACAATCCGGATGCAACCCTGCGTTTCGAGGCGGGGGCGCAAGTCATCGAACTGGTTCTTGTTGGACCAGTGCGTCGCGACGACGGCGAGGGGCGCGAAGTGTTGGTGCGGTTGAACCTGATCCGCGAAGGGGCCGACCTGGAGCGCCTGCGCGACCGTTATGGCCTGACCCAGCGCGAGGCCGAGGTGCTGCTGTGGATCAGTTATGGCAAGCCCAACCGCGTGATCAGCGAGATCCTGGGGATCAGCCCGCGCACGGTGAACAAGCATCTTGAGCAGGTTTTCGAGAAGTTGGGCGTCGAGACACGCGCGGCGGCGGCGGCTTTCGCGGTGCGGACGATTGCCTGAGATATTGGGTGATAGCGAATTGGCGAAGGGTCCCGCTCTCTTCCTTCGCCATGCTGCGGGAAAGGCGCTAGGCTAGGCAGATGACCTTTGGAGCCCTTTCCCGCAGCGCCTTGCTGGCTTTGCTTGCGGTCGCTCGGCCTGCACTTGCAAGCAGCCATGACGTCACGATAACCCGCGACGATTGGGGTATCGCCCATGTCGAGGGAAGGACCGATGCCGACGCGGTATTCGGTGCAATCTACGCGCAGGCCGAGGACGATTTCCCGCGCATCGAAGCGAACCTGCTGACCGCGCTGGGGCGGCGGGCCGAGGCAGAGGGCGAAGACTTCCTGTGGCAGGACCTGCGACAGCGGTTGTGGATCGATCCGGACGCGCTCAAACGCGACTATGCCGCTTCACCGGCCTGGCTGCGCAAGCTGATGGATGCCTGGGCGGCTGGGCTCAACCACTACATCGCGACCCACCCGGAAGACAGGCCGAAAGTCCTGACCCGGTTCGAGCCGTGGATGGCGCTTTCCTTTACCGAAGGATCGATCGGCGGGGACATCGAGAAGGCAGCACTCAAACCCCTGGCTGCGTTTTACGGCGGTGAAGCAAGCCCCTTGGCGCTGGCCAGGGAAATGGTGCGGGATGACGAGCCGCGCGGTTCGAACGGGATCGCGATAGCGCCCAAACGCACGGCCAATGGCAACGCATTGCTGCTCATCAACCCGCATACCTCGCTGTTCTTCCGGTCCGAGCTTGAAATGAAGAGCGGGGAAGGATTGCACGCCTATGGCGCCTCCACGTGGGGGCAATTCTTCATCTATCAGGGCTTCAACGAGAAGCTCGGCTGGATGCACACGACCAGCGGGGCGGACAATGTCGACGAGTTTGTCGAACAGGTCTCGCGCAAGGGCGATGCGTGGTTCTACAGGCGTGGCAATGTCCTGAAGCCGTTCGTCAAACGGCCCGTCACCCTGCGGTTTCGCAAGGGTGATGGCAGCTTCGGGGAGCGGACTTTCACGACTTATGCCAGCGAACATGGGCCGATCGTGCGAGCCGAATCCGGCGACAGCCCGGACTGGATCGCGCTGTCCCTCATGCACAGGCCGGTGGCCGCGCTCGGCCAGTCGTGGTTGCGCACCAAGGCGCGTGACCAGGCAGAGTTCCTCAAGATTGGGGAGTTTCGCGCCAATTCATCGAACAACACGCTCTATGCCGATGGCAAGGGCAATATCGCGCTGCTCATGCCACAGTTTGCGCCACGCCGCGATGCACGGTTCGACTATCGCGCGCCGGTGGACGGGAGCGACTTCCGTGCTGACTGGAAGGGTCTTTATGGGCCCCAAGAGCGGCCCGACGTGGTAAATCCGCAGTCAGGCTGGGTCTACAATTCCAACGATGCGCCGTGGCGAGCGGCAGGCGAGGGAACGTTCGACCCGGCGCGCTGGCCGGCGACGTTCGACCAGGTCGGGGCCAATCCGCGCGGCGACCATGCGCTAGAACTGCTGGACAAGGCGCAGGGGCTCGATCTCGAAAGCCTGCGTGCGCTCGCTTACGATCCGCACATGCCGCTGTTCGACGACCTGATTGCAGGGTTGCCGCAGGTTGCTGCCACAGATCCGCTGAGCCGACCGGTTGCGCTGCTCAAGGGCTGGGACCGGCGGTGGTCGGCAGGTTCGCAGGCCATGAGCCTTGCGCACTATTGGGGCGACGAACTGGAGGCTGGGGTGCGCCGCACGCTGCCCCGCACAGGCAACGTCTTCGCCGCGATGCGCGCGACGACGGAGCAGCAGCGCACGGCGGCGCTGGCACGTGCTGTTGCGCGCTTGGAGGACGACTTTGGCGGGTGGCAAGTACCCTGGAGCGAGGTCAACCGCTATCAGCGTACAACTTCGGACATCATTCAGCCTTTTGACGACAACAAGCCGAGCCTACCGGTGGCGTTCTCCTCGGCCCGCTGGGGTTCGTTGGCATCGTTCGGGACGAAGCAATATCCGGGAACAAGGCGGTGGTACGGTACCAGCGGCAACAGCTTTGTCGCCGTGGTCGAGTTCGGCCCGAGGGTCAAGGCGCTGGCGGTCTCATCGGGCGGCGCAAGCGGACGCGAAGGGGCACCCCATTTCAACGATCAGGCCGAACTTTATGTGTCAGGACAGATGCGGGCGGTCTACTTCTACCCCGAAGACATCAAGGGGCATATCGAGAAGACCTATCGCCCCTGAATGATCGCTTCGGCTTGTGCAAGGTCTTCGGGCGTGTCGACATCAAGGGCAAGCTGTTGCTCCAGCGGGATGGCGGGGGCGCCGAGAAGCAACGCTGCGGCTCCGCGATCACCTTGCAGCGAGAGCAAGGCCGGGAAATGCCGCGAGCCGAATATGGCAGGCACCATCGCCCGCTCGGCAACGCAGGTGGCCATGCGATCGCCATCGAACGCACGAACGAGATTTTCGATATGGCTGGTCGGTACGAGCGGCATGTCTGCCAAGGCAATCAGGGCGGCGGGTGCGTTGGGAATTTCGCCAATGCCGGTGGCGATCGAGCGGGAAAGGGGGGCGCCGGGGGGAGCGAGCGCAAGCCTTTCAAAGCCTTCGACTTCGGGCGTGGCCTCGCAGCAGATCATCAGCTTTCGCCTGAACGGCAAGGCGGCGAGACGGTCGCCGAGATGCCGGGCCAATGGCCTGCCTGCCAGCGTCGCAGCAAGCTTGCCACCGCCGAAGCGACTCCCGCGCCCGGCAGCGAGGAAAATGACGACGATGTCAGCGGCTGTCATTGGTCTGCTTGGGCCAGGGATTCTCCTGTCCAGTAAGTCCAATGTGCGAGAGTGTTGTATTCGGCCACCAGTTCGGCGAGCAGCGATATGGCGAGCGTTGCCGGATCGCGGGTGGCCGGGATCAGCCCGACATGGCCTCGCAAACGCGCGATGTGCTCCTTAGGCACGCCGCTCGCCTGCAAGGCCTCAAGCCTTGCGCTGTGCGTGCGCCGACTGCCGATCGCGCCGTGATAGAAGGCGGGTAGTGCAAGCGCCTGCGGCAGCAGATGTTCTTCCCAATCGCGCCCGTGAAACAGGAAGACGATGGCGGACCAGCGATCGGACGCGGTCAACGGGAGGGTCGTTCGCACCGGGATGTGGGTGGTAGCGATACCGAGAGCAGCAAGGTCCATGCAAGTGCCGATGTCTGGGCATAGTGCGTGAACTTGTGCGCCGAACGCATTGGCCAGTCTGGAAAAAGCCGTGAGATCCTCACCTTGGCCCAACGCATGAATGCGCAAGGCTGGCTGGTAGCAATGGGTCAGGCTCTCGCCATTCCATAGCACTTCCTCCACGTCGCCTGCGACGGTGACGCGATCGCATTCCAATCGGAGCGCAGCTGGCTGGCGCGCTTCCAGCAGATCGAGAGCCGTGCGGATCGACGCGGTGGCCGGGCGCGGCGTGAACAGAAGATCTATGCCGCCGCCACAAGGCAGGCGCAGATCGATATAGGGTGAACCGATTCCGTAGCGGACGACATGCCCCCAGCCGTCGGACAGCGTTTCCAATGCCTCCGCCACCACGGCGTCTTCGATACACCCACCCGAGAACGAGCCCAGCCGCCGACCGTCTGCCGCGACGGCCATTTGCGTGCCGATGCCGCGCGACGAACCGCCGATCACAGCGACCAGAGTGACGAGCACTGTTTCCACGCCTTCATCCGCACGAGCGGACAGAAAGCGAAGAATGTCTGAGGGAGTCGTCGCGACCATGCGTCGCGGGCTATATCAGCTCCAGAGGTAGGCGGCGATGCCGTTTTCCGGTGAGCGAGTAGATCGCGTTCGCCAGTGCCGGGATGACCGGGGGAAGCGCTGGTTCGCCAAGACCCGTCGGCGCAAAGTCGGTCCTTACGAACTCGACCGCGATTTCACGTGGCGCAGCATCAATCCGCATGAGCGGGAAATCACCGAAATTCTCGGCAGTGATCGCACCGTTCTCCTGCACGATCTTCTGACCGACGAGCGCCTGGCCAATCCCGTCGATCACGCAGCCTTGCGCTTGGTTCAGCGCGTTGATCGGATTGATGACGTGTGCGCCGATATCGCCGGCCACCCAGACCTTGTCGATCTGGATAGCGCCGTCTTTCATGGAAAGATCGACGATCTCGGCGAAATAGCCAAGGTGGCTGAAGTAGAAGCCGAAGCCGCGGCCCTTCTTGCGGCCTTGCCATCCGGCGGACTTGCACACGGCGTCGATCACGCCGCGCGCGCGGCCGGTGTGGAACTTGACGCGTTCGCCCGGGATCTCGCGCGGCGCGCCGAGGGTGCGGCGCATGAATTCGGGGAGATCGAGCCCGGCAGCTTCGGCAACCTCATCCATGAACGACTGCCACACGAACGACATGGCGTTCGAGGTGGGGGCGCGCAGCCAGCCGGTGGCGAGGTTGGTGGCCATGTAACTGACGCCGAGGTCGACGTTGGGCACGACCGGAGCGGGAAACTCGCTCGGCGCCATCTGTGCTGCGCGGATCGGTTTGCCGTCCTTGCCGAAGGTGACGAAGTGGTCCTTGAGCGCGGTCAGAGCGCCATTGGCATCGAGCCCGGCGGTGAAGCGGTGCCAGCCGGCGGGGCGGTAGAAATCATGGCGGAAATCGTCGGTGCGGTCGTAAAGGACCTTCACCGGCTTTCCGGGCATGGCCTTTGCGACCTGACCGGCTATGACCATGTAATCGTTCATCAGGCGACGGCCGAAGCCACCGCCGATCCGGGTCATGTGGATAGTCAGATCGTCTGTGGTCAGGCCGCAGAGCTTGGCGGTTTCCTCAGCTCCACCTGCGGGGGCCTGGCTGGGTGCCCAGATCTCGAGCTTGCCGTTCTGGAACATCGCGGTGCAGTTCTGCGGTTCGAGCGATGCGTGGGCGAGGAACGGGTATTCGTAGTCTGCCTTGACGACCTTTGCCGCCTTGGCGAGCGTGGCGTCAGCATCGCCGGCCTTGAACAGGCTGGCTTGCGGCGCAGTGGCCACGATCCTGGCAGCGTCGGCTTCGTATTTTCCGGTAGAGAAGCCGGTGACGGCGGCATCGTCCCACTTCACGGTGAGCTTCTCGCGCGCCTTGCTGGCTTTCCACCAGCTGTCGGCGATCACGACCACCGTGTCGGACTTGCCCTGCGGAACGAAGCCGCTGTTGACGGCGACGACGCCGAGCACGCCGGGAATGGCCTTGACCGCCGCGTCATCGAACGAGGCAACCGTACCGCCGTGGGCGGGGCATTTGACGATGGCGGCGTGAACCATGCCCGGGAGGCTGGTGTCGATGCCGTAAAGCGGCTCGCCCTTGACGATCTTCGGAACGTCGACGCCAGGCTTGGACTTGCCGATGATCGTGAAGGTCTTCTCATCCTTCAGCTGGACCTTGGCGAGATCGGGCGGAGTTTCGGTGGCGGCTGCCTTGGCGAGCGAGGCGTAAGTCAGGCTCTTGCCGGAGGAGGCCTGGATCACGGCGCCCTTGGCCGTGGTGAGGGTGGCCGGATCGACGCCCCACTTCTTTGCTGCGGCAGATACGAGCATGGCGCGGGCGGCGGCGCCGACCTGGCGCATGGGCAGCCAATTGCGCGGTGTCGCGGTGCTGCCACCAGCGGTCTGTACGCCGTAGATCTTTTCGTTCGCGTCGGTCTGCTCGATGCGCACTTGCTCCCAAGCGAGGTCCATTTCCTCGGCGATGAGCATCGGCAGCATGACCTTCACGCCCTGGCCGATTTCCGGGTTCTTTGCGCCGATGATTACGGTGTTATCGGCATTGATGCGCACGAAGGCGTTGAGGACGTCGGCGGGTGCGGTGGCCGTTGCAGCGGCGAGAACGACCGAAGCGTCAAGCGTCAGCGCCGTGCCGCCTGCCAGCGAGGCGGCGATGAAGGAGCGGCGGGAGAGGGCGATCTGGTCGCTCATGCTGCGGTCTCCTCGGCAGGGAGGCCTGCGGCGGTGCGGATGGCGGCGCGGATGCGCATGTAGGTGGCACAGCGGCAGATATTGCCGCTCATCCAGCCGTCGATATCCTCGGGCGTGGGCTTGGGATTCTGTTTGAGCAGGGCGGTGGCAGACATGATCTGCCCGGCCTGGCAATAGCCGCACTGCGGCACGTCGAGCGCGACCCATGCATCCTGCACCCGCTTGCCAAGCTCGTTGAGGCCGACGCCCTCGATCGTGGTGATCGACTTGCCGGCGGCATCGGCGATCGGCGTCTGGCAAGAGCGGACGGCATCGCCATCGAGGTGGACGGTGCAGGCGCCGCACAGCCCCGCGCCGCAGCCAAACTTGGTACCGGGCATGGCAAGGTCTTCGCGCAGGACCCAGAGCAGGGGTTTGTCGGCCTCCGCCTCCACCACGCGTTTGCGGCCGTTTACGGTGAGGGAAATGCTCATCGCCTGAAATCCTTGGAAATTCCGGAAAGACAAAGCGCGAAAGACAAGGCCATCGGCTCGTACCTCACGGAATCTGGACAGGCATCCGGAGATCGTCAAGCGCCTTGTTTATCAGGTCCAGGTTATACGGCGGGGTGACAACGGCATCCTTGGTGTTGGGCGCGGGTGGTGATATGCGCGAGGCAAGATGGCCGCGCTTCCCGAGACGTTTGATACTGATTTGCCTTCCGCACGGCGGCCGGGAACATACGTGCGTGGGACGGAAACGGTCGACGCGATCATCAAGGCGGCGCTCAGCGTCCTTATCGAAGAGGGCGCCGGAGCCTTCACGATCCGCCGCATCGCCGCGCAGTGCGGGATGAAGGTGGGGAACGTCAGCTATCATTTCCCGAAGAAGGAACTGCTGATCCAGACGCTGCTGGATGACATCATCGGCAATTACGACAAGCTGCTGGAGCGCACAGTGCGCCAGCCGGGGCTCGATGCCGAGGAGCGGTTGCGCCTGATCGTGGTGATGTGCCTTGATGACATTGCCGGCAAGCGCACCACGCGCCTGTTCACCGAACTGTGGGCGCTGGCCAACCACAACGAGTTCGTGGCCGATCGCGTGCGCCTGTTCTACCAGCGGGTGCACGAGTTCATTTCGGAATACGTTGCCGAGTTGAACCCCGCGCTAAGCCAGCAGGAAGTGCGGGACGTGGCGCTTTACATCAGCGCTTCGATGGAAGGGGCGACGCCGTTCCTCGGTTATGGCAAGCCGTGGGCCTCTCGGATGAGCACTTATACCGCAATTGCGACACACGCGCTGGTATCGCTTGCCAAGTCGATAACTTCGGCGGAAATTGCCGGTCTGGCCGACCGCAGGTAGCGCATCCTTTCGCACACGCAAAAAAGGCGTTGACCGAATCTGGACATGCGTCAAGTCTCTGCCCTGCGGACTGGCAAAGGGGGCCGAGATGACGCTTGAACGCAAAGTGGCGCGAGTTGTTCTGGGTTCATTGCTGGCCGGAACGCTGGCAAGCGTTCATGCCAAGCCGGCATTCGCCGAAACCGTGGTGCCGGAGGCCGAAGAGCCCGGTGTGATGACCCTGGAGCCGCCCAAGGCGAGCTGGTTCTATGTCCGCGGGGGCTGGGGATCGGCAGGTTCGAGCATCTTCGATGCCGGGACCGGCAAGATGGTCGGCATGGTCAACACCAGCCGCGATTCCGATATGGCGATCGATCCAGCGGGCAAGTTCTATTACGTCGCCGAGACGATGTGGTCCAAGGTCAACCGTGGCACGCGCCAGGATCTGGTTTCGGTCTACGACAGCAAGACGCTGAAGCTGATCAGCGAGATCCCGACGCCGGGGCGCCTGATCGTCGGCGGGTTCACGACCAACTTCGTGCTGACCGACGACGGCAAGACCGCCTACGACTACAACTTCGATCCGGCCTCGTCGGTGAACATCATCGACATGGTGAAGCGCAAGTTCGTGCGTGCGGTGGAACTGCCGGGATGCGCAGGGATGATCCCTAATCCGGGCGTGGGGTTCTCTTCGCTCTGCGCCGACGGCACGATCGCGACAGTGGCAATCAAGGGCGCAACGCAGGACATCACGCGGACCGAGCCGTTCTTCGACGCTGCGGCAGACCCGATCTTTTCGAACACCGTCTATGATCGCAAGAAGAAGCAGGTGGTGATGGTCAGCTACACCGGCCTGATCCGCACGGCTTCGATCGGTGGCAAGGTTGAGGTAAGCGCGCCGTTTTCTATCCAGGAAGCGGGCGGGATGAAGCCAGCTGACGTCAAGCCGCTCGACATTGCCTGGTATCCCGGCGGGATGCAGCCGGTTGCGCTGCACAGGCCGAGCGGTACGCTGTGGGTGCTGATGCACAAGGGCGAATACTGGAGTCACAAGGAAGGCGCCGAGGAAATCTGGGGCGTCGATCTGGCGACGAAGAAGCTGGTCAAGCGCATCCCGGTGGAAGGGGAGCCGGGCAATATCCAGATCACACAGGACGATGCGGCGATGATCATGGTCAACAGCTACAAGGGCAAGGCGCTTGTCATCGATTCCAAGACAGGAGAGGTGAAGCACGAGATCGAGAACGCCGGTGGCGGCTTGATCACCGTCGTGGAGCCGATGTGATCACAGGTGAAGCCTTGAGCATGACTGCGGCAATGGGGATCGCGGGCATGGCCGGCGCGATCGGCGTTGGCGCGGTGTTCGTCGGCGCGGGGATTGCGAAGTTGCGGAGCCGGCGGGTCTTTCCCGGTGTCGTCGCCAACTATCGCTTGCTGCCTGAGGCATTGGTCCCCGCGGTCGCGGCGACGCTGCCGGTTGCCGAAGTGGCGGTTGGGCTTGCGCTGATCGGAGGCGTTCGCTTTGCCGCTGTGCCCGCCGGTCTTTTGCTGCTGGTCTTTGCGGCGGCCATGGCGATCAACATTGGCAGGGGTCGTTCCAACATTGATTGCGGTTGCGGTCGGTCGGAACTGCGCCAGCCCCTTAGCCGTGCGCTCGTGATGCGGAACATCGTGCTGGCTGGGCTGCTGGTGCCTGCACTGCTGCCGCAGCCGCCGTTCGCTTCGGCGCAATGGCTGATCGGACTCGCGGCCGGTGCAGCGCTTTATCTTCTGACCCTTCTGGCCAACGCACTGGCGGCGCTGGCGCAAGGGCCTCTCGCCACGGAAAGGAATTCGCGATGATGACCGCACTGATCGTTGGACAGGTCCTGTCATGGCTGGTGATCATCGCCTTGGTGGTGGCGCTGCTGGCGCTGGCGCGGCAAGTGGGTGTGCTGCACATGCGGGTGGCTCCGGCGGGCGCCTTGCAGACGAGTGGCGGGCCGGCAGTCGGGGGCAAGGCTCCGGCGGTTCCGGCTCATACGCTTGAAGGCAAGGACGTGATCGTCGGCGGGCCTGCCAAGGATGTGCCGTTGCGACTGCTGATGTTCGTTTCAGCAACGTGCCCGCTGTGCAAGGGCCTGATCCCGGCGGCACGCTCCTTTGCCAAGGACGAGCGGGTGGAACTGACCTTCGTTGGCGACGATGACGCGCAGGTGCAGCGCGGACTGATCGCGGCGCAGGGGCTGGAAAACTACCGTTTCATCAACGGTCCCGAGGTGGGGCAGGCGTTCGAAGTGGGCAAGCTGCCGTACGCGGTGCTTTTGGATGCGGAAGGGACGATCCTTTCCAAGGGGCTGGTCAACAGTCGCGAGCATCTCGAGAGCCTGGTGGTGGCGCACGAAATGGGGATTGCCACAGTGCAGGATTACATCGGCAAGCTGAAGACTGTTGCCGCAGCTTGACGGCGCGGGCGCATCAAGGATCATAGGGGGCATTCGATGAAGCGTTTCAATCCCGATGCGATGGGCGAGAAGCTGTTGCGGCGCTTTGCCGGTGGAACCTCGCGTCGTGGCATCCTTGCGCGGATGGGGGCGGCGCTGGTGGCGGCGCCGGTCTTCCCGCTGCTGCCGGTGAGCCGTGCCGAAGCGGCCAAGCCTGACCGGTCGCCCGAGGCCAAGACGGCCTTTGCCCGCAGCGCGCAGACGACCGACCAGACGAAGTGCGACTACTGGCGCTACTGTGCGATCGATGGCGCGTTGTGCACCTGCTGCGGTGGCGGCATCCACACTTGCCCGGCAGGCGCAGAGCCTTCGCCGGTTTCATGGGTGGGATCTTGCATCAATCCCGATGACGGCAAGGCCTACATGATCGCCTATCGCGACTGTTGCGGGAAGCCCGCCTGCGGTCAGTGCAATTGCGACAATATCGATCGCGAGACGCAGCTGTATCTGCCGCAGCTCAACAACAATATCATCTGGTGCTTCGGTACGAGCAGCATGGAGTATCACTGCTCTACCGCCATGATGATCGGCGCGGCCTGAGGCGGACGGCGATGCGCCTCGTTGCTCTAGCCGGACTCGCTGCGACGCTGGCGCTTGCGGTGCCGGCTGTCTCGGCGGGTGATCCTCGGGCGGAGACCGTGGCGAAAGGGCTGGCGGCAATTGGCGATGCGGAACTGGCCAAGGCCGACTATGTCGAGCATTGTGCCGGGTGCCACGGCGTCCAGGGGCTTTCGGCACCGGCCAAGCTGCCCGAGCTGCGCGGACGCGTCGGTTACATGATGTGCACGGCAGACACGCGGGCCTACCTGCTGCGCCTGCCCAACATCGCCAAGAGCCGGATCAGCGACAATCAGCAACTCGCGGACATGCTCAACTTCATGGTGTTCGGCCTTGGCGGGACAAGCGTGCTGCCGGGGACAAAGCCGTTCACTGCCGCGGAAGTCGGCTACGAGCGCCGGTTTGCCTTGACCTCGGCCTCGCTGGTGCGTGAGCGCAAGCGGCACGTCGAGACGGCGATCGCCAAGTGTGGTGCGCCCGCTTCGTTCCGCAGCTTCTACGGCGGCAGCTGATCAGCGCGGGGCGAGGCCTGCGGTCAGGAAATCGACCAGCTTCTTCGCGATATCACGCTCTGACAGTTGGCCATCAGGACGATGCCAGCGCGAGGGGCCGTTCAATGCGCTGGCCAATGTGAGTGCAGCCAGTTTCGGCTCGCACGGCGAAACCGAACCATCGGCGATCCCTTCGGCCACCAGTTCACGCAAAGTCGCATCGATCCGACGCTTGCGCAGGCGGATGGACTCCCGGGCGTCTGGTGACAGTGCCTCGTTGGCGGTCAGGATGTTGCACCGCCCGAAGTCGTTCATGTTGATTTCGGCGTAGTCGGTCAGGAAGGCGCGGAGGCGGTCGAGGCCGCGTCCGTGATGAACGCGCGCCTCGTCTGCTGCAGCAAGCAACTGGTTCATGCCGATCGTCAGGCATTCGACCAGAACCTGCTCCTTGTTGCCAAGGTAGTGATAGATCGTCGGCTTGGAGATGCCGAGGCTCGCTGCGACGTCGTCGAGCGAGGTCTGGTGGTAGCCTCGGGCGTTGAACATCCGCACCGCGGCCTCGAGCACGGCCATGCGCTTGGCTTCGCGCTCCTCGCTGCGTTCGGCGGCGGTCTTGAAGGGAGATCGTGCGGCCAAGAGCGGTACCCTGCGTGTTCTGCCAGTTGGAAATTGCGCCAAGTCGGCGCTTCTGTCGCGCGCAGGGTAGGGCAATGCTGCGATTGACTCCATACCCTTTGGAACAATACTTACTCGTGAGTAGATATTGTTCTGGTCGGTTCTGACTTGTGACAGAACTGATTGAAGGAAGGGATGCATAGGCTATGGAAATCAAGGGGCTGGCAGCAATCGTGACGGGTGGCGCCTCTGGTCTGGGTGGGGCAACAGCGGCTCGACTCGCTGAACTGGGTGCCAAGGTTGCGATCTTCGATCTGAACGAGGATCTGGGCCGCGCCCATGCAGAGGCCATCGGCGGCACGTTCTTCAAGGTCGACGTCACCGATGAGGATGCAGTGGACAACGCCATCCTCGAGGCCGAGGCGATGAACGGCAAGGCTCGGATCCTGGTGAACTGCGCCGGGATCGGGCCGCCCGCGAAGGTCATCGGGCGCGATGGCAAGGCAATCCCGCTCAAGGACTTTTCGAAGATCATCCAGATCAACCTGATCGGCACGTTCAACGTGTTGTCGAAGTTTTCGGCCCGCATTTTCAATGCCGAGCAGGTTGGCGAAGAGCGTGGCGTGATCGTCAACACTGCCAGCGTCGCTGCGTTCGAAGGCCAGATCGGGCAGGCGGCCTATGCGGCATCCAAGGGTGGTGTCGTCGGCATGGCACTGCCGATTGCGCGTGAATTTGCCCGCTATGGCATCCGCGTGAACACCATCGCGCCGGGCCTGTTCCTGACGCCGCTGCTGCAATCGCTGCCGCAGGAAGCGCAGGACTCGCTTGGGAGCCAAGTCCCGTTCCCGAGCCGTCTCGGCAAGCCTGAAGAATACGCGCGCATGGTCGAGAGCATCGTAACCAACCCGATGCTCAACGCCGAAGTTATCCGCCTGGACGGCGCGATCCGCATGGCGCCGCGCTGAAAACTGTCAACCGATCCCGCGATTGAGGAGTAAAGCAGAATGGCAATTGGCATCGGCATGGACGCCGCATTGGAAATCGCGGATCGGGTAGAGCGGTTCGTTCGCGAGGAAGTTATCCCGTATGAAAGCGATCCGCGCCGTGACGATCACGGCGCGCCGCTTGACGAGATGGTCATGGAAATGCGCGAGAAGGCGCGCGCGGCGGGCGTGTTGACGCCGCACATCCTGGCCGATGGTCGCCACCTCAGCCAGCGCGAGACGGCGGTCGTGCTGATCCGCTCAGGGCTTTCGCCGCTGGGCATGCTGGCCGTGAACACGCAGGCGCCGGACGAAGGCAACATGTACCTGCTCGGCAAGGTCGGTAGCCCTGAACTGAAGGAGCGCTTCCTCAAGCCGCTGGTATCGGGGGAGGCGCGTTCGGCGTTCTTCATGACCGAGCCGGCAGAGACCGGTGGGGCGGGCTCCGACCCTTCGATGATGCAGACGACATGCCGGCGCGACGGCAATCATTGGGTCATCAGCGGACGCAAGGCCTTCATCACCGGCGCCAAGGGCGCCAAGGTCGGCATCGTCATGGCCAAGGACGAGGAGGGCGGGGCATGCATGTTCCTCGTCGACCTGCCGGACCCGGCGATCGAGATCGTGCGCGTGCCCAATACCATCGACAGCAACATGCCGGGCGGCCACGCGGTGATCGACATCAAGGACCTTCGCGTGTCGGCGGACCAGATGCTGGGCGAGCCGGGCGAGGGCTTCAAGTATGCGCAGGTGCGCCTGAGCCCGGCTCGGCTTTCGCACTGCATGCGTTGGCTGGGTGGGTGCATCCGCGCGCAGGAGATCGCCTCGGACTACGCCAACCGTCGCATGGCGTTCGGCAAGCAACTGATCGATCACGAAGGCGTCGGCTTCATGCTGGCCGAGAACATGATCGACCTGAAGCAGGCTGAGCTGATGATCGACTGGTGCGCAGGCGTGCTCGATACCGGCTCGCTCGGTACTGTCGAAAGCTCGATGGCCAAGGTTGCAGTGTCCGAGGCGTTGATGCGCGTGGCGGACAAGTGCGTGCAGGTGATGGGCGGAACGGGCGTGACGACCGATACGATCGTCGAGCAGATGTTCCGCGAAGTGCGAGCGTTCCGCATCTATGACGGCCCGACAGAGGTCCACAAGTGGAGCCTTGCCAAGAAGATCCGCCGCGATTGGCGTCATGCGCAGGCAGGAGCGGCGCACTGATGAGCGGCACGGCGCAGGAGGCAAACGCGGGCACCACCCCGGTACGTGAGGGCTATCGCTTCGACGAGGCGGCGCTTGCGAAGTGGATGGAAGCCAATGTCGAGGGGTTCTCGGGGCCTCTCGAGGTGGAGCAGTTCAAGGGCGGGCAATCGAACCCGACCTACAAGCTGATCACGCCCGACCGTGCCTATGTGCTGCGCCGCAAGCCACCTGGGCCAGTGTTGAAGGGGGCGCACGCGGTCGAGCGGGAGGCGAAGGTGCTCTCGGCGCTCGGGTCTGTCGGCTTTCCGGTGGCGCACGTCCATGGGTTGTGCACCGATGAAAGCGTCATCGGCAGCTGGTTCTACGTGATGGAGATGGTGGAGGGCCGCATCTTCTGGGATGCGACTTTTCCTGACGTTTCCCGCGAGGAGCGTCCGGCCTATTTCGACGCCATGAACGCGACGATCGCGCAGTTGCACTCGATCGACCACGAAGCGGTGGGGCTGGGTGACTATGGCAAACCCGGCAACTACTTCGCGCGGCAGGTCGGCCGTTGGTCGAAGCAGTACCTCGAGGACGAACTTGCCGGCCGCGATCCGAACATGGATGCGCTGGTCGAGTGGTTGCCGACCGCCATTCCCGAAGGCGACGAGACAAGTGTCGTTCACGGCGACTTCCGCTGCGACAACATGATCTTTCACCCCACAGAGCCCCGCGTGATTGCCGTGCTCGACTGGGAGCTTTCGACGTTGGGGCATCCGCTGGCCGACTTTGCCTATCACGCGATGATGTACCATATGCCGCCGAACATCGTGGCCGGGCTGGAAGGGGCGGATCTGACTGCGTTGAATATCCCCAGCGAGGTTGAATACGTCGCTGCCTATTGCCGTCGGACAGGGCGAGACTCGATCGCCTCGTGGGATTTCTACGTGGCCTTCAACTATTTCCGGCTCGCCGCGATCTTCCATGGCATCAAGGGACGCTACCTTCGGGGCACTGCCGCATCGGCGCATGCCAGGGACCGCGCAGAGGCATTTCCCGTTCTTGCGCGGCTGGCGAGGGAGGCCATGGCGCGCTGCCAGTAAGTGATTGGTTCGAATCCGAACCTTAACAGTTCTTGGTGATTTGCCAGCCGCGACGATTTTTGTGTCTGCCGAACGCGCGTTGCGTTTCGTCGTTTTGGCGAGGGAACTTGCCGCCGATTCGGCGACGGTAGGATACCGCGAGGCAGGCTCAAAAGTGCGCAGGCACTGGACTTGGCGATATTGCCAAAGTGGATGCGATTGATTCTGTCGGCGCTAGTGCGCCGGCATGCTGCAGCGCGAAGGCGTTGCCTGACTAACTGTCAGAGAGGTAAGTAAATCTCCGCGGCAAGCGTCTGCATCTGTCTCCACCCTGGTTTCCGGTTGTTCATTTCCGGTGCAATCTTCCCTTTCTGCGGGCGAATTCGCGGTTAGGAGTTGCCTGACAACAGGGTCCGTCAGGTTGTGCGGGGCAACAGGAACAGTCTACGCCATGCAAGTAGCAGCCAAGCCACTAGTCGAAGTCTTCGAAGCCTTGTCGACTGCGCTCGACGAACTCGACACCCACGGTGAAGCCATGGCCGCGCTCCATCTCGCCATGGCAGTGGAATGCCTCGCCCACAGGCTGGAGGACGACGTTCCGCAGGCTCCGCTGAAGCCCCGACCTGTTCTTCGCCTCATCAAGAACGACTGAGCCACCAAGGGCGCGTTGTCGAACAACGGTTGAACCTCGACGCGAACTGTCGCGCGCTCGCGCCAATTCGTCGCAACTGCATTGTCTATCTTTGCGATAGAGATAATTGGTCCTGACGGCGCCAATTGCGCAACAGCCTCCTGCATCGACAAAAGGAAAGCTTTGCGCCGCAACAGACGAAGTTTAATGTCTACTAAAAAACTTGAGTATAGAAGCTGGGCAACGGCGGCGAGTCGCCGGACACTGCGCAAGAAAGGGGTATGGCAATCATGCGAGCACAATCGACGGGCACCCTTCGCGCCAACAGGATCGAACGGGGAATGACCGAACCGACCAAATCAGGGGCTGGCAATCAGGGTGAATCCGAAAGCCATCTCGAGGAAAGCATTGCCAGCGTGCGCGAAGCCCTGACCGGGCTGCGTTATGGGGCCGTGCAACTGACCGTCCACGAAGGACGTGTCGTCCAGATCGACGTGACCGAGAAGCGACGGCTCAAGCCGAACTGATCGTCCCGCGCATCCAATACCAAAAACACACAGAGCTACCGCACCGCTGACCGGACAACCGGAAGCATCGTTCGGGAACACATGAGGTCCTACGATGAATTTCCGCGTCCTTCTCGCGGGTGGCGTTGCGCCGCTCGCCCTGGCTTCGCATGGCGTCTACGCTGCCGAAGCGCCTGCCACCACCACCACCGCCGCAGTGCCCGCGCCCGAGGACGCCCAGACGACTTCCGTCGGAACGGGGGCCAGTGACAGCGGCGAGATCGTCGTCACAGCGCGTCGGCGCCAAGAAACGGCGCAGGACGTCCCGTTGGCGATCTCCGTCGTCGGCGGCGAGCATATCGACAATACCGGCGCCTTTAACGTCGGCCGTTTGCAGCAGTTGACGCCAACGCTGCAGTTCTACTCCTCGAACCCGCGCAACACCGCGGTGAACATTCGCGGCCTTGGCGCGCCGTTCGGCCTGACCAACGATGGCATCGAGCAGGGCGTCGGCATCTACATCGACGACGTCTACAACGCGCGCGTTGCCTCGGCGACGTTCGACTTTCTCGACGTGAAGCAGATCGAGGTCCTGCGCGGGCCGCAGGGCACGCTTTATGGCAAGAACACGACGGCCGGTGCGATCAACATCACCACCAACCAGCCGACCTTCGACTTCGAAGGCAAGGCCGAAGTCAGCATCGGCAACCTGAACTTCGTGCAGGCGAAGGCTGCCGTCTCTGGGCCAGTCACGGATACGCTGGCGGCGCGCCTGGCGGTGTCATCGACCAACCGCCGCGGCACGATCTATAATGTGACCTCCAAGCAGTGGATACAGGGGCAGGACAACCTTGGTCTTCGGGGCCAGTTGCTGTTCAAGCCATCCGAAGCGCTGAGCATCACGCTGGCCGGGGATTACAGCGAGCAGGACGCTGCTTGCTGCGGTTCGGTCTATGTCCGCACAGGGACGACGCAGCGTGCTGCCAACCGCCAGTTTGCAGCGCTTGCGGCGGCACAGGGCTACACCGTGCCAAGCACCAATCCCTATGACCGGTTGACCGATCTGGACGCGACGCTGCAGGCTGGCAACAAGATCGGCGGCGTGTCGCTCAAGGCCAAGTGGGACATCGGGCCGGGCACGCTGACCTCGGTCACGGCGTGGCGCTTCTGGGACTGGAAGCCACAGAACGACCGTGATTTTACCGGCCTGCCGATTGTCACCAAGTCGCAGAACCCTTCCCAGCAGGACCAGTACACGCAGGAATTGCGCTACAACTACAGCTCCGACCGCCTCGATTTCGTGCTTGGTGCCTTCGGGTTCTACCAGCGTATCGACACGCAGGGCACAGAGCAGCATGGCAGCGCATCGACGAAATGGAACCTTGCGCCGAGCAACGCCCTTTACAACTCGGACGTGCTGAACGGGCTGACCGCGCTCAACACGCAGTATCTCAAGAATACCAGCGTGGCGGTTTACGGGCAGGCGAGCTGGAAGGTGACGCCTGAGCTGACGCTGCAGCCGGGCGTGCGCGTGAATTACGACAAAAAGGACGGCTTCTACCAGCGGCGGGTGTTCACGGCCTCGGGCAGCGAAATCCTGATCGACGGCACGACCACTCCGGTGAAGACGGCGCAGCTAGGCATCTTCACCCCCCAGACGATCTCGCCCAAGTTCAGCGACTGGAACTTCAGTTACGACTTCACCGCCAGCTACAAGGTTGCGCCGGGCATCATGTTCTACGCGACTTATGCCAAGACCTTCAAATCGGGCGGCATCAACCAGAACGGCGTGCCGACGGATGCGGCAAACAACCCGATTCTGGGCGCGGCCACGGTCAAGCCGGAATCGGTGCAGCACTACGAAGCGGGTCTGAAGACCGAGTTCTGGGGCCGTCGTGCGATCCTCAACCTCTCGGCCTACCGCACGGACATCAAGGACTATCAGGCCAACGTTAACAATGGCCAGTTCGGGGTTCTGCGCGGCTATCTCGCCAATGCCGGTGCGGTGCGCTCGCAGGGTATCGAGGCCGACTTCTCAGTCCGGCCGAGCGAGCGCTTCAATGCCTACGTCAATGGGGCCTACACCGACGCCACGTACCGCAAGTTCGTCGATGCGCCGTGCCCGCCAGAGCTCTCGGGCGCCACCACCAGCCCGGCCAATTGCGACATCTCCGGTCAGCGTCTGCCCGGCGTGTCGAAGTGGTCGCTGTCGTTCGGGCTCGAAGCCAATGCACCGGTCACCTTCCTCGAGGAGGATGGGCAAGTCTACTTCGGCTATGACGGGAGCTACCGGTCGAACTTCTCGTCGAACCCGACGCCTTCGATCTACACCTGGGTCGATGGCTATTCGCTGTCGAACTTCCGCGCCGGTTTCCGCACCGACAGCGGCTTCGACATTTATGGCTGGGTACGCAATGCGTTCGATCAGAACTATATCGACCAGCTCTTCGTCGGCCCCGGCAATACCGGCTTGATCGCGGGCCTTCCGGGTGATCCGCGCACTTGGGGCGTCACCTTGCGCAAGAGCTTCTGAGGCTGAACCACCCCGCAGCGCATGCGGTACTCAAAGGCCGGTGGAGCGATCCACCGGCCTCTTTTCGTATCCTCAGTTGTTGCCGCCGATGAAATCACCCAGTTCGCCCAGGATCGAGCCTTCGCCGCGGTTCTGGCCGCCGCGGGAGCCGGCGGCGGCAAGCATCCGTCCGGCAAGCCGGGAGAAGGGCAGGGACTGGATCCAGACCTTGCCGGGACCGCGCAGGCGCGCGAAGAACAGTCCTTCGCCGCCGAACAGGACGGACTTCACGCCGCCTGCATTTACCAGGTCGAAGTCAATGCCCGGCGTGTAAGCGGCAAGGCAGCCGGTATCGACGTGGAGTTCTTCGCCAGGGCGCAGTTCCTTTTCCACCAGCGTGCCGCCCATCTGGACGAAGACCCAGCCGTCGCCATCAAGCTTCTGCATGATGAAGCCTTCGCCGCCGAACAGGCCGGTCATCACGCGGCGTTGGAAGGCAACGCCGATCGAAACACCGCGCGCGGCGGCGAGGAAGCTGTCCTTCTGGCAAATCAGCGTGCCGCCCACGTCCGACAGCTTGATCGGCAGGATGGCGCCCGGCGTGGGCGAGGCGAAGGCGACGCGGGCCTTGCCGTGACCGTTGTGGGTGAAAACTGTCGTGAACAGGCTCTCGCCCGTGACCAGTCGCTTGCCCGCACCGAGCAGCTTGCCCATGAAGCCGCCCTGCTGATCGGCGCTGCCATCGCCGAAAACGGTGGTCATTCCGACTGAGCCGTCCTTCCAGACGAGGGCACCAGCTTCGGCGACAGCGCTTTCGCCGGGATCGAGTTCGATCTCGAGGAACTGCAATTCCTGGCCCTTGATTTCGAAATCGATGTCGTCGGCAATGCTTGCGCTGCGGTGATGGGCCCACGGACTATTGGACATTGAGGTCTCCCAAGGATTGATGTGCGCAGATGTAGCAATCCACTGCGCCGATACGAGGGGGCATACCATGTCTTCGTCGTCGCTGTTATGACGCTTGTCGGATCGAGGGGTATTTTGACTATGACGACGCTGCGGCCCGAACGGTATTCTGCGCTTGCCATCATCCTGCACTGGGCGATCGCCCTGTTGCTGCTGTTCCAGATCGGGCTTGGCTGGGCCTTGGAGGACTTGCCCAAGGGCGCGGTGCAGTTTTCAGGATACCAGTTCCACAAGTCGGTCGGCATCGCGATCCTGCTGCTGAGCCTTGCGCGGCTGGTGGTGCGACTGTTCAAGGTGCGACCCGCGCCGGTGCAGGATGGCAAGGCGCAGATGTTGCTCGCGTCCGTCGTGCACGTCCTGCTTTATGCAGTGATGATCGTCGGGCCGCTGACCGGGTGGATCATCGTATCGACGGCCAAGGTGCGGTTGCAGACGATGCTGTTCGGCAAGGTGCCTTGGCCGGACCTGCCCGTCGGCCAGGCCTGGCATGAACCTGCCGAAGTGCTGCACGGTGCCTTGGGCACGGTCGGCATGGCGCTGATCGTGCTGCACGTAGCCGGCGCGTTGTACCACCACTTCAAGCGCGAGGACGTGATTGGCCGGATGCTGCCAGCGGCGATCCGCTCGCACGGCGCGATAGGCGCCGCCGGATTTGCGGCAATCGCGCTTGGTGCCGGGGCGCTGATCTGCGGCCTGTTTCTGTCGTTTTCGGGTAACAAGTCTCCGGCTCCTGCTTCGCCGAGCGAAATAGCTTCCGAGACTTCTGCAGAGGTTCCGGGCGAAGATCCATCGGCGCCGGCGAGTTCAGAACCCGCCGTTGCCGAGAGCGCGGCAGCGACAGCCGCCAAGGCGAGTCCGTGGAAACTGGAGAAGGGCGGGCGCCTGGGCTTTGCCGCAGAATACAGCGGCGAGGCGATCAACGGATCGTTCTCGCGCTGGGATGCGACGATCATCTTCGATCCCGAGGACCTGCCGGGATCATCGATCCGGGCGACGATCGACCTCGCCTCGGTCGACAGCGGCGATAGCCAGCGCGACGATATGCTTCGCAGTGACAGCTTCTTCGGCGTTGGTGCACACCCCACGGCGCACTTCGTTTCCACGAACATTCGGGAGATGGGCGAAGGCCGCTATGTCGCCAATGGAACGCTTTCGCTGCATGGACAACGCAAGCCGCTGGCACTGCGGTTCGCCCTCAAGATCAGCGGCGACAAGGCAACCGCCACCGGCAATGCGACCTTGCAGCGCCTGTCCTTTGGGGTCGGTGAATCCGAATGGTCTGCGACGGATCAGTTAAAGGATGCGGTAAGTGTCAGCTTCAACATCAAGGCGACGCGGCAGGCCCCGTGATGGCACCAGTGTGGCGCAGACCGGCGAAGAAGAACTCGGAATAGGCGCGCGCCCACTCCTCGTTGGCGCGGTCGTCGATTTCCTTGATTGAGCCCGTGAAACGGGCGTGGCCGAGCAGACCCTCCAACCAGAAGCGAGCAGCCAGTCCGGGATCGGCCAGTTCGAGGTTTTGCACGTGCGCAGCTTCGCGGATTTCTTCCGAGATGCTGACAAGGGCATCGGCATACATCGCCTGGCGGTAGTTCACTTCTTCATTGCCGAATTCCTGGTCGCACCAGTCGACCAGTCGCTCCATCATCCGGCCTTCTGCCGAATGGAGCACGCGCATTATCGCGGCGGCGCGAATGCAGAACGCGTCGACGACGGGCAGGCCAGCGCCCAGCTTCATGATTTCGAGCCGACGCTCGATGGTCTTGTGAGCCAGCAGCGCTTCGAGAAATTCGCGTTTGCCGGCAAAGCGTGTGTAAATCGTGGCCTTGCCGATATGCGCATGACGCGCGACGCGATCAAAGGTGAAGGCTTCGAAGCCATGGTCCCGCAGGACCTCCCAACCGGCTTCAAGGATTCGCGCAGGAAGACGTTGCGCTTCCTCCAGCGACGGACGACCGCGCTTCGTGGCGGTCCTACTACCCGAAAGATCAGTGGACGGTGAGTTGCTGTTCTGCGAAGGCGGCGAGGGCGGCAGTGTCATGCGGTTGATCCCGCTCGCACAGCCGTTCGGCCATAGCTTCGGCGATCCGGTTGTGAACCGGGCAGGACATCTCCAGTCCTTCGCGATAGGCCTGCCAGAAGCGGAGGCCCGCATCGGTAATCCAGCGCATCTTTCCCACTTTCTCGCCTTTGCGGCGTATCTGATGGATAAAGTGCCTCAGCCATGGCTGGAGTCAATATACTATAAAATGGGCGAATCCGTTTCATTTATCCGCTCCTGACCCTGCTGAACTGGCGGTCCAGCCAAGCCCAAGCGCCTTTTCTACCGCGATAAATCCGGTCGTCAGTTCGGCGCGTGCGGCGGCAGCTGACATCGCCAACTGCAACGCCTGCCGCTCTGCATCAAGACGGTCGGGCCTGCCAATGGTCCCGGCCTGCAAGCGTTGCTGCTGCAGTTCAACGTTCTTGCGCGCCCGACCTTCCGCATCAAGCGCCTTGCCGAAAGCGACGCGCTGTGCGCCAAAGCGCGCAAGCGAACCTTCGGCATCCTGAAGCGCCGTCAGCACTGTTCTGCGGTAATTCGCTTCGGCTTCAGCATAGGCGCCTTTGGCTGCTTCAACCTGGCGGTTGGCGCGCCCGCCATCGAAGAGGTTCCACTTGATCTGGGGCAGGGCGATGCCGACGATGTTGGCGGGGTCGAAGATGTCGCCGATGTTCTGGCCGCCAAGACCCAGCAGCCCGAGGAACGAGATCTTCGGGAACTTGTCGGCAATCTTCACGCCAACATCGGCATTGGCGGCCGCCAACTGGCGCTCGGCCATGCGAATGTCGGGGCGGCTGCGCAACAGGTTGGCGGGGTCACCAATGGCCACTTCGGCAGGAGGCAGCGGCACCGCAGCCGGAGTTCCCAGCAGGGTGTCGAGCGCACCGGGCTCCTTGCCCGTAAGCACTGCAATCTGGTCCATCAGAACGGCAATCTCGGCGCGGGACTTGGCAACGTCGGCCTCGCTGGCGAAAGCTTGCGCTTCTGCAGCGTTGACGGGCTGTTGCGGGATCGTCCCGGCGGCAAACCGCTGTTGCGCCAAGGAGACCAGTTCCCGGTCTATGCCCACCTGCCGGTCTTGCAGCGCCAGCATAGACTGCCGAGCCCGCAGGCCGACATAGGCACGCGCAATTTCGGCCGAGAGGGTTACGCGGGCATCGGCAGCACCTGCTTCAGCGGCTTCTGCACGCGCCGAGGCAGCCTCCACCTTGCGCCGGGTGCCGCCGAACAGGTCTATTTCCCAAGAGGCGTCAAAGCCGAGATTATAGGCGTTGATCTCGTCTCGCCCGCCGCCGTTTCCGGCGATGTTGCCCGGAACGTTCAGATAGGGAGCGGCAAAGGACGTGTTCACCGTCGGCAGCGCAGCTGTGCGGTTGGCAGCAAGAGCTGCCCTCGATTGGGCGATGCGGGCATTCGCCGCGGCGATGCCGGGGCTGTCTTCAAGAGCCGAGACGACCAACTGGTTCAGAACGGGGTCGCCCAGGCTCTCCCACCACCGCGACGAAGGCGTGGCCTGCGGCATGGCCTCTCCGGCACGGACGAACGTGCCGCGCGAGGCCGCTGCCGGAGCGACTTCTGGAGCACCTTTGTAGTCGGGACCTACGGTCGCACAGCCAGCGAGCAACGCCGCAAGGATAGTGGCGCTGCCGATGCGGCGATAGGAAAGCGAGGCAGTCATCAGTGTCCGGCCTTTGCGTGGTAGCCCTTGGGAAGCGGGCGCAGAAGAAGAACGAGCGGGGAAACGAGCAGGATGCCCAGCGTCAGCGCCATGAAATCATCGTTGAAAGCCATGACCAGTGCATCGCGCAGGATCATGCCGTCGAGCGACCGGAGCGCCGCCGCCATTCCGTCGGGGCCGCCGCCATAGCTCATCGCCTGCTGGCTGACCCAGTCCTGGACGTTGAGGTTGTTCGCGCCGAGGGCGCTGTGGAGCGTCCAGCGATGGAACTCCCAGCGCTGATCCTGCAACGTGGCGAGGAGGGCGAGCCCGACCGAACCACCGAGGTTGCGCGCTGCGTTGAACAGGCCCGCTGCGTCACCGGCGTCTTCACGCGCCACGGAACTGATCGCCGCCTGATTGAGGAACATCATGCAGAACACGGTGCCAAGGCCACGCATCAGCTGCGTCTCGACGAAATCGCCGCCGCGCGATTGCGCGGTTAGCGTCACGTCGAGGTAACAGGACATCGCCAGCAGAGCGACCCCGGTTCCGACGATCACTCGCAGATCGACGCGGGAAATCAGGATCGGAAACAGCGGCATCATCAGCATCGCCGGGATGCCGGATATGAAAACGATGCGTCCTGCCTGCATGGCGTTGTAATCGGCAATCGCGGCAAGGAACTGCGGGATGACGTAGGCGGTGCCGAACATCACCGCACCGAGCACGAACGCCAGCACGAATACCGCGGCGAAGGATCGCTTGCGCAGCAGGGCCAGCTTGATGACCGGGCGCTTTGCCTTGAACTGGCCGATGGCGATGAATATGAAGCCGAGCAGCGTGACTGCGCTCAGTTTCCAGATCAGGGCGGATTCGAACCACTGCTCGCGATGGCCTTCCTCGAGCACCACCGTGATGCCGCCCAGACCGAGGATCAGGCCGATCACGCCGAACCAGTCGGCGTTGACGAGTTCGCCCAATTGCATCTTGCCCTTTGGCAGACCGACCAGCAGCAGGGTGATCAGGATCAGGCTGATCGGCACGTTGACGAAGAAGGCATAGTGCCAACTGAACGTCTCGGTCAGCCAGCCACCCACCAGAGGACCGAGGACCGGGCCCATGATGACGGTCAGGCCGAACAGGGCGGTGCCCACCGGTTGCTGGTTGGGTGGCAGGCGCGTGGCGATGATGGTCAGGGCGGTCGGGATCATCGCACCCGCAGTGAAGCCTTGTCCGACACGACCGAGGATCATCATCGTCAGCGAAGACGACAGTCCGCACATGATCGAAAAGCCGGTGAACAGGATCGCCGCGATCAGCAGGAAGCGGCGCAGGCCGAATACACGCTCAAGCCAACCCGTAAGTGGAATGATGATGATTTCTGCCACGAGATAAGCGGTGGCGATCCAGGTGCCTTCGCTCGACGAAGCGCCGATCTCACCCTGAATCGTGGGCAGGGAGGCGTTGACGATGGAGATGTCGAGCGTTGCCATCAGCGAGCCGATGGCGCCTGCGGCCACCGCCAACCAAGCCGTGATGTCGGCCTTTTCGCCGCTGGCGGCGGGCGGCGGCATTGCCGCCTCATCGATGGTTGCCGACTGGCTCACTTCGACGCGACCCGATCCTGTTCGTTGCGGATCGTCTCGATTGCCGACTTTGCCGAACGGGTGTCGACTTCGACCGAGAGCGAAAGGCCAGGGACCAGCACCTTGCGTGATTCAGGACCGGCGTTGATGCGGATGCGCACTGGCACGCGCTGGACGATCTTGGTGAAGTTGCCAGTCGCGTTCTGCGGCGGGATCAGTGAGAAATTGGCGCCAGTGCCGGGCGTGATGCTCTCAACCGTGCCATGGAAATCGACATCGGGGAGGGCATCGACGTGGACCGTGACGGGCTGTCCCGGACGCATCAGGCCGATCTGCGTTTCCTTGAAATTGGCTTCGACGTAGATCGCCTCGGTCGGCACGATCGTCATCAGGCGCTGGCCAGGTTGCACGAACTGGCCGATGCGCACGGTGGAGTTGCCGATCTTGCCACCGATCGGGGCGACAATGCGGGTCGTCGCCAGATCAGTGCTGGCAGCCTCGCGCTGGGCTTGCGCTGCCTTGATCTGCGCTGCGCTCTGCCCGGCCTGGGCACGAGCGCTGGTAACGCGATCATTCGCGGCCGAAAGCCCGGCCTGTTTTGCTGCAACGTCTGCCGCCGCCTTGTCCCGGTTGGCAATGAGCTGGTCGAACGCCTGCTTTGGTTCTGCGCCGCTCGCAACAAGCGGCCGCATCCGGGCAACTTCGCCGTTCAGGTAAGCGAGTTCGCGCTGGGACGCCTGCAGCGCGGCGCGGGCCTGGCCTACCGCGGACTGTGCTTCCTGGATGGCCGCGACAGAGGCTGTTTCGGTAGCGCGGGCGACGTCTACCTGCGCGCTGCTCTGTGCAAGACGGGTGTTGTAATCGGTCGGATCGATCTGGACCAGCAACGCGCCTTGTTCGACCGCCTGATTGTCGCTCACTGCAACGCGGCGCACGTAACCGCCGAGCTTGGAGCTGATCGTGACGCCGTCGGCTTTCACGTAGGCGTCTTCCGTATCCTGCATGAACTTGCCGACAGTCTCGTAATCGTAGAGCGCGTAAGCCCCATAGAGCGCACCGACAACCAGCGCGCCGACCGCGACTCGGCCAATGAATTTCTTGCGGCCAGAGCTGCTTTCCGAAGTTGAAGCGGTGGGGCTGGTATCGGTGGAGACGGCCATTGAGAAATCCATCCAGGAAATTGAACGAAATCGTTCCGTTGCGAATTGCCACTTGGTTCAGTCGCGCAAGGATTTCAAGTGCGGAAATTGCGGCACATAGTGCAAAAACTGCATCCGGATGCGGCAACGCCGCCGAGACTCAAGCGTTCCTAGGCATTCGGCGGACCTTGCACTTTGGGTCAGATATTGCCGAGAGATCTCGAAACTACCGTCAAAGCCCGGTCATTGATCGACGCAATAAATCAAACAGGGCGAATTTGCTCATTGGAAAAATCCTGAGCCATGCCCTACCTCGCCATTCGTATCCCGGTTCACCAATCCACAACGAGAAGGATTTGAGTCTATGTCGATCGTCGGAACCAAGCTGAAGCCGTTCCAGGCAACCGCTTTCCACCAGGGCAAGTTTGTCGACGTCAGCGACGCGGACGTGCTCGGCAAGTGGGGCGTGTTCTTCTTCTACCCGGCCGACTTCACCTTCGTCTGCCCGACCGAACTGGAAGACCTCGCCGACATCTATGGCGAACTCCAGGGCCTCGGCGTCGAAGTCTACTCGGTCTCGACCGACACGCACTTCAGCCACAAGGCATGGCACGAGACCTCGCCGGCCGTCGGCAAGATCAACTACTACATGCTGGGCGACCAGAACCACACGATCTCGAACAACTTCGGCATCCTGCGCGAAGGCGTCGGTCTTGCTGACCGCGGCACCTTCGTGACCGATCCGGACGGCACCATCCAGCTGGTCGAGATCACCCCAGAGGGCGTGGGCCGCAACGCTGCGGAACTGCTGCGCAAGATCAAGGCTGCCAAGTACTGGCGTGAGAACCCCGGCCAGGTCTGCCCGGCCAAGTGGGAAGAAGGCGCCGAAACGCTGGCTCCCTCGATCGACCTCGTCGGCAAGATCTGATTGTTCTGGCAGGGCGTTCACCGCGTGGGGTTGAACGTCCTGCCATAGCCACCGGACGGGCCGTGCCACTTCTGGGCGGTCCGCCGGTTCCACGATCCCGATCAAATTCGAATTGATCTCCCGTGCGCCGACCATTCGGTGACGCGCGGTCAGTATTGTCCAAAGGAAATGACCATGCCCGTTCTTGACGCCGCCACCACTGCCCAGCTCAAGGCCTATCTCGGCAACCTGCGCCGTCCGATCGAGCTGGTTGCTACCTTGGACGACAGCGCCAAGTCCGCAGAGATGCGGTCGCTTGTCGAGGAAATCGCCGCGCAATCCGACAAGGTAGCCGCGCGCTTTGATGGGACTGACGAGCGGGTCCCCAGCTTCGCCATCCGGGCAGACGAGGGCAGGGCGGAAGCCGTCTTCGCTGGCCTGCCGATGGGCCATGAATTCACCTCGCTGATCCTCGCGCTGCTCCATGTTGGCGGGCACCCGCCGAAGGAAGACGCCGAGCTTCTCGACCAGGTGCGCGAGCTTGACGGTCCGCTGCACTTCGAGACGTTCTTCTCGTTGACCTGCCAGAACTGCCCTGACGTGGTGCAGGCCCTCAACATCATGGCGGCACTCAATCCCAACGTGACTCACGTCGCCATCGACGGCGCGCTGTTCAAGGAGGAAGTCGAGCGTCGCCAGATCATGGCCGTGCCGACCGTTTTCCTGAACGGCCAGCCCTTCGGCTCAGGCCGCATGGACCTTGCACAGATCGTCGCCAAGCTCGATACCAATGCTTCTGCCCGCGCCGCCGAGAAGATTGCCGCCAAGGAGCCGTTCGACGTGCTCGTGGTCGGGGGCGGGCCTGCGGGCGCTGCCGCTGCGATCTATGCCGCGCGCAAGGGCATCCGGACCGGCGTCGTCGCGGAGCGCTTCGGTGGGCAGGTGCTCGACACCATGGGTATCGAGAACTTCATCTCGGTCCAGCACACCGAAGGGCCGAAGCTTGCCGCCCAGCTGGAAAGCCACGTCAAGGAATACGAAGTCGACGTGATGAACCTGCAGAAGGCGACGGCGCTGGTTCCCGGCACCGAGGGCGGGCTTCATGAAGTCAAGCTGGAGAACGGCGCCAGCCTCAAAGCCAAGACGTTGATCCTCTCCACCGGCGCGCGCTGGCGGCAGATGGGCGTTCCCGGCGAGGACGAGTACCGCAACAAGGGCGTGGCCTATTGCCCGCACTGCGATGGCCCGCTGTTCAAGGGCAAGCGCACCGCGGTGATCGGCGGCGGCAACTCGGGCGTCGAAGCGGCGATCGACCTTGCCGGCATCGTTGCCCACGTCACGCTGATCGAGTTTGACAGCCAGCTTCGTGCCGACGCCGTACTGCAGTCCAAGCTGCGGTCGTTGCCCAACGTGACGATCGTGACATCAGCGCTGACCACCGAGGTACTGGGAGACGGCGCAAAGGTCACCGGATTGGTCTACCAAGACCGTACGAGCGAGGAAATGCACACGGTCGAACTCGAAGGCATCTTCGTGCAGATCGGCCTTGTGCCCAATACGGAATGGATCAAGGGCGCAATCGATCTTTCGGCGCGCGGTGAAATCGAAGTCGATGCCCGTGGTGCAACCAGCGTGCCCGGGATTTTCGCAGCGGGTGACGCTACCACCGTCCCCTACAAGCAAATCATCATCGCCATGGGCGAAGGTTCCAAAGCTGCGCTTTCTGCTTTCGACTACATGATCCGACAGGGGTAAGCATAACCCTCGGTTACCGAAGGGCTTTCCCCTTTTTGCCCGACGGGTCGCAGAGGCGGCGGCGCAAGTGATTGCGTCGCCGCTTTTTCTGTCTTTGGGGCGTTGTCTGATGTGCATCGCTTCCCTAACGTGTATGTGTCTTGCGCTGTCAATGTGCGGGTGGGAGAGTTTGATGTCGCGTTCGTTCACGTCACTTCGTGTAGGTTCAGCAATCTTGCCAGCCCTTGTGGCGGCCATGCTGGTCCACCAGCCAGCCCGCGCGGGCGAGACCTATCGCGATCTCAATCACAACGGTCGACAGGACGTCTACGAGAACCCGGCAGCCCCCACGGCTCGTCGCGTTGACGATTTGCTGCGGCAGATGACGCTGGAAGAGAAGGTTGCCCTCATGCTCCATGGCACGCTGGCTGCCGAGAAGGGGTCCGGGATCGGGGTAGGGACGGCCTACGACAAGTCGGCAGCGCAAGCGCAGCTTGCACGAGGCGTGAACAGTGCGATCACCCGCCTGTCGCCTGATGCCAGATCCTTTTCTGAAGAGAACAATGCCATCCAGCGCCTCGCCGAGGCAACGCGGCTCGGCATCCCTGTCACGATCAGCACCGATCCACGCAACCACTTCCAGGTGACAGTTGGCGTCAGTTCGGCGTCCGGTGGGTTTTCGCAATGGCCGGAGACGCTAGGGATGGCTGCAATCGGCGACGAGAAACTGGTCGAGCGATTTGGTCGGCTCGTTGCCGCCGAGTACCGGGCAGTCGGCATCCACATGGCCTTGAGTCCGCAGGCCGATCTCTACACTGAGCCGCGCTGGCCACGCGGCGTGGCAACCTTTGGCTCTGACGCTGCGACGGTTTCCCGCCTTGCCGGCGCCTATGTGCGCGGTTTTCAGGGTAGCCCCAAGGGGCTTGTCCGCTCTGGCGTCGCCACTGTGGTCAAGCACTGGGTCGGCTATGGCGCTGAGCCGGAAGGCTTCGACGGGCACAATTACTATGGCCGCATCGCCCGCCTTGATAACGAAAGTTTTGCCCAGCACGTGGCCGCATTCGACGGTGCGTTGGCCGCAAACTCCGCGGGCGTCATGCCGACTTACGTGATCGCCAACGGTGTCAGCATCGGCGGCAAGCCTTTGCCCCAGGTCGGCGCTGGCTTCAGCAAACCGCTGATCGAAGGTCTTCTTCGCAAGACAAAGAACTTCGGTGGCATCGTGATTTCCGACTGGGGGATCACCAACACCTGTATGGAACCTTGCAAGTCGCCAACTGCGGAAAAGCCGCAAGGCTACAATATCGCGATGCCCTGGGGAGTTGAGGATCTTTCCGAGGAAGACCGCTATGCGATGGGTGCCAATGCCGGGATCGACCAGTTCGGCGGCGTCGACAATCCAGCGCCGCTGCTTGCCGCAGTGAAGCACGGCAAGGTCAGCCTTGCCCGCGTCGACGAAGCAGCGCGGCGCGTGCTCAAGCTCAAGTTCGAACTCGGCCTGTTTGACAACCCTTACGTCGATGTTGGGCAAGCCGGGAAGGTCGTCGGCGATCCGGCGACACAGGCCGAAGCTGACAAGGCGCAGCGTGCCGCGCAGGTCCTGCTTGAAAACCGGAATGCATTGCTTCCCCTGGCGCCGGGGCGCAAGGTCTGGCTGTCTGGCGTTAACGCCGAGGCGGCGCGCGCTGGCGGGCTGACGGTTGTCGATACGCTCGATCAGGCCGACGTCGCGCTGGTCCGTGTCGCTACGCCGTTCGAGGTGCTTCACCCCAACCACTTCTTCGGCTCGCGCCAGCATGAGGGCAGGCTCGATTTCCGTGCTGACGATGAAGCAACGAAACTGGTTGAGAAAGCGTCCGCCAAAGTGCCCACGATCGTGGCGGTGGACCTGGATCGCCCTGCCGTACTGACTGCATTCAAGGACAAGGCCGCGGCGATCTACGGGTTGTTTGGAGCCAGTGATGCCGTGCTCGTCGATCTCGTGACCGGCAAGGCGAAGTCGCAGGGGCGCCTGCCGTTCGAACTGCCATCATCGGCAAAGGCGGTCGAAGAGCAGCATCCGGGACGGCCCGACGACAGTGTCGCGCCGCTTTACAAGCGCGGCGATGGCATCGTCCTGCCGTAAAAGGCGCTGAAGGCGGGGGAAATCACAAGGTCACGGCCTTGCCGACTCTCCCTGCCTTCGCCAGAGCGACAGGCGTGAGCGCATCAATCGTCATCGGCGCCGACCGGTCCGGCGCGTCTGTCAGGATCGACGTCGAGGAACTTCTTGCCACCCGCCTGCTCGTGCAGGGCAACAGCGGGTCGGGCAAGTCGCATCTGCTGCGCCGTTTGCTGGAAGAGAGCGCGAGCATCGTCCAGCAGGTAGTGATCGACCCGGAGGGCGATTTCGTTACGCTGGCTGAACCCTTCGGCCACGTCGTCGTTGATGGATCGGCCTATGATGGCCCGGAAATCGCCAAGCTTGCCGCACGCATTCGCAAGCACCGCGCCTCGGTGATTCTCGCGCTCGACGGGTTGGAACTCGAAGCGCAGATGCGGTGTGCAGCCGTTTTCCTGAACACCCTGTTCGATGCCCCGCGCGACGAGTGGTACCCGGCGCTGGTGGTGGTCGACGAGGCGCAGATGTTCGCGCCGGCCGCCGCGGGTGATGTGACCGACGAAGTACGCCGCCTCAGCCTCTCGGCAATGACCAACCTGATGTGCCGGGGGCGCAAGCGCGGGCTGGCGGGTGTTATCGCCACCCAGCGCCTCGCCAAGCTGGCCAAGAACGTTGCCGCCGAAGCATCGAACTTCCTGATGGGGCGCACTTTCCTCGATATCGACATGGCGCGTGCGGCCGACCTCCTCGGCATGGAGCGGCGCGAGGCCGAAAAGATCCGCGACCTCGAACGAGGACATTTTCTGGGCCTTGGCCCTGCGATTGCCCGGCGACCGGTCAGCGTGCGCATTGCCGATGTCCAGACCCGCGCGCGCAACGTGGTGCAGGGCCTGATGCCGCTCCCCAACGCAGCTGGCGCGGAGATGGAATCGATCCTGCTGTCCGAGCCGCTGGCGATGGAATCGCCGCCTCGTGCTCCCGAACCGGATGCGCCGCCGCCGGAAAGCGGCGAGTTGCTCGAGCAGATCGAAGGGTACGTGCCGGCCGCCGAGCAGGTCGAGCTACCTGAGGCGCCCAGCCTGTTCGAGGCGGAGGAAACCGCGGCGAGCATCGCCTCGATCCTGGCGGAGATGGCGGCGGAGCCCGACTGCACATTCCAGCCTGCGTCGCAGCTTTATCAGGACTTCACCGTCCGCTGCCGGATGTTGCGCATTCTGCCTGGCATGGACCTCGGTGCGTTCCGCCGCCGTTTCGCCATGGCGGTTGCCGGCATCCATGACGACAAGGCCGCGCAGTGGCAGGATCTTCTGCGCATAGGCAAGGACGTGCCTGACGATCTGCTCGCGCCGTTCCTGACACTCGCACGCGCGGCCGTTGAAGGTGCACCATGCCCGGATGACGAGCGTCTCGCCGAGATCTACGGCACGCGCTCATCAGGCCGCATCCGCCGTCTGCTGGAGCATCTCGAGAAGGGTAACCTCATCGTGGTCCGAACCGACTATGGCGGCAGGCGCTCGGTGGGTATCCCGGCGCTCGGCAAGACCACGGCGCCAGTCGACGCCTGAGACTGCCTTACTCCACCGTGTAGAAGTCGATCACCACGCCATCAGGCTTGCGGATGCCGCGCGCTACGAAGACCTTGCGCCGCAACCAGTCATACGCTCCGGGCTTGACCGAGAAGCGCGGCGTCGTGCGGAAATAGTAGGCGGATGGGTCTACCGCTTCGCCTTTGGCGAGCTTCTCGATCACCTCGGGCGTGGCCGTGCGAACGCCGGGGTTGGTCACTTCGATCACGGTCCCATCGGCAGCCTTCAGGAAGTAGCGTGCTTCGATCGAGGTCAGTCCGCCGGGCAGGATCGCCTGCCAATCGCCGCCGCCCGGGAGCACTTCCCCGCTCAGCGCCGGGCCGCTGACCGTGCCGCCGGTTATGGCAATGAAGCGCTTGCGGGCCGTGTCCACCTCGCCCTGCTCCACGGGAGGCGCGAGTGTTGCGGTTACGGTAAAGGCATAAGTCAGTGAAGGTGCAGGTGCGCTAGGGCCACTTTGCCCGAATGCCACCGAGGTCGACAGCGCTGCTATGATAACTGCCAAATAGACCTTGCCCGACATAGACGCTCTCCCAATGTTGCGGCCCAAGTGGTCAATTCTGGAGGATATGTCGAGGGCGCAGCGGCGTCTCCACGTGCTCGGGACGCATTGTGGCTGCAAAAAGGCTTTGCAGAATTAGTATGCTTTACTAATGGACGGAACCGACCGCCGCGCGATACCGCCAGCATTTCAAGCAGACCATAAGCGGGTGCGTGCAAGCGTGAGAAGGGAAATCAGTGGCAACGGCAGAGATCAGCAGACAATCGGTCGTACCCGATCTTGATCTCGATGATCTGGATTCCGTGCTCGGCCTGCATATCGGCACGGTCAACACACTGTTCGTGACGCGCCTCGAGAAGCGTCTCGATCCCATGAGCGTCACCCCCAAGCAGGTTGCCATTCTCTGGCTGGTGAACGCCAATCCGGGCGTGAAGCAAACCGACCTTTCCAAGTTCTTCCAGATCGAGCGGCCGACAGTCCACCAGTTCGTCCGTCAGCTGATCAAGAACAACTTTGTGGTGAATGAGCCTTCGAAGCTCGATCGTCGTGCCGGCGGCTTGTGGCTTACAGACGAAGGGCGCGAGGTCTTGTCGCGCGCCCGTCAGGCGATTGCCGAACACGAGACGGAATTGACTTCGGCCCTGACGGGGAAGGAAAAGTCCGAACTGTTCCGCATCCTCATGAAGCTTTATCTTTCGGCGCCAGCCAAGGATTGACCGTTCAGCAGCGGGACATACCTTGTCAGGCATAATGCCATGATGACCAAAGGATTCCGCTTCATGAAGCCAGTCGCCCTTATCGCCGCCGCTACGCTGGCCGTCGCCGGCAGTGCGATGGCCCAACAGGCATCGGGCGATCCGGTGAGGGGCAAGTCCGTGTATGCCCGTTGCGCCGCCTGTCACGACCTGAACACTGGCGCGACGCGTCTTGGCCCGTCGCTCAAGGGCGTGGTTGGCCGCACGTCTGGCACAATGCCGAATTTCAACTATTCCGAAGCGCTCAAGGACAAGGCGGTTGTCTGGAATGCGCAGACGCTGGACGCTTTTCTTGGTGGTCCGGCGAAGTTTGCACCCGGCAATCGCATGGCTTTTCCTCCGCTGGCCAACCCGCAGGACCGAGCCGATCTGATTGCATTCCTGGAGCAGTCAGCACGCTAATTGACGGCCTGGATAGCAACGAGCCTCGCACTCGCCGGTGCGGGGCTTTTTTGTGCCCATCGCTCAAACAATCACAAATGATCATTCTTGATCGTTTTTGCGCAAAGTGCTACTGAGTCGCTGACCGCGAGATCGCGCAACAGTCTGCAGGATGCCATGAACGCCCACACCCCGATTACTGCCGCCCTTCCGTTCGCCGTGCCGGCCAGCCGTTGGGACGATGCGGTCGCTTCGCAGCTCAGCACGGCTGAACTGCTGCTCTACCGCTCGAACCTGCTCGGCAGCGATCTGACGGTGACCAACTTCGGCGGCGGCAATACCTCAGCCAAGCTTGAGGAGGTCGATCCGCTTACCGGCGAGAAGGTCGAAGTGCTGTGGGTCAAGGGATCGGGTGGCGACATCGGGTCGATGAAGCTCGATGGTTTTGCCACGCTCTATCAGGCCAAGCTGCTGGGGCTGGAGGCGCACTATTCTGGTCCTGACGATGACGACAAGATGGTCGGCTTCCTGCCGCACTGCACCTTCAATCTGAACGGCCGCGCGGCCAGCATCGACACGCCGCTGCATTCGTTGCTGCCGTTTGCCCATGTCGATCACGTCCACCCGGACGCGATCATTGCGCTGGCAGCGTCCTCAGGCGGCGAAGCGGCGACGCAGGAAATCTGGGGCGGCAAGATCGGTTGGCTGCCGTGGAAGCGCCCCGGCTACACGCTGGGCGTGATGCTGCGTGATTACGTGAAGGCGAACCCGCAAGTTGAAGGCGTGATGCTGGCGGGCCACGGGATCATCTGCTGGGCCGACAGCGCCAAGGCCTGCTACGAGCACACCGTGCAGCTGATTGCTGACGCTGCAAACTATCTGAACGCAAAGCTGGGCGGAAAGCCCGCTTTTGGCGGCCGGAAGGTTGCGCCGAACCCGGATCGCGCTGCCATCGCCGCAGACCTCATGCCCCGCCTGCGCGGCTTCATGACCGGCGCGCGCCAGAAGCTCGGCCACTTCTCGGACGATGCCGAGGCGCTGGAGTTCACAGGCTCGGCCGACTTCGAGCGCCTTGCTGCACTGGGGACGTCATGCCCCGATCACTTCCTGCGCACCAAGATCGCACCGCTGACCCTTGACCCGGCGCGTCTGCAGGACGATGCCTATCTGGCGCAGAAGATCGCCGATTATCGCGAGATGTATGCGGCCTATTATGAACGCTGCAAGCGGTCCAACTCGCCTGCCATGCGCGATTCCAACCCTGTCGTGGTGCTCGTACCCGGTGTCGGTCGCATCACCTTCGCCACCGACAAGACCACTGCACGGCTTGCTGGCGAATTTTATGGAAACGCCATCAACGTGATGCGCGGCGCCGAGGCAATCGGTGACTACATCGCGTTGGACGAGCAGGAAGCCTTCGACATTGAGTACTGGCTGCTCGAGGAAGCCAAGTTGCAGCGCATGCCTTCGCCCAAGCCGCTGGTCGGCAAGATCGCGCTCGTCACCGGCGGGGCAGGGGGCATCGGTGCCGCGTCTGCCGCTCGTCTGCTGCGCGAAGGTGCCTGCGTGGTTCTGGCGGATCGCGCAGCCGATGCGGTCGAGGAAGTGCGCGCTGGCTTTGCCAAGCAATTCGGCAAGGATGTCGTGCGCGCTGCCGTGTGCGACGTCACTGACGAAGCTCAGGTAAAGGCCGCTATCGATGTGGCGGCGCGCGAGTTTGGCGGGCTGGACATCCTCGTCGCCAATGCCGGCATTGCCTCGTCCGCGCCGATCGAGGAGACCACGATCGAGCTGTGGAATCGCAATTACGACGTGCTGGCGCAGGGCTATTTCCTTACCGCCCGCGCTGCCTGGCCGCTGATGAAGCGGATGAAGGAGCAGGGCGGTTCGTCGGTGGTTTTCATCGGTTCGAAAAACGGCGTGGCTGCGGCGACCAACGCCAGCGCCTATGCCTCGGCGAAGGCGGCAGCAAACCATCTCGCACGCTGCCTGGCGCTGGAAGGGGCGCCCCACGGCATCCGCGTCAACACCGTCAACCCGGATGCCGTGATCAAGGGCAGCAAGATCTGGGACGGCGACTGGCGCAAGGAGCGCGCAGGCGCCCACGGCATCGACAGCGGCAAGGAACTGGAAGAGCACTACCGCCAGCGCTCGATGCTCAAGCGCGATGTGCTGCCGGAGGACATTGCTGAGGCCGTCTATTTCCTGGCGTCGGACATGAGCGCAAAGTCCACCGGCAACATGATCAATGTCGACGCGGGCAACGCGCAGGCCTTTACACGCTAAGTCTCCGGGAGAGGATGAAGAGATGACCGAACTGCCCATCTCGGTGGACCTGATCGCCGAATGCAATGCCCTTCATGCCGAGGCGCTGGAGGAAGATTACGCCGCACTTGGCCGCAAGCTGTCGCGCACGGGGATCGACATCGATGCGATCAAGGACCGCGTAGCGGGCTTTTCGGTTGCCGTGCCTTCGTGGGGGGCAGGGCGCGGCGGCACGCGCTTTGCCAAGTTCCCGATCGCGGGCGAGCCGACCAACATCCACGAAAAGCTGGAAGACTGCGCCGTCATCCAGCAGCTCAGCCGCGTGACGCCGCGTGTGTCCCCGCATTTCCCGTGGGACAAGGTCAGCGATTACAAGGCGCTGCGCGAGGAAGCGGCGGCCCTTGGACTCGGCTTTGACGCGGTGAACTCGAACACCTTCCAGGACCAGCCTGGGCAGGCTCACACCTACGCCAATGGCTCGCTCGCCGCGCAGGATGCAGCCACGCGCCAACAAGCGGTGGACCACAACATCGAGTGCATCGAGATCGGCCGACAGCTCGGTTCCACCGACCTCACGGTGTGGGTGGGTGATGGCACCAACTTCCCGGGGCAGCAGGACCTTGGCCGTAGCCTTGACCGCTATCTCGAAGCGGCTTCGAAGATCTATGCCGCGCTGCCCGATGACTGGCGCATGCTGCTGGAACACAAGATGTTCGAACCGGCCTTCTATTCGACCGTGATTAGCGACTGGGGCTCCTCGATCCTTGCGGCGCAGGAACTTGGTCCGAAGGCCAAGTGCCTCGTCGATCTCGGCCACCACGCTCCGAACGTGAACATCGAACAGATCGTTGCCCGCCTGCACCGCTTCGGCAAGCTTGGCGGCTTCCACTTCAACGACAGCAAATATGGCGATGACGACCTCGACAGCGGGTCGATCAACCCGCACCAGCTGTTCCTGGTGTTCAACGAACTGGTCGAGGCCGAACTCAATCCGCGGGAAGGCTTCAACCCGAGCTACATGATCGACCAGTCGCACAACGTGACCGATCCGATCGAATCGATGCTGTCGAGCGCCGAGACGATCACCCAGTGCTTCGCCAAGGCGCAACTGGTCGACCGCGAGGCGCTGCACGCGGCACAGGAAGCCAACGACACGATGATGGCGTTCCAGGCCCTGCGCCGCGCCTACAACGTCGACGTTGCGCCGATCCTCGCCAAGGCGCGAGTGGAAGCGGGAGGGGCCATTGATGTGCTCGAAGCGTACCGCATGAGCCAATACCGCAGCCGCAAGGCGCAGGAGCGCAAGGCGGTCGGACTGGGCGCAGGCATCGTCTGATTTGCAATTCCATAAACAGAACAAGTCTGGAGAGAGCATGATGAACATCCGCCGGGGCCTTTCGGTCGCCACGATCCTTGCTTGCAGCACGCTGCTCTCGCCAGTTGCCTTTGCCGAGGCTCCTGCTGCCGATCAGGGCGCGACGAGCCCTGATCCACTGGCCCAGCAATTCCAGGACCCGCCAATGGAAGCGCGCCCACGCGTCTGGTGGCACTGGATGAACGGCAATATCACCAAGGATGGGATCGCCAAGGATCTCGACTGGATGAAGCGCGTCGGCATTGGCGGCCTGCAAAACTTCGACGCCGGGCTCCAGACCCCACAGGTCGTGGACAAGCGTCTCGTGTACATGACGCCGGAATGGAAGGACGCCTTTCGCTTCGCCGCCAGCGAGGCTGACCGCCTCGGCCTTGAGCTCGCCATCGCGGCTTCACCGGGTTGGTCGGAAACCGGCGGCCCGTGGGTGAAGCCTGAAGATGGGCTGAAAAAGGTCGTTTGGGCAGAAACGCGCCTTCAGGGTGGAAAGCGGTTCACGGGCAAGTTGCCGATGCCTCCGGTCACCACCGGGCCTTTTCTGGACATGCCGGATTCAGATCCGCTGGCTGCGATCACCGGCGAGCATGGCTTCAAGGCTCCCGAGCTGTATAGCGATATTGCGGTGCTCGCGCTGCCGGACACGGCAGCGGCAGACGTGCTTCCCGCCTTCAGTTCGGGTGGCAAGCCGATCTCTGCCGCGGAACTGGCGGATGCCAGCCTGCAGACTGGCGTGACCCTGCCCCGTGGTCCGGCAGAGGCGCCGACAACCTTGGTGGCGAGCTACGCCAAGCCGCAGACGATACGCTCTGCGACGATTGCCATTCCCGGCGCGAAAAGCATGTTCGCGGGGCCGACGCTCGACATTCGCCTCGAGTCCAGCATCGACGGCACCGCATGGCAGCCTGTCGCAAGCCTACCGGTCACCGGCGCGCCGTCGACCGTCAGTTTCAAGCCGGTGACAGCGCGTCATTTCCGTCTGGTTTTCATACCCTTGCCGTTCAACGGCTCCAATATGGGCGATCCTGCGCCTGGTGCCATTGCAGGCGGCTTTGTCGAAATGATCGCGGCGAGCGCGAAGGCGCCGCTCGAGATCAAGCAATTTCGCCTGACTTCCGAAATCGCCGTTGACCAGTTCGAAGCCAAGGCGGGCTTTGCGATCGCACGGGATTACGATGCGCTCGGCGAACCAGACAGGGGTGCCGTCGGCGTTGATCCTTCGAGGGTCATCGACCTGACAGGCAAGATGCGCCCCGATGGCTCACTCGATTGGACGCCGCCAAAGGGGCGGTGGCGTGTGATCCGCTTTGGGTCGAGCCTGCTTGGCACAACCAATCATCCCGCCCCGCCTGAGGCGACGGGTCTTGAGGTCGACAAGTTCGATGGCAATGCTGTTCGTCGCTATCTCGAACATTACATCGGCACCTACAAGGATGCGGCGGGTGAGGATCTCGTCGGCAAGCGAGGCGTTCGCGCTCTCCTGACCGATTCCATCGAGGTAGGCGCGGCCAATTGGACGCCGCGCATGGTCGAGCAGTTCAAGCGACTTCGCGGTTACGATCCGATGCCCTACCTTCCCGCTCTGGCTGGCGTGGTCGTCGGCACGCGCGATCAGTCGGACAAGTTCTTGCGCGATTACCGCCAGACTCTCGCCGATCTCATGGCATCCGAGCACTACGGAACGGTCGCGCGGGTGGCGCACGAGAACGGCCTGAAGGTCTATGGCGAGGCTCTCGAGGACAACCGTCCCTCGCTTGGCGATGACATGGCAATGCGCAGCCATGCCGATGTGCCGATGGCCGCCCTGTGGACCTTCAGCCGCAAGGCCGGACCCAACCCCAGCTACCTCGCGGACATGAAGGGCGCAGCCTCGGTAGCGCATGTCTATGGCCAGAACATCGTTGCGGCAGAATCGATGACGTCTGCCTTGGCGCCGTGGGCCTACGCTCCCAATGAATTGCGCCGCATCATTGATCTGGAGTTCGCCAGCGGCGTGAACCGCCCGGTCGTGCACACTTCGGTGCACCAGCCGGTTGACGACAAGGTGCCAGGCATGTCGCTGGCCATCTTCGGCCAGTTTTTCAATCGCCACGAAGCATGGGCCGAACTTGCCCGGCCGTGGGTCGATTACATGGCGCGGTCCTCTCTGCTCCTGCAGGCAGGCCGCAACGTTGCCGACGTTGCCTACTTCTACGGCGAGGAAGGACCGATCACGGCCCTTTATGGGCGCAAGCCGATTGCCGACGCACCCAAGGCCCATGCCTATGATTTCATCAATCGCGATGCGCTGTTCGATGCGATCGAGGTGAAGGATGGAGAGATCGTCGCCAAAGGCGGGGCGCGCTACAAGGCGATCCAGCTTGGCGGATCGACGCGGCGCATGACCGTCGCGACATTGCGGCGCCTCGCTGCGTTGGTCGAGGCGGGTGCAACCGTCGTCGGTCAGGCGCCCGAAAGCTCGCCCGCGCTGACAGACGGCGATGCCGATTTCGCAGCACTGGTCGCGAAACTGTGGTCTGGCTCACCGGTGACGCGGATTGGGGCAGGGCAGGTCATCGCCTCTGCCGATATCGATGCGGCACTTGCGAAGGCGGGCGTGTCGCCGGACTTCCAGATGTCGGGAGCCAGTGCCGATGCCGAGGTGCTGTTCGTCCACCGTACCTTGAGTGACGGCGATCTGTGGTTTCTGAACAACCGCAAGGCGGTGGATGAGCGGGTAGAGGCGCGCTTCCGTATCACCGGAAAGCAGCCGGAACTGTGGCACGCCGATAGCGGGCGTTCGGAGCCTGTATCCTACCGCATCGAAGACGGCGAAACGATCGTCCCACTGACGCTAGGTGCCGAGAGTTCCGTTTTCGTCGTGTTCCGCAAACCCGCCAAATCGAACGCTTTGATGATCAAGAAGGTCGTGCCCACTGCGGTGGCCAAGCTGGACCGGCCATGGCAGGTCGCCTTCCAGGCAGGACGTGGCGCACCTGCAGGAATCACCTTGCCGAAACTGGCATCGCTGAGCGACCAGGCCGATCCGGGTGTCAGGTACTTCTCGGGCATGGCGACCTACACCAGCAGCTTCGTCTTGCCCAAGAGCGTCAAATCTGGCGCGCCGCTTTGGCTCAACCTCGGCGAGGTGGGCGAGATCGCTGAAGTATCCGTCAATGGCAAGCACGTCGGCTATGCCTGGCACAAGCCGTACCGGGTCGATCTGTCCGGTGCAGTGCGGAATGGCGTGAATTCGGTAGAGGTCAAGGTTGCGAACCTATGGGTCAATCGCCTGATCGGCGATGCACAACCCGGTGCGAAAAAGGTGACCTGGACGTCGTTCCCGACGTATAGTGCCGATGCAGCGCTCCGCCCGTCAGGGCTGATCGGCGCGGTTACGCTTGAGACTGCGGGGGAGGGGCAGTCGAATCCCTGATTACAAGCTTAAACCCAAGCTCGGAAATCTTGCCTTCCTGCTCGTCTCTTCTGAGCAGGAGGGCTGCGGCCGCCTGGCCCATTTCCTCGATCGGCTGATACACGGTCGTCAGATAGGGCCAGACTGACCGCGCAATCCAGCTGTCGTCGAAGCCGCAGACGGAGATGTCGTCCGGCACTTTCAAGCCTGCCTTCGAGCAAGCTGCCATCACGCCGGCAGCACTGTCGTCGTTGCAGGCGAAGACGGCGGTCGGCCTGGGACTTTGGGCGATCAGGGTTTCGCCGGCGGCAATTCCACCTTCGAAAGAAAACCCGCCATCGGCGTCGATCACCGGCGCGGTGTTGCCGAGCCGCTCCAGTTCGGCGATGAAGCCGTCTCGCCGGCGGGCTGCGGCCCGGTGCGACGCCGGCCCCCGCATGACTGCGAAGCGGCGATGACCAAGGTCCCACAGATGCCTGGCCATGGCAGCAGCTGCTGCAGCGTCATCGATGGCAATTCCAGGACCACGCGCATTATCCAGCGCCGGGGCGATCCGGACATAGCGAATCTTGCGCGCCTCGAGAAAGTCGAGAAGGAGCAGATTGTCCGAAAGCGGCGGGGTCAGCACGAACCCGTCGCAGCGATTGTTACGGATCAGGGCTTCCAATAGCGCAGAAAATTGTGCGTTCGGTACGGTGGAATCGATATTGTCGATGCGCAGATGATATTGCTGGGAGCGTACGACGTCATAGACGCCCTTCTGAATTTTCATGGTGTAGTGCGGGCTGGGATTGTCCAGCAGCAGGCCGATGATGAATGTGCGTGATCCGGCAAGCGAGCGGGCGGCTGCATCAGGCACATAGTTGAGCTCTGCAATCGCAGCCTCGACCTTTGCTCGCAGGGTTGCCGATACGTGAGGTTCGCCATTTATGACGCGAGACACGCTTTTCAGCGACACGCCTGAAAGACGTGCCACATCGTCCATGGTGGCCCGGGCGGAGCTCGCCGGAAAAGTCGGGGAGGTCATGCGTCTCTTTTTGGCAATACAGGGATGGAAACCGCTGTGCGAACATTCACAACTTGAAACCTAGTCTTTGTACGGGCGCTCCACAAGAACCCTATTTTGCGGATTGGGATTTCTATTCGTCTGCTTGACAGCGCTGCCAATAGTCTGGCAGGTCCTCGGCCATCGAGTGGTCAATCCGCTGTGAAATTCAGGAGACTATGGATGTCGAAGGTGTGGCGCCTCTTGGTGGCGGCGAGCACGATGGTGGCTACTGGCGCGACGGAATCCCAAGCCCAACAAGCTTCTGCAGTCGACATGAAGGCGGCCGATGCGCGTGCAGCGGCGACGGTCAGGCAGATGACGACGGACGAGAAGGTGGTGCTGACGCATGGCATCATGCCGCTGCCGCTGGGCGGGCCGACCCCGCCGATTCCGGCCGATGCGATTGCAGGGGCGGGGTACATTCCGGGGATCGAGCGGCTGGGCGTGCCCGCGCTCAAGGAAACCGACGCCAGCCTTGGCGTATCCTACGTGATGGGCATCCGCAAGGACGGGTCCACGGCGCTGCCTTCGGGCGTGGCGCAGGCGGCTTCGTGGAACCCTGACCTGATGTATCGCGGCGGCGCGATGATCGGATCGGAAGCGCGGGCCAAAGGCTTCAACGTGCTCCTGGCCGGCGGCGTCAACCTGATGCGCGATCCGCGCAATGGCCGTACCTTCGAATACCTTGCCGAGGACCCGCTGCTTTCGGGCATGCTGGTGGGCGCGGCGATCCGCGGCATCCAGTCGAACAATATCATCTCGACGATCAAGCACTTCGCGCTGAACGGGCAGGAGACCGGGCGCAAGTATGTCGACGTGAAGATCAGCGAGGGCGCCGCGCGCGAGAGCGACCTGCTCGCCTTCCAGATCGGCATCGAGCAGGGCCAGCCCGGCTCGGTGATGTGCGCCTACAACCGCGTTCATGGCGAACAGGCCTGCGCCAACGACTGGCTGCTAAACAAGGTGCTGAAACAATCGTGGGGCTACAAGGGCTTCGTGATGTCGGACTGGGGCGCGGTGCCGAACCTCGAGGCGGCACTGAAGGGACTCGACCAGCAGTCGGGCGAACAGCTCGATCCCGGCGTATTCTTCGGCGACAAGCTCAAGGACAAGGCGGCGGCTGACCCTGTGTGGAAGGCGCGGCTCGATGACATGAACCGTCGCGTGCTGACCGCGATCTACGCCTCGGGTCTCGACAAGAACCCGGCCAAGCCGGGCGGCAAGATCGATTTCGCCGCCAATGGCATGGTTGCAGAAGAAGTCGCGCGGCAAGGCATCGTCCTGCTCAAGAACAATGGCGCGCTGCCGCTGGCCAAGAGCGCGAAGTCCATCGCCATCATCGGGGGCTATGCCGATGGCGGCGTGCTTTCGGGCGCGGGATCCAGCCAGGTGCATGGCGAGGGCGGCCCAGCCGTGACCCGTCCGATCGGCGGCAAGGGCGTGTGGGCCGGCTTCATCGCCCAGCAGTACCACCGCTCCAGCCCGATGGACGCGATCCAGGCGCTGGCCAAGGACGCCAAGGTCACCTTCCGTGACGGGCGCTACATTGCCGACGCGGTGGAGAAGGCAAAGCAATCCGAAGTCGCCATCGTCTTTGCGACGCAGTGGACCACCGAAGGCCTCGACGTGCCCGACCTGTCGCTGCCCGATGGCCAGGACGAGCTGATTGCGGCTGTTGCTGCCGCCAATCCCAACACCATCGTCGTGCTGGAAACTGGCGGCCCTGTGAAGATGCCGTGGCTGGACAAGGTAGCAGGCGTCCTCGAGGCTTGGTATCCCGGCGCACGCGGCGGGCCGGCCATCGCCTCGGTGCTGTTCGGTGACACCAACCCTTCGGGCCGCCTGCCGCTGACTTTCCCGGCCAGCGAAGCGCAATTGCCGCGCCCCAGGCTCGATGGCAGCGACTGGGTAGAACCCGATTTCTCGGGTAATCCCTCGTCAGGCAGCGACAAGCTGGTCTCTGATTATGACATCGAAGGGTCGGACGTAGGCTATCGCTGGTTCGCGCGAAAGGGCGCCAAGCCGCTGTTCGCGTTCGGCCACGGCCTGTCGTACACGACGTTCGAGAGCGCGGGCCTGAAGCTGAAGGGCATGACTGCCAGCTTCACCGTGAAGAACACCGGCAAGCGCGAGGGCGCTGAAGTTGCGCAGCTTTACCTCGTCGACCGCGCGGGACAGGCCAAGCGCCGCCTTGCCGGGTTCCAGCGCGTGAACCTTGCCGCAGCCGCTTCGCAAAACGTCAGCCTGACCATCGACCCGCGCATCCTTGCTGACTGGAAGGACGGCGGCTGGACAATGCCGGCAGTTGAATACACCTTCGCCCTTGGCAAGGATGCCGAAACGCTGGGCACGCCGGTCAAGGTAAAGCTGCCAGCCAAGACCTGGAAGGATTGAGCATGCGTGTCATTGCAACGCTGGCGTTGGGTGCAGGAATGATGGCCCTGTCTTCAGGTGTCGGCCATGCTGCCAAGCCGTCTTCGACTGTGACCAAGGAGGTCGTCGTTGAAACCGCGTCAGGGCCAGTTCGCGGCACTGAGGCTGCAAACGGCGTCTCGGCCTTCCTTGGCATCCCTTATGCTGCACCTCCCGTAGGGGATAACCGCTGGCGCGAGCCGCAGCCGCCGACGTCTTGGACCTCGGTGCGCGATGCCACCAGATACGGGGCAGATTGCCTCCAGGCGCCATTCCCGCCCGATGCGGCACCGATTCGAACCACGCCTGCGGAAGACTGCCTTTTCGTCAACGTCTGGAAACCCGCATCGGCGAAGCCGGGGGCCAAATTGCCAGTGATGGTCTGGGTCCACGGTGGCGGGTTCGTCAACGGCGGCTCCTCGCCTGCGGTTTATTCCGGCGAGAACTTCGCGCGCGACGGCGTGGTGCTGATCAGCCTGAACTATCGCCTTGGTCGCTTCGGCTTTTTTGCGCACCCGGCCTTGGCGGCTGAAGGGTACGGCGGCAACTTCGGCTATCTCGACCAGATCGCGGCGCTCCGCTGGGTGAAGGCCAATGCCGATAGATTTGGCGGCGATCCGGCGAACGTCACCGTTTTCGGAGAAAGCGCAGGCGGCATGTCGATGCATATGCTGCTGCAGGCTCCCGAGGCGCGTGGGCTGTTCCAGAAGGTCATCATAGAGAGCGGTGCCGGGCGCGAACGCTCCTTGCCGACGCCAACCATTGCAGGTGCAGCCAAAGCCGGTGAGGCTTTTGCCGCCGGTCTCGACGCTGCAGCGCTGCGGGCCTTGCCGGCGGAGAAGGTCACAGGTGATCTTTCAATGATGACCATGTCGCAGCCCTCCTATTCCGGACCGATGGTCGATGCCCGGACCATTTTCGGCAGTCCTGTCGAGGCAATCGCCGCCGGACTCTATGCCAGGGTTCCGATCATGGTCGGCGCAAACTCAGCAGACGGGCTTCCCTTCGGTACCGATAAGGGCAAGATATTTGCCAGCTACGGCGAACGGGAGGCAGAGGCGCGAAAGCTCTATGATCCGACTGGCGACGGCGCACCTTTGCAGGTCGCGGTCATGACCAGCGCCGATCGCACTTTCATTGAACCGGCACGTGCCGTGGCAAGGGCCCTGGCAAAGCGGGGGCAGGCGGCATTCCTGTATCGGTTCGCCTATGCGCATCCGGATTTCCGCAAGGCCATGGGTGGTGCGCCGCACGCCAGCGAATTGCCCTATGTTTTCGACACTGTCGCTGCCCGCACGCAATGGAAGATGGTCCCGGGCGAGCAAGCGGTCGCAACCGCCACGCATAAGCTGTGGATCGATTTCGCGACCCACGGGATGCCGGGATTGGCGTGGCCGGCCGCCACCGATGACGACACCAAGGTCATGCTTATCGCCGAAGGTGGCGCGAAGCACGTCGAAGACCCCTACCGCGCCCGGCTTGATTTCGTGGAAAGCACTGCCGAGGCAAAGTGAACCGCGCGTTGCCTTTGTGACGGGCAAGGAATGCACTGGCCCGGTTCCTCGAAGGAACCGGGCTGGACTAACGGTAAAGTGCAGAAGACCCCACCAGTAATTCTACCAAGCGCGTTGACATTCGCGTTCGAGTGTTCATGTCTTTCTCATGCTCTCGCAAAAGACGCGATATACGATCCGGGCGCTCCAGCACCTTTCCGACACGTTCGGACAGGGGCCCGTGCGTCTCGATGCGATCGCCGAGGCGCAGAACATCCCGCGTAAATTCCTCACCGTCATCCTCTCCGAAATGGCGCGGGAAGGGATCGTCATCTCTCACCGGGGGAGGGACGGCGGATACGAACTGGCGCTTCCGCCGGTCGATATCCGCTATGGTGACATCATCCGGCTGACACGCGGCAGCCTTGCGCTGGTGCCTTGCGCGGCGCGGAACGCTCACGAAACCTGCACCAATTGCCTGCCCGAGGCCGAGTGCCGGTTGCGCGGTTTGATGCTGCAATTGCGCGATGAAACGGCAGCTATTCTCGATCGCATGACGCTGGCCGATCCGATTGCGGTCGAGCCTCCTTTCACCGAGGCGTAAAAGACCGCAACTTCACTTGGCGTTCAGGAACCGGCTGGCTATAGGGTCGGCATGACCGTCCTCGATATGCGCCGCCCGTTGCGCTTCGCCGTCCTTGCCGCCGCTACCGTCGCCATGGGCGTGACTGCCGGCTGTGCGGGCGGGGGGAACAAGAAGAAGGACGTGGCCTACGTCGCGCGCGACGTCGATACGCTCTATGCCGCTGCGAAGGACCGGCTTGACCGTGGTGATTCGAAGCAGGCAGCTGCCCTGTTCGACGAGGTCGAGCGCCAGCATCCCTATTCGCCATGGGCACGCCGCGCCCAGTTGATGAGCGCGTTCAGCTATTATGTTGCCCGGGACTACTCGAAGTCGGTTCAGTCGGCCCAGCGCTTCCTGTCGATTCACCCCGGCAACAAGGACGCGCCCTACGCCTACTACCTCGTCGCTCTCTGCTATTACGAGCAGATCTCAGACGTCACGCGCGACCAGAAGATCACGCAGCAGGCGTTGACCGCTATGAACGAGCTGGTGCGCCGCTACCCCAACACCGATTACGCTGCCGATGCACGGCTCAAGATCGACCTGATCAACGATCACCTTGCCGGCAAGGAAATGGAGATCGGTCGCATGTACCAGCGCAGCGGCAAGTGGCTGGCCGGGACGCTCCGTTTCCGTACTGTGGTTGAAAAATACCAGAGCACCAGCCACACGCCCGAAGCGCTTTACCGGCTGGTCGAGAGCTACCTCTCGCTCGGCTTGCCGCAAGAGGCGCAGAAGGCTGCAGCGGTGCTGGGCACCAATTATCCGGGCAGCAAGTGGTATGAGCGCTCGTTCGATCTGATGAACAAGCACGCCCCGGGCACCACCGCCGCCTGACGGCGCTTCAGAACCCGTAGACCAGCGTCAGCCGACTCGTCGTATCCGTGCCAAGCCGGCCGAGTTCCGGTGCGGTTTCGTGCTGCACCATGTACGATAGCCGGGCCTTGAGCTTGCCGATCAGCCGTGAGTCGAGAGCCGCCAAGGTATAGAACGTGCTGCCCTGCGCATCGAAATAGGCACTGGCATCCTGGCTGTATTCGAGGCTCGGCGTCAGCTTGATCTTCGCTTCCAGCGATGCCAGCCCCGCCACGACGGATTCACGCTCGCCTTCCACCGGGTTCGTCACGCGCCACGCCGGTCCCGCCTTGATGCTCAGCTTGGCATCATCGGCTTTCAGCAGACTGTAGCCCAGCCCGCCCGAAATGCTGTAGCGCGAGGCAAAGCCTTGAAAGCGGTCCTGCTCGAATTGGCCGAGGCCGTAGAGATAGCCTCGGCTGTCGAACTTGTAGTTTGGCTCTGCCGAGAAGCGATATTGTTCGCGGGTGACCACGTCCGCCGTTTCCTGGTAGTCGGCACGGGCAGTCGTGGCGATGCGCCAGTTGGCGCCCTCGGCCAGCAGCTTGAAGCCGCCAACCAGTCCGATGCCCGGAGCATTGCCGGTGTTGGCAAATGCGCCGGCTTCCCCTTCGCCGGCAATTTTCGGTTCTTTTGCGGGTGTCGCCGCGGCCTCTGACTTTTTGGGTTCGCCTTGCCTGCTGGCTGGTGCCGCAACCAGCGCAAAGCTGGACGATTTGCGCGTGGCCACTCTCTCGTCAATCGCTTCTGCGGCACTCGGGAATGCAAGCTTGGCAGCACGAATGACGGCTTCGGCATCGGCGCGATTGCCTGACGCCAGTGTTGCGTCAATCAGATCCGCCACACCTGCCGGCAATTCACGCGAGGCTGTGACTTCGGGCGTTTCCGACGCAATTACAACAAGTTGGGGCGGGGCATCTGCAAGCATTGGGTCGGGTCTCCGTGACCGCGCCCTTAGCATGGCATCCTCGATAGATGCCACCGCCTTTTGTCTGATTACATGGCTTCAGGCGAACGCATGTGCGCTGGGCTCGCGTATGGCATCGCCCACGGCCTCGAGGAACTGATCGGTCGCGCGGTCCCAGTTGTATCGTGCACCTTGGACGGCCGCGCCGATCCGATCACAGCGCAAGGCCTTCCGGATCGCCAGGCCAAGGTCTTCGTCCAGAGCGCCGATCTGCATCGGCAGGTCGCTGGACGGGCCGCGGCCATCGCGCCCGATGATATCGAGCGGCCCCGGCACGGGATAGGCTGCGACCGGCAATCCGCAGGCCAGAGCTTCGATCATGACAAGGCCGAAGGTATCGGTCCTGCTCGGAAACACGAAGACATCGGCCGAAGCATAGGCTCGCGCCAATTGCTCACCATGGCGCGCGCCGAGGAAGACGGCCGCAGGATACTGCGCCTTCAGTCTTGCCAGCGCCGGGCCGTCGCCGACGATCACTTTCGTGCCTGCTACATCCGCATCGAGAAATGCCGTCAGGTTCTTCTCGATCGCGACCCGACCGACATTGAGCATGATCGGGCGGGGCAAATCCGCCAGTTCGGGTAGGGGTTCATGATCGGGATGGAAACGATCCCGATCTATGCCGCGCGTCCAGATCCGGGTCTGGGTCACGCCGTGGCCGGCCAGCTCTGCCGCCAAAGTTGGCGTTGATACCAGCACCGCGCGGCTGGCACCGTGAAAGCGCCGCATGACCGGCCAGAAGCGTTCGGGTTTCAAGCCGGTGCGGACAGCTGCATATTCGGGAAAGCGGGTGTGGAAGGCGCTGGTGAACGGCACGTTGTTGGCCTTGCACCAGCCCCTTGCGCTCCATCCGATCGGACCTTCCGTGGCGATATGCACCACGTCGGGAGCGAAGTCTGCCAAGGTGCGTCGCGTGCCGAACCGGGGAAGCATGGCAAGGCGGATCTCGCTGTAGCCCGGCAGCGGCATCGTCAGGAACTGGCTTGGCGTTACCAGTTCGACTTCGTGACCTCGGGCGATGAGGCGGTCGACCGTTGCCGCCAGAGTCCTGACGACGCCGTTCACCTGCGGATGCCAGGCATCGGTGCAGATCGCGATCCTCATGCCGGTTCCTCCTCAAGCTGCGGAATGGGCTTAAGCGCGGCCTTGACTGCAGCTGCGCGGCGCGTGTCCTCGGCCCAGTCGATGATCGACATGCTGCCGTCGAACTCTTCGGCGAGAGCCGTGCAACTCTCCACCCAGTCACCATCGTTGTAGTAGGTCACGTCGCCGATCTGGCGGATCTCGGCGCAGTGGATGTGCCCGCAAACGACGCCATCGACGCCCATGTCCCGCGCCGCATGCGCCACTGCTTCCTCGAAGTCGCAGACAAACTGGACCGCGTTCTTGACCTTCTTCTTGAGGTATGCCGATAGCGACCAGTACGGCATCTTGAGGTGCCGGCGCGCGATGTTGAACAGCACGTTGGCGCGCAGCAGCAACGAATAGGCCTTGTCGCCAAGGAACGCCAGCCAGCGTGCATAGAGCACCACGCCGTCGAACCCGTCCCCATGGGTGACCAGCAGGCGACGTCCGTCGGCGGTCTCGTGAATTGTCTCGAGAGCCAGTTCCACCCCGCCAAAGCTCATGCCGGCATAGGGGCGCAGCATTTCGTCGTGATTGCCAGCTATCAGGATCACGCGCGTGCCGCGGTGCGCCATCTTGAGGATGCGCCGGATCACTTCATTGTGGGCATCGGGCCAGTACCAGCCCTTGCTCAGCCGCCAGCCGTCGACAATGTCGCCGACAAGGTAGAGCGTCTCGCATTCGATGGATGCAAGGAAATCCAGCAGCATCGGAGCGTTGCACCCTCGCGTGCCAAGGTGAACGTCGGAAATCCACACCGTGCGCAGGCGGCGCTTGGGCCGGAAGCCGCGTGGTTCGGGCAGATCCAGCCAGGCGGGAGCAGACGAAATCAGATCTGCGGCGGATTTGAACGGCGTCTTGCCGTCGAGTTTCGCATGCGATGCCATGAGCGAACCTTTCTCCATCTGCACAGCTCATTGGCGGATTCGCGTTGCGGCCGTGTGGCACGCTGTCACTCGAATGAAACAAGTGGAGAACGAAACGCTTCAGCGTGCGTGGACGAGCGCGCCACAACCGGCTAGAGAATCGCGCGATGCTCACCAGCCTGTCGATCCGCAATGTCGTGCTCATCGAGGCGCTCGATCTCAGCTTTGCCAGCGGGCTTGGCGTGCTGACGGGCGAAACCGGCGCCGGCAAATCGATCCTGCTCGACGCGCTGGGCCTTATTCTGGGCGATCGCGCCGACAGCGGCCTCGTTCGCAGTGGTGAGGATCAGGCCAGCGTCACGGCCACATTCGAATTTGACCGGATGCCCGCCGCGATCCGCGCCGCGCTGAACGAGGCCGAGATCGAGGTTGAACCGGGTGAAGCGCTGATCATCAAGCGCCGGGTGCGCGCTGACGGCGGCTCCAAGGCCTTCATCAACGACCAACCGGTCGGCGTCGCCCTGCTGCGCGAACTGGCGCGGAGCCTGGTCGAACTGCACGGCCAGCACGATGATCGCGGCCTCGTGAACGCGCGCGGCCACCGCGCCCTGCTTGACCGTTACGCCGGGGCAGACGCGGCAGGCGTCGATGCGGCATGGACCAAGTGGCGCAAGGCCGAGGATGCGCTCCACTCTGCCCGTGCCGCAGTTTCGCGCGCTGCCGAAGAGCAGGACCTGTTGCTCGCTCACCTGGCCGAACTCACTGCCCTTGCTCCGGTTATCGGCGAGGAGGACGAACTCGCCGGCCAGCGCGCCGATATGCAGAAGGGTGAGCGGCTTTCGGGCGACCTCGTCGAACTGCAGCGCTTGTGGGAAGGTTCGGACTCCGCCCTTGCCACGCTGCGCAGCGCTGCCCGCCGGCTTGACCGCATTGCCACTGAGCACCCGCTGCTGGCCGAAGCACTTGATGCACTGGACCGGGCGGTCATCGAGGCGAGCGAGGCCGAGGACAAGCTTGCCCGCGCCGCCGAAGCGCTGGCCCACGACCCCGCGCTGCTTGACCGCATCGAGACGCGTCTGTTCGATCTGCGCGCCGCTGCCCGCAAGCACGGCTGCGCGGTTGATGAGCTCCCCCACAAGATAACCGAGATGCGCACTGCGCTCGACGCTATCGAAGGGGGCGAGGCCCAGATCGCCGGTCTCGAAAGGACCGCGCGTGAGGCGGCGCTGGACTACCAGGCCAAGGCCGAGACGCTTTCGGTCCAGCGCGCTGAAGCTGCGCGCAGGCTGGACAAGGCGGTTGCGGCCGAACTCGCTCCGCTCAAGCTCGACGCCGCCAAGTTCCACACGGCGGTCCTGAGACTGCCCGAAGATCGCTGGGGCGCGGGCGGGATCGATGCCGTCGAATTCCTGATCTCGACCAACCCTGGTGCGGATTTCGCCCCGCTCGGCAAGATCGCCTCGGGCGGCGAACTCTCGCGCTTCATCCTTGCGCTCAAGGTCGCGCTTGCCGAAGAGGGTGGCGCGGCAACGATTATCTTCGATGAGATCGACCGCGGCGTCGGCGGCGCCGTGGCCAGCGCTATCGGCGATCGTCTGTCGCGGCTTGCCAGCGGTGGTCAGTTGCTTGCGGTTACCCACAGTCCGCAGGTCGCGGCGCGCGGGGACCGGCACTACATGATCGCCAAGTCGTCCGAAGGCACTGTCACCCGCACCTCGGTCAGCCTGCTTGACGACGCGGCCCGCAAGGAAGAAATCGCCCGAATGCTCTCGGGCGCCGAAGTGACGGCCGAGGCGCGCGCGCAGGCCGACCGCCTGCTGGAGCGAGCGTGAGCGAGCCGGACACGATGCTGAAAGTCGAAGTGCTTGATCGCCCGGTCTGGCATTCGCTGGGCGGTCCCCAGAAGGTGCTCGATGTCGGTCATGGTGAGGTTCGCCGCCTTGATCCGGCGTACGGTCCGTTTGCCGCAGCCTTGCCCGGTCAAGAGCACTCCCTGGCAGAACACATGGCCGGGGCGGAGATCTGGCTGGTCGAACCAGAGGCGGTTGCCGCGCCTTCTGGTCTGCACGTCCTGAAGGTAGCGCCGTTGTTGCAAATGATCGCCGATGGCCCGAACGAACTGTGTGATGACCCGGAGATCATCCAACTGGGCGAAACGGATGCTGCAGAAATGGCGGAGCTGGCCCTGGCCACCGAGCCCGGTCCTTGGGCGGCGCAGACGTGGCGCTACGGCCAGTTCTACGGAATACGCATCAATGGCCGCCTTGCCGCGATGGCAGGCGAGCGCATGCGCCCCGCCGCCAACCTTGCCGAAGTCAGCGGCGTTTGTACTTGGCCGGAGTTCCGGGGCAGGGGCCTTGCCGCGCGCCTGATCCGCAAGGTTATGGCCGGCATGGCAGCGCGGGGCGAAGTGCCCTACCTGCACAGTTACGCCAGCAACGCCTCGGCGATCCGCCTTTATGAAAGCCTTGGCTTCCGCGCCCGCCGCCCCATGGTTGCCACGCTGCTTGGACCTGCATGATGATCGAGATTTCCGAAGCCGAAGCCGCCAACGAGCTAATGCGCCTCGCGCGCCAGATCGCCAGGCACAACCGGCTTTACCACGCCGAGGATACGCCCGAGATTTCGGACGCCGAGTACGATGCGCTGGTGCGCCGCAATGCCGAGCTTGAGGCCGCGTTTCCGCACCTGATCCGGCCTGATAGCCCGAGCGCCCAGGTCGGGCACGAAGTGGCATCGTCGCCCTTGGGCAAGGTCTCCCACGAGGTTCGCATGATGAGCCTCGACAACGCCTTCACCGACGAGGAAGTCGAGGAGTTTGTCGCCCGCGTTTGCCGTTTCCTCGCGCTGTCCGAAAGCGCGGAAGTGGTGATGACGGCAGAGGACAAGATCGACGGCCTGTCCTGCTCGCTCCGCTATGAGAACGGCAGGCTGGTCCGCGCCGCCACGCGTGGCGACGGGCAGGTGGGCGAGGACGTCACGGCCAACGTCGCGCATATCGCCGACATTCCGCAGGAGCTGAAGGGCGCAGGTCTGTTCGACGTGCCCGCTGTCTTCGAGATCCGCGGCGAGGTCTACATGGCCAAGGCCGACTTCCTTGCGCTCAATGCGCGGCAGGCCGAAGCGGGCGACAAGGTCTTTGCCAATCCGCGCAATGCCGCCGCCGGTTCGCTGCGCCAGAAGGACGCCAGCGTCACCGCCAGCCGCCCCTTGCGCTTCCTCGCCCACGGCTGGGGCGCGGCGAGCGAGGTGCCCGCCGCCACACAGTATGAGATGATGCGCAAAATTGCCGAGTGGGGCGTGCCGGTCTCGCCACTGCTGGTCCGCTGCTCATCCCCGGCTGAAATGGTCGCGCATTACCGCCGCATCGGCGAACAGCGCGCAGACTTGCCCTATGACATCGATGGCGTCGTCTACAAGGTCGACCGGCTCGACTGGCAGGAGCGGCTTGGCTTCGTGGCCAAGGCCCCGCGCTGGGGGATCGCCCACAAGTTCCCGGCTGAACGGGCCGAGACGACGCTGGAAGCCATCGACATCCAGGTTGGCCGCACCGGCAAGCTGACGCCGGTGGGTCGTCTGAAGCCGGTGCTCGTCGGCGGCGTTACTGTCACCAACGTCACGCTCCACAATCGCGACGAGATCGGGCGTCTGGGCCTGCGCGTCGGCGATCGCATCGTGCTCCAGCGCGCGGGTGACGTCATCCCGCAGGTGGTCGAGAACCTGACCCGCGAGGACCCGCGCGAAGCCTACCACTTCCCCGACCACTGCCCCGAATGCCAGTCCGAAGCCGTTGCCGAGGAAGGCGAGGTCGACGTGCGCTGCACCGGCGGCCTGATCTGTCCGGCCCAGCGCGTCGAACGCCTCAAGCACTTCGTCAGCCGCGCCGCGCTCGATATCGAGGGGTTTGGCGAGAAGACGATCATCGAGTTCTTCCAGCTCGGCTGGCTTGAAAGCCCGGCTGACATCTTCCGCCTGCGCAAGCGCCGCAGTGACATCGTCGGGCGCGAAGGCTGGAAGGACAAGTCTGTGGACAACCTGTTGGCAGCGATCGAAGGGAAGCGCCAGCCGGACGCGGCCCGCCTGCTGTTCGGCCTCGGCATCCGCCACGTCGGCGCGGTCACCGCCCGCGATCTGATGAAGCGCTTCGTCACGCTGCCGGCCCTGCGCGAGGCGGCCATTGCTGCACGGGAAGGCGGGGAAGCGACTGCAGACCTCCTCTCCATCGAAGGCGTCGGCCCGGTCGTGGTCGAAGCGCTGGGTGATTTCTTCCACGAACCGCACAACATCGCCGTCTGGGAAGACCTGCTCTCGGAAGTCTCCCCACCGCCTTATGTGGTCGAGACAAAGGACAGCGCCGTGGCCGGCAAGACCATCGTCTTCACCGGCAAGCTCGAAACCATGAGCCGCGATGAAGCCAAGGCGCAGGCCGAAGCCCTCGGCGCGCGCGCGGCTGGCTCGGTCTCGGCCAAGACCGACCTCGTCGTGGCAGGACCCGGTGCAGGCTCCAAGCTGAAGCAGGCCGCCGCACTCGGCATCGACGTGATCGATGAAGCCGCCTGGGCCGAAATCGTGAAGGCTGCGGGCTGATGCTGGAGGTGTTGGCCGCAGTCGGCGCTGAAGCGGGAGCACTGCTGAAGCAAAGGCAGGAAACCATCGCCGTCGTCGATGGCTCAACCGGAGGCCTGATCTCGGCAAGCCTGCTCGCCATGCCCGGCGCGTCGGCGTTCTACCTTGGTGGCGGGGTGATCTACACGCTCAAGGGGCGGCGCATGGTGCTCGGCCACGCACCGGGCTCATTGCGCGGCTACGCTTCGGCGCAGGAAGACTATGCTCTGGCGCAAGCGCGGCTGATGCGCGAGCGTTACGGTTCCGATTGGGCCATCGCCGAAACCGGCGCTTCCGGCGGCAGTTCACACCCTTTGGGCGTTGCTTCCGGTACCAGCGCGATTGGCGTCGTCGGGCCTGACGGGATCGAGGCCTCGGTGCGAGTGACGACGGAGAGCGACGACCGACTTGCCAACATGCAGGCTTTCACTAGCGCCGCTTTGATATTGCTGCGCGATACCCTGGCGGCTCACTCCGGCGCGTAGCTCGGCTTCCGTTTCTCCAGAAACGCCTGCATTCCCTCGCGGAAATTGGGGCTGGCGGCAGTCATCAACTGGTTGCGGTTCTCGATGGCCATCGCCGCTTCGAGGCTCGGCGCATCAATGGCGAGGTTGAGGCCCTCCTTGGTCATCCGCAGGCCCATGGGCGAAGCTGCCAGCAAATCGTCGACATACGTCTGACCGACTGTTTCGAGCTGGTCGTCAGGCACGACCTCTGAAACCAGGCCGGTCGCCAGCGCCCGCGGTGCATGGATAAAGCGACCGGTCAACATTAGCTCGCTTGCTACCGAAGTGCCGACAAGGCGCGGCAGGAAGTAGCTGCAGCCCATGTCGCATGCCGAAAGCCCGAGCTTGATGTAGGCGGCGTTCATCTTCGCGCTGGTGCCCGCAACCCGAATGTCCGACGCCAGCACGAACGAAAAACCGCCGCCGCAGGCCGCGCCGTGAACGAGGCTCACGATCGGCTGCGGGCAGCGCCGCATCTTGATATAGACGTCGGCGAGGTAGCCCTGAAATCCGAAGCCGCCCGCGAACGGGATTTCCTCGCGGTTCTCCGCGCGCTCCTTGATGTCGAGCCCGGCGCAGAACACCTTGCCCGCGCCGCGCAGCACGACGACGCGGGTATCCCGGTCATGGAACAACTTGCCGAAATAGTCCGAAAGCTCACGCACCATCTGCAGTGAAATGGCGTTGAGCACCTCCGGCCGGTTGAGCGTCACCCAGTCGGCCGCGCCGCGCTTTTCGATGGTGAAGGTTTCATAGGTCATCGCGCATCTCCCGCCTTAATCGGATGATTAAACGAGAGCGGGCGATGCACAAGCCCCGTTGCGCACTACCAGCGTTTAGACCATTCGGGCAGCACGCCCACCCGGCTCGAGCGAACGCTACCCGCCGCCCGCCGCCGCATCCACAGGATGGACCAGTCACCCCGCACCATCCGCGCCGCCAGTCGCAAGCCCGCCTTGCGATAGGCCGCGCGCACCGTGGCTTCCTGCGTCTCCAGCAACCCTGCCAGTAGAACGCTGCCACCGGGCACTACGGCGCGGGCAAACTCGGGGGCCAGTTCGACCAGCGGGCCGGCCAGGATGTTGGCGATCAACAGGTCGTAAGGGCCAGCCGCTTCCAGCAGCGGATGATCCATGCCGGCGGCAATGACCATTGCCATGCGCCCGGCGCCATCGCCGAGCGGAATCCCGTTGTTGGCCGCGTTCTCCGCCACCACCGGCCCGCAGACCGCATCGATGTCGCTGGCGATGGCACGCGCCCTTGGCCACAGATGCAGCCCGGCAAAGCCGAGCAGACCGGTGCCGGTGCCGATATCGGCAAGGTTGCGCACGGTCACGCCCTGCCGCTTCATATGGCTCAGCATGGCAAGGCATCCCGCCGTCGTCGCGTGCTGGCCAGTGCCAAACGCCTGGCTCGCCGGAATGACAAAGTCCCTCACGCCGCGCTCGTCGAGCGGCGCATACTCGGGTGTATGGACGTGGAACACGCCTTCGCGGATCGGCTCGACGCCCTGCTGGCTCAGCGTCACCCAGTCAGTCTCGGGCAGCTTCTCGATGTTCAGTTTGGGCGGAGTGCCCTCGAACAGGTCCGCGATGGCGTTCTGGTCGGCCTTGGTCGGCTTGCGGTCGAGCCATGCTTCGAGCTGCCAGTCCTCGGGCTTGTCCTCGGCGATCTCGCTCCCGGCGATGACGATGTCGTGGTCCCAGTCCCAAGCGTCCTCATGCGCGATCAGCGCAGCCTGAACGACGTCGCGCGGCGCGAAGACGGTGACTTTCCAACTCATTTCGCAAGTGCCTTTTCCAGACGGTCCCTCGCGCCAGCCACCAGTGCCCTGCAGGCGTCCGGGCTGGCCAAGGGCGCCGCGCCGCTCATCCGCTCGAACATCGCGCTGGCAGAGGGATGCGGCGTCAGCAGGATGCCACACTCCAGCGCCTCGACTTGCGCGAAGGTCTTACGGAACATCGCAACGCGCTCGGGGTGATCGGCAAAGCGGTAGGTGCCGAGCGGCAGCGCGGTCAGGCTGTCGACGTAGGTGATCGTGCGGCAGTCGTTGCCCTCGCACGATTTCCAGTGCCAGCTGGTCGAACCTTCGGTGTGGCCGGGCGTGGCGAAGGCGGTGATCTTCAGCGGACCGATGCTGAACACGTCACCGGTCTTGAGAATGAAGTCGACGCGGGCAGGGGGGCTGCCATGGATTTCCTGCGCCTGCGGATCAGCGGGGCTGATCTTGCCGCTGCGGATGACCTTGGCCGCTTCGGCGGTTGCCACCACTCGCGCGCCCGTTGCCTTCTGCAACGCAGCCAGCCCGCCGACGTGATCGAAGTGTTCATGGCTGGAAACAATCAGGCCGATGTCCTTCGGGTTGAAGCCGAGCTTCCGCACGTTGGCAAGCACCTGAGGTACGGCATCCTCCATCCCGGCATCGACCAGAATGTGTCCCTGCGGACCTGTGATCAACAGGACCGTCACCCCGCAAGTGCCGACATACCATGCATTGCCGAAGACACGGGCGGGCGGTGCGGGATCGGAGAAGCCATCCTTGTCTTCGCATGACCGCGCGAGCGCAACGGCATCGGACCGGGCAGGCGGGGCGGGGGGCGTCGCCGCAGTTGCGGCCAGCAGGACGAGAGTTAGGCTCATGCAAGGCCGTCTAGGCACCGCGCTGGGCGAGTGCAACCGGCTGTCCTTTTTTACATCCCGCATACGCTTGCGCAGGCGGTCTTTTCGACTAATAGGACTCGCAATCCGTCGCGGGGGGCTGTCCTTTCCGCGATCCTTGTACCTAGTCGAGGGGGTATGTTCATGGCGCAGGCGCGCAAGGCACGGCCGATTTCTCCGCATCTCCAGATCTGGCGCTGGGGCCCGGCCATGCTGGTTTCGATCCTGCACCGCATCACCGGCAACGGCCTTGCGTTCGCGGGCCTGGGGCTTCTGCTGTGGTGGATCGGTGCGCTGGCAAGCGGGGCTTCGGCCTATCAGACCTTCCTCGATTACGTGTGGCTCGGCACCGGCGGCGGCCTGCAGACGGTCACGGCGATTCTCGGCAAGATCGTGCTTGTCGGCCTGACCTGGGCCTTCTTCCAGCACGCCGCATCGGGCATCCGCCACCTGATCCTCGATATCGGCGCCGGCTACGAGCTGGAAACCAACGCCCGCTGGTCGAGCCTGACGATCGTCATCTCGGTCCTTCTGACCATCGCATTCTGGGCCTTCGTGCTGCTGCGCTGAGCGCCGGCACGAACCTTAGCTAGAGAGGCATCTCATGGGTAACGGCACCTCCATCGGTCGCGTTCGCGGGCTGGGCTCCAGCCACGAAGGCACCCATCATTGGCTCACGCAGCGCCTGACGGCCGTGGGCAATCTCGTCCTGATCACGTTCCTGATCGTCAGCCTCGCGCTGCTGCCGGACTACAGCTACGCCACGGTGCGCGGCTGGGTGGCGCGCCCGCTGCCGTCGATCGCGCTGATCCTGATCATGATCAACACCTTCACCCATGCCCGTATGGGCGTGCAGGTCATGCTGGAAGATTATGTCCATGAACAAGGCGGCAAGGTCGTCGCCTGGCTTCTGGTCAATGCAGTGCCCTTTGCGGCTGCTGCCTTCGGCATCCTTTCGGTTCTGCGCATTGCGCTCGGGGGCGCATAAGACATGACGACTCAGCCTGCCTACAAGATCATCGACCACACCTACGACACTGTCGTCGTCGGTGCCGGCGGTTCGGGCCTGCGCGCCACCATGGGTTCGGCCCAGGCCGGCCTGCGCACCGCCTGCATCACCAAGGTCTTCCCGACGCGCTCGCACACCGTGGCGGCGCAGGGCGGCATCGCCGCCTCGCTCGGCAACAATTCGCCCGACCACTGGACCTGGCACATGTACGACACCGTCAAGGGGTCGGACTGGCTGGGTGACCAGGACGCGATCGAGTACATGGTCCGCGAAGCCCCGGCGGCGGTCTACGAGCTCGAGCACGCGGGCGTGCCGTTTTCGCGCAACCCCGAAGGCACGATCTACCAGCGTCCGTTCGGTGGCCACATGCAGAACATGGGCGAAGGCCCGCCGGTGCAGCGCACCTGCGCCGCTGCCGACCGCACCGGCCACGCCATGCTTCACGCGCTGTACCAGCAGAGCCTGAAGTACGACGCCGACTTCTTCATCGAATACTTCGCGATCGACCTGATCATGGAGAACGGCGAATGCCGCGGCGTGATCGCGCTGTGCATGGACGACGGTTCGATCCACCGCTTCCGTAGCCATGCTGTCGTGCTGGCAACCGGCGGTTACGGCCGTTCGTACTTCACGGCTACCTCGGCTCACACCTGCACCGGTGACGGCGGCGGCATGGTCCTGCGCGCAGGGCTCCCGCTGCAGGACATGGAGTTCGTCCAGTTCCACCCGACCGGCATCTACGGCGCGGGCGTGCTGATCACCGAAGGCGCGCGCGGCGAGGGCGGTTATCTCACCAACTCCGAGGGCGAGCGCTTCATGGAGCGCTATGCACCCTCGGCCAAGGACCTCGCCTCGCGTGACGTCGTCTCGCGTTCGATGGCCATGGAAATCCGCGAAGGCCGCGGCGTTGGCCCGCACAAGGACCACATCTACCTGCACCTCGATCACATCGATGCAGGCGTCCTGGCCGAGCGTCTGCCGGGCATCACCGAAAGCGGCAAGATCTTCGCCGGTGTCGACCTGACCCGCCAGCCGCTGCCGGTGGTTCCGACCGTCCACTACAACATGGGTGGCATCCCCTGTAATTACCACGGCGAAGTGGTCACCATCGGTGCTGACGGCAACCCCGAAACGGTCGTTCCCGGCCTGTTCGCGGTGGGTGAAGCAGCCTGCGTTTCGGTCCATGGCGCCAACCGCCTTGGCTCGAACTCGCTGATCGACCTTGTCGTGTTCGGCCGCGCCACCGGCCTGCGCCTCAAGGAACTGATCAAGCCGGGCACGTCGCACAACTCGCTGCCCAAGGACAGCGCGGACCTCGCGCTGACCCGCCTCGATCACTTCCGCCACGCCAAGGGCGGCTCGCCTACGGCCGAAGTTCGCGTCGATATGCAGCGCACGATGTCGGCCCACGCCGCGGTGTTCCGCACCGACGAGCTGATGGCCGAAGGCAAGGTCAAGCTCGCCAACACCTACAAGCGCATGGAAGACATCCACGTGTCCGACCGTTCGCTGATCTGGAACTCGGACCTTGTCGAGACGCTCGAACTGGACAACCTGATCAGCCAGGCCTCGGTCACCATGCATTCGGCCTACAACCGCAAGGAAAGCCGCGGCGCCCACGCGCACGAGGATTTCCCCGATCGCAACGATGCCGAGTGGATGAAGCACACCGCAGCCTGGTTCAATGGCTGGGGCGGCAAGGGCGGCGAGGTCCGCCTCGATTACCGCCCGGTCCACGAATACACGCTGACCGACGACGTCGAGTACATCAAGCCGAAGAAGCGCGTGTACTGACCTGACGCTGGTCCAACAGGGCCAGACGTTTGTCGATCATTGAATGATGTGATGCCGGGGTAGGAATACTCCGGCATCAGTCATTTCTGGCCCGCACGACGGGCAGCCCGGGGAGGCAGTTCGATGAACATTGGTACCAAGCGTGCGAAGTGGGCCTTGATTGCAGGGGCTGCCCTGATCGTCAGCGCGGCGGGCGCGATGGCCCAAGGCATGACGGACATGCCGACGCCACCGGCTCCGCCCGCGCCACCCGCACCTCCGGCTCCGCCGTCACCCCCCGCACCGCCAGCGCCGCCTGCGCCGGGCATGGAGCAGCAAATCGTCATCGTCGAAAGGCATGGCGGCGCGGATGGACAGGACTACGTCCGCACCGTCACTCGCGATGGCAAGACCTTTGTGTTCAAGAGCGACAAGCCCATGTCGGATGTCGACGTGGAGGCCAAGATCGCCCGCGCCGAGGCAAGCATTCCGCCCGTTCCGCCCATGCCTCCGGCCCCGCCGCTCGCCGGCAAGGGCGAACGCCGCATACAGCGCGTCATCGTGATCGACGGCGAAAGCGAAGGCGTGACCGACATCGTTTCCGAGGACGGGCCGCATTGCCGGGGCAAGAATGCCTACGCCAACGTCGACGCTTCCGAAGAAAATGACGGCAAGGTCACCCGCGTGCGGATCCGCACTTGCGGTAATGAGGCAGACATCGAGAAGCATGCCATGGCCGAAGCGCTCGCCGGCATTCGTCAGGCGCGCGAGGAAATCGCCGGCGACAAGACGCTGTCAGACAAGATCCGCAAGCAGGTGCTTGAGGAACTCGACGCTGAAATGGCCAAACTCAAGGCCAAAGGCTGAACAGTAGCGGGTCGGGGCTGGCTGTCAGTCAGCCTTCTGGACGACTGGCTTGCTTTCGAAGCGGATCGGATCGGCGTTGCCCGACTTCGATTTTGACGACTTCTTGTCGTCGTCCTTCTTGCTGTCGGCCTTCTTGTCGCTTTCGGACTTGGCCTCTGCCGCTTCACGCGCGGACCACAGGGCTGAAACGTCCTTGGGGCTTGCCGCGCGCGCAGGGTATTTGCAGCCGCGCTGCTCGCCCACGCCCTTGAGATAGGCGCGGCGCACCGACCCTGCGTATATCGCCTCGTTCCACTTGCGCTGCTGGGCGTTGGCTCCGCTGATTTCGCGGATTACGCCACCGAACGGGATCAGCGAGCCGACCAGCGACTTGGCGATGTTGCCCATCTTGAGCGTCGAATTGCCATCGTCGCGCGCCACGTCGATGTCATCGCCCAAGACAGCATCGAGCTTGGTGACCTCTGCCGCGATCGCAGGGCACTTGCGCATGCCGGCAAGATCATAAGGCTTCTGTCGCGCGGCGATGAGGATGTCCGGCACTTCGTCCTTCTTGATGTTGAGGTCGGACAAGGGCTTTGTAACAACATCGCCCGCCGTCACCTTTTCCTCCGAAACCGCAGTCTGTGCGGCGACAGGAAAGGCAACGACGAGCGTGCAAGGCAGTATCGTTGCGAACCGAAGGGCCTTGGTAAACTTCATTTGCTGCTCCCCGTTTAGCAGTATGAAGCCACGGCCCGGCTTTCTGTTCCATGAATTAATGTTAACGGCTTTCGACTATAGCGCGGCAAAGGTGTCGCACTGATCCTCGTCGGCTGTTTCCAGGCCCTTGCGCAGCCACTGCATCCGCTGCGCCGCGCTGCCATGGGTGAACGCGTCCTCGACCGGGCGGCGGCCAGCGGCCTTCATCAGCGTGTCGTCGCCGATCTGGTGCGCCGCGCGCATCCCTTCCTCGATGTCCCCCGCTTCGATACGGTCGCGGTTGCGGCCTGCCCAGACCCCGGCGTAGCAATCCGCCTGAAGCTCGAGCGCGACAGAATAGCGGTTGGCCTGGCTCGGGCTCTGGCTTTGCAACTGCCGCACCTTCGCCGAAGTGCCGAGCAGGCTCTGGATATGGTGGCCATACTCGTGTGCCATCACGTAGACGCGGGCAAAGTCCCCGCCGGCGCCCATCTGCCGGTCCATTTCCGTGTAGAAATCGGTGTCGATGTAGATGCCGCTGTCGCTCGGGCAGTAGAACGGCCCCATGGCGCTATGCGCCGCGCCGCAGCCGGAGCGGCCGTTCTGCGAGTAGAACACCAGCGTCGGGGCTTCGAACGGGATATTCGCCTGCTGGAACAGCGGCCCCCAGGTCTTGTTGAGCGAGGACAGCGCATTGCAGCTTTCCTTGCTGAATTCGTTGACCGTGCAGCTTTCGGCAAGCGACGTGCCGCCTTGCTGCTCGACCGGTGCCGACATCTGACCCTGCTGCATCGAACCGAGCATCTGCATCGGGTCCACCCCGAACACCACCGCCGCGATCAGCGCAATCACGATCGAACCGCAACCGACCTTGCCGCCGCCCCCAAAGGGAAAGCCGCCGCCGCCGCGCTGGTCCTGGACATTGATGGAACTGTCGAAATCGTCGAGCCGCATGGGCAATCCCCTTTTTTGCGTTTGCGACTGGACAAGCGGCGAGCCGCCCGCGATGCCAGCGCGATCAATCCATCCAGAAACCTCGGAGTAATCGAATGTTCCTGAAGGGCAAGTGCGCGCTCATCACCGGCTCCACCTCGGGCATCGGCCTCGCCTATGCGCGGGCGCTGGCTGCAGAAGGAGCGGACATTGTTCTAAATGGCTTCGGTGATGCCGAACAGATCAAGGCGCTATGCGAAGAACTTGCCGCTGTAAGCGGCGGCCGGGCGATCTTTGCCGCGGGCGACCTGACGAAGCGCGAAGGCACCGAAGCGATGGTCGCCACCGCGCTCGCGGAGTTTGGCGCGGTCGACATCCTGATCAACAACGCCGGAATGCAGCACGTCGCCCCGGTCGAGTCATTCCCGGTCGATAAATGGGACACGATCATCGCGCTCAACCTCACGGCCGCGTTCGACGCCTGCCGCCTGTGCATTCCCGGCATGAAGGCCAAGGGCTGGGGCCGCATCCTGTTCACCGCCTCGGCGCATTCGCTCACGGCATCGCCCTACAAGGCCGCCTACGTTGCGGCCAAGCATGGCATTGCCGGGCTGACCAAGACGCTTGCACTGGAACTTGCAACCGACGGCGTGACCGCGAACTGCATCAGCCCCGGCTATGTCTGGACGCCTCTGGTCGAGAACCAGATTCCCGACACGATGAAGGCGAGGGGCCTGACGCGCGATCAGGTCATCAACGATGTCCTGCTGGAGCGGCAGCCTACCAAGCAATTCGTCCAGCCGGAAGATTGCGCAGCGCTCGCGCTGTTCCTGTGCCGCCACGAAGCGCGCAACATCACCGGCGCGAATTACAACGTCGATGGTGGCTGGGTGGCGCAATAAAGGGCAACCACCACCTCCTATGTAAAGTTCTGTTCATCATCCACGCCCCAATTGGGAACTTGCGCCGCGCTCCTGCTTTTGAGAGCAAGGGTCTGCGACGAGACGTGTGGGGTCGGCGATGAAGCGTTACGGGGGCAGCACGATGGCGATACGGGGGGCCTTGGTCCTCGGCGCGCTGCTCCTCGTCTCCGCGCGGCCGGCGCCGAAGAAGCCCGGCCCGGTGGAGATCGCGCTGAAAAGCCACGTCGAGACCTTGGCGAGCGACGCATTCGACGGACGCGAACCGGGCACCGAGGGTGAAACCAAGACTCTGCGCTATCTCGCGCGTCAGTGGTTCGACATCGGCCTGTCTGCCGGGACCAACATGCCTGGCAATGGCTGGTTCGCCCCGGTCGAACTGGTCGAGCGCGAGCCGGTGCTGTCACGCGCCAGCTTCATGCGTGGCCGCAAGCGGGTGAACTTGCCGGCCGACAGCGTGTTCGTGGTGACGTCGGGCCTGCGCAGCCTTGTGCAGGATGCGCCGCTGGTGTTCGTCGGGCAAGCCACGTCACCCGTCACCGCGCGCGCCGAACTGGCCGGACGGGTCGCCGTGATGCTCGACAGCCTGCCGGAGGGCCTTGCGCGAGAGCGGGCAGGCGATCGCGCTGGGCGGTTGCTTGATGCCGGTGCCCTCGCGGTTGTCACCGTTCTTGATGATGAGCGGGGCCTGGAGGACGTGATCGCCCGCCGACGCCGCGCCGGCTACGCCGTGGCAGGGGAGAGAATCGGTAGTGAGATCGAGGCATTCCTGTCGCCCGCAACGGCCGAGGCGCTGCTCGCAGGGACGGCACGGCCGACCGTGGCCAGGCTTCAGGCAGATGCCCGGGCAGCAGACTTTTCCCCTTATCTTCTCGGCATATCCGGCACTTTCGAGGCGACCAGCCGCGAGACCCGGATCAAGACCCACAACCTGATCGGCAAGCTGGAAGGCCGCAATCCTTCGGCTGGGGCGGTCTTGATGATGGCGCATTGGGACCATTTCGGCGAATGCGGCAGCGCGCCGGCCGAGGACGTGATCTGCAACGGCGCGATCGACAATGCATCGGGCCTCGCTGTCCTCACCGAGACCGCGCGCATACTTTCACGCGGCAAACCGCTGGAGCGCGACGTCTATTTCCTCGCAACCACCGGGGAGGAACTCGGCCTGCTCGGCGCGATGGCCTTTGCCGAAAACCCGCCGATCCCGCTCGATCGGTTCGTGGCGGCGTTCAATGTCGACAGCACCGGGCTGGTCCCGCCAGGCGGGCCGATCGGCGTGGTCGGCAAGGGGCTGACCCCGCTCGACCCGCTGATTGCCGATGTCGTCAAGCGCATGAAGCGCAAGCTTGCCGCAGGGGAGGGGGCGAACGCCTATATCCGGCGGCAGGACAGCTTCATCCTGATGCAGCACGATGTACCGGCGGTGATGGTCAGCAATTCCTACGGTGACATGGAGCGGACCGAGCGCTTCATGGAGGATACCTATCATCGTCCCAGCGACCAGCCGGGGCCGTGGATCGACTATGCCGGGATGGCTGATGACGTGAACCTGCAGGTCGAACTGATCCGCGCCTTTGCCGATCCGAAGCGCTACCCGGCACGTGCTTCGGCGGCGCCTGCAAGACGGCCCTGAATTCGGGAACCAAACCCCCTAGCGGAACCGCCCCTTCCTGTTTACATGGGCCGCCACGAATCTCCCCGGACCTTTGGAAGTGGCGCGCATCATGGATATCCCTCTCGGCCTTACCTTCGACGACGTGCTGCTGCGTCCTGCCGAGTCGGATATCGTGCCCTCGATGGCCGATACGCGCACGCGCCTGACCCGCGGCATCAATCTCAACATTCCGGTCCTTTCCTCGGCGATGGACACCGTGACCGAGGCCGACATGGCGATCGTCATGGCGCAGCTGGGCGGGATCGGCGTGCTCCACCGCAACCTCTCGATCGAAGAGCAGTGCGCTGCGGTCCGCGCGGTCAAGCGTTTCGAAAGCGGCATGGTCGTCAATCCGATCACCATTTCGCCCGATGCACCGCTGGGTGAGGCTCAGGCCCTGATGCGCCAGCACAAGATCAGCGGAATTCCCGTGGTCGAGGCTTCGGGCAAGCTGGTCGGCATCCTCACCAACCGCGATGTGCGCTTCGCCGACAATCCGCAGCAGCCGGTGCGCGAACTGATGACGCACGAGAATCTTGCCACGGTAAAGCTCGGCGCCAGCGGCGACGAAGCGCGCCGCCTGCTGCACCAGCGCCGGATCGAGAAGCTGCTGGTGGTTGACGATGCGTTCAAGTGCATCGGCCTGATCACGGTGAAGGACATCGAGAAGGCCGTGACCTTCCCCGATGCCACCAAGGACGCCGCCGGCCGCCTGCGCGTCGCCGCCGCCACCACCGTGGGCGAGAAAGGCTTGCTGCGTACGCAGGCGCTGGTCGAGGCCGAGTGCGACGTCGTTATCATCGACACGGCACACGGACACAATCGTGATGTCGCCCGCGCTGTCGAAGCGGCCAAGAAGCTGTCCAACTCGGTGCAAGTGATTGCGGGCAACGTTGCCACCGCCGAAGCCACCCGCTCGCTGATCGATGCAGGTGCGGATGGCGTGAAGGTCGGCATCGGCCCCGGTTCGATCTGCACCACGCGCATCGTCGCGGGCGTTGGCGTGCCGCAGCTTACCGCCGTGATGGAATGCGCCGAGGAAGCCGAAAAGTCGGGCGTTCCGGTCATTGCCGATGGCGGCCTGCGCACCTCCGGCGATGCGGCCAAGGCGCTTGCCGCCGGCGCCAGCTCGGTGATGATCGGCTCGATGCTGGCCGGCACCGAGGAAGCCCCGGGCGAGACGTTCCTCTATCAGGGCCGCGCCTACAAGTCGTACCGCGGCATGGGCTCGGTCGGCGCGATGGCGCGCGGCTCGGCTGACCGTTACTTCCAGCAGGACATCAAGGACCAGATGAAGCTGGTGCCCGAGGGGATCGAAGGCCAGGTGCCCTACAAGGGACCGGCCAAGGACGTTGTCCACCAGCTCGTCGGCGGCGTGAAAGCCGCGATGGGCTATACCGGCAGCCGCACGATCGAAGACCTGCGCAAGCGTGCGCAGTTCGTGCGCATCACCAACGCCGGGCTTCGCGAAAGCCACGTCCACGACGTGACGATCACGCGCGAGGCGCCGAACTACAAGGTTGGCTGAGGGCCGCTGAATGACGCCTCCGGCGCGGGTTCAGGCCGCGATCGATCTGCTTGATGCAGTGATTGCGGCAGCCAGGGCGCAAGGGGCTTCGGCAGACCGGATTGCGGCGGACTGGTTCCGGGCGCGGCGTTATGTCGGCTCGAAGGACCGTCGCGCCATTCGCGAACTGGTGTGGAGCGCGATCCGGGCATGCGGCGAAGTGCCGGTGTCGGGGCGCGCCGCGATGCTGCGTCTGGCGCAAGCGGACGCGGCGCTGGCCGGGTTGTTCGATGGATCGAACTATGGGCCTGCGCTGATCGAGGCAGGCGAGCCAGTGGCGATCGGTGGCGTTGCGCCGGCGTGGCTGGCGGAACAGCTCGCCGCTTCTGGCCTTGATGATCAGGAACAGGCCGCGCTGCTGGGAAGGGCGCCGCTCGATATCCGGGCCAACGTCCTGAAGACCACGCGCGACGAGATGCGTCCGCGCCTGCCGGTCGAGGCAGAGCCAACGGTCGCGCCGCAGGGCTTGCGGCTGCCCTCGGGCACGGCCGTCGAATCCTGGCCCGAGTTCGCCGAGGGGCTGTTCGAGGTGCAGGACGCCGGGAGCCAGATCGCCTGCATGGCGCTCGGCGTGCAGCCCGGCGAAGCGGTGGTGGACCTGTGTGCCGGGGCAGGGGGCAAGACGCTCTCGCTCGGCGCGGCGATGGCCAATCGCGGCAAGCTGCTCGCCTGCGACATCGACCGTCCCCGCCTGTCGCGCCTGCCCGAGCGCGCGGCCCGCGCGGGCGTGCTGGTCGAGACGCGCCTGCTCAATCCGGGGTGCGAGGCGGAAATGCTGGCCGACTGGCGGGGCAAGGCCGATGCGGTGATGATTGACGCGCCCTGTTCGGGCACGGGTACCTGGCGGCGCAATCCGGAGGCCCGCTGGCGGCTCGATGCGAAGGCGATCCAGCGCTACTGTGCGATGCAGGCCAATGTGCTCGATATCGGGGCATCGCTGGTAAGGCCGGGCGGTCGGCTTACCTATGTGGTCTGCTCGCTGCTCGATGCCGAGGGTGCGGACCGGATCGAGGCCTTCCTTTTGTCCAACCCGGGCTGGGATGTCGCGCTGCCGCCGCTGCCTGCGGGCCGGGCGCGCGGGCGCGGCTGGCGGCTTACGCCCTTTGGGGATGGCACTGACGGGTTTTTCTTCGCAACGCTCGTACGCCGTGTTAACTGAAGCGTCATGGACGCGGGTTCATTCAATGATGGTCCTTCCCAAGGTAACCGGACCAAGGAGCTGCTGATGCGTTACGCCCCCATTGCCCTCGCTCTGTCGCTCGTCGTGGGCGTTACCGGTAGCATGGGCGTGGCGAAGAACACGGCGCCTGCCGATCCCCGCGTCGAAGTGCTGCTCAAGGATGGCCGCGCCGCGCTCGCCAAGGGTGATGTTTCGGCCGCGACGGACAGCTTCGAAGCGGCCTTGGCTATCGACCCCGCCAGCAATCCTGCGCTTTTGGCGCTGGCCGATGCCGCCCGCCGCGATGGGCTGCAGGGCAAGGCGATCCACTATTATCGCCAGGTGCTTGAACGCGATCCCAACAACGTTGTCGCCATTTCCGGTGAGGGTGGCGCAATGGTAGAGAAGGGCGCTCTCGAAAAGGCCCGGCGCAACCTGACCCGGCTAGAGGGCCTGTGCGGCAAGAGCTGCGCCGAAACCGCAGAACTCTCCGCCGCCATCGCGCGCGGTCCGGCCAAGAAGGTCGTGTCGGCCGAAGCCGTGATCCCGGCCGAGAAGGTCGAGACGAACTGACTCGGTGACCGGTCAGATCAGGTTGCGGAATTCCTCGACCACCTGCCGATAGACCCGCTTCTTGAACGGCACGATCAGTTCCGGAACCTGCTCGGGCTCGACCCAGCGCCACGCCTCGAACTCGGCATGTTCATGGGCATTGAGGTCAATGTCGGTGTCTTCGCCCGAAAAGCGCATCAGCAGCCACTTCTGGCGCTGGCCGCGGAACTTGCCGCCCCACATCTTGCCCATTAGGAAATCGGGCAGGTCATAGAGCAGTTCGTCGCGCGTTTCGGCGATGATCGTGACGAGGTGGGAGGCGACGCCGGTCTCCTCCTGCAACTCGCGCAGGGCGGCGGCGTGGAGGTCCTCTCCATCGTCGATCCCGCCCTGCGGCATCTGCCAGGCGTCCATTTCCTTGTTGTCGATCCGCTTGCCCACGAACACGCGCCCGGCGCTGTTCACAAGCATGACACCGACGCAGGGACGGTAGGGAAGCCCGGCAAATTCGTCGTTCATTTCAACCTTTCCAATAGCAGCCGAACCGCCTTGAAGATCGACTGCATGTCGGCCTGCGCGCTCGGGATCGCCTTGCGCACCTGCGTAAACCCGTGGATCGTCCCTTTCATTTCAAGAAAGACGACTTCTGCTCCAGACCGGATGAGTTCCGCGCCATAGACCCGCCCGCTGTCGCGAATCGGATCGAGGCCTGCCGTCACTAGCACCGTCGGCGGCGTGGTCGAGTGTTCGCCATAGATCGGATAGGCGCGCTTGTGGCCGGTCACCGCCTGATAGGCATTGGCGAACCAGTTCATCGAATCGGAGGTAAGCAGGAAGCCTTCCGCAAAATCGAGGAACGACTGGTGATCGGGCTTGTCGTCGGAAAGCGGATAGATCGGCACCTGCATGATCACCGGCACCGCCGCCGGGCTTTCGACCAGCGCCTGCGTGACCACGATCGTCAGGTTGCCACCGGCGCTGTCGCCCATCGGGATAAGACCGGTGATCTCGCGCCCCAATGCAACCGAGTTCGCCGCGATCCAGCGCGCTGCTGCCTCGCAATCGTCGGGCGCGGCGGGGAAGGGGTGTTCAGGCGCGAGGCGATAGTCCACCGCGATCACCGGCAGATCGAGTTCTGCCGCGATTTCGGTGCACAGGCTGTGGTGGCTGTCGAGATCGCCGATTACGAAGCCGCCGCCGTGGAAGAACACCACCGCAGGCCCTGCCTCGCGCGTTTCGCGCAGGTCATAAAGGCGCAGCGGAATGTCACCTGCCGGGCCGGGGCAGGTCAGGTCGCGGATCACGGCAAGTTCGCGCGGATCGGCTTCGGCGAGTTGACCCATCGCAATGTAACTGGCGCGCGCAGCCTCCAGACCCATCTGGCTCATCGGCGGGGCATCGGTGCTGTTGAGGAAGCCCAGGAAGGCTTGAACGTCGGGGCGCACGTAGTGGGTTTTCTGATCGGTCATGACAGTTCCTCGTCCCGCAAACAGGATTCGTTATAAACACCGTGGTAAGTTGGCTTTTGCAACTTGACTGGCAAGCGGGATCGGAATCAAGAGCGCAGGAGGATTTTTCGCCCTGCGCAGATTTTCTTCTTTGCGAACGGAACACGAGGGGCATAGGCGCGTGTCAGCACTGGGTGAAACTCCCGGGCGCAGCAGAGGACGATATGGCTACACTAGTTGATGGACCGGACGCGCTGACGGGCGGCAAGGATTCGCCGACCCCCGAAGCTGTGGTCGTGCGCTTCGCCGGTGACTCGGGCGACGGCATGCAGCTGACCGGCGGTCAGTTCACCCTTTCCACGGCGCTGGCGGGCAACGACCTTGCCACTTTCCCGGACTTCCCGGCGGAAATCCGCGCGCCGCAAGGCACGCTGTTCGGCGTCTCTGCCTTCCAGATCAACTTCGGCTCGACCGAGATCGACACTGCGGGCGACCAGCCCGACGTGCTCGTGGCGATGAACCCGGCGGCGCTGAAGACCAACGTCGGCGCATTGAAGGCCGGTGGCCTGATCATCGCCGACACCGGCGAGTTCAACAAGCGCAACCTCGAGAAGGCGAAGTACGAGGTCAACCCGCTCGAGGACGGCAGCCTCGAGAAGTGGCAGCTGCTGGCGTTCGACATTTCGGCGCTGACGCTCGAGGCGGTGAAGCCCTTCGGCCTTGGCAACAAGGAAGCGCTGCGCTGCAAGAACATGTGGACGCTGGGCCTGGCCCTGTGGATGTTCGACCGTGACCGCCAACCGCTGGTCGACTGGCTGAACGCCAAGTTCGCAAAGAACCAGGTGCTGGCGCAGGCCAACATCGCCGCTTTGAACGCGGGCCATGCCTATGGCGAAACCGCCGAACTGGCAGGGCCGCTCAAGCAGTACCATATCGCTCCGGTCGAGAGCGAGCCGGGCCTCTACCGCACCGTCACCGGCGCCGAAGCGATCAGCCTCGGCCTCGTTGCGGGCGCGCAGCTCGCTGACCTGCACATGTTCTTCGGCGGCTATCCGATCACCCCGGCTTCCGCGATCCTGCACAACCTTGCCCGGCTCAAGGAATACGGCGTCACCACCTTCCAGGCGGAAGACGAGATCGCCGCAATCGCCTCGGCCATCGGCGCAAGCTATGCGGGCCAGTTGGGCGTGACCTCGTCGTCTGGCCCCGGCATTGCGCTCAAGGGCGAGGCAATGGGCCTTGCCATCATGACCGAGCTGCCGCTGGTCATCGTCAACTCGCAGCGCGGGGGTCCGTCCACGGGCCTGCCGACCAAGACCGAGCAGTCGGACCTCTACCAGGCGGTCTATGGCCGCAACGGCGACGCGCCGATGCCGGTGATCGCGGCACGCAGCGCTTCGGACTGCTTTGAAGTCGCCATCGAAGCCTGCCGCATCGCGGTGGAATACATGACCCCGGTCATGCTCCTGACCGACGGCTACATCGCCAACGCGGCCGAGCCGTGGAAGGTGCCCGATCCCGAAAGCTTCAAGCCATTCCCGGTGACGTTCCTCGAAGCGAAGAACGGCCCCAACGGCGAGCTGCTGCCTTTCGCGCGCGATGAAAAGGGCGCGCGTCCGTGGATCAAGCCCGGCACCCCCGGCCTGATGCACCGCATCGGCGGCATCGAGAAGAACCCCGGCACCGGCAACATCGACTACTCGCCCGCCAGCCACCAGATCATGACCGATGCCCGCAAGGCCAAGGTCGAAGGCGTGGCGAACTCGATCCCGCTGCAGGAAGTCAACCACGGCGAGACCTCGGGCAAGCTCGTGGTCGTCGGCTGGGGCAGCACCTATGGCCCGATCTACCAGGCCGTGCGCCGCGCCCGCCGCAAGGGGCTGGACGTCAGCCACGTCCACGTCCGCCACATCTGGCCGATGCCGTCGAACCTCGGCGATCTGCTGCGCGGCTATGAAAAGGTGCTGGTGCCCGAGATGAACACCGGCCAGTTCAAGACCGTGCTGCGCGACCAGTTCCTGATCGACGCCCAGCCGCTCAACAAGACCAGCGGCCAGCCCTTCACCATCGCGGAAATCGAAGCCGCGATCGAAGCTGCGCTCGCATAAAGGTTACGAAGATGAACGAGATGACCAAGATCGCGGTCCAGACCACGCTCAAGGACTGGGAAACCGACCAGGAAGTGCGCTGGTGCCCGGGTTGCGGCGACTACGCGATCCTCAAGGCGGTGCAGCGCACCCTGCCGGAGATCGGCGCCGATCCTTCGAACACCGTGTTCGTTTCGGGTATCGGCTGCTCGAGCCGCTTCCCCTACTATGTGGAAAGCTACGGCTTCCATACGATCCACGGCCGCGCACCGGCCTTTGCCACCGGCATCAAGCTGGCGAACCCAGACCTCGACGTCTGGCTGGTGACGGGTGATGGCGATGGCATGTCGATCGGCGGCAACCACACGATGCACATCCTGCGTCGCAACGTGAACGTGCAGATCCTGCTGTTCAACAACGAGATCTACGGCCTGACCAAGGGCCAGTTCTCGCCGACGAGCCGCGAAGGCACCAATTCGCCGACCTCGCCGCTCGGCTCCGTTGACCGTCCCGCGCTGCCCTGCGCCTTCGCGCTGGGTTCTGGCGCGCGCTTCATCGCGCGGGCCTACGACGTGTCGAAGAACCTGCCCGGCGTGCTCAAGGCCGCCCACGCCCACAAGGGCGCGGCCTTCGTCGAAATCTTCCAGAACTGCATCGTCTACAACAAGGACCGCTTCGACGATTTCGTCGCCAAGGGCGTGGCCGACCAGAACCAGCTGTGGCTGACCGATGGCGAGCCGATGCTGTTCGGTTCGGAAAAGTCGGGCGGGGTGAAGGGCATCGCGCTCGACATGGAGACGCTGACGCTCAAGGTCGTCGATGTGGTAGATGGCGATTGGCAGGCGGCGGGCGTGATCGTCCACAACGTCAAGAACCGCGCGCTCGCGCACATGCTTGTGGAAATGCCGTTCGGCCCGTTCCCGATGGCACTGGGCGTGATCTACGACGACGCGCGTCCGTCCTACGAGGACGTGCTGCTCGGCCAGGACGAACAGGCCCGCAAGGGCAAGGACGCCAACCTCGCCAAGCTTCTCGGCAAGGGCCAGACCTGGACCGTCAGCGGAACGGCTGCAGATCCGGTCTGATAGCTGGATTGCCTAAGGCTTCGAAGGCCGCAAGAGTGCGTCAGGCGCGCGCTCTTGCGGCCTTTCTGTTTGAGGTCATCGATTGGACAACCTGACGCATAGCCTGGTCGGATGGGCGCTGGCGGAAACCGGGCTGAAGAATCGGACGCGCAAAGGGTTGGCGTCGCTGGTGCTGGCGGCGAACATGCCGGACATCGACGTGTTCTTCGGCTGGGCGCCGTGGGCGCCGCTCGCCATGCATCGCGGGTTCACGCATGGGCTGGTCGGCGGGGTGGTGTTGATGCCGCCACTGCTCGCAGGGCTGCTCTGGCTGTTGGACCGCTGGCAGGCTTCGCTCGGGAGGATTGCGCCCGACGCGCCGCCGTTGCGGTTCGGCTGGCTGGTGCTGCTCAGCTACCTTGGCGCGATCACGCATCCGCTGCTCGACCTGCAGAACGTCTATGCGATCCAGCTGCTCTCGCCGATGAGTGAGGAATGGTTCCACACCGACGGCCTGTTCATCGTCTCGCCGTGGCTGCTGGCGATGCTGGGCAGCGGCATCTGGCTGGCGCGGCGACGAGAGCGGGGAGGGCCTGCCTTGCTGGCGCTGGCTGCAACAGTCCTGTTCATCGGCGCGAACATCGGCATTTCCAAGCTGGCGCGGGATGCCTTGGTGATGAGCGAGCCCTATCCGCAGCCCGACCGCGTCTTTGCCTCGCCCGCGCCCTTGCGCTTCTGGAAGCGCGACATGATCTGGCGAGAGAACGGTGTGATCTCTTTCGGCCATTATGATCCGTTGCAGGGTGCACTGCGTGTGACCGGGCAGGGGGCAAGCGTGCCCGACAACATGGCATTACCGCTGGTCCAGCAGGCGGCCCGCGCCACGCCGGAGGCCGTGAAGTTCCTTGCCTGGTCCCAGATGCCGGTCGCAAGGGTCAAGACGCAGGGGTGTCAGGCCACGGTCACGTTTGCCGATGCCCGTTTCACGGGTCCGGCTATGGCGCGGAATTTCAACACGGTGGTCAACCTGCCTGCCTGTTAGGGGTGGGGCGTCAGCGTCTCCAGCACGTCGTCGGCCTGTTCTGCCACGGCCTTGGCGGGCTGGTGCAGCAGCGCCGAGGCGAGGAACGCCCAGCCCGCTCCGCCAAGCCACCCCGCTGCGACGTCGGTCGGAAAATGGACGCCGAGCCAGACGCGGCTGACGGCGATGGCGATGCTCAAGACCACGGCGCTGATGATCAGGGTCCAGCGCACCGAACGGCGCGGGCTCATGGCGGCAAAGGCCAGAGCGATGGCGATGTAGATCACCGCCGAGTTGAAGCTGTGGCCGCTGGGGAAGCTCTGCCCGCCAGCCTCGGTAAGGTGCGGCACGATCATCGGGCGGGGGCGGCCGACCGCTAGCTTGACCAGCGAGTTGACCAGCCATCCGCCCATGACAGTCGCGGTCAGCAGGACCGCCTCGCGCTTCAGACGCAGGAACAGCAGCGCGGCGAGCACGCCGATCAGGATGAGGTTGCGCAACATGACCCCACCAAGCGCCGTCAGATCGCGCACCGCCTCTAGCAGCCATTGCGGACCGGCGGGCACGAGGTCCGCACCGCGTCGCCAGAACAGCAGGCCAGCGCTGTCCATTGCCTCACCGCGTTCGGTCATGACCAGCAGGACGACCATCATGAACCCTGCCCAGCACGCCGCCGCCGCGATAAGGGCATGGCGGGGCGAAATCCGCCAGCTTCGCGCCCTTTGGGGCAGGTTTCGTTCGGGGGAGGGTTCGATCATCGGTTGCTAGGAACGAGACATGGGCAAACGTTGTTCCCGCACAACGGTTTGCCATGGGTTGCAAACGTGAAGGAAAGGGAACTGGTGCCATCCTCGACGCAGGCCGAGCCGTCAATCGTCTGGCTCAGGCGCGATCTTCGTCTGGCCGATCAGGCTGCGCTTCTGGCAGCCGCCGAGGCCGGGCCGGTTATCCCGGTATATGTGCTCGATGACGAGACGCCCAGGCACTGCCGCATGGGTGGTGCCTCGCGCTGGTGGCTGCATCACAGCCTTGGCAGCCTGGATGCCAGCTTACGCAAGCGGGGCTCGCGACTGATCCTGCGGCGAGGCAAGGTGCAAGAGGAACTGGCGGCTGTGCGCCGCGAAACCGGGGCGCGGGTCGTCCATGCGTTGCACCACTACGAGCCGTGGTGGCGCAATGCGGAGAAGGCCGTAGCCAAGGCCATGCAACTTGTCCTGCACGATGGGAACTACCTCGCCCCTGCTGGTGCAGTGAAGACAGGAAGCGGCGCGCCGTACAAGATTTTCACGCCGTTCTGGCACGCGCTGAAGGAGCGGATGCCGCCTGCTCATCCGACTGAAGCGCCGCAGAAGCTGGAGGCGCCGGAGCATTGGCCCACGAGCGACAAACTCGATGATTGGAAGCTGCTGCCAACCGCGCCGGATTGGGCAGGCGGGTTTCGCGAGGAATGGACCCCCGGGGAAGAGGGCGCGCGCAAACGTCTTGAAGTCTTCGCCGACCGCGCCGCACGCTACGACGAATGCCGCAATCTGCCTTCGATCGAAGGAACGTCACGCCTTTCCCCACACCTGCACTTTGGCGAGATATCCCCGGCGACGGTGTGGCAGCGGGTCGCCGACGCTGGCGGATCGGTCGACGTGTTCCTGAGCGAGCTTGGCTGGCGCGATTATGCGCAGAACGTGATCGTGCAGTTCCCGGAATATGGTTCGAAAAACGCGCGCGAAGCCTATGACCGGCTGAAGTGGCGTGACGATCCCGAGGGGCTGGCAGCATGGCAGCGGGGGCGCACCGGCTATCCCATCGTCGATGCCGGGATGCGCGAACTGTGGCGCACCGGGTGGATGCACAACCGCGTGCGCATGATCGCGGCGAGCTTTCTGGTGAAGCACCTGCTGATCGACTGGCGCGAAGGCGAGCGCTGGTTCTGGGACACGCTGGTCGATGCCGACTACGGTTCGAACGCGGTCAACTGGCAGTGGACCGCGGGCACCGGGGTAGATTCGAACATGTTCGTGCGGATCATGGCGCCGCTCACGCAATCGCCGAAGTTCGATGCAGCCGGTTACATCCGCAAGTGGGTGCCTGAACTGCGACATCTGTCCGATGCCGAAATCCACGACCCGACGTTCCCGCCGCAGGGCTATATCCGCAAGATCGTGCCGCATGCCGAAGCGCGGGCGCGGGCTTTGGCGGCACATGATGCAATGAAGGCGCATGGCTGACCTTGCGCGTTACGCTGCGGAGCCGCATATCCCGCCCATGACTGCACAGACGCCATCGAGGGGACGACATCTGGTGGCTGGGGGCTGGAACATGTCTGCCGTCGGCCGCTGGTTCGCACACCTGTTTGCCGGACCGTTCGAGCGCGTTGTCGAAAGGATCGACCGCGGTCTGGTTCTTGGCACGATCCACGCTACCTTGCCGGATGGCAGCCAGCGAACTGTCGGCGGGCGGGGCGAGGGGCCGGTGGCCCGCATCAACCTCCACAGCTGGAATGCGCTTGTGCGGCTGGCCACGGCAGGCTCGATCGGCTGGTATGAAGCTTGGGTCGAAGGCGAATGGGACAGCCCCGATCCGGTGCCGATCTTCGATCTGTTCATGCGCAACGCGGCGACTCTTGGCGACGTCGGCCGCGCCAAAGGCCCGTGGCGGCTGGCGGGCAGGGCGCTCAATTTTCTGCGCAAGAATTCGCGAGCGCAGGCACGGCGGAACATCGCCGCGCACTACGATCTCGGCAACGATTTCTACCGCCAGTGGCTCGACGCGACGATGAGTTATTCCAGCGCCTTGTGGGACGGCATTTCAGCTGACGCACCGCTGGCCGAGGCGCAGGCGAACAAGGTTGACCGGCTGGGCGCCAGGCTGGCGCTAAAACCCGGCAGCGAAGTGCTCGAGATCGGTTGCGGCTGGGGTTTTCTCGCGAGGCGGCTGGCCGAGACGACCGGAGCGCGGGTGACCGGCATCAGCCTTTCCGACGAACAGCTGGAATGGGCGCGCGATGCCTTGGCGTCGTCGGGGCTGGGCGGGATCGAGTACCGCCACCAAGATTATCGCGATGTCGATGGCACGTTCGACGCGATCGCCAGCGTCGAGATGGTCGAGGCGGTGGGGCGTGAATACTGGCCGTCCTACTTCGATTGCCTTGCCCGCTGCCTGAAGCCCGGCGGGCGGGCGGCGCTGCAGTACATCACCATCCGTGACGACCTGTTCGATGCCTATGCCGCCAGTGCAGACTTCATCCAGGCCTATGTCTTCCCCGGCGGCCTGCTGATCAGTGAGCGCGAGTTCGCGCGACTGGCGCAGGAACGCGGGCTGACGTGGCAGGATCGCGAGGACTTCGGGCTCGACTACGCGCGCACATTAAAGCTGTGGCGCGAGGCACTAGACCTCGCTGTGGTCGATGGAAGGTTGCCTGCCGGGTTCGACGAGCGTTTCGTCAACCTCTGGCGATATTACCTCATGTATTGCGAAGGCGGGTTCCGCGGCGGCGGGATCAACGTCAGCCAGGTGACGCTGGTAAAGCGATAAGCGTCAGGGGCGGCGGAACACGCCGTCACCGCGATAGCGGGCGAGGATGTTGTCGTGGACGATGGGGCTGAGCAGGTTGGCAAAGGCGCAGCCGACGCGGCCGGAATCCCACCACACAACCTCGGCCTGCAGCGCTTCCATGCCGGGCAGGGTCAGCCAGCAGCGATTGCCGGTGTGCATGCGTTGGAGCGCATTGGCGCAGAAACCGCCGAGCGATAGATCGAGCACGACGGTCTGGAAGCCCTTGCCGCCGGACGGCCTGAGCGTTGCCGGAATATTGACACGTTGGCGGGGCGCGCTGCGATCCTCGAGCGCGGCCTGCCCATAGATGTTTGTATTCCAATCCGTCGTCGTCATGCCGGGCGACCTCGACCCATTGCGTTTGCGGCCTGCCGACGGGTCGGCAAACCTTTGCAAAGAATCGCGCGGCTACGTTAATTAGGCGCTATCAGTCCTGGTTAACGCGGATGCGGTGCGGACTGGCAAATTGTTCACCAAGAAGCGTAACGATGCGTTCAGCAACGACTTCCGGAGCCTTGACCGTCTGCGGGTCTTCGCCGGGGTAGGCGCGGGCGCGCATCTTGGTGCGGGTTGCGCCCGGATCGACCACGGCAACCCGGATCGAGGCGGTGTTGCGCACTTCCTGCCCATAGCAGTTGAGCAGGTTATCGAACGCTGCCTTGGTAGCACCGTAGGCACCCCAGTAGGCACGCGGGGTGGCGCCGACGCTGCTCGTCACGCCGATGACGCGGGCGTCCTGGCTCTTGCGCAGCATGCCGTCGAAGCCGGCGAGAAGCGCCTGCGTTGCCAGCACGTTGAGCGTCAGTGCCTGGTTGAACTCGCGCGCATCGATCTGCCAGACCGGGGTAAGCGTCGGCAGGACGGCAGCGTTGATCACCAGGATGTCGAGCGCCTTCCAGCGGCCAGAGATCGCCGTGGCAAGACGGGCGATGCTGTCAGCTTCGGAGAGATCGACCGGAGCAATCGTGGCGCTGCCACCTGCTTCGAAGATTTCCTCTTCGATCTTTTCGAGGTCCTTGGCATTGCGCGCCACCAGAACGACGTGCGCTCCGGCAGCGGCAAGTGCCTTGGCCGTGGCCGCGCCAATGCCGCGGCTGGCGCCGGTGACCAGCGCGACCTGACCCGCAAGGCTCATCTTACGCGACCTTTCCGACCGGCAGCGAAAGCTGGTCGGGGCTGTCACGATCGGCAAGATCGGTCAGCCGCGTGGGATATTCGCCGGTGAAGCAGGCGTCGCAATACTGCGGGCACGACTTCTTGCGCTCGGCCTCGCCCACGGCGCGGTAAAGGCCGTCGATCGAGACGAAAGCGAGGCTGTCGGCGTGGATGAACTCGGCCATGGCGGCGACGTCCATGCGCGCGGCGAGCAGCTTTGAGCGTTCGGGCGTGTCGACGCCGTAGAAGCACGAATGCTCGGTCGGCGGGCTGGCAATGCGCATGTGGACTTCGGCAGCGCCGGCATCACGCATCATCTGCACGATCTTGAGGCTGGTGGTGCCGCGCACGATCGAATCGTCGATCAGCACGATGCGCTTGCCGGCGACGAGCGCGCGGTTGGCGTTGTGCTTGCGCTTCACGTCAGCGTTGCGCGCGCCGTCCGAGGGCTGGATGAAGGTGCGGCCGACGTAGTGCGAGCGGATGATGCCCAGTTCGAACGGAATGCCGGACTGCTGGGCGTAACCGAGCGCGGCAGGAACGCCGCTGTCTGGCACCGGGATGACGAGGTCGGCGTCGGCCGGGCTTTCCATCGCCAGCTGCGCGCCGATGGCCTTGCGCACCTGATAGACCGAGCTGCCACCCATGACCGAGTCCGGGCGGCTGAAATAGACGTGCTCGAAGATGCAGGGGCGGGCGTTGGGCGTGCCGAAGGGGCGGTGGGTGCTGAGATTGCCGTCCAGATCGACCTGGATCAGTTCACCCGGCTCCACTTCGCGCACGAAGTCGGCGCCGACGACGTCGAGCGCGACGGTTTCGCTGGCGAAGACCACCGCGTCACCGAGCTTGCCCATCACGAGCGGGCGGATGCCAAGCGGATCGCGGCAGGCGATCATGCCCTGCGGGGTCATGCAGATCAGCGAATAGGCGCCCTCGATCAGGCGCAGCGCATCGACGAAGCGATCGAGCAGAGTGGGGTAGCGGCTCGTCGCGACGAGGTGGATGATCACCTCGGTATCCGACGTCGACTGGAAGATCGCGCCCTTGCGGACGAGATCGCGCTTGAGGAACATCGCGTTGGAAATGTTGCCGTTGTGCGCGATCGAGAAGCCGCCGGAGGCAAGATCGGCAAAGAGCGGCTGCACGTTGCGCAGGCCCGCGCCGCCGGTGGTCGAATAGCGGACGTGGCCCGAGGCCATCATGCCCGGCAGTTCGGCGATGGCCGATCCGGTCGAGAAGTTTGCCGCGACGTGGCCGATGCCCTTGCGCGAATAGAACTCCCGCCCGTCGAAGCTGGTGATGCCGACAGCTTCCTGCCCGCGGTGCTGCAGGGCATGGAGGCCGAGCGCGACTGTCGCCGCCGCGTCACGAACGCCGAGTACGCCGAAGATGCCGCACTCCTCGCGCAGCTTGTCGTCATCGGCGCCGACGTCCCACGGCGTTGCATCGAGAAATTCGTGATCTGTGGTCATGGGTCCCATGGACTCGCGTGGGCGCGTGTGCGCCGGCCGGTTTCTGGCGCCCAAATGGCGACGTTTGCGTGCCTTGGCAAGGGCAAGGTTCGTAATGCATCGTCGCAGGTCGTTCCGAGCCCGGGGAACCGCGAGTCTTCTGGCGCGTAGTTGGGGCCACGGACAGGCGGAGCATGGAGTTGCAGGTGAGGTTGATCGGTATCGCGCTGTTGGCTCTGGTCGCGCTTTTCGTGATCGGGGGGACGACTTCCTACCTGCTGAACGTGGTCCTTCACTGATCTGCGCAAGTCATGATCGAGCGTGTCCCGGCTTGCGAAAAATTAACCCGTTCAGTGTCATGTATGGGTAATGCGCCTTGCCCGCACCTTTGCCGATCCGGTCTGCACCGCCTTCGCATATTTTGCGCTGGCCTATGGGGCAGTGGCGTTCGGGCGGTTTACCGGTGGCGTTGCGATGGTCTGGATCGCCACAGCGCTCCTCTCCGGGCGGCTGGTGCATCTTCCGTTCCGTCTCTGGTCGAAGTGGGTCATCCCGTGCTGGTTCGCGAGTGCCATCGCAACCGGGTACTTCGGGTTTGGTTGGGTCCTGGCGGTGCCACTGGCGTTCATCAACATGGCCGAGGCCATTGCGGTCGCGTTCGTCTGGCGACGGATCACCGACGCCTTCTGGCCGCACGACATCCTCGAATGGGTAGCCTCGTTCTATCTCGGCATCGGGCTGACGGTTCCTTTGGTGACCGGGGGGATCGCATCGTTCCTGGCCTGGTTCGCCTTTGGCCAGCCGCCGGTCGAGAATTTCACGCGCTGGATCATCGGCCACGCCTTGGGACTGGTCGCGTGCCTGCCTGTGTTCCACTATGTCTACCATCGTTTGGCACGTGGACGGAGCTTCCTGCCGCCAGCGCGCCAACTGCCTTTGGCCGCGCTCGTGTTCGGGTCATTCATGGGCCTGACCGCGCTGGTCTTCCTGCTCGACATGCGCGCGCTGCTGGTGTTCCCGCTGGTATTCCTGATGGTTGCCTCAGCGCTGGTGCCTGCCGCGATCACCACCCTGATGCCACTGTTGCTGATCGTCATCGGCGGCGCGATGACGATCCTGGGGCACGGCCCGATTGCCGGGATGGACGTCGAATTCGGCGATCGCATCCAGTTCTTCCAGCTCTACGTCGGCGTGAGCGTTCTGGCGGCCCTCCCGCTCTCGTGCGAGCGCCATCGCCGGATCATCGAGATGCAGGAGATGCAGACGCGGATCGCCGAACTGGAACGGACCAGAGGCGTGTTCTGAAAGGCGCCTGGGCATACCGATTGCCGAAGACATTGCCGTTTGCCGCGCTCCAGCCTACATCCGCAACCGTCTCCGGCATTCCGGCGGCCTATTCCTGTCTGAGGACTTCTGCTTGATCCTGTCGCCATTCGAATGGACCATCGCCAAGCGCTACATGCTGCCGGGGCGGGGTGAGGCTTTCATCGCGCTTGTTGCCGGCATCAGCCTCGTCGCGGTGATGCTCGGCGTGGCCGCGCTGGTCATCGTGATGAGCGTGATGAACGGCTTCCGCGCCGAATTGCTCGACAAGATCGTGGGGCTGAACGGCCATGCGATCATCCAGGCCTATGGAGGGCGGCTCGATGACTGGCAGGACATCCTCAAGAAGGTCGAGGCAACGCCCGGCGTGACGCACGCCTCGCCGCTGATCGAGCAGCCGCTGCTGGCCAGCTTCAACGGCCGGGTCGAGGCCATCCTCGTTCGCGGCAACACTGCGGGTGACATCAAGCGGCTGGAGGACAAGCGCGTCGACGGGGTGATCGCCTCGCTGCGGCCAGGTTCGGGCAATGTCGCAATCGGCTCGCGCCTTGCCCAGAACCTCGGTGCGCGAGTGGGCGACAGCATCACGATCATCAATCCGCAAGGGCGCTCGACGCCGTTTGGGACGGTCCCGCGCGAGATCGCCTACACCGTATCCGCCATCTTCGAAGTGGGCATCTACGATTACGATAATGCCTATGTCGTCATGCCCATCGCCGATGCGCAGACCCTGCTGTTGACCGGCGATTCCATCGGCATGATCGAGGTGACGACGACCAACGCGGACACCGTGTCCCAGACCCTGGCTCCCGTTGCCAAGAGCCTCGATGGCATTGCCGTCGTCACCGACTGGAAGACGATCAACGCCAGCCTGTTCGAGGCGCTGGCGGTGGAGCGCGTGGCGATGTTCATCGTGCTGTCGATCATCGTGCTCGTGGCGGTGTTCAACATCCTCTCGTCGCTGATCATGCTGGTGCGCGCCAAGACGCGCGACATCGCGATCCTGCGGACGATGGGCGCGACGCGGAAGAGCCTGCTCAAGATCTTCGTGACGATCGGCTTCGTGATCGGCGCGCTGGGCACCGTTTCCGGACTTCTGCTGGGCTTCGTGTTCCTGTTCTTCCGCCAGCCGATCGTGAATGCGATCCAGTGGCTTACGGGTCAGAACCTGTGGGACCCGTCGATCCGCTTTCTGACGGAACTGCCCAGCCGGTCAGACCCGGTCGAGATCGCCACGATCTCTTTGATGGCGCTGCTGTTCTCGTTCCTTGCCACGCTTTATCCCGCGCTGAAGGCTGCCAGCACGGACCCGGTTCAGGTGCTGCGTTATGAGTGATCCAGTCGTCAGATTGAAGGACCTGCGCCGTTCGTTCAGCCAAGGCGGGGTGACCATCGACGTCCTGCGGGGGGTGAACCTCGAGATCCGCCCCGGCGAGATCGTCGCGCTGCTGGGGCCTTCTGGCTCGGGCAAGTCGACCATGCTGCAGGCCATCGGTCTGCTCGAAGGTGGGTTTTCCGGGCTGATCGAGATTGCGGGCACCAATGCCTCGCAGCTTTCAGGCGATGACCGCACGGCGCTGCGCCGCGATCACCTTGGCTTCGTCTACCAGTTCCACCACTTGCTGCCCGATTTCAACGCCACCGAGAACGTGGTCCTGCCGCAGATGGTGGCGGGCAGGACCCGGGCCGAGGCCGAAGCGCGCGCAACCGAACTGCTCACGGCCTTGGGTCTTGCCAAGCGTCTCGATCACCGGCCCAGCCAGCTTTCGGGCGGCGAGCAGCAGCGCGTGGCGGTGGCGCGTGCGCTGGCCAACCGGCCCGAACTGGTGCTGGCCGACGAACCGACCGGCAACCTTGACGAGGCTACCGCCGATCGCGTGCTGGAGGAGTTCCTCAAGCTGGTGCGGGGCGAGGGCAGCGCAGCGCTGATCGCCACGCACAACGAGCGTCTCGCCATGCGCATGGACAGGGTGGTGCGCCTGCACGAAGGCGTGCTCGAATAGGGATACAACGTCTCCTTCGCGCGTTTTTGGCGTGAAGAAGGAGATCGTATCTCATGAACACCACGATCCGCGCCGAAGCCGCAGATGCGGCTGCATTCTGGAATGACCACGCCGTTGTCCTGCGCCGGGAGGCCGCCGATGGCGTGTTCCACGGCTTTGCCTCGCTGCACGCCGGCACCTTTGCCGACATGGTGCGCATGGTCGCGCGCATGTCCGAAAGCGAGCGGGTGAACCTGGTTATCGAGAAATCCGGCGACCGCCAGTATTCGCCTGCCGAGATTCAGGCTTTGGCCCACCGCATCGACTTTCCCGCCTGATTTGCCGTTGATCCGCTCCCCTTGTCGTGCGAACCATTTGCACGACAAGGGGAGAATACATGTCCAGTCTTGATTGGAATGCCGAAGCCACGCTGCATGAACGCAATGATGCCGGCTCGGAAATGCAGTACAATTTCAGCGTCCTCAAGAAGGCGCCCTTGCGCGAACTGGTAGCGGAAGTGGCCGCGATGGATGCTTCGCAGCGCGCCCGGCTGGTAATTGACGTTGCTGGCGGCAAATCGCTCAACGTCGGCGAGATTCTTGAGCTGGCGGCAAGGGAGGGACTGGCATGAGCGGACCAGCGACCATCGCCGACTTCAAGGCGAAGAAGCCCAACGGTGAGATGATCGACCTGGCCGACAAGCTCGGCAAGGTCCTGCTGGTGGTCAACACCGCCTCCAAGTGCGGCTTCACCCCGCAGTACGATGGCCTCGAGAAGCTGTGGAAGGACTATGGCGACCAGGGCTTCGAGGTGCTGGCCTTTCCCTGCAACCAGTTCGGCGGGCAGGAGCCGGGCACGGCGGACGAGATCGAGAGCTTCTGCAAGGTCAACTTCGGCCTCAGCTTCCCGCTCATGGCCAAGATCGAGGTCAATGGCGACAACGCTGATCCGCTATATGACTGGCTGAAAAAGGAAGCGCCCGGCATCCTTGGCAGCAAGGCAATCAAGTGGAACTTCACCAAGTTCCTGATCGGCCGCGATGGCAAGGTCGTGCGCCGCTATGCGCCGACAGACAAGCCGGAGAGCATTGCCAAGGATATCGCAAAGCTGCTCTGAGACCGGCATTCGGTTCGGGGGAAAAAGCAGGCCGCGCCTCTCGCAAGAGCGCGGCCTTTTTCCTACCTTGAGCGCATGCCCCACGCCCCCTTCGTTCCCTTGCGCATCTTCTCGTCCTACACGATGCTCGACGGGGCGATCGATCCCAAGGCTATTGCCAAGACGGCGGCGGAGCGGGGGTTTCCGGCGGCGGCGATTACCGATCGCAACGGGCTTTATGGCAGCGTCGCCTATGCCAAGGCGTGCAAGGACATGGGGGTGCAGCCGGTCATCGGCACGATGCTCGCCGTGGCGCGGCCCGAGCGCGATGGCGCGGCGACGGGTTTCGGACCCGCCGCGCCGACGGTCGACTGGCTGGCGCTTTATGCGCAGGATGCCAAGGGCTATGACAACCTCTGCCATCTCGTCAGCCGCGCGCACCTTGACCGGCCGCTGGAGTTCGAGGCGCATGTTGTGCTGGCGGACCTTGTCGGCCATACCGACAGCCTGATCTGCCTGACCGCAGCGGGAGAGGGTGCACTGGCGCGACTGCTGGCAGGACAGCAGCAGAGCGCCGCCGAGGCCTATCTCGACCGCTTGCAGGAGCTGTTCCCCGAGCGGCTCTACATCGAGATTGCACGGCGGAACGAGCCTGTCGAAGAAGCCTCCGAGGAGGCGCTGATCGATCTGGCCTATGCGCGCAACCTGCCGCTGGTGGCGACCAATCCCGCCTGCTTTGCCGAGCGCGGGTTCTATGACGCGCACGATGCCATGCTGTGCATCGCCAGTTCCACCCACGTCGACAGCGCCGACCGCCCGCGTTCGAGCAAGGAATGGTGGATCAAGCCCGCGCCGGTGATGGAGGAGCTGTTCAAGGACCTGCCGGAGGCCTTGGCGAACACTCTCGTCGTGGCGCAACGCTGCGCGGTGATGCCGCCCAAGCGCAAGCCGATCCTGCCCAGCCTTGCCGGCGACCAGGAAGGCGAGGCGCGGATGTGCGCGCAGGACAGCCGCAAGGGCCTCGTCCTGCGGTTGCAGCCGTATTATCCCGAAGCCGCACATACCGAACTGGAGCGCGTGCTGTGCCTTGGCCCCGATGCCGAGCCTGATGCCGCTGACTATCCGCAGCTCAATGTTGCCGGGGTGTGGGAGGAAGTGCTCGACTACCGCAAGCGGCTCGAGTTCGAGATCGCGATCATCAACCGCATGGGTTTTGGCGGCTACTTCCTGATCGTGGCCGACTTCATCAAGTGGGCCAAGGAGAACGACATTCCGGTGGGGCCGGGGCGCGGCTCGGGCGCAGGCTCGCTGGTCGCCTGGGCGCTGACGATTACCGACCTCGATCCGATCAAGCTGGGCCTGCTGTTCGAACGCTTCCTCAACCCGGAACGCGTCTCGATGCCGGACTTCGATATCGACTTCTGCGAAACCCGGCGTGGCGAGGTGATCCGCTATGTCCAGCGCAAGTACGGGCTGGACCACGTGGCGCAGATCATCACCTTCGGCAAATTGAAGGCCCGCGCGGTGCTGCGCGATACCGGGCGCATCCTGCAGATGAGCTATGGCCAGACCGACCGGCTGTGCAAGATGGTGCCCAACCATCCGACCGATCCGTGGCCGCTGCCGCGCGCCCTGAACGGAGTGGTCGAACTCAAGCGCGAGTACGATCGCGATCCCGAGGTCAAGCGCCTGATCGACCTTGCCATGCAGCTCGAAGGCCTGCCGCGCAACAGCTCGACCCACGCGGCGGGCGTGGTGATCGGTGACCGTCCGCTGGCGCAACTGGTGCCGCTCTACCGCGATCCGCGCTCGGACATGCCGGTCACGCAGTTCGACATGAAGCATGTCGAGGATGCGGGCCTGGTCAAGTTCGACTTCCTTGGCCTCAAGACGCTGTCGGTGCTGCGCAAGGCGGTGGACCTGATGGCCAAGCGCGGCATCAGCATCGATCTTTCGGCCCTCGCCTGGGATGACGAGCAGACCTACAAGCTGCTGCAATCGGGCGATACCGTCGGCGTGTTCCAGCTGGAATCCGAAGGCATGCGGCGCACGCTTGCGGCGGTGAAGCCCACAAACTTCGGCGACATCATCGCGCTCGTCTCGCTCTACCGCCCCGGCCCGATGGACAACATCCCGCTGTTCGGGCGGCGCAAGAACGGCCTCGAAAGCATCGAGTATCCGCACGAGAAGCTCGCGGGCATTCTGGCCGAGACTTACGGCATCTTCGTCTATCAGGAACAGGTCATGCAGGCCGCGCAGATCCTGGCGGGCTACTCGCTGGGCGACGCTGACCTTCTGCGCCGCGCGATGGGCAAGAAGGTTCAGGCCGAGATGGACGCGCAGCGCCAGCGCTTCGTCGATGGCTGCAAGACCGTCTCCGACATTCCGGCGGCCAAGGCCAACGAGCTGTTCGACTTGATCGACAAGTTTGCGGGCTATGGTTTCAACAAGTCTCACGCGGCGGCCTACGCGCTGCTGGCGTACCAGACGGCGTGGCTGAAGACGCACTATCCGCATGAGTTCTATGCCGCCTCGATGTGCTTCGACATGCACCAGTCGGAAAAGCTCTCGGTCTTCGTTGACGACATGCGCCGCAACGGGGTGGCGCTGGCAGGTCCCGACATCAACCATTCCGAGGCCGAATTCACCGTCGAGCGGACGCAGGACGGGTTTGCCGTGCGCTATGCGCTGGCGGGTCTCAGGAACGTCGGCGAAAAGGCGATGGAGCAGATCGTCGAAGAGCGCGTGGCCAACGGGCCTTATGCCTCGCTCGACGACCTGTTCCGGCGCATTCCGGCAGGATCGATGAACCGGCGGCAGCTGGAGGCGCTGGCGGCAGGCGGGGCGCTCGATTGCCTCGAACCGAACCGCGCGCAAGTGATCGCCAATGCCGAATTGCTGATGGCGGTGGCGGACGAGGCGGCACGCTCGCGCACGTCGGGGCAGGGCGGTCTGTTCGGCGGGGATGACCACGCCACGCCCGCCACGCGCCTTGCCGAGACGAAGCCGTGGAGCCGGGCCGACCAGATGGCGGCGGAGCGGGAAAACTTCGGGTTCTACTTCGCCGCGCACCCGGTGGAGGAATATCGCGCGGTCGCCTCGGCCAATGGGGCGCGTTCCTATGGCAGCCTGATGACCAGCAGCGGCGAGCCGGGCGGGCGTTCCGGCGCGGTGATGGCGGCGCTGGTGGAGAACGTGCAGAAGCGCAAGACGAAGAAGGGCAAGGACTTCGTCATGGCCGACTTCTCCGACAGCTCGGGGCTGTTCTCGGCCTCGTGCTTCGAGGAATCGCTGGTCGAAGCATTCCAGCAATGGGCGAAGGAAGGGACTTGCGTCCTGCTGAATGTCGAACTGGATCGGCCCAATCCGGACGAACCGCCGCGCGTGACGGTGCGCGGGGCGCGCCCGCTGGCTTCGGTGACGAGTTCGTCGCGGATGTTGCTCAAGCTGGAAGTGAGCAGGCCCGAGGCCGTTACCGAGCTGGCGCTGCTGCTGCCGCGCGGGTCCGGCGGTACGGGCGAAGTGCTCGCGCGCCTGCGCACCGGCGGGCCGAAGGAGCCGCTCGTGCGCCTTGGCAATGATTTTAAACTGGACAGCGACTTAATCGAGCGATTGATTCCGATAGAAGGACTCGCCAATGTCGCCCTGACCGCAAGACCGGAAAGGCATCTGCGGCTGGTCGAATAAGAACCGGATGGAGAGAGACATGACTCAGCAGCTTGGCGCAATGCAGGACTGGAAGCTGCGGGTCACACATCTGATCGATCATGCCGCGCGCGAGCATGCGACCCGCGAGATCGTCAGCCGCTGGGCCGATGGCAGCGAGACGCGGACCAACTGGGCCGGCATCCGTCACGATGCCCTGCGCATGACCCAGGCCTTGCGCAAGTTGGGCGTGCAGCCGGGCGACCGCATCGCGACGCTGGCGATGAACCACCATCGGCATCTGGTTTCGTGGTACGGCGCGGTCGGCGTTGGCGGCATCCTCCACACCCTCAACCCCCGGCTGTTCGATGACCAGCTCGAATATATCGTCAATCACGCCGAAGACCGGGTGATGCTGTTCGACCGGCAGTGGGCGCCGATTGTCGAGCGGATGAAGCCGCGCTGGCCGACGGTCGAGCACTACATCTGCTTCGACAGCAGCGAACCGGCACTGCACTTCGAGGAATGGATTTCGGGCGAGGACGGCAATGCCGAATGGCACGACGGTGACGAGCGCGATCCCTGTATGCTCTGCTACACCAGCGGCACCACCGGCAATCCCAAGGGCGTTCTCTACGAGCACCGCTCCACGATGCTCCATGCCCTAAGCGCGATCAGTCCGCCGGTGTTCGGGATGGACTGTCGTTCGGTCATGCTGCCGATCGTGCCGATGTTCCACGCGGCGAGCTGGGGTTTGCCGTGGGCGGGTGCGGCGGCGGGGGCGAAGTTCGTCTATTCGGCGGTGAACGATGGCGCGGTGCTGTGCGAGCTGATGAACCGCGAGAAGGTGACCTGCTCGGCCGGCGTGCCGACGGTGTGGCTGGCGCTGCTCCAACATGTCGACACCCACAACGGCGGCGAAATCCCGCCGAGCCTGCAGACCATCGTCACCGGCGGTTCGGCGATGCCGCGCGCGATGATCGAGCGGTTCATGCGTGCTGGGCGCCGGGTGGCTCATGCCTGGGGGATGACCGAGACTTCGCCGATTGGAACGACGGGGGCCGAGACCTGGAACTGGGACGAACTTTCGTTCGACGAGCAGGTCACGGTGAAGGCGATGCAGGGGCGGCCGCCGTTCGGGGTGGAAATCCGCTGCGTCGATCTGGACGATCCCGAGAAGGTGCTGCCGCGCGATGGCACGACGGCAGGGGCGCTGCAGGTTCGCGGTCCGTGGATCGTGAAGCGCTATTTCAAGGCCGAAGCCGACGCGGTCGTCGCCGGGCAGTGGTTCGACACTGGCGATGTCGGCGTGATCCATGCCGATGGCACGTTGCAGCTGACTGACCGGACCAAGGACGTGATCAAGTCGGGCGGCGAATGGATCAGCTCGGTCGAACTGGAGAACGCGGCGATCGGTTATCCGGCGGTGGCCGAGGCGGCGGCGATCGGCGTCTATCATCCCAAGTGGGATGAGCGGCCCTTGCTGGTGGTGGTCAAGAAGCCGGGCATGGAGTGCAATCAGGAGGAAATCCGCAGCTTCCTGAGTGGAGTCGTGGCGAAGTGGTGGGTGCCCGATGCGGTGGTGTTCGTGGACGAGATCCCGCATACCGGCACCGGCAAGATCAGCAAGAAGGACCTGCGTGAGCAGTTCAGGGACTTCGCCTGGGACAAGGTGGCTTGAGCGTGGCCGAGACCTATATCGATCCGAGCCGGGAGAACTTCGAGGTCTTCAAGTCCCTGCCGCGCGATACCCCGCTGCACATGCTCAACCTGATCAAGTATCGCGATCTGGCCGAGTATCCGGAAGGGCATCCGAACCACGGCAAGGGCCTGACCGGGCGCGAGGCTTACGCGATCTACAAGCAGGCGTTTCAGGCGCTGGTCAAGGATTCAGGCGCAGCGATGGTCTGGCATGCGCCGATGGAATGCGTCGTTACCGGTCCGCAGGGCGAATGGGACGAGGCTTTCGTGATGGGCTACCCCGACGCCGGGGCGTTCTTCGCGATGGTGAAGGACGAGGTCTATGCGCGCGATGCTCTGCCGCATCGCACCGCGGCGGTGGCCGATAGCCGGTTGATCCGGTTTCGGGGAGCTTAGTTTTTCGCTGGCCCAGCGTTTTCCTGTTTCACGCAGAGACGCGGAGAAGAAAGGGGAGACGCGGAGGAGAGAAGAGAGTTTGAGGCGGCTGCGCCGCAGGCGCCTTCCCAAAGACTCTGCGTCTCGCTTTCTTCCTCTGCGTCTCTGCGTGAACCATTCCACGCTCGATGCAAAAAAGCATCCGCTGGCGAGTGCGGACGGTAACGCCGAGGGGAAGCTGACAGATCGCGCGACCGGTGCGGTGCCGTTGTGGCACGCAAGGGATGGGGCGCGGGACCGGTTGCGAGTGGCCGGGGGGCGGTTCCGGACCCCTGATCGGCTCAGCCTGATGGTCGGACATAGGTGACGGGACGAAGCGTTGGCAGCGGCTCGCGGGCTGCCTTGGCTTCTGGCAAGCGGCTGCGTGAAAAGAACCTGTCGTTTGTGCTGACTTTGTCGCACAATCATGGCGGGTTCCGCATCCGCAGCGTCGCTCAGGGTTCGGCGCCGTGCTATCAGCCCTGGGGTGTCCTGTCTGTCCTTTGGTAACGACAGGGATTGCCCGGTGGGTCTTGGGCTTTACGCCCCTCGTTGAACCCGCGCGCACCTGCCGCACCGATCGCGCCGGAAGCCTTTGCCACAGCATCGGCGTCCGAAGGGAGAGGAGCGGGTTGGCCTTGTGCCCTCTCCTGACCTGTGGGCGGGGCTTATAACCTATATGGTTCGTTTTGTCAAGAGTTGTCCGCAGCCCTTCCTCGTCATCCCGGGCTTGACCCGGGATCCCGCTTTCTTGTTGCGAGGGGGTGCAGAAGAATAGCGGGACCCCGGGTCAAGCCCGGGGTGACGAGGATTTTTCAAGGTGAGGTTTGCAGGATGGGCTGATCAGAACAGGTCCAACTGGCCGTTGGGGCTGGGCTTTCTGAACTGCGCGCAGTCCAGATCGATGTGGGCCCTGCCGATGCCGTGCTTGCGACAGGCGACGCGGAAGCGGGTGCGGATGAGGTCGGCCCAGATGCCATTCGGCTTCATGCGGGTGAAGAACTGCGCGTCGTTGTCCTTGCCGCCGCGAACCGACTGGACGATCCCCATGACTTTCGATGCGCGATCCGGGAAGTGCGTGTCGAGCCATTCGCGGAACAGCGGGGCGACTTCGTGTGGAAGGCGCAGCATGATCCAACTGGCCGACCGCACGCCACGGTCTGCGGAGGCCTCAAGGATGCCTTCCATGAACTGGTCGGTGATCGACGGAATGACCGGGGCGACCGAAACATGGGTGGGGATGCCGGCGGCAACAAGCTTTCCAAGGGCTTCCAATCGCTTGGCAGGACTGCTTGCACGCGGTTCGAGAAGGCCGGACAGGCGCGGGTCGAGGCTGGTGACCGAGATGCCGACCGCGGTCAGATTGCTGCGGGCGAGTTCGGCCAGCAGGTCCAGATCATCCAGTACGCGCGCGGACTTTGTGGTGATGGTGACCGGGTGGCGCAATTCGAGGCAGAGTTCGAGCACCTGGCGGGTGATGCGGTAACGGCTTTCGATCGGCTGGTAGGGATCGGTATTTGTGCCCATGGCAATGGGAGCGGGCATGTAGCCGGGCTTGGCCAGGGTTTCACGCAGCAGCTTTGCCGCATCGGGTTTGGCAAAGAGCTTCGTTTCGAAATCGAGGCCGGGCGAGAGATCGTGCCAGGCGTGGGTGGGCCGAGCGTAGCAGTACACGCAGCCATGCTCGCACCCCCTGTAGGCGTTTACCGAACGATCAAAGGGGATGTCGGGCGAGCGGTTGAAGGTGAGGATCGAGCGGGAATGTTCTTCGGTGACCGTCGTGCGCAGCTTGGGACCGGGACCGTCGATATCCTCGCGCGCGTCGAGCCAGTCGCCGTCAACCTCGCGCGTGGCGAGGCCGAAGCGTGTCGGGACATTTGCGGATTGTGCGCCTCTGCCATGGACTGCCATGGCTGGATTGGAACATAAGTGGAACGAAAATGCAATAGCGACTGGAAAGACTTACTTTTCCAGGAGCCTCGGCATAAGTTCGACAAAGTTGCAGGGCCGGTTGCGGCTGTCGAGCTGTTCGTCGAGGATGCCGTCCCAGCCGTCGTTCACCGCGCCATTCGAGCCGGGCAGGGCGAAGATATAGGTGCCGCGCGCGACAACGGCGCAGGCGCGGGACTGGATCGTGCTGGTGCCGATGGTCTTGTAGGACAACCAGCGGAAAAGTTCGCCAAAGCCCGGAATGTCGCGCGTCTTGACCCGATCAAGCGCTTCGGGCGTCACGTCACGCCCGGTGAGGCCGGTGCCGCCAGTGATGACCACGGCATCGACCGTACGATCGTCGATCCAGTTGTTGAGGCGACTGGCGATACGATCGGCATCGTCCTTTTCCATGGCGCGGGCGGCAAGCTTGTGGCCCTTTGCCTTGATCCGTTCGGCAAGGATGTCGCCTGAAGAGTCCTCGGCCGGGCCGCGCGTGTCGGAAACGGTGAGCAGGGCAATGTTGATCGGCTTGAATTCGCGCGAAGTATCAATTGCCACGCGATGCTATCCTCAAGTTCTCTGGCCTTATGTTGCCAGCACCATCCAGACCCGGGAATTTCGGCCACATGCCCTGGACGAGCCCCATCCGGCTTTCGGACGGGCCGCCCGCCTGCTTTTCGTACATCCAGTAATTGCGCATGACGATCGAGACGTAGCCGCGCGTTTCCCAATACGGGATCGATTCCATCCACAGGAGGGGATCGCTGCCGCCACGGATTTCGGTGTTCCAGCGGCTGATCGGCAGGGGCCCGGCGTTGTAGGCGGCCATGACCTTGGGCAGGAGGCCCTGCGTCGCGTCGGAATCGCGCAGCTGCTGAAGATACTGCTGGCCGAAGGCGAGGTTGACGTCAGGCAGATCGAGCTGGCGATCGCGCCCGGCCATCATCGGTTCGACGCGGGCCATGTCCTTGGCCGTGCCCGGGCGGACCTGCATCAGCCCCTTGGCCCCGGCGGGGCTGGTGACGGCGGTGCGGAAGTTCGATTCCTGCAGCGAGTGCGCGAAGAGCAGCGCCGGATCGACCTTCCAGCCCGTGGCCGGTGTCCATTTCGGCGCAGGGAAGCGCGCGGATTCATCGGGCCGCGCCCCTGCCGGAGCATTGTAGGCCATCCACAGCTGGGTGGAGGGAAGGCCAAGGTCGCGGGCGAGGCGCGAGAGCGGGGCGTATTGCCCGGGCGCACCGATGCGGGCCTGGTGACGCAGGATTTCGTCGGCGAGGCCGTCTTCGCCGATCTCGGCCAGCTGGACGGCGGTGCGGATGTTGGGGACGTCGCGCAGCTGCTGCCAATCATTCTGCGAGAAGTCCGGAGCCACCGGCGGCGTGCTCTCGCGCATGCCCAGTGCTTCGGACGCCATCATCCCGTAAAGCGTTTCGCGGAAACGGGCGGCGTTGCGCAGCGAGGCCGAGACCTTCTCCGGCTTGCGGCAGCGCAGCCAGGCGCGGCTGGCCCAATAATGCGCGGCCGAGGCCAGCTCGTCGTTATGGGCAGAGCCTGCGGTCTTCTCGAACGAATCGGCGGCAGCAAGGCAATCGCCGAGACGCCAGCTGGCAAGGCCTGCGGTCCAGTAGGCTTCGGAAATCCAAGGACCCGAGCCTTCGGCGGCCGTCAGCGAGAGGGCGCGCGCGGTGGCGTCGTCGTTCTCGATATAGAAGGCCCAGCCGACCTTCTGCCGCCATTCGGCGCGGGCAGCGGGAGAGAGCGTGGCGTCGACGCCATCGAGCAGCACGCGCGCACCGACCGGATCGTCAAACTTGATACGGTCCTGAATGGCAGCGGCGACACCGGCCGGCATCGTCCCGTCATCGATCGGGCGCGGCTTGATGCGCTTCGAGACGTTGGGGAGGCTGACGAGGCGCTGCGCTGCGGGCAGGGCAGGCAGTTCGGTCGCTCCGCGCTTGAGGGCAAGGCGGCCAAGCTGCTCGGCCCACGGCAGGTCGGGTGCCTTGGTCAGCACTTCGGTGATCGGCGCGAGCTCTGCCTTGGGCGAGGTAGCGGCGAGCATGTACTGCGCGCGGGCGACGGTGTGCAGCGGTCCGTCCGTGCGCTGGGCGAACAGGGTCTGGACTTGCGTCCAATCCTCCCGCTCGATCGCGGAGAACAGGCTCTTATAGTAGGAGCGATCGTCCGCGCTCAACAGCGAGGGGACGGCGGTGCGATCGGCGCGGCCACGGAAATAGTCGACCGCTGCGCTGTTGGCGTGAGCCGGGACAGCGGAAAGCCCAAGCGACGAGGTCGCGAGCGCGAGCAGCGTGAACGTCTTGGCGCGAGCCAGCTTCAAATCGTTTCAGTCCCCGTCCATTCGAGCCAGCGGCTCCAGAAACCTGCCTTGAGGGCAGGGCGCTGCAACATGGCTTCGAGATCCCACGCCGGCAGCGCAGGGAGTGGTGGCCCTTCTTGATTAATTGCCCGTAAACTTTGAGCCAAATTCGGCGGGTCGTGGCCGAGAAGCGCCGAAATGCCCGATGCGCCGAGTATCAGCAGCCGCTTGGGAGCCGCCAGCGCGATGTGGTGGAGCAGGACGTCGCCAAGGCCGGACTCCTTGTGGACTTGCCAATCGGCCATTGGGACATGTGCGGGAAGGGCCGAGGCGAGGTAGGTCTGTTCGCGGGCAATGCTCATCGCGGCGAGCATGGCATCGAGCAGCCGCCCTGCCCGGCCCGAGAGCAATGCGTCGCCATCGTCGGCCGAGGGCATCGGCACGAGGATCATCAAGTCCGCGCCTTGCGCACCGACCGGAGGCAGGCGCTTGAGCCCCGCCGGGGCGAGCGCGGGTTCGGCAAGCCACCATGGCGCGAAGGTTTCGAGCGTCTGCGGCCAATCGGACTTGGCACTGACCTTTGCGACCTTTGGCGAATCATCGCGCTCTGCCGCGAGTTCGCGCAGCGGCTTCATCGGGGCAGGTGGCGCGGCTTCCCTGGGCTTGCGCGCTTCGGCCAGCCAGTCCTGCGGATCATCGACGAAGGCATGGTCCACGCCCGCATCGCGCCACCAGTCGAGCGCCGCCGTAACGGCAGCATCCCAATCGTGGCCATTCGCGTTAGCGGTATCGGGCAACCTGTCTTTCCTTCCAGTCCAATTTGCGGTCTTGACCTTGCCAGTGCCCTCTTTCAAGGCACATTCGAAATTCAATCGTGCGTTTAGCAGCAGTCGGGAGATATCGAGGCATGAGCGAACGGGAATCGATGCCGTATGACGTCGTCATCGTTGGCGGGGGACCTGCGGGCCTGGCTGCCTCGATACGGCTGAAGCAGGTGAACCCGGATATCTCGGTCTGCATCCTGGAAAAGGGTTCGGAGATCGGCGCGCACATCCTTTCGGGTGCGGTGGTGGACCCGAAGGCGCTTGATGAACTGCTTCCGCAATGGCGCGAACAGGGCTGCCCGATGGCCGAAGTGCCGGTGACCGACAATTGGCACTGGGTGCTGTCGAAGACCGGCAAGATGTCTATCCCGCATTGGCCGATGCCTCCGTTCATGTCGAACGATGGCAACTATACCGGCTCGCTCGGCAACCTGTGCCGCTGGTTGTCCGAACAGGCGATGGAACTGGGCGTCGAGATCTTCCCCGGCTTCCCGGCGGCGGAGATCCTGTTCGACGAGAACGGCGCGGTGATGGGCGTCGCCACCGGCGACATGGGCATTGGCAAGGATGGCGAGAAGAAGCCTGACTACCAGCCCGGCATGGAACTCCACGCCAAGTACACGCTCTTTGCCGAGGGCGCGCGCGGACACCTGACCAAGCGGCTCAAGGCGCATTTTGACCTTGAGCGCGATTGCGAGCCGCAGGTCTATGGCATCGGCATCAAGGAACTGTGGGACATCGATCCCGAAAAGCACGCGCCGGGCCGCGTGATCCACACGCAAGGCTGGCCGCTTTCGGAATCGAATTCGTGGGGCGGCGGGTTCCTCTACCACCAGGCGAACAACCAGGTGGCATTGGGTTTCGTCACCGCGCTCGATTACGCCAACCCCTATGTGTATCCGTTCGAGGAATTCCAGCGCTGGAAGCAGCACCCGGAAATCCGCGCGATCCTCGAGGGCGGCCGCCGCGTGTCGTACGGCGCGCGTGCCATCAACGAGGGCGGATGGCAGTCGGTGCCGCGCCTGTCGTTCCCCGGTGGTGCGCTGATCGGTTGCTCGGCCGGCTTCGTCAACGTGCCGCGCATCAAGGGCAGCCACACCGCGATGAAGAGCGGGATGCTGGCGGCGGAGTCCATCGCGGCGGCAATGGCCGCGGGCCGCGAGAAGGACGACATGGTCGAGTACGATGCGGCCGTGCGTGACAGCTGGATCGCCAAGGAACTGAAGAAGGTCCAGAACGCGCAGCCGCTGGTGGCCAAGTTCGGCGGCGAGCTGGGCACGGTGCTGGCGGGCGCTGACATGTGGCTGCGCACCATCGGCGGCTTTGGCATCTGGAAGCCGATGAAGCACCACCGCGACAGCGAGGCGACGCAGCGCGCCGATCTGTACAAGCCGATCGCCTATCCGAAGCCCGATGGCGTGATCACCTTCGACCGCCTGACCAGCGTCTCGTTCTCCTACACCAATCACGAGGAAGACCAGCCGAGCCACCTCGTGCTGAAGGACCCGACGGTGCCGACGCGGATCAACCTGCCGATCTATGCGGGGCCTGAGCAGCGCTACTGCCCGGCGGGCGTCTACGAGTACGTCGGCGTGGAGGAAGGCAACCCGCGCCTGCAGATCAACGCCCAGAACTGCGTCCACTGCAAGACCTGCGACATCAAGGACATGACCCAGAACATCGAGTGGGTCACGCCGGAAGGTGGCGGCGGGCCGAACTATCCGAATATGTGATGTTCAATTCCTCCCCGGCACGGGGAGGAATTCACTCTGTTCAGCATACATGAAGTCATGAGCTTGCGAACATCGCATTGACATTGGTAAACCGAGGCTGGAGGCGCTTGTTTATGGCCTACTCGCTGGTGGTGATGCTGTTCTCTGCTGCGCTTGCTTGGATGCTTGATTTATATGGCAGGATGCCTTGGGGAAATGTCCGCCCTTCGAAGACTGACTTGAAGCATGTCTCGACGGCAAGCACGGTGACCAAGCTTTCATTGAAATATCGAACCGCCTCGAGATGGGGAGGTATCGTTGGTTACTGGTCAATTTTTATTTCAGTTTGGTTTTTTGGATCCACAATGAACTTCTGGGGGTGGTTGAGCCTGGGGCTGCTCGGGGCGGTTTCCGTTGGAGCGGCGGTTTTCTCGCATTGGTGGCTTATCTCTTGCCGCACCCATAGGCCAAAGAGATGAAAGAAACCGCTTACGCCAAGATCAACCTTGCGCTGCACGTGCGGCGGCGCAGGGAGGATGGGTATCATGAGTTGGAGACGCTGTTTGCCTTCGTCGATGCAGGCGATGTGCTGAGCGCTTCGCCTGCGCAGGCGGATTCGCTGCGCGTTGTCGGCGAGTTTGGCGGCGCTCTGGACGATCCGTTCGGCAATATCGTGGCCAAAGCCTTGCAATCGCTGCCGCATGGGCCGGGCTGGGCGGTCACGCTGGAGAAGAATCTGCCGGTGGCGGCCGGGCTGGGTGGCGGATCAGCCGATGCCGGGGCGATATTCCGGATGGTTCGGGACAGCCATGGTTTGCCGGAGGACTGGCATGCGCGGGCGGCGAAGCTGGGGGCGGACGTGCCGGCTTGCGTGGAAAGCGTGACCTGTATCGGGCGCGGGACCGGGACCGAGCTGGAGCCGATTGCCAACGATCTTGCGGGCACGCCGGTTCTGCTGGTCAATCCGCGTATTCCGCTGGCTACCGGGCCGGTGTTCAAGGCCTGGGATGGCGTTGATCGCGGGCCGATGGAGGGCGAGAACCTTCGGCAAATGGCCCTTGCTGGCCGCAATGATCTGGAAGCCCCGGCGCTGACGCTGGTGTCAGAAATTGGTGATGTGCTGGCGGCATTGGCGCGGAAGGGGGCTTGGTTGACGCGCATGTCAGGATCGGGCGCGACGTGCTTTGCGCTCTACGATACGCCTGAACTGCGCGATGCGGCCAAGGCGGCAATGCCAGCCGAGTGGTGGACGTTGGCAGGGGCGTTGCGGTGAGCGAGGCCTTCGCCATCCTCGGTCAGCCGCGCTTCGGCGGCATCCTCGTGGTTTCGGACCATGCTTCCAACCACGTGCCGGACGATATTGAGCTCGGCATCGCTGCGGACCTGTTGAACCAGCATATCGCCGTGGACATCGGCGTTGCAGAGGTGGGCGCGTTCATGGCGCAGCGGCCGGGAATCGCGACGTTTCAGGGCGGGGTCAGCCGTCTGGTCTGCGATTTCAATCGCGACGAGCATCTGCCGACCGTCGTGCCGATTGCCAGCGATGGCCATGCGATCCCCGGCAATGCGCTCGATCATGCCGGCCACGAGGCGCGGCTGGCGCGGTTCTTCCGGCCCTATCACGATGCGCTGGCCGACCTTCTGGCCGATGTGCCGCAGGCGCTGATCCTGTCCTTGCACAGCTTTACGCCGCAACTAGCCTCGAGCGACGAGTCTCGGCCCTGGCATGTGGGCGTGCTTTACAACGAGGATGATCGCGCAGCGCGGATCGCTATTCCGCTTCTGGAAGCCGAAGGACTCTGCGTTGGGGATCAGCTGCCCTATTCGGGCAGGCTGCTGAACGCGACAATGAACCGCCATGCCGAGGCGGACGGAAGGCCCTACCTGGGCATAGAGGTGCGACAAGACCTGATCAGCGATGCTCAGGGCCAAGCTGAATGGGCCGAGCGGCTGGCGCGGATTGCCAATCAGGTTGCGGTCGCAATCAGTTAGGTTTTCCGCCACTTTTGGCTGACATAGTTGTAATTAATACTTTCGACAGCGGCCGATTCCGTGGGCTAGGGAACGCTCCCAAGTCGCCCATAAAAACTGATTCCCTGTCCGGAGTTCGCACAATGCCCGCCTATCGTTCACGCACCACCACCCATGGCCGCAACATGGCGGGCGCGCGCGGACTGTGGCGCGCCACCGGCATGAAGGACGAGGATTTCGGCAAGCCGATCATCGCGGTGGTCAATTCGTTCACGCAGTTCGTGCCGGGCCATGTTCACCTCAAGGACCTTGGCCAGATGGTCGCGCGCGAGATTGAGGCGGCTGGCGGCGTTGCCAAGGAATTCAACACCATCGCAGTCGATGACGGCATCGCCATGGGCCACGACGGCATGCTCTATTCACTGCCAAGCCGTGACCTGATCGCCGACAGCGTGGAATACATGGTCAACGCCCATTGCGCCGATGCGATGGTCTGCATTTCCAACTGCGACAAGATCACGCCGGGCATGCTGATGGCGGCGATGCGAATCAACATTCCGGTCGTGTTCGTCTCGGGCGGGCCGATGGAAGCAGGCAAGGTGATCCTCAAGGGCAAGGAGCACGCGCTCGATCTGGTCGATGCGATGGTGGCCGCAGCCGACGACACGATGACCGACGAGGAAGTGGCCGCCGTCGAACGGTCGGCCTGCCCGACCTGCGGTTCGTGCTCGGGCATGTTCACGGCCAATTCGATGAACTGCCTGACCGAGGCGCTGGGCCTGTCGCTGCCAGGCAATGGCTCGACGCTGGCCACCCACGCCGATCGCAAGCGCCTGTTCCTCGAAGCGGGGCGCCTCGCGGTGGACCTGTGCAAGCGCTATTACGAAGAGGACGATGCCAGCGTGCTCCCGCGCTCGATCGCCAGTTTCGATGCGTTCGAGAATGCGGTTTGCCTCGATATCGCGATGGGCGGATCGACCAATACGGTGCTGCACCTGCTGGCCGCCGCGCACGAGGCGGGCGTGAACTTCACCATGTCGGACATCGACCGCCTGAGCCGCCGCGTGCCGTGCCTGTCGAAGGTCGCTCCGGCCAAGAACGACGTGCATATGGAAGACGTGCACCGGGCGGGTGGCATCTATGCGATCCTTGGCGAACTGGACCGGGCAGGGTTGATCCACACCCACCTGCCGACCGTGCACAGCCGCACGCTGGCCGAGGCGCTGGATCGCTGGGACATCAAGCGCACCAATTCGCCTAGCGTGCAGGAATTCTTCAAGGCGGCGCCGGGCGGCGTGCCGACGCAGGTGGCGTTCAGCCAGAGCCGCCGCTGGGACGAGCTGGACCTCGACCGTGAAAGCGGCGTGATCCGTTCGGCGGACCATGCCTTCAGCAAGGACGGCGGCCTTGCCGTGCTCTATGGCAACATTGCGCGCGATGGCTGCATCGTGAAGACGGCGGGCGTGGACGAGAAGATCCACAAGTTTGCAGGCCCTGCCAAGGTCTATGAAAGTCAGGACGCGGCGGTGACGGCGATCCTGACCGGGCAGGTCGTGGCTGGCGATGTGGTGGTGATCCGCTATGAAGGGCCGAAGGGCGGGCCGGGCATGCAGGAAATGCTCTATCCCACCAGCTACCTCAAGTCGAAGGGCCTTGGCGCGGCTTGCGCGCTGTTGACCGACGGGCGCTTTTCGGGCGGCACCTCGGGCCTTTCGATCGGCCATGCTTCGCCCGAAGCGGCGGAAGGCGGCGAGATCGGTCTGGTCGAGAACGGCGACATGATCGAGATCGACATCCCGAACCGCACGATCCATCTGGCGGTCAGCGACGAGGAACTTTCGCACCGTCGCGCAGGCCAGGACGCGAAGGGCTGGAAACCGGCGCAGGAGCGGCCGCGCCAGATTTCGACCGCGCTGAAAGCCTACGCCGCGATGACCACGAGCGCGGCGCGGGGCGCGGTGCGCGATCTCAAGCAGCTTGGCATCGATTGATGCGCGCGGGCCTGCCAGCGCTGCTGATCTGCGCCGTACTGGCGGCCTGTTCGAAGGCTGAGGAAGTGCCCAAGGGCCGCGTGATCGATTGCGCGGTGGGCGGCGCGGCGAAGTTTCTGCCGGAATGCTTCGTCGAGGATTCGCGGGTTGGCGAGAAGCGCTTCCTGACGGTTCGGCACAAGGCCGGGGGCTTTCGCCGGTTCGAGATGGTGGACGACGGGCGCGGCGTGGTATCGGCCGATGGCGCCGATGAAGCGACCGCGCAGTGGTCCTCCGAAGGCGTGCTCGAAGTTTCGGTGGCGGGGGACCGCTACCGCTTCCCGGCAAGGATGAAGGATGATGCCCCGCAGCCGTGACGCCGTGCTCTCGCAGGTCCTCATCGTGGCGCAGATGCGCGCCGCCGAGGAGGACCTGATCGCGGCGGGTACGAGCGTCGATGCGCTGATGCGCGTGGCGGGGCGCGGCGCGGGCGAATGGGTGCGGCGGATCGCGGGCGGCGGTTCGGTGACCGTGCTGTGCGGACCCGGCAACAACGGCGGCGATGGCTGGGTGATCGCCGAATATCTTCGCGAACATGGCAATGCCGTGCAGGTCGTGCAGGCGCGCGAGCCGGCGACCGATGCGGCGGGCAATGCAAGAGCATTGTACCGAGGAGCGGTCGTTTCGGCTGACAGCGTGAGCGCGGGGGATGTGTTCGTCGACTGCCTGTTCGGGAGCGGGCTGACGCGGGCCTTGCCGGATGACCTTCTGGCGCTGCTGGCACGGCTCGCGGCGCTGCATCGCCATCGCATCGCCATTGATGTGCCGAGCGGGATCGAGAGCGACAGCGGCGCGGCGCTGAACGCTGGGCTGCCGGACTGGACGCTGACGGTGGCCCTGGGGGCGTGGAAGCATGCGCATTTTGCCATGCCCGCGTGTGCGGCGATGGGGGCAACCAGGCTGGTCGACATTGGTGTAGCGCAGGTGCCTGGTGCAGCGCGAGTGCTGGAGCGGCTGCGGCTGGCGTCGCCGGCGCCTGATGCGCACAAGTACAGGCGCGGGATGCTCGGGATCGTGGGTGGAGAAATGCCTGGGGCAGCCATGCTGGCGGCGACGGCAGCGCTGCGCACAGGCGCCGGGTACGTCAAGCTCGCGGCGCAGTCGGCGCCAGCGGGAGTGCCGCCCGAACTGGTTGTGACGAGCGACAGCGCGGCCCTGCTGGCTGACGCGCGGACTTCGGCGCTGCTGGTCGGCCCCGGTCTTGGACGGTCTGATGGGGCGTCGCGCTTGCTCGCCGCTGCGCTTCATGCGGGTCGGCCAACGGTCGTGGACGCTGATGCGCTGGTTCTGTTGCGACCGGCGATGCTTTCGGGCGCGCCGTGTGTGCTGACCCCGCACGAAGGCGAGATGGCGGCGCTGGAGCGGGCGTTCGGGCTTTCGGGAAAAGGCCTGCGGCGGGAACGTGCACAGGCTCTGGCCGAGGTTTCGGGCGCAGTCGTGGTGCTGAAGGGGCCGGACACGCTGATCGCGGCGCCCGGGGGCGAGGTTGTCGTGGCCCCGCGCGCTTCATCGTGGCTCTCGGTTGCGGGAACGGGCGATGTACTGGCCGGCACGATAGCCAGTCGGCTCGCCACGAATGGCCAAGCCTTGCGCGCGGCGGAGGAAGGCCTATGGCTCCACGGCGAAGCGGCGCGGCTGTGCGGGCCTGCGTTAACGGCCGGCGAACTGGCTCATGCCGTGCAGGCGGCTTTTAGGGCCGGTAGCGTTTAGGGAATGTCTTGAATGAGTGAGTCCGGTCTGATCGTGCGTGTTGCCGCGAAGGGGGAAGGCGCAACGGCAGATGGCAGATATGCGGCGCTGGCGGCTCCCGGCGATGTTCTGCAGGCTGATGGTTCGCTGGTTTATGGCCCGAACCACGTCGATCCACCATGTCGGCACTTTCCCACCTGCGGCGGTTGCCAGTTGCAGCACTTGTCCGAGGACGCGCTGGTCGAATACGTGCACGATCGCGTCGTCGGTGCGGCGAAGGGGCAGGCGATCGAGGATGTGGTGGCCACGGCGGCGCACATCTCGCCGCCGCGTTCGCGCCGCCGGGCGACCTTGCATGCCCAGGCCATCGGCAAGCGCGTGGTCATCGGTTTTCGCGAGCAGGGTTCGCACAAGATCGTCGATATGCGGGAGTGTCATGTGCTGGCGCCCGAACTGTTCGCACTGGTTGCGCCGCTGCGGGCGCTGCTGGAGCAATGGGGTGACCGCAAGCTGGCGGTCGATATCGAACTGGCGCTGACCGATCAGGGCGTTTCGGCGGGGCTGAAGGGCCTGAGCGCCGAGGGGCTGGCGAAGACCGAGGCACTGCTCGACTTTGCGCGGGACAACAGTCTGGCGCGGCTGACGATGGATTCGGGCTATGGGCCTGAGGGGGTGTGGGAGCCGGAGCCGGTGACTGTCACGCTGGGCGGTACGCCGGTTTCGCTGCCTCCCGGCGCTTTCCTACAGGCGACTGCCGATGGCGAGGCGGCGCTTGTGTCTGCTGCGCGCGAGTGGCTGGCCGGGGCGTCGACGGTGGCCGATCTGTTTTCAGGGCTGGGCACCTTCGCCTTTGCCCTGGCGGGTCCGAAGACCAAGGTGCTCGCAGCCGAAGCAGCGCGCGATGCGCATCTTGCCTGCCAGGCCGCGGCGCGGATGAACGGCCGGCCGGTCCACCCGCTGCACCGCGACCTGTTCCGCAATCCCTTGCGGGTAGAGGAGCTGGATCGCTTTGCGGCGGTGGTGCTCGATCCCCCGCGCGCGGGCGCGCAGGAGCAGGTGGAGCAGATCGCGCTGAGCAAGGTGGCGCGGGTGGTCTATATCAGCTGCAACCCGGCCAGCTGGGCGCGCGATGCGGTGAAGCTGATCGCGGGAGGATACAGGCTGGCGGAGCTGCGGCCGGTGGGCCAGTTCCGCTGGTCGACCCATGTGGAACTGGCCAGCCTGTTCGTCCGCGATTGAGTCACGCGGCGAAGACGATCTTCGCGGCGTGGTAGATCAGCGCCATGAGCGCGATGCTCGACAGCGAGAACAGGATGAAGCGGACCATTACCTTGTTCACGGTCGCCTGCACCAGTGAGTGGATGACGCGCAAGGCCACATAGGCCCATGCGACGGTGGCACTGGTACCATTGCCTGCCCCCGCAACCGCAATGACCAAGCAGACGGCATAGAACAGCGTCGGCGCTTCGTGCAGGTGGTTGTAGTTGTGAGCCTTCCACTGGACGCTGGCGGGCAGCAGATCGTCGAGCGTCTTGGTGGGGTCCTTGGCAAGGCCATCGGGATCGACCTTGGCGGCGTTCATGGCCGGAATGCGCGTGACGTACATCCACAGCCACATGACCATGGTCCACGCCATGAGTGCGACAGCCGGTTGCAGGATATGAGCAATCTTCATTGGCATTCTCCCCCTCTTTTGATGTCTTTATCCGTGGCCCATGGTCGCTCCCAAGGCGCGCAATGCCAGGCCGATCAGGCACAGCGTTGACAGCAGGAACAGGCTGAAGCGCACGGGCACGCGGTTGACCGTGGCCTGCCAGATCGAGTGGACGATGCGTAAGGCAACGTAACCCCATGCCAACACGACATCGAGCGAAGCCGCGCCCATGATCGCAAGGATCATCACGGTCGCGTAGAACAGCGTCGGCTGTTCCATCAGGTGGGTGTAGTTATGCGCCTTCCAGTTGATCTCGTCGGGCAGGACGCCTTCGAGGTCCTGTCCGCGTCCGCCCGGTTTCGCTTTGCCGAGGCCGCCCTTCTGCTTGAGGGCTGGCAGTCGCGTTCCGGCCATCCAGAACAACATGACAATCGACCACAGCACGAGGACCGCGGCGGGCGTGAGGATTTGCGCCTGCATTTTCAGATCTCCCCCGAGAATTGCCGGGAGAGTGCGGGGTGCGAGTTAGATTGTCAAATGCAACTTATCCCTCGTGCGCAATCACTTGGGCAAAGGCGGCAGGATCGACGTTGCCGCCCGAGAGCAGGACGGCGGTGCGTCCATCTGCCGCCACCTTGCCAGCCAGCAACGCAGCGAGGCCGGCGGCTCCGCCCGGTTCGACCACCAGCCTCAGCCTGCTGAAGGCATAGCGCTGGGCGGCGCGCACCTCGGCCTCGGTTACGCTCAATCCCCTGAGACCGCGCGCGGACATGATGGCGAAGTTGATGGGGAAGGTGGCAGGCGTCTGCAGCGCGTCGCAGGCGGTGCGAGGGGCATCGCTGGAGACGCGTTGGATCGCGCCACTGGCGAGGCTGCGGGCGACGTCGTCCCAGCCTTCGGGTTCGACAGGCACGATCTCGGCGTCGGGCAGGGCAAGGGCGAGACCGGCGGCAAGGCCACCGCCACCGCATGGGGTGACGACGCGGGTCGGGCCACCGTCGGCGAAGCACTCCATCTGCGCGGCCAGTTCGATCCCGGCGCTGCCCTGGCCTTCGATCACCCAGGGATCGCCATAGGCGTGAACCAGCGTCGCGCCGCTCTGCGCCACGAGCGTGGCGGCGACGGCGTCGCGATCCTCGCCGCCGGGGCGATCATAGAGCACGACGTCTGCGCCGAGTTCGCGGGTGGCGGCGAGTTTTACCTGCGGCGCGTCGTTGGGCATCACGATCCGGGCTGCGATGCCTAGCCTGCGGGCTGCCCACGCGACGCCTTGCGCGTGGTTGCCGCTGGATACTGCAATGACTCCGCGGCTCCGCTCCTCATCGGTCAGGTCGGACAGCCGGTGCCAGGCGCCGCGGATCTTGAACGCGCCGACCGGCTGGAGGCTTTCGGCCTTGCACCACACGGTGCCGCCCGCCGGCAGTTCGAGCGGAAGCAGCGGGGTTCGTGGCAGAATCTGCGCCATCTTCTCTGCCGCGCGGAGCACGCCTTCATGCGTTGGTTGGCGGGTTTCGACAGAAGGACTTGGGTTTGTCATGGCTCTCCTCTAAAGGGCCTTTCCATGAATGTCCTGCGCGTTCGGCCCAAGGTCTGGAACGCGGCGGGACAATTGGCATTTGGAGTTACCATGGCAAAAGTTCTCGTCATCGGCGCAGGCGGCGTCGGCTCGGTCGCGGTCCACAAGATGGCGATGAATTCGGATATCTTCACCGGCATCGCGCTGGCGAGCCGCACCAAGTCCAAGTGCGATGCGATCGCCGCTTCGGTGAAGGAGCGCACTGGCGTTACCATCGACACCTACCAGATCGATGCCGATGACGTCGCCGCGACCACCGCACTGATCAACGAGGTCAAGCCAGTGCTGGTGGTGAACCTTGCGCTGCCGTACCAGGACCTCAACATCATGGATGCCTGCCTTGCCGCGGGCGTCAATTACATGGACACCGCGAACTACGAGCCGATCGACGAGGCCAAGTTCGAGTATTCGTGGCAGTGGGCCTATCAGGACAAGTTCAAGGAAGCGGGCCTGATGGCGCTGCTGGGCTCGGGCTTCGATCCGGGCGTGACCAGCGTCTTCGCGACCTGGCTGAAGAAGCACAAGCTGGACACGATCCGCACGCTCGACATCCTCGATTGCAACGGCGGAGATCATGGCCAGCACTTTGCCACCAACTTCAACCCGGAAATCAACATCCGCGAAGTGACCGCGCCCGCGCGGCACTACCTCAACGGTGAGTGGGTAGAGACGCCGGCGCTGACCATCCGCCAGCAATTCGACTTCGAGGAAGTCGGCCCCAAGAACATGTACCTGATGTATCACGAGGAGCTCGAAAGCCTCGCGCATCACTTGCCCGAAATTGAGCGCATCCGCTTCTGGATGACCTTCGGGGATGCCTATATCACGCACCTCACCGTGCTGCAGAACGTCGGCATGACCCGGATCGACCCGGTGATCTACGAGGGCAAGGAGATCATCCCGCTGCAGTTCCTCAAGGCCGTGCTCCCGGAACCCGCCTCGCTCGGCCCCACGACCAAGGGCAAGACCAACATTGGCGACATCGCCACGGGCCTGAAGGATGGGGAGGAAAAGACCTTCTACATCTACAACATCTGCGACCACGAAGACGCCTATCGCGAGACCGGCAACCAGGCGGTCAGCTACACCACCGGCGTGCCCGCGATGATCGGCGCGGCGATGATGGTGCAGGGCATCTGGTCGGGCGCGGGCGTGTTCAACATGGAACAGTTCGATCCCGATCCCTACATGGACATGCTGAACAACCACGGCCTGCCTTGGCAGGTCAAGGAACTGGCGGGGCCGCTGGCGTTCTGATTTTCTCTGTTTCACGCAGAGACGCGGAGAAGAAGAAGAGACGCGGAGGGGGCCTTGCTTGCGATTGACGAGTTGTGCTCCATCGTTCTTGCGGAGGCTATCGCCATTCACAAGGAGCTTGGGCCTGGTCTGTATGAGGCGGTCTACGAGTCCGTACTGACTGGTCGCCTGAGGCGACAGGGTTTCAACGTCGAGCGGCAGGTGCAGGTGAAGGCCGTCTTCGACGGCGTTACCTACGATCCTGCGTTCAAAATCGATATGCTTGTTGACGGAAGACTAGTCCTTGAGATCAAGGCCGTTGAGCAGTTGAGCAAGGCCCATGGCAAACAGTTGCTGACCTATCTTCGATTGTTGAAGCAGCCCGTCGGGCTGCTTCTCAATTTCTCGGAAGCTACCCTCAAGAACGGCATTCGCAGGGTGGTAAACGACTACCAGCCTGCCTAAATCTCTGCGTCTCCCCTTTCTTCTCCGCGTCTCTGCGTGAACCAATCCGAGGTATGAAAATGGAAACCAGGGCCGGCGATCCGGGCGCATTTGCCACGTTCGATCTTAACCGTGTCGATAGCCCCGCGTTCGTCGTCGACGCGGCGAAGTTGCGGGCCAATCTGGCGGTGCTGGCCGACGTGCGCGACCGGGCCGGGATCAAGGTGCTGGCGGCGCTCAAGGCGTTTTCGATGTGGAAGGTGGCGCCGATTGTTGGCGAATACCTCGATGGCGTCTGCACATCGGGCCTGTGGGAAGCCAAGCTGGCGGCCGAGCATTACTCGGGCGAGATCGCGACTTATTGCGCGGCCTACAAGGCCGAGGACATGGGCGAGATCCTGCGGCTTTCGGACCATGCGATCTTCAATTCGCCGGGGCAGCACGCGCGCTTTGGCGGGGAGATCGCTGCGGCGAAGGCTGCGGGCGAGGCGTTCGACATCGGCCTGCGGATCAATCCGCTCCATGCCGAGGGCGAGGTGCCGCGCTATGATCCTTGTGCGCCGCATTCGCGGCTGGGCTTTCCGGTGGACCAGTTGCTGCCGGAGCACCTCGAGGGAGTTTCGGGGCTGCACTTCCACACGCTGTGCGAGCAGGATTTCGAACCGCTCAAGCGCACGTGGGAGGCGCTGGAAGCGCGGATTGCGCCGTTCTTCGGGCAGCTCAAGTGGCTGAACTTCGGCGGCGGGCATCACATCACCCGTGCCGATTACCAACGCGAGGACCTGATTGCCTTCCTGCACGAGGTGAAGGTGCGGACGGGTTGCGAAATCTACCTTGAGCCAGGCGAGGCGGTGGCGCTCGACGCGGGCATACTTGTCGGCACTGTGCTGGATACGCACTGGAACGGGATGCAGCTTGGCATCACCGACATTTCGGCGACGTGCCACATGCCCGACGTGATCGAGGCGCCCTATCGTCCGGCGATGTTGGGTGAACTGCCGATCGACGAGTACGAAGATGGCGGTGAGGGCGGTGTGCCGGTGCGCCTTGGCGGGCCTTCCTGCCTCGCGGGCGACGTGATCGGCGATTATCGGCTGCCAAATGGGGCCGAACCGGGCACGCGTTTCGCATTCCTCGATCAGGCGCACTATTCGATGGTCAAGACCACGACCTTCAACGGCGTGCCGCTGCCGTCGATCTGGCTGTGGGACAGCGAGAGCGATGCCTTGGAGAAGGTGCGCGGCTTCACTTACGAGGACTTCCGCGACCGGCTTTCCTGAGGCATGCTGCTCGCTGACAAGAATGTTGGCGGGAGAAGGCGATGGCGGGCGATTTGCTCGATGGCGTGACCAGCGATCCGGTGCGGATGGGCTGGATGGAAGGCGCGCCGCCGCCTGCTGACAAGATTCTGCTCGCCTCGCGCGCGGATCACATGCGGTTTCCGATGATCCGCTGGTCCTATTCCAACATGCGCCAGTTCGTGCCCTCGCGGCGCGTGGCGGCGGGCGGTGAAGGCACGGCATTCGAGCGGGCGATTGACGAGCGATTGGGGCAGGTCAGCTTCACGCCGCTCAATGCCGATGCGCCCGTCACGTTCGAACAGTCGCTCACCCAGGCGTTCACCGACGGCATCCTTGTCCTGCATCGCGGCAAGGTGGTGTTCGAACGCTGGTTCGGGGTGACCGAGCCGGAGACGCGGCATATCGCCTTTTCGGTTACCAAGAGCTTTGTCGGCACCGTTGCCGAGATGCTGGTGGAGGAGGGCAGGGTCGATCCGGCGGCGCTGGTGGCGGACTACTTGCCGGAATTGGCGAGCAGCGGATTTGCCGATGCGACAGTGCGCCAGGTGCTGGACATGACCACTGCCCTCGATTTCTCGGAGGACTATGCCGATCCCAATTCGGGCATCGGCGCCTACAGCGCGGCATTGGGGCTTACACCGCGCCCGACGGACTATGCAGGGCCGATCGATCTTGCCTCATACCTGCCCACGATCGGCAAGTCCGGAGAGCATGGCAAGGGCTTCACCTATCGCACGCCGAATACCGAGGTGCTGGCGTGGATGATCGCGCGGATCGAGGGCAAGCACTTTGCTGATGTGCTGTCGGAGCGGATCTGGCGGCCGCTGGGGATGCGGGGTGATGCCGACCTCATCGTGGACCAGGCGGGAACGGCCTTTGCGGGTGGCGGGCTGAACCTGAGGCTGGAGGACCTGGCGCGGTTTGGCGAGGCGATGCGCCTTGGTGGGCTGGGGGTCATTCCCGAAGCCGTGGTGCGGCGGGCGACGCATGGCGGAGATCCGGCGCATTTCGACCGCAACCGCTATCCGCAACTGCCTGGCTGGAGCTATGGCAGCCAGTGGTGGATCAGCAACAACAACCGTGGCTGCTTCTCTGCGCGCGGCATCCACGGGCAGACTCTCTGGGTCGATCCTGCAGCGGAAATGACGGTGGCACGATTCGCATCGCACCCCACTGCTGCCAATGGCGCCAACGATCCGCTGTCACTCCCGGCATGGGCTGCACTGGCCGAAGCATTAAGTTCCTGATTTTTCGCGATCTGTCTGGATTTGTTTCATTTTCCTGACGGGACTTTTGGGCAGCGTTATTTTCACTTGAGATTCATGCGCAGGGCCTTATTTACCCCCCTCTCGCTGCCCCATGGGGACTTCCAAACCGCAAGGCAGCTTCGTTCAACGTTCCGTTTGGGGGTCCCTTGAGTTGCACATCCATCCTGACGCACTGGCTGTAGTTCGCGCCTCCGCGCCTGAACAACCCGCCATTTTGAACCGTCCGCACGCCGCCGCGCGCGCTGCCCGCTTCTTTGTGGAGAAGTTTCCGGGCAAGTCGCTGTACGCGGTGAAGGCGAATCCGTCGGCCGATCTGATCCGCATCCTGTGGGATTCGGGCGTTACGCACTATGACGTTGCCTCGATCGCGGAAGTGCGCCTGGTGCGCGAGACGCTGCCCGAGGCAGTGCTGTGCTTCATGCATCCGGTGAAGGCTCCGGCTGCGATCCGCGAAGCCTATCAAACCTATGGCGTGCGCGTGTTCAGCCTCGATTCGATCGAGGAGCTGGAGAAGATCAAGGCTGCGACGGCAGATTCGGAAGGCAACGTGCCCGAAGACCTGACGCTCTGCGTGCGGCTGCGCGTCTCGTCGGAATATTCGGAGCTGAGCCTCGCATCGAAGTTCGGCTGCGATCTGGCCAATGCGGCGGAATTGCTCCAGGCGACGCGCCAGGTGGCGGACTCGCTTGGCGTGTGCTTCCACGTCGGCAGCCAGTCGATGAGCCCGCATGCCTATGTCCAGGCGCTCGAGCGCGTGCGCGCTGCCATCGTCGACGCTTCGGTCCTCGTCGACATCATCGACGTGGGCGGTGGCTTCCCGTCGATCTACCCGGGCATGGAACCGCCGCCGCTGGAGGATTACTTCGGCGTGATTGACCGCACCTATGAATCGCTGCCGGTTTCCTACTCGGCCGAACTTTGGTGCGAGCCGGGCCGTGCGCTGTGCGCGGAATACAACTCGATGATCGTGCGCGTCGAACGTCGCCGCGGCGCCGAGCTGTACATCAACGATGGCGCTTACGGCGCGCTGTTCGACGCGGCCCACGTCGGCTGGCGCTTCCCCGTCCGCGTGCTGCGCGACGAGGTGGCGAACGACGTCGACACCGAGATCGAGCTGGAGCCGTTCAGCTTCTATGGCCCGACCTGCGACGACATGGACCACATGGAAGGTCCGTTCGAACTGCCGGTGGACATGAAGGTGGGCGACTACATCGAGATCGGCATGCTCGGCGCCTATGGCGCGGCAATGAAGACCGCGTTCAACGGCTTCGGCGCCACGGAAGTGTTCGAAGTGACTGACGAGCCGATGTCGAGCCAGTATCGGGGCGATCGCCGCGATCCGCGCGTTTCGGACAACGTGGTATCCCTGCGCTGATTGCTGGCGCGATTGAGGAAACAACGAAGGCCCTGCCGCGAGGTGGGGCCTTTCTCGTCAGTGCCGCGCGATGACGGCGTGATATAGCGCAGCGATAGAAACCACCCAGAGCGCCACGATGGCGATCAGACCGACGGTGGAGCGAGGCTTGTCGACCAAGCTTGCCCGTTCGCGCAGGTCTTCCATGAGCGGTGCCGGAATCATCCTGACGGCGAGCGCTATGCCGAGCGGCACGAGGATCACGTCGTCCAAGTAGCCGAGGATGGGGATGAAATCCGGGATCAGGTCGATCGGTGACAGGGCATAGGCTGCGACGATTGCGGCAACGACTTTTGCTGCCATCGGCACTCGCGGATCGCGCGCGGCGAGCCACAGGGCGACCACGTTGCGCTTGATGCGCCGGGCCCATGCCTTGAGATCCTGAAGTGCCTTGGCCGCCATCTGCACGAGGTAAGGGCGCGGCGCGCTGTTACAAGCTTCAGTCGAACCCGACGAACCGTGCCGCTTCGTCCACGCTCTTGCGGTTGCTGACGACAGCGTTGGCGGGAAAGGCGGGATCCGGCCAGCCGAGCGCGACGGCCTTCATGATCACCTGATCGTCGGGGATGCCGGCGTGCTCACGCACGACCGGAGATTGCATGATGCCCTGCGAGTTGATCACACAGCCGAGGCCGCGCGACCAGGCAGCGTTGACGAGGGCGGTGGTGACTGCGCCGCAATCGAAGGCGGTATCGTCGCTGCCCGAAAGTTCGCGGTCATAGGTGACGATCACGCAGACCGGCGCGTCGAACTGGCGGAAGCCGCGCAGCACCCAGTCCTGACGAGCGGGCGCGTCGTCGCGGGCGATGCCCATGGCGCCGAACAGTTGCTTGGCAACTTCTACCTGACGATCGCGGTGAACGCCGGCAAAGGGGCTGCCCTTGCGGAATTCGCGGCTGTCAGGCTCGCCTGCGAGGATGCGTTCGGTGTTGCCCTTGCGGATGCGTTCCAGCGGCTCGCCGGTGATGACGTGGAAGTGCCAGGGCTGCGTGTTCATCGAGGTGGGCGAGCGCATCGCCATGGTCAGAATTTCCTCGATCAGCGCGCGCGGGACCGGCTTGTCGAGATAGCCGCGGATCGACCGGCGGCCGAGGACCACTTCGTCATAGGACGGAACCGACATGCACTCTCCCGACATTTAATTGATCGGTTAAGGGTAGCGCGGTGTGCGTGAAAGGCAAGCCCAACGAAAAAGCCCTCCCGGTTGGGGAGGGCTTTTTGACTTGCAGAAGCGCGCAGATCAGGCGGCTTTCCGGATTTCCATTTCCATGCGCTGCCAGATCTCGACCAGAGCCTCGGTCAGCTCGTCCATCATCGCCTCGGTATGCGATGGCCCCGGCGTGAAGCGCAGGCGCTCCGTGCCGCGGGGGACGGTCGGGAAGTTGATCGGCTGGACGTAGACGCCGTATTCGGCGAGCAGGATGTCGCTGATCTTCTTGGCGCGGACAGGGTCACCCACCATCAGCGGCACGATGTGCGTGGTCGACGCCATGACCGGCAGCCCGGCATCGGCGAAGGCCTTCTTGAGGTAGGCCGCTGCGGCCTGCTGGCCTTCGCGCTCCTCGCTCGACGCCTTGAGGTGGCGGACCGAGGCGAGCACGCCTGCGACCAGCACCGGGGAAAGCGAGGTGGTGAAGATGAAGCCGGGGGCATAGGAGCGGATCACGTCGATGATCTTGCGATCTGCCGCGATGTAGCCGCCCATGACGCCGAAGGCCTTGCCCAGCGTGCCCTCGATGATGTCGATGCGGTGGGCCGCCTCGTCACGATCGGTGATGCCGCCGCCGCGCGGGCCATACATGCCGACAGCGTGAACCTCGTCAATGTAGGTCAGCGCGTTGTACTTTTCCGCCAGGTCGCAGATCGCGTGGATGGGGGCGACGTCACCGTCCATCGAGTAGACCGATTCGAAGGCGATCAGCTTGGGCAGGGCGGGGTCCGTCTCGGCCAGAAGCTGTTCGAGGTGTTCGACGTCGTTGTGACGGAACACCTTCTTCTCGGCGCCCGAATTGCGGATTCCCGCGATCATCGAGGCGTGGTTCAGCTCGTCCGAGAAGATCACGCAGCCCGGTAGGATCTTGGCCAGCGTCGACAGCGTGGCGTCATTCGAGACGTAGCCCGAGGTGAACAGCAGTGCGCCTTCCTTGCCGTGCAGGTCGGCCAGCTCTTCCTCAAGCTGGATGTGGTAATGGGTGTTGCCGCCGATGTTGCGGGTGCCGCCCGAGCCGGCGCCGACGTTGTGCAGCGCTTCTTCCATCGCTTCGATCACCTTGGGGTGCTGGCCCATGGCGAGATAATCGTTCGAGCACCACACCGTGATCGGCTTCGGGCCATTGTGGCCAGCGAAGCAGCGCGCATTGGGGTAGGCGCCCTTGTTGCGCAGGATATCGATGAAGACGCGGTAGCGGCCTTCGGAGTGCAGACGCTCGATCGCAGAATCAAAAACCTGATCGTAATTCACCCCGCCGCTCCTTCCTGCAACGAAAGCGCATCCGCGCTTCCGAGGCCCGATCCCGCTGGGCCACCGGCGAATGGGCGGCTTCTACGCCTGTTCAAAACGCATTGCCAGCCTCATTTGCCATAACTGCCCGAAAGTCGGAGCTATTTGGTTGTCTCGGCCTTACGTAGTTCCGGCGCAGGCGTGATCGCGTACTCCGGCCCCTTTGTCATCACCCATCCCGCGTCGTGCGATGGGACGATAACGAGATCCTCGTTCGCCTTCTTCAGGGCCTTGAGCCCCTTGAGCCAGCCCATGACTGCGGACCGGTCTTCAGGCGCCAGCCAGTCTGCCACGAGGCGCGAACGCGGCGTCGGAATCTCGACATTGGCGGCGAGCGAGGCGGTGTCGCCGGCGAAGATGTACTCCCGGCCCGAGGCGAGACGCACATAGATCATTTCCGAAGCAGGGGTGTGCCCCGGCGTCTGGATCAGCACGACGCCCGGGGCAACCGCCTCGATTGCGGCAAACTTGCGCGGGGTGTGCAGCAGCCGGGCATTTTCGCGCCAGAGTGCATTGATATTGCCCATCATTCCTTCGGAAACGACAGCTTTGCCTTCGATGCTCTTGAAGCGGGGGTGATCGAGGAATCCTCCGATGTGATCGATGTGCGCATGCGTGAACAGGATCATCGCGGCGCGATCCATCCAGCCGTCAACCAGTTGCTGCGCCCGGTGACTGTAGATCTCGAAGCCCATGCTGTGGGCATCGTCTTCCGAGATGCCCGGATCGATCACGATGCCGCCTTTGGGCGTCTCGATCTGCCACGCCGTGATGCCGCTGGTGATCTGCCGCAGGCCGGTGCCTGCAGCCAGCGCGGCGCCCGGAACATCCCGCATCGCCACGGTGGCATAGGTTATGGCCGTGGGCTTGCCGCCCGGCATGGCATCGGCCGCCTTGCGCAGCGCGCCGAGGTCAATCCTGCGGGCCGGCACCTGCGGCCCGGCGTTCACCAGAAGCCAGTAATAGGCGAATCCCAGCGCCGCCAGCAGCACGATCATGAACCTGGAAATCCTGCCCAAGACCTGTCCCCCCGGTCGTGCCTGTGTCAAAACGTCTCTATCCGATCGAGCCCGTGCCGCGCCAGTGCCTGGCGCAGGGCTGCCACATCGTCGCCGTTGCGCGTGAACAGGGCAAGATCGGGGCGGTCGCGATGCCATGACTGGCCCTGCGTGAGGGAGGCAATGCGGCGGGCGATGCCGTCCGATCCATCGACGAACTGAACGCCCTGCCCGAAAGCCTCGGCGAGCTCATCCTGCACCAGCGGGAAATGCGTGCAGGCAAGCACGACGGTATCGATGCGATCGCCGCCGGGCATCTCCTGCAGGGCCTGCGCGGCGCGCTGGTAGATCGCCGGATCGACCGGCTCGCCGCGCAGCTTGGCCTCGGCAGCAGCGACCAGTTCGGGCGCGCCATGGCGCAGGAGCAGCTTGTCGCTGGCGAATTCTGCCTCCAGCCGGTCGACGTAGGCCTGCCGGATCGTGGCAGTCGTGCCCAGCAGGCCGATAACGCCGGTCTTCGTCATCGCTGCGGCGGGCTTGATTGCCGGCACGGTGCCGACGATGGGCACTTCGAGCACCTCGCGCACCGCGGCCAGCGCGATGGTCGACGCGGTGTTGCAGGCGATGCACACCAGCCTTGGCCGAAGACGCTCGGTCAGCCTGCCGAGCAAGCCGGAAACCCGCGCCGCGATCTGGGCCTCGGTCTTGTCGCCATAGGGCAGGCCGGCATTGTCGGCGACGTAGATCACTGGCGCCCCGGGAAGGATGCCACGCACCTTTTTCAGCACGGACAGACCGCCCACGCCCGAATCGAAAAGGAGCAGCGGCGCGGCGGCATCGGGTTGGTGAGAAGCGGTCATCTGCCGGGCTTGTATCGGGAATGGCGACAAAATGGAAAGTGGCCTCTTTCGCTTTTGTGAAGGGACAGGATATGAGCGGGGCGTGGAAACGCTCATGCCCCTGCTCGTCGGCTATCTGCTCGGCTCCGTGCCCTTCGGCCTCGTCCTGACACGATTGACCGGGGGCGGCGATCTGCGCGCCATCGGTTCGGGGAACATCGGGGCGACGAACGTGCTGCGCACCGGCAAGAAGGGCGTCGCCGTTGCAACGCTCCTGCTCGACATGGGCAAGGGGCTGGCTGCGGTCCTGCTGGCGCGGCACTTCTGGCCGGGAAGCGAACCGCTGGCAGCGCTGGCGGCTGTGCTTGGCCATTGCTTCCCGGTCTGGCTCAAGTTCAAGGGCGGCAAGGGCGTTGCGACGATGATGGGCGTATCGCTGGGGCTCGCCTGGCCGATCGGCCTCGCTTATGCGGTGGTCTGGCTCGGCGTGCTGTTCGCCAGCCGTATCTCCTCGCTGGGAGGGATGAGCGCCGCGCTCGCTGCTCCGGTTGCAGCGCTGCTTCTGGGCTACACGGCTTACGTTCCGGTGCTGGCGCTGCTGGCGTTGCTTGTCCTGTTCCTGCACCGCGAGAACATTGCCCGTCTGCGCGCCGGGACCGAGCCCAGGGTCGGCAGAAAGAAGTGAGCGCTGCGGCTGAAGCCACGCTCTCTCGCGACGAGGCCTTCGCCCGCATCCGCTTGCTGCGTTCGCCCAATATCGGGCCGGTCAGCTACTACCAGTTGCTGCGCCGCTTCGGGACGGCCAGTGCCGCACTCGATGCCCTGCCTGATCTGGCAGCGCGCGGCGGGGCACCGTATCGGCCGGCTGCCGCGGACCGCGTGGAGCGGGAAATTGCCGCGGTCCGCAAGGCCGGTGCCCGCTATCTCTTCCATGACGGGCCTGACTATCCGGCGCTGCTGGCCGAGCTCGAAAGCCCCCCGCCGATCCTGACGGTGCGCGGCGATACCGCCTTGCTGCGGCGATCCTCGGTTGCCGTGGTTGGCGCACGCAATGCCTCGGCCGCCGCTGTGAAGCTCTCGCGCGATTTCGCGACGGCGCTGGCCGGCCAGGGTTATGCCGTTGTCTCGGGGCTGGCACGCGGGATCGATGCTGCCGCGCATCGCGGAGCGCTGGCGGGCATGGCGACCGGCGGAGGCACCGTCGGGGTGATCGCCAGCGGGATCGACATCACCTATCCGCCCGAAAACGTGGACCTGCAGGAGCAAGTCGCCTGCGAAGGGCTGCTGATTGCCGAAATGCCGCCGGGTACCGAACCCCTCGCGCGGCACTTCCCGCACCGCAACCGCATCATTGCCGGCCTCGCCACCGGCACGCTTGTGGTGGAGGCCGCGCCCAAGTCCGGATCGCTGATCACCGCACGCCTTGCGGCCGAGGCCGGGCGCGAGGTCATGGCCATTCCCGGCTCACCGCTCGACAGCCGCTCGCATGGTTGCAACCAGCTCATCCGCGAAGGCGCGATTCTGGTGCAGCGGCCGGAAGACGTGGTGGAACTGCTCACAGGCTTTACCGGCCAGCCGCGGTCAACCTTCCGCGAGCATGCGCCAGACTATGGCGCGGCAGGGGGAGACGAAGCGGCAGACATCGCCGGCCTGTTGACGCTGGCCCCGATTGGCGTCGACGAGCTGATCCGGCAGAGCGGAGCAAGCGCGGGGTCGGTGCAGATGGCCTTGCTCGAACTGGAACTGGCAGGTCGTCTGCACCGTCACGCAGCCGGAAGGGTCAGCCTCCTGTCCTGAACGACAGGTCAACCAGCCGCTTGACGAACCGCGCCGCATTTCCCCACCCTCGCGCGTACGTACACGTAAGGACTGCTTTTCATCGCCATGCAGCTTGTCATTGTTGAATCCCCGGCCAAGGCCAAGACCATCGAGAAGTACCTCGGCCCCGGCTTCAAGGTTCTCGCCTCCTACGGTCATATCCGCGATCTCCCGGTAAAGGACGGCTCGGTCCGTCCGGACGAGGACTTCGCGATGGATTGGGAACTTTACGGGGACAAGCAGTCCCGCGTGAAGGCCATCACCGATGCGGCCAAGGATGCCGATCGCCTCATTCTGGCGACCGACCCTGATCGTGAAGGTGAAGCAATTTCTTGGCATGTCAGGGAGTTGCTGAAGAAACGTAAGGCGCTTCCTAAGGAAGTCGAGCGCGTCACCTTCAACGCGATCACCAAGCAGACGGTGACCGATGCGATGAAGCGCCCGCGCGAACTCGACCAGGACCTGATCGACGCCTATCTCGCCCGCCGCGCGCTCGATTACCTGTTCGGCTTCACGCTTTCGCCGGTGTTGTGGCGCAAGCTGCCCGGCGCGAAGTCCGCCGGGCGCGTGCAGTCCGTGGCCCTGCGCCTCATCGTCGAGCGGGAGCGCGAGATCGAGGTCTTCAAGGCGCAGGAATACTGGTCGGTCATTGCCCGGCTTGAGCAGGGCGGAACCGAATTTGCCGCACGGCTCGTCAAGTTCGATGGTCAGAAGCTCGACAAGCTGACACTGGGTGACGAAGGCGCCGCGATGAAGGCCAAGGCCGTGGTCGATGCCGGGACCTTCCGCGTCGAAGAAGTCGAGACAAAGCCCACGCGGCGCAACCCCTATCCGCCGTTCACCACTTCGACGTTGCAGCAGGAAGCCGCGCGCAAGCTCGGCTTCTCTGCCAGCCATACCATGCGCGTGGCGCAGACGCTCTATGAAGCGGGCGCGATCACCTACATGCGTACCGATGGCGTGCAGATGGACCCGAGCGCGATTTCGGCGGCGCGCAAGGCGATCTCCGACCGCTACGATGGGCATTACCTTCCCGAAAAACCGCGTCATTACGAGACGAAGGCGAAGAATGCTCAGGAAGCACATGAAGCTATCCGGCCGACGGATTTCAGCAAGGATCGCTACGGTTCGGGGGACGAGGCGCGGCTCTATGACCTGATCTACAAGCGCGCGATGGCCAGCCAGATGGCCTCGGCAAATATCGAGCGCACCAGCGTGACGCTGCGCGATGGCACTGGCAAGCACGAGCTGCGGGCGACCGGGCAGGTGGTGAAGTTCCCCGGCTTCCTCGCCGTCTATGAGGAAGGGCGCGACCAGAAGGCCGATGGCGACGACGAGGACGGCAGCCTGCTGCCCTCGCTGAGCAAGGGCGATACGCCTGCCAAGCGCGGGGTCGACGCCACGCAGCACTTCACCCAGCCGCCGCCGCGCTATTCCGAAGCGAGCCTGGTCAAACGCCTTGAGGAACTGGGCATCGGGCGGCCTTCGACATATGCGGCAACGCTGCAGGTGCTGAAAGATCGCAACTACGTTCGGACGGAGAAAAACCGTTTCTTTGCAGAAGAGTCCGGGCGACTCCTGACATCGTTTCTTGAGCGGTTCTTTACCCGTTATGTGGCCTACGAGTTCACTGCAGGCATGGAAGAGGAGCTTGACGATGTGTCGGGCGGGCGTGCCGAGTGGAAGAAGGTGCTTGCCGAGTTCTGGCGCGACTTCAAGCCCAAGTCCGACGAGGTGATGGAGAAGAAGCCGAGCGAGGTGACCGCCGAGCTTGACGAATTCCTGTCCGACTACCTCTTCCCGCCGCGCGAAGATGGCAGCGATCCCCGTTTGTGCCCCAAGTGCGAGGCGGGACGCCTTTCGCTGCGCGGTGGCCGTTACGGGGCTTTTGTCGCCTGCTCGAACTATCCGGAATGCAAGTATACCCGCAAGTTTGCCCAGCCCGGCGAAGCTGACGGCGATGGCGGCGGGGACGGCGTGCTGGGCAAGGACCCGGAAAGCGGGCTCGAGGTTGTGCGCAAGGCTGGCCGCTTTGGTCCCTACATCCAGTTGGGCGAAGGCAAGGAGGCCAAGCGTGCGTCGATCCCCAAGGATATCGGCGAACTCGATCTTGAGTGGGCGCTGAAGCTGCTTTCCTTGCCGCGCGAGGTTGGCATGCATCCCGAAACCGGCAAGCCGATCACCGCCAGCATCGGTCGTTACGGGCCTTACCTGGCGCATGAGGGCAAGTACGCGCGCCTCAAATCGACCAGCGAGGTGTTCGAAACCGGCATGAACGCTGCCGTGATGCACCTTGCCGCCGCAGCGGCAGGCGCTGGCGCTCGTGGCGGCAGGACGGCAGCGGAACCGCTCAAGGTTTTCGGGCCGCACCCGACGTCAGGGGGCGAAATCAAGCTCATGGCTGGGCGGTATGGGCCTTACGTGACAGACGGAACCACCAACGCGACCCTGCCCAAGGACAAGCAGCCCGAAGCCCTGACGCTGGAAGAAGCGATCACCCTGATCGACGAGCGGGCGGCCAAGGGTCCGGCCAAGGGCAAGAAGGGCGCGAAGAAGGCTCCGGCCAAGAAAGCTCCGGCAAAGAAAGCGGCACCAAAGAAGGAAGCGGCCGAGAAGCCAGCAGCCAAGAAGCCGGCGGCAAAGAAAGCACCGGCAAAGAAGGCTGCGAAGAGCGCCGAGTAAGCGGGCTACCGGCCGTGCCTTAGCGGCGCGGCCGGTAGAGCCAGTATTCCTTGTTGCCGAGGCGGAGGGCCGCGTAGCGTTCGTAGCTGCGCGCAAGACCCTCGGCCATCATCCGGCGGGTATCAAGGTTGGGCAGGTAGGGTTTTTCGTGTGCTGCTCGGGTCAGGATCACGTCCGGCCGGCTTGCCAGGATGCGGGCCATCTCCTGATGCGGGTCAACGCCCACCGCCGGTGCCTCGACATAGGTGTTGAGGTGGTTCGGGAAAATGCGCGTCGTGGGCAGGCAGGTATTGGTCGTGCGATAGAACGCCAGTTCGCCCTCGAAGATGAACAGGCAGCCGCCGCGCAGCTCCTGCCTGATGGCAGTATCCATCGCCTCATACTCTCTGGTGGAGCCGTGCTGCCGGTACTGGTAGACCATCACAACGATCCCGGCGAACGCCCCGAAGCCGAGAAGCAGCCGGCCATACCATTGTTCTCCCGGTCCCGTGCGGGCGAGCGCAGGAGCAGCAAGCACCGCAAGCGGCATCAACACCGGCGCGACGTAGTGATCGTACCATGTGCCGAACAGCAGAAATCCACCGACGGCAGCGAGGCACCAAACGACGATGACGCGCCTGCTGCCCGCCTGCTCGTCCCCTGCACTGACGGAGAGCCTGGGCGCGAGGAAGATCGCCAGCCAGAACGGGGTCAGCACCAGAACTTCCTTGGTCAGGCGCCAATAGGCTTTCCAGCCGTCGGAATCGCGTTCGAAGATTGAAACGAAGTTGGCGTAGACGAAGGCATCGAGCTGCCCGATGTGCGCATACCAGAGCGCAGCGGCGGCAGTCGGGGCAAGCGCGACGCCAATCCAGAGCAGGCCGGTTGCAGCCAAGCGCTTGAAGGACCACACATCGGCAAAGCCGCGTGCCAGCAGGATCAGGCCGAACGCAGCACCTTCGAAGATCACCGTGTACTTGATTTGGATGGCAAGTCCCAGCAACAGCATGACCAGGCAGCCGCGCCAGATCAGCGGGGGGTGCTCCGGACGCTTGACGCTGTCGACCACGCCCCACGCTGCCATGGCGACGAGCAGGTTGTAGAACACCGGGGCCTGTCCCATGCCGGCATTGAAAACCGGCATGAACAGGACATAGGCGGCGCCAGCCAGCCACGCGGCCTGAGGAGAAGCAATTTCGCGCGCCAGACGGGTCAAGACCATGGCCGTCAAGGTGAAGCTGATACCTGCGCCAATCTGGTAGGCGATCACGGGATCGAACGGGAGCGAAACCAGCGCCTCGTAGAGCAGGAACAGGCCGATCGGCTTGCGGTCCCAGATGTCGACATAGGGCACTGCGCCATCGCGCATGCGTTCGGCGACGAACAGGTAGAACTGCTCGTCGATGTGGACGACCGGGTTGCCGAAGAGGAAGCTGCGGGTGACGAGGAAAATCAGGGCGAACCCAGCCGCCTCGACCAGCCAGCCGGGCAAAACCTTCGGCCGGCGCAAGTGCCTGATGGCGGACGGGACAAGCCGGCCGGGCAGCGCGCCTACCGTGGCCGCTGCCAAGACGCCGCCAGTTTCGTTCATGCTCGCACTCCGTCCACCATTGCACCCGGGACGTTAACGGGCGAGCTGCCCGTTCCCTTCGCGCGGGCGACGCTAGGGAGCAAACGTCAATTGTCGACGCCAATTCCGTGCTGCAGTGCAACAAAGCTAGAGAAGGGCGACAGGCCGCCCTCTACGACCGACGAGCCGTTAGTAACGGCGGTGGCTTAGTCCAGAAACCGGGCCAGACCCTCGGCTGCGGCGGCATGGCCGGCGCGATTGGGGTGGATCGGGATGCCGTCTCCCGACGGCGCGGTGAGGCCGTTGCTCCAGGGATCGACCGAACAAGGCGCGTGGCTTTTGGACATCGCTGAAAAACGGAAGACTTCCGCGCCTTCCTCATGCGCGACCCTGGCGGTAAGCTTGGCCAGTCGCTTTGCCGCCGCGCGGCTCTGCTTCATCCGTTCGACACTGATCGCAACTGAAGTGCAGGTGCCCTTGGGTGGCAGGACGGTGATGTAGTCGACAAACACCACGCGCGCCTCCGGTGCCCGCTGGCGCACTTCTCGGACGATGCGGCGCATGCGCTCTTCGTCGGCCTTCCACACGTCCTCGCCGATGTCGCGCCACTTCTGGCAGCGCGCATCGGGCGTGGTCGCCTGCTCGCAGGCAGCGGCAAAGATATTGCCTACAAAGTTCACGTCGTTGCCGCCGATGGTGATGGTGACAAGCCGGGTTTCGGCGGTGACGCTTTCGATCTGCGCCGGGACTTCCTTCCAAGGGCCGAGCACGTGTTCGGTCGTCGCGCCGCTGCAGGTGGCGTCAACCAGCGAGAGCTTGAGCCTTGCCGCGAGCAGGTTGGGGTAATTCAGTGTGCCCCGGCCACAGCGTGGCGGCGTGCCCGGCGTTGTCGGTCCGACTCCGGGGCCGGCCGCGAACGAGCTGCCCAGCGCCACGTAACGCGCACCTTCAGGCAAGGGCGCAGGCTTGGCGAGGACCGGTGAAGCGGCAAGCGCGAGTGCCGCCATGCCCCAGCGCATCACTTGACCCATTCCAGCCCGATTTCCTCGTAGATCTCCTTGGCGTCGGCCCAGCGCTCGTCCACCTTTACGTGCAGGAACAGGTGGACCCTGGCATCCAGCAGTTGCGAAAGCTCCTTTCGCGCCGCTTCGCCGATGGCCTTGATCTTCGCGCCACCCTTGCCCAGCACGATCGCGCGCTGGGTTTCGCGGGCGATCACGATCTGCTGGTGGATTTCGATCGAACCATCCTTGCGGGTGAGATACTTCTCCGGCCGCACCGTGCTGTCATAGGGAAGTTCATCGTGAAGCTGCCGGTAGAGCTGCTCGCGGGTAATTTCCGCAGCCATCAGGCGCTCGCTGGCGTCAGATACCTGGTCCTCGGGATAGTGCCACGCGCCTTCGGGCATGAGCGTTGCGAGACGCTGCTTGAGTTCGGGCACGCCATCGCCGGTGAGCGCAGAAACGAAGAATACCTCGTCGAACTCGGCCTCTTGCGTCAGCACTTCGGCCATGACCAAGAGCGGTTCCTTCGGCGTCGAATCCACCTTGTTCAGCACCAGAAGCTTGCGTTCCGGCCGCCCTTTCAGCGTCTCGAGAATGGGTTCGAGATAGTCGCGCTTCTTCTTGCGCGCGTCGACCACCAGCAGGATCGCGTCGGCTTCGTGCGCACCGTCCCATGCCGCGCTGACCATGGCGCGATCAAGGCGGCGGCGGGGTTCGAACAGGCCGGGCGTATCGGCAAGAATGATCTGCGCCTTGTCCTCGCCGATATCCTCCAGCGCAATGCCCATGAGGCGCGCGCGCGTCGTCTGCGCCTTGGCCGAAACGATCGCCACCTTCTGGCCGACGAGAGCGTTGACGAGGGTGGACTTGCCGGCATTAGGTGCGCCGAGGACGGCCACGAGGCCACATTTTTCGGTCATTATTCCAGTTCTTCAGATGAGTTGCGGCCACTGTAGGCCAAATGGGCGCGCACCGCCAGATTTAGCCGAAATCCTGCATGAAGGTGCGGGCGGCGGAGGTCTCGGCCTCCTGCTTGCTGCTGCCGGTGGCGCTGGCCGTGCCGACGCCCTTGACCTCTACCGCAACCGTGAACTTCGCGGCATGGTCCGGACCTTCGCGCGCGACCAGGGTGTAGACCGGGGGCTTGCGCCGGTTGCCCGCCGCCCATTCCTGCAGGGCAGCCTTGGGATGCTTGCGCTGGCCGGTGCCCGTGGCCATCGGCTTGTCCCAAACCTTGCGAACGAAGGCGCGTGCGGCTTCAAATCCGCGCTCCACGAAGAGAGCGCCGATCAGCGCCTCCATCACGTCGCCCAGGATATTGTCGCTTTGCGTCCCGCCATCATCGCGCGCCTGCTTGCCGAGCCGGATGTGAGGGGGGAGGGCGATATGGCGCGCGACATCGGCGCAGGTTTCGCGGCTGACCAGGGCATTGAGCCGCTGAGAGAGCTTGCCTTCGGCGGCATCGCTCTTTTCATGAAGCCACTCGGCAATGACAAGACCAAGCACCCTGTCGCCAAGAAACTCGAGGCGCTGGTAGTCGCGGGCCTCACCCATCGAGCCATGAGTGAGGGCTTCGATCCAGAGGTCGACGCGCGTCGGTGCGCTCCCGGTCAGATCCGTGAGGTAGCCCAGCGTTTCAGGCGAAAGCGCGCTCAGAACGTGCCCCCGATACGGTTCCAGCGCGCCGCGGTGAACCAGGTCCAGGGCAGGAACCAATTGGCGCTGCCATCGGTGGACCACATCATGATCGTGGCACGGCCAACGAGATTTTCCTGCGGGACGAGACCGATGCCGCCGCCTTCCATCGCCGGGAAGCGGCTGTCCATCGAGTTGTCGCGATTGTCGCCCATCATGAACAACTGCCCCTCCGGCACAACGACCGGCACGGTGTTGTCGGCATCACGCTGGCCAAGGTCGAGCACGTTGTAGGTCTTGCCGTTCGGCAGCGTCTCGCGGAATTGCGGGTAATGGCAGGTCTGGCTGCCATCGGCCTCGGTCACGACGAATTCGGCAGAGAGGCAATCGGTGTTCGGGCTGACGGGGATGACGAAATCCTCGACCCGCACCTTGGGTACGGCCTGGCCATTCAGGTGCAGAACGCCGTCGATCATCTGCACGGTATCGCCAGGCAGGCCGATCACACGCTTGATGTAGTCGACATCATTGCCGGGCGGCGCCTTGAAGATCGCAACATCGCCACGCTCGGGCTGGCTGGCAAAAATGCGCTTGGGCAGCAGGGGCGCGCTGAACGGCAACGAATAGCTGCTGTAGCCGTAGGGCCATTTGGCGGCGAGGAGATAGTCGCCGTTCTCCAGCCGCGGCAACATCGATTCCGAAGGGATGTTGAACGGCGAGAAGATGAAGCTGCGGAAAATTGCAACGACGATGACCAGTTTGATCAGGAAGACGGGGAAGCTGTCCTCCTTCTTTTCCTTCTTCAGCTTGGTCGGCGCGGGCGCAGGCGTCGCCGGATCGACCGGGGAGGGGCTGCTGGCTTCGGGCGTGTCGTTCATCGTCGCGGTCATGTTGCCAGCAAGGCCCTTCGTCAAGTGTGTTGTTTGTGTAATACAGCGGGCGAAATACGTCTGCGCAGCTTGCGCGCCGATGAACAGCGCGCTTGGCGCGGCGTCCCCGAGAGGGCATTAGGGCTTTTACGCAGTTGCGAAAGGATGAGGTTGGACATGTCGGCAGGCGAGGCACAGCAGTTTTGGACGGCACTCGAGAAGTTGCCACGGCCAACCCTGAAGACCCTGTTTTCGGATACCGCGCGGCTGTCACGCTATTCGGCCACGCTCGATCTGCCGGGCGGGCCGGTGATCTTCGACTGGTCCAAGACGCACCTTTCGCCGGAAGTCGAAGCCCTGTTCGGCTCGGTTGCCGCCGCGATGGACCTTGAAGGGCAGCGAAATGCGCTGATCTCGGGCGAAAAGATCAACAACACCGAAGGACGCGCGGCCGAGCACACGGCGCAGCGCGGGATCGGCAAGGACGCCAGCGTCGAGGAAGCCGAGGCGTTGCACGCCCGGATGCGTATGCTCGTCGAAGCGATCCATGAAGGGGCGCTCGGCGAAGTGAAGAGCCTGATCCACATCGGCATCGGCGGCTCCGCGCTCGGCCCGGCGCTGGCAATCGACGCGCTGACCCGCGAAGGCGCAAAGGTTGCGGTTCATGTCGTGTCGAATATCGATGGCTGTGCGCTTGAAGCAGCGATGAAGGCGTGCCACCCGGAAACGACGCTGATCGCGGTTGCCTCCAAGACCTTCACCACGACCGAAACGATGACCAACGCGCATTCGGCGCTGGAGTGGTTGCGTGAGGGCGGTGTTGCCGATCCCTATGGGCGCGTGATCGCGCTGACCGCCTCGCCCGAGAAGGCCGTCGAATGGGGCGTGGATGAAACCCGCGTGCTGCCTTTTTCCGAGACGGTCGGCGGGCGCTACTCGCTATGGTCCTCGATCGGTTTTCCGGTGGCCATGGCGCTGGGCTGGGAAGGATTTGCCGAGTTTCTCGATGGGGCCGCGGCGATTGACCGGCATTTCATCGACGCCGACCTCGCCGCGAACGTCATCGTCCGCGCGGCTTTCGCCGATCTCTACTACACGCAGGTACGCGGCTGCCAGACGCGCGCGGTATTCGCCTATGACGAGCGGCTGAAACTTCTGCCCGACTACCTCCAGCAACTCGAAATGGAATCGAACGGCAAGAGCGTTCTGGCCGACGGGTCTCCGTTGACGCGCGCCAGTGCGCCGGTGACGTGGGGCGGGGTGGGTACCGATGCCCAGCATGCGGTGTTCCAGTTACTCCACCAGGGCACGCACCTGATCCCGGTGGACTTTCTTGCGGTCAAGACGCCCGGGCATGACCTCGATCCGGCCCATCACGAGATACTGCTGTCGAACTGCTTTGCGCAAGGGGCGGCGCTGATGGCGGGCAAGGCATCTGACGATGGCGCGCGTGCCTACCCCGGAGACCGTCCTTCGGCGACGATCCTGTGCGAGGACCTCAACCCCGCCACCCTCGGCGCGCTGATCGCGTTCCACGAACACCGCACGTTCGTTTCGGCGGCAATGCTGGGAATCAATCCCTTCGACCAGTTCGGCGTCGAACTCGGCAAGGCGATTGCCAAGCAGATCGAGGCGGGCGGCGGCGCCGGCTTTGATCCGTCTACGGAAGCCCTTCTCTCAGCTGCAGGAATTGGCGGCTGATAGTTCGTCAGGCTAACAATATCCGCTAAATGCCTCTGGTCTTGGGCGAGACCAGAGGCCATATGCGCCTTCACCAACAGGAGCGCATATGGCTGAGCAGGACTCTGGGCAGGACTTCGACTACGATCTCTTCGTGATTGGTGCAGGATCGGGCGGTGTGCGCGCCAGCCGCATCGCCGCGAGCCATGGCGCGCGGGTGGCGGTGGCGGAGGAATACCGCGTCGGCGGGACCTGCGTGATCCGCGGCTGCGTGCCCAAGAAGTTGCTGGTCTACGGATCGCATTTCGCCGAGGAGCTGCAGGACGCGGCCAACTATGGCTGGACGGTCGAGAAGATGACGTTCGACTGGCCGACGTTACGTAACGCGGTTCTGAAGGATGTCGACCGGCTCAACACCGCGTACACGAACACGCTTGAAAACAACAAGGTAGAGCGTTTCCTCGAGCGCGCCGAGGTGGCGGGGCCGAACACCGTGCGGCTGGCTTCGGGCAAGGAAATCAGCGCGAAGTATATCCTGATCGCAACCGGCGCCTGGCCGGTCATGCCGGAATTCGAGGGTAACGAGCATTGCATTACCTCGAACGAGGTGTTCCATCTCGAGAAGCTGCCAAAGCGCGTCGTGATCTCCGGCGCCGGCTATATCGCGATGGAGTTCGCGGGCATTTTCAACGCTTTGGGCTGTCACGTAACGGTGGTAAACCGCAGCGAGACGATCTTGCGCGGGTACGATGAATCCCTCCGGGACCGCCTGCTGCAGATCACCATGGCACGCGGGATCGAGTACAAGTTCAATTGCCCGTTCGACCGCGTGGAGAAGCGCGAGGATGGTTCGTTCGACGTCTACCTTGGCAAGCAACCCGATCCGATCCACGCCGACGTGGTTCTGGTGGCGACCGGGCGCCGCCCCAAGACTGACGGGCTTGGCCTGGAAAACGCTGGAATTACATTGGGTTCGGCGGGCGAGATCCCGGTGGACGATCATGGCAAGACCGCGTGTGACAGCATCTATGCCGTGGGTGACGTAACGAACCGCGTGCAGCTGACGCCGATCGCGATCCGCGAGGGCCAGGCCTTTGCCGACCGCGTGTTCGGTGGCAAGGACACTTCGGTGAGCTACGATGCGATCCCGAGCGCAGTGTTCTCGCAGCCGCCGCTGGCCGGCGTGGGCCTGACGGAAAGCCAGGCGCGCCAGGCTTTTGGTAGCAATATCAAGGTCTACTCGTCCGACTTCCGCCCGATGAAGAACATCTTTGGCCATCGGCCCGAGCGGGGGCTTTACAAGATGATCGTCGATGCCTCGACCGAGAAGGTGCTGGGCATCCACATGATCGGGCCGGACAGCCCGGAAATCCTGCAGGCAGCAGCCATCGCGGTGAAGGCGGGGCTGACCAAGGCGGATTTCGATGCGACGGTGGCGTTGCACCCCTCGATGGCTGAAGAGCTTGTTTTGATGCGATAATCTGGAGAATTGCCCGTTTTCCAACTCTCGCAGGCAAACGGGCAACTCCCCCATGACTCCCCTGCAACTCTGCCGAACGCAGGGCGTGCTTCCGCAGGCTGAACGGTAGCGATTTGCAACCGGACATCTCCGCGCTAACCTCTCGCCAGATCGCCGGTTGGGGAGAGCGGAAAATATGGCGGGCACGATCCTCGTATCGGGTGGCAGCGGCTACATTGCCGGGTTCCTCATCCGCCGGCTTCTGGCCGAGGGGTGGACCGTTCACGCCACCGTCCGCCCGCTATCCCGCGAGGCGCAGTTGCGGCCCCTGCTTGGCGGGAGTGCCGAGACGCTGCGGTTCTTTGCCGCGGACCTGACCGCCGATGCCGGATGGGCGGAGGCGATGGCGGGGTGCAGCCATGTCGCCCATGTCGCCTCGCCATTCACCACGACTGCGCCGAAGCAGGAAGATGACCTGATCGTACCGGCGCGCGAGGGCGTGCTGCGGGCGTTACGTTACGCTCGCGATGCGGGGGTTACGCGCTTCGTGCAGACCTCGTCCGTCGCCGCGATTGCCTATGGCCATGGCAAGGGGGTGTTCGAGTTCACCGAGAAGGATTGGACCAATCTCGAGGGCGAGGATGTCTATGCCTATGTGAAGTCCAAGACCATTGCCGAGCGCGCGGCGCGGGACTGGGTGGCCGCCGCCGGCGGGGGGATGGAGTTCGTCTCGGTCAACCCGGCGGCCGTGCTGGGGCCGGTGTGGAGCAATGACTTTTCGCCATCGATCGAAGTGGTCAGGCAATTGCTTTCAGGCGCTTTGCCGGGCTGCCCGGACCTTGGGTTCGGGATCGTCGACGTGCGTGACGTTGCGGACCTGCACGTGAGGGCGCTGACCACGCCGGGCCTGGCGGGCGAACGGTTCATTGCGTCGGGACCGTTCCTCAAGATTGCCGACGTGGCAAATGTGTTGAAGGAACACCTCGGGCCACAGGCGCGCAAGGTGCCGACGCGCAGGCTGCCCGACTGGCTGGTGCGGACGGTGGCGTTGTTCAATCCGGTGATCCGTCAGGTAACGGGAGAACTCGGCAATGTGCGCGGTGCAAGTTCGGCCCATGCGCAGGAGCGGCTGGGTTGGACGATGCGGTCGGTGGAGGTCTCTATCCTCGACTGTGCGCGGAGCCTGATCGAGCGAGGCGTGGTGAAGGTCTAGATGCCAGCGAACCACTGGTAGCCGGAATGATCTTCCCAGTAGCCGCCTCCGCCGCCGTAGAGGCCGGCGAGGGTCTCGACCGCTTCGATCCTCATCACATACTTGGCCTGCTTGTAGCCAAGAGCGCGTTCGACGCGCAGACGGATCGGGGCGCCGTGGCCGACGGGCAGGGGCTGGCGGTTCATGGTGTGGGCGAGGATCGTCTGCGGGTGCAGGGCATCGATCATGTCGATGCTTTCGTAGTACGGCTTACCTGAGAAATCATCTGCACAATGAAAGACAATGTATTGAGCAGATGGAGAAACCTGCGCCTGATGCAGCAGCAGGGCAAGCGGAACACCGGTCCATTCCCCGATCGCGCTCCACCCCTCGACGCAGTCGTGGCGGGTGATCTGCGTGCGCTGCGGCGCGGCCTTGAGTTGGGCGAGGGTGAGGCTGAAGGGGCGGGCGACCTTGCCGCCGATCTCCAGCTTCCAGTCGGCGAAGTTGCTGGCCATGTGGGCCTGATACGCGGGCGAGGCGGGCAGGCGATTGCCGTTCATGCGGAATTTCGGTGATATGTCCGCCCGTGTGAACTCTGGCGCCAGCGCGTTGCGATCGGTGACCAGTCGCTGGCCGGATAGCGTCGCTTTTTCACCCAATGTCAGCACCTTGCGCACCGTTGGCGATGTGGTGATCTTGTCGCAACCGGTGAGCAGCAGGCTACCTGCGCCCACGAGCGCGGCTCGCCGCGTGATGATCGTCATGGCTTTGGCCTCCGCTCGGCGGGCAGTCGATACCAGCCAGTGATGATCGAGCGCAATTCGTTGAAGGGCCCTGCGAGCAGAACCATGAGAAGATGGATGAGGATAAAGGCCAAGAAGCCTGTTGCACAAAGGAAATGTATCGAACGGGCGGACTGACGCCCCCCGAAAATGTCGAGCAGCCAGGGGAAGGCGGCGTTGAGCGTTGGCGACATGGTCATGCCGGTCAGCACGACCAAGGGGATCAGCACGAAGATCACGCCGAGGTAGGCAAGCTTTTGCAGGGGATTATAGGCCTTGGCCGCTTCACCGGTAGGGAAGCGCAGACGGGCGTGTTCCTTGATTTCATGCCAGATATGCGAAAGCTTGCGCTCTTCACGCGTCAAAGCAAGATCGCGTGACAGGTGTCTGGAAAACAATGCATAAATCACGAACAGGGTAATCGACGCAACCAGCACCCACGCGAAGAAGAAATGCCATTGGCGCCCCTCGGCGAGGCTGTAGTAGTTGGGGATGGTGACCAGAGGCGGGAACGCCTTGGTCGAATGCTCGGTCCAACCCAGAAAGCCGGTCGTATCGATTTGCAGCGAGCCGAGGCGCAAGAAGCCCTGCTGGCCTTGCCGCCCGATCTCGAGCCACGGTGTTTCAAAGGTCGCGCCATACTTGCCCCAATAGAGCCGGGGGTGCGCGTTGAAGATCGTCGCGCCGCTCATCAGCATTACGAAGATCGTGATCGCGTTGGTCCAGTGCCAGATCCGGACCGGCAACCGCGTGCGGTAGACCAGGGGCCGCGCTTCAACCGTGGTAGCGGTTTCCTGTGACGTAACGATTGCTGGCGCGGCATCCACGGCGGGGTTCCTGCTGCTGTTCGGCCAGAGATTGACACATTCCCCGGCGGGGCAAAAGCCTTTGGAACGATGACGTTGAAAACGCAGCGTTTACGCAGGATTGCGGGCAGCCAGCGCTATCAGGTCTGCACGGCTGAAGCGGCGCTGGCTGGCGCGGGCGATGCAGGAACGCGGGACCGGGCGCAGCGCGGACCATGCCGCCTTGCCGATAAAGCCGAGCTTGCGGGCGTTAGTAACGACGGTGCGATGGTCCCAGGCATGATCGCCGCGCTTGGCGACCTCGCGCGCAATCTCGCCGTAGATGCCGGCTGCGGCGAGAATGGCCCAGCGTTGGCGGCCCTTGAGGCGGGCAGCGCCGATGCGGGCCGAGCATTCGTGGATTTCCGCCGTCTCGCACATTCGCGCGACCAGCCGGGTTAGCGCGGGCCGATAGTGCGGCTTCATCTGCTCGCCGGGTGGGATGTCGAGCTCGGACAGCCAGTCAAGCGGGATGTAGCAGCGGTCGGCCGCGTCATCTTCCTCGATATCGCGGGCGATGTTGGCGAGCTGAAAGGCAAGGCCAAGGTCGCAGGCGCGATCGAGCGTGTCCTCGTCATCTGGCGAAACGCCCATGACCACAGCCATCATTACGCCGACGGCGCCGGCGACATGCCAGCAATAGCGCATCAGGTCAGCCTCGCTGTGGGGCTGCCACTCGGCGGCATCGAGCGCAAAGCCGTCGATCACGGCGCGGGCCATCTCGATCGTCAGGCCGGTTTCGCGGGCGACAAGGCCGAGGGCGTCGAAAGCCGGATCGCCGCTTTCGCGCCCGGCAAAGGCAAGGGCGGTCTTTTCGCGAACGAGGGCAAGCCGCTCGGCGGCACCTTCCTGAATGCCAAGCGCGCCGCCATGGTCTTGCGCATCGACGATGTCGTCGCAGCGGCGACACCAGGCATAGAGCAGCCAGACCCGTTCGCGCGTTTCGCGGTCGAACAGGTGGCTGGCGGCGGCGAAGCTTTTCGAGCCCTTCAGGATTGACTTGCGGGCGTTACTAACGAGTGCGCTGCGATCCTGCATTGCTCAGAGATCTTCGGCCTTCATCGCGAAGATCGGCTTGTGCGGGACGTGTGCTTCCATGCGCGCCAGCAGGATATCGAGATCGGGTTCGGCGATGATGATTCCGGCATGGGCTTCGCGGATGAAGCCGACTTCGATCATGTGGCGGTTGAAGGCGAGCAGGTGGTCATAGAAGCCATAGGCGTTGAGCAGACCCACCGGCTTGGCGTGGTAGCCCAGTTGCGCCCAGCTGACCGCTTCCCACAGCTCGTCCATCGTGCCCACGCCCCCGGGGATGGTGAGGAAACCGTCCGACAGGTCGGTGAAAGCCTTCTTGCGCTCGTGCATGCCAGGGACGACGTGCAGTTCGGTACAGTCGTGGTTGGCAACCTCGCCGCCGACGAGGGCCTCGGGGATCACGCCGATCACCTCGCCGCCCGCATCGAGCGCGCCATAGGCGACTGCGCCCATGAGGCCGAGCTTGCCGCCGCCATAGACCACGCCGATGCCGCGCCGGGCCAGTTCGGCGCCGATCTGGCGGGCAAGGGTTACGTAACGGGTGTCGGCGGGTGAGGCAGAGCCGCAATAGACGGCGAGACGTCTGATCGAAGTACGGCCGGTCAAGCAAGATCCTCCAGCATCAGTTTGGCGGTGGCCTTGGCCGAACCGACTACTCCGGGAATCCCGGCGCCCGGATGGGTTCCCGCGCCGACCAGATACATGTTCGAAATGGCATCGTCACGGTTGTGCGCGCGGAACCAGGCGCTCTGCGTGAGCAGCGGTTCGAGGCTGAAGGCGCTGCCGAGGTGGGCGGACAGGTCAGTCTTGAAGTCCGACGGGGCATAGTGGAACTTCGTTACGATACGCGAATGGATGTCCGGGATGAGGCGGCGGCCAACTTCATCGAGGATGCGCTTTTCGAGGATCGGGCCGATCTCGTCCCAGTCGACCGGGAGCTTGCCCATGTTGGCCACCGGAACGAGCGCGTAAAAGGTGCTCATGCCTTCCGGCGCGACAGAGGGGTCGGTCACGGTCGGGTGGTGGAGATAGATCGAGAAGTCTTCGGGCAGGACGCCGTGCTTGTAGATATCGTCCAGCAGGCCTTTGTAGCGCGGGCCGAACAGAATCATGTGGTGCGGAATGCCCGGCCAGGTGCCTTCGACACCGAAGTGGACAACGAAGAGGCTGGGTGAGAATTTCTTTTTGGTCAAAGACTTTGCGCGACGTTGTGCATGTGGATTGTCAGGCATCAGGTCGCGGTAGGAATGGACGATGTCGCCGTTGGAGGCCACGGCATCGAACTTGGCCGACCAGCCGCTTTTCGTCGTGACGCCGGTGACGCGGGTGCCAAGCGTTTCGATATGGGTTACCGGATCGCCCATGCGCACTTCGCCGCCGAGGCGCTGGAAATGGGTGAGCATGCCCTGGATCAGCTTGTTGGTGCCGCCCTTGGCCCACCACACGCCGCCGTCCTTCTCGAGCTTGTGGATCAGGGCGTAGATCGAGCTGGTGTTCATCGGGTTGCCGCCGACGAGCAGGGTGTGGAAGCTGAAGGCTTCGCGCAGGCGTTCGTCCTTCACGTAGGACGAGACCATCGAATAGACGGAGCGCCAGGCCTGGTAGCGGGCAAGCGCCGGGGCGGCCTTGAGCATCGAGGCGAAATCGAGGAACGGGACCGAGCCGAGCTTGACGTAGCCTTCCTCGAAGACGCCTGCCGAGTATTGCAGGAACTCGTCGTAGCCCGCGACGTCAGCCGGATTTAGCTTGGCGATCTCGGCGCGGAGCTGGGTCTCGTCGTTCGAATAATCGAAGTTGGTGCCGTCGGGCCAGTTGAGGCGGTAGAAGGGCATGACCGGCATAAGCTCGACATCGTCGGACATGCGATGGCCCTTGAGGGCCCAGAGTTCCTGCAGGCAGGCGGGATCGGTGACGACGGTGGGGCCGGCGTCGAAGGTGAAGCCGTCCTTCTCCCAGTGGTAGGCGCGGCCGCCAGGCTTGTCGCGCGCTTCGATCACGGTCGTCTGGATGCCGCCGGACTGGAGGCGGATGGCGAGGGCCAGGCCGCCGAAGCCGGAGCCGATTACGCAAGCGCGCTTCATCGTGGGGTTCCTGCAAGGGTAAGAGGCTTGGGCCGCGCGCCGAGGCCGGTGAGCACCCCGATGGCGTTCAAGATCGGCAGCGGTGGCTTGCCCGCGAGGATGCGGGCCTTGTCGAACACGGTGGTCTTGCCCGCGTAGAACCGTTCGATCAATCCGTGGCGCAGGCTGTAGAAGCGTTCGAGAACGCGGTAGCGCTTGTCCGGCTCGGCGCCCGCAAAAAGCAGGGCCGAGAGCTGGCGCAGGTAGGCGGATTGCGCCCAGTGTTCGCGCGCCCAGTATTCGCTGAACTGGGCGAGAGCTTCGCCGGACAGGTCCTGCTGCCGGGCGAGGGCGAGGGCGTATTTCACCGCATCAGGCAGCGAGTAGCTGGTCACGGCCTGGAACAGCCCGGCGCGCACGCCGGCACGGGCGACGGGGCCGCCGCTTGCGCGCCAGAACGCATCGAAATTGCCGCCGGCGACGACGGGGAGAACGCCCTGTTCCTCTTCCAGCACTTCGGCGACATGCCAGCCTTTGGCGGCAACATAAGCGTCGATGCGGGCGCGGATGGCATCGGCATCGAGGGCGGGACCATCGGAATAGTAGGTGTCCTCGACGAAGATTTCGTCGGCGGCGAAGGGCAGCGAGTAGACAAAGCGGTAGCCGTCGATCTGTTCGACCGTGGCGTCCTTGACGATCGGGGCGTCGAGGCCGTGGGGAGCAGAAAGGCGGAAGCGGCGGCCGACGAACTTCTGCCAGCCGCCGGTGAGGTCCGTTACGTTACGCAGGCCGCGTGCGTCGATCACGCCTTTTGCCTCGAGCCGGGTGCCGTCGGACAGGGTGGCGTTGGTGGCGCTGCAGGCCAGAGCGCGGACCCCGGTCATGATCGATGCCTCGCCAAGGCGCTGGCGGACGACCTTGTCGAAGCGGTGGGAACTGATCGAGTAGTAGCTGGTCTTGAGGCGACGTTCGTAGCGCGGGAAGTGCACGGTGTATTCGGGCCAGGCGGCAACGACCATGCCGTCGAGCAGTTCGCGCCCGGCCTTGTTCACGTCGGTCCCGAAGAACGACCACACGTGGTTGCCACCGATCGTTTCGCCCTGTTCGACGAGGACGAGATCGAGTTCGGGGCGGGCCTGGCGCAGGGCCAGAGCGACGAGGCCGCCAGCCAGCCCTCCGCCGAGGATCGCGATGTCGCAGTGTCGCACGCTCATGACCATAGCGCTTAGGGGGATGCGGTTGCCGGTGCAACCATGGGCTTGTCGCTGTCAGCTTCACCCGTCAGAAAGGGCATGGATCGGGGGGGGAGTAGCGGCAAATGGCGAGGATGGTTTCATTGCGGCCCGGCAGGGCGGGGTGGATTGCGGCTGCAGGCGTCGCGCTTGGGATCGTCATCATCCTGCTTGGCATGGCGCGGCCGCCGATCTGCCCGTGCGGAACGATCCGACTGTGGCAGGGCGTGGTGGAATCGGCGGAGAACAGCCAGCAGATTTCGGACTGGTACAGTTTCAGCCACGTGATCCACGGCTTCCTGTTCTACGGCGGAGCGCACCTTCTATGGCGCAAGGCCGGGCTGACCGCGATTTCTCCGCACTGGGCGCTGGGCCTGGCGGTGCTGGTCGAGGGTTCGTGGGAGATCCTCGAGAATTCGCCGATCATCATCGACCGCTATCGTGCCGTGACGATCTCGTTCGGTTATTCGGGCGACAGCGTGCTCAATTCCTTCTGCGACATGGGCTTCATGGCACTGGGGTTCGTCTTTGCCAGCCGCATGCCGGCGTTGGTGACGGCGGCAGTGGCCGTGGCGTTCGAACTGTTCACGCTGGCGATGATCCGCGACAACCTGACGCTCAACGTGCTGATGCTGGCCTGGCCGGTAGAGGCGGTGAGGGAGTGGCAGGCGGCGGGCTGATCGGAACCCCGACTGCCTGATTTTCTTGACCGAATGCCTCATTCGCCGGGGCAGTCGGTTGCCAATTGATACGCATCAATGTCACTTTTCCAGACGAGCCGAGAACGGCCGCATATGGCGTCAGACCATGGAGAGGCATGATGAGCGAGCACGCAGCATCGGGCGGCGACTTCGACGTATTGATCGTGGGCGCAGGCATTTCCGGCATCGGTTCGGCCTGGCATCTGCAGGAGCAGTGCCCCGGCAAGACCTATGCGGTCATCGAGAGCAAGGACACTTTTGGCGGGACGTGGGAAACCCACAAGTACCCCGGCGTCCGTTCGGACTCTGACCTTTACACTTTCGGCTATCGCTTCAAGCCCTGGGTCGGCGCGCCGATTGCCAGCGCGCAGGCGATCCTCGACTACATGGGCGAGGTGATCGAGGAAGGCGGGATCGACCAGCACATCCGCTATGGCCACACGATCACCAGTGCCAAGTGGGACAGTGCGAGCAATCGCTGGACGCTGGAGGCTCGGACCAAGGGCGGGGACACGGCGATCTTCACCGCGAACTTCCTGTGGATGTGCCAAGGCTACTATGATCATCAGGTTCCCTACATTCCCAAGGAGTGGCAGGGCGTTTCGGACTTCAAGGGTCTGTTCGTCCACGCCCAGCTGTGGGACCCGGCGACCGACTGGGAAGGCAAGCGCGTCCTGGTGATCGGATCGGGCGCGACGGCGGCGACCGTAGTTCCGGCCTTTGCCGAAAAGGCGCAGGTGACGATGCTGCAGCGCTCGCCCACCTATTTCTATTGCCATCCGAACCAGAACGAATTGGCCGACCGCTTGCGCCAGATCGGCATCGACGAGCCGACAATCCACCGCGTGGTGCGTGCGCAGATCATGCATGACCAGGCGCTGATGGACAAACGCTGCGTCGAGGAACCCGACGTGGTGTTCGAGGAACTGAAGATGGCGGCGCGCGCCTATGCCGGCGAGGACTTTGCGTTCGAGCCGCACTTCACGCCGAGATACCGGCCGTGGCAGCAGCGGCTGGCGTTCTGCCCGGATGGCGACCTGTTCCGGGCGGCGTCGGAGGGCAAGGTCAAGGTCGTGACCGACACTATCGATCGATTTACCGAGACTGGCGTGCTGACAAAGGGTGGCGAGCTGCTGGAGGCAGACATCATCGTTGCCTGCACCGGATTCCACCTGAAGGTTCTGGGCGACATACCGTTCGAGGTGGATGGCAAGGCCGTGAACTGGGGCGATACCGTAACCTATCGCGGCATGATGTTCACAGGCGTGCCCAACATGGTCTGGGTCTTCGGCTATTTCCGCGCGAGCTGGACGCTGCGCGTGGACATGCTGGGCGATTTCGTTTGCCGCCTGATCAACCACATGGACGAAAAAGGCGTGCGCAAGGTGGAAGTTGCTTTCCGCGACGAGGATGCCGGCATGGACGTGCTGCCGTGGATCGAAGAGGACAACTTCAATCCCGGCTACCTGATGCGCGACATGGACAAGCTGCCGCGGCGCGGCGGTAATGAAGTATGGCGTCACAACCAGAGCTACTGGCTGGAGCGCGAGGCCATTCCAGCGATCGATCTGGACGGGCAGGAGTTCGTCTACGATGGGGTGCGGCGGGATGCGCCTTTGGCGGAAGCGGCGGAGTAGCTAAAGCAAGCGCGCTTCCCGCAGGGGCGGGAGAACTCAGTCCGGTTCTGCTTGTCGAGGCGGGACCGGCAAGGTGTTCCCCAACGCATTTGCGCGCTTCGCGCCAGCCTCGAGTTCCTTCTTGAGGGTGCGGACGTAGTGGTCGAAATCCAGCTGGATCGTATGCCGGCGCGACGCGTAATACTGGCCGGTGTGGTAGGCTTCGTCGCTGGCGATGATGCGGTGCATTTCGGCAGGCGTGGGCGGAGCATAGTCACCCGCAAGATAGGCTGCGACGAGCTTTGACTGCTGCTCGGCGAAATTGACCAGCGTCGGCAAGGGCTGGGCCAGGCCGACATAGAACAAGTCGGGCACTTCGGGCTTCATGATGCGCTTGAAAAGGGGGGGCGGGCGATTTTCGGCATCGGCGGTAAGTGCAGGATCGTCGAAAAAAGGGAAGCGGATGTCATAGCCGGTAGCCCAGACGATAACGTCAACCTGTTCGCGCGTTCCGTCGGTGAATATGACGCTGTCCCCGTCGAGCCTCTCGATGCCGGGCTTCATGGTCAGGTCGCCTGAGCCCGCACGGAGCAGGAACTCGCCGGAGACGGTCCCGTGGCTTTCGAAGGGGCCGATTTCGGGTTCTGGCAGGCCGTACTGGCTCATCCGGCCGACCAGCTTCTTGATCATGCGAGTGGCCAGCCAGTTGCGCAGCCGCTTGGGCATCCACGACGGTGCCGGGTTCTTGTCGAGCGGCTGGCCGCGGTAGTATTTCGGCAGGACCCAGACCCCGCGCCGGGTGGAGACGAACAGGCGCGAGGCGATCGGGCGCTGCGACAGTTCAGAAGCGATGTCCATCGCGCTGTTGCCCATTCCGACAACGAGCACGCGCTTGCCGACGCAGTCGACCGGATCGAAAGGACTGCGATAGCCGTGGCTGTGGATCTGGGGGCCGGAGAATTGGCCGGGATAATCGGGAATGCGCGCGGCCCAGTGATGGCCGTTGGCGACGACCAGAGCATCGAAGCGCTCGGTCTCGCCGGTGGACAGGCGGATCTCCCAACCGCCTCCGGAACGCCGTGTCGCCTTTTCCACGCGGGTCTTGAACCGGATGTGCGGGCGCAGACCGAAGTGACCGACATAGTCATGGAAATATTGGAGAAGCTGGGCGTGGTGGGGGTAGTCGGGCCATTCCGCCGGGACCGGGTAATCCTCGAACGCCAGCCGCCATTTCGACGTGTCGATGTGCAGGCTCTGGTAGCAGGCCGACATGCCGTTGGGATTGTTGAAGTACCAGTTTCCGCCGATGTCATCGGACGCTTCGTACACGACGAAGGGAATGCCATTATCCTGCAGGCGCTTGGCGGTGGTGAAACCGGAGCAGCCTGCGCCGATGATGCATACGCGCGGGAGCCGGCCCAGCCCATTGTTGGTGGCGACCTTGGGCCCTGCGACAGGCACGACATGCGGTGGTGCGACCGTTCCAGTCTGGGCCATGATCCTGCTCCATTGTCCGGCCTTGCGTGCCTGAAGCAGGGATATCCTTAATCGGGTGATTAAGTCCAGCCAGCCGGGTGATCGGTCAAGTATTCCGTTGGCGGATCGGACGGCCCGCGCGGGCGGAACGCTTCCTGAGCCAGATGACCACGCCGGTCACGGAAAGCATCGTTACCATCAGGCCGAGCAGGCTGACGAACACGCGGTAGGGCAGGCCGAAGACCTGGGCCATGTGCAGCGCCGTCAGCCAGTTGTTGAAGGTGTTGGTGCCGTTGACGCCGCTGGGCCAGTCGACCGCCTTGAGTTCGCCGGTATTGCTGTCGAACGCAACGCGGGTGCCGCCACCGTGGTGGCCGATGTCGGCCGCGGTGGTGAAGCCGTATACGTACATCCCGCTGGTGGGCACGTGCCAGATCCAGGTTTCGCCTTCCTGCAAAGGAACGAGGCCCTGCTTGTAGGCGACCTCTTCGGCGAGCGCCTTGCCGCGGGCGGTGGCGGCGCGGAAATCGAGGGCAGGGGCATTGCGCGGGGCGGGCAGGGTGTTTTCGAGCAGCACAAGCCGGGCGTCCTGCGCGCCCAGTGCCTGCATCACCGGCACATGGACCTGCGGCAGGTTGAACGACACGCTCGACCAGGCAAAGACCAGTAGAAGCGGCCAGAGCCAGAGGCCTCCGGCGCGGTGCAGATCGAAGTTGAGCTTGTAGGGCGTGGACTTCCAGCGGATGCGCCAGCTCGGGCGCCAGCGTTCGAGGAACGGCGTGCGGGCGGGCTTCGGCGCTTTGGGTGGGAGCGTGAGGTAGAAGCCGACGAAGCAATCCAGCGTCCAGATCAGCGCGGCGATCCCGAAAGCGAGCGTGCCGATGGTGCCGAGTGCGAGCGAATAGTGGAGGCGATAGAGGAAGGGCATCAGGTTTTTCTGCCCTTGTGCAATGTTGCCCCATTCGCGGCGGCCTTGCTCCTGCCCGGTCACGGGATTGAGAAACAGATCGTCCCATTCGGGCACGCCGGGGCCGTGTTCGCGCTCGAGCCCGGTCTTCGGATCGAGCCAGTGAAGGTGCAGGCGCAGGGCCTTGCCGGGTTCGACCGAGAGCGGCAGGAAATCGAGCGCGGCACCGGGGTAGCGGGCAAGCACGTCCTCGCGCACGCGCAGGGGGTCGGGCGTGCCGGTCCAGCCGGAGTTGTGCAGTTCCGGCGCGGTGGCGGCTTCCAGTTCCTCGATCCATGGCAGGAGCGAGCCTGTCAGGCCTGCGACCGCCAGAAAGAGTGCGAGGGTCAGGCCCGCCCAGCGGTGGACCACGACCCAGAATGCGCGCCCCGGCAGCGCGAGGCGCCGGGGCGAGGGAATGGCGTGCTGCGCGGTGGTGGCCATCAGAAGGTCATCCTGACCGAACCGGTGACGCTGCGCGGGGCTGCGTTGAACGACTGGTCCCAGTACAGGCTGGCAAGATGCTTGTGATTGGTCACATTGGCGACGTTGAGGTTGAAGCTGACATTGTCATTGAGCTTGTATCCTGCCTGCAGTTGCAGGGTGGCGTAGTCGTCCTGACGGATCGTGCCGAGGGCGTTGGTTGAATGGATCGCGTCCTGCCAGCGCATGGCCGCGCCAAGCTGGACCTTCTCGACCGGCTCCCAGCGGAGCAGCAGGTTGGCGGTGGTGCGCGGCACATAGGTGCGGACGGGATCGCCATTGCGCCCTTCGAGCGAGAGGTGGGTGACGCCGCCCTGCACGGTCAGGCCGGGGGCGATGCGGCCGCCCACTTCCGCCTCGACGCCCTGGCTGCGCACGAAGATGCCGGTGTAGAGGGTCTGGCCGAGATTGGCGTCGTAGCCGGAGGATTCGGCAAGGTTCGACTGTTCCGAGCGGAACAGCGAGAGCGAACCGAACAGTGCCTTGTTTGCGGTTTCCCCCTTCAGGCCGGCTTCCCAGCTCTTGCCTTTGGCCGAGCCGACCGGCTTGAGGTTTGTGCCGAGTTCCTTCTGCGGATTGAAGATGTCGGAATAGCTGGCGTAGAGGTTGACGCCGGGCAGCACCTTGAATGTTGCGCCGAGGAAGGGGCTGATTGCGCTCTCGCTGCGGGCGGCGCTGACGCCGAATGTGAAGCCGGTGGTTTTCACGTCGATGTAGTTGGCGCCGAGGATCAGGCTGAGGCGGTTGGTCAGTTCCAGATCGGTGGCGGCGCGGATGCGCCATTGCTTGTCCGAGATGCGGGCGCTTTCAACGGGGGCCCCGAAGGCGGGCAGCGGAACTTCGCTGCCGTCCCAGCCTGATTGCAGCGGTGGCAAGGCGCCCCAGGCCGGATCGGTGCCGGGGACGGGGTAGGTCAGGTAACCGAACTTCGCTGCGGTGCGCTGGATGCCCAGGGTCAGCTTGTGGTCGCGGCCGAAGAGCTTGAAGCTGCCATCGAGGCGATTGTCCCAGATCCAGCCGCGAGCGGTGGACAGGTAGCCGCCGGGATTGCCCATGAGGCCGAGGCCGGTTTGTGCATCGGGTGTGCCGTAGACGTAGAACAGGCGTGATGGTTCGTCATTGATGCGGCGGGTGAGGTGGGTCTTGACGCTCCAGCCGGGAGCGAAGGACCAAGTGGCCTCGGCGAATGCGGTCTGGTCCTTGCTCTTCCAGTAGGTCCAGTCCTGCGTGGTGGAGGTGGAGAAATCCCAGTCGAGCTGGTTACCTTCGCTGTCGAGCAGAGGAAGCGCGCCCCACAGCACCCCGCGCGAGGTGCCCTGCTGGCGGGCGTAGCCAAATGACAGTGCGAGATTTTCGGCAACGCGGCCATCGACCACCGCCTGCAGCGCGGTGCGGTTCGAGCGGTAGTCGCGCAGATAGGAATCCGCGTTCTGCGCCGCGCCGACAAGGCGGACGCCCCAGTTGCCGTCAGAGGTCAGCGGCATTTCGATGTCGACTTCGCCGCGGACCCGGTTCCACGAGGCGGCGGTCAATTCGCCGGTTACGCGGCGCTGCCCGGTGTAATGGCGGCGGCGGTAGTTGATCGTGCCGGAGGGATTGCCGACGCCCGAAAGAAGGGCGTTTGCGCCTCTCACGACCTCGATCGAATCCCACATCACGGTATCGAGCGAACCGATGGAAGGCCCCCAGATGTTGGGCAACTGGATACCGTCCACCATGGCTTCGGTGATGTCGAAGCCGCGGGCGTTGTAATAAGTGCGGTCCGTCTCGGCCTCGTCGACGTTTACGCCGGTGACATAGCGCAGGACATCGTTGACCTCATCAAAGGCGAAGTCATCGAGCAGGGTGCGGTCGATGACGGTCACCGATTGGGGCGTATCGATGATGGCGAGGGGGAGGCCGGTTGCGCCGCTTGCCACGCCTTCAGCCTTTTCACCGATCACGGTGATGCGATTCTGGTTGTCTTCGGCCTCATCGGCACAGGCCGGGTGCGCGCCTAGGACCAGCGCGGCAAGGGATGTGGCGGAAAGAAAATGCAAGCGATTCGACACGTTAGGCTCCCGTCTATGATGGGCGGGCCTTAGTGCGATTCATTCGCAAGAGTCAATGCAAGTAAGAATCATTCGCATTAAAGACGAATGAACCCTCTTGGATTGGCTGGTTGCCAGTGTCGCCAGACCGCATTAGAAGTGCCGCCATACCCCGGGGAGCCAGTGTGGCTGAGAGGGGCTGGTCACGCAGCCCGACCCGTCGAACCTGAACCCGTTAGCACGGGCGGAGGGAAGGGCAGTGCTGCTGGCAAAGCCATGGCACCCGCGCTCCCGATGCCTGACGAGAGGAGCGCTTGAATGGCCGACATCAACTCCAAGCTGGAAATCGGCGTCACCACCGGGCCGATCCGTGGCAGCCGCAAGATCCACGTGGAAAGCGCGCGCTTTCCCGGCCTGACCGTGGCGATGCGCGAGATTTCGCTGGAGCCTTCGAGCGGGGAGCCGCCGGTGCGCGTCTACGACACGTCCGGTCCTTATACTGACAGCAACGTCATGATCGATATTGCCGCCGGCCTGCCCAAGCTGCGCCACGACTGGATCGTCGGTCGCGGCGATGTCGAGGCCTATGAGGGCCGTGCGGTCAAGCCGGAGGACAACGGCCTGAAGGGACCGGACCGGTCGGCAGGTGTTCCGCCGTTCCCGAACGTGGTGAAGCGGCCGCTGCGGGCCAAGGCCGGGCAGAACGTCAGCCAGATGCACTATGCGCGGCAGGGCATCATCACGCCCGAGATGGAATATGTGGCGATCCGCGAGAACCTTGGCCGCAAGCAGGCCAAGGAAGCGCTGATCCGTGACGGGCAGGACTGGGGTGCCTCGATCCCGGATTACGTGACGCCGGAATTCGTGCGTGATGAAGTGGCGCGGGGGCGCGCGATCATTCCTTCGAACATCAACCACCCCGAAAGCGAGCCGATGGCGATCGGGCGCAACTTCCTCGTCAAGATCAACGCCAACATCGGCAATTCGGCAGTGGCATCGGACGTTGCCAGCGAAGTCGACAAGATGGTCTGGTCGATCCGCTGGGGGGCGGACACCGTGATGGACCTTTCGACCGGCCGCAATATCCATGACACGCGCGAGTGGATCCTGCGCAACTCGCCGGTTCCGATCGGCACGGTGCCGATCTATCAGGCGCTGGAAAAGGTTGGCGGCATTGCCGAGGACCTGACTTGGGAGATCTTCCGCGATACCCTGATCGAGCAGGCAGAACAGGGCGTGGACTACTTCACGATCCACGCCGGCGTGCGCCTGCCCTACATCCCCCTGGCGGCCAAGCGCATGACCGGCATCGTCAGCCGTGGTGGCTCGATCATGGCCAAGTGGTGCCTGGCGCATCACAAGGAATCGTTCCTCTACGAGAACTTCGACGAGATCACCGAGATCATGAAGGCCTATGACGTGGCCTATTCGCTCGGCGATGGCCTGCGTCCGGGTTCCATCTATGACGCCAATGATGAGGCGCAGTTTGCCGAGCTCTATACGCTGGGCGAGTTGACCAAGCGTGCCTGGGCGCAGGACGTGCAGGTGATGATCGAAGGCCCCGGCCACGTGCCGATGCACAAGATCAAGGAGAACATGACCAAGCAGCTCGAAGCATGCGGCGAAGCGCCGTTCTATACGCTCGGGCCGCTCGTCACCGACATCGCGCCGGGATACGACCATATCACCAGCGGCATCGGCGCGGCCCAGATCGGCTGGTACGGCACGGCGATGCTCTGCTACGTCACGCCCAAGGAACACCTTGGCCTGCCGGACCGCGACGACGTAAAGGTCGGCGTGGTGACTTACAAGCTGGCCGCCCACGCGGCGGACCTCGCCAAGGGCCACCCCGCGGCGCAGGTGCGTGACGATGCGCTGAGCAAGGCGCGCTTCGAGTTCCGTTGGCGCGACCAGTTCAACCTCTCGCTCGATCCCGATACCGCAGAGCAGTATCACGACCAGACGCTTCCGGCCGAAGGCGCGAAGTCTGCACACTTCTGCTCGATGTGCGGGCCGAAGTTCTGCTCGATGAAGATCAGCCAGGAAGTGCGCGAATTCGCCGCCAAGCAGAACCAGCCGATCGAAACTTTCGTCGCGGCTGACGAAGCCGAGGCGGAAGCCGGCATGAAGGCCATGAGCGCGAAGTACGACGAGATGGGCCGCGAGCTTTACATCGGCGCGGGTGGGCGCGAGCACGACTGAGGGTTGAAGACACTGATCCGGCTTGCTTCATCGCCGATGTGGCAAGCCGGATCTGATGTTTGATGCGAAAACCGCTCAGGTGGGCGGGCGCAACAGGCCTTGCAATAATAGCCTGACCTGTGCCGGCGTCTGGTTGCTCATCACCTCGAGATAGCCAATGCCTGCCCGCCGCAGGGCTTCCTTCTTCACGGCGTCTCGTGCTGCGGTTTCGGCACCGAGGTGATGACCGGTGCCTTGAAATTCCACGGCATGGACAGGGCGGCAGCTGTCGTCGACGATGAGCAGATCGACACGCTTGGAATTGATGGCCCAATAGGCATCCTTGTCATCGCTGATCAGGATCTCCCCGAGTGATACCTGGCCCATGGCGCGCCAGTTGGGCTTCTCTTCGCTCAAGGTCTTGTCCAGCACAGCCAGCAAGCGCCTTTCCGACTGGTTCAAGAGCGGCCTGCTCTTGAAATCGGCTTCCATGACACGGCGGAGCTGGTCTGCGGCAACTTCGGTCTGGGTTTTGTCCTTGAGAGCTGGCGCCTGATGCAGGCGCGTCTTCTGCCTGGCCCCCGCCGAATTCCGACCGCGCCAGAAGGCCCGACGTTCGGCGCGCTTGAGGCCCTCGGCAAAGCGCTCGACCGCGATGCCAATGGCGGCGCCAATTGCGAGGAGAAGGGCAAGAAGGTGCGGCTTGTCTATCAGACTGATGATTTCGGATGGCATGGCAAAGCGATAAGACAAAGACAGTAATCGGATTCTTAATGCAGGCAGGGGAACTGCAGTCTTCATAAACCATTGGCTAAGCAACTGGGCGCCAGTTCCGTGTGCCCTCGGGAAGCGATGGAGAAGGCCATGTTCAAGGCCCGCGTTATGCTCGCTGCGGTTGCTGCGACGACTTTGACCGCAGCATGCACCAGCAATGGATATTATGATCGTCCTGGCTATGCAGATGGCTATTACGACCAAGGCTATTACGAGCAGTATGGCCGATATGATTACAACAACCCCGATCCCCGCTATGGCGGCTACTACGCCGACCGCTATTACCGCGACAATGCGCGTTATCGCGAACGCCAGCTGTCCTACGATGACCGGGTCTATCGCGGGCGCGACGGGCGCTATTACTGCCGCAGGTCCGATGGTTCGACCGGCCTGATCGTCGGCGGCCTTGGTGGCGCAGCGGCAGGAGCGATCATCGCCGAGGGCGACAGCAAGCCGCTGGGCGCGATCATCGGCGCGATCGGTGGCGCGGCGATCGGTGCGGCTATCGACAGCCGCAACCGGAGCGACAACCGCAGCAACGTGCGCTGCAGGTAATTGATGGCGTAACCAGCTTGGCGCCGGGTCTTTCGCAGACCCGGCGTTTTGCTATCGCGACAATCTTGCCAACGCTTCGTCGAGAGCGGAGAGAAAGCGCGAGCGATCGGCTTTGGAGAAGGGGGCGGGGCCTCCGATCACGTCGCCACCGGCGCGCAGGTCAGCCATGATCGCACGGGTGGCGATCTGGCTGCCGATCGAACTGGTGGTGAAGGGTTTGCCCGCGGGAGAAAGCACTGTCCCGCCTGCCTTGAGGCACCGGTCGGCCAGGAGGATGTCGGCGGTGACCACCACGGATTTCGGTCCGGCTTCCTGCGCAATCCAGTCGTCTGCGGCATCGAAGCCATCGTTGACGACAACGCGGCGCACGAGCGGATGCGCGGGTATGCGGAAGGGGGAATTGCTGACCACGACGACGGCTACGCTGCGGCGAAAGGCGACCTTGTAGATCTCTTCCTTAACCGGACAGGCATCTCCATCGACCAGAATGCGCACGGTTTCGGAAGTGGTCTCAATCATTGGCGGGCTCTAGGCGGCGTGGACAAATTCCACAACGCCCTGCGGGGCTGGACCAAAAACCTCCATTTCAGCGTCGGCTCGTCGCACAATATTCCCGATATTGCGCTTCCTCGCCTCCTTGAACTGGCGGTTTTTGCCTCCAGCCGTGGCGCTGTGGAATTTGTCCACGCCGCCTAGCTGCTGGCAGGAATCTTGACCATCGTCCGATTACGTTCGCCAAACGATGGCAAGCCTGCTACTGCGCTTTTGCTGACGTCGAATTTTGCGACGGACTTCGGTATTGACTACCACGCTGGCGCTTCGGTTCTCGCGGGGCCTTCGACGACGATTTCCTTTCAATTGACGAACCACGCACGGCCCGGCGGCACTTCCGTTTCCGGGCAACCCTCGTTCTTGAAAGGAACATCCCATGCCAGTAGGCACCGTAAAATTCTTCAACACCGAAAAGGGCTACGGCTTCATTCAGCCTGACAACGGCGGCGCTGACAGCTTCGTGCACATCTCGGCCGTCCAGGCTGCCGGCATGGCGACGCTCGATAAGGACCAGCGCGTCAGCTACGAAGTCGAGACCGGCCGGAATGGCAAGGCATCGGCTGTGAACCTCGTTTCGGCCTGACCGAAACCAGCTTCGGCATCGACACGCACCGGGGCTTTGCAAATAGCGTGAGCCCTGCCATCGCAACGCGATGACCAACCCTGCCGATGCCGAACTGCAAGTCCGCCTCCGCCGCGCCGCGTTCAACCGCGCGCTGGCGGAGGGGGACCTTGCCGCGATCGCGCCAATCCTCTCGCCCGATGTGGTGCTGATCACCGGCAGCGACAGTGCAGTCATTTCCGGGCGAAAGGCGCAACTGGCAGCCTGGAAGCGCGAGTTCGCTCAAGCCCCCCGATCCGTCTACGTGCGCAACACCGAGAGCGTGATGTCGTCGGGAGTAGAGCCGATCGCCATGGAACATGGGCGCTGGAGCGGAACCGTTCGGGAATCCGGCGAAGTTATGGCTGCCGGGACTTTTGCCGCCAAGTGGCGGAAATCTGGCGAAGCCTGGGTGCTGATCGCCGAGATCTTCGTGACGCTCAGCTGATCCCCCGGTAGAGTCCTGATCTGGCGATTTGGCGGATGTTTACCAAGGTGACCTGAAATTCGGGCCATGCTGATCCGGCCCGCCACGTCTCAAACTCTCACCCAGTGCTGGTACACACGCCAGCATCAGCCCGCGGCTGGTCGCAGACGGGATGGCGAGGGCGCCTGGTCCGCACTGTGCCGCCATTGCGAAAGGCCAATTCGCTCCGTCGGTGGGAAATCGTGGACGCTGGCAGATGGCGTCGACCTGGATGCACTGGCAACACAATCCCCCATCCGCTTTGTGTGCGTGACGAGCGTTGACGACGGCATGGTCATTGCGCGTTACCCGCTCGATCGGGACGCGGACGATGCGGTGATTGCAACAAGGTTGGCCGAGATCGTTTCGCGCCATGGAGCGGCCGAGCCCGGATCGGGGCTGGACGTGCGGCTTATGGGTGGGATGCGAGCGTAAGCTCGATAGGTGAATCGCGCGTTTCCGCGTCGGCCTGAGTTGGTTGCTGTATGTCTTCGTCTTCAGCGATCTGAGGATCAGGCGCGTATTCATCCACCGGGTATTCTGCATCGGCGATGTCAGCCGGCACCTCGACTGGCTCCTCCCAAGGGCGTTCCCAATAGGCGACGCGCATGGGGCGATGGAAGATCGGGACCTGCGCGATCGGATAGCTCTCGTAGGTAACGGCTGTGATTTCAGGATAGGCATCCTGCCGCGCTGCGGGATATGACCGCTCTGGCTCCGGCAAGTGCGTCGGGATAGTGCTGGTGGCAGCGAGGCCCAGTCCGGCGCCAATGGCGATCATGACGGTGGCAAAACGATCGAACAACACGAACCCGGCTCCTGCATCCCTCCCTGTGGGAAGGAATGCCGGAGTGTGGCCGAGGTTCCGCCCTGACCTTGGTTCGGAGCGTCAGTTACCGGTCGCCTTGCCTACCTTATCGGCGGAGCCTTCCCAACTGCTTGCCGAAGTCTCGACCGTTCCACGCACCTTGGCGACCGTGCCGGTGCTGTCTGCCTGCTCGACATAATCGGCAGCGGAGCCGACGGCCTTGCCGATGAGCGAGCCTTCCGAACCCGCGTCGGCTTGTGCGGCGGTCGGCTTTGCATTCCACGGATCGGCGGGCTTTTGCTTTTCGGCTTGCCCCAATGCCAGGAAGCCAATGATACCGACCACGCAAATGGCGGGCAGCGGGCGGCGCACAATGGCGCGAGCAATGGCAAACATCTGTTCCTCCCCCTTCGGTCTACAGATGAAGCTACGCAGAAATACTTATCATCGGGTTATTTTCAGCAGAAAGGGCGCCTCCGGTAGGAAGCGCCCTTTGCTGGGATCAGCGGTGCAGCATGAAGCTGGCCTTGCTCACGGGTGAGGCGCTGCTTGCAAGCTGGCGACTTTGCGCCGAACTTCTGGGCAGTCCCGTGTTGCGGGGCAGTCAATCGTTGCTGGCAGCGGCCTTGCTCGAGATCTTCTTCACGTCCTTGACGTCGAAGGTGACCGGACGGCCGTTGAAGCGGCCGGTGACGGTGCGCTTCGTGACCTTCAGTTCGAACGGAACCTTGCCGGCATAGGCCGAGCCCTTGAGAACCTTGACGTCGCCCTGCTGTTCGGCGGTGTAATCGTACTTCACACCCTGATAGGTGAACGAGCCGGTTTCCGGTTCGGCAGCGAACACGGGGGTGGCGACGAGGACGGCAGCAGCGGCAGCGAGGATAGTCTTGATCATGGCAATATCTCCTGGAAGATAAGGAAAGATTGCCTTCAGCACCCTTATCTTGTTGCGGTGCAGCATACTAATCGTGTGCAGTGCGGCAATTGTATTTGCCGTCCGGTCAGTTGCAGGATTTGCAACTATTCAAAATTCTGTGATAAATCTGAATCTTACCCACGATGGCAGCGGACCAAGCTGCCCGTTCATACGTAAGCATGCATAACGATTCGTCGCGGGCGCTGCATCGACTCGATAGCGCCGCAGGCGGGGTCGCAACTTGCCGACCCGCGCCTTGGGCTGTCAGCGTTTGCGAACGAACTCGGCCCGGAGGACCAGTCCCTTGATGCCGGGGTACTTGCAATCGATCTCCTGCGGGTCGCCCGTCAGCCGGATCGACTTGATCAGCGTGCCTTGCTTCAAGGTTTGCCCGGCGCCCTTGACGTCGAGATCCTTGATCAGTGTAACCTGGTCTCCGTCAGCAAGGAGATTGCCGACAGCGTCGCGAACCTCGACAGTGCTGGCAGCTTCACGCTTTGCCGCGAGTTCAGACGCGGGCAACCATTCGCCGCTGTCCTCGTCGTAGACATAGTCTTCGTCTTCGCTCATCTTTCCCTCCATTCGCGCATCCCCGTGGCACGCGGGGGCGCTGCTTGCCAGCAAAAGCGGCATTCGAGGGAGGATATGCTTGGATCGGACAATCGTTCGCCTTGGACCTGACGATGCTGACGCAGCGACCGAGACATTGACTGCTGCGTTCCGTCAGGACCCGGCGATGAACTGGATGTTCGCTGACCATCAGGCCCGAGAGCGTCGGATGCCGCAGCTGATCCGGTGGATGTTCCACGATCACCTGCGGCACGGCATGGTGCTGGGAACGGCAGGATGTGAAGTCGTCACCCTGTGGCGGCCACCGGGGAGCGTTCATGAGCATGCACCGCTGACGCCGCCGGCGCTGGTGCGTTTTATCGCGATGCTCGGCACGGCTGTGCTGCGGGCAGAGCGTGCTGACCGGATGATCGGCAAGCACTTGCCGAAGGGGGAGCGCCAATTTTATCTGCGCATGGCCGGTGTCAGGCCCGACCGGCAGGGGCAGGGCCTTGGCGGCCTTGCCATCCGGGCTGGCCTTGCCGAAGCCGACGCTGCGGGACTACCGGCGGTTCTGGAAACAGCGACCGAGAGCAATGTCGGGCTTTATCGGTCCATGGGCTTCGAACTGATCGACACATGGCCCGTCGCCAGGAAGGGCCCGACGTTCTGGACCATGGCGAGGCCTGTGCCGTTCAGGTGAAGGCATCGACCATCAGCTTGCCGCCAAGCATGACCATGAGCAGGTAGATGATGGTGTAGAACCGATCAGGCTTGAGCGCGCGGACCACCCGGACAGAGATCAGCGTGGTGATAATTGCCAAGGGAACGAGCAGAGCGGCGGTCACTACCACTTCATGGGTGAAGGCCCCGAGCATGACATAGCTTGGCACCTTGAGCCAATTGATCGCGGCAAACAGGATTGCGTTGGTTCCCGCATAGGTCAGGTGCGGAAGCTTTCGCGGCGTGACCCACATCTGGAATGGCGGACCTCCCGCGTGGGCGACCTGGCTGGTGAAGCCGGTGGCCATGCCGAACAGCGCCCCGACCCAGCCCGGCGATGCAGACGCTGCGGCCACGCGGTTACCACGCTCGATCCACAAGCGGTAAAGGCCGAACATGAGCGTGATGCCGCCGAGCACGCCCATCAGCGCCTTCTCGTCGATGCTGGCCGCAAGGGCCCAGCCGATGGCAATGCCGACCATGGCTCCCGGCAGCATCCAGCCGACGATCCATTTGTCCCAGGCATGGCGGAAGGACCAGACGCTGACGACGTCCTGAACGATGAGAATGGGCAGGAGAATGGCGGCGGCGGTCGATGGCGGAAGAGCCAGGGCAGCGACGGGCGTGCCAAGGGCTCCAAGACCGGAAAACCCGCCCTTGGCCATGCCGACGAGAATGACAGCCAGCGCGCAGGCGGCGAGGGTTGCAGGATCGGAAAGGAGCATGTGTCTATCGGGTCCGTGGCTTCCATGGCCATTCGATGACGCCGCCGGTCCACAGCGCAAGCCAGACGAGCACCGGCTGCGCAAACATGCGTGGCACGTGGTAGCCAAGGCCCGCGCCGTGATCAGGCTTGGCCATGTCGAGCGCGAAATGGTTGATGTTGGCGGGGAAGACGCACACCGCATAGAGGGCGAGACCGATGGCCGCAGCCCGGCGGATCGGCAGGGACAGCCCTTGCGCCAGGCCGATGGCGCCGAGCAGTTCGGCAATGCCGGTCCACAGCACTACGGCTTCGGGGGCTGGGACCCATGCCGGCATGATGAGCAGAAACGGGCGAGGCGATACGATATGGATCACGCCCGCCGCAAAGTAGAACAGTGCCAGCGTCAGGCGAGCAGCAGTGCGGATCATGCGCCGGGTTCCCAGCCGGACGGGGCAAGGGTGAACCCTTTAAAATCAAATCCCGGCGCGACAATGCACGAGACAAGCACGTAGCCGTGATCGCCCGCGAGCGGTTCGGCAGCCTGCCACTGCCCGGCCGGCACGATCCCTTGCAGATATTGCGTGGCAAGATCCGGCCCGAGCACGCGCGTTATGGGAGTGCTTGCGTCGTGAGGTGCGAGATGGAGCGCCAGGGCATCGCCCGCTTGCCATAGCCAGATTTCGTCCGCGTCGACCTTGTGCCAGTGCGAGCGTTCGCCGGTGGGAAGCAGGAACAGGATAGCCGTGCTTGTCGCGCGCTGGCCCGGCGCGGCGGACGCGCGCCACGTTTCGCGAAACCAGCCGCCTTCGGGATGCGGCGCGAGATCGAGCGCGGCAATGATGGATTGCGCAGTGGGCATGGCGGAACGGTTGCCCGAGGCAAGGCTCGTGTCAATCATTGCGGTGCGATCGAGGGTCTTGCTCACCAGTGCGCAGGGGTGAGCAGCAAGGGGATGGGGGCGACGGTTGCCCAGCCATGCGCAGCAATCGCGCTATTGCTTTCCTTCGCTGCCCTATTTTCGCCGAGCGACCAGGTGATATGCCATGTGCCGCCATCGGGACGAATGGTCGACCCGTCGATTGCCACGACGTAGGCCTCGACGCCCGCGCCGTCGTCGATATGGCCAATGATTTCGGCGGTGGTTATGGCTTCAGGAAGGTCGGTGCCCGAGACCGACAGGGTGACGTGATCGGCCACAGTCCGCGCATAGCGCGGCGGAAGGGCGGCAAGCAGGGCTTCGCGCTGGCTTCTGTCCAGCTTCCAGCCCAAAGTCATGCCGCCCCCAGTTTGCTTTTATTGGGGCGTCGTAAGCGCCCCGGTAACCCAGATTACCGTCAATGCACCGATTGCAAGGACCAGGCTGATCAGCAGGACCCAGCGTACCACGTTGAGGCCTTCGCCGCCGCGAGCCTCGTCGGTGGTGATGTGCGTTTCTTCGCCGCGTCGTTCCATGGCGCTTCTCCTTCGGTAGAACCGTGCTTGGGGACTCTACGCGCAGGGAACCGCCCTGTTCCGGCAATGTCCGCATGGACATGACCGGAACGGACCTTGATCGAGGTGAATCAGTCGCGCAGGAGTTCGTTGATCCCGGTCTTGCTGCGAGTCTGCGCGTCGACCGTCTTGACGATGACGGCGCAGTAGAGCGACGGGCCGGGTGTTCCATCGGGCAGCGGCTTGCCGGGCATCGCGCCGGGCACGACGACGGCATAGGGCGGCACGCGGCCGATGTGGACTTCGCCCGTGGCGCGGTCGACAATCTTGGTGGAAGCGCCGAGGTAGACGCCCATCGAGAGCACGGCGCCTTCGCCGACGATCACGCCTTCGGCCACTTCCGAACGCGCGCCGATAAACGCGCCGTCCTCGATGATGACGGGACCTGCCTGCAGCGGTTCGAGCACGCCGCCGATGCCGGCGCCGCCCGAGATATGGACGTTCTTGCCGATCTGCGCGCAGGAGCCGACGGTGGCCCAGGTATCGACCATGGTGCCTTCATCGACGAAGGCGCCGATGTTGACGAAGCTTGGCATCAGCACCACGCCCTTGGCGATGTGTGCGCCCTTGCGCGCCACGGCACCGGGGACTACGCGGAAACCGGCGTCACGGAAGCGGTTCTCGCCCCAGCCGGCGAACTTCGAGGGCACCTTGTCGAACGCAGGGGCGCCGCCCGAGCCGGCTTCGATCACGGCATTGTCATTGAGGCGGAACGAGAGCAGCACGGCCTTCTTAAGCCACTGGTTGACCTGCCATTCGCCGTCAACCTTCTCGGCAGCGCGAGCCTTGCCGCTGTCGAGCAGTTCGAGCGCGGCCTCGACCACCTCGCGCACGGCATCGCTGGCGGGGGTGACATTGGCGCGGTCTTCCCAGGCGGCTTCGATGGCAGCTTGCAGTTGCCCGGTTTCGACTTGGGCGGTCATGGCGTTTCTCCGTGGCGGATCAGTATGGAACAAAATTGCGTGGCGACTAGCCGAGCGATGCCGGATCGGCAAGCGCCGCAATCGTATGATCGAGCCACGCGACGACGTCATCGGTGACCACGTCGATCGCGGCGTCGTCCTTGGCGCGATCGCCCCAGTCGGTGGCGAGATCGAGCCAGACGGTCTGCATGCCGAGCGCCTTGGCCGGGGCGAGGTTGCGTGCCATGTCCTCGACGAAGACCGAAGTCTCGGGATTGATGCCCAATGCTGTGATCATGCCCGTGTAGGCGGAGGGTTCGGGCTTGGGCTTGTAGGCCATGGCGTGGATATCCCACATGCCATCGAAGCTGCCCGAAAGATCGAGCCCGGCCAGCACCTTGGCGGCATAGGCGTCATCGCCATTGGTGAAGACGATCTTGCGGCCGGGGAGCGCGGCGAGACGATTTGCAAGGCGTGGTGCGGCGGAAAGCGGGCTCATGTCGATATCGTGGACGAAGCCGAGAAATTCGTACGGATCGGTGGCGTGGTAATGCATCAGCCCGGACAACGTGGTGCCGTGATCGTGGAAGTAGAGCTTCTGGACGCGCCGCGCTTCCATGGCGTCGCAACCGAGCAATTGCTGGATGAACAGGCCCATACGCTCATCGATCTGGTCGAACAGGCGGGTCGACGGGGGATAGAGCGTGTTGTCGAGATCGAAGATCCAGCAGTCAACAATCGTGGGATCGAAGGGCATTTGCGTATTCCAATCCGGAACTGTGTCATTCGGCATTTACGGCCATGGGGTTATCAGCAAGACTTGGGCAAAGCTACCGGAGCCGGGGTGCGGTGATGTCGGAAATTCGCTGGTTTGGTCATGCCGCAGTGGCAGTGCTGGCTGCTGCCTTGGCGGGATGCGGAGGGGGCGGCAGTGTCTCGAGCACGCCTGCGCCTGCGCCAGCCCCGACGCCCACGCCGACACCAGTTCCGACGCCTGCCCCAACTCCCACACCCACTCCCACTCCGGTCAATTTCGATACGGCGGAATATCGCCGGTCGGATGGGCCTTCGTTGCATGGCGCGATCACGGCATGGCAATCAGGAGCGAGCGGGGCGGGGACGACGATTGCGATCGTCGATTCCGGCATCAATACGTCCAATTCCGAATTTGCCGGACGCATCGCGTCATCATCGACCGACGTGGTGCAATCGCGCGGGTTGAACAACGCAGATGACGACCACGGCACGCAGGTTGCCCTGACAGCGGCAGCAGCCCGGAACAATTCCGGGATCGTCGGGACCGCATGGGGCGCAACCATCCAGATGCTGCGGGCCGATACGCCGGGGTCATGTGCTGCGTCGGACGGCTGCACTTTTGCCGACAGCGCGATCGCGGCGGGCATCAATGCAGCGGTCGCCGCGGGCGCAAAGGTCATCAATCTTTCGCTGGGCGGCGACCCGGCCAACACGACATTGCGGTCAGCGGTTGCGAGGGCCGCATCGGCCGGCGTCGTGGTTGTCGTTTCGGCAGGGAACGATGGCGACAGCACCGATCCGGCGATCGACCCGAACAATCCCGATCCTTTCGCGCAATCGCTGCTCCAGGCGGGTGGCGGCAATGTCATCATTGTCGGCTCGGTCAATGCCAGCGGCGTGGCTTCGGCCTTCAGCAACAGGCCGGGAAGCTCTGCGGCATCCGTACTGATGGCCCAGGGCGAAGAGGTGTGCTGCGTCTATGAGGGGAGCCAGATCAAGACCGAGACGAATGCGCAGGGGACATTCGTGACAGTGGTGAGCGGCACGAGCTTTGCCGCGCCACAGGTTTCGGGCGCGGTGGCGCTGCTTGCGCAGGCCTTCCCGAACCTGACCGGAACGCAGATCGTGGATCTGTTGCTGCGCACCGCGCGAGATGCGGGGGCCACGGGCACCGATGCTGTTTATGGCCGCGGTATTCTGGATATTGCGCGAGCCTTTTCGCCGCAGGGCTCGACCGGGCTGGCAGGGACGCAAGTGGCGGTGTCGCTTGGCGGGCTGACGGGAACGAGCAGCGGGGCGATGGGGGATGCGTTGAGCGGGGCATCGCTCGGCGCGGTGATGCTGGATGGATACCAGCGGGCTTACAAATTGAACCTTGCGGCGGGTTTGCGCGCCGGGCAGTCGCGATTGCCATTGCATGAAGCGCTGGCAGGTGGGGGCAGGCCGGTGGCGATGGATGCTTCGGGATTTGCGCTGGCGTTCACGGTTGACCGGCGGTTCGGCGCGGTGCCGTTGCGGCTGGCACCGAGTGAGGGGCAGCAGGCGCGAGTGCTGGCGTCTTCGGTGGTCACGCGGCTCGACCGGTCGCTCGATCTGGCGCTGGGGTGGAAGGTGAGTGCCGAGAGCCTGACCGCGCGATTGCAGCAGCGGTGGGAGCCGCAATTCCTTGTCGCCGGCATGGCGAGTAGCGTGTTCACCCGGCCCGAGATGGGCTTGGCGGCGCGTTATCTGTTGGGCAGCCTGGGGCTGACGGTTTCGGCGGAGCGTAGCGTGCTGGTGCGGCCCGATCCTTTGCGTGAGCGGCGCGAGGACCGGATGACGCAGTTTGGCTTGGCGCTGGATGGCGGGCAGGGTGGCGCGTTGGATTGGCGGCTCGGCCTTGGCCTGATGCGTGAGGAGCGCACGGTGCTGGGCGCGCGCTTTGCCGATGCGCTGGGCGGCGGCGGGGCGACGACGGCGACGGTTTCGCCGGGTCTTGGCTGGCGCTTCGGGAAAGGCTGGGCGTTGGGCGCGACGGGCAGTCTAAGCTTTACTCGGATCGACAGCGGGGCGGTGGCGACTGGCGGTTCGCGATTGGTATCGTCATCATGGAGCGTCGATCTTTCGCGTGAAGGCGTTCTGGTGGTCGGTGACCGTCTGGCCTTGCGCGTCTCGCAACCCTTGCGGGTGGAGCGCGGTGGGCTGGATCTGAACCTTCCAGTGGCGTGGGATTACGCGACGCAGAGCGCCACTTTCGCCCGCGTGCCGCTGTCGCTGGCGCCGAAGGGGCGGGAACTCGATGCGGAACTGGCGTGGTCGACGGCGCTGTGGGGCGGCGATGCCTCGGCCAACGTGTTCTTCCGCAAGGAGCCGGGGCATTTTGCCGGTGCGGGGGGTGATGGCGGGGTTGCGGTGCGGTGGTCGCGGGGGTTTTGAGGCCGGCAATGGGACCCACCCACCCAAAGCGCGACAGGCACGCGGTGGTTAGGTGACCTATCCGTTGCGTTGTCGCTCTCGCTTTCGTCGCTGCGCCAAGGCCTCCTTAATGAGGCTCACCACTATGATGATTGCCACGATCGACCATGGAATGAGTAGAAGAATTGGCACTATGCTATAGGCAGGCCAAGTAGTTTCCTCTTCCGCTAGCGGTCGCGAAGGATCATTCAAGTCGTATCTCACGGGAAGATTGCTTCCTACGGGATACCGACGCATCAAATCGCAGCTTAAAACCGCTCCACTGAAAGTTGTCGGGCCAATTTCATACACGTATCGGACCTTGCACAGCTTTTTGGTGCCGCGGTCGTCTGATCCAATGACCAACGCATTCACCCGGTTGCCGCTAGATAGAATGGCTGATCGCCTGCTGTGTTCAACGACAGTCATGCCGGTAAATACAAGCGGGATTGCCCCCAGCAAAGCTAAGAAAGCTGTCGCAGCGAAGACCCTGTGCTTCAGGGATTTATTAGCACTCGCCATCGGTCCGCTCTACTGAAAGATGCTCTCGCTTCCTAATGTCCGCCGGGGGGCTTTAGTTATTGGTGTATTCAATTGCCATATAAAGTTCAAAGCCGCCACATATAGTCACCCCTTCGGCACCACATGCCGCAACTTCGCTCCCTCACCATCCTCCAGCACGTAAACCGTCCCATCCGGTGCCTGCTCGATCTCGCGGATGCGGTTGCCGAGGTCTATGCGTTCGAGTTCGGTGGCTTTCTCGCCGTCGATCTTCACGCGGACGATGCCGCCTGAACCCATGCCGGCGATCAGGGCCTGGCCTTGCCATTGGGGGAAGGCTTTGCCGGTGTAGAAGATCATGTCGCCCGGCGCGATGACGGGGTTCCAGCTGATTGCGGGCTGGGCGAGGTCGGGGCGCGTCTTGTTGCGCGGGATCGGCTTGCCGTCGTAGTGGTCGCCGTCTGACACCAATGGCCAGCCGTAGTTCTTACCGGGCTCGACGTGGTTGATCTCGTCACCGCCGGCCGGGCCGTGTTCGATGTCCCACAACCGGCCATCGGGTGAGAAGGCGAGGCCGAGCAGGTTGCGGTGGCCGTAGGACCAGATCTGTGCCGAAACGCCGCCCTTGCCCGCAAACGGGTTGCCCGGGGCAGGAGTGCCATCGGGCAGGAGGCGGAGGACCTTGCCGAGGTTCGCGTTCAAGTCCTGCGCGGGCGTGAACTTCTGCCGGTCTCCAGAGGTGATGAACAGGTATTTGCCATCGGGCGAAAAGGCGATGCGATGCGAATAGTGGCCGCGCCCGGTGACCTTGGGAAATTGCCGCCAGATTACGCTCAGCCCTTCAAGGCGGGGCGCTTCGCCCATGACCAGCCTGGCGCGGGCGACGACCGCGCCTCGCGTGTCTTTCTCACCCGCTTCGACCCAGCTGAGATAGACCATGCCGCTCTGTGCGAAATCGGGCGCGGCGACGACATCGCCGAAGCCGCCCTGTCCGCCGTAATCGACTGTGGGCGTGCCGGAGACGTCGACGGTCTTGCTTGTGCCTTCGGTCCAGAGCTTGAGCTTGCCCTTCTTCTCGGTGATCAGGGCCTGGTTGGTGCCGGGAAGGAAGGTCATCGCCCAAGGCTCGTCGAACGTGGCGACATCGGCGATCGCGATGCCCGCTTTGGCCGTTTCGGCGTCCTGGGCGGAAATTGATGAGCCGCAGCTTGCGAGGAGCAGGGCGAGAGGCGATAGCGAGCGCAGGATCGGATTCGTCATGCAGCCCACAATGCCTCTGAACGCCAGTTGTGCCACCTCCTTTTCGTCCATGGTCACCATCGGTGTGGACGAAGCGGGGCGCGGGCCTCTGGCCGGGCCAGTGGTGGCGGCGGCGGTGGTCTTGTGCAAGCCGCGGCCTTCGGGTCTGGATGACTCCAAGAAGCTGAGCGCGGCGCGGCGGGCGGAACTGGAAGAGAAGATCAAGCGGCGCTGCCGGTGGGCCGTGGGCGTGGTCGAGCCGGAGGAGATCGATCGGCTCAACATCTTCGGCGCGACCATGCTGGCGATGACGCTGGCGGTGCAGGCGCTGTGCGAGCAGATCGCGCATGACGAGGGCGTGGGCGAGGTGCTGGTGGACGGCAACCTGACGCCTCACGGGCGTCGCCCGGAATGGTGCTGGCCGGCACGGCCGATCGTCGGCGGCGATGCGCTGGAACCGTGCATTTCAGCCGCCTCGATCATCGCCAAGGAACACCGTGACCGGATCATGCGCGAAGCGGCTCTTGCGCATCCGCACTACGGCTGGGAGCGCAATGCCGGGTATGGTACGCCCGAGCATCTCGCGGCCCTGCGCGAGCATGGGCCGACGCCGCTGCACCGGCGCAGCTTTGCTCCGGTGGCGCAGTTGCAGTTGCTCTGACGAAAAAATTCGGCGGTGAGTCCGCTTGGGCACACTACCAGATATTGAGTCCTGCGCCCGTCCCAAGACTCTAGATATCGAAATAGACTCTTTTCGTTCTCATCCTGAACCCCGCGCGACTCGCCGGAATCTGGCGAGTCGCCGCTTGACTGCGAGTCCCTGATGACTCAAACGGTGGCCTTATCCACAAGGGGTCAGGGACTAGATATGGCAGTTGCAGTCAAGGAACGCGCGAAGGCATTGCGTGCGGCGCCGGCAAAGGTGCTGAAGGCGGATGTCGCGCTTCCGGTGAACCAGATCCTGCGTGGCGACTGCATTTCGGAGATGCGCAAGCTGCCCGACGCCTCGATCGACATGATCTTTGCCGATCCGCCCTATAACCTGCAATTGGGCGGCGATCTGGCACGGCCTGATGGCAGCCATGTCGATGCGGTGACCAACGACTGGGACAAGTTTTCAAGCTTTGCGGTCTACGACCAGTTTACCCGCGAATGGCTGACCGAGGCCCGGCGTCTGCTCAAGCCTGATGGTTCGATCTGGGTGATCGGCAGCTATCACAACATCTTCCGCGTCGGCACGATCCTGCAGGACCTGGGCTTCTGGATCCTCAACGACATCATCTGGCGCAAAGCCAACCCGATGCCCAACTTCAAGGGCACGCGCTTTACCAATGCGCACGAGACGCTGATCTGGGCGTCGAAAAGCGAGAAGTCGAAGTACACCTTCAACTATCGCGCGATGAAGACGCTGAACGACGAGTTGCAGATGCGCTCGGACTGGGTTCTGCCGATCTGTTCCGGGCCGGAACGCCTGCGCCGCAATGGTACCAAGGCGCACCCGACGCAGAAGCCCGAGGCGCTGCTCTATCGCGTGATGCTGGCGACGACCAACAAGGGTGACGTGGTGCTGGACCCGTTCTTCGGCACCGGCACCACCGGCGCGGTGGCCAAGCGCCTTGGCCGCGACTGGATCGGCTGCGAGCGCGAGGACGATTACATCGAGGTCGCGCAGGAGCGGATCGAACTGGCGTTGCCGCTGGACGAATCTGCTCTGACCACGATGCAGTCCAAGCGCAGTGCGCCCAAGGTGGCGTTTGGAGCGCTGGTCGAGAGCGGCATGCTCGCGCCGGGTACACGCCTGACGGCGAAGAAGGCGAAGTTCGAGGCGGTGGTGCGCGCGGACGGTTCGCTCCAGGCAGGTGCCGAGACCGGATCGATCCATGGCCTGGGCGCGAAGCTGCAGGGTGCGCCTTCGTGCAATGGCTGGACCTTCTGGCATGTTGAACATGAGGGCGAGGTCAAGCCGATCGATGCGCTGCGGCAACTCTATCTGCTGGCTGTCGAGGACTGATGCAAAGCGTCTACATTCGCCCGATTGCGCTGTGCGATAGTCCGCAGGCGGAGGAGGGCGAGGCGATCAGGTTGGGTGGCGGGTTGGTCTACGCCAGCCGCTTCGCCCTGATCGTGCGTAAGGGCGGCAAGGTTGTTTCGCGACAGCGGTTTGGCGCGGGCGAGATTCAGGCGGCGATTGCGACTTTGCCCGATGCACTTGCCGCCGATGCTTTGGAGCTGTGGGACAACCTGCGCCGCACGCACGCGCCGCTGGTCTGCGGGCAGCGGACGCTGCGCATCGATCAACCGGTGGTGATGGGCATTCTCAACGTCACGCCGGACAGCTTTTCCGATGGCGGCCAATTCCTCGACAAGCCGGATGCCGCGCTGGATCATGCCCACGCGATGCTGGCAGCCGGAGCGGCGCTGATCGACGTTGGCGGTGAATCCACCCGCCCCGGCGCAGCGGCGGTGTGGGAGGGCGACGAGGTCAAGCGCGTTGTGCCGGTGATCGAGCAACTGGCGGCAGCGGGTGCGGCGATTTCCATAGACAGCCGACGCTCCACGGTGATCGAGGCAGCGCTGGCGGCAGGAGCGCACATCGTCAACGATGTTTCGGCCATGCGTCACGACGCGCGTACCGCAGAGATCGTGGCGCGGTCAGGTATGCCGGTGGTGTTGATGCATGCGCCGGGCACTGATGGCGATCTGCACGCCGATGGCGATTATGACGATGTTGTGCTCGATGTCTTCGATGCCTTGCGCGAACGTCGTGATGCAGCCGTGGCGGCGGGGATCGCGCGGGAGAAGGTGCTGCTGGATCCGGGCATAGGCTTTGGCAAGTCGCTGGCCGAGAACCTTGCGCTGATCAATGCCCTGCCAATGTTCCATGCGCTCGGCCAGCCGATCCTGTTCGGGGCGAGCCGCAAGCGGATGATCGGGGCGCTGTCGAATGAGGTGCCGGCGCATCAGCGCATGCCGGGTTCGGTGATGCTGGCGCTCAAAGCAATGGATGCGGGCTGCCAGATGGTGCGGGTGCACGACGTTGCAGAAACGGTCCAGGCGCTACACGTATGGCGCGGCTTGCGTGACGCGGCCCTGACGGACTTCGCGCAAGCCGTCTAGAGTGAAACGCCGCCATCGCTGACCAGGCAAGTGCCGGTGATGGTGGCAGCCGCGTCGGACAGCAGGAAGCCGATCTGCGCGGCGACTTCATCGGCACTGGCGAAGCGGCCCAGCGGCGTTGCATCCTTCGCCATTCCGGCAAGCGCTTCGGCTCGGCCACCGTGCTGTTCTACAAGGGGGGCAAACCATTCGGCACGGTCCCAGATGCCGGTGTCGACGCCGCCCGGTGCGATGGCATTCACGCGAACACCATACCTAGCGGCTTCTGCAGCGGCGACCTTGGCGAGCTGGATCGTGGCCGCTTTCGAAGCTGAATAGGCAGCGGTTCCGGCAGCCGCCTTTATACCGGACACCGACGCCGTCAGCACGACGGCTCCGCTCTCGGCCTTCTTCATGGCGCGCAAGGCGGTTCGCAGCGAGAGAAACGTCCCGTCAAGATTGACCGAGAGGGTCTTGCGCCACGCCGTGATATCGAGGTCCGTGATTTCGCCATTGCTGGCAATGCCGGCATTGAGCACGGCGTAGTCGATCCGCGGCACTTCGCGCTCGAGCAGTTTCCACAGCGACGGATCGGAGACATCGCCGCCGAAGGGGCGTGCCTTGCAGGCCAGACCCAAGCGATCGAGCGCCGGACGATCGATGTCGACCAGAACGAGTTCTTCGATACCTTGCGCATCGAGCCAGCGGGCAGCGCTTGCCCCGATGCCAGATGCCGCGCCGGTCACGAGCGCGACGCGCCCTGCAAATTCCGTGGTTCCCGTCATGCCCGCAGGCTAGCGCGGGTCAGGCGGCGTTGTCGATGCCCAGTTCCGAAAGCTTGCGGTAAAGGGTGGACCTGCCGATGCCCAAGCGGCGGGCAACTTCGGTCATGCGGCCCCGGTAATGGCCGATGGCAAGGCGAATGACATCGGCCTCGATCTCTTCGAGTGGTCGCAGGTTGCCATCGGGTGCGAATAACGTGATGCCGGCACCATCGGTGACGTTCGGTGCACGGCGGCTGGATTCCCCGATCAAGCTTGAAAGGCTGGGGAAGTCCTGTGCCGTAAGGGCCTCGCCATCGCAGAACACGGCGGCGCGGAACAGGGTGGCTTGCAACTGGCGGACGTTGCCGGGCCAATCGTATGCCGACAGCAGTGCCAGTGCGCCATCGGTAATGCCCAGCGGCCTGAGGCCCGGCTGTTCACCGATGCGGGTCAGGAAATGCCTTGCAAGCGCCGGAATATCGGCGGCGCGCTCGCGCAGGGCGGGCAGCAGGACTTGTGTCTGGCTGAGCAAGGCGTGGAGTTCAGCGCGGAAGTCGCGGGTCTCGACGAGGTCGCGCAGGCCGGCATTGGCGCAGGCGATCACTCGCACATCGACGCGGAAAGAATGACGCGCGCCGATGGGCTGGACGTCGCCCCGTTCGAGGAAGCGGATCATGCGCTCCTGCACGGTATCGGGCAGGCGATCGACCTCGTCGATCACCAGGGTGCCGCCATCGGCGTGCTGGAGCAGTCCTACGTGACGTTCAAACGCTCCGGCGAAGGCGCCCTTTTCGTGTCCGAACAAGGCAGATTCGACCTGATTGGCAGGCATGCCGCCGATGTTGATGGTCTTGAGCGCGGTGCGGCTGCGCGGGCTGGCGGCGTGCATGGCGCGGACCAGCATTTCCTTGCCCGTGCCGCTTTCGCCTTCGATCAGGATACTGCCATGGGTCCGCGCTGCCTTCGCGGCTACGGCCAGCGCGGCACGGAAGGCTGGAGTTGCACCAATCATCGAATCGAAGTCCAGCGCTGTGCCGAACTTCTCTGTGAGGGGCTGCAGTTCGCTGGCGTCAGTTTCGCGCGAAGTTGCACTGCGCAGGGCCTGGAGCAGGCGTTCCGGCGCAACCGGCTTGATCAGGTAATCGGTGGCGCCCGCGCGCATGGCCTCGACCGCGAGCAGTGGCGAGTTGCTGGTGGTGAGCATCAGGATCGGAAGGGCAGGGCGGCGTGCCTTCAATTCAGCGATCAGCGCGCAGGCATCGTCGCCGGGAACCCATTGGTCGAGAATGATGGCGCCGAGTTGCATGCCCTGGCGAGTGCCGAGCGTGGCGATTGCGCTTTCCGAATCGCGGGCGATGATCGTGCGCCATCCCTCCCGCGAAGCCAGCGCCGAGATCAGGCGGCACTGGGCGGGTTCGTCATCAATCAGCATGAGAAGGCGCTGTTCGGGCTCCTGCATGACCTAGTCTTTTGACTCCCCCGCAAATACGTCAGGAGCGTCGGTCTAAGGTCATAGGGTAAAGACCCGATTAAGCGCGATAGGACCGCTCCGCACTTGAGCGCAGGGACGGCCACCGCTAGAGCATGCACGTCGCGCCCCAGTGGCGCATGGTTCTTGGGGAAGAAAATGGCTCCGGCAAACGACATCAAGGCTGCAAAGTCGACCTACGAAGGCTTCGTGAACATGGTAAAGTGGGCCACGCCAGCAATTTGCGTGCTGGTTTTCGTGGTCGTCCTGGTGATCCAGTAAGAGCGCCGTGGCGGGGGCAATAAAGATCGCCGTCCTTCGGGAACGTGCGACAGGGGAGAGCAGGGTTTCGGCATCGCCGGAGACCTGCAAGAAATTCATTGCCCTCGGGGCTACGGTGGCTGTCGAGACCGGGGCGGGTATTACCGCCTCGATCTCTGACGATGAATACCGTGCGGCAGGAGCCGAGGTGACGGACAATGCGGTGCAGGGCGCGGACATCGTGCTAGGCGTGCAGGGTCCGGAGCCTGAGCTGCTGGCTGGCGCCAATCCGGGCGCATGGATTGTTGCCGGGCTCGATCCCTTCGGTAAGCGCGCGCGGGTTGATGCGTACGCTGCGGCCGGTTTTGAAGCCCTCGCCATGGAGTTCATGCCGCGTATCACCCGCGCGCAGAGCATGGACATCCTGTCCTCGCAGTCGAACCTCGCCGGTTACAAGGCGGTGCTGGTCGCCGCCAACCTTTATGGCCGCGCGTTTCCAATGATGATGACGGCGGCGGGCACGGTCTCTGCTGCCAAGTGCTTCGTCATGGGCGTCGGCGTTGCCGGGCTTCAGGCCATCGCCACGGCGCGCCGTTTGGGTGCGCAAGTTTCGGCGACTGACGTGCGTTCGGCCACCAAGGAGCAGATCCAGTCGCTTGGCGCCAAGCCGATCTTCGTGGAGAACGTCGCCGGGATCGAAGGCGAAGGCGCCGGTGGCTATGCCACGGAAATGAGCGAGGAATACCAGAAGGCCCAGGCCGAACTGGTGAGCGCGCACATCGCCAAGCAGGACATCGTCATCACGACTGCGCTGATCCCGGGCCGTGCCGCACCGCGCCTGATCTCTGATGCGCAGATCGCCACGATGAAGCCGGGTTCGGTCATCTTCGACCTTGCCGTGGCGCAGGGCGGGAATGTCGAGGGTTCGGTGGCGGATCAGGTGGTCGAGAAGCACGGCGTCAAGATCGTCGGCTATTCGAACACGCCTGCGCACCTGCCGGCGGATGCTTCGGCGCTGTTCAGCCGCAATCTCTACAACTTCCTCTCGGCCTTCTGGGACAAGGAGCAGGGCAAGCCTGTTCTGGACGAGGAAATCGGCAACGCCATCCGCCTGACGCAGGGCGGCAAGGTGGTCAACGAGAGGTTGTTGGGTTGAACGTCCGGATCGCCTTAGCCACGGTCCTTGGATTAGCGGCACTTTTTCGGTCCGCCAGCGCCATGGCTGCTATCGACGATCTGCAAATCGATTGGGTTATCCCAGTAGGCAGCATTGATGAGAAGGCACTGACCCCAGGAACAAGCCAGCACATCGTTGTTAAACCTGTGCCCCGAAGAATGTTTGAGTCGGACGAAGATATCATTACCCTTGCCGGCCTGAGACTACTCCCTGCGCACTCTCCGCTTTATGCCATGTTAGGCCACGAATTCATGGTGTGTAGTCAGAGCGTCGCGCCTGCAGCTTACGTTGCGAGGAAAGACCGCGTCTGCCTGCGCGATGCCGATGGGGATGGAAAACTCGACTCATATTTCACTCGCAGTCGCGGCCGATCATTCATGGCGGGTGACCAGATGTGGTTTGCGATGAACAGCAATATTCCGCCGGCCGTTGGAGTCATCAGCCCGACGCAACTCAAAGAAGTTGACCGTATGCGGGCGCCCGAACGCCCGCAGCTTGACTTTAGTTTTACTGCCCCGAGAGACGGCACCGTTCGGTTTAGTGTCGTTATTGAGAATGAGCACACGTTTTCAACGCAATGCTTGGAAATGAAACAACAGAGGGCCCAGAGCGATGGGGACATATTTTCCTGCCTCGATCCAGGCTTTCAAGTAATCCGAAAGTCTGTTGGGTCTATGACCAAACCTAAGTACGAGTTGAAGATTGCTGCTCCGGAACGTGAACTGGCAGTGCGGTTCGATGTCGTGCCACGTCTTATGGGCGCGAGACTTATGCGTGGCATGTATTTCGAGTAAGCTTTTGGGGGGCCTGACATGGACTTCATATCGATCCTGAGCATTTTCGTGCTCGCCTGCTTTGTCGGGTACTACGTCGTCTGGTCGGTCACGCCGGCCCTGCATACGCCGCTGATGGCGGTGACCAATGCGATTTCCTCGGTGATTGTGGTCGGCGCGCTGGTCGCGTCGGCGGCTGCGGGTAGCCCTTCGGCCAAGTGGCTGGGGCTGGGTGCGGTGGTGCTGGCTTCGGTCAACATCTTCGGCGGCTTCGCCGTTACCGCGCGCATGCTGGCGATGTACAAGAAGAAGGAGAAGAAGTGATGGAGCACGTCGCTGTCTCTCCCTGGGTCGCGCTGGCCTATCTGGTCTCGGGCGTCCTGTTCATCCTCGCGCTGCGCGGGCTTTCCAGCCCGGCGACGAGCCGTGCGGGCAACCGCTATGGCATGATCGGCATGACCATAGCGGTCGCCACCACGCTGCTGACGCATGAGATCGCCAGCTTGCCGGAAATCATCGTGGCTCTCGCCATCGGTGGCGGCATCGGCTTCGTCATCGCGCGAAAGATCGCGATGACCGACATGCCGCAGCTAGTCGCCGCGTTCCACTCGCTGGTCGGCCTTGCCGCCGTGCTGGTGGGCCTTGCGGCCTACCTGAACCCCGACGCCTTCGGGATCATGCTGCCGGACGGCCAGATCAACCCGGTAAGCCGGATCGAGCTGGGTCTCGGCATCGCCATTGGTGCGATCACCTTCTCCGGCTCGGTCATCGCCTTCCTCAAGCTAGCCGGCAAGATGAGCGGATCGCCGATCCTGCTGCCGGGGCGCCACGTGCTCAACCTTGGCACGCTGATCGCGATCATCGGCCTGGTGGCATACTTCACGCAGGACCAGTCGGCCTGGGTGATCACCACGATCACCGTACTGTCGTTCATCATCGGCTTCCTGCTGATCATCCCGATCGGCGGCGCGGACATGCCGGTGGTCGTCTCGATGCTCAACTCGTACTCGGGCTGGGCTGCGGCGGCGATGGGCTTCACGCTGCACAATACGGCGATGATCGTCACCGGCGCGCTGGTCGGTTCCTCGGGTGCGATCCTTTCGTACATCATGTGCAAGGCGATGAACCGCGGGTTCCTCGCGGTGATCGCGGGCGGCTTCGGCGCAGAAGCGTCTGCCGGTGGCGGTGCTGCCAAGGAGCAGCGCCCGTGGAAGCGCGGGTCTGCCGAAGACGCAGCCTACATGATGAAGGAAGCCGAGAACGTCATCATCATCCCCGGCTACGGCATGGCCGTGTCCCAGGCGCAGCACGCGCTGCGCGAGATGGGCGACGTGCTCAAGAAGGAAGGCGTCAACGTCAAGTACGCCATCCACCCGGTGGCGGGCCGCATGCCCGGCCACATGAACGTGCTGCTGGCCGAAGCCAACGTGCCTTACGATGAAGTGTTCGAGCTGGAAGACATCAACAGCGAGTTCGCGCAGGCTGACGTGGCCTTCATCATCGGCGCGAACGACGTGGTCAACCCGGCCGCCAAGACCGACAAGTCCTCACCGATCTACGGCATGCCGGTGTTCGACGTCGACAAGGCCAAGACGATCTTCTTCGTCAAGCGCTCGATGGGCGGCGTGGGCTATGCCGGCGTCGACAACGACGTGTTCTATATGGACCAGACCATGATGCTCCTGGCCGACGCCAAGAAGATGGTCGAGGACATCGTCAAGGCGCTGCAGCACTGATGCGCAAAGACGCTGCCGTCATCGCGATTGCCTTGGTAGCGGCGTCCTGTGCGCCATCGAAACTGGCTTATGGAAAGGTCCGCTCGGCGCTTGTCGATGCGGGCCTTTCCGATTCCAATGCCGCCTGCATGGCGGAGCGCATGACCGATCGCTTGAGCATCGGACAGTTGCAGCGCCTGCAGGCGTTGCAGGGCACCAAGCGCGGGCTGGCGGATTATGTGGCGACGGTGAAGCGCCTTGGCGACGCCGAACTGCTGGGCGTTACGACAAGCGCCGCAGCGCTCTGTGCGAGCGGTCTGGCGCCCGAGAAGAAGCGCTAGCGCTCTGGACCTCCCGCGCGGCCTTTCGTAAGGCCGGTGCAAACAGGGGCCTGTCATCCAAGCCCGGGGAGTTATCGTTTTGCGCAAGATCGGCCTTATCGGCGGCATGAGCTGGGTTTCGACCCGCACCTACTACGAAGACATCAACCAGCTGGTGCAGGCGCGCACCTCGAAGACGGCCAGTGCGCCGCTGCTGATCGAAAGCCTCGACTTCACCAACCTGATCCGCCTCTCGACGCCAGAGCAGTGGGACCATGCCGCCGAGGTGCTGACCGACAGCGCCCGCAGGCTCGAACAGGCGGGAGCGACTGCGCTGCTGATCGGCGCGAATTCGATGCACAAGGTCTATGATCATGTGGCGGCAGCAGTGTCGGTGCCGGTCATCCACATTGCCGACGCGGTGGGCGCGAAGATGAAGGAAGCGGGCGTCAGCAACGCCACGCTGATCGGCACCCGCAACGTCGTGATGGAGAGCTTCTACCGCAAGCGCCTCGTCGCGCATGGCGTCAGCCTCCTGCCCCCGGTGGTCGAGGAAGTCGAGGCGATGGACAAGATCATCTACGACGAACTGATGCTGGGCAAGGCATCGCGGTCGGCTGAGCGGACCTTCAAGACCATGCTGACCAACATGGGCCAGCGCGGCGCAAAGGGCGCGGTTTTGGCGTGTACCGAGCTCGACATGGTGATCGACGTGGACGCCAACGTCCTGCCGATCTTCGATGGCACGCGCATCCACGCGCAGGCCGCAGTCGACTGGATTCTCGGTTGACCGCAGCGTGATCGAGGGCCGCGCTCCTTATGCCAGCGACCCTGCGCGCACGCGCGGGCGGGAGTTCGGGCTGGACGACAAGGCTTCACGCGGCCCACGCAGCGCGTTCCAGCGCGACCGCGACCGGATCATCCATTCCATTGCGTTCCGGCGTCTGCGCCACAAGACGCAAGTGTTCATCGCGCCCGATGGTGACCACTATCGGGTGCGACTGACGCATAGCCTGGAAGTGGCGCAGATCGGGCGCGTGATCGCGCGGGCGCTGGGCCTTGACGAGGATCTGACCGAGGCTTTGTGCCTGGCGCACGATATAGGCCATCCTCCCTTTGGCCACGCGGGGGAAGATGCTCTGGAGGAGGCCATGGCCGAGGCTGGTGGCTTCGATCACAACGCCAACACCCTGCGAGTGCTGATGCGGCTCGAAAGCCCTTATTGCGGGCACGAGGGGTTGAACCTTTCCTGGGAGACGCTGGAGGGCTTGGCCAAGCACAACGGACCGATCCTGAAGCCGACCTGGGCGCTCGAGGAACTGGACGCTGCGCTTCCAATGGACCTCAGCTCGTTCGCCTCGCTCGAGGCACAAGTCGCGGCAATCTCGGATGATATTGCCTACGACAATCACGATATCGACGACGGTCTTCGTGCAGGATTCCTGTGCCTTGACCAGCTGCTGCAGTTGCCTTCGCTGGCCGAGCAATGGCGCGCCATCGAGCGACGGTTTCCGGGTGCTCCGCAAGACCGGCTGTTGCGCGAATTGGTGCGAGGCCAGATCGGGCGCATGGTCAATGACGTGATCGCCACGGCGCAAGCGAACATCAGGGAAACCGGCGTGGCCAGCGTGGAAGACGTGCGTGCGGCCGGCCGTGCGCTGGCCACGTTTTCCCCAGCGATGGGCGAGGAAGAGCGGGCGCTCAAGCAGTTCATGTATGATCGGCTCTATCTGCACGAAGAGCAATGCCAGACGGCAGACCGGGCCAAGAACGTGATTGCCCTGCTGTTCAAGGCCTATGCTGGTGACCCTGCGCAGATGCCCGAAAGCTGGCGCAACACGCTGCCCCATGCCGAACCGGCGCGAACGCGGCACATTGCGGACTTCATTTCAGGGATGACCGATCGCTATGCGATCGACAGCTACGCCAGGCTGTTTGGACAGGCACCAGAAGGATTGCGCAATGTCTGAGCAGACGAGGGTGGTTCTCGTCGGCGCGACCGGGCTGGTTGGCCGTGCGGTGATGGCCGAGGCTGTCGGGCGGCCAGACATTCACCTCGTTGCCGTGGCCCGACGCGAAGTGCCGTTGCCCAAAGGCCCGCGGATGGAAATGCTGCTGTCCGATACAGGGCATTGGCCTGATGCCATCGCTGCAGGGCGGCCGGACACCGTGGTGATTGCGCTTGGCACCACGATCAAGGCCGTGCGAGGTGACAAGCAGGCCTTCCGCGCCGTGGATCACGATCTGGTGCTGGAGTGCGCTGCGGCAGCAAAGGCTGCGGGGGCGAGGCAGCTGATCGTGGTATCCTCGGTCGGTGCGCAGTTCTCGTCGAAGAACTTTTACCTTTCGGTCAAGGGCGAGGTCGAGGACAAGCTGGCAAAGCTGCATTTCGATCGCCTCGACCTGATCCGGCCCGGCCTTTTGCGCGGTAAGCGCGAAGGTGCGGCACGACCGGCGGAACGGATCGGGATGATCCTGAGTCCTCTCGTAGACTTGCTGATGGTTGGAAGCCGGAGAAAGTACCGTTCAGCTAAGGCCGGCGACGTTGCCCGCGTGATCCTCAGGCTCGCCGGCACGAAACAGCGCGGGCGCGTCGTTCATCAGCATGACGAGATGCAGCGCATCCTGCGCCGGGGATAAGCTGAGCTCACTCCGGTTGACTTCACGCTGCAGTGCAACGATGAGGAGCTGTCGCTGATCGCGCGGGAGAGCTCTTTCGATTCGTTCAGGGTCGAGAGACGCCGAAGGAGCAACCGCCCCGGAATCTCTCAGGCAAATGGACCGCGTTGGTCGATAGCGACACTCTGGAAAGTGCCGCTTCCCGCAAAGGGAAGGGCCGCCGAAGGGGTAACCCCAACCAAACCCGTCTGGAGAGGCGGGCGGGGGAAAGCTCTCAGGTTTCCGTGACAGAGGGGGCGCCGAATGGCGCCTGAACTGCACGGGAATGATATTTGTGAGCGACACATACGAAAATTCTGGCGAAATTGCCGACTTCGATCCTGACGTGGCGGTCGGCCCGCTGACGCTTCCGCTTGACGCATGGATCCGCGCTCGCGGCGGCCGGATGGTCGACTTCGCCGGTTACTGGATGCCGGTTCAATTTGAAGGCATCATCGCAGAACACCTTTGGACCCGCGAAAGTGCAGGGTTCTTCGACGTCTCGCACATGGGCCAGCTCTACGTCTCGGGCGAAGGCGTGGAAGCGGCGCTTGAAGCCGTCCTGCCGATCGACCTTTCGACCCTGCCCGTTGGCGGCGTGCGCTATTCGCTGCTGCTGAACGAGGAAGGTGGCATTCTCGATGACCTTATGGTCACGCGTTGGGGCACCGGCTTCTACCTCGTCGTCAACGGTGCGACCAAGTGGGACGATATCGGCCATCTGCGCGAGCATCTGCCCGATGCGGTCAACCTCAACCACCTTGAAGACAGCGCACTGTTCGCGCTGCAAGGTCCCAAGGCATTTGAAGCGCTCGAGCCGCTGGTGACGGGCGAGCATCCGCTTTCGGCGCTGACTTTCATGCGCGGCGGATCGTTCAAGCTGGGCGGAGTAGACGCCTGGATCAGCCGCTCGGGCTATACCGGCGAGGACGGCTTCGAGATCGCGGTTCCCGCCGAGAACGCAACGGAGCTGGCGAATCTGATCTGTGCCCAGTCTCAGGTGAAGCCAATCGGCCTCGGCGCGCGCGACAGTCTGCGGCTTGAGGCAGGCCTTCCGCTCTATGGCCATGACATGACCGAAACCATCGATCCGGTCAGCGCCGAACTTCTGTTCGGCATCAACAAGCGCCGCCGCAGCGGCGGCGGCTTCATCGGCGCGGAGCAAGTCTTGCCGCTGATCACGTCGGGTGCAGCGATGCGCCGGGTCGGTCTCGCCATCGAAGGCCGCATGGCTGCCCGCGAAGGGGCAAAGGTGCTGACTGGCGATGCCGAAGTCGGCACCATCACCTCGGGTGGTTTCTCGCCCAGTCTCGAGCGCCCCATCGCCATGGCCTATGTGCCGGTCGATCTCGCCGCCCCCGGCACCCCGCTTTCCATCGATGTGCGCGGCCGTAGACTCGCCGCCAGCGTCGTTCCCATGCCTTTCGTTCCCCATCGCTACCATCGCAAAGGAGCCGCCTGATGACCCGCTATTTCACCAAGGAACACGAATGGATTGCGGTCGATGGCGATGAGGCGACAGTCGGGATCACCGACTACGCGCAAAGCCAGTTGGGTGACATCACCTTCGTCGAACTGCCCGGTGAAGGCAGCGAAGTCGGCAAGGGCGACAGCGCATCGGTAGTCGACAGCGTGAAGGCTGCCTCGGACGTCTATGCGCCGGTCTCGGGCAAGGTCACCGTCGCCAATGCGGCGCTGGAAGATCAGCCGGAACTGGTCAACTCAGACCCCGAGGGCGAGGGCTGGCTCTGGAAGATGACCCTGTCGGATGCGGCGGAACTCGATGGTTTGATGGATGAGGCCTCTTACCAGGCCTACGTCGCGGAGTTGTGATCCCATGCGCTATCTTCCCCTGACCGACGCCGACCGGAGCGCGATGCTCTCGGTCATTGGCGCAGGTTCGATCGACGAGCTTTTCGCCGACGTACCCGCCGAAGCGCGTCTCTCCGCTCCGATTGCGGGCCTGCCTAACCATGCGACCGAAATGGCTGTCGAACGCCACATGGCGCGGCTTTCGGCGAACAACACCACGGCCGGATCTGTGCCGTTCTTCCTCGGTGCGGGGGCCTATCGCCACCACGTGCCCGCCACGGTCGATCACATGATCCAGCGTGGCGAATTCCTGACGGCCTACACGCCCTACCAGCCCGAGATTGCGCAGGGCACGCTTCAGGTGCTGTTCGAATTTCAGACACAGGTTGCTAGACTATTCGGGACCGACGTGGCCAACGCCTCGCTCTATGATGGCTCGACGGCGTGCTGGGAAGCGATCGCAATGGCTGGGCGGATCAGCAAGCGCGGCAAGGCCGTGCTTTCGGGCGGCGTGCATCCGCACTACGTCGAAACCGCGCGCACGATGGCCAAGTTCACCGGTGACGTGCTTGACACCAGCGCGCCGGTTCTGGAGGCCGCGCCGGACGATGATGCGCTGATCGCCAAGATCGACGCTGAAACCTCGTGCGTCGTCGTGCAGTACCCCGACATCTTTGGCCGCATTCCCGATCTGGCAAAGATCGCCACCGCCGCCCATGGCGCGGGCGCGCTGCTGATCGCGGTGGTGACCGAGCCGGTCGCGCTCGGCGTGCTCCAAAGCCCAGGCAGCCTTGGTGCCGATATCGTCGTGGGTGAGGGGCAGTCCCTCGGCGTCGGTCTCCAGTTCGGGGGCCCCTATCTCGGCCTGTTCGGCTGCCGCGAGAAGTACCTGCGCCAGATCCCCGGCCGCCTGTGTGGAGAGACTGTGGACGCCGATGGCAAGCGCGGTTTCGTGCTGACGCTATCGACCCGCGAGCAGCACATCCGCCGCGAGAAGGCGACCAGCAATATCTGCACCAACTCAGGACTATGTGCGCTGGCGTTCTCGATCCACATGACGCTGCTCGGCGGTTCGGGTCTGTCGGACATGGCCAAGCTCAGCCATCTCGCCGCGCGCAAGACGGCGGCGGCGCTGGCCGAAGTTCCGGGCGTGACGGTGGTCAACAGCCACTATTTCAACGAGTTCGCCGTGACCCTGCCGCGCGACGCGCGCCAGATCGTGCGCGAACTGGCTGACCGCCAAGTGCTTGGAGGCATCTCGCTCGGCCGACTCTACCCGAAGGAAGATAGCCTTGCGAATGGCATGGTCGTGGCTGCGACCGAATGCACGACGGATGAAGACATCGCCGCGTTGGTCGCGGCGCTGAGGGAGGTGCTGGCATGAACGCGATCAATCCAACGGGATGGCGCCCCTCGATTGGCGAGAACGCGCCCGAAAGCGGCATCCAGACCTTCACCGGCAACCGCGCGCTCCAGCTTGAGGAAGCGCTGCTGTTCGAACTTGGCAATGCCGATCGCTCAGGCGTGGACTTCGCTGAGACTGACGCGATCGACCTATCGGCATTGGGGCCGATGGCGCGGGCCGAACGTCCCGATCTGCCGGGCCTGTCGGAGCCGGAGACCGTGCGTCATTATACGCGACTGTCACGCCAGAACTATGCCATCGACCTCGGCCTGTTCCCGCTCGGCTCGTGCACGATGAAGCACAACCCGCGACTGGACGAGAAGGTTGCGCGTATGCCCGGCTTTGCCGACGTGCACCCGCTGCAGCCGGTCCATACCGTGCAGGGCGCATTGGGCGTGATCAACGAACTGGCGCACTGGCTGATCGAATTGACTGGCATGCACGGTGTGGCGATGACGCCCAAGGCTGGTGCTCATGGCGAACTCTGTGGCCTGCTTTGCATACGCGCTGCGTTGGAAGCCAAGGGTGATCCGCGTGATGTCATTCTTGTGCCGGAAAGTGCCCATGGCACCAACCCTGCAACGGCTGCCTTCGCCGGGTTCAAGGTCGAGAATATCCCGGCCACCCCGGACGGGCGCGTCGACACCGCTGCGCTCACCGCGCGGCTCGGGCCTGACGTTGCAGGCGTGATGATCACCAACCCGAACACTTGCGGCCTCTTTGAGCGCGACCTGAAGATCATCGCCGATGCCGTCCACGCCGCAGGTGGCTACGTCTATTGCGACGGAGCGAACTTCAACGCCATCGTCGGGCGGGTGCGCCCCGGCGATCTAGGCGTCGATGCCATGCACATCAACCTGCACAAGACCTTCTCGACCCCGCATGGCGGTGGTGGTCCGGGTTCCGGGCCGGTCGTGCTGTCCGAAGCGCTTTCCCCGTTCGGTCCGCTGCCGTTCACCGCGCGGCAGGCCGATGACTCGATCAAGCTGATCGAGGAAGAGCAGGCGCATGAAGAGCATCCGCAGGCCTTCGGCAGGATGTGCGCGTTTCACGGCCAGATGGGCATGTACACCCGCGCGCTGGCCTACATCCTCAGCCACGGTGCGGATGGGTTGCGGCAGGTCTCGGGCGATGCCGTGCTGAACGCCAATTACGTTCTGCGCAGCCTCGATGATGTGCTCGATGCACCGTTCGGCAGTGCCGGACCGTGCATGCACGAAGCACTGTTCTCGGACGATGGCTTTGCCGAAGGGTTCTCGACCAACGATCTTGCCAAGGGGCTGATCGACGAGGGCTATCACCCGATGACAGTCTACTTCCCGCTGGTCGTTCACGGAGCGATGCTTGTGGAGCCGACCGAGACCGAGAGCAAGGCCGGGCTCGACCAGTTCATCGGCGCGATGCGGTCGCTCGCACAGCGGGCGAGGGCAGGGGACGAAATGCTCAAGTCCGCGCCGCATCTGGCACCGCGGCGCCGTCTTGACGAGACCCTGGCGGCGCGCAAGCCCAAGCTGGTCTACCAGGACTGAGAATGCAAAAAGGGCCGCCCCGGTACGCCGGAGCGGCCCTTTTTTCCGATTAACTGGGCGATCAGTTGATCGCTTCTTCGGTTTCATTGGCGGCCGACTTGAGGTCGTCACCCGCGCCGCGGACGGTGTTGCAGGCAGTCGCACCAAGCAGAAGGCCACCCATCATGGTGGCAAATACGAACTTGCGGATCATGGCTTTCACCTTTCGAACTTTAGAGTGAGGAGAAGGAAACCTCACGATTTGACGAAAGGGAGAACGCCGGAATTCGAGGCCGGTTCCGTTACGCAGCCAAAGGGGCACGTTCCCGGGCGCGCGCCAGCAAATGCTCGCGCCAGGCAATCAGCAGGCTCGCCCCGATGATGATCGGCGCGCCCAGCCAGGTTGTTGCTGGCGGAAGGTGATTGAAGATCAGCCAACCCCAGAATGTCGCCCAAGCCAGCTGGATATAGTCGACCACGATGACGCTCGATACCGAGCCGAAGCGGAGCGATGCGGTCATCGCGATCTGCGCAAACAACCCGGAGATGCCGATCCCGGCCAGCATCGCCCATCCGATGGCGTCATGGCCAAGATCCTGCCCGATCAGCCCCAGCGCGAGGACCGGGGCGCTGAACGCCGAGAAGTAGAACACGACCGTGATCGGCTCCTCGGTGCGGCCAAGGTCGCGAACTTGGATCGTCACCAGGGCAACCATGAAGGCGGCGCCGATGCCAACTGCAACGCCGAACGGCGGAAGGCTGGTGGTGTCAGGCCCGGCAATGACAACTACCCCGATCAGGCCCATGATGACCGCGGTCCAGCGCCACGGACCGACCTTTTCCTTGAGGAACAACGCAGAAAGGATCACGGCGAAGATCGGCGTCGTGAAGCCCAGTATGGTCGCTTCGGCCAGGGGCAGCAGCCGGACCACGCCCAGCGTCAGGAACATGCCGGTGCCGCCGATAAGTGCGCGCCGGGCGTGAATCCACGGCCGCTGCGTCCGTAACCGCCCGATCTGCCCGCGCGCCGCCAGCCACCCGAAGATGGACAGCGCCGGCAGGGCCTGCCGGAAGAACAGCGTTTCGGGCAGCGCGATGTTTCGCTCGCCAGTGAGTTTGACCAGCAGCAGCATGACCGAGAACAGGACCGTCGCAACCAGCCTCAGGCCGAGGGCCAACATGGGGCGGTCACGCGCGGTGGACATCGGCTCGGACATGACCCGGGCAATAGGCCATTGCCCCTTGCGATCAACCCCTTCGTTGCCCATCTGGCGAGCAATGGAAGACTGGTTCCCGCATATCTGGCAATTTCACTTCGCAGCCGGAGCACTGGCGCTCGTCGTCGCGACGACATCGGTCTGGGCCGAGCGTCGGCGCTTTCGCCGCGTCAACCTAGACGCGGTGGGTTTCATGCCGTGGACCGTGATCTACATGATCGCGTTTCTGGCAGCATGCGTATTCCTCGGCCTTGCCGCGAGGGAATGGTTCGCGGCCTGATCCGATATCAGAGGCACGCTTCCAGATAGGCCTGGTCGAAGCCAAACTGGCGCGCCTTTTCCAACGTGTAGGGGCGCAGGCCCGAGGGACGGAATTCGCCGATGATCTTGCCGTCTTCGGTCTCGTCCAGGTATTCGAACTTGAACAGTTCCTGGGTCACGATCACGTCGCCTTCCATCCCGATCACCTCGGTGATGTTGGTGGTGCGGCGCGAACCGTCGCGCAGGCGCTTGACCTGGACGATGATGTCGACCGATTCGGCGATCTGGCGGCTGATCGCTTCCTTGGGGATCTTGATGTCGCCCATCAGGATCATGTTTTCCATACGGCCGAGGCATTCGCGCGGGGAGTTGGCGTGAAGCGTGCACATCGAGCCATCATGGCCGGTGTTCATCGCTGCGAGCAGGTCGAAGCACTCCGCACCACGAATTTCGCCCAGGATAATGCGGTCAGGACGCATACGCAGAGCGTTCTTCACAAGGTCGCCGATGGTAATTGCGCCCTGGCCTTCGAGGTTCGGCGGGCGCGTTTCAAGCGGCAGCCAGTGCGGCTGCTGGAGGCGAAGTTCGGCGGCGTCTTCGATGGTCAGCACGCGTTCGCCGGGGTCGATCATCTTTGACAGGGCGTTGAGCATCGTCGTCTTGCCCGAACCGGTACCGCCCGAGATGACGATGTTCATGCGGCAGGCACCCGCGATCTTCAGCGCAGTGCACATCTTGTCCGACATCGAACCGAAATCGCGCAGCATGTCGAGCGTGATCGGCTTTTCGGAAAACTTACGAATCGAGATGGCCGTGCCACGAAGTGACAGCGGCGGAACGATCACGTTGACGCGGCTACCGTCCTTGAGGCGGGCGTCGGCCAATGGCGTCGTCTGGTCAACGCGGCGGCCGACCTGGTTGACGATGCGCTGAGCGATCTGGAACAGGTGGCTTTCGTCGCGGAAGCGGATTGGGGCGAGCTGGAGCTTGCCCTTCTTTTCGATGTAGGTCTGTTCAGGGCCATTGACCATGATGTCCGAAACGTCAGGGTCGTTGAGCAGCTCTTCCAGCGGCCCGAAGCCGAGCAGCTCGTCGATCAGCACCTTTTCCAGCGCGAACTGCTCGCGCCGGTTGAGCGTGACCTTGAGTTCGGCCAGCACTTCCAGGATGATCGGGCGGAATTCTTCCGAAAGCTCGTCCTTGGTCAGCGTGGCAGCCGCTTCCGGATCGACGCGCTCGAGCAGGCGCGGCAGCACCTGTTCCTTGATCTTGTGGACCGACGCTTCAAAGCCCTCGGCCTGATATCCGCCTTCGTTCACGCCATTGGCACGGTCGGCAAGGCGCGTGAGGGCGTCAGCCTTGAGAGATGCGGCGTTGACTGGAGTATCGACAGGATCGAGCGGTGGCAGCGGCGGGAACTGGTCACCACCCATGGGCATCGGCACCGTCGCAGGTGCGGCAGGCACCGGCGCTGCAGATTCGCCACTGCGCATTGGCCGTGCGACACCGAACGAGGGGCGTCCCCCGGCGGTGTTGCCTGCAATACCGTTCTTCCGCCCGAAAGCGCTCATTCGCAGTTTCCCGTCAATGTCCCGAGGGTCATCCGGCCAGTCTGGTCAGTGATCCGTCTTCAAGAATGGTGAATAGACTTGAAACTTTGAAGATTTCCTAATGCGTGCCACTTCAGGACTTGCGGGCGATAATGATGTACCCGTCGCCGAAATCGGTCCTGCAAAATATACGCTGGATCTGGCAGGCAAGTGCCATGGCGAGGCGACCGAGCCAGCTTTGTTGCATGCCAAAATAGGCGAGATCAACAGACCGATCCGTTCCACTGGCTGCCGTGGCGGCGAGCGGATCGTCTGCTCCGCCAGCTCTGTCCCTGTTGCGGAAGCGCTTGTTTGCGAGCCAGTTGGTAAAGGTCGCCAGCGGATAACCGTAACATTCCACGACTTCCAGGCACAGGTCGGACTCCGCAGCCAGTCGCTGGATATCGGTACGCTCGTACCTGCGTACATGGCCCGCCCATTCATCACGCCTGCTCCAGCTACGCATGTGGGCAGGCATCGAAAGCATGACCAGACCGCCGGGCTTCAACCATGTCAGCCATTGCCGAAGCGCCTGCGCGTCCCGTTCGATATGTTCGAGGACCTCGAAGGCCAGTAGCGTGTCGAAGCTTTCCTGCCAGTCAGAAGCAGGTTCGCTGACAATCTGGGTGGCGCCGGCGCCATTTGTCATAGCTCTTGCCACCGACGCTGCGGCGGGTGCGGATTCAAGGCCGGTGCATTCGTGTCCGAGATCGGCCAGTTCTCGCAGCAACGCGCCTGCACCGCTGCCAATTTCCAGAACACGTCCCGGCGCATGTCCGGCCAGAGCTGTCAGGATGCGCGCCCGTCGAAGTACGTAGCGTGGGGCGGGGACCCAAGATCCTTCCAGCATCGGGCCGTATTGCCTGTCCTTACGAAACAGGCCTTTTTGTGTGCCGGGCAGGGCGTGGAGCATCGTGGAGGTATTCACAGTGTCACCAACGCGGTTGCGAGTTGATCTCGAACCACCGTCACGCCGACCGTGGTCATTTCCGTCTGGGCCGCCTCGTGAATTTCGATGGTCCTTGCCGGATCGCACATTTCTTGTGCCAGTGAGATCAGGGCGTTGGCAAGGTCGGATGGATCTCCGGGGCGAACAAGTCGGATCGATCGGCCAGACGCGATGATTTCCCGAATTGCCGGACAATCCATGGTGACAAGCGGCCGCCTTGCAGCAAGGATCTGAAAGACCTTGTTCGGGATCACGCGAGCAGCTTTCCCTTCGGCGGCAAATACGCCGAGGCAGATCGAGGCGTTGGCGATTTTCTGCGCTAGGAGCCGGTAGTCCACCCAAGGTATACGCACCAAATTTTCCAACTGATGTTGCTTGATCATGGCATCGATGGCGAGCTGTTCCTGACCGGTGCCGATTATGGTAAATTCCATGGCTGGCGCTTCGGGGCGAGAGGCGATCTCGCGGATGGCCTCGATGATGACCGGCAGGCCGTGCAGTGGGATGAACTGGCCGTAGAACAGGACTTTGACAGGCATCCCGGTCGGAGGGGTACTGACAGGCGTGAAGACGTCGCTTTCAACTCCAACCCACACAGATTTCGTCTTGGCCAAAGGCAGGCGATAGAGCGCTGCTATGTAGCGGGCGTGCTCGCAGGTATCGAGCAGGATGGTTCCGGCGGCGCGAGTGGCCAACCATTCGGTCGAATAGAGGAGCTTGGCTAGCAGGCTGCCTTTCCGAAGCATCTGACGGTCGATCACTATTGTGTCATAGGCGGAAAGGAACATGTCCCAGTAGATCCGCGCACCGCGCAATCTGGCAAAAGGGTAGAGGATCAGAACATCGAGAATTCCGGGATAAGGCACAACCACGCGGTCATGTTGCGGTATCCGCAGATAGGCCAACAGCAACGCAGGATAGGCTGCCAGCCAGCGCAGGAGGACGATCAGGCGCGCACGGGGGGGCAACACCGACTTGTCTTCGATCCCGTTCCATGGGGAGCGGTGGCAGATGACAAGGTCTGGCTCAAGCGAGCGCAAGGCTTCCAGCATGATCCGCACGCGTGGCTTGCCGCAATCGAATGTACCCCAGACGATCGTCCTGCCATTCATCTGTCATCGCCCAAGGATTGTCGGCTCGGTGTTTTTGACGTCAGGTTTGCCAGTACGGCAAGGGCGCTTGCTGTCAGGCAGGCAAGGCGATCAAGCCCTACGGCAAGAAACGCCGCCGCTGGCGCTACTTTGACGGAATTCGCAACAAGCGCGGCAAGGCTCTCGCTGATGCCAAGTCCTGCCGGAGCAATGGCAGCGGCAGAGCCGGCAATGTTGGCCAGGGCAAACGGGAGCGTATGTAGCGGAGGTACGATCAATCCGAGACACAGTAGTGCATAATGAAGGCGCAATGCGATCAAGGCCAATCCGGCTAGGCGGTGGCCGACCGTCAACACGGTCAACTTTACCCCGACATGCCGCAACAGCCACAAGATCGTTGTCAAGACTCCCGCCAAGCCCGCCACGGCAAGCATCCAGCTGGCAGAGGCCTGATGAAGCCATAGGGCAAAGCTGCATCCCAGGCTCGCAAGCGCAATCCACAAGACCGCCGTCATCAGCACCAATAGCGAACTTTGCGCAGCGCTGGCTCCAGCCGCCATCAGCGCGCCAACCCGGACCATTGCCCCGCCCGGTATGGGCAGGGCCTCGGCCAAGGTGCCGTATGAAGCGATCATCGTGGCCTGTCCAAGGTTGGTGTGTGCTCCCGCGCAGCGTGAAAGCAGGGCAAGCCCCAGTCCGGAGTAGAGCAGCGAGAGCGGCATGAGCAGTACAGTTGCCAGAAGCGCCTGCGGATCAAGATCGCGTGGGGACAGGCCAAGCGCCCGAAAGGCGTACCAGCTGCCGCTCGCGAAAAGCCCGGTTGCTGCCAGAAGCAGTGGCATTCGGTGGCGCGTGACAAGGTCCTGCATCCGTGCGCGCAAGTCGGTCAGCCACTCGATCTGGAGATTGAGAGAAGAGGTCAGCTTCATCTTTTCAGAACGACGTGAAGTAAGGTGCGGACGGCGCCGGTTGCGTGGGCGTGCGAAGGCTTCGTCCCCAGAGAAGGCGCGCGGCTCCGGAGTCAGCAAATGCTTTGTGCGGCCCCCGGCCCAGTTCGACTACGGCACCGGCTTCATGACGCACACCGTCGATGACGATGCTTTTGCCGGAGGCAACGGTATAGGGACCGGGTACCACCACATTGAGGATTGACGGCACTGCATTTTGTGAAAGGTCGAAACCCGCGATCCAGAATGGACCCCAGAAGTGCAGATAGCTCTTGCGCAACATCGCAAGATCGGAAGGCAAAAGCTGCTGAACGTCTGCCTTCGAGTTGAAGGCATCGGCAAACATCTGGTCGTCGTTCACCACCAGCGGTACCACGCGTTCGCGCTGGATCTGCTCGAGGCTCGGCAATTCCCCGCGCAAGTAGCGCTCGGTGCCCCATGGCGTCATGAAGCCGTTTGCTTTCAGGAACTGGCCAAGCATGGCGCAGCTGTCGAAGTAGCCCACCGGTGTGCCGAAGATCTCGTTCGCTGCCGCAACCAGCTGGCGCTGCTTTTCCAGCGTACCGGTCTCCTCGCGGCTCATGGTTATTGCCGCGCCGGCCATCAGGAACAGGGCGACCATCCCGGTGCCGTAGCGTCTGGTGGCAAGCCGGATCACGACGCATGCCGATGCCGTCACCGGTGCCAGCATGAAGACGTGATAGTAGGGCGCGGTATTGTGGTAGAAACCCAGCGTCGTAAGAGGAAACCAAAGTCCCGCAAGGGCGACGCGCTCTGCGCCGGGACGAGCGCTCCGCAGCAGGACAAGGGGTACTGCGAGCACCAACAGGGTAGTGGCAGGTGAAAAAATTGCGCCCTTGAGGTTGTGCCGCCAGTAAGGATGGCTCGTAAGGCTGAACATCTTTTCCGCCGATGCGCCGACGATGTCTTTTGCTCCGCGCCCGCTCGCCGCGATGATGTGGCTGGCATGGAGCGCATAGGCAACCGCGAACGTCAGCGCCGCTGCAATGAGCATTGCCGTGACTGCTTTGATGTAGGCACGATCCTTGCCGGCTTCGCTCCAACGAAGCCAGAAAACGCCAGCAAAAGCGGGTGCGTAAAGGACCGCCTTGATCGTGATGAGGCTTGCCAGTCCGCCAAGAACGCCTGCGGACAACATCCATGACAGGCTTGCCGGACCGCACAGCAGGACCCACAGACTGGCCATGAGCAGCGCGGTTGCCTGCGGATCGAAGCGGAACGACGTGCCGTGCTGCAGGACATACCCAGCCGACAGATAGGCCAGCGCGGATAGCAAGCCGGTCGTCTTGTCGCTGAACCTCGCCGCGATGCCTGCAATGCAGGCCAGAGTGACCAGTTCGCAGCCGAACATGAAGAGGCGGATCAGAACCACATGGTCCACTGCATTGCCGGGCAAGGCTGGCACCCACATGAACGCCCGCGTGAAAAACGTCTGCAGTGGCTGGTCTAGTTCACCCTTCATCGCCAGCACGGTCAGGCTATAGTGCCAAAACTCGTCCCAGTTGATTGCGCGAGAGAGCGCAATCTGGAGCTGAAGAACCAGAACGATGAGGACCGTGCCAAGTGCGATCAAATGGGATCTGTCACCGTTCTTCACGGCCGGTTTGAGAGAGGTGGCCGCCTGGAATACGGCAGTCATGCCGCTTCCTTGTCCGAGACATTGTTTGAAGACCAGTCAGGATGCGGTGGGGTACGGTCCTTGAGCGCCGCGATATCCTGTTCAAGTCTGCGGATATGCCCCAGTGCCGCCTCCAGGAGTTTGCGGTTGGCGCCGATGAGTTCGGCCAGGACGCCGAGGAGTCCCGTCAGAGTTCCCAGGACGATCAGTGCTCCGCCAAGTACGAGCGACTGGATGTGGCCGGCACCGTCGCCCATTGTCCACAGGGCCAGGAACCGCAGGATCGGGAGCAGGCCGATAAGCGCAATGGTACCGCCAATCATGGCGAACGTGCGCAGCGGGTTGTAGGTTGCGTATGCCCGGCCCATGGTCATCAGCTGGCGCATGATGAACTGCGGAATGGACTTGAACAGGCGGGAAGGGCGTTCGGTGGCATTGGTCCGGATCGGCACGCTCACGATCTTGAATCGCTTGCGGCCTGCCTGGATCAGCATGTCGGTCGTGTAGCTGAACTCGGTGGTGATGGTGATGCGTTGCGCTGCCGCCCGGCTGATCGCACGGAAGCCGCTTACAGCATCAGTGACTTCGGTGCCCGAGAGGTTTCGCACGACGGCACTGCCAAGGCGCTGAAGGCGGCGCTTGATCGGTCCGAAATGCTCATTTCGCCCTACGCCACGATCACCGATGACCAGATCGGCCTCGTTTGCGACGATCGGCGCAACGAGCTTGGCGATGTCCTCACCTGCGTATTGCCCATCGGCATCGGTGTTGACGATGATGTCGGCGCCAGCGGCAAGGGCAGCGTCGAGACCGCTCTGGAAGGCGGCGGCGAGGCCGCGGTTGCGGCGGTGGCTGACAACATGATGCGCCCCGAAGCGCCGCGCCACTTCGGCCGTGCCATCGGTACTGCCATCATCGATGATCAGTATCTCGATCTTGTCTATGCCGGGGATGCGCCGGGGCAGGGCGACCAGTGTGTCAGGCAGACTGTCAGCCTCGTTAAGGCAGGGTATCTGGATGATAAGCTTGGTCATGGGCCCCGTTTCCGTCCTTGCGCGGGCCCCCCGGTGCCCTGCAGCTCCGTATTTCTAAGCTGCCATGGTTAACTGCGGGTAAAGTGCCGCACTTGGCACTGGAGGTGTCGCGTCCATACCGCTAGGACTTTGGTTATGATCAATAACCGCTCCTTGAAGGGCAACAGGATTTCGCATCTTGCAGGATAGTCACAGGTCCGGACTGCTATTTGCCCTGGGCGGTTTCGCTCTGCTTTCGCTGGGCGATGTGCTGGTAAAGAGCATGGCCGGGGCGTGGCCGGGGACCGCCATTGGCGCGTTGCGCTATGTCTTCGGAGCACTGGGGCTTGGCGTTATCCTCCTCGTTCAAGAGGGGCCGAAGGGTTTTGCCTTCCCGCGACTGCGCTGGCAGATCCTGCGTGGCTTGAGCGTAGCGGTATCGGCAATGAGCTTCTTCAGCGCAGTCCACCTGATGCCCATCGGTGAGGCGACCGCGATCTCGTTTACCAGCCCGATGATCACGGCCCTCCTCTCGGCAATCCTGTTGGGCGAGCCAATGCGCAAGGAAACCTGGATCGCAACGGGGGTAGCGTTCACGGGCGTGTTGGTAATCCTGCGCCCCAACCTTTCGCTGCTGGGACCGGTAGCATTGCTGCCGGTCGTCGCAGCCAGCGGCATGGCCCTGCTCATGGTTGCAAACCGCAAGGTTGCCGGCACCGGCAGTTTGCTGTCGATGCAGTTCAACGTGGCCCTGATCGGCGCGGGTTTCCTATGCCTTGGCACGTGGGCGGGCCACCAAAGCGGCATCCACTTCTTCCAGATACCGGCGCTGCCAACGTCCGTCCTCATCAAGTGCGCGGTGATCGCGGTTTCGGCGAGTTGCGCGCACGCCCTCATCTACGTTGCGACCACGCGGGCCGGGCCTGCATCGATCGCACCGATGACTTACGTGCAGCTTCTGCTTGCCGGCGCGTTCGGCTGGGTACTGTTCGGCGAACGCCCTGATTTCGTGGCAGCTTTCGGAGCGTTGGTCATCGTCGGCGCGGGGCTGTACCTGTGGCGCGCTGGCAAGCCACCTTCAGAACCGGCCATGACCGATTGATGGATGGGCCTTCCAGGTCCTGCTGGCTTTGCGGGCGGCGCTTGGGGAAGCGCGTGGAGTTCCATCATCCCGTTCCCAAGAGCCGGGGCGGTCGGCTGACCGAAGCAGTCCATCCGATCTGCCATCGGACGCTCCATGCGACCTTTTCGAACAGCGAGCTTGGACGCATTGGCGCTGACCGCGAAGCTCTTACGGCCAATCCTGACATCGCGCGGTTTCTGGTGTGGGTAGCGAACAAGGACCCGGATTTTCACGCGCCCACCGCAGCAAGAAAGCGCTAGAGCACGTCGAGCAGAGGCTTGAGGTCATTCAGCAGCACTGTTGGGCGATCCTTCTCGGGCAGGGCCACATCGCCGCCCATGATGCCGGTCGCCAAGCCAATAGAATGCGCACCTACGGCGTTGGCCATGCGCATCTCGAGCGCCGGATCATCTCCGACGACGACGACGTGTTGCGAAGCGCTGCGAGGCAAGCCCATGATGGTCAGTGCCGTCTCGAAAGCGACCTTCGAAGGCTTGCCCAGGATGCGCGGGCGCTTGCGGGTCATCGCGGTCAGCATGGCGTTGATCGGGAAGCTTGCACCGATCGCGCGGCCATTCTCGGTCGCGAAAAACGGGACGTTGCTGGCGGTAACCAGACGCGCTCCGTGCCAAAGCGAATGGCAGGCCGCCTCAAGCGAAGTGAAGTCGAACTCCCGGAACCAGCCGGTATAGACCGCCTCGACCCCGTCGGCCTCTTCTGCCGGGCCGACCACGTTCAGCCCGGCATCGATCAGCGGTGCTGCACACCCGGGATTACCGAGAACACGAACCTTCTCGATCCCGCTTTTCGCCAACCAGACCGCTGCCGACGACGATGGTGTCAGCATCTGGTCATCGTCCACCGGGAAGCCCGCGTTGCGCAGCGAATTTGCATAGGCCACCGGCGGCTTGGCGGTCCCGTTGGTGAAGACGACGAACGGCTTCCCGCTATCTTTCAGTGTGCCCAGCACTTCGATTGCATGGGGAAGGGCGCGGTGACCGCCGCTCTTGGAGTCTCCCAGTGCAATTGTGCCGTCCATGTCGAAGATGAAGCCCGCTGCATCCCGCAGGCGAGCCTTGAAATCTGAAGTAAGGGTCAAAGCGCTGCTCCGGCATGGAGGGCAAGGCGGAAAGATCCGCGTTCGATCACGATGTCACGTGCGTCTGGCTTCGCCGCCAGCTTGCGCAGCAGTGAAATGATTGGCGCGGCTTTGGGAGAATAGGTCGCGCGGGAGCGACCTGCCGCGAGCATGGCGTCAACCTGTTCGGCGGGCATGACTGCACGAAGGAGGAACTCCTCGTCGGGCATGTGGTAGCCAAACTGGCGGCGCAGATCGCCGAGTGCAGGGAAGGTTGGTTCCTTCTCCAGTTCACGCGCACGAGGGCGATCCATGATGGTGGCGAGCACTTCCCGGTCGACCGGTGAAGTGGGCTTGCCGAACTTGCCCATGCAATAGCGGATGACCTGATCCGATACCTGCGCATAGCGCCGCTCGCCGATCACGTTGAACAGGGCCTGGGTCATGACCATCTGCGGGAAAGGCGTGACCATGATCGGAAAGCCGAGGTCGGCGCGGACTTGCCCGGTCTCTTCGATCACCGCGTTCATCCGGTCCGACAGGCCAAGCTCTTCGAGCTGGCGCGCGATCGTGGTCATCACGCCACCGGCGATCTGGTGACGCAGGAAGCTGGCGTCGAAGTTCTGCGGCGTGCCCGGCGGAAGCCCCTCAGCCAGCGCGACGCTCTGCCAGTAGGACGTCAGGCGCTTGAGCGCAGCCTTGTCGATGCCAACCGAGAAACCGGCCTCTTCGAGATTGGCAACCATGCGATTGGCTTCCGGCAGAGAAGAGCCGTCGCCACCTGGGCCGACGCCAACATGGATCGCGGAAATGCCGAGTTTTGTCGCCTCAAGGCTCGCCAACATGCCTTGGCCAACAGTGGTATGGGCATGGATCTCGAGCGGGCGGTTGCCGATCGCGGCCTTCACCGCCGGGACCAGCGTGCGAGCGCGATCCATCGAGAGCAGGCCCGCCGGGTCCTTGATATAGAATAGGTCGATGTTCGGGCTCTGCCCGACGGCACGCGCGAAATCGGCATAGAACTGGTCGGTGTGGATCTCGGAAAGCGTGAAGGTCAGCGCCGCCATCACTTCGGCGTTGCCCTCTTCCTTCACCAGCTTCGCCGCCTCGATCACCGCGGGCACCTCGTGCATCGGGTCGAGCAGGACAAAACGCCCCACGCCGTTGGCCTGCAAGGCGCGGTAGACCAGACGCATGAACTCGGGATCGGCCTGCTGCCAGGCGATGAAGCGCAAGCCGGTGGTGATGAACTGAAGCGGCGTTGTCGGCATGGCCGCCGACATGCGGCGGAGGCGTTCCCAGGGATTGTTCTGGAAGTAACGCACGGCCACGGCCATGTGGCTCGACGACGTGAAATCAATGGCCCTGAACCCGCAGGCTTCGGTCAGCGCGGCAGCTTGCAGCATGTGCGCGGTATTGAGGCCGGTCGCGCCCCACAGGCTCTGGTTGCCGTCGCGCATGGTGACGTCGACGAGACGGATCTCGGTCATTGGGCAAGTCCCGTGAGGAAGCCGGTATCAACGCCGCCAGCAACAAAGCGCGGATCGGCGACAATACGGCGATGGAGTGAAGCGGTGGTGGGCAGTCCCTCGATGTGCAGCGAGCGCAGCGCGTCGGAAAGCCATTCCACGGCCTGCTCGCGCGTCTCGCCGTGCACGATCAGCTTGCCCATGAGCGAATCGTAGAACGGTGGCACTTCGCCCCCGATGCCGATGTGCGTGTCCACGCGCACGCCCTCGCCAGCAGGCCAGGCAGCGCGAACTGCACATCCCGGGGAAGGGCGAAAATCGGCCTCGGGGTCCTCGGCGTTGATGCGCACTTCGATGGCGTGGCCGTGAGGACGTACCATCGCCTGCGTCAGGGATAGCGGCTTGCTCATGGCGACCAGCAGTTGCTGTTCGACAAGATCGACGCCGGTAATTGCCTCGGTCACGGGGTGCTCGACCTGAATGCGCGCGTTGAGTTCGAGGAAGTAGAACGAGAAGTCCTCGGCATCGACCAGGAACTCGGCCGTTCCGGCGCCGCGGTAACCAATGTGGTGGGCGAGCTGGACGGCGGCTTGTTCGATGCCTGCGCGGGCCTCCAGAGGCATCGCGGGGGCAGGGGCTTCTTCGACCAGCTTCTGGAAGCGCCGCTGGATCGAACAATCGCGCGTCCCGAGGTGAATGGCATTGGTGCCATCGCCAAGAAGCTGCACTTCAACATGGCGTCCCCGCGCAACGAAGCGCTCGACATAGACTGCGCTGTTGCCGAACGCGGCCTGCGCTTCGGCCTGAGCCATGTCGAGTGCGCTGTCGAGATCTTCAGGCCGATCCACGCGGCGCATGCCTTTGCCACCGCCACCGGCCACGGCCTTGAGCAACAACGGATAGCCAGTTTGCGCAGCGCGGGAATGGACGTCTCCACGCGTTGCAGCCTCGCCCCCCGGTAGCACGGGGAGGCCCGCTTCAACGGCGAGCGCGCGGGCTGCGAGCTTGTCGCCCATGCCTTCGAGCGTCTTGATGTCAGGCCCGACGAAGCAGATGCCCGCCGCTTTCACAGCGCGAGCGAACGCGGCGTTCTCCGACAGGAAGCCGTACCCCGGATGCACCGCATCGCAGCCTGACTTCACCATCGCATCGACCACGCGATCGATGGCCAGGTAGCCCTGCGACGATGGCCCGGGGCCGACGATTGCGACATGGTCCGCAAGCTGCGCCGGAAGCGATGCAGCGTCGGCTTCGGAAGCACCGAGGACGGTCTCGATCCCCATGGCGCGCGCGGTGCGGATGACGCGGAGCGCAATTTCCCCGCGGTTGGCGATGAACAGCTTGCGGATCATGTCAGGTCAGCCGCACCAAGGCTTCGCCCTTGGCGACCAAGGTCCCGTTCGCAGCAAGGATCTCGGCGATGATGCCGCTGCGGCCGGCGTGCACCGGGTTCATCAGCTTCATCGTCTCGACGATGCCGATCACCGTCTCCGGGCCGACTTCATCTCCCGGTTGGACGAAGGGCGGCGCGCCGGGTTGGGGGGCGTGATAGAATGTGCCGGGCAGGGGCGAGCAGATTGCGTTGGGGTCAACCGTTGTCGCGCTTGCCTCGGCTGAGACTTCCGGCGCCGATCCAGCCCATTGCCATTCCTGTATCACGCCGCCCTGTGCGTCGGCGCCCTTGGCCACGCGCAGGCGAAAGCGGCGCGTCGAAAGATCGAGTTCGCGGTAGCCGGACTTCTCCAGGATCGCGGCGATCTCGGCGATGTCTTCGTGAGTCAGGGGAATGTCGTCGGTCATCTTCGGATCAGTTCTTTGCGGCCAGCAATTCTCGCGCCGCGGCGATCACCGCGCTTGAGAAGGCTTCGTCGTTGAAATGGGAATCGATCGCCGTGACAGGCACATGGTCGGGCATGACCTGCGCAAGGTATTCGGCGAAGGGTCCGGGCACACTGAGGTCCTGCAGGTGCCCGGCGTCGCTATCGTGGCTGGAAAAGCCCTTGAGCGGAGTGAATACCCGCACCGGGCCCTTGGCTTCGCGCACGTTGGCGGCAAGGTGATCGGCCAGCCTCTTGAGATCGTCCACCTTGGTTCGCACTGCAGTAAGCTGCGGGTTGTGCTGATGGTAGCGGCGGCCGGGGAACTGCACCTCTGCCGCATCGATCGGTCCGCCGATGATGAAGTCAGCATTACCCGGTGCCAGGATCGTCGGGATGCCCTTGCGCAGCGCTGCGCGGCCGCGATCGGGGCCGGAGTCTGCCAGCCCGCCGAAAAGATGATCGAGGATCTCGGTCTGCGAAAGGTCGAGGACCAGCGCCACGTCCTTGTCGGTGGCGAGGCCATCCAGCGTCGGCCCGCCCGCGCCGGAGGAGTGGAACACCATGACTTCGCAGCCATCGCTCTCCAGAGCCTGGCGGATGCGCTTCACGCTGACTTCGGTGGTGCCCAGAGTGGTGATCAGGACCAGCGGCTTTTCCGGGCCCTTGTCGCGATCATAACCTTTGGCCATGCCGGCAACAGCGTTGGCGGCGTTGCGAAAAACGTCCCGGCTGATGGTGTTGATGCCCGATATGTCGGTCACCGCGTTCATCATCGCGATGTCCTTCACGCCCATGTACGGCTTGGTGAAACCCGAAGCCATGGTCGAAACGATCAGCTTGGGCAGGCCGTAGGGGAAGCTCTGCATTAGCGCCCCGGCAAGCGCCGAGCCCATCGAGCCGCCAACTGCCAGAATTCCCGAGACGGGCGACTTGGCGTCCCACGCATGGGCCGCAGCAATTGCGCCACCGATCATTGCATTCTGGCACTTGCCTTCATGGCCAAGCGCTCGGACCTGCTCAATGGTCATGCCGGCTGCCTCCGCAACCATCTCGGGCGAGATTTCGGCGCCGCCGACAGTGCGGCGGACGCTGGGATCGAGGTGGACCACGTCAACGCCCGCCGCCTCCAGCGCGGCCCGGGTGAAGCGGGCTTCCTCTTCCTTGGTATCCTGCGTGCAGATGAACAGAACGCTTGGCTTCGTCATCGTCTGGTTTTCCTCTCCGTCCCCTATTGCTGCGACAGTGCGGTTGACTTTGCACGGGGGTTTCGTGATTTTGCGTTGCATAAGGTGAAACGCAGAATTTGCCGGAGCAGGATGGATGCTGGAACGCAGGGTCAAGACCGTGCGCGCGTTGGAGCGTGGGCTGGACGTGCTGATCGAAGTGCAGACGCGCAAGGCGGCAAGCTTGCACGAGCTGCATCAGGCCACAGGTCTGCCCAAGGCGACTTTGCTGCGAATGCTGGTAACGTTGGGGCAGAAGGGACTTGTGTGGCAGCGTCTTGCCGATGGCGCGTACCTCCCGCATGTGGACCGGATCGAGCGCGCGTCGTTCACCTCCTCCGCCCACATTGCTGAAATTGCCTCGCCGTACATGAAGGCGTTGTCCACGAAAGTGGCATGGCCGTCGGTGCTGGCAGCGCCGCGACTCGATCACATGGAAATTCTTGAGACCAACAGTCCGCTGTTCCGGCTCGACTCCGCCATCCTCGGTCCGGTCGGGGTCAAGCTGTCCTACATCCATACGGCAACAGGCCGTGCCTATCTCGCAGCCTGTGGCGATGCCGAGCGGGATTCGATCATCGACCGCCTGCGGCCCGCTAATCCGCCGGAAGGCAGCGAGGCCGAACTGCGGCAAATGCTGCAACAGGTCAGGCAGCGCGGTTATGCAACTCGTGATCCTCTGCTGCCGTGGCCGGATCGCTCCAAGCAGCTGGTCTTGCGCGACGGCCGCCGCTCCATGGCGGTGCCGATCATGGTCGGCGGGTCGCCCATCGCGACAATCAATGTCACGTGGCCGGGACGTCGCGGTGCGGACGAAGCGGTTGTCCAGCGTCATCTCGAAGCACTGAAGGCTACGGCGCGTGCCATTGCCGCTGCACTCGAAGCGAACCCCAATTAGGTTTCATTAGGTGAAATCGGTTTGTCCAACTGATTAATTTGTGCCGCTGAATCGGTGATGATCCTTCCACAGGGAGAAAATGCCGATGCGCCAGTGGGTGATTGCCGCAGGCTCGACGTCGCTCGATGATTTGCGACTGGACGAGACCGACATTCCGCAGCCGGGTCCGGGCGAAGTGTTGGTGCGCGTTCGTGCGTGCTCGCTGAACTACCGCGACCAGATCATTCCGCTCGGGTTTTATATGGGCGGCGTGGTGCAGCAGGACACCGTGCCGCTGTCCGATGGTGCGGGGGAGATTGCTGCAGTGGGCGAGGGCGTTTCCTCGCTCAAGGTGGGTGACCGCGTGGCCGGCATCTTCTTCCAGAACTGGATGGACGGTCCGCCCAACCCCGGCATGGGCGTCGCCCTTGGCGCGCCGCCCGCGCCGGGCATGCTGCAGGAATATGTTGTTTTGCCTGAGCATGGCGTAGTCCCGCTGGCCGAGACTCTGGATTTTACGCACGCCGCCTGTCTGCCCTGCGCCGGTGTCACAGCGTGGAACGCCCTTATGGAAGGGCCGCGCCCGGTAAAGGCGGGAGACACTGTCCTGGTTCTCGGCACTGGGGGCGTGTCGCTGCTCGCGCTGCAGATTGCCAAGGCTGCGGGCGTCACCGTCATTGCCACGTCGTCGTCGGATGAAAAGCTTGAGCGGGTGAAAGCGCTCGGCGCCGATCACGTGATCAATTACCGCACCACGCCCGAGTGGGGTGCAGAGGCGGCCCGGCTAGCTGGTGGCGGCGTTGACAAGGTCGTCGAGGTTGGCGGCGCTGGCACGCTCAAGCAATCCATTGCCGCCGTCGGGTTTGCGGGCGAAATCGCCCTGATCGGCGTGCTGACGCGCGAGGGTGACACCAACCCCCACGGCTTGATGTTCAAGGGCGCATCGATCCGCGGCATCTTCGTCGGATCGAAGGGCATGGCCCAGCGGCTCAATGCTTTCATCGACCAGCACGGGATCAAGCCAGTGGTAGATAAGGCTTTCCCGCTCGAGAACGCCCGCGACGCTTACGCGTACCAGTCATCAGCCGGCCTGTTCGGCAAGGTTGCGATAACGCTCTAGCAGAATGTGGCGCGCTTCCGTCCGCTAGAGGCGGGGCGTGCGGAGAGGACAGAAATGGCAAGAATGCTCGGCTTCGGCCAGCCGTTCGGTGGCGTCATGCAGACTGCGTTTGTGGTCGAGGACGTTCACGCGTCGATCGCGCACTTCCAGAAGGATTGCGCCGCTGGGCCGTTCTTCCTGCTCGACCATTTCCTCGGTCCTGACCAGTTCTACCGTGGCGCGCCATCGACTGCCGATGTCATGATTGCGATGGGCTTTATCGGCCACATGCAGGTCGAACTGATCCAACCTCTTGACGGCAATTCTTCAGTCTATCGCGAAACGATTGAGAAGCGCGGGTACGGATTCCATCACTTTGGCATCGCTTGTGAAGATGTTGAGGCGGAGCTGCCGGCATACCTCTCACGGGGCTACAGGCTCGCGTTCAAAGCCGCGGTGCCTACCGGAGGGAGCGTCGCCTATCTCGAAGGCGGGACTGCTGCGGCCCCGGGGTTTCTGGAACTTATCCCTGCAACACCAGGAATGGACGCGCACTTCACAGCGATGTGGCAGGCATCGCAAGGATGGGACGGCGCCGACCCTGTACGACCATTTATCTGACCCCGTGCGCTCTGGTCCCGGTCGGGCTGCGCGGCAATCCAAGAGAGGGCAACGATAGCGACCTAGAATGAGAACAATGTCGGCATGGGATCGGCAAGTGGAAGATGGGAGAGGTAAATGTTGGCGACTGCGAAGATGAATGCCGGAAAGGCCAGAAGCAGCGGCTACCAAGTGTGGGTTACCGCGCTCCTCAGCCTCAATTTCGGCATCCTCTTCTTCGACCGCAATGCGCTCAACTTCCTGATGCCGTTCGTCCAGCCGGACCTGCAATTGAGCAATACGCAAGTCGGCATGTTCAGCTCCGCCCTGTCGCTCACATGGGCGCTGTCGGGCCTGCTAGTCGGGCGCATCTCGGACAAGCTGGGTTCCCGCAAACCAGTGGTGGTCATCGCCACCATCGCCTTTTGCCTGTGCTCATTCATCTCGGGTGCTGCATCTTCATTCCTGATGCTCCTTGGCGCGCGCCTCCTGATGGGTGCTGCCGAGGGCGGGGTCATGCCGGTCAGCCATTCGATGATCGTCGCCGAGGTCGCGCCTGAACGCCGCGGCCTCGCCATGGGGGTCGCGCAGAATCTGGGGTCCAATCTTCTTGGCTCCGGTCTTGCGCCCTTGCTGCTGGTGCCCGTAGCCGTTGCCGTAGGGTGGAGGACGGGCTTTTACCTGGCTGCATTGCCCGGACTCGTCACCGCGGCCCTCATCTGGTTCACGCTGCGCGAGCCGCCGGTTGAGACGCATGATGACGCTGCGCCCAAAGTCACGCTGCGTGAAGCGTTCGGGCACCGCAATGTCATCCTTTGCGCCCTGATCTCGATCCTGCTGGTTTCCTACCTGGTCGTATGTTGGGCCTTCATGCCGCTTTTCCTGACGAAGGCGCGCGGGTTTGATCCCGACACAATGAGCTGGCTGATGGCAACGCTGGGTATTTCGGCGGGCCTGGGCAGCTTTGCCGTACCGGCAATCTCCGACGTTATTGGCCGCCGCCCGGTGATGATCTTTTTCTCGTTCCTCGGCGTGATCCTGCCTCTGGGCGGCCTGTATTACGAAGGCTCGGCCTGGGTTCTCGCCGCGATTTTCTTTTTCGGCTGGGGCCTCAACGGGCTGTTCCCGATGTTCATGGCCACGATCCCTTCGGAGTCGGTCGACCCTCGTCTGACTGCGACGCTGACCGGCGTCGTGATGGGCACCGGCGAAGTCCTTGGCGGGGTTCTGTCGCCATTCCTCGCCGGGACGCTGGCTGACGCTTACGGCCTTGCCGCACCGCTGTGGCTGATGCTCGGCTGCACCGTGCTGGCAGGTTTCCTGACACTTGGACTTATCGAATCCGCTCCGCGCGTTGTTGCGCGGCGCTCTGGCAACGCGATCCCCTCGATCGCCTGACACAACGGAGAAGAACCATGGGTGCGCTTCTCAAGTTTCACACGGCCGACGTCGCTCCACCTGATCGGGCGCGATATTGGAACGAGATTGCGGATCGGGCCTTCACCGGCACATTCGTCAACGTGCCCGGAGAAGACTTCGCGGGGAAGATGCTGTCGTGGCGCGTCGGTGAACTCGACATGATCCGCACGGATTCTTCCCATTCGGCAGTAGGTCGCAATCCTCTGCCGCAGGATGACGAGCGCCTGATCCTCCACCTGCAATGCCGCGGCAACAGCGAGCACACGCAGGGGCGCCAGGAATGCACGCTCCTGCCGGGTGACTTCGTTCTGGCAAGTCCTCATCAGCCCTATTCGATCCGTCTCACCGGCCACGAACTGCTCGTGGTCGAGTTCCCGCGAGCGCCTTTGGCCGAGCGCTTTTCGGGGATCGACGATGCGCTGATGCAGCGCATGTGCGGCGCGACACCTGGCGGGCGCGTGTTCCACGATTTCCTGTTGTCATTGTGGCAGCAGGGCGAGCGCGCCGCAGAGGATCCGGAATGGGAAATCGGCGTCAACGCCGTATTCTATGACCTTGCCGCCATGGCCATGCGTGGAGCGCAGCGTCCATCGACCGACGCAGGCGAGGCCGATCTGCGCCGTCGCGTGTTGGCCATGGTTGCAGCCAACCTTGAGGACCCGGCCTTGCGCACAACATCCGTGGCAGATGCCTGCAGTGTATCGGTTCGTACGGTGCAGAACATCTTCGCGGCGATGGGGACCACGCCAACGGCGTACATTCTCGATCAGCGCCTGCGCCGCGCGGCCGACAGGCTGATGGCAAGGCCCGATGCCAGCATTACCGAGATCGCATTCGAGCTGGGTTTCAACGACAGCGCCTACTTCACGCGCTGCTTCCGTCAGCAGTTCGGCGCAGCTCCGCGCGACTGGCGGATGGGCAGAAAGACGCCAGCATGACGTAACGGAATGCTGCGCAGCATGATTTTTGCGCAGCAGTCCTTATCAGCTTGCGCGTGAGTGCAAGCGACCATTTTCGCCAGTGCCTATCAAGCTGGCGAGATTCCGGGGCAGGGGCCCCGCTCCGAAAAAACAGGGAGAGGAAAACCATGAGAATAGCATCGGTTTCCATTGCAGCCATGGCCGCGGCTCTTGCCGCGCCAGCGTTTGCGCAGGATCAGGCTCAGGCCGAAGACAACACCGGCGGCATCGCACAGATCGTGGTGACCGCACAGAAGCGCGCGGAAAACGTCCAAGACGTGCCAATCGCAATCACTGCATTTACCGCCGGCGCTCTCCAGGAACGCGCAGTGGGCGACGTTTCGGCGCTTTCCGGCATCACCCCCAACGTCACCCTTGACGCATCAACCCCGTTCTCCGGTTCGAGTGCCGTGCTGGGTGCGACGATCCGTGGCATCGGCTCGTCCGACTTCGCGTTCAACATCGACCCTGCCGTCGGTGTCTATCTCGATGGCGTCTATCTCGGCCGCTCCATTGGTGCCAACCAGGACCTGCTCGACGTCGAACGGATCGAGGTCCTCAAGGGACCGCAGGGGACTCTGTTCGGCCGTAACACCATCGGCGGCGCGATCTCGATCGTGACGCACACGCCGGGCAAGGAATTCCACGTCAAAGGCGACGTGACCGTCGGCCGCTTCAATCGCGTTCAGGCCCGTGGCCTTGTCGACATTCCGCTGACTGAAGGTCTCAGCTCCTCGGTCGCATTCGGCATTCACAAGCGCGATGGGTTCCAGAAGCGCATCCCCTATCCTAATGCCGGCGCGAACGACAGCTTCACACAGTTCCCTGCCTCGGGCTATGAAACCCGCAGCCGCCAGGGCGGCGACAATTCTTGGAACCTGCGCGGCAAGCTGCGCTGGGACAATGGCACCAGCTTCCGCGCAACGCTGAGCGGTGACTACACCAACATCGATCAGGACTCGACTGCGAACACCGTCCTGGCCGTCACGCCGATTCCCGGACCGTTCGCTGGTGTTGCTGCCAACAACATCCCCGGCACCGCACTTGACGTCGTGACGGGCAGCTCGGGCTTCCTGTTTGCTGGCCTCTACAATTTCTGCATCGGCGCCACTGCAGCTCAGATCGCAGCACGCAACGCCACCGCTCTTTGTGGCCCGCGTTCCAGCGTAAGCGGCTACAATACCATCCCCGGTCTCGCCAGCCGCAATGTCGACGGCGATCCGTTCAACAATCTGCTGCCCTACGACGGCCGCTGGGTGAACACCGACAAGGACACCACTTACGCCAACGGCAACAACTTCTCGAAGCTGAAGCAGTGGGGCCTTGGCCTCAACCTTGAGTATGACCTATCCGACAACGTCATGCTCAAGTCGATCACTTCGTATCGCGAAGTCGATTTCAAGGCAGGTGTCGACCTAGACAACTCCCCGCTGCCGATGCTGCAGACCAGCTTCATCGTCGATCAGTACCAGTTCAGCCAGGAAGTCCAGCTGACCGGTTCGGCGATGGACGGGGCGCTGAACTTCGTGCTTGGCGGCTATGGGTTCAAGGAAAAGGGTGATCTGCGCGACTTCGTGACCTTCTCGGCCGGCTTGTTGCAGGTTGATGGTCCCGGCAAGGTAGATACCGAAGCCTACGCCGGCTTCGGCCAGATCGACTGGCGCGTCAGCGACCTGATCGGCATCTCGGTTGGTGCCCGCTACACCAAGGAGAACAAGCAGTACGACGGCGCACAGGCTGACGTGAACGGCTTCAACTACAAGCTGTTCAACTGCCTTGCCACCGATCCCGCAACCGGCAATCCAACCGCGGCCTGCGCCACGGCTGTCGGCTTCCCGATCCCGTCGCAACCCTTCCGCTACTATCCGACTGCGCCAAACAAGCAGACGTTTGACGACTTCTCCTACAAGCTCGGCCTGCAACTGCATCCGACCGAAGACGTGATGGCCTACGGCTCGTTCTCGCGCGGGTACAAGACCGGTGGCTGGACAACCCGTCTGTCCAATCCGCTTCCGGTCGCTCCGACCTTTGGCGAAGAAATCGCCGAGACCTTCGAAGCCGGCGTGAAGTCGACGCTGCTGGACCGCAGGTTGCAGCTGAACGCTGCAGTGTTCACCACGAAGTACAAGGGCATCCAGCTGAACTTCCAGCAGGGCGTCTCGCCGACCATCCAGAACGCCGGCGATGCTCGCATCAAGGGTTTCGAAATCGAAATGGTTGCAGCCCCCGCCGATGGTTTCACCATCACTGCGTCGGCAGGTCATCTCGATGCCTACTACACGAACGTGCTGGCTCCGGCGCAGGTTGCACCGAATCCGTTCCAGCTCGGCGTGCTGAAGGGATCGGACCTGCCCAAGGCACCTTCGTGGAAGTTCAACGTCGCGCCCCGCTTCGAGATGGCCGTTGGCGATGGCAAGATCGTCGCGCTGGCTGACTGGACCCACACCACCGGCATGCGCAACGACACCGAGGGCACGATCCTGCTGCTGCGTCCGACGACCGACATCGTGAACGCCAGCCTGCAGTACCAGGCGCCGGAAAACCAGTGGAACCTCACGGTCGGCGGCACCAACATCACCAACGAACGCTATCTCGTGACCGGTCAGGCACAGATCGCGGGCGGCCAGATCTACGGCACTTACAGCCGTCCGGCCGAATGGTACGTCAGGCTCGGCTTCGAGTTCTGACAAGCTTAACGATTTGCGCGGGCGGGGTCGTCACCCCTTCGGCTTCGCCCGCGTTGATCCTTACGGAGAGAGCATATGCCTGAAGCGGCGCACACGGAATTCTGGAAGGACATCAAGCCGGTCGACAAGGTCTTCCGCGAAGGCGGCCTGCCGGAAGTCTACATGCCCAAGATAGCCGAGGGCGACGAACGCTACTGGGTGCCGATCTCCGAAACGGTATTTTCCAAGCCCGTCTGGATCAGCCCGGCCAAGAACATGTGGGCGGATGTCCTGATGAGCAAGCAGGCGGGTCTCGTCAACCGCCACTATCACCCGCACCCGATCTGGGCCTACACCATCAGCGGCAAGTGGGCCTACCTCGAGCACAGCTGGACCGCCACGGCTGGGGACTTCGTCTATGAAACCCCGGGCGAGAGCCATACCCTGGTCTGCTACGAGCACGAGGACCCGATGAAGGTCTTCTTCGTCGTCTCCGGCCCGCTGATGTGGCTCGATGAAGAGGGCAACACTGTCGGCCACTACGACGTGTTCGATTACATGAAGGCAGCGCGCGAACACTACGAAAAGGTCGGCATTGGTGCCGACTACGTTGACACGCTGATCCGTTGAGAGGACCTGTACAATGAGCACCGCCACCGTGATGACAGCGCCGCCCTCGGACAAGGCTGAGATTGTCGACGTTCCTTTCGCACACAAGGAGCTGGTCCAGCGCCTCAGCCCCGGCGGTCGTTACATTGACGCGCAGACCGACGTCGACAGCCCGTGGGTGCCGTTCGGTGACAACGCCGCGATCAAGCACCTCGCATTCGACGTGCGCCAGAACCTGTTCTCGAACATCCTGTGGGTGAAGGGGCCGGGGGTAATCGGCACCCACTTCCACCGCGGCACCATCACCATGGTCTGCCTCGAAGGCAGCGTCCGCTACCTCGAGTACGATTGGGTTGCCACCCCCGGCGGCCTGATCCTCGAAACGCCGGGCGAGAGCCACACGCTCGTCACCGACCATCCGGAAGGCTGCAAGCTGTTCGGATGGATGCAGGGCCCGATCGAATTCTACGATGAGAACGCCGTGCTCGTTGATACCACCGACGTCTGGTGGTTCATCAACCACTACGAGACCTACTGCCGCGAGAACGGCATCGCCATCAACCCCAAGCTCTATCTCTGAGGACGCCATGGGCACCATGACTGCGCCCCCCTCGGGCGCCTACAAGATCGTCAATGTCCCCGAACTCTACGGTGACTTGATCCGCGCCAAGGGCGTCGAAGGCACTTACGTCGGATCGTCCGAGATCGAGAGCCCGTGGGTTCCGTTCGGCGACAACGCCGCAATCCGTCACCTTGCGTTCGACGTGCGCGAGAATGTCTACGTCAACGTGCTGTGGATCAAGGGGCCGGGTGTCATCGGTACGCACAAGCACCGCGGCAAGGTCTGGGCGATCGGCCTTGAGGGCTCGTTCCGTTACCTCGAATACGACTGGGTTTGCCGCCCCGGCGATTTCATCACCGAAACGCCCGGCACGGCACACACCCTCGTGACCGACGACCCTAATGGCATGAAGGCGCTGTTCCACATGCAGGGCGCGAACGAGTTCTTCGACGAGCAGGGCAACCACGTCGAGACGCTCGACGTGTGGTGGTTCATGAACCACTACGAAAGCTACTGCCGCGAGCACGATATCGCGATCAACCCCGCCCTCTATCTCTGACGCGGCGATCGTGGGCGAGGAGAGGGCACCGGTTCCACGGCTCGGGCAGGAGCCACGGGGGACGTACCTCCGCAACACGTGGTATGTGGCTGGCTGGGCGAGCGATCTAGGTGCAGAACCGAAGCAGCGCACGTTCCTCGAGGAGCCGGTCGCCCTGTTTCGTGACGCGGAAGGGGTAGCGCACGCGATCACCGGTCGCTGCCCGCATCGCTTTGCGCCGCTCGGTCATGGCACGGTGGTCGATGGCGCGCTGATGTGTCCCTACCACGGCCTGCGCTTCAACGGTGCGGGCCATTGCGTCCACAATCCGCACCCCGGCGGCCAGCTGCCCGACGCAAACCTGCAGGTTTACCCGCTGGTCGAGCGCCATGCCCTGCTGTGGATCTGGATGGGTGACACGGCCAAGGCCGACGCGTCGCTGATCCCGGACTTCTCATGGCTCTCGGACCCGAGGTGGGAGGCCGTACGCGGCACAACCGTCGCCGAGGGGCACTACGAGCTCTACAGCGACAACATCCTCGATCTCAGCCACGCCAACTTCGTCCATCCCGCACTTGTCGCCAGCGCTTTCACCGAGGGCGAGCGCAAGTTCTGGCAGGATGGCAATAGTGTCTTCGCCGAATACGTCCGCCTGAACGACCATCTCTCGGTCGGCATTGCCGCGGTCATGGGCACCGAAGGACGCAGGCAGGATTTCTACGGCCTCGTCCAATGGCACGCGCCCGCCGTGCTCTACTTTGACTTCCGCGCCGGAGATCCCGGCACCCCGCGCGAGCAATGCACGCTGCTGCCCTCGCTCCATGCTTTCACGCCGGAAACGCCCGACACCACGCACTACTTCTGGGCCACCGCCCGCGACTACAAGCTGGGCGATGCCGAGTTCACCGCCGCCATGCGTGGCGCGCTCGAATTCGCGTTCGAGCAGGAAGACATGCCGATCATTCGCGACAGCCACCGCCTCATGCGCGGGGCAGACTTCTGGGATCTGCGCCCGCTGATCCTGAATGGCGACGGCGGCGGCGTCCGCGCCCGCCGCATGCTGCAGCGCCTGATCGATCGCGAACAACAATCAATACAAGAGGATGCCAATGAGAACGCTCGACAGGTTTGACATCAAGGGCCGCTCAGCGCTCGTCACCGGCGCCGCATCGGGCATCGGCCTCGCCTATGCCGAAGCCATGGCTGAAGCCGGCGCTGCCGTCACCCTGACCGACATCGACGCCGATGGTGCCGCCCGCGAAGCCGCCCGCCTGCGCGCCGAAGGCTATGAGGTCCGCGCCGACCGGCTCGATGTGTCCAGCTGGGACGATGTCGTCGCTGCCTTCGACGCCCACGACCGCGCCTATGGCGGTCTCGACATCTGCTTCGCCAATGCCGGCATCGATACGGGTGCCGGCTTCTGGAATCCTGCAGGGCACCGCAACGAGGACGGACAGGTCGACACTTACGACCATAACCGTTGGGACCGTTCGATCCAGATCAACCTCAACGGCGTATTCTACACCGTCAGCAATGCCGTGCGGATCATGAAGAAGGAAGGCCGCGCCAACGGTCGTACCGGAGGTTCGATCATCACCACCGCCTCCAATGCCGGCCTCGTCACCGAACCGATCGTCGGCCTGCCCTATATGCCCGCCAAGGCTGGCGTGCTGCACATGGTGCGCGCCCTCGGCCTCGAACTCGCCGAATTCAAGATTCGCATCAACGCCATCGCCCCCGGCCCCTTCGTCACCAACATCGGCGGTGGCTGGCTCAAGAAGGATCCTGTTGCCCGCGCCGCGTGGGACGCCATCGTCCCGCTCGGCTCCGTTGCCGAGACGGACCAGCTCAAGCCGCTTGCGCTTCTGCTCGCCTCGGATGCGTCGGACTATATGACTGGCAGCCACGTGGTGATCGACGGCGGCATGATGCTCGGCAAGTACAAGTAAGGACACCGCCATGCGCGCCGCCGTGATGCAGGGGCTGCACAAGCCCCTGGCAATCGAGACCATCGCCGATCCCACGCCGGGGGAGGGCGATGTCGTGGTCAAGGTCGGCCGCTGCGGCATCTGCGGTTCGGATCTGCACATGACCGAGGACCCGGCTTACGGGCAGGGCGCCGGTTCCGTGCTCGGCCATGAATTCGCGGGCGAAGTCGTTGCTCTCGGCAAGGGCGTGGAAGGCCTGCGGACCGGCGATCTCGTCTCGGTCATCCCGCTGCAAAGCTGTGGCCAGTGTCACGCCTGCCGCGCTGGGGAAGTCCAGTGGTGCGAGAAATTCGGGCTTCAGGGCGGCGGCTATGCCGAATACGCCCTGACCCGCCCGAACCAGTGCGTGCGTCTTCCATCCAGCGCCAGCCTCGCCGATGGCGCGATCGTCGAACCGCTGGCCGTCGCGCTTCATGGCGTCGCGCTCAGCCGAATGAAGATCGGTGACCGTGTTTTGGTCCTCGGTGCTGGCCCCATTGGCCTCGCTGTCGCCTTCTGGGCACGGCGGTTCGGGGCAGGGCGCGTGGTCGTGCAGGACCTTGCCGAATGGCAGCGCGATCGGGCGCTACAGATGGGCGCACACGATTTCGTCGTCGATCCCGCCGACCCCGTCGCTAGCGCTGAGAAGGCGCTGGGTGGCAAGGCCGATGTCGTGTTCGAATGCGTCGGCATGCCCGGCCTGATCGCCCAGGCGGTTGATCAGGTCCGCAACGATGGCACGATCACGTTGCTCGGGCTCTGCACCCGTCCCGACAGCTTCAACAGCTTCGCCATGCTGTCGAAGCAGGTGAAGCTGGTGACGTCCGCCTTCTTCACGCGGCAGGAATACGAAGCTGCGCTCGATGCGCTTGATCGCTGCGCCGCCGAACCGCGCCTGCTGGTGACCGACACGATTTCGCTCGATGCAACGCCCGACGTGTTCGAAAGCCTGCGCAAGCGCACGCATCAGTGCAAGGTGCTGATAAGTCCCGGCGAATAAGGCGTCGGGCAGGAGATTATGACGATGGCAATCACATCCTTTGCCGGCCGCAATGCCTTCATCACGGGCGGGGCTTCCGGCATAGGCCTCGGGATTGCCAAGGCTCTCGCCAAACGCGACGCATTCATCATAATCGCCGATTTGCGGCCAGATCACATCGGTAAGGCCCTCAGGGTACTGGCGTCCGAAGGTCTCGGCGAAAGCGTGATCGCCATGGAACTCGACGTTACCGACCGCCAGGCTTACGCCGAAGCAGCACGGCGTCTCGACGACGAACTGGGCGGCGTGGACATTCTGGTGAACAACGCTGGTGTCGGGGTAGAAGGGCCGGTGCTCGAGGCAACTCATGCTGATTGGGACTTCGGCCTTGGCGTCAATCTCGGCGGCGTGGTCAACGGCTTGCAGGCGGTCCTGCCGCAGATGATCGCGCATGGGCGCGGCGGCCATGTCGTCAACACTGCCTCGCTCGCGGCAACGGTTGTAATGCCGGGGCACCTTGCGATCTACGCCGCCAGCAAGGCGGCCGTGCTGAATCTGTCCGAAAACATGCGGGCCGATCTTGCCGCCAAGGGCATCGGCAGCAGCGTCCTCTGTCCGGGCTTCGTGCGCTCCAACATTCACGAGGCGGCCCGAAATCGGCCAGCGCATCTGCGTGAGGGCAGCGGTTTCGCTGCATCCGAACAGGCCTTGGCAGAGCGCGTCGTCGGCAGCGACTGGATGGACCCTGATCTCGTTGGCGAAATGGTCGCGGATGCCATACTCGCGAACGATCTCTACATCGTCACCCATGGCCAGTTCGCAAATCGGATGCGCGAGCGCGCCGAGGCCGTGTTGGCGGCCACGCCCGAAAGCGCCCTCCAGTTCTGATTTAATCACAATTTCCCCGGTGGCGACATTCGGCAAGCCCATATTGCAATCGATTGTTGTTTTTGCTCTGCGCATGTGACATGGTTGTTCCAACGGGTCCGTGAACCCGACGGGAGAGTTCGCGCATGCACGAAGGAAACAGTATCCGCAGGCCGCATCTGCCACTGGCGCGGATATTGGAAATGAATCTCGGCTTCCTTGGCCTGCAGTTCAGTTTCGGCCTGCAGCAGGGCAACATGGGGCCGATCTACAGCTACCTCGGCGCTGACGAATCCCAGCTACCTATGCTCCAACTCGCGGGCCCGATTACCGGCCTCCTGGTGCAGCCTATCATCGGCGCGATGAGCGATCGCACAGCCAGCAAGTGGGGCCGTCGCACCCCGTACTTCCTGATCGGCGCCGTGCTCTGCTGCCTTGGCCTGTTCTTCATGCCGCTTTCCAGTTCGATCCTCATGGCGATGTCGCTGCTGTGGATCCTCGATGCCGGCAACAACATCACGATGGAGCCCTATCGCGCCTATGTCTCTGATCGCCTGAACCCGGATCAGCGCCAGGCCGGCTTCCTTTCGCAGAGTGCATTTACCGGTCTCGCCCAGATGCTGGCTTTCCTCACGCCGTCGCTCCTCGTCGGCTTCGGCATGAATCAGGACTGGGTCGACAGCCACGGCATTCCCTACACCGTGCGCATCGTCTTCATGATCGGCGCTGTGCTGTCACTGACCACCATCCTGTGGTCGGTTCTCCGTGTTCCCGAACTGCCCCTGACTGCCGAGGAAGTGGCCCACATCAAGGCGCAGCCCAAGGGCGCCTGGGCCACCCTGCGCGAAATCGGCGAGGCGATTGCCGACATGCCGGTGGCCATGCGCAAGCTCGGGCTGATGAGCCTGTTTCAATGGGTCGGAATGTCCGGCTACTGGACATACGCCGTCTATTCGATCAGCCGCACGGTCTATGGCACCGCCGATGTCCATAGCAGCGCGTTTCACACGGCAGTCCTGACCAACGGCGAAGTTGCGGCGTTCTATAACGCCATCTCGTTCGTCACCGCTTTCGCAATGGTGCCGCTGGTCAAGCGGATCGGGCCGGGGCCGCTTCACGCGCTCTGTTTGTTCGTTGGCGGCGTGGGGATGTTCCTCCTGCCCAACGTCACGGACAAGGCCCTGCTGTTCCTGCCGGCAATCGGCATCGGGCTGGCGTGGGGCAGCATCATGGGCAACCCTTATGCGATCCTCACCAACTCGATCCCGCCGCAGCGCACCGGCGTCTACATGGGTATATTCAACATGATGATCGTCATCCCGATGCTGCTGTTTGCGGTGGTGATGAGCAGGCTCGACCTCGGCTTCGTGTCCATCGGCTTCGATGCCTACAAGCTCGCGCTCGGCGGCGATCCGCGAAATATGCTGATGTTCTGCGGTGTGTCGCTGGCGCTGGCGGGACTCTCGGTGCTGTGGGTCCGCGAAGGCCGGGTCAGCGCGATGCCGCAGCCAGCAGCCGCAGCCTGATGACGCGCCCGATTGTCCTGAATGCGGGCGACGGCTCGCTGGTCTGGGACGCGCCAGACGGCGGGTCTCCTGTATGGCGCCACTTTGGCCCCACGGTAGCGGTCGATAGCCTGCCGCTGCTGGCCGAAACCCGCGGCCCTGCATCCTACTCGCTCGACGAGGAAGTGCCGCTAAGCGTAGCACCAGTCTCTGGCTTGGGTTGGTTTGGGCCGGAACTGCTGCGGATCAGCCGGAATGGTAGTGCGCTACCGGTGGCATTTACCTTCTGTGAAATCACGGAAAGCCAGAACGCGGTCACGCTGCGGCACCGCGACGAAATTGCCGGTGTCGAACTGAGGCAGGTTTTCGAGGTCGCCGGCACAGCATACGTATGCCGCAACAGCCTTCACAACGCTGGCGCTGAACCTTTCACCGTGGACTGGCTGGCCAGCGCGCTGCTTCCACTCACTGCCACTGCCCGCGAGATCCTGTCCTGGCGCGGCCGCCACAATGCGGAATTGGTCGAGTGCCGCGAAGCCATGCCGCAGCAGACTTGGGCACGCGAGGTCCGTCGCGGTATCTCGGGGCACGGCGGTCCGGGCGGGGTCTACGTTCTGGACGAGGGCGCCACACTCCACACCGGCACCGTCCGCGCGCTGCAACTGGCATGGTCCGGCGACAATCGCATCGCCATAGAGCGCGACGACGAGGGCTTCTGGACCCTCAGCGCCGGCGCCTTGCTCCAGCCGGGGGAAGTAACCCTTGCGCCGGGCGAGAACTGGACAGCGCCCGATTCGATCTTCGCAGTTTCCACCACCGGGCGAAACGGTGCAGCATCGGCATTTCACGATGCGGTACGCGCTCGGCTGCAGTGGCCGGACGGCGCGATGCGGCCGCGCCCTGTTCACCTCAATTCCTGGGAAGCCTGCTACTTCGATCATGACGAAGAGCGCATCGTCGCTCTCGCCGAAGCGGCTGCATCGGTCGGCGTGGAACGCTTCATCCTCGACGATGGCTGGTTCCGCAATCGCGATGACGACACTGCCGGCCTCGGTGACTGGACGCCCGATCCTCGCAAGTATCCGAACGGTCTCAAGCCTCTGGCTGACAGGGTAAATGCTTTGGGCATGGAATTCGGGCTCTGGGTCGAGCCGGAGATGATCAATCCCGACAGCGACCTCTACCGCGCACGTCCCGACTGGGCATTGTCGCTGCCGGGAAGGGCAAGTCCAACGGCGCGCAATCAATTGGTATTGGATCTGCGACGCGAGGACGTTCGCGACTATCTTTTTGGGTGTCTCGATAGGCTGTTGACCGAGCTTCCGATCACCTACCTCAAGTGGGATCACAACCGCGATCTTGCGCCTGCCGGTGGTGCCGCTCAGCTTCGTGGAGTCTATGCTCTGCTCGCGAGAGTTCGCTCTTCGCACCCGAGAGTTGAGGTAGAGTCCTGCGCCGGCGGTGGTGGCCGAAATGATGCCGGAATGGCCGACTTCTGCCACCGCTACTGGACCAGCGACAACATCGATGCCGTCAGTCGGATCGGCATACAGCGCGGATTTCTCTCGTTTTTACCGCCCGAAGTGATGGGATCGCACATCGCCGCGAGCCCGGCGCACGCCACCGGTCGTCGTCACTCGCTTGCCTTTCGTGCCGCAATGGCAATGACCGGCCACCTCGGCGTCGAAATGGACCCGCGCACCCTTTCCGACACCGAACGCGCCGAACTGGCGGACTGGATTTCCTTTCACAAACAATGGCGTGACTTGCTCCACCAAGGCCGCGTCTGGCAGGGCGAGGGCTCAGACGGAGTCCTCTGGCAGGCGCAAGGCCGCGAGGACGAACTCCTCCTGTTCGTTATCCGCGCAGAGCCGCCAGCGGATCGCCGACCTCAGCCGGTTACCCTGCCTTTTTGCGGAAAATCAGGGGCTTGGGACGTTCGGCTGCTCCGCATTGCCGGTGGCGAGGGTGGCCATGCGGCTCACAGCGCACCGTTCTTCGAAGCCATGAAGTCAACGCCCCAGAGCCTGCCAGCCAGCTGGCTCAGCAACGCCGGCCTGCCCTTGCCCCCGTCAAAGGCAGAGACCGTGTCCATCTTTCACATGCGCAAACGCGCCTGAAGTTCTTTTCGAGAAAGCTTGCAATGTCCCAAATTTCCGTTCCGGTTCAGACTGATGCTGCCTTTGGTGCAAGCCGCTGGGCGCCGTCTGGTTACGGCAATCCGCCCCGGATTCCGCTGATCGGCAAATCCGATGTCGTCCGCCTGTTCGATCACCTCGACCTGTGGGACTGCTGGCCGCTCGCACATGAGGACGGACGAACGGCTGAGCACAACGGCCGGAACTGGTGGTTTTTCTTGTCGTCTCCGGTCTTTGCTGACCCGGTCGAGCGACACGGCCACGCGCGTATCCGTCTGATTTCATTCGGTAACGATGGCTGGACCGATCACGGAAATGCCTTTCCGGACGGCTTCACTCCGGGAAGCCGCGAGTGGGCGGGCTCAGCCGTTTTGATGGACGACGGGCAGACCGTACAACACTTCTTTACCGCCGCCGGCCGCCGCGGGGATCCACAGGAAACTTTCGAACAGCGCCTGTTCGTAAGCGAGGGCACGCTCAACGCCGATGGCCCCGGATCATGGCGCGAGCCGCGCGAGATCGTCGTGGCCGACGGGGTCCGTTATGTGCTCGACCGGCAGGACAGGGGAGCACCCGGCCAGATCAAGGGCTTCCGCGACCCTGCCTGGTTGCGCGACCCGGCCACGGGCAGGGCGCATATTCTGTTCACCGGCAGCGCGGCGTGGTCAGATCACCCCTTCAACGGGAACATCGGGATCGCAACGTTGCAGGAGGGTGAGTGGATTCTCGGTGATCCGCTGATCGATGCAGTTGGCGTGAACAACGAACTCGAAAGACCGCATGTGATCGCGCGCGACGGGCGATACTATCTCTTCTGGTCGACCCAGACGCATACTTTCGCGCCCGAGGCGGTGGCGGGACCGAACGGCCTTTATGGAATGGTTGCCGACAGCATGGCTGGGCCGTGGCGACCGATCAACGGCACCAGTCTGGTTGCCGCCAACCCCGACGCGGAGGCGAAGCAGTCCTACAGCTGGTGGGTTACTGGCGAGGGCGTGGTGTGGAGCTTCGTGGACTACTGGGGCATGGAAGGCCGCACCACCGCCACGAACCCCGAGTTGCTGCGCAGCAACTTCGGAGGAACGCCAGCGCCCCGTTTCCAGCTGCGGTTCGATGGCGACAGCGTGACCGTCGCCTGAAACGTCAGGCGCTTTCGCGCTGGATCAGTTCCGGCTGCATGATGGTGGAGGGCGCGTCTTCCCCGGCGATGCGTCGGCGCAGGGCATCGACCATGGCGCGAGCGCCCGCAGCAATGTCCTGCCGCACGGTCGTCAACTGTGGCACCATGCGGGTGGCGATGGGAAGATCGTCAAAGCCGGTCACGGCAACCTGATCGGGCACGGAGATCCCGTGCTCATGGAGGATGCGAATCGTCGTCATCGCGATGATATCGGACGCACACACGATCCCATCCACAGCACCGTCGAGGTCGGCAAGGTGGCTTGCGATCTGCGCTGCCATTTCCTCGCTGGCGAGATGGGTGGGGAAGCACACCAGGGATGCGTCAAGCGCCTTGGCGACTTCCTGCTCCACGCCGCGCTGGCGTTCCGCGATCTCGGGACCGTTAGGATCGCCGAAAAAGGCCAGGCGCTTGGCCCCACGCGCCAGCAATCTCCGTGCCGCAAGCGCGCCGCCAGCCGCGTTATCGACGCCCACTGTGCATTGCGCCTGTCCCTCACGATGGCTGCCCCATACAACGAGAGGGCGGTAGTGTTGCGCGACGCGCTCGATCACGTCGAATTGGTTGGACTGCCCAATGACCAGCGCGCCATCAAGCATGCCGGAATCGACGATCCGGTCCAGCCATTCGTCGTCACCGGGTATGACGCGCGACAGCATGAGGTCATGGCCGCTTTCGGTAAGTTCATCGGCCAGGTAGCCGAACAGGGTCATGAAGAATGGGTCGGAAATGTGCTGCCGCCGCTCGTGACCGAGCGGAATGACCACGCCGATCACTCCGGTTTGCTGCGTTCGGAGCCGCCGCGCCATCTGGTTCGGACGAAAGCCGTGCTCGCGCGCCAGTGCCTGAATACGCTCACGCGTCTCCTTGTTGACGAGTGACTTGTCGGCCAAGGCGCGGGAAACGGTTCCGGCAGAGACGCCTGCTATCCGCGCAAGCTCTGCAATGTTCCTGATCTTGCCGGGTTTTTTCACATCGTCCATGTAGTTTGCATGTCCTGCACAAGCGCTTCTGCGCGCGGTCATGCGCAACGCCCCTCGCGAGATTGATGCGATGTTATCGGCGCGCGTGTCAATGATTTAGGTGGCTTGGAGATCGGTGAGGATGGGCATGGTGTGGCGTATTGAGCACAAGTTTCTGCAAGTATGCAATCGATTGCTATTTCGTGTTGCAAACGATTGTAGTCGGTCTTAGGGAGAGGGTGACTGATTCCTGCAGACGCTGCAGGAGCATCTTGGTGGGAGGAAATATGAAGCTTACACCCCTCTACGGCTGTGCCTCGCTTGTCGCGCTCTGCAGCGCGATGACGGCCATGCCCGCATTCGCACAGGACGCTGCGCAGGCTGACAGCGCCGAAGCCGCACCGGAGACAACCGGTCTCGATGCAATCGTCGTGACTGCTTCGGGTCGCGACAAGACCCAGCTCAACAGTGCAGTGTCGGTCAGCTCGATTTCGTCGGAGACCATTCAGGCCATCCGTCCGACTTCGGAAGCCGAAGTGTTCCGCGCCATCCCGGGTATCCAGGTTGCCGGTACCGCCGGCCCAGGCGGTAACTCGAACATTGCTGTGCGTGGTCTTCCGGTCGCCACTGGCGGTTCGCCGTTCGTGCAGATCCAGGAGGATGGTCTTCCGACCGTGCTGTTCGGCGACATCCAGTTCGGCAACAACGACTACTGGACCCGCTTCGATGGGTCGGTGCAGAATATCGAAGGTGTGCGCGGTGGTTCGGCCGGCACCTTTGCTTCGCAGGCACCGGGCGCGGTCATCAACTACATCAGCCACACCGGCAAGCAGGAAGGCGGCTTCGTCTCGATCAATCGCGGCCTCGGCTACGACGAAACCCGCGCCGACTTCCGTTATGGCGGTCCGATCAACGACACGATGTACTTCCACATTGGTGGTTACGTAAAGAACGGCCGCGGTCCGCTGAAGGCTGACTATACCGTGTCTGACTCGTTCCAGATCAAGGGCAACCTGACGAAGGAATTCAACGAGGGCCGCGGCTATTTCCGTCTGAACTTCAAGGTGGCCGATACGCAGGAGCCGAACTACACCGGTGCACCCGCACTTGCCACGATCACCGGCAAGAAGGTAACGAACATCCGCCCCTATCCGGGCTTTGATGGTCGGGATTCCTCGAACTACTCGATCTACAATCAGGACTTCCTGATCTACAATCGCGAGGGCAACCTCGAGCGCGTGAAGATGGACGGGATCACCACCAAGGCGCAGTCCTTCGGTGGCCAGTTCCACTACGACTTCGACGGCGGCATCACTGTCGACAACAACATGCGCTACACCAACATGAGTGGTGCGTTTGCCTCGCCGTTCCTCAACACTGCGCTCACCTCGTCGGTGCTCGGTTCGACCGTCAACGGCAGCACCGTTGCTGCGATCCGTTATGCCAGCGGACCCAAGGCCGGGCAGCTGTTTACCGACCGCTATCTCGACAACAACGTCAACGTCCGCACCAACATCCGCGACATTGGCAGCTTTGCAAATGACCTGACCCTGGCTGGCAAGTTCGACGTCGCCTCGGGCAAGCTGACCACCCGCGCCGGTCTGTTCTACATGAACCAGAAGATCGCGATGGACTGGCACGTCAACAAGTCGCTGCGCGAACTGAACGGTGACAACCCCTCGCAGCTCGACCTGTTCGACAGCGCGGGCAACAAGCTGACCCAGGCCGGTACGTCGGGCTATAACAACAACTGGGGCGAATGCTGCGCTCGCGATTACGACCTGTCGTATGCAAACACGGCTCCGTACCTCTCGCTCGATTTCGACCACGATCAGTTCGGGCTCGACGGTTCGGTCCGCTTCGAGCGCATCAAGTCGACCGGCTATGCCATCGGCGGCGGGGCCGAGTTCCCGATCAACAGCAACGGCGTGACCATCCCTGCGATCACCGCGAATGGCGTTCGCGAGAACCTGAACTACACCCGCAGTTACACCTCGTGGACCGTGGGCGGCCTGTTCAAGGTCACGCCGAACGTGACGATCTTTGCCCGCACTTCTCGCGGTGGCCGCTTCAACAGCGACCGCCAGACCCTAGGCGGCAAGATCCGCAACGACGGTGCTCTGTGCCGTGCGAGCGACATCGGCAAGAATGGCTGCTCGGCAGATGGCGTGACGCCTTCGGTTGACTTCGTCACGCAGCACGAACTGGGCATCAAGAGCCGTGGCGATCTGCTCGGTGGGCAGTTCACGATGGAAATGACGCTGCTCAAGGGCAACTTCAAGCAATCGACCTATGAGCTTTCGGCCACGCGCTGCCCCGGCGGTTCGGGCGGTTGCGTCATCGACGCCAAGTTCAAGTCCACCGGTGCGGAACTCTTCGCAACTTATCGCAATGGTGGCTTCAGCTTCGTCGGCAACGCCACGTACTCGAAGGCCAAGCGGCAGTCGGCGGGCGCCACGTCCTACACGCGTTCGCCGAACCTGCCTGACCTGATCTACACGGCATCGGCCAACTACGACATCGGCGATATTGCCACTGTCGGTATTGCCATGACCGGGCAGACCAGCGCGATCGACGATGGCGGGTTCGAATATCCGGGCAAGGCGATCTTCAACCCGTCGCTGCGCGTCTATCCGATGAAGGATCTCGAACTCGGCCTGCAGGTCTACAACGTGTTCGATACCTTCGACCTGCGCGGCAACGGCGGCATTGCTGATCCGACCACCAACCCGGTCGTCATCGGTGGCGCTCCGGCACTGGGCCGTACGGTCTCGGCTTCGGTCCGCTACAACTTCTGATGCTGGCGGGGGAGCGCGCGTATCGCGCTTCCCAGCCACTTCGGGTCGCATGAGGGAGGGGCGGGGCGCAATTCGCGTTCCGCCCTTCCGTTCCAATATCGCCGCAAGAGCGATAGGAAAGAAGGGACGCCAACGAGAGGCATGCCGGAATGAGCAGTATCGCATGAGCAACCCTGATCTGATGATCCGCTCTGTCGCCGTGATTGGTGGTGGCACCGCAGGATGGATGACTGCTGCGGCCTTGGCGCAAGCGCTGCGGCACAATTGCAGCATCACGCTGGTGGAGTCCGAAGAAATCGGCACTGTCGGCGTGGGCGAGGCGACTATCCCGCCGATCCGCACCTTCAACGAGACCCTGCAGATCGACGAGCGCGAGTTTGTTCGCAAGACCAAGGGCTCTTTCAAGCTGGGCATCGAGTTCGTCGACTGGGGCAGCCTTGGCAACAGCTATTTCCATCCGTTCGGTCCGCACGGCCGGGCGTTCGATATCGTCAACCTGCACCATTACTGGCTGCGGGCGCGCGAAGCCGGTGAGACTGCGCCGTTGGACGAACACTCGATGGCTTGGGCACTGGCAAAGGAAAACCGCTTTGCTCCGCCGATGCCGGATCAGCGCAATGTGCTGTCCACCTTCGATTATGCCTATCACTTCGACGCCGGACTCTACGCGAAGTTTTTGCGGGAGTACTCCGAAGCCAAGGACGTCACGCGCATCGAGGGGAAGGTTGCCAGCGTGCAGCAGAACGCCGAAACCGGCTTCGTCACGGGGGTGACGCTTGATGACGGTCGCAAGATCGAGGCCGAGTTGTTTGTCGACTGCTCGGGCTTTCGCGGCCTGCTGATCGAAGGTGCGCTCAAGGCCGGCTATGAGGAATGGACGCACTGGTTGCCGTGCGATCGGGCCATGGCGGTGCCGTGCGAGAATGCCTATCCCTTGACGCCCTACACGCGGTCGACCGCGCGGGAAGCCGGGTGGCAATGGCGCATTCCGCTGCAGCATCGCACCGGCAACGGCTATGTGTTCTGCAGCCAGTTCCTGTCCGAGGACGAGGCGGCGGAGAAGCTGTTGTCGCGCCTTGATGGAAAGGCGCTGGCAGATCCGCGTCCGCTGCGTTTCGTTACCGGGCGGCGCAAGTCGTTCTGGGAGAAGAACGTGATCGCAGTGGGTCTGTCGAGTGGATTCATGGAGCCGCTGGAGTCGACCTCGATTCACCTGATCCAGGCCGGCATCTCCAAGCTGCTTGCGCTGTTCCCCGACCGCACCTTCGATCCGATGGTGATCGAGGAGTACAACCGCATCGCCATCAACGAGTACGAGCGGATCCGCGATTTCCTGATCCTGCACTACAAGCTCACCACGCGCGATGATTCCGAGCTTTGGCGCTACTGCGCAGCGATGGATATTCCCGAAACGCTCAACACCAAGATCGAGCATTTCCGCCGTTACGGCCGTCTTGTGCAGCGCGATGCCGACCTGTTCGGCGCGCCTTCTTGGCTGGCGGTGCATATCGGGCAGGGCAACATTCCCGAGCGGACCGATCCGCTCGCCGACTACCGCGGAATCGACGGACGCGAGTGGCTGGGCAAGCTCCGTGCCGCCATGCACCACGCAGCGCTTCAGCAGCCTACCCACGAGCAGTTCATCAAGGCCAACGGCGCAGCATGAGCGAGGCGCAAGCCCTGTTCCAACGCGCCATTGCCTTGCGCGAAGTGCAGGACCTTGGCGGTGCGCTTGACGCGATCCTGCTGGCAGCCAAGGCCGTTCCGAACGATCCAAACGTGGCGCTGGGGCTCGCGCAGATCTCGTTCGAGGCCGGGCTGAATGCTGCGGACCTCTATGCCGATGCTGCAAGATTGCAGCCCCAGCGGATAGACCTTCAGCGCAGCCGCGCCGCAGCCTTGGCGGCGGAAGGACGGCTGACAGAAGCAGAAGCTCTACTGGAAACCGTGCTGGCCGCCAATCCCGGTTGGATCGAGGGCCATCGCTGTCTTTGCGGAATGCGCGCGACGGCCGGCGATCGGGACTTTGCGCGCAGCTTTCCTGCCGCGATCGAGCGCGATCCGGCCAACTTCGGCCTGAGGATGGCGTGGTTCCATGTGCTGGCCACGGCCCGGCAATGGGAAAACGCCCGCGCTGTCATCACCGACTCCGAAGCGGCATTGGGCGAACGCCAGGCATCGCTGCTCGGCAAGCTGTTCATTGCCAGCGAGAGCGGTGAAGCGGCTGAGAACGCGGCATTGTTCGACGGCGTGGAGCATGTTCAGGATGTCGGACTCGATCTCGCCCGCGTGAGGCACTTCCTGCGCGGCGGACAGATCGAGCGCGCGCGCGACGTCTGTCTGCGCCACGCTGGCACTCCGCCGATGCGGGCCTTCTGGTCCTATCTCTCCCTCGCGTGGCGGCTCCTCGGCGATGCCCGCGTTGATTGGCTCGACGGCGGGATGCGCGATGTGCGTTCGTTCGATCTCGGCTTCAGCGCTGAAGAACTGGCTGAACTGGCACGAACGCTCCGTCAGTTGCACACAATGAACGAGCCATGGCACGAACAGTCCGTTCGCGGTGGCACCCAGACCGAACGGCCGCTGCTCCTGCGGATCGATCCCGTGATCGCTGCAGCAAGGAGCAAGATCGAAGCCGCAGTCGCGCGTTACATTGATGAATTGTCGCCGCCTGACGCCGCACACCCACTGTTCGCCGCGCCGCGAGGCCGGTTCCTGTTCGCCGGCAGCTGGTCAGTGAAGCTGCGCCCCGGCGGCTATCACGCCACGCACACGCACCCGATGGGCTGGATCAGCTCCGCGCTATACGTGACCGCGCCGGAGGCGTCGCAGCGGGGACCGGCGCCGGCAGGTTACCTGCAATTCGGCAACCCGCCGCCCGAACTCGGGCTGGGGCTTGAGCCTTATGGCTCGGTCGAACCAAAGCCTGGCCGGCTCGTGCTGTTTCCCTCGACCATGTGGCACGGCACAGTGCCGTTCACCGACGGAGAGCGAATGACCATCGCTTTTGACGTCGTTCCCGCCCAATCGATCCCCAATTCGCCCGAAAAGGCCTGAGATGCGCCCTCGTTATCATTATGCTCCCGCCGCCAACTGGCTGAGCGATCCCAACGGCCTCGTCTGGCAGGATGGCGAGTGGCACATGTTCTACCAGTACAATCCCTTCGGCGAGGAATGGGGGCACATGTCGTGGGGGCATGCCGTTTCGCCCGACCTTGCGCATTGGCAGGAACTGCCGGTCGCGTTGGCGGAGGAAGCCCAGACCATGATCTTTTCGGGCTCGGCTGTGATCGATCATGCTGGCAGTGCGGGTTTGGGACATGGTGCGATAATCGCGATCTACACCGGCGCAAGAACGGATCGACAGCACCAGTTCCAATGCATTGCCGCAAGCAGTGATCTGGGGCGGACTTTCACCAAGTATGCAGCGAATCCGGTGCTGGATCGCCAGATGGCAGACTTCAGAGACCCCAGCGTGTTCTGGCATGAGCCGACGCGGCGCTGGATCATGGCCGTGGTTCTGTCCGACGAAAATCGCGCCTTGCTCTATGGATCGGACGACCTGAAATCATGGCAAGAGCTGTCCGAGATACCGACGGACGGTGCTCCGGGGCACTTGTGGGAATGCCCATTCCTCGTCGAATTGCCTGTTGAAGGCACGGATCAGACGCGCTGGCTGTTCAAGGTCGATGTGCTTTCAGGCGCACCGGGATCGGGCGCTCTTTATCGGGTCGGCAGCTTTGATGGTGTTCGGTTCACGGCCGAAAGTGCCTGGCTGGTGGCTGACCATGGCGATGAGTTCTACGCTGCAATTGGCTGGATCGAACCGCGTGATCGCCTGGATCGGCCGACGTGGATTGGCTGGATGGGTAACCATGCCGTGCAGAAGCACTTGCCGCTGCAGGGCTGGCGCGGCGCGATGAGCCTGCCTCGCAGGCTTTCCTTCAGACGCGGCGAGGGCGGTTTCGTGCTCGTCCAGTCGATCGAACGATCATGCCGCGCATTGTTCGGCGATGCCGAGAAGATCGAACTGGACCATGGCTGCTTTCCGCTGCCGAGTTGCGCCATGCTGACGGCGGACGCTGGCGATTGGGCGTTCACGCTCTCCGATGACGCGGGCCGCTCGCTCGCTTGCGCTTGCAAAGCAGGCAGGATCGAGGTCATCCGCAAGGACGCGGTGACGCCACAGCTTGATCACAGGAGCGAAATGGCGCTCACCGGCGTCGGGCCAGTCGAGATCTGGCTCGACTATGGCAGCATCGAGATCGTCGCCGGGGCAGGGGCGGACTGCCTCACCTTGCAACATCGCCTTGCCGGTGAGGCATGGGCGCTGCGTGGCACCGGCAGGCTCTCTGCCCGTTACCTCGCCTCGAGCGCCTGACGGCCCAGTTCGATGGCGCCGGTGATGCCGGCATCATCGCCAAGGCCCGGGGTGACGATGTAGCCCTGTAGCCCGGAGTCGAGGCGTGGGTGCTGGACATAGCCATTAATCTTGGCAGCCGTGGCCTTGCGCACAGATTCAACCAGCCCGGGCGCCTTCATCACGCCACCGCCGAAGATCAGCCGGTCCGGCATGTGCAGCAGCACGAGCGTCGAGGCGAGGTGGGCGATGTAGTCGGCCACGATGCCCACTTCCTCTGACCCGAGCTTGTCGAGGCTCGTGCCCCAGCGCTTTTCAATGGCTGGTCCACAAGCCAGGCCCTCAAGGCAGTCGCTGTGATAGGGGCAGATGCCAGGAAAGGGATCGCGCGACGGATCGCGCGGAGGCTGGATGTGGCCGCTTTCGAAATGCGAAATGCCCATCAGCGACTGCCCGTCGCGCACCACGCCGGTGCCAACGCCTGTTCCGATGGTGGTATAGGCGAGCGTGCGACAGCCTTGTCCGGCCCCGGCCATCCATTCGCCGATCGCAGCGCCGTTCACGTCGGTGTCTACCTTGATCGGGGCGCCAAATCCGGACAGCACGTCGTGAAACCGTGCGCCTGACCAGCCCGGCTTGGGCGTGGTGGTGAAAGTGCCGTATGTGGATGACGTCGGGTCGATGTCAATCGGGCCGAAGCTTGCCACACCGAACGCCGCGATCGGACCATGTTGCGCGCTGGCTTCTTCAAAGAAAGCCTGCATCGCTGGCCAAGTCTCGGCAGGCGTATTGGTCGGCATGCGCGTGCGGGCGAGGATTCCACCCTCATGCGTGGCAAGGGCAAGCACGAACTTGGTGCCGCCGGCTTCGACCGCTCCGATCAGACCTTTGTCGCTCATTCGCTTGTCACTTTCGCATTTTCCTTCACCAGCATCATGGCCGCTGCAGCCGCCGTCATCATCAGTGCTGCAACCAACATCGTCCAACGCGGCTCTCCGGGGAAGAAGCTGCGCATCACGCCGCCCATCAGTGTAGCGACTACGAGTTGCGGTATGACGATGAAGAAATTGAAGATGCCGATATAGATCCCAAATTTTCGTGGCGGCAGCACTCTCGTCAGAATGACGTAGGGCATCGACAGCACGGATGCCCAGGCAATGCCCATCCCGACCATCGGCAGCAGCAGCGCATTCGGATCGCGGATCAGTAGAATCCCCACGAAGCCCGCTGCCCCGCATAGCAGCCCGACCGCGTGGGTCGCAGCATTACCAATGCGGCGGGCCAGGACGGGCAGCAGGAACGCTGCAAGCGCGGCAACGCCGTTGTAAAACGCGAACATGATGCCGACCCAGTCCGCGCCTGCGTTATAGGCAAAGCTGGTCGTGTCGGTCGCGCCGAATGCCTGCGCGGTGACCACCGGCGTCGTGTAGATCCAGACGATAAAGAAGCCGATCCACGTGAAGAACTGCGCAAATGCCAGTTGGCGCATCTGGACGGGCATCTGGGCAAGATCGCTGACGATGTGCGCCAGCGCGCCCTTGGCCGACGTGGCACGAACGCCAATCTGGATCAGTCCGAAGGCACACAGCCCGGCACCAAGGACATAGAGTTGCTTGTCGAGGGCGAGCGTTTCGACCAAGCCGAGCATGACGATCCCGGCAATCACCCAGAACGGCCCACGGCGCGGATAGATCAGTGGCTGGTGCTCTCCGCCCTGACTGTGGTCGGAGTCGGCATCGAACTCTGCCATCTCCGCAGGCGAGTATTCGCGCACTCGTAGCACCGTCCAGCCAACGCTGAAGATCATTGCCGCCGCGCCGAGATAGAAGCTGTAGCGGACGGACGGCGGGATCACTCCTTCAGGAGCGACGTTGGCAATCCCGAGCCAGTTGAAAAGCGCCGGCGCGAGGCTGCCCAACACGGCGCCAGCCCCGATAAAGCAGGTCTGGAAGGCGAAGGCCTGCGCGCGCTGGTCGTCCGGCGTCATGTCTCCGGCAAAGGCGCGGAACGGCTCCATCGCGACGTTGAGCGAGGCATCGAGGAGCCACAGAAAGGCCGCGGCGAGCAGGAGCAGCCCGGTGTTGGGCAGGCCGATCAGCGCCAATCCGGCCAGAACGGCACCGGCAAGAAAATAGGGGCGACGGCGGCCGAGGAAGCCCCATGTGCGGTCCGAATGATACCCGATCAGCGGCTGCACGATCAGGCCGGTGACTGGTCCTGCGATCCACAGGAAGGCGAGATCATCGACGGAGCTGCCAAGTGACTGGAAAATGCGGCTGACGTTGGCGTTTTGCAGTGCAAAAGCAATCTGGATACCGAAATAGCCGAAGCTGATGTTCCACAGTCCCCAGAAGCTCTGCCTTGGTTTCTCCCTTGCGGGTTGGCGGATCGAGGTGGTCATCGGCTCTCCATGGGGCGCTATTCGTGCGCCAGGTGGCCGTCTCGCGCGGCCATTGCATTGCAATCAGGCCGTGCGAAGTTGCAGAAACCGGACGTTCCTGCAATCGATGCGCATACGAATACCAAGACCGCCGGGGGATCAACCACCGCTGCTTGCGCGAACCACTAGCCGGGCCGGCAGCACGCGGGGATTGCCCGGGCGGCCTTCGACTTGCGCGAGAACGCTTTCCACCAGTGCTTCGCCAGCCAGCCGGATATCCTGCATGATCGTGGTGAGCGGAGGTGACGTGAAGGCCGCGGCCGGAATGTCGTCAAAGCCGACGACCGCGACATCGTCCGGAACCGAAAGTCCGGCTTCGGAAAGTGCACGCATGGCGCCTACCGCAATGAGATCGCTGGCGGCAAAGATCGCATCGAACGGTGCCTCCCGCGACAGGAGCTCGCGCGCGGCGTGATAGCCGTTTTCTTCCGATGAGACGGCGTCGACGAGCAGGGCCGGGTCTGGTGAGAGGCCTGCTGTCACGACAGCTTTGGCAAGGCCTGCATAGCGCTGTTCGAATTCCGGATAGTGCGAATCCGCTTGGCCGAGGAACGCGATCCGCTTTCGTCCGCGTGCCAGAAGGTGCTCGCCCGCAAGCCGTCCCGCGCCGAAATTGTCCGACCCGACCGTGGCTCCGATTGTGCCGTCGTCAACCGAGCCCCAGCGTACGAAATGCGTGCCGGATCGGAGCAACTGGCGTAGCCGCGGCTCGTATGCCGTATAGTCGCCATAACCAAGCAGGATCAGGCCGTCCGCGCGATGGCTGTCCTGGTATCGCTTGTGCCAATCGTCATCCAGTTTCTGGAACGAAATGAGCAGGTCCAGCCCGCGATGGGCGCAATGCCGCGTGATCGACCCGAGCATGGCGAGGAAGAACGGGTTGATGTTGGATTCGTCCGGCGTTGGGTCCTCGAAAAACAGCAGAGCCAGCGTGTTTGACCGTTGCGAGCGCAGCGACGAAGCGTTCTTGTCGACCGTGTAGTTGAGTTGCCGAGCGATAGCCTCGATCTTCTGCCGCGTTGCGAGACTGACGGACTTGCTGCCGCGCAACGCCCTGCTCACAGTGGGCTGTGATACGCCGGCAAGGTAGGCAATGTCGAAACTGGTTGGTTTGTTGGAAGGCCTGCGCCCCATATCCCGATCACTCCCACCGCCCGGTGTGGTCCCGTGGTCGGTCATCGCCGACTTTATGCGCGATGTTTCGGTCATGCAATGGGGTGGCGGCTGCGCCAGTCGAATCGCAAGGAAAACGCCCATTTTTTAAGCGTTTTGCGCGCAGCTCGAGCGTTGCCAAATAGCATCATCTGAAACCAATCCGGGTGCCGGCGCATGCATAGTATACGTATGCCATATTCGCCAATCTTCATCGCTCCCTTAAACCGAAATGGAGCGGAAGGCCGGGATCAGCGGCTCCGCCCAGTTCGAGCACAGGTATTCGCAAAAGGTTCAGGGCCGGGACAGTCCGGCTTGGGGGAGTGAGTTTCAACATGGCAATTCGCACATTATCCGCTGCTGCGGGCGTATCGCTCGCCGCCATCACGGTTGCGCTCGCCGCGACCCCGGCCATGGCGCAGGATGCTGCCCCGGCACAGGATCAGGCGCAGGCTGACACCGCTCCTGAAGCTCAGGAACAAGCCATCGTCGTGACCGGCTTCCGCGCTGCGCTCGCCACGGCCGTGAACGTCAAGAAGACCTCGCCGGTCATCGTGGAATCGGTTTCGGCAGAAGACATCGGCCGTCTTCCCGATGCATCGATCGGTGAATCGATCGCGCGTCTTCCGGGCCTCACCACCCAGCGCCTGTTCGGCCGCGCCAACTCGATCGCTATCCGTGGTTCGAGCGCGGACCTGTCCTCGACCACGCTGAATGGTCGCCCGCAGACCTCGACGGGCGAGCAGCGCAATGTCGAGTTCGACCAGTTCCCGTCGGAAATCGTCAGCCGCGTTGACGTCTACAAGACACCGCAGGCGAACCTTGTCCACCAGGGCCTCGTGGGTACCGTCGACATCAAGACGATCCGCCCGCTCGAATTTGGCAAGAGCCTGCTCTCGTTCGGCGGCCGCGGCACTTATGCAGACCTCGGCAAGGTCAACAAGGACAGCAACGAGTTCGGCTATCGCGCAACTGCGACCTACGTCGGCCAGTTCATGGAAGACCGTCTCGGCGTGGCACTGTCGGCCGCCTACACCGACGAGCCCTACCAGGCTCAGGAATTCGAAGCCTGGGGTTACGCCGACGGCCCGAACAACACCAAGATCATCGGCGGCATGAAGCCGTTTGGCGTTTCCACGCAGCTCAAGCGCCTCGGCATCCAGGGCACCGTGCAGTTCAAGCCGGTCGACGAACTGACTCTGACGGTTGACGGCTTCTACGGCAATTTCAAGGACAAGCAGATCAAGCGCGGCATCGAGTTCCCGCTTGCCTGGAGCGGAGCGCAGCTGTCGCCGACCGGCATCGAGACCAATGGCAACCTGATCACCAAGGGCACGTTCTCTGGCGTCGAAGCTGTCGTCAACAACCACGGCTACGAGCGCAACTCCGACATCTTCTCGGGCGGCTTCAACGCGGCTTGGGCTGGCGAAGATGGCTGGTCGGCTTCGTTCGACTTCGGCTATTCGAAGACGGACCGCAACGAACTGAGCCTCGAAACCAACGCAGGCACTGGTCCGGGCGCGGGCGTTGGCGCGGCGGACACACTGACTTTCGTCAGCGGGCCGACCGGCACCAGCTTCACCAGCCACGTGCTCGATTACGGCAACTACAACACCATCGTGCTGACCGATCCGCTCGGTTGGGGTGGTGGTGCGCCCAAGGGTTCGCAGGAAGGCTACTACAACGACCGCATCATCGACGACGAGATCAAGAGCTTCCAGATCGAAGTCGGCAAGGAGCTGGAAGACAGCTTTCTTTCGAAGATCACTGTTGGCTCGGCCTATGTCGATCGCACCAAGGCCAAGACTCCGGAAGAATATTTCCTCAACCTTGCCGGTGGCGTGAAGTCGCTGGTGGTGCCCGAGAAGTACCGTACCGGCGCAACCGACCTGTCTTTCATCGGTGCTGGTCCGATCATCGGTTACGATCCGTTCAGGATGCTTGAGGACGGCGTCTACGTGAAGACGCTCAATGCCTCGAAGGACGTGCCCGCCAAGGCCTACTCGGTCACCGAGCGCGTGATGTCGATCTACCTGAAGGGCGACCTCAAGGCGACGCTCGGCGATGTCGAGATGGATGGCAACATCGGCGTTCTGGCCCAGAACACCGAGCAGAAGTCGCGCGGCTTCGTGAACCTGGCAGCTGCATCGCTGGTGCCTGTCACCCGCGGCGCGCGTTATTGGGACATCCTGCCCAGCCTCAACCTCAACTTCCGCATTCCGGGTGATTGGGTTGTCCGCTTTGCTGCGGCCCGCGAGATCCAGCGTCCGCGCTTCGAGGACATGAAGGTCAGCCTGGACTACAGCTACAATGTCAACAGCGGCGTGATCACCGGAAACGGCGGTAACCCGCAGCTGCGTCCGTACCGTGCGTGGGCAGCTGACCTGAACATCGAGAAGTACTTCGGACGCAAGGGCTATGTCGGCCTGCAGATGTTCTACAAGAAGCTCGACAACTACATCTACAAGGATGTCGTTCCTTACGACTACACCGGCCTGCCCATCGTTGCCCCGGTTCCGATCACGAACTTCGTCGGCACGATCAATACGGCGGTCAACGGTTCGGGCGGCAAGCTCTATGGCGTGGAACTCGCCGGCACGCTTCCGTTCGAAGTCATCACCCCGGCGCTTGAAGGGTTCGGCTTCACCGGCGGCCTTGGCTACACCAAGACTTCGATCAAGCCCGGTCCGAACGCGAATTCGATGGATCTGCCAGACTATTCGCGCTGGGTCGCTTCGGGCACGCTGTTCTTCGAGAAGGCCGGTTTCAACGCTCGCGTCTCGGCCCGTCATCGCTCGTCGTTCCAGGGCATCTTCGTTGGCTTCGGCGGCGAGCGTGAACTGCGCCGCGCGCTGAAGGAAACCATCGTCGATGCGCAAATCGGCTATGACTTCAAGGAAAGCAGCCCGCTCAACGGTCTGTCGCTCTTCGTGCAGGGCCAGAATCTGACCGACGAGCCTTTCGTTTCGGTCGACAACGGTGCGCCGCTGCAGATCCGCAATTACCAGACCTATGGGCGCCGCTTCATGGCGGGCTTCAACTACAAGTTCTGATCCCTCCGGAGGGGCGGCCTCATCCCGCCCCTCCACCCTTTTGGGGACAGAGACGTTGCCAGGAAGTGCCCGCAGAAGGCACTCTTTAAAGAATTCACTGCGGGAGAACGGACGTGTCGGCTTCACATCAGCGCAGGATCGTCATCGCGGGCGGTGGCACGGCGGGATGGATGACTGCGGCCGCGCTGTCCCGGCTTGCTGCGCCGCATTGGCAAGTCACTCTCGTGGAATCCGAGGAAATCGGCACGGTCGGCGTTGGTGAGGCGACCATCCCGATGGTCCGCCTGTTCAACCAGACCCTCGGCATCGACGAAGCCCAGTTTCTGCGCGAGACCAATGGCACATGGAAGCTCGGCATCGCTTTCGAGGGCTGGGGCGGTTTTGATGACCGTTATATCCACGGTTTCGGGCTGACCGGGCGCAGCCTCGGCGTACTTCCGTTTCATCACTACTGGCTTCGCGGTCGCGCGCAGGGACTTGCAGGCCCATTTGGCGAATACGTGCTCAACGCCGTCGCATCCGATGCGAACAGGTTTGCACACATCGACCGCCCCCAAGGCAGCGCGCTGCCGCCAATGCCCTATTCCTACCACTTTGACGCCTCTCTCTATGCCGCATTCCTGAGGCGTTACGCCGAAGGTCGCGGCGTTCGCCGGATCGAAGGTCGGATCGTCGGTTTCGACCGCAATGCGCTGAGCGGTGATCTTGCGGCGCTTCGGCTCGAGCGTGGCGAGGTGGTTGAAGGCGATCTCTTCGTAGACTGCTCTGGCTTCCGCAGCCTGCTTCTGGGCCAGGAGATGGGCGTCGGTTATGTCGATTGGAGCGAATGGCTCAAGTGCGATCGCGCTGTGGCGGTGCCCTGTGTGCGCGCCGAGCCGTTGGTCCCTTATACCCGTTCGATTGCCCAGCCCGCCGGGTGGTGCTGGCGCATTCCGCTGCAACATCGCACCGGAAACGGCCACGTCTTCTGCTCTGAAATGATGAGCGAGGATGAGGCGACGGCTCGCTTGCTTGACAGGCTGGATGGCGAGCAACTGGCTGAGCCGCGAACGATCCGCTTCAAGGCTGGGCGGCGGGAGAAGTTCTGGGAGCGCAACGTCGTGGCGGTGGGGCTTTCGTCGGGCTTTATCGAGCCTTTGGAATCCACCTCGATCCATCTCATCCAGACAGCGATCAGTCGCGTAGTCGATTTCCTGCCCAACGGCCCTGTGCAGGATGCCGACCGCGATGCTTACAACCGGCTGGCAACGTTCGAGATCGAGCGCATCCGCGACTTCGTGATCTTGCACTATGTCGCCAATGGCAGGCACGGCGAACCCTTCTGGGACGCTCTCAGGCAGATGGAAGCGGAAGGACAACTCCCCGAGGCTTTGGGTGAGCGATTGGCCATGTTCCGTGCCTCTGGCCGCATCGTGCGCGAGCATGACGAACTGTTTGACGTGCCCGGTTGGGCGCAGGTGATGATCGGGCAGGGGGTGATTCCTCAGCGCTGGCATCCACTCGCCGATCAGGTTGCGTCTGAAAGCCTCAAAGCCTTCCTCGAAACCGTTCGCGGTGCCTATGCAAAGGACGTTGCCCGAATGCCATCCCACGCCGATTACGTCGCTCATGTCTGCGGGCAGGTACCGGTGCATGCGTAAGTTCATAGGTCTCTCCCTGCTGGCGCTGCTCGCCTCGCAACCTGCGCGGGCCGATGTGCCGCTGGCAGAAGTCCGGGCGCGTCCGGCAGCGGGGGAGACGATCTATTTTCTGCTGCCTGACCGGTTCGAGAACGGCGACAAGGCCAACGATCTCGGGGGCCTGAAGGGTGACCGCTACAAGACCGGCTTCGCCCCTGCGGCCAAGGGCTTCTACCATGGCGGCGACCTGAAAGGACTGACCCAGCGCCTCGACTACCTTCAGGGACTTGGCGCGACGGCGATTTGGGTGGCGCCGATTTTCAAGAACAAGCCGGTGCAGGGCGGGCCGGGGTTGGAGAGCGCCGGATACCACGGCTACTGGGTGACCGACTTTACCCGGGTCGACCCGCATTTCGGAACCAACGCCGATTTCAAGGCGCTGGTCGATGCCGCGCATGCGCGTGGGATGAAGGTCTACATGGACATCATCGCCAACCACACGGCAGATGTGATCCAGTACAAGGGTGGCCAGTACACCTATCGCGACAAGGCGAACTGGCCCTATTCGCGCAAGGGTGGCCTGAACGGTAAGCCGATCAATCCAGGATTTGCTGGCGATGAGGATTCGAGCGCGACGAACTTCGCCAGGCTGACCGATCCCGGCGCGGCCTATGAACCGTTCGTGCCGCCTGCCGAGGCGCATGTGAAGGTTCCCGACTGGCTCAACGATCCGATCTATTACCACAACCGCGGCGACAGCACGTTCCGGGGCGAAAACAGCCGCTTCGGCGACTTTGCCGGGCTCGACGACCTGTTCACCGAGCACCCGCGCGTTCGCGCCGGAATGATCGAAATCTATGCCGACTGGATCAGGCGGTTCGGCATCGACGGCTATCGCATCGACACCGCCAAGCACGTCGATCCAGGCTTCTGGCAGGCGTTCATTCCGGCGATGCTGGATACGGCGAAGAAAGCCGACATCCCGAACTTCACGATCTTCGGCGAAGTAGCGCACGAAGGTTCGGACCCCGGCACCATCGCCCGGTACACACGCCGTGACGGCTATCCCGCCGTGCTGGACTTCGCCTTCCAGGGCGCGGTGCGCGCGGTGCTGGGACAGGGCAGGGGCACCGAGGTCCTCGCTGATACGTTCGATGGCGACGTGCTCTATCAGGGTGGCGAAGAAGCTGCGCTCGCGATGCCGACGTTCCTTGGCAACCATGACATGGGCCGCTTCTCAACGCTTCTCGCCAAGGACATGCCGGGGATTTCGGATGCAGAACTGACCAACCGCGTCGAGCTTGCCCACGTGATGCTGCTGACCCTGCGCGGTTCTCCCGTGATCTACTCTGGCGACGAGCAGGGCTTTGTTGGCGATGGCAACGATCAGGATGCTCGCGAGGACATGTTCGCGAGCAAGGTCGCGAGCTACAACGACAACCGCCTGCTTGGCACTTCCGCAACCACCGCGACGGCCAACTTCGATCCTGCGCATCCCTTCTACAGGTTGATCGCGACACTGGCCCAACTGCGCAAGGCCCACCCTGCGCTTGCGCGGGGACGGCAAGTTACGCGAACGTATTCGGAAGCGCCCGGATTGTTTTCAGTCTCCCGCTTCGATCCGGTTGGCGGTACCGAATATTTCATCGCGTTCAACACCTCGGACAAGCCGATCGCCGTGCAAAGCGTGATCGGCGCGTCCGCAACAAGCCTTGAGACGCTCCACGGGCAATGCCCGGCGCAGGTTTCCGCGCCCGGCAGCGTTACTGTCGAGCTACCCGCCTTCGGCAGCATGGTCTGCCGTGTTGCTCCCTCCCCGGAATTGACTGTTCGATGAAGACTTCAGAAGCGGTCCTTGCCAGCCCCATGCCGCAGGCCGACGCGCCGTGGTGGCGTGGCGCTGCAATCTATCAGATTTACCCGCGCAGCTTCTGCGATTCCAACGGCGACGGCATCGGCGACCTGCCGGGCATTACACAACGGCTCGACCATGTCGCGCGGCTCGGCGTGGACGCAATCTGGGTCTCGCCTTTCTTCAAGTCACCAATGCGTGATTTCGGCTATGACGTGGCCGACTACTGCGATGTCGATCCGATCTTCGGCACGCTTGCTGACTTCGACGTCATGGTGAAGCGGGCGCATGAACTCGGCCTCAAGGTCACGATCGATCAGGTATACGCCCATACTTCGGACTTGCACCCCTGGTTCGAGGAAAGCCGTCAGGACCAGTTGAACGACAAGGCCGACTGGTACGTCTGGGCCGACCCGAAGCCTGATGGTTCGCCACCCTCAAACTGGCAATCGGTGTTCGGCGGTCCCGCGTGGACGTGGGACGCGCGGAGGCGGCAGTATTACCTGCACAACTTCCTTTCCAGCCAGCCGCAGATGAATGCGCACAATCCCGATGTGCAGGATGCGCTGCTTGGCGTCATGCGGTTCTGGCTGGATCGCGGCGTCGACGGGTTCCGGCTCGATGCGCTCAACTTCCTGATGCACGATCCGACGCTGCGCGACAATCCGCCGTCGCCCGACGACGGCCGTCGCAAGACGCGGCCGTTCGACTACCAGCTGAAGATCTACAACCAGTCGCACCCCGACATCCTCAAGTTCATCCAGCGCGTGCGAAAGCTGTGCGATGAATATGGCGCGGTGTTCACCGTGGCCGAAGTGGGCGGCGATCTGGCCGAAACCGAGATGAAGGCCTTCACCGCCGGTGAGGATCACCTAAATAGCGCCTATGGCTTCGATTTCCTCTATGCCGATAAGCTGACGCCCAGGTTTGTTGAGCAGGCCGTTGCCAAGTGGCCGGACACGCCGGGCATCGGCTGGCCGAGCTGGGCTTTCGAGAACCACGACGCGCCCCGTGCGCTTTCGCGCTGGTGCAGCCCCGATGATCGCGACGCGTTTGCGCGGCTGAAGGCCATGCTGTTCACATCGCTGCGCGGCAATATCATCGTCTATCAGGGCGAGGAGCTCGGGCTGACGCAGGTCGAAATTCCGTTCGAGCAGCTGCAGGATCCGGAAGCCATTGCCAACTGGCCCCTGACGCTTTCGCGCGATGGCGCGCGGACGCCGATGCCATGGATGGTGCAGGCGGGTGAGGGTGGCTTTACCGGCGGTTCGCCGTGGCTGCCAGTGGGTGAAGAGAACCTTGCGCGTGCAGTAGACCGGCAAGAAGCCGACCCGGCATCGCTGCTCAACCTGACCTCGGACTTGCTGCGGCTGCGCCGAGAAAACGATGCGCTGCGGCTGGGCTCCTTCGAAGTGCTCCATGCAGACGAATGCCTACTTGCCATTCGGCGCGTTTCTGGTGAGCAATCGATTGCAGGCCTTTTCAACCTGTCCTCCGTCCCGGTGGTCTGGCCGCAAGGGCTGGTGCGGGATGGCAAGGAACTCGCGTCGGTCAACGGCGCCACTGTTGGGCAGTTGCCGCCGTTCGGCGCGCTGCTGATCGAAGAGAGGATCTGATGCGTAACCTTCTGAACATAGCAGCGCCGCTGGCGCTGTCCCTGTCGTGCGCCCTCGTTTCGCCCGCCTTGGCCGAGACGGTGACCGCCTCTTCGCCCGATGGCAGCCTCGTACTTTCGGTCACCACCGACAACGATGGCCACCCGCTCTACAGCCTGACCCGCAAGGGCAAGCTGCTGCTTGGTTCCTCGATGCTTGGCTTCATCACCAGTGATGGCCCGACCATGCAGCGCGGCCAGAAGATCATCGGCAGCGAAACCGCCTCGGGCAAGGAAACTTGGGAGCAGCCATGGGGTGAGCGTCGCTACGTCAGCGACAACCACAATGAGCTGCTGGTCAGGTTCGAGCAGGTGCCGGACTGGGGCGGCCGCCGCATGAACGTGCGCTTCCGCCTGTTCGACGACGGGTTCGGGTTCCGCTACGAGATCCCCGAGCAGCCCGCGATGAAGGTGATGAAGATCGCCGACGAGCTGACCGAGTTCAACTTGGCGCAGAACGGCACAGCGTGGTGGATCCCTGGCGGCGAATGGAACCGGTACGAGCAAGTCTACCAGAAGACACCGATCGACGCCGTCTCGACTGCGCATACGCCGATCACGATGAAGCTGGAAGACGGCACCCACCTGTCATTCCATGAAGCGGCGTTGGTCGACTATTCGGGCATGTGGCTCAAGCGCCAGACCGGCACTTCGTTCCGTGCTACCCTGGCACCGTCATCCAGTGGCCCGAAGGTGACGCGCGCCGTGCCGTTCAACACCCCGTGGCGCACGCTGCGCATCGCCGACAGTGCCAAGGGGCTGGTCGAGAACGACCTCGAATTGAACCTCAACGAGCCGAACAAGATCGGCGATGTCTCCTACTTCAAGCCGATGAAGTACATCGGCATCTGGTGGGGCATGATCCGTGGCGACTGGTCGTGGGCGGAAGGTCCGAAACACGGCGCGACGACCGCGCGGACCAAGCAGTACATGGACTTTGCCGCCAAGCACGGTTTCGGCGGAGTTCTGGTCGAAGGCTGGGACAAGGGCTGGAACGGCACCTGGTTCGGCAACGGCAAGGACTTCAGCTACACCCAGGCAACGCCCGATTTCGATATCGAGGCGGTGACGAAGTATGGCGCGAAGAAGGGCGTCATGCTGATCGGCCACCACGAAACCGGCGGCAATATCGCCAACTACGAGGCGCAGCTAGAAGACGCGATGAAGCTCTACGACAAGCTGGGCGTACGCGCGGTGAAGACCGGCTACGTTGCCGATGCAGGCGGCATTCTCGCCCCCGGCGACACGCCAGGCGCCTACAGGATGGAATACCACGACGGCCAGCGCCAGGTGCAGCACCACCTCAAGGTCGTCGAGACGGCCGCCAAATACCGTATCGTCGTCAATGCCCACGAACCGGTGAAGGACACCGGCCTGCGCCGCACCTATCCCAACTGGATTGACCGCGAAGGCGCGCGCGGCATGGAGTACAACGCGTGGGGCCAGTTCGCCAACGGACCGGACCATGAACCGACGCTGGTCTATACCCGCATGCTTTCGGGCCCGATGGACTACACTCCGGGCATCCTGAGCCTCGAGGGCGCAGACCACGTGCCGCTGGCTTCGACGCTGACCAAGCAACTCGGGCTCTATCTGGCGCTCTATTCGCCGATCCAGATGGCGGCAGACTTCATCGAAAGCCTTGAAGCGCACCCGAAGGAATTGGCCTTTATCAAGCAGGTCCCGGCGGACTGGTCGGAAAGCCACCTGATCGCCGGTGAAGTGGGCGACTATGCCATCTTCGCGCGCAAGGACCGCAACAGCGACGACTGGTATGTCGGCGGTGTCAACGATGCAACGGCGCGCGACGTTTCGCTGAGCCTCGACTTCCTCGATCCAGGCAAGACCTACACAGCCACGGTGTGGAAGGATGGCGAGGGCGCGACTTACGAGACTGACGCGCGTCACCGCATCGCCTATGCCACGCTCAAGGTAAAGAAGGGCGACGTTATGCCTGCTTGGCTGGCGCCGGGCGGCGGCCTTGCCGTGCGTTTGCATCCGGGGAAGTAGCCTTTCGGCACGATTGCGGATTGCGGCCGGCCATGGTGCAGTGCACACCGTCGCCGGTCGCTTTGGCACGCATAGCTATCCTGCATACATATGCGTGCTGAACTGGCGTCACTTAGGGTCTAGGGCCATGTGCAAGGCACGGGTCCGACGCCGATTTCGGCAGACCGCATTGCCAAGGGAGAATTACGTCGATGATCGAAACCAGCTGCTCGGCTCTGCTGCTGTTCGGTGCCACCGGCGATCTTTCACGGCGCATGCTCCTGCCGTCGCTCTATGCCTTGCACGAGGACGGGCTCATCGGGCCGGATCTGCGGATTGTCGGCACGGCGCGTTCAGAACATGACGATGCCGAGTTCCGGGAATTTGCTCGCGCCGCGCTTGCCGAGTTCCTGCCTGAAGACAGGCGGGACGAGGAGAAGCTGGCAAGCTTCCTTGATCGGCTCGAATACCAGACGCTGGATGCATCGAATGTCGATGGCTTCGGCGCGCTGGCCGAGAAGCTCGGGGACACTTCGTGCGGTCTTTCGATCTTCCTTTCGACCGCCCCGTTCCTGTTCGAGCCCACGATCGAAGGGTTGAAGCGGGCAGGGCTGGCCCATGCCAACGTGCGCATCGGCCTTGAAAAGCCGCTCGGCAACGATCTTGCCTCGTCCACCCGCATCAATGACGCGGTAGCCGCCGCCTTTGCCGAGGAACAGATCTTCCGGATCGACCATTACCTTGGCAAGGAAACGGTCCAGAACCTGATGGCGCTGCGCTTTGCCAACATGATGTTCGAGCCGTTGTGGAACGCAGGCGGCATCGATCATGTGCAGATCACGGTCAGCGAGACGGTCGGCCTCGAAGGCCGCAAGGGCTTTTACGACGATACCGGTGCGCTGCGCGACATGGTGCAGAACCACATGCTGCAGCTCCTGGCGCTGACGGCGATGGAGCCGCCAGCCAGCCTCGATGCCACTTCGATCCGTGATGAAAAGGTCAAGGTGCTGCGCGCGCTGCGCCCCGTGAAGGCCGAGGAAATGGTGCGCGGGCAGTATCGCACCGGGGCGGTCAAGGGCGCTTCGGTTGCTGGCTATCAGGAAGATCTGGGCGAGGCATCGGATACCGAGACTTTCGTTGCGATCAAGGCGCACGTCGATAACTGGCGCTGGACCGGGGTCCCGTTCTATTTGCGCACCGGCAAGCGCCTGGCTGAGCGGCGCAGCGAGATCGTCGTCGAATTCAAGCAGGTGCCGCACAACGTCTTTGCCGAGCGCGGCGGGCGTATCCGCGCCAATCGCCTGGTAATCCGCCTGCAGCCCGAGGAATACGTGCGCCTGCAGGTCATGGCCAAGGAGCCGGGGCTGGACCGCGGTGGCATCGTGCTGCGCGAGGTGAACCTCGACCTGTCGCTGACCACCGCCTTTGCCAAGGCCCGCCGCCGTATTGCCTACGAACGCCTCCTGCTCGATCTGATCGAGGGCGAACAGACCCTGTTCGTGCGCCGTGACGAAGTGGAAGCACAGTGGAAATGGGTCGACGCTATCCGCAAGGTCTGGGCTGACACCGCGATGGAAGCCCGCCCCTATGCCGCGGGTTCGTGGGGACCGAACGCCGGCATTGCCCTGACCGAGCGTGACGGGAGAAGCTGGAATGACTGACCTCGTGCCGGCGAACGTGCGGTGGGCGCAGCCCGGCGAAGCGGCGGCGGTGGCAGATCACATTGCGCGCGTGGTTTCCGCACCCGGCGCGAAGCGGATTGCGTTCACTGGTGGCTCCACGCCGATCAAGGTGCTGGCCCTGCTCAAGGATCGCCCGCTCGACTGGGCCAGCGTGACCATCGCCCTGACTGATGATCGCAGGGTGCCTGACGACCATCCGGCAAGCAACTTCGGCAAGATCCACGCAGCGCTCGGGGAGTCCGGCGCGCAGTTCGAACGACTCGCAGAAGGCGCGCAAGTCGCGCCATTCGATCTCGTCTGGCTCGGCATGGGCGAGGATGGCCACGTCGCCTCGCTGTTCCCGGAAATGACAGCGCATGTCCGGCCAGGACCGGCGGTTATTGCCACGACGCCGATCCCGCTGCCGTCGGAAGCACCGTTCGATCGGCTCACCTTGAATGAAAAAGCGCTCAAGGCGACGAAGGAGATTATCCTCGTCGTGACTGGCGCCCCGAAGAAGGTGTTGCTGGAATGCGCCTTTGCGGGTGACGACCGCTATCCCGTTACCCAATTCCTGCGCGGCTACGGCCCGCCTGTGACTATCTACTGGAGCGAATGATGCCCTTGCATCCTACCGTCGAGCGCGTCACCCAACGCATCATCGAACGCTCGCGCCCGACGCGCGCCGCCTATCTCGACCTGATCGAGCGCTCGCGCGACAAGGGCCTCAACCGTCCGCAGCTGTCCTGTGGCAATCTCGCCCACGGCTTTGCCGCCTCGGGCGAGGACAAGACGTTGATCAAGAGCGGCAAGGCGATGAACATCGGCATCGTCACCGCCTACAACGACATGCTCTCGGCGCATCAACCCTATGGCCGCTACCCCGAGCAGATCAAGATCTTCGCCCGCGAAGTGGGTGCGACGGCGCAGGTTGCGGGCGGCGTTCCGGCCATGTGCGATGGCGTGACGCAGGGCCAGGATTCGATGGAACTGTCGCTGTTCAGCCGCGACAACATCGCCATGGCGGCGGTCGTCGGCCTCAGCCATGCCATGTTCGAAGGCGCGCTTCTGCTCGGCATTTGCGACAAGATCGTGCCGGGTTTGCTGATCGGCTCCCTGCGCTTTGGCCACCTGCCGACGATCCTCGTGCCTGCAGGCCCGATGCCGAGCGGGCTTCCCAACAAGGAAAAGGTGCGCATCCGCCAACTCTATGCCGAGGGCAAGGTCGGGCGCGACGAGCTGCTCGAAAGCGAGAGCGCCAGCTATCATTCCCCGGGCACTTGCACGTTCTATGGCACCGCCAACTCCAACCAGATGATGATGGAGATGATGGGCCTGCACATGCCGGGCTCGAGCTTCGTCCAGCCCGGCCTGAAGCTGCGGCAGGAGCTGACGCGGGCAGCCGTGCATCGCATCACCCAGATTGGTTGGAACGGCGACGACTATCGCCCGCTCGGGTTGTGCGTGGACGAGAAGGCCATCGTCAATGCCATTGCGGGGCTACTGGCAACCGGCGGTTCGACCAATCACGTGATCCATCTGCCCGCCATCGCCCGTGCGGCCGGCATCCAGATCGACTGGGACGACATGGACGAATTGAGCCGTGCCGTGCCGCTTATCGCCAGCGTCTATCCCAACGGTGCAGGCGACGTGAACGCTTTTGCCGCGGCCGGTGGCATGCCCTACGTGATCCGCGAATTGATCGGCGCAGGCCTTGCCCACGCCGATATCATGACCGTCTACGGCAAGTCGCTCGAAGAGGGCGCGCAGGAGCCGGTCATGGATGGCGATTCCCTCAAGTGGAACCCCGCTCCGGAAACGTCGGGCGACGAGAAGATGCTGCGCCCGGTCGCCGCACCGTTCCAGGCCGAGGGCGGCTTCCGCCTCCTCAAGGGCAATCTCGGTCGTGGAACCATCAAGGTCAGCGCGGTCGATCCCTCGCGCTGGACCATCGAGGCGCCGTGCAGGGTGTTTAACGACCAGAACGACGTGCTCGGGGCGTTCAAGGCTGGAGAACTTGAAAAGGATGTGGTCGTCGTGGTCCGCTTCCAGGGCCCTGCTGCCAACGGCATGCCCGAACTCCACAAGCTGACCCCGCCACTGGGCGTCCTTCAGGACCGTGGCTTCAAGGTGGCGCTGGTCACCGATGGTCGCATGTCTGGCGCATCGGGGAAGGTGCCTGCCGCCATCCACGTCTCGCCCGAAGCAAAGACCGGCGGCCCACTCGCCAAGCTGCGCGATGGCGACGTGGTCCGCGTCTGCGCCAATACCGGCGAACTGGCAGCGCTTGTCCCGGCCGAGGAATGGAACGCACGCGAAGAAGCTGTCGCGCCACCTGCCGGTCTTGGCGTAGGACGCGAACTCTTCGCGCTTATGCGCCTGCATTCCGATGAAGCGGAACGCGGCGGTTCGGCGATGCTGGCAGCCGCCGGACTCTGACAAGAACGGATTTGAGGGGGTTGGAATGCAGGTAGTTGCCGTCGATATTGGCGGAACCCACGCGCGCTTCGCGCTTGCCGAAGTTGGCGGGGGCAGGGTCATGTCCCTCGGGGAAGCCGTCACGCTGAAGACGGCAGAGCATGGCTCGTTCCAACTGGCTTGGGAAGACTTCGGCCGCATCGTTGGCAAGCCGCTGCCCTCGGCCGCGGCCATCGCGGTCGCGGGGCCGGTGGGTGGCGAGATCATCAAGTTCACCAACAATCCCTGGATCATCCGCCCAGCTCTGATCCCGGAAAAGCTGGGTGCAGAGCGCTATCTCGTGGTCAACGATTTCGCTGCCGTTGCTCATGCCGTCGCGCAGGCTGACGACAGCCATTTCATCCACCTGTCCGGCCCGGAGACCAATCTTCCGCAGACCGGCGTCATCAGTGTCATCGGCCCTGGTACGGGCCTTGGCGTGGCGCAACTGTGGCGCGAGGGTGGCAGCTATCGCGTGCAACCGACCGAGGGCGGACATGTCGATTACGCGCCACTGGATTCGATCGAGGACGCGATTCTCGCCGGTCTGCGCAAGCGCCATCGGCGCGTGTCGGTCGAGCGGGTCGTTGCCGGCCCGGGCATCGTCGACATCTACGAGGCACTGGCCCTGCTAGAAGGACGTCCCTATACGCCACGCACCGATCGTGAGCTATGGGAGCTTGGCACATCCGGCGAGGACAGCCTTGCTGCGGCAGCTGTTGACCGTTTCTGCCTGTCGCTGGGCAGCGTAGCGGGAGATCTTGCACTCGCCCATGGGTCTTGCGGGGTTGTCATGGCGGGGGGCCTGGGCCTCAGAATCAAGGACACGCTGGTGCGGTCGGGATTCGCGGATCGCTTCCGCGCCAAGGGGCGGTTCGAAGGCTTGATGGCGTCCATCCCCGTGAAGTTGATCACCCATCCCCAGCCAGGCCTGTTCGGTGCTGCCGCTGCATTCGCGCAGACCTACCGCGACTGATCTTTAAGCGGATAGGCAACTGGACAGCCGTTGCCTATCCGTGGCACCTGCCAGACCGCTTCCTACGCTTTAATCGGGCAATTAATTCCGGTGGATTCCTTCTGCCGAGACGGTATTGCTGTGTGGCGTAGCATGCATGCGGATGCCGAAGGAGAAGGTGCCCAGATGGAATACGAAACCATTCGTGTCGAGCGTATCGGCGATGTTCTGAAGATCGTGCTCAACCGGCCGGAGCGCTTGAACGCCTGTCCGCCGAACATGGCACTGGAACTGGCAAACGCCGTCAACGATCTGGCCGGGGCGCGTGCTGTTGTCATCACCGGAGAAGGACGCGCCTTCTGTTCGGGTGCAGATCTCGCGGCGAGGGGTGATCGCTCCATCGCCGGGGGGCGGGGCGCCTATACCGCGCTCACCCAGGCATACAATCCGTTGATGCTCGCGCTTTCGCGCTTGCCGGTCCCCGTCGTTACAGCGGTCAACGGACCGGCGGCAGGCGTGGGGTGTTCGATCGCGCTGGCGGGTGACTTCGTCATCGCTGGGCGCAGCGCCTATTTTCTTCAGGCTTTCGTGAATATCGGGCTGGTGCCTGACGGAGGAGCGTCATGGATGCTCACCCGTCTTGTCGGCAAGGCTCGCGCCACCGAGATGATGATGCTGGGTGAGAAGATCGGCGCGGAGAAAGCGGAAAACTGGGGCCTGATCTACAAGGCAGTCGATGACGCCGCATTGCAGGATGAAGCCATGGCGCTGGCCAGCAGGCTGGCCGCCGGTCCCACGGTGGCGCTTGGCGTCATGCGCCAGAACATCGCGAAGGCTCTCGAGGTGGACTATGCCAGTGCCCTGCTTGTCGAAGCCGAAGGGCAATGGAAAGCGGGCGACAGCGAAGACGCCGCAGAAGGTGGCCGGGCGTTCCTGGAAAAGCGCAAGGCAGCATTCACGGGCAAGTAAGGCCTTGATCCACAGGCAAGAAGTCCCACGTTAGTTGACATGACCGCCCGCAACATCTGGACCATCGGTTACGAGCAGGCCACGGTTGCGGCGGTCATGGATGCCCTGGTTGAAGCAGGCGTCGAAGTTCTTGCGGATGTCCGCGCGCTGCCGCTGTCGCGCCGTCCGGGTTTTTCGAAGTCTGCCTTGGCTGCAAGCGCACGCGAAGCCGGGATCGAATACGTTCACTTCAAGGCGCTCGGCACGCCCGCCGATGGGCGAGCCGCGGCGAGGCGGAACGATCATTCCGCGCTCGAGCGGATCTATGAGGGCCAGCTCCAGTTGCCCGAGGCAATCGCGGCCGGCGCCATTCTGGCCGATCTGGCAAAGGAACGGAACGTTGCCCTGCTTTGCTACGAGCGAGCGGCACATGGCTGCCATCGCTCGCTGCTGCGGAAGGCCGTGTTGCCGGAATTTGGCGTGATTGATCTTCTGCCGGCGGATTAGCCGCGCAGTTCCTCGTCGAGGAACGAGGCGACTTCGTCCAGATCGACATCCTTTGCCAGGAACGTCTTTCCGATACCGCGCATGAGCAGGAACGGCAGAGTTCCGGCATCCATTTTCTTGTCGTGCAGCATGTGATCGGCAAGGCGGCGGCCACTGCACTCAAGGCCCAGCGACCGCAGCGATGCCGGCAGGCCAACCGCCTCCATGTGTGCGACGATCCGTTGGGCATCCTGGCCAGACATAAGCCCCAGGCGGGCAGAGAAGCGGGCCGCCAGGACCATGCCCAGCGCCACGCCTTCGCCGTGGAGCAGGCGATCGGAAAAGCCGGTTTCTGCCTCAAGCGCATGGCCGAAGGTGTGGCCAAGATTGAGCAGCGCCCGGACCCCTGCAGTCTCCTTCTCGTCTGCAGCGACAATGCGGGCCTTTGCCGAAACACTCTGGGCGATCGCAGCTGCGCGTGCCGAGCTGTCACCTGCAAGCAGTTTCGCGCCGTTGGCTTCGCACCATTCGAAGAACGGAGCGTCGTCGATCAGGCCATACTTGATGACTTCGGCATAGCCGGCGCGCGTGTCGCGCAGAGGCAGCGTATCCAGCGCCGAAGGGTCTGCCAGAACGAGTGAAGGCTGATGGAACGCGCCGACCAGGTTCTTGCCGGCGGGGGTATTGATCGCGGTCTTGCCACCGACGCTGGAATCGACCTGCGCCAGTAGAGTTGTAGGTATCTGGATGAAGCCGCAGCCGCGCTTGACCATCGAGGCGGCAAAGCCGGTCAGGTCGCCAATCACGCCACCGCCGAGAGCGACGATGTTGTCCTTGCGCTCCACTTCCTGAAGCAGCAGCCAGTCGACAACACGGGCGAGGTGTTCCCAGCTCTTGGTGCTTTCACCCGCAGGAAGGACGAGCCATTCACTCTGCACGCCCGCAGAAGCGAACGAAGCTGTCACGGTTTCCTGCCAATGCGCGGCGACATTTGCATCGGTGACGATGGCAACGCGGTCCTTGCGCAGGAAAGGACGGCAGTGTTCGCCCGCATTGGACAGCAGTCCGGCTTCGATGCGCACTTCGTAAGGGGCGCCAGCGATGGCGACGGGGATCACAGCCATTTGTCGATTGCCTTGAGTATCTTGTCGGCAGTCACATGATGCGGCTGCGCACTGCTGGTGACATGGATCGGGGCCTGGGAGTAGAACGGCTCCCGTTCCGCCTTGAGACGAGACAAGATCTCGCGCGGGTCTCCCGACCGGAGAAGGGGGCGGTTGTCCTTCCGGCCAACGCGTTCGACAAGAGTGTCGACGTCGCTGTCGAGCCAGACCGCGATGCCTTTTTCAAGGATCAGCGCCCGGGTTTCGGCATTGCAGAAAGCGCCGCCTCCGGTTGAGAGCACCTTGCGGTCCGTATGCTGACCCGTGCCCATCAGGCGCACGATGACGCGACGCTCGCCATCGCGAAAATAGTGTTCGCCATATGTGGCGAAAATCTCGGGGATCGGCATGTGCGCTGCGCGTTCGATCTCTTCGTCGGCGTCAAGGAAAGGCAGGTGGAGCATCGTCGCCAGCTTTCTGCCGACGGTCGTCTTCCCCACGCCCATCATGCCGACGAGCACCAACGGTCGTGCGATCCGCCGCGCGATACGGGCGATTTCGGACGAGCTGAGCGGATGCGCGTCATGTTCCATTGCCGCGCCGCCTATACTTGCGCTAGTGCCCGTTGCAAGCACCGCCTCGACTGCATGGCGGTGCAAAAGCGTTTGGCGTCTGGTACCGGGTGGTTGAATGAAGAGGATTGCCGTGGTCGCTCTGGCAGCAGTTGTGGTGGTGGCCTTGTTGACGGTGATCTGGATCAGGGGTGGGACACAGCCGATGCAGTGGGTCGAACAGCCGGTCGGCGAACCTCCGGTCGGGAGCAAAGCGCAGTGAGCAGGCGTGTGTCCGGAAGGATGGCGATCTGGCTGGGCAGCGTTGCTGCACTTGCTTCAGTGTCCGGCGCGCTGGTCGCGCAGGAATCCCTGCTGCCGCCGGGCTTTGATAACCCGCCTGCGCCATCACGCCCTGCGCCACAGCGTTCCAGCGCCCCGGCACCGGCACGCAGCGCGGCTCCGGTTGCCGCACGGCCAGCAGCTTCGGGATCGGCCGCTCCCGTGCCGACAGCTTCGCCGGTCGTGCAGCCCCTGCCTGACGCTGTGCAACCCGCCGCCACCGCCGGGGGGGGGCTCAGTGATCAGGCATTGCTCGATTCGATCGACCCGGCACTGCTCGCCAAGCTGATAGATTCGGCAAGGCCCAAGTCCGACATTCCCCCAGCCGGACGGCGCAGCCTCGATGTCGTAGGCGTGATTGATCAGAGCGACGGCGGGTTCCCGGTTGGTTCGACGCACTACCTCAACGGCCCGTTCGTCGAGGGCGTGATCACGAAGATGCGTGGGCGCTTCGTTTCGCGCTGGGGCCACATCCTCGCACGCAGGGTCGTTGCCAGCAGGCTGGCAACACCTGTCGGCATGAACGGGGCGGACTGGGCAGCCATCCGTGCGCAGCTCCTGCTGCGCATGGGCGAAGCGGACGCTGCGCGGGCGATGGTGCAATCGGTCGACAGCGGGAATTTCACCCGTGGTCTCGAGGATGCCGCGATGGCGAGCTTCCTGGCGACGGCGGATCCAGTGGGGCTGTGTCCCATCACTGCGCTCACGGCCGCAGGCAGGCCCGGATGGGACTGGGAGCTTTCACGCGCGATCTGTTCCGCCTTCACCGACGAAGGTTCGACCGCGATGGCATCGCTGGACAAGGCGTTGCGCAGGGGAACCGGAGCCAAGATAGACATCTTGCTGGCACAGAAGTTTGCCGGAGCAGCCACCAACGCGCGGCGTGCTGTCAAGATCGAGTGGAACGATGTGGAGGCGCTGACGCCCTGGAGCATCGGCATGTCCTTTGCGACGGGGCTTGAGCCTCCAGAGGACCTGCGCAAGAAAGCTGGCGAGAGCTACGCCCTGCTGGCGGCGCGGGCGCCGATGCTGTCGCTCTATTCACGGGCCGCAGCCGCCGATGTGGGTGCCGCACGTGGCGTGCTTTCGTCCCGGGCGATGATCGATCTGTACAGCGCCATCCACGCCCAGCGGGATGCCGAGGGAGAGAAGGACTCTGCTGATGAGTGGGCGCAGCGGGCAGCAACCTTGCGCACCGCCTATGTGGCCGAGGCACAGGACGACCGGCTCGACGCGATCCGTACCCTGTGGGGCGATGGCAACGACCCTGATCGCGCCTATGCAGGCTTGGTCCTCACATCGCATGCATCGGCGAGGATGATCCCCTCCGAGGCACTGGCCGATAGCGCGGCGCCCCTGATTTCCTCGATGCTGACCGCAGGGCTCGATCGGAACGCCATAAAATGGGCGCCTTTCTGTCCGGTCGGAACGGAGGCTTGGGGTTTGCTGGTCCTGGCAAATCCGGGCCGGGCCAACCGCACGGGCTCCGAAGGGCTCAATGCCTTCGCCGACAATGACGATTCCGATGACGCTATCAGATCCCGCTTCCTGCTGGCGGGCATGATGGGGCTGGATCGTGTCGACGCGGCCGCCGCGCGTGACTTCGCAGGCAAGCTTGGCGTTGATTTCAACCGGCAGACCCGCTGGACCCAGGCAATCGATCAGGCCGCCACGTCGAACAACCAGGCCCTGGTTGCGTTGCTCGCGGCCTTCGGCATGCAGGGCGATGACTGGGGCCGGATGACTCCGTTGCACCTCTATCATGTCGTCTCGGCCCTGCACCGTGTCGGGCTCGACAACGAGGCGCGCATGATTGCCGCCGAAGCCGTCGCTCGCGTCTGAGGCGGTGAAAGCCAGGGCGGAGCCTGCAGTCGAAGATTTTCTGTCGATGCTGGCTGTCCAGCGTGGCGCGGCCCCCAATACCATCGCCGCCTATCGCCGGGATCTTTCAGGCGCAGCTGAGGCGATCGGGCCTTTGTCGACTGCGACGCGTGAAGAGATTGCGCGGCTTGCCGGAGCCTTTGCGGAACTGGCGCCGAGTTCCCTGGCGCGGAAGTCGTCTGCATTGCGGCAGTTCTATGGCTTTCTCGTGGACGAAGGTTTGCGGGCGGACGATCCGTCAGGCGCCTTGCCACGACCAAAGACCCGCCGCCCGCTCCCGCGCCTGCTTGGGCACGATGAGGTGGGCGCGCTTTTCAGACAAGCGGAAGAGGATGCGGCGTCGCGAACGCCCGAAAGCCTGCGGATGCTGGCGTTCCTGGAACTTCTTTACGGATCTGGCCTTCGTGCTACCGAACTGGTCTCGCTTCCCTTGGCGGCGGTGCCGCGTGATGCACCGTTCCTGACGATTACGGGAAAAGGAGAGACCCAGCGAATGGTGCCGGTGTCCGCCAGAGCCACCAAAGCCTTGTCCGACTGGCTTACCGTGCGGGGTAGGGGCGGGCGATTCGTGTTCCCCTCGCCGCGAGGCGGGTTCCTGTCGCGCGTCCGACTGTTTCAGTTGCTCAGGGATCTTGCGCTTCGGGCCGGGCTGGATCCGGAAAAGGTCAGCCCGCACGTGTTGCGCCACGCCTTTGCAACCCATCTCCTTGAAGGCGGAGCCGACCTGCGCGTGTTGCAGACCTTGCTGGGCCACGCCGATATCGCCACCACGCAAATCTACACGCACGTTGATTCCGCGCGTCTCGTGGCCCTCGTAAACCAGCGTCACCCGCTTGCCCGGAGTTGACCAAATCCGCGCTCGCGCCTAGCGGATTGGCCATGATTTCCTACCTCGAGTTCGAAAAGCCGGTCGCCGCGCTGGAAGCCCGCATCGCCGAACTGCGCCAGACTGCGCAGGGCGGCGACATCGACATCTCGTCCGAGATTCGGAGGCTTGAAACCAAGTCGGCTGAATTGCTCGCCAGCACTTACAAGGCGCTGACTCCTTGGCAGAAGACGCAGGTTGCCCGGCACCCTTCGCGTCCGCATTTCAAGGACTACGTCGAGAAGATCTTTACGGATTTCATGCCTTTGGGCGGTGATCGTCTTTTCGGAGAAGATCAGGCGATCGTTGGTGGATTTGCGAAGCTGGATGGTCGCCGGGTCATGCTCATCGGCCACGAAAAGGGCAACGATACCCAGAGCCGCATTCGCCACAACTTCGGTATGGGCAAGCCCGAAGGCTATCGCAAGGCGATTCGGCTCATGGAAATGGCGAGCCGATTCGGCCTACCGGTCGTGACGCTCGTCGATACCTCGGGCGCCTTCCCGGGCGTGGAGGCGGAAGAGCGTGGCCAGGCCGAAGCCATCGCCCGGTCGACCGAGGCCTGTCTTGCGCTCGGCGTTCCGATGGTGGCGACGATCGTGGGCGAGGGCGGTTCTGGCGGCGCGGTGGCGCTGGCGAGTGCTGAGCGCGTCCTGATGCTCGAGCATGCCGTCTACTCTGTCATTTCTCCCGAAGGCTGCGCTTCCATCCTGTGGCGAACGGCCGAAAGGGCTGCAGACGCGGCAGAAGCGATGAAGGTGACGGCGCAAGACCTGCTGTCGCTTGGCGTGATTGATCGCATCGTGCGCGAACCGGTTGGAGGAGCGCACCGCGACCCTGAGGCAACTTGTGCGCTTCTCGGGAAGGCTATCGGCGAAGAACTCGATGCGCTTGTTGGAAAGCCGGCGGCCGAGCTTCGCCAGCTTCGGGCGGAACGCTTCCTGCGCATCGGCGCCTGATCGCGCGCCATCTGGCGCTCGGGAACTCTATTTGCGACAAGTCGGTTATTGCACCAGTCCTTTAGCGGGCGGGTGCGATGCACTCGCGTTCGTGAGATATTCGCATTGGGGAGTTGACGATGCCTTTTTTCCGCCGTTCGCGCGCCGCGTTCCTGACTGTCTCGGTCATCGCGATGTCGTCGCTACCTGCGTGTGTCAGCCAAACCGGCAGTCCGGCAACCGCGCAGGGCACTGCGCAGTCGATCAGTGCGGCAGACAAGAAGCAGGGCGCCGAGGCGCACCCGCAGTTGCTGCAAGAGTTCGGTGGCGCGATGACCGGGGCGCAGGCGAACTATGTGGAGACGGTCGGCAAGAACATCGCACTTCAGTCCGGGCTCAGCAACGCGCGAGGTGATTTCACGGTCTCCTTGTTGAATTCCCCGGTCAACAACGCTTTCGCCATCCCTGGTGGCTATATCTATGTTACCCGCCAGCTCGCAGCGCTCATGAACAACGAAGCAGAACTCGCCGGCGTGCTTGGTCACGAAGTTGGACACGTCGCTGCACGCCACGCAGCGAAGCGTGAAAGCCAGGCGACTCGCAATTCTTTGCTCGGAGCGCTGGGATCGATCCTGTCCGGCGCCTTGCTCGGTAACAGTGCCCTTGGCCAGCTTGGCCAGCAGATCTTCTCTACCGGCAGTCAGCTGCTGACCCTCAAATACTCGCGCGGCCAGGAAACCGAAGCGGACAACCTGGGTATCACTTATCTGCAGAGGGCAGGTTATGATCCTCGCGCGATGTCGACGGTTCTGCAAAGCCTTGCCAACCAGAACGCACTTGATGCCAGCGTGAAAGGGACGACGAATCAGGTGCCGGAATGGGCCAGCACCCACCCTGACCCGGCATCGCGCGTCCGGGCAGCGTTAACCCGAGCGGGCAACACCACCGGAAGAACGAACCGCGATGCCTTTCTCGCTGGCATCAACGGGCTGACATACGGCGACGATCCAGCTCAAGGCATCGTCGATGGTTCCAGCTTCGTGCATCCGTCCCTGAGGCTCGCTTTCCGGGCACCCAACGGCTTCTATCTCGTGAATGGCACCCGGGCGGTGTCAATTTCAGGGCAAAGCGGCAAGGGCGAATTCTCGACCGCCGCCTACAGTGGCAATCTCGAAAGCTATGTGCGCTCGGTCTTCACCAAGCTGTCGAGCCAGCAGCAACTTGCCCCTACGACGCTTGAGCGGACCACTGTCAACGGCATTCCCGCCGTCTACGGTGCGGCCCGGGTGAACAGCGGCAACGGGCAGGTCGACGTCGTCGTGTTCGCATATGAATTCGGCCCGCAGCAAGCCTACCACTTCACGACTATCAGCCAGGCGGGGCAAGCCTCGCAGTTCGATACGATGTTCCGGTCTATCCGGAGAATCAGTGCAACCGAGGCATCGGCAGTCAAACCCCGCCGTCTGTCCGTGGTAACTGTAAAGTCGGGCGACACAGTCGAATCCCTGTCGAAGCGCATGGCTTACACCGATCAGCCGCTTCAGCGCTTCCTGGTTCTGAACGGTCTCGTTTCCGGAAGCCGCCTGGTTGCGGGCCAGAAGGTCAAGCTGGTCGTCTATTGATCTGGTCTTCGGCTGACATCATCGTTGGACAAACGAAAAGGGGCAGGTGCCTTGGCACCTGCCCCTTAAATTCCTCTGACGAGGCGCCGACTATTAGTTGGCCTTGTCAGCGGTGTCCATGTCGGTCGACACGTCGTTGAAGGTGTTGCTCAGCGAGTTGCCCAGCGAAGTCATGGCGCCGATGGCAGCAACAGCAACGAGAGCAGCGATCAGGCCGTATTCGATCGCGGTGGCACCTTCGTTGTTGGCGAGCAGGTCACGGAAAAGCTTCATGTTCGGTCTCCTAGAGGTGGTGCTTCATTCTTCCCGTCCCGCCCCATTTTGTCCCCGGAGCGAGCATTCGTAGTATTACCTACAAAAAACTAAGGATTGGTTAATCCGAATTCGTTCTTTGGTCGGTATTTTTGTCTACAGTGACGTACAGGTTATACAGAGCTTCGGTGAAGTTCTTCATGCCAAAGGTAGCAGCAAGTCCGATCAACGAGATAAGCAAACCGTATTCGACAGCCGTAGCACCGCTATGGTTACGGAAAATTTTCAGAAGAAGGGTCTTCATTTCCGTTTCCATGGTTGCGGCGTAGGTTGGTCTACGTTGGCAATCCTAAGAAAAGGTTGATAGGCGCGCGGAATGGAAAAATTCTCGACAGTCACGATCGTGGTTGCGTTGGCGATCCTTGACCGGGAAGGGCGCGCGCTGATGCAGCAACGCCCCGTGAACAAGCAGCACGGCGGCCTTTGGGAGTTTCCTGGCGGCAAGCTCGAAGCGGGCGAAACCCTCGGCGCTGCAGTTGTAAGGGAAATCGACGAAGAGCTCGGCCTTGCGATCGACGAAGAAGCGTTGTTCCCGATTTCCTTTGCGCATGAAGCGCTTGGTTCGAACGCGCGACAAATCCTTCTTTTGCTCTACGGCACCCGAATCTGGGACGGTGTGGCGGTGGCGAAGGAAGCTGGGAGCGCGATCCGCTGGGTCGATGCCGAGGAACTCGCAGGTCTGTCGATGCCTCCCTTGGACATTCCACTGGCCCAAGCGGTAATTCCTCTGCTGGGGGCTTGCCAAAGGTGAATCAGCCTCCTAAAGGCGCGTCTCCCAAGCACCCGTAGCTCAGCTGGATAGAGCATCAGACTACGAATCTGAGGGTCGGACGTTCGAATCGTTCCGGGTGCGCCACCTTTCCTCGGGAAGGTGTTACGGGAAGGCTGTACGCGAGTTCGGCCATGACATGATGGTGAGCACCCGTAGCTCAGCTGGATAGAGCATCAGACTACGAATCTGAGGGTCGGACGTTCGAATCGTTCCGGGTGCGCCATCAACGTTTCTCGAAAGAGCCCGCCGTTCCGCGGGCTCTTTTCGTTTCGGGCAGCCAAGTCATTTGTGCGACCGCGAACTGCGAGCCAAAACGGTTCATGGAATTTGCATAGGTATCCATAATAGCTTCATAGTCACCGAACAGCGTTGCGAACGGGCCGCGCTGCGGTATAGGCTCGACAGAGCGTTCCTGACCCTACGGAACCCGAGGCTGCCAGAAAAGGAAACCCAGACTTGGCGAAGTCCCCGAGGCCCAGAGCCACTACATCTGCCACGAAACCAGCAGCGAAGCGCGCGACCACTGCCGTGGTCGGGGCCGAACCGGTCATTGCGTCCGACGTAGCCGAAGAAGCGGCCTTCGCCCTGCGGAGTCTCCAGCAGGCGCACGCGAACAACAAGCGCTACGATGCAAATGATGAGGAACTGCTCAAGTTCTACGAGCAGATGGTGCTGATTCGCCGCTTCGAAGAGAAGGCGGGCCAGCTTTACGGTCTGGGCCTGATCGGCGGTTTCTGCCATCTCTACATCGGGCAGGAGGCTGTCGCCGTTGGTCTCCAGTCTGCCCTCAAGGAAGGGCATGACAGCGTGATCACGGGGTATCGTGATCATGGCCACATGCTTGCTTACGGCATCGATCCCAAGGTGATCATGGCCGAGCTTACCGGCCGAGGCGCGGGCATTTCGCGCGGCAAGGGCGGCTCGATGCATATGTTCAGCACCGAGCACAAGTTCTACGGCGGGCACGGTATCGTCGGGGCGCAGGTTCCGCTTGGTGCGGGCCTGGCTTTTGCCCACAAGTATCGCAACGATGGCGGCGTCTGCATGGCCTACTTCGGCGACGGTGCCTCGAACCAGGGTCAGGTTTACGAGACCTTCAACATGGCGGCGCTGTGGAAGCTGCCGATCATCTTCGTGGTCGAGAACAACGGTTACGCGATGGGGACGGCGGTAAAGCGCGGTTCGGCCGAAACGCACTTCTATCGCCGTGGCACCGCGTTCCGGATCCCGGGCATGGACGTGAACGGCATGGACGTTCTGGAGGTCCGTCAGGCAGCGGAAGTTGCGCTTGAGTACGTCCGCGCCGGCAATGGTCCGGTGCTGATGGAGCTTAAGACCTATCGTTATCGCGGCCACTCCATGTCTGACCCCGCAAAGTACCGCAGTCGCGAGGAAGTGCAGGAAATGCGCGACAATCACGATCCGATCGAAGGTGCCAAGGCCGAGCTGCTCAAGCGCGGCGTGACCGAGGAGAGGATCAAGGAAATCGACAAGCGCATTCGTCAGGTCGTCGCCGAATCGGCAGATTTCGCCGAAACATCGCCCGAGCCCGATGTGGCCGAGCTTTATACCGACGTGCTGGTGGAGAACTACTGAGATGGCCATCGAACTGAAGATGCCCGCGCTCTCCCCGACCATGGAGGAGGGAACCCTTGCCAAGTGGCTGGTCAAGGCCGGCGATGAAGTGAAATCGGGCGACATCCTCGCCGAGATCGAGACCGACAAGGCAACGATGGAATTCGAAGCCGTCGACGAGGGTACGATCGGCGAGATTCTGGTGGCTGAGGGCACCGAAGGCGTGAAGGTCGGCACCGTCATCGCGACGATCAAGGGCGAAGACGATTCGTCCGATGCGCCACCTGCAGCCGCGCCGGTGGTGGAACAGAAGGTCGCGCAAAGCGAAGCTCCTGCCGGGCAGGATGCCAAGGCGAAGGCCGCGGCAGCCATCGCGCCCAAGAGCGATGCTAAGCCGGCCGCCGATCCCGAACTTCCCGCCGGAACGACGATGGTGCCGACCACGGTCCGCGAAGCCCTGCGCGATGCCATGGCCGAGGAAATGCGCGCGGATGATCGCGTGTTCGTGATGGGCGAGGAAGTGGCCGAGTACCAGGGCGCCTACAAGGTCACCCAAGGCCTGCTCGAGGAGTTCGGCCCGCAGCGCGTGATCGATACGCCGATCACCGAGTACGGTTTTGCCGGCATCGGCGCTGGCGCTGCCATGGGCGGCCTTCGCCCGGTCATCGAGTTCATGACGTTCAACTTCGCCATGCAGGCGATCGACCACATCATCAACTCTGCCGCCAAGACCAACTACATGTCCGGTGGCCAGATGCGCTGCCCGATCGTGTTCCGTGGCCCCAACGGGGCTGCCAGTCGCGTTGGTGCGCAGCACTCCCAGAACTACGGCCCGTGGTATGCCAACGTGCCTGGCCTTGTCGTCATCGCGCCCTATGACAGCGCCGACGCCAAGGGCTTGCTCCGCGCGGCCATCCGTAGCGAGGATCCGGTTGTCTTCCTCGAGAACGAACTGGTCTACGGCCGCACCTTCGACGTGCCGCAGATCGACGATTTCGTGCTGCCGATCGGCAAGGCACGCATCGTCCGTCCTGGCAAGGATGTGACGATCGTTTCGTACTCGATCGGCGTCGGCTTCGCACTCGAAGCGGCCGAAGCACTTGCCGCCGAGGGCATCGATGCGGAAGTGATAGACCTGCGCACGCTGCGCCCGCTCGACAAGGAAACGGTCCTTGCCTCTCTGGCCAAGACCAACCGCATGGTCGTGGCCGAAGAAGGCTTCCCGGTCTGCTCCATCGCGTCCGAAATCATCGCGATCTGCATGGAGGAGGGCTTCGATCACCTCGACGCCCCCGTTCTGCGCGTGTGCGACGAGGATGTGCCGCTGCCTTATGCGGCGAATCTTGAAAAGCTGGCCTTGATCGACGCCAGCAAGATCGCGGCCGCCGTGCGGAAGGTCTGCTACCGCTGAGTTGCCTGATCGGCTGAAAGTGCAGGGGCGTCGGAGCGATCCGGCGCCCTTTCACATTCAGTCGTAACCATTATAGACATTGCATTGCGCGATGGGGTCGGGAGCCGCGCCGTTGCGCTGGTAGATCTGGGTCAGATCCCGGTCAGCACGGACGTTGAAGGTTGCGGTTGTGCGAACTACCGCATCGGGCACGAAGCGTTGGCTGACGAGGGGCTGGTACGCATACTCGATCTCGACGAAGATGACTGCATCGCCTTCGGTTGCGGTCACTTCCTCGCCGGCCGGTCCCATGCCGGAAAGCGAGCCATCGGTTCCTGTTCCTTCACCGCCGTACGACGATTGGAAGTTCCGCTTACCCTTGCAGCGTTGCCAGTGGATGTATTGGGTGTCTTCGGTGCCGGGCACGACCTCAAGGCTGCTGATGACCACCCGGCCGTGCTCGAACAGATCGAGCTTGCCTGCCTGGATGTTGGCGCCGACCAGCAGGTCGTTGATGTCGCTTTCGTAGATCTTGAGGTTTTCGAGCATCGACACGTCACCGATGCGCGAGCCGTTATCGGCCAGTTGCATGGCTAGCTGGCTGACACGCATGTGGGTGATGGCAAGATTGCCCAGTTCCGCTCCCCACAGCCCGAGCGTAAGCACGAGCGGCGCCCCGAGCGCGAGTTCGACCGCCGCAACGCCGGACGTGTTGCGGACCAGCCCAGCGAGGCGCTCGACAATCCGCTTCACGTGCAGTTCCCGAGTTTTGCCCGGCTCTTCTGGGCATCGTAAGGCTGGTTCCGCAGCACCGTGCTGGCGCTGTTGGTCACCGTTTCGCTGAGGCCGATCAGGGACGCCATCGGGAACTTGCGGTTGTAGGTCATGGTCGCGGTATAGACGACCGCGTCGCGCGCCCCGCCGAGGCCATTGGCGCCCCTGTCGCGATCCCATGTGCCACTGCCATTGGCGTCTTCGTAAGGCTCTCCGTCATCGCAGACGCCGTTCTCGTTGGCGTCGGTATAGTCTTCCTCCAACCCGATATCCGTGAAGTTGGCGTAGGCCTTGCGCGAAAACGCGATGGAGGCATCGGGAACGACGCGAAGGACCTCGGACTTCACCGCGTCATCGAGCACGGTCAAAGTGCTTGCTGCCCCCTCGACGGTGGAATCGCGCGCGGCGCGTTGCAGTGCCCCTTGCAGCATCGTGTTGGCATAGACCGAGTATCCCATGTCGAAGAGTCCCATCAGCAGGAGCACCAGCACAGGAGAGGCAAGCGCGAACTCCACCGCCGTTGCGCCTTCCGCATCGGTGCCGAGGTTGTGCAAATTGCGTCTCATCACTGGGCCAGTCTCAGGTCGCCGATCGAGCGCGCGATCTTCCGGAAGGCATTCTGCAGTTCTCCGGCATTCTTCGCGCTGAAGTAGTGGCCGCTGCCGGCACAATCGGTCATGATCGGGTTGAGATCGGTGCCGAACGCGACGAACCAGACAGTGATGTTGCGCTTCTTCACTTCCTCGCAGACGAAGGAAAACCGCTTTTCGATCGTCTGCGTGAGCGTGATCGGCGATGTCGGACTCCAGCGCCGCTGTGCGATCGGCTCCACGCCGTAGGAGCTGTAACTGATGTCCAGCGAGGACGTTTGCCCGTCGGTCAGGAAGATCAGGTGGCGACTGGTCCGCTGGCGCGCAGAGACATCGGCATTCTCGGCCGCGAAGAGTCCCTTCGGAGACAGTAGACGCGCTGCCCAGATCATGCCGATGTCGTGGTACGTACTGCCGGCGGCAACCAGGCCGTCGATGTAGCCGTCGAATGCGCTCTGGTCCCACACCTGCAGCTTGCGCGCTGAAGTGGGGCAGGCGGCGAATCCGGCAATGCCAGGAGCAAGGAACTCGCTGTTGGTGGTGACCTCGCTGGTGGTGAAGCTGCCCGAGCCGTCCCAACGCCTGGCACGTTCGTAGATCATCGCAGGATACATCGGCCGCCACTGTGTGTCGGGAGCGCCGGAGGTGGGCACCGTATCGATATCGAGATCGAGCGCGCGATCGAGATCGACGTTGCCGTAGTCGTCGATCTCGTAGGTCGATCGCTCTTCAATGCAGCCGTTCGACGCCGTGCGCCAGTCGCTCGTGTCCCTCAGGACATCCTTGTAGAGCCAGGAGCTGCCCGAGGCGAGACTGGGCTCGGTGATGTACTTGAAGGTGTCGACATAGCTCGCATAAGTCGTCGTCGAGAGCGTGCAGGTCGTGCCGGATTGAGAGACGGAATAGGTGTTGCCGTTCCTCGTGCGGTTGTAAGTGTAGGTCGTCCTCGTGCCGGAGGGGTCGGTCACTGCGGCGGTCGTCGTGGAAACAAGCTGAGTCGACGTCGTCAGCGTGTTTGCCGGTGCAGCACAAGAGTATGTGCCACCGGCCTCCGTCGCAGCAAATGTCGAGGTGGTTGTGTGATAGGTCCCGGATACCGGAGAGACGGCACTGTAGTATCCATAAAGCCCGCCGCTTCCGCTCGTGCCCACCAGGGTCCGCGATGGATAGCGCCACTGTGGGACGACCCATTCGTCCTTGAGCAAGCCGCCGACGTTCACGTTCGTGGAATAGGGAACGAAGCCATAACGAATCCGGCTTTGTGGCTGACGATTGGCTTCCATTGTGGCGTAGAAGCCCTTCACCACCGATTTCAGCACGGCAATCTTGGGCGAGGTGTCGTCGGGGTTGCTTTCGGCCATCGAGCCAGTGACATCGAGGGCCATCATGATGTCGGTGTTCGGCACGTTCAGTTCGGCGCGACAATTGACGGATATGGCGATTTCGTCCTTGCCGAAGAACTGCATGATGTCGGTCGGAAGGATGACCGACGCAATGCCGCCGACGGACTGATCGTCCTCCAGGGTCATCACGAAGTCCCTGTCGATGGAGTTGTAGATGCCGTCGGCAAAGTTCGCGTTGAAAAAGCGCGTGCCCTTGCTGACGACAGCTGCGCCGTCGACGTCAGGGTCGAAGTCGACGATCGCACCCAGTTCCTTTCGGGCGCCGAGCACGCCGGCATCACAGGCTTGCTGAAGCCGGGATTCGACGAGATATGCGCGGCCCATGTCGATGCTCGAGCCGACCAGCGCAAGCAGCGGAACGACAGAGATTGCGAGCATGATCAGGGCATTGCCGGATTCATCCCGGCAGAGACCGCGCAGGCAGTCGACCGTCGAACGATACTGCGTTCGAAGCCAGGAGTGGCAACGGGAAAGAGGAGCGCCTGACGACATATTCTATGCGATTACGCAGAAACCCCTAATATCAAGGATAACTTTCATCGTAAAATATGTCTTAAAATACCGAAATAGCCCCGCGATGTTGTGGAAGGCATGATTAATCCAAGTGTTTGGCAGCAATCGGACTGGTCAGTTGTGCCTCAGGTACTTTCCATCAGGAAAAGCGGTTGGGAGTATGTGATCGGAAATGCATCCACGCCGATAAACGAAAGAACAGTCGGGATGCTGTAAGTCATGGTCACGGTCTTCTCGACCGTTCCTGCAATACGGGGCGTGGCAACATTCGTGACGGTGATCGCCAGACGCGAGCTTTCCAACAGATAAGGGCTTTTGATCGCGATAGAGCGCAGATAGAATCGGATCTGATCGTTGGTAAGCTCATTCCCGGTCTGATAATTCACCACGGCGTAGCGCATCACGTCTGACGCGACCGAACGCATCGCGTTGTAGTTCTGCATGCCGATGCCGATCTGGAAGACGCCGAGCATCAAGGCGAGGATTGTGGGCGCGAGAAGGGCAAACTCCGTCACCACGGACCCTTGCTTCTGCCGCAGCAAGGCACGCATTGCCCTGATCATGCCCTTGGCGGTCATGCCTTGGTCCTCTGGCCGTAAAGAACATAGCGATTGACCTGGAGCGAAATGGTCGAGCCGAGGCCGAACTCTGTCCAGATCGGCACGAAATCGGATGTCAGCGTGACCTGCACATAGCGTGAGACGTTGTCGCCTGTCGCGCAGGTGCTTTCCAGGGCGACATAGGCGTTGGAAGAGTTGCAACGATAGGCGGCCGCCACGGTCACCTGTTCGGACTCCAGTCCGGCGGTCGCAATCACGACGTTCTTGAGCGCGGTCAGTTCGTCGGCCGTGTCCGGGTCAGTTGCAAGCGCGACGGATTCGGCGAGCGTCATGGCGCTCTGCAACTCGCTCTGCCGCGCAACGAGGCTGCTCACCTGATAGGCGCCAAGGCTGAACAACACCATGAGCGGGGCGATGATCGCCGTCTCGACGGCCATCGCCCCGCATGTGTCAATTGTGATGCGTTTCAGAAGTGATCTGGCTGCAATCATACGATCAGCTTCACTTTGCTGACTTCCTTGGCAACCACGGTGTCTTCGGTCACTCCGGGCGGACAGAATGAGCTCATGTTTGCCGTGCCGGAAATCGTGATCGTGTCAGCCGCGATCATCAGGCACTGGCTTGTGACCCTTGCTGTCCCGGTGAAGTCGATGCCGCTGTTCGGCAGGTAGATCGTACCGTTGAGGACTGTAGAAGAGTCACCATTGATCTTGCTGCGGTCGGTGCCGGTTGAGGTGCGATCCTCGAAGACCAGCATGCCGGCAAGTGCGTTGGCGTTCGTCTCCGATACCCCACGGCTGACCAGTTCCGAAGCTTGAATGGCCGTGAGGTTGATGTTCGAACCGCCATTGATCTTGATGTACGCACCATTCTTCAGCACGAACATCACGCCGCTTCCAACCACGGCGTATTGCCCGCTGATCTCGACACCGCCCCCGTCAATGACGTAGACGCCGGGCGCAAAAGCCGTAGCGCAGGACACCTTGATGCCACCGGCATATGTGCCCGGCAGTACAGAGGCCAGGTCGGCAGTCGTGGTCTTGCTGATGTTGGACAGCGTCGTGGCCACCACCGTTTCCATCTTTTCCCAGACGATGTTGTTTCCCGAACCGTTGTTGGTCTGGGTCCACACCACTGTGGTCGTGTAGGTCGTGCCCGCCACCACGGTGTTTTCGACGATGACATAGCTGTCGTTGTTCTCGGTCGAATAGTCCTTCTTGGCGTTCTTGTTATTGCTGACCTGCTCAGTCGCAGTCTGCCACGTCGCACCCTTCCAGTAGGTATAGGTGACGGTTGTCTTCTTGTTGCGGTCGGCACGGGTGGTCGTGGTGCCCTGCACGCAGTAGTAATTTCGCGCCACCTGGCTCTCGGCCGGGTTGGGCGGCGAAAGGTTGGCATAGGGATCGAACAGGCCTTCGAGGTAGTCGTGGACCTCGTCGTCCGTATGTGTGCTGAACCACTCGTCGATGCCGCCGCGGGAAAGCACCCAGCCGGCATCGATGTCGGGATTGCCGTCAACCAGAATGGACGATTCCGAGGTCGAAAGGGCCGCGATACCGCACTTGGCCTTCAGCACGGAAGTGCCGCCGATCGTGACCGCGCCGCTGTCGTCTTCATCAAGTGCCAGCAGGCACGACGTGAAAGATGTGCCCGCCGTGTACGCCGCTTGGGCCGATGCCGTGACCGTGGTGCCTTTACCGGTCAGAAAGCTTGAAAAGGGCAGGGTGTCGCGAACCGTCGCGCTCACCGTGACGCTGTTGTTGCTGCCACCGGCATAGCTCGACAACGTGACCGAAGGCGGTCCGACGGTGATGTCCGAAACGGTCGATATGTTGGCGTTGAATTCCTGAAGCGCGCGGTCCGAGTAGATGGCGCGCGTTGCGCTCTGCGTTCGGGCCCAGGCGCCGGCCAGAGCGGCCTGGTCCACGGCGAACTGCAGTTCGCGCTTCCACATGTACCACTGTGCGGTATCGACCGCGAATCCCGCTCCGCCAATGAACGCGGGCATGCCCAGGGCAAGGAGCAGCGTAGCATTGCCGCCCTTGTGCCGCGCCAGGCGCTTGCAAAGGTGGATCAATCCCGAGAGTGATCGAAATGCTGAGAGCATGCTGCTACCGTTATCTCATCCCGTCGGCGGCTGCCGATGCCAATCCCCGCGACTCGTTAAGTAGATTGTCGTGGTAAGTTCATCTTGAAGCCATCTGGTTGACGGCCCGTTAAACAATACGGGAATTGCGAGAGTTGTTTCTTAATGTCGAAGTTACCATCGGAACCCGCCGAAACCCTCGATATTTCGCGAAGAATTGCCCTTGCCTATGCTCCTGCCAAGGCGCGACCGGCGTGGCTGGCGTTGTTCATGCTCGAGCAGAAACTGGCCGAGACGGCCCGCCCGGGACGTGAACCCCTGATGATCCAGTTGCGGCTGTCATGGTGGCGCGATCGCCTGAAGGAGAGCGGCGCGGCTTGGCCGGTAAGCGAACCGGCGCTGGCATCGCTGAGGGCGTGGAACGGGCAGCACGGCCGACTGGTGGGTCTGGTCGACAGCTGGGAGGCTCGCGCTCTGGGCGAGGATCAGGAAGACGAATTCGCACAGGCGCTGACCAATGCCTATCTCGCCTTGGCCGAGGTGCTCGCAGTTCGAGACACCGGCGCGATCGAGGCTCATGCACGTCATCTTGCGGGTCGGGAAACCCTCGTTGGGCGTAGGGGCGCATTGCCGCGGGCGATGAGGCCGCTTGCCGTGCTGTCTGCCATGAGGGACAGCGGCGGTAACCTCGGGAAGGGCCGCCGACTTGTCGAATTCCTGCGGGTGGTCCGCGCCGGAACGCTGGGCTTCTGAGTTCGTGCCAAAGCGGTAGCATCTACCCCTGCCGCGATAGCGCTGCGGCGTTAGACCCTTGATGACGGAGGGTCGGAGATGGTTCGTGTCTTGCTCGGTGGACTGGCTGCGCTGATGCTTTGCGCTGCAGGCATATTCTGGTGGCAGGGGCGCGCTGAGACACGGGGAGGAGCTGCCCCGCCACTGCCGGTTGCCGAAGCCGCCGTCGCTCCGGAGAGCCTGCCGAGCGCCGATATCGAAGGGCTCACCGGTGTCGCCCCGCCAGAGGCAACCTCTGTCGGCAAGGAGACCCGCCGGTTCAATCTTGTCGACAAGGACAGGGACAACCGGATCAGCCGCACCGAAATGCTGAGCCTGCGCGCATCGGCCTTTCGCAAGCTCGACAAGGACGGCAACAACCTGCTGACGTTCGAAGAATGGGCCTATGTCACCGTCGACAAGTTCAAGTCTGCCGACGGAAACGGAGACCTGTTCCTCACGCGCGAGGAGTTCGCCACGACGCGTCCCAAGGTGAAGCCCAAGCCAAAGCAGAAATGCTCGTGCAAATAGACTCTCAAGCCAGCGCGCTGATCCAGGGCGCGATGTCCGCCTTGGCCCGTTCGGTATAGGCTTCCTTGCGCGCCTTCTTCTTCACGTCGTGCAGGGGCGGGAAGAGGCCGAAGTTGACATTCATGGGCTGAAAGCTCTCGGCATCGGCATCGCCGGTTATGTGCGACAACAGCGATCCCAGCGCCGTGGTTTGCGGAGGCGGCGTCCAGGTACGTCCGGCGATTTCGGCAGCGGTCATCAACCCGGCCAGCATGCCGACCGAGCCGCTCTCGACATAGCCTTCGCAGCCGGTGATCTGGCCGGCAAAGCGGATGTGCGGCGCCGATCTCAAGCGCAGTTGCCGATCGAGCAGCGTTGGCGAGTTGAGGAAGGTGTTGCGATGCAAGCCACCCAGCCGCGCAAACTCGGCGTTCTCAAGACCGGGGATGGTGCGGAACACGCGGACCTGCTCGGCATGCTTCAGCTTGGTCTGGAAACCGACCATGTTCCACAGCGTGCCGAGCTTGTTGTCCTGCCGCAGCTGGACGACCGCGTAGGGCCAGCGGCCGTTGGGATGTTCGGGCGTGGCCCAATGCGGATTGTCGAGCCCGACCGGCTTCATCGGCCCGAAACGCAAGGTTTCCTCACCCCGCGCCGCCATCACCTCGATCGGCATGCAACCATCGAAGTAGGGCGTGTTGGCTTCCCACTCCTTGAATTCGGTCTTTTCGCCTGCCAGCAGTTCCTCGCGGAAGGCAAGGTACTGGTCGCGCGTCATCGGGCAGTTGATGTAGTCGCGCCCGTCGCCACCCATGGCCAGCGAGGCCTCGGCGCCCTTGTCCCAGCGCGAGGCCATCCACGCCACGCCCATATCGATAGAATCGCGATAGACGATCGGCGCAATGGCGTCGAAGAAGGCAAGGCTGTCGGCGCCGGTTGCACCGCCGATGCTTTCGGCAAGCGAGGGGGCGGTGAGGGGGCCGGTCGCGACGATCGTCAGTCCCTCGACGGGGAGCGTATCGACCCGCTCGCGCACGATCTCCAGCGTCGGCTGCGCGCGCAAGGCGGCTTCGACTTCCGCCGAGAACACATCCCTGTCCACGGCCAACGCAGAGCCAGCGGGCACGCGCGCCTTGGCGGCCGCGGCCATGAGCAGGCTGTCGCACTGGCGCATTTCGTGATGCAGCAGGCCAACCGCGTTCTTCTCGTCATCATCCGAACGGAAGGAATTGGAGCAGACCAGTTCGGCAAGACCGTCGCCGTTGTGGGCAGGGGTGGTGTCGCCGCTGCCGCGCATTTCGGACAGGCGCACGCGAACGCCGCGACGGGCAAGCTGCCAGGCGGCTTCGCTTCCGGCCATGCCGCCGCCGATGATATGGACCTGATGCGTCATGCGCTTGCCCTTGGCATTGCCGCGCCGCTGCGGCAAGACCGTCCGCAGGGCAAAGGGAGAAGACGCCGGGTGCCGGGACGCGCATTGATCGAGAAACGGCCTTGGCTCGTCGCCAGTCTGATTGCCGGAACGAGCTACTGGCTGGCCGCAAAGGGGCAGGTGCCGGGCCTTTGGCTGATCGTCTGGAAAGGCGCCGGCGTTGCCCTGCTCGCGGCCTATGCCTGGGCGCATCATCCCTCGCGCAGTGCCCACCTGCTTGCGCTCGTCATGGCTCTGGGCGCGATTGGCGACATGGTGCTGGAAGTGGACTTCACCGGCGGTGCCGCGGCCTTCTTCGCCGGCCACATTGCCGCAATCGCGCTATATCTGCGCCATCCGCGCGCCAGCCTTTCAGGATCAGACAAGGCTGTGGCGGTGGTCTGTCTCCTCGGCGTTCCCGCGTTGTCGTGGGCGCTTTCCGGCCGGACAGACGTTGCCGGCTATGCGCTGATGCTTGGCGGCATGGCGATGGCCGCATTTGCCAGTGACTTTCCGCGCAGCCGCGTGGCGCTAGGCGCGGCGATGTTCGTCGCATCGGACCTGCTGATCTTCGCGCGGATGGGACCGCTGGCGCAGAGCGCGGTCCCGGGGCTGCTGATCTGGCCGCTCTACTACTTCGGCCAGTTCATGATCTGCACCGGCGTGATCGCGGCTTTGCGGACGAGGGGCGAGTTCCGGGCCGTCCGGTAAGGTTCAGCCCTGCAGCAGAGCGCGGGTCGCCGCCTCGACATCATGCTGCCGCATCAGGCTTTCGCCCACCAGGAAGGTGCGTGCGCCGCACTTTTCGAGGCGAAGGATGTCTGCGTGGGTGTTGATGCCGCTTTCGGCAACAAGCAAGGTGCCTTCCGGAGCTAGGGGTGCAAGGCGCTCGGTCGTGCCGAGATCGGTGACGAAGCGCTTGAGATCGCGGTTGTTGACGCCGATCAGGCGCGACTTCAGCCGCGCGGCCCGCTCCATTTCCGCTTCGTTGTGGACTTCAACCAGCGCATCCATGCCCTGTTCGCGGGCAGCCGCTTCGATCTCGGCCATCTGGCTGTCGGAAAGGCAGGCGGCGATGATCAGGATGGCATCGGCGCCGATGGCGCGCGCCTCAAGGCACTGCCACGGATCGACCATGAAGTCCTTGCGGATCACCGGCAGCGTGCAGGCAGCGCGGGCCGCGACCAGATAGTCCTCATGGCCCTGAAAGTAGGGCGCGTCTGTCAGGATCGAGAGGCAAGCCGCGCCCCCGGCCTGATAGGCGCGGGCATGGTCGGCAGGTGCGAAATCGGCACGGATCAGGCCCTTGGACGGGCTGGCCTTCTTGATCTCGGCAATCAGGGCATAACCGGTCTCCGCGCGGACACGCAGCGCCGCTTCGAACCCGCGCGGGGCGCTCTGCTTTGCGGCGCGCGCCGCCAGTTCGCTGGTGCTGACAGCGGCCTTGCGGGCGGCGACTTCGCTGCGCTTGGTGTCGCAGATTTCAGTGAGCTTGTCGGTCATGGCAGGGGCGCCTTAGCGAGTTTGGACGCATGGGGGCAAGTGTGTCCTTCGATACGCATGCCCCGCAAAGCGCGCTACTTCAGCGCGGCGATCCAGCAGTCTAGCAGGGCATTGGCGAGGCCCTTGTCGAGTGCCTCTGCGGCTTCCTCGATGCCCTCATGCCAGTCGCGCGCTTCACCGGCGACGATCAGCGCAGCGGCCGCGTTGAACAGCACGGCGTTGCGGTAGGGGCCTTCCTCGCCTTGCAACAAGGCGCGCAGCGCGGCGGCGTTGAAGGCTGCGTCTCCGCCGCGGATGGCGTCGACCGGCGCCAGTGGCAAGCCGATGTCGTCAGGGGAGACGCGGCGCATCGAAACTTCGTCGCCCAGCACCTCGGCCAATTCATTGCCACCGGCAAGGCTCAGCTCGTCGAGGCCCTCGTCACCAGAGATGACCATGCTGTGATCGGTGCCGAGGCGGCGGATCGCTTCGGCATAGATTGGAACGTAGGCAGGCCTGGCGATGCCGACGAGTTGACGGCGAACGCCTGCGGGATTGGCCAGCGGCCCCATCAGGTTGAAGATCGTGCGGCGGCCCAGCGCCTTGCGGATCGGCATGATTCTGCCCATCGACGGATGGTGGCGCGCGGCAAAGAGGAAGCAGATGCCAAGATCGTTGAGCGTGGCCTCAGCCGTTTCTCCTGCGCGATCGAGATTGAGGCCCAATGCTTCGAGCGTATCGGCCGCGCCTGCCTTCGAACTCGCCGCGCGATTGCCATGCTTGGCAACGGGCACGCCGCAGGCCGCAACAACGAGGCTGACCGCCGTCGAGACGTTGAGCGTGTGGTGGCCATCGCCGCCGGTGCCGCAGACGTCGATGGCGTTGGCTGGCGCGTTGACCGGGATCATCCGCGCCCGCATTGCACGTGCAGCTCCCGCGATTTCGCTCGCCGTCTCGCCCCGGTCGGACAGGGCGGAAAGGAACTGCGCGATGGCGTCGTCCGCCACGGTGCCGTCGAGGATTGCGGCAAACGCGGCTTCGGCCTCGGCTTCCTCAAGCGGATGGGAAATGTCGGGCAGGCTCATGCTGGCAGCGGGTTGGTCTTGATGCCGCACAGCTTGAGGAAATTCGCGACCATGGCGTGCCCGTGCTCGGTGGCGATGCTTTCCGGGTGGAACTGCACGCCGTGGATCGGCAGCGCGGTGTGGCGGAAGCCCATGACGTGCGTGTCGTCCGACTGCGCGTTGACCGCGAGGCAGTCAGGAATGTCGGTCACGATCAGTGAGTGATAGCGGGTAGCGATGAAGGGCGAGGGCAGGCCCTCGAACACGCCGGTGCCATCATGCGTGACCGGCGAGGTCTTGCCATGCATCAGCCCGCCGCGCACGACCTTGCCGCCGAAATACTGCCCGATCGACTGGTGGCCGAGGCACACCCCGAGCAGCGGCAGCGTGGCATCCGCCGCAGCGCCGACCAGATCAAGGCTCACCCCCGCCTCATTCGGCGTGCAAGGGCCGGGCGAAAGCAGGAACCCCTGCGCGCCGGTCCTGATCGCTTGCTCGGCGGTGAGCGCGTCGTTGCGCACGACTTCAACCTCCGCGCCCATCTCCATCAGGTAGTGGACGAGGTTCCAGGTGAAGCTGTCGTAGTTGTCGATGACGAGGATCATTGGCCAAATTTCGCTTCTGTTGCCACCCGCACAGCTTCACGCGCCGCTGCGAACAAGGCGCCTGACTTCAGCTCGCATTCGCGCTGTTCGTATTCGGGGTTGCTGTCGGCCACGATCCCGGCGCCCGCCTGTGCGTGGAGGACGCCGTCCTTGATCACGCCGGTGCGCAGGACGATGCAGCTGTCGACCGAGCCATCGGGGGCGAAGTAGCCGACGCCGCCGGCATAGGCACCGCGGGTTTCGGGTTCGAGTTCGGTGATGATCTCGCACGCGCGGACCTTGGGCGCGCCACTGACCGTGCCTGCGGGGAAGCCGGCGAACAGGGCATCGACGCTGTCGGCGCGGTTCGTGTCAAGCTGGCCGACCACGTTAGAGACGATGTGCATGACGTGACTGTAGCGCTCGACGGTGTAGCTCTCGGTGACCTTGACCGTGCCTGCCTTGGCCACGCGGCCGACATCGTTGCGGCCGAGATCGAGCAGCATGAGGTGTTCGGCGCGCTCCTTGGGATCGTCGAGCAGGCTGAGTTCGTTGGCGCGGTCTTCTTCCGGAGTCTTGCCGCGCGGGCGGGTGCCGGCGATGGGACGGATGGTGACTTCGCCATCGCGGATGCGCACGAGGATTTCCGGGCTCGATCCGGTCAGCGCGAAGCCCGGCATGTCGAGGAAATAGAGGAACGGCGAGGGGTTGATGCGGCGCAGGGCGCGGTAGAGCGCAATCGGCGGCAGCGGGAAGGGCGCGGTGAAGCGCTGGGCCAGCACAACCTGAAAGATGTCGCCCGCCTCGATGTAGTCCTTCGCCCGGGTGACCATCTGCGCGTAGTTGGCAGCGGGCATGACGGGCTGGGGGGTAACGTCCACGGCCTCGGCCAGGCGCGCATCTGCCGGGACAGGCTCCGCCAGCTTGCGCAAGGCATTGTCGATGCGTTCGGCTGCGGCTTCGAGCAGGCGTTCTGGAGCGCCGCCTTCGGCCCAGACCGGGGCGATGGCGAACAATTCGTCGGACAGGCGGTCAAACACCAGCACCACGGTCGGCCGGGTGAACAACATGTCGGGCAGGACGAGGTCGCTCTGCGGCGCGCGCGGCAGCTTCTCGACAAGGCCGATCGTCTCGTAGCCGAAATACCCGACCAGACAGGCCAGCGCCGACGGAAGCGCGGCAGGAACATCAATCCGGCAGGCAGCGACAAGCGCCCTCAGCTCAGCCAGCGCGTCGCCGGGAAGCGGAGCGAAGGCGGCCTTGTCGTGCCGCCAGATGCGATTGATCTCGGCGCGTGTGCCGGTGGCGCGGAAGACGAGGTCAGGATCGATGCCGAGCAGGCTGTACCGTCCCCGCACTTCGCCGCCCTGCACGGATTCGAGCAGGAAATCGCCCCGACCGTTTTCCATGAGCTTCAGCGCGGCGCCCACGGGAGTCTCGGTATCGACAATCAGCTTGCGCCAGATCAGCGCGGGCTTTCCGGCAGACAGCTGCGCAAGCGCAGCCTCGTGGTTCTCGGGGAGCGCGAAGGCGGGTTCTGCGAGGTCGCTGGTCATGGGATTTACTGGGCGTTGCTGCCGGTCAGCTGGTCACGCACGGCCTTGATCCCGGCATCGTTGCGTTCCACCCCGACATCCTTGCGGATCGCGAGGCGGAGCTGCTCGGCATATTCGCCGCCAGCATCCTGACCGAAGGAACGGGCGGCCTGCTGGAAGATCTGATCGCCGCGCTTGACTTGACCGAGGACGATGTCCTTGAGCGAAACGACATACCAGCCGCCGTTGTTCGGCCCCTCGAGCCGCTTGTTGCTGCCCTTGGCCATGGCAAACATCAGCGCGAGCGGAGCCGGAACCTGCCCCTGCATCTGGGTGAGCGCCTGACGCGGCAGGTCAACGGCCTGGGGAGCGGGCAGGGCGGCGCCGGCGAGCTTGAGAGCTTCGGCCAGCGGCGTGCCCTTGTTCAAGGCGGCCAGGATCTTGTCGCTGGCGGCCTTGGCCTTGGCTGCGCCCTGCTGGACGGCCCAGTCCCGGGCAACGACGCTCTTGATCTGATCGAGCGGGGCGGGCGTTGCGGCAACGAGCTGCCCGACATCATAGACGGCGAACTTCTCGCCGGGCTTGATCTCTGCGAGCTGGGCTTCGCCTTCGCGCTCCATCGAAAACGCTGCCTGGACCAGAGGCGCGATATCGGCAGCGACCTTCTCGTCCTGCTTTCCGAAAACGCTGCCATTCGCGGTCAGCGGCGGCGTGGTCGAGACGGTCAGGTTGAGCGACTTGGCAATATCGGCAAGGCCGGTGCCATTGTCGATTTCCTGCTCGACTTGCGCTGCAAGGTCGGACAGCGCGGCACGGCGCTTCTCGAGGGTCAGGGCCGCGACGATTTCGGGGCGCGCCTGTTCGAGAGTCTTTCCGGCGTTACGCTTGACTGCGTCGACCTTCAGAACGTGCCATCCCAGGCCCGACTTTGCAGGCGTTGCCAGAGTGCCCGAAGCTGCGGCGAATGCGGCGTCCGCGACGGCACGTGACGTCTGGTTGGCGAGGGTCTCACGCGTCTGATCGGCAAGCTTGCTGGCGACCAGACCCTTGGTGCGCGCGGCATTGTCAAGCGATCCGCTGGTGCCGACTTCTGCGGCCAGCGCCTTTGCGGCGGCCTCGGTCGGGACGATGACCTGCGTTACCGAGCGTTGCTCGGACGCCGAGTAGACTGCGGTATTGAGCTTGTAGCGCTGCGCCACTTCGGCGTCGCTGGGCGCTGCCACGGTCTTCAGGCTCGCCTCGTCGACGATGGCGTAGCGGATCGTGCGGCGTTCGGGCTGCATGTAGCGGCTCTTGTTCGCGTTGTAGAACGTCGCAAGAGTGCTGTCAGCCGGAGGGGAAGTCGGCGCAAAGGCCAGCGATGGCACCGAGATGATCGTGCCGACGCGCTTTTCCGTCAGCAGAGCGGCATAGCGCTGCACGGCCTCGTCAGGCATCTGGGCGCCGAACGCTGCCGGCAAGAGCATCTGCCGCGCCAGCAGGCCCTGACCGAGGTCCTTGCGCACGTCCTTGTCGGTCAGGCCGCGCTGGGCGAGCAGCTGTTCATAGGCCGACTGGCTGAACTTGCCGTCAGGACCCTGGAATGCCGGGATCTTGGTGATCTCGCTGTCGATCAGGCGATCACCGGCCACCAGGCCATGTTCGCGGCCCCATTCGGCTATGGCCAGCCGGTCGGTCAGCCCAGTGAGCACGGTTTCCATGCCGCCGGCATCAAGGAACTGCTTCATCGTCAGGCCGGGCTGCTTCTGCCGCTCCTGCTCGAACGCATTGGTCAGCGCCTTGCCGAGTTCAGCTGTGCCGAGGCGATTGGAGCCGACCTTGGCAGCGCGATCGCCACCGGCGATTCCGCCAAAGCCACTGCCGGTGACATCGGCGCTGGCGAAAGCAAGAGCGATCAGGCCAAGAAAGATCAGGGCAACGGCGACGCCGATGCGCGACTTGAGGAACGAGCGGAAAAAGCCGAGCATTTGTGTAGTTCGTCTCTCGTCTGGGCACGGCAACGCACCCGAAGGTTCGGTTAGCGGTTGCCTTAGGAGGCAAACGCAATTCTCGCAATGGCTCCATGCCAACGATCGTCGCGCAACAGGCCGCCTGCGCCACGCGCGCCTGCGGCAAGTGGGTCTATGCCCGCTTATGCGATCAGGTGTTTTGCAGAATCAGTCCGGGTTTGATAGCCGCGCCGACGAAGCAGGGCGATGGATGCCCTGACAGACCGATTGTATCTGCGAATTGTATTTGCGAAATTCAGGGGAACGCGCCGATCATGCCGCACCGTCCTTATATTGTAGGCAACTGGAAAATGAACGGGACGCGCGCCATGCTCGCCGAAGCGCGGGCGATAGACCGTGCGGCGGGGCGCTATCCTGACGTTCAGGTCGCCATCGCTCCTCCCTTTACTCTGATCGGCGCCCTTCGCGAGGCAGTGAGCGCAATGGGGGTTGGCGGGCAGGATTGCCATGTCAACGCAAAGGGCGCGCACACCGGCGACGTATCGGCGCAGATGCTGGTCGATACCGGCGCCGACTTCGTGATCGTCGGGCACAGCGAGCGCCGCAAGGACCACGGCGAAAGCGACGTCCTGATCAAGGCGAAGGCCGAAGCTGCGCTGGCGGCCGGCCTCGGGATCATCGTTTGCGTGGGCGAAACGCTTGAAGAGCGCGATGGCGGGAAGGCGGAAGCAGTCGTTTCCGCGCAGGTCACTGCCTCGATGCCCGATAGCGATGCTGCGGCGGACGCGGTAGCGTCGGGCAAGGTGGCGGTTGCCTATGAACCGGTGTGGGCGATCGGTACCGGACGCGTCGCCGAAGTGGCCGACGTTATCGCCATGCATGCGCAGATTCGCCAGCAACTGCTTGCTCTCTACGGCGATGCCGGTGCGAAGGTGCGCATCCTTTACGGCGGTTCCGTCAACGCCGGCAACGCACGCGACCTGCTGGCGGCAGAAGGCGTGGGCGGTGCGCTTGTCGGCGGGGCGAGCCTTACGGCTGAAGCTTTCCTGCCGATCGTGGCCGCCGCCGATAACGGAGAGGCTTGAGCGCGGCAACGCGCGGGTTGCGCGGACGCCGTAGCAAGCCTACATGCCGCCCAAGGTTCCCGCGCGGTATCGCGCACGAGGTGTGATTCATGTCGTTGTTCATTTTTCTTACCGTGGTCCAGGCCATTGTCGCCGCGTTGCTGGTGGTCGTGATCCTGATGCAGAAGTCGGAAGGCGGCGGGCTTGGCGTGGGCGGAAGCCCAGCTGGCTTCATGTCGGCGCGCGGCGCGGCTGACTTCATGACCCGGTTGACGACGATTCTCGCAACGGCGTTCGTCGTGCTCAGCATTGCTCTGGCAGCGCTCGCGGTTGGCACGAACTCGAGCCGTGAGATCGATACCTCGCTTGAGCGTAACACGCCCGTGCAGAACGCGCCGGCCAATGACCCGCTGGCTCCGGCCCAAGGCGCGCAGCCTGGCGCGGCTCCCGCCCAGCAGGTTCCGGCCCCGGCCAACGATCCGCTGAACGGCGCCGCCGGCCAGTAACTCGAATACTAAAAAGCGGCCCGCCGCCCCGCGACCGGACAGGTCGCGGGTCGGCTGTCGTTTTGCTTTCGTCCACGGCTTGTGGATTGCGGCGAAGATTGCAGCCGCAACCGCTTGCCTAATTGCAACTTCTGACGCTAAGGCCCGAATCCCATGGCGCGGTACATTTTTATCACCGGCGGCGTGGTTTCCTCGCTCGGCAAGGGACTCATGGCAGCAAGCTTGGCGGCTTTGCTGCAGGCACGCGGTTTTCGCGTGCGCATCCGCAAGTTCGATCCCTATCTGAACGTCGATCCGGGGACGATGAGCCCCTATCAGCACGGCGAAGTCTACGTGACTGACGACGGCGCGGAAACCGATCTCGACCTTGGTCACTACGAACGCTTTACCGGCGTTTCGGCACGCCAGGCGGACAACATCACCTCGGGACGCATCTACCGCGATATCATCGCAAAGGAGCGCCGCGGCGACTACCTTGGCGCGACGGTGCAGGTGATCCCGCACGTGACCGACGCGATCAAGGACTTTGCGCAGGCCGAAACCGAGGATCTGGATTTCGTGCTGTGCGAGATCGGCGGGACGGTGGGCGACATCGAAGGCCTGCCTTTCATCGAGGCGTTGCGCCAGATGCACAACGAACTCGACCGCAACGATACCTGCTTCGTCCACGTCACGCTGGTGCCCTACATCGCAGCGGCCGGTGAACTGAAGACCAAGCCGACGCAGCATTCGGTGCGCGAACTCACCGGACTTGGCATTCAGCCCGACATTCTCCTGTGCCGCTGCGAGAAGCCGCTGCCCGAGAGCGAGCGCGCCAAGATCGCGCAGTTCTGCAACGTGCGGAAGTCTGCAGTCATCCCGGCGCTCGATGCTTCGAGCATCTATGCCGTGCCGCTGCAGTATCACGCCGAGGGCCTCGACAGTGAAGTGCTGCGCCACTTCGGCCTGACCGCGCCCGAGCCTGACCTGACGCGGTGGGACGACATCGTCGATCGGCACCAGAACCCCGAGGGCGAAGTGACCATCGGCGTCGTCGGCAAGTATGTCGGCCTTCAGGATGCCTACAAGTCGCTCAACGAAGCGCTGGTCCATGGCGGCATGGCCAACCGGGTCAAGGTGCGGATCAAGTGGCTCGACGCCGAGCTGTTCGAGAAGGACGATGCGGAAATCGCAGCGCATCTCGAACCGATGCACGGCATCCTCGTGCCGGGTGGCTTTGGCGAGCGTGGCACCGAAGGCAAGATCGCGTCCGTCCGTTTCGCGCGAGAACGCAAGGTGCCGTTCTTCGGCATCTGTCTCGGCATGCAGATGGCCTGCATCGAAGGTGCGCGCAACACGGCCGGGATTGCCGGCGCTTCGTCCACCGAATTCGGGCCGACCGATGAACCTGTGGTCGGCATCATCACCGAATGGATGACTGCCGAGGGCCTCGAGAAGCGTTCCGAAGGCGGCGATCTGGGCGGCACCATGCGGCTTGGCGCCTACGAGGCGAAGCTTGCCGGCAACAGCCATGTCGCCAACATCTATGGTGCAAGCGAAATCAGCGAGCGCCATCGCCATCGCTACGAAGTGAACGTCGCCTACAAGGAGCGGCTCGAGAAGGGCGGTCTGGTCTTCTCGGGCATGTCTCCCGATGGTCTCCTGCCGGAAATCGTCGAGCGCCCCGATCACCCCTGGTTCATCGGCGTGCAGTTCCATCCGGAGCTCAAGAGCCGTCCGTTCGAACCCCATCCGCTGTTTGCGGGCTTCATCGCTGCGGCGGTCAAGCAGGCGCGTCTGGTTTAAAGGTCCTTAAAGGGCTGGCAATTGCGAGGTTTCCCTGATTATCTGCGCGGCAGCAATCTGGGGGACCTCGACATGGATGCGGCCAAGCTGGCTGAAGCGCTGACGGCACAAAGTCTTTTCGCGGACTGCGAACCGGCCGAGCTGTCCGATATCATCGCGCGTGGCCAGGTTCGCCAGTTCAAGCCGGGGCAGGAACTCATGGCGCAGGGTGAAGAGGGCAAGACCCTGTTCATCGTGCTCAAGGGCCTCGCGCGGGTCAGCATGCTGGCGGCAAACGGGCGCGAGATCATTCTTGACTATGCCGAGCCCGGCCATGTCCTGGGCGAGATCGCATTTCTCGATGGCGGGGATCGAACGGCCACGGTGGAAGCGATCGAACCGGTCGAGGCGCTGATCCTTACCCGGGGAGCCTTTGCCGATATCATCGACAAGCACAAGGGACTGGCCCTGCGCCTGCTCAAGGCGATGGCGCGCCGGCTGCGGCAGAACAACGCCGTGATCGAGGCCGACCGCGCTTACACATCGGGGCCGAGGCTGGCCCGTTTCCTGCTGCGGCTGATGATGGGCGATACATCCGACGCCGGCAATCAGCTCAAGATTGCGCTGAGCCAGGGCGAACTCGGCAACTTTGCCGGCATGTCGCGCGAACAGATCAATCGCCAGCTTTCCGCGTGGGTCGACAATGGCATCATTGCCCTGAAAGGCGGGCGTGTGACCATTCTTGATCGCGAGGCGCTGATCGACGTGGCCGAAGCCTGGTGATGCGGAAAGAGCGGACCGATGTGGTCCGCTCTTCCATGCTTTTCTTTACCGAGAGAGATCAGGCGGCGGCGGTGTTGTCGCCTTCGATCACCTTGAGCTGGTTCTGCGCGCCGATCAGGACCTTCTTGGGCTTCATCGCCTCGGGCACTTCGCGTACGAGATCGATGGTCAGCAGGCCGTCGGCAAGGTCTGCCGCTTCTACCCGGACGAAATCGGCCAGTTCGAAGCGACGCTCGAACCCGCGGTTGGCGATGCCGACATGCAGGAATTCGCGATCCTGCGGTTCGGGGCGCTGGCCCTTGACCACCAGCAGGTTCTGCTGGGCGGTGATGTCGATGTCTTCGGCCTTGAACCCGGCGACTGCCAGCGTGATGCGGTAGGCATCCTCGCCGCTACGCTCGATATTGAAGGGCGGATAATTGTCGCCGGCATTGGCGCGGGCCTGGCGTTCGAGCAGGTCGAACAGGCGGTCGAAGCCCACGGTGGTGCGGCGATAGGGGGTAAAGTCAAAACGGTTCATGGCAATATCCTCTGATTGAGCAATCTGCACTTGCCTTTGCGAACCCGGAACCCGGCACCCGCATTGGCGGTTTTACACTCGTATTCGTGATCACGCCCGACTTGCGGCGCATGACACGAAAACCCATGTGTGTTAGCGAAAACCGCTTTTCAAGACCCAGAAAGAGGTACCGATGTCCGATACGCCCAAGGTCGAAGTCTATACAAAGTGGGGCTGCCCCTACTGCATGCGTGCCAAGCAGTTGCTGGACAGCAAGGGCGTGTCCTACGAAGAGTTCGACGTGACGATGGGCGGACCGAAGAAGGCCGAAATGCTCGATCGTGCTCCCGGCCATACCACCGTGCCCTCGATCTTCATCGACGGCATTCACGTTGGCGGTTCCGACGATCTTGCCGCGCTCAACGCGCAAGGCAAGCTGGACATGATGCTCGGAAAGTGAGTGCCGCGGAAGTCCGGCCGGTAAAGATCGCGCTGTTCCAGATGACCAGCGGGATCGATCCGCTGGCCAATGCAGACGCGATAGCGGGCGCCGCGCGAAAGGCGGCGGACGAGGGGGCGGCGATGGTGTTCACCCCCGAGATGTGCGGGCTGCTCGATCGTGACCGGTCAAGGGCAACCCGGCACATCGTGCCCGAAGCGGACAACCCGGTCCTTGCCGCCGCGCGGTCTGCTGCACGTGATCTGGGGCTGTGGATCGATCTCGGGTCGCTGGCGGTGCTGCGCGATGACGGCAAGTGGGCCAATCGCGCCTTCATCATCGATTCCGACGGTGAGATTTCGGCGCGCTATGACAAGATCCACATGTTCGATGTCGATCTTGCAACGGGCGAGACCTGGCGCGAATCTGCCGCTTACACGCCGGGCGATGCGGTGGTGACGGTCGAGACACCGCTTGGCCGCCTCGGACTCGCCATATGCTACGACATCCGCTTTCCGGCCCTGTTCGAGGAACTGGGCCGCCGCCGTTGCGACGCGATCCGCATTCCGGCTGCATTCACCGTGCCGACCGGCAAGGCGCATTGGCACCTCCTGCAGCGCGCCCGCGCCGTGGAAGCCAGCGCCTGGGTCATTTCGGCAGCACAGGGCGGTGAGCATCAGGACGGCCGCGAGACCTTTGGGCACTCGCTCGTGGTCGATCCTTGGGGCGAGGTTGTCTACGATGGCGGAGAGGGCAGTTCGCTGGGCTTCGCCATTATCGATCCTGCCCGAACGGGCGAGGTTCGAGCGCAGCTTCCCAGTCTTGCCAACAAGCGCGAAATCCCTAGATCGGCGGCATGATTGTCTTTGATCTGCAATGCGGGCCGAACGGACACCGCTTCGAGGGCTGGTTCGGCTCCTCGCAGGACTATGAAAGTCAACAGGCGAGGGGGCTGGTATCTTGTCCCTCATGCGGATCGCCTGATGTCAGCAAGGCAGTGATGGCGCCCAATGTTGGCCGCAAGGGCAACCAGCTTGCGGCACCCGCACTGGCAAAGCCTGCAGAATCCGCGCCCGTCGCCAATGTCCCGTTGCCGCCAGAGGCCGTGGCCATGCTCAAGGCCGTCGCTGCGATTCAGGCCGAGGCGATCAAGTCATCGACCTGGGTGGGCGACAAGTTCGCCGAAGATGCCCGCGCGATGCACTACGGCGAAAAGGATGCAGGCGCCATCCACGGCCGCGCGACGCCCGATGAGGCGCGCGAACTGCTTGACGAGGGCATTGCGGTCGCCCCCTTGCTCATTCCCGTGGTGCCCCCGGAAGAAGCCAACTGAAAGAGCGTTGCCAGCGCCCACGCCCCTGCCTAAAGGAATGCGCGGGCGCCCGTAGCTCAGCAGGATAGAGCACCAGATTCCTAATCTGGGGGCCATGGGTTCGAATCCCGTCGGGCGCACCATTTTTCGATAGCATTGGCGGTATGCCCGTAGTTCGCAAGGATTTCGAGGTCCCTGCCTACGCGGCGACGCGGCCCTTTTTTGTTTCACGCAGAGACGCGGAGAAGAAAGGGGAGACGCGGAGGAGAGAAGAGAGTTTGAGGCGGCTGGGCCGCAGGCGCTCTTATTAGCTCTGCGTCTCTCCTTCTTCCTCTGCGTCTCTGCGTGAACCATTCCACGCTTTGATACAGAAGATCATCCGCTGGCGAATGCGGACGGTAACGCCGGTGGGAAAGCACAGATCGCGCGACCGGTGCGGTGCCGTTGCGGCACGCAAGGGATGGGGCGCGGGACCGGTTGCGAGTGGCCGGGGGGCGGTTCCGTGCCCCTTGTCGGCTCAGCCTGAGGGCGGACATGTTTGACGGGACGAAGCGTTGGCAGCGGCTCGCGGGCTGCCTTGGCTTCTGGCAAGCGGCTGCGTGAAAAGAACCTGTCGTTTGCGCAGACACTGTCACGCAAGTCAGGCGGGTTCCGCATCCGCAGCGTCGCTCAGGGTTCGGCGCCGTGCTATCAGCCCTGGGGTGTCCTGTCTGTCCTTGGGTAACGACGAAGGATTGCCCGGTGGGTCTTGGGCTTTACGCCCCTCGTTGAACCCACGCGCACCTGCCGCACCGATCGCGCCGGAAGCCTTTGCACACAGCATCAGCTTCCGAAGGGAGAGGAGCGGGTTGGCCTTTTGCCCTCTCCTGACCTGTGGGCGGGGCGTATAACCTATATGGTTCGTTTTGTCAAGTGCTCGCCGTCCCATCCTTCCGTCATCCCGGGCTTGGCCCGGGAACCCGCTTCCTTGTTGCGAGACCGTGCAGGAAGAAAAGCGGGCCCCCGGGTCAAGCCCGGGGCGACGGGGGTGTTTGGGTTGGTGGTTAGTGGGTGGTGGGCAGATGGCGTTTTTGTCTGTGCGGTTTTGCCGATTGTGCTGCGGGTGGAGGTGAAGGTTCTTGAAACGGCGTGGGATTTGTGATTCAGTCATGACATGAAAAGCCGTCGTCCCCTTCTTCCGAAAGACAGCCTTGCGCAGTCCATGGCGCTGGTCGTGCTGCTTGTGCTTGCTGCGGTCGGCGTGGCAGGCCCAAGCGGTCTGCTGGCCTGGGGCGAGAATGCACGGGTGCTCGAACAGCGGCAGAAGGAGATCGCTTCGCTGACGGCTGAGCGGGACCGGATGAAGAACCGGGTCGATCTGCTCGATCCTCGCCACGCTGACCCCGATCTTGTGGGGGAATTGCTGCACAGCAATCTCAACGTGACGCATCCTGACGACGTGGTGATGCAGCTCAAGGATTGAGCCGATCCTTGCCTTGGCGGCGGAAGTTTACCGCTGCTTGAGGAACATTGCGTCGCTGTAGCTGCCTTCCATGCGCGCATTGTCAGGCCCGTAGAGCAGGGTCATCGGATCGGCGCGGGTGAAGCGCAGGGATCGTGCATGGTAGCGCGCAGCGACGGGCGTATCGCAGAAGCGGAAGTGCGCGTTCCAGATCGTCAGCCAACCACCCGGGGCGAGATGGCGGTCCAGTGCGGAAACCGTCTGCGCAAAGCGGGCAAACGGCAGCAGGGTGGAGCAGGACGCGGGTGCCTGGCTTTCGAGGGTGCCGTGCCGAAACACCGCCATGGCCAGGATGGCGTCGAATGTATGGCCTTCAAGCATCCCGACGTCGGCGGCCTCGATGTAGGAAATGTTGGGATCGGGATGCAGCGCAAGATGGGCCCTGGCGATGCGGATCATCGCCGGATTGGGGTCCAGCCCGACAATGCGGGCCTTGGGGAACCACCGCCGCAGACTGCGAACTTCGCTGCCATCGCTGCATCCGAAGGAGAGGATGCGGGGGGCATCGAGAGTCCACAGATGCGCGTCGAGCGCGGTGAATATTTCGGGGTAGCGATCCTCGCAGGTGGTTGGCCATGGTTGCAGGATGGCGTTGGAATGGGTGCGCTTCATGCGGGCGATGGCGCGGCGATCAGGGTCTGCCAGGTCCCTGATCCGGTCGATCGCCGAACGCACCTGTGGAACTGCAAGCAGCCCGGTGCGTAGGGACGATATCAGGGTTGAACCGCTTGCCATGGTGTCGGGATTGCGGTTGAATCCGCCACGGTAAAGCCAAAACGGACTTTTCCTTACAAGTGACAATAAGATAGCAATCTATCGGTAGGCAGGGGAATGTCGGTGGTGTGTGCTGGTACCATAATGGAAGTAAGTTTTTGTGGCTGAACCCGAAGCGGTGACCGAGCAACAGGCCGGAGACCTCGCCCGGATTCAGTCCGAATCCGAATCGGTCTGGCGTTATGCGATGGCCGACAGGGCGCATGCGGTGATCGATGCTGCCGATTACTTCGCCCTGATGCGCGAAGCGATGATGCGGGCGCAGCAGCGGATCTTCCTGATAGGGTGGGATTTCGACACCCGGATCATCATCGGCGGAGGTCGGCGGTGGTGGAACTTGCCGCGAAAGCGTGTTTCGCCGGCGCGGCTTGGTCCTTTCGTCGTGTGGCTGGCCAATCGTCGCAAGCAGCTTGATGTCAGGGTGCTCAAGTGGAACTTCGGCGCCTTGAAGGCCGTCTTTCGCGGCTCGATGATGCTCGATCTGTTGCGGTGGTGGCGGCATCCGCGGATCGTGTTCAAGCTCGACAGCGCGCATCCGCTGGGGTGCAGCCACCACCAGAAGATTGCAGTGATCGACGATCGTTTTGCCGTGTGCGGCGGTATCGACATGGCCGGCGACCGCTGGGACACGCGCCAGCACCTCGACGACGACAAGCGGCGCAGGCGGCCCGGCGGCAAGCTCTATGGCCCGTGGCACGACTGTACGATGCTGATGGAAGGCGAGGCGGCCGCAGTGCTCGGGGCGTTCGGCCGAAAGCGGTGGGAACAGGCGAAGGGAAAGCCGTTCGAGCCTTGCGAACCGCAAAGGGCATCGCCCTGGCCCACGAGCGTCGAGGCCGAATTCCGCAATGTCGAGATCGGCATCGCGCGCACGCGATCACACTTTGCCGAGGCACGCGAGGTGCGCGAAGTGGAAGCGCTGTTTCTCGAGCATATCGCGCGGGCGAAGAAGTTCATCTACTTCGAGAACCAGTATTTTGCATCGCGCAAGATTGCAGAAGCCATCGTCAGGCGGATGGAAGAGCCCGATCCTCCCGAGATCGTGCTGATCAATCCGCAAAGTTCCGATGGCTGGCTGGAGCAGACCGCGATGGACGGGGCGCGCATCCGGTTGGTGCGAGCGATCGAGCAGGTCGATCACGCAGGTCGCTTCTCGGTCTGGCATCCCTTCACGGCGAAAGGCACGCCGATCTACGTGCATTCCAAGCTGACCATCGTGGATGACGAGATCCTGAGGATCGGGTCGGCGAACCTGAACAACCGCTCGATGGGCCTCGACAGCGAGTGCGATGTGTTCATCGACTGTGCAAGGCCTGCCAATGGCCACTGTGGCGAGGCAATCCGTCGGTTGCGCGTTTCCCTTCTGGCCGAGCATTGCGGTATCGGGCCGGAGCGGGTAGCGGAACTTCTGGACCAGCACGGTTCGATGGCTGCGGCCATCGCTGCTGCTCCGCAGGAGGGCAAGAGACTGGGGCGGTTCGTGCCGCACGACCTTACCGATGCGGAGAAGGCGCTGGCCGACAACGAGGTACTCGACCCAGAGCGTCCGGAGGAAATGCTGTCCTTCTATCGCCGGGGTCTGTTCAGGAGTCGCTTCCTGCGACGGCCTGCAAGGTAGCGGAGGAACGTGATGAGCAGTCTGGTAGGGCCCGATGAAGACGACGATCTGGCCCGGGGCAAGCCACCTGTTCCCGAAGACGTTCAGGACGCTATTCGCACGCTGATCCGGTGGTCGGGCGACGATCCATCACGCGAGGGACTGCTTGATACGCCCAAGCGCGTCGCGCGTGCCTGGAAGGAATATTGCCTCGGCTATGGCGAGGACCCGGCGAGCCATCTGTCGCGACAGTTCGAGGAAGTGGGCGGCTATGACGAGATCGTGCTGCTGAAGGACATTCCTTTCCAGAGCCATTGCGAGCATCACATGGCACCGATCATCGGCAAGGCGGCGATTGCCTATTTGCCGCGGCACAAGGTCGTCGGCATCTCCAAGCTGGCGCGGGTCCTTCAGGGGTTTGCGCGTCGCCTGCAGATCCAGGAGCGCCTGACCGCCGAGGTGGCACAATGCATCTGGGACAACCTCAAGCCGCATGGGGTGGCGGTGGTCATCGAGGCGAGCCATTCCTGCATGACCGCGCGCGGCGTGCGGACGCCTGGCGTGGGCATGGTGACGAGCCGGATGATGGGCACGTTCCTCGACGATACGCGAAGCCGCAAGGAAGTGCTCAGCCTGATGGGCTACTGAGGGCAGCGCCCCAGCAAAGAAACATTACAAGTCCGTCGGTTGGTTGCACACAATCGGGGTTCTATCTTGCTCATGTCACCGGAAAAAAGCCGGGACGTTTGCAGGAGACACAACATGAAGACGCTTGGCTTTGCAGGTCTTGCCGTTGCGCTGGGGTTCAGCGCCCCGGCAATGGGCATGGAGCACTCGACCGTCATCGAGCATGCGGCCGGCCCGATCACCGCCGATTACAGTGGAAAGACACGGGTCGAGATGAAGCAGATCGGCTCGGCCGGCGGAGCGGGGCGGGCTTCCTCGTTGCGCTGCCAGTGGTCTGTGTCGCTTTCGGTCGAGCGGCAGGCACAGGTCGGCGCAAACATGCAGGCAAGGCGTTCGATGCTGCGCGATGACGTGCTTACGGGGTCATCGCCGGGCTGGTGCTCGGAGCGCGGCAATGGCATCGACCGCGTGATCGAGGCGCGACGTGACGACTTGCGCAGTGCGATGATGGCCATGGTTGCGCAGGATCGCGAAGTGATCCTCGTTGAAGCAGAAGGAGCCCACGCCAGGCAGCGCGAGGGCTGAGGAGAAATGAGTACATGACCCGCATCCACTATCTGAATGGCCTGGCAGTTCTTGGCGCGATCGCAGCGGTGCAGGCGCCACAAGCGATGGCTCAATCGGTGGATGCGGGTGTGGAGGCAACCACGGACGAAGTCCGGCGCGGGCTCAGCTGGAGTGACGGTGAAATCTCCGCCTCGGCTGATGCCAGCGTCGGCTTTGCCGGGCTGGATGCCTCGGTGCGAATGGCGGCGCTGCGCAAGTCTGACCGTCATGCCAATGCCGATGTCGTGGGCGACGTGGCGATCGGCAAGGATTGGGAAGCCGGGGCGATCACGCTGCGGACGGAGGCCATCGGGCACTTCTTCGGCGGCGCCGACATCGGTGCCGATTATGGCGAGGTGGGCCTTGGTGCGCGGTATTCGATCGGGCCGCTGCAAGTGCGGGCCGATGCCTTCTATGCGCCAAAGCAGGACGCGATCGGCGGGGACAATCTTTACCTGAGAGGATCAGCGAACTTTGGCGTGCCGGCGCTGCCGATCAGTCTCTCCGCTTCGCTGGGCTATACCACCGGAGACACGAAGGATGCACGCTCGGCCCGGCTGCGACCAGCCGGGGATTATGCCGACTGGCGGCTGGGCGTGGAATACAACCAGTTTCCGTTCACCATCGGGCTCGACTATGCGGGCACCGATATCGACACATCGGGCGTCTCGGTTTCGCCCTATGCCGATCTCAAGCATGCTGGCGACCGGGTACTGGGGCGCGTGCGTCTTTCGTTCTGAAAGCACCATGAAAAAGGCCCCCGGAGATACGGGGGCCTTTCGATCGATCAGATGTTCTCGATCATGTGCTCGGCGGAGCTGACCTTGAAGTCACCCGGAGCTTCGACGAACAGCTGTTCGACGACGCCATCGTTGACGACCATCGAGAAACGCTGGCCGCGCTTGCCGAGGCCGAAGCCCGAACCGTCCATCGTAAGGCCGAGCGCTTCGGCGAGGTCGCCGTTGCCGTCTGCCAGCATGGTCACGTCGCTCGAGCCCGAAGCTGCGCCCCAGGCCTTCATCACGAAGGGATCGTTGACGGCGGTGCAGGCGATCTCGTCGATGCCCTTGGCCTTCAGGTCAGCGGCCTTTTCAACGTAGCCGGGGAGGTGCTTGGCCGAGCAGGTCGGGGTGAAGGCACCGGGGACGGAGAACAGCGCCACGCGCTTGCCCTTGAAGTAATCGGCCGACTGCACGGCTTCCGGACCTTCGGCAGTCGCCTTGACGATCTTGACGTCGGGCAGCTTGTCTCCAACAGCGATTGTCATCCCCATCTTCCTTTCGTTGCGCCGGGCGAGGGGGCCCGGTCGAGTATGGCGCGTTGGATATAGGTGCGCCGCGGTGGTCTGCAACTGTCCGGCGCTAGGGTATTCCCGAATGGCGATATAAAGACATCTTTATATTAAGTTTGCAGAGTGGGGTCGGGCACGCTATGGGGCCTCAGGAGGCGCGCCGGTACTATGGTCTGCCGCGCAGTTGATTTTTCAGGAGAAAGCTTCGTGGCCAGCGTGCTTGACGCCAAGAACGACTACGTGATCGCCGATATCGGCCTTGCCGACTTCGGTCGCGCCGAAATCAGGATCGCCGAGACCGAAATGCCCGGCCTCATGGCCCTGCGCGAGGAATTCGGCGCTGCGCAGCCCCTCAAGGGCGCACGCATCACCGGCTCGCTGCACATGACGATCCAGACTGCGGTGCTGATCGAGACGCTGGTTGCCCTCGGCGCCGAAGTGCGCTGGGCCACCTGTAACATCTTCTCGACGCAGGACCACGCTGCCGCCGCAATCGCTGCGGCCGGCATCCCGGTTTTCGCGATCAAGGGCGAAAGCCTGGCTGAATACTGGGACTATGTCGGTTCGATCTTCGACTGGGGTGACGACCAGACCGCCAACATGATCCTCGACGATGGCGGCGATGCCACGATGTTCGCGCTGTGGGGTGCGCGCGTGGAAGCGGGCGAGAAGCTGTTCGAACCTTCGAACGCCGAGGAAATCGAGTTCGTCCGCGCGCTCAACGCCTTCCTCAAGAAGAAGCCGGGCTACCTCACGCAGTCGGTCAAGAACATCAAGGGCGTTTCGGAAGAGACGACCACCGGCGTCCACCGCCTGTATCAGATCGCCAAGGACGGCAAGCTGCCTTTCCCGGCGATCAACGTGAACGACAGCGTTACCAAGTCGAAGTTCGACAATCTCTATGGCTGCAAGGAATCGCTGGTCGACGCGATCCGTCGCGCCACCGACGTCATGCTTGCCGGCAAGGTTGCCTGCGTTGCCGGCTTCGGCGACGTCGGCAAGGGTTCGGCAGCGTCGCTGCGCCAGGGTGGCGCGCGCGTCATGGTCACCGAAGTCGATCCGATCTGCGCTCTGCAGGCGGCGATGGAAGGCTATGAAGTTGTCACGATGGAAGAAGCGGTCAAGCGCTGCGACATCTTCGTGACCGCGACCGGCAACGAGGACGTGATCACCGCCGAGCACATGAAGGCGATGAAGCCGATGTCGATCGTCTGCAACATCGGCCACTTCGACAGCGAGATCCAGATCGCCGCGCTCGACAACTACAACTGGACCGAAGTGAAGCCGGGCACCGACCTCGTCGAATTCCCTGATGGCAAGCAGATCATCATCCTTGCCAAGGGCCGCCTCGTGAACCTGGGCTGCGCCACCGGCCACCCGAGCTTCGTGATGAGCGCAAGCTTCACCAACCAGACGCTGGCGCAAATCGAGCTGTTCACCAAGGCCGAGAACTACAAGAACGAGGTCTATGTCCTGCCCAAGCACCTCGACGAAAAGGTGGCTGCGCTTCACCTCGAGAAGCTGGGCGTGCAGCTGACCAAGCTCAGCAAGAAGCAGGCCGACTACATCGGCGTGCCGGAATCAGGTCCGTTCAAGCCGGATCATTATCGCTACTGATCCTCGGCGCGATCAAACTGGAAATGGGGCGGTGTGGGATGCCACGCCGCCCTTTTCCTTTCCGGATCGGGCCGCTCGATGCCGGTTTGTAGAGCGCCGGATTGTATTTCACCGGGGTAGGCCCTAGCGAGAGGATGATGCCGCTGCTCAACCAGACCATCATGGTGTTGATCGGATTGTTGCTTGCCACCTGGACGGCAGGGGCAGGCTGGCTCGTGCTTGTCGCCAGAGGGCGCGCGCGCAAGGGGGAGGCGGTGCAACGGCAAGCGCGCCGCCTGGCCAAGATGGTGGATGAGTCGCCCGCCCTGCCGTTGCTGGTGCGCGCCGATGGCCGGATCGAAGGCCCTGCGCGGCTTGCCGGATGGTTCGGCTTCGAGACAATGCCCGGCTACCTGACCGAACTGGATGCAGAGGGTGCAGGCTTTGACGAGGTGCAGCTTTCGCAGTTGAGCGACGCTGTGCGCAAGGCGCAAAAGACCGGCGCGTCCTTCAGGTTGGCGCTCACGCCCAAGGACGGCAAGCGCGCGCTTTCTGCGCAAGGGCACCTGGCGGACCCGCAGATTTCTCCGGGGGGTGCGGCACTTGTGTGGTTTTTCGACTTTTCGGAAAGCCAGGAAGAGCTTGTCCGGCTGCGCAGCGAGACGACCGCGGCACGGGCCGATTTTGCCGGGCTTTCAGGCCTGATCGAAGCAGCGCCCTTGCCCATGTGGTTCCGTGGGCCGGACCTGCGGCTGCGCCTTGTCAACAGCGCCTATGTGAAAGCCGTTGGCGCCGCGAATGCCGATGTAGTGATCGCGCAAGGCATCGAACTGATCGAACCGGTTGACGGTCTAAGCGCGCCCCAAGTGGCCCGTCAGGCACAGTCGCGCAAGGTGCCGATCGAACGTTCGCTGCTGGCAACGATCAAGGGGCAGCGCCGTGCGGTGCGAGTGACGGACCTGCCGCTGGGCGAGGACGGGATTGCCGGATACGTCGTCGATATAGAGGAAATGGAGGAGCTTATCCGCCAGTTCCGCCGCTTCCGCGAAGCGCAGCGCGAAATGCTCGATACGCTCTCGGCAGGCATCGCGCAGTTTGACGAGAAGCGGAACCTTGTGTTCGCCAACCAGCCTTTCCTGCGCATCTTCGGTGTGCCCAAGGCCTGGGTCGTTGACACCCCGCCGTTCGACCGCGTGATAGACCGGATGCGCGATGCCGGTCGCTTGCCGGAAGTCCGCGATTTCCCCGAATGGCGCCGCGAACGGCAGGCCTGGTTCCTCGCCCGCGTGCCGATCGAGGAATCGTGGCATCTTTCCGGGGGGACGCATCTGCGCGTGGTCGGTCAGCCGATGCCCGATGGCGGGCTGCTGATGATCTTCGAGGATCGCACCGAACAGCTCCAGCTCTCGGCAACCCGCGACACCCTGCTGCGAACGCGAACGGCGACCTTCGACAATCTGTTCGAATCGCTCGCGGTGTTTGCGCCCGATGGCAAGTTGCAGCTGTGGAACCGCCGGTTTGCGGCCGACTGGGGGCTTGAGGAAGAGTTCCTTACCACCCATCCGCGGGTCGACGTTCTGTTGAACAGGTTGGCGGGGCAACTGAAACGTCCCGCGCAGATCGGCACGATCGCGCAGGTCATCCAGGCCGCGACACTTGAGCGCAAGCAGCGTTCCGGCCGCTTGACGCTTTCCGATGGGCGCCATTTTGCCCTCGCTGGCGTGCCGCTCCCGGACGGCAACGGCATGTTGACGGTTCTGGACATCACCGACAGCCAGAAGGCCGAGGCGGCACTGCGCGAGCGCAATGCCGCGCTGGTCGAGGCTGACGCGGTGAAGACGCGGTTCATCGCCAACATGAGCTACGAATTCCGCACGCCGCTGACGTCTATCGGGGGCTTTGCCGAGCTTCTGCAAAGTGGCATTGCCGGTGAACTGACGCCGCAGCAGGACGAGTATGTCTCGGCAATCCTCACGTCGGTCGACCGGCTTGGCGAGCAGATCGAGAACGTGCTCGACCTGTCGCAGAGCGAGGCCGGAACGCTGCCATTGGAACAGGAGCCGGTGGAGATTTTCCCGTTGCTGACCGAAGTCGTCAAGGAACGCGAGGAACGGATCACGGCTGCGGGGCTTGCGCTCGATCTGCGCGGGGACAGGAGCGCGGGAACCGTGATTGGCGATGCACGCAGGTTGCGCCGCGCCTTCGGGCAACTGTTGGACAATGCCGTGGCCGCCACGCCCGAGGGCGGCCGCATCCTCGTCGTGGCTTCGCGCAGCAAGGGCGGGCCGGTTCAGGTGGTCGTGTCCGACAATGGCCGCGGCATGGAGCCTGCCGTCCTCGCCCGCGCGCTGGATGGGCTGAAGCTCGATGCCGAAGGCAAGGCGGTGGAGCGCAGACAGGGCTTGGGCCTGCCGCTGGTTCGCCAACTGGTCGAAGCGCATGGCGGAACGCTGGAGCTGGTGTCCGAGACCGGCCTTGGCACCAGTGCCATCGTGGTGCTGCCGTGATCTTCGAATTGCCAGACATGGACAGTTCGGCTGTCCTTGCCCGCGAGATCGCGGCGAAGCTGCGTCCGGGCGACGTGATTGCGCTGTCCGGCGGCTTGGGCGCGGGCAAGACAACGCTCGCGCGGTCGATCATCGCCGCACTTGGGCACACTGGCGAAGTGCCCAGTCCCAGCTTTGCCATAATCGAGATTTACGATCCGCCGGCGGTGCGGCTACCGCTGGTTCATGCCGATTTCTATCGTCTGGACGACCCGTCCGAGGCCGAGGAGATCGGGCTGGATGATTACCGCGAAGGTGCGGCGCTTCTGGCGGAGTGGCCGGAACACGCCGGGGGCTTTGCGCATGAGCCGGGGTGCCTCTCGATCCTGCTGGAATCCACGGAAAACGGCAGGCGGGCCATTGTAACGCCGGGGCGCGATTGGATAGAGCGAGTGCCATGGACCTGACTATCCCTCCGAGCTTCGATGCCTTCCTGAACAAGGCGGGCTGGATCGGCGCTACTGTCGAGCCACTGCCTGGCGATGCATCGTTCCGCCGCTATTTCCGCATTCGCCGGACAGCGGGCAATGCCATGCTGATGCACGCGCCGCCGCCCAATGAAGACCCTGAGCCGTTCCTGCGAGCTGCCAAGTGGCTCGACGCGAATGGGCTGCGCGCGCCCCATGTCCTTGCCGAGGACCCGGAGCAGGGCTTTGTTCTGCTGGAAGATTTCGGTGAGGTGCGCATGCGCGAATACCTCGATGCCTGGCCGCAGGACGAGGAAGAGGTCTATCGCCATGCCATCGACGCCCTGCTGCAGCTGCGCAAGCTGCCGGCAGGGCCATTCACGGGATACACGCTCGCCGAGTATCAGCGCGAGGCGCGGCTGTTCATCGAGTGGTACGTGCCGACCCAGTCGCTCTATGTCGACGGGCGGGGCTGGAACGCGGCTTGGGAAGAGGTCCTGTCGCACCTGCTGCCGCGCCAGCGCCCCGGGGTTACTGTCCTGCGCGATTATCATGCCGAGAACATCATGTTGCTCAACGGCCTCGATCGGCAGGGGCTGCTGGACTTTCAGGATGCCTTGAACGGCCACCCGGCATACGATCTGGTCTCGCTGCTGCAGGATGCGCGCAGGGATGTCTCGCCGGAACTCGAAGCGCGCATGCTGGACTATTACCTGCAGAAGACCGGCGAAGGTGACGAGTTCCTGGCCGATTACGCCCGGCTTGGCGCGCAGCGGAATGCCAAGATCGTGGGCATCTTCGTGCGGCTGTGGAAGCGTGATGGCAAACCGCGATACCTCGATTACATCCCGCGCGTCTGGGCTCTGCTGGAACGCGATCTGGCGCATCCGGCGCTGGCTCCGGTGGCCGCGTGGTTCGATGCCAATATCCCGGCCGAACTGCGGGCCAGCATGGGCGGATCGTTTACGGTATGACCAAGCCCCTTGTCAGCGACGTGGCCATGGTACTCTCGGCAGGACTGGGCAAGCGGATGCGTCCGCTCACGGCAACGCGCCCGAAGCCGCTGGTGCAGGTGGCGGGCAAGCCGCTGATCGACCATGCGCTGGACAAGCTTGATGAAGCCGGCGTGGCCCGCGCGGTCGTCAACGTCCATTACCTTGCCGATGCGATGGAGGCTTACCTTGCGCAGCGGAAAAGCCCGGCCATCGCGATTTCGGACGAACGCGATCAGTTGCTGGAAACCGGTGGCGGGATGGTCAAGGCGCTGCCGCTGATCGGCACCGATCCGTTCTTCTGCCTCAACTCCGACAATATCTGGCTCGACGGGCCACGCAACGTCTTCGCGCATCTTTCGGATCACTGGGATGCCGACAGGATGGATGCGCTGCTGCTGCTCGTGCCCCATGCGCGGGCGTTCAACTATCGCGGCAAGGGCGATTTCCACATGGACGCCATGGGCCGCATTTCGCGGCGCCGGACCGGCCGTGTCGCGCCGTTCATCTACAGCGGCATCCAGATCGTTTCGCACCGCCTGCTGCGCGACGCACCCGAGGGACCGTTCGGGACCATGCTGCTGTGGCAAAGGGCCATCGAGGAAGGGCGGCTCTACGGCCTGTCGCACCTGGGGTTGTGGTACGAAGTGGGCGAACCGCAGATGATCGCCCCGACCGAGGCTGCGCTGAAGCGCGACTGACATGGCCGAGCGCTCCACCCGCCCGCGTGTCTGGTCGATCGCGGCGCACCGGGGTTTTGCCGACGCCCTGGTTGCGGGCCTGATCCCGCGTTACCGCGAGGATCGGTTCGGCCTTGCGCGCCTGACGCTGCTGCTGCCGAGCCAGCGCGCAATCCGCACGGTAACCGAAGCTTTCGTGCGGGTCAGCGGGCAGGGTCTGCTGCTGCCACGCATGGCGGTGGTGGGCGACTTGGATCTCGACGAGACGCTTGGGCCACTGCTCGACCCGATCGGCGCCGGAGCTGGGATTCCCGAGGCTGTCGATCCGGTGCACCGGCTGCTGAAACTTTCAGCGCTGATCCTTGACGAGCTTGGTGCCGAAGCCCCCGGCGAGGCGGCCTTGCTGCGACAGGCCAGAAGCCTGGGCCAGAGCATCGACCGGCTACTTGTCGAGGGTGTGCGTCCCGAGGACATGCTTGATGAGGGCGTCCTCGGCCTGTCGTCGGAACTGTCGGAGCACTGGCGGGAAAGCACGAAGCTGTTCGCCACGGTGTTCTTCAAGTGGCAGGACGAACTGGCGCGGCTGGGCAGGATCGATGCGCCCGAACGGCGCAATCTGTTGCTGGCGCATGCCGCGCAGGTATGGCGTGAAGCGCCACCAGCCCATCCGGTGATCGCTGCGGGCGTCACCTCGGCATCGCCGGCCGTCGCCAACCTGCTGCGGGTGATTGCGGATCTGCCGGATGGCGGCGTCATCCTGCCAGATCTCGATCTTGCCATGGAGGCTTCGGTCTGGGACGCGCTCGGGTTTGCCGGCGGGCCAGACGGCAAGGTGTTTGAGCGAGGGGATGTCGTCACGCATCCCCAATATCACCTGAAGCTGCTGCTGAACCGCATGGGCATCGGACGGGGCGAGGTCGAACCGTGGCACCGCTCCGGCCTGGCACCCGCGCCGCCGGAACGCAGCCGCGCCATCTCGAACCTGTTCCTGCCGCCGGAAGCCAGTGCGGCGTGGGCTTCGCTCGAAGCGAGGGAGCGTCGCCTTTCCGGCGTACGCATCATGGAGAGCGCCAACCCCGAGGAGGAAGCGCAGGCGATTGCCGTGCTGGTCCGCGAAGCGCTCGACGAGCCGGAACGCCGCGTGGCGGTGATCACGCCCGATCGCAGTCTGGCGGCGCGGGTCGTGGCGCATCTTGGCCGCTGGAACATCGGCGCGGACGATACGGCCGGTCGGCCATTGCCGCAGACGGCGGCCGGCAGGATCATCCTGCAACTGGCCGAAGTCGTTGCCGAGCGGGCCGCGCCGGTTCCGCTGCTCGCCCTGCTCGGCCACCCGCTGGTTCGGGCAGGCGAGGGCAGGGCGCAGTGGCTCGAGCGGGTGCGACAGCTGGACCTGGTGCTGCGTGGTCCGCGACCCGGCCCCGGACTGGCCGCCGTGCGGGGCAAGGCGCAGGAGCAGGACAAGCGCCATCCCGGGCTTGCCGACTGGTGGTCGGGGGTCGAGGACCTGCTGTTTCCGCTGCTGTCGCTTGATGGCCAAGTGTCACTGGATGCGGCACTGATCGCGCTGTCCGAAGTGGGTGAGGCGCTGTGCGGACAGGGGCTGTGGGCGCAGGCCGATGGGCGCTGCCTTGCCCAGTTCGTCGAAAGCTGGCGCGAAGCTGCTTCGGAGCATCCGGGCCTGCTGCCGCCGGAAGAACTGCCGGCAGTGTTGCGCGATGCCATGGAGGAAGTCTCCGTGCGTCCGCCCTACGGCGGGCATCCGCGTCTGGCGATCTACGGCTTGCTCGAAGCGCGGATGAGCCGGGCCGATCTCGTCATCTGCGCAGGCCTGACAGAAGGCTCCTGGCCCGGAAGCCCGGCGACTGATCCGCTGCTGGCACCGCCCATTCTCCGCGCATTGGGCATCCCCGGTGCCGATTTCCGCATCGGCCTTTCTGCACACGATCTTGCCGCTGCCTTGGGAGCGCCAGAGGTTGTGCTCAGCCATGCGCACCGCGACGCGACCGGCCCGGTCATTCCTTCGCGCTTCCTGCTGCGCATTCACGCCATGCTTGGCGAGCAGTTGCGGCGCGAGACGCGCGCGGTCAACCTGGCGCGGGCGCTGGCCGACCCGGAACCGGAGCTGCCACACCCACGCCCACACCCGATGCCGAGCGCGGAGCAGCGGCGCGTGCCGATTGCGGTAACGGCGCTGGATCGGCTGCGCGGCGATCCGTACCAGTTCTACGCCTCGGCAATCCTTGGCCTGCGTCGCCTCGATCCGGTCGATGCCGATCCGTCGCCAGCCTGGAAAGGCACCGCGGTTCACGACGTGCTGAAAGCCTGGCACGATGGCGGCGGGCGTCCCGGCGAATTGGTGCCGCTTGCCGAACGCATGTTCGACGAGATGAGCGCACACCCCTTCATGCGCGCGATGTGGAAGCCGCGCCTGATCGATGCCTTGCTGTGGATCGAGGAGGAAACGGACCGGCTGGCCGGGGAGGGGCGCGACGTTCTGGCGATCGAGCGCAAGGGCGAAATCATCGTCGACGGCATCCGCATTCATGGCCGGGCCGACCGTATCGACAGGCTGGCCGACGGAACGCTGGCCGTAGTCGATTACAAGACCGGGACGCCGCCATCGGGCAAGATGGTGGCGCAAGGGTACGCCCTTCAGCTTGGCCTCATCGGCATGATTGCCCGGGGTGGCGGCATGGAGGGCGTCGCGGGCGAGCCGGCTAAGTTCGAGTACTGGTCGCTTGGCCGCAACAAGGATCGCGGCTTTGGCTACATGAAGTCGCCGGTCAAGGAAACGGCGCGGCAGACCGGCCTGTTGCTTGAAGACTTCTTGCCCGAAACCGAGCGTTTCCTGCGTGAAGCGATTGCGCGCTGGCTGCTGGGCAGCGAGCCATTCACGGCGCGGCTCAATCCCGACCTCCCGGGATACAGTGATTTCGACCAGTTGATGCGCCTCGACGAATGGCAAGGCCGCGAAGAGGAAGGCAGTCAGTGAGCAAGGTCTATCCGCTCAGGGACAATCAGGCGCACGCCGTCCATCCCCAGCGCACCGTCTGGCTCTCGGCATCGGCAGGGACCGGCAAGACGCAGGTGCTTTCGGCGCGTGTGCTGCGCTTGCTGCTGCAAGAGGGCGTGGAGCCGGAACAGATCCTCTGCCTCACCTTCACCAAGGCGGGCGCTGCCGAAATGGCGACCCGCGTGAACGAGGTGCTCGCCAGTTGGGTGCGCCTTCCCGAGATAGAGCTTGCCGCGCAGTTGAAGGCGATCGGCGCGCCGTTTGGCCCCGAAACCGTGGCCCGCGCGCGCAGCCGCTTTGCCGCCGTGCTCGATTGCCCGGGGGGTGGGCTCAGGATCGAGACCATTCACGCTTTCTGCCAGTGGCTGCTTGCGTCGTTTCCCGTGGAGGCAGGCCTGCGACCGGGCACGCGGGCGATGGAAGACCGCGACCGGGCCTTGCTGGTCCGGCAAGTGCTGGCCGAACTGCTGGTGTCGGCCGAACTCGACGGCGACGAGGCACTGATCGACGGGCTCGCCTCGCTCTCGCGCCGGATGAGCGAGGATCAGGTCGAGGCCTTCCTGCTGCGTTGTGCAGGGGCGCTGGAGCTGTGGACCGGGCCAGGGGCGTGGCAACCGCCACTACGGCCTCGTATCAATCGCGTTATCGGCCTTGGCGAAAGTGATGGGCCTGACAGCCTTGCCGCCATGTGCGCCGACGATGGGTTCGATTGCGAGTCCGTCCGGCGTTGCATGGAGATGAACAGCGCCTGGGGGACGAAGGGCGGTATCGATGCGGCAAATGCACTCGGCGATTGGCTGGCGGCCAGCCCCGAAGCGCGCCTGAATGCCTTTGCCGCGCTGAAAAGCCAGTTCCTCACGTCCAAGGATGAACCGAGGTCGACGACGAATATCGAGAAGAAGCAGCCCGGCTATGCCGGCTATGCCGCCCGGGTCATTGCCTGCATCGAGGCGGTGAAGGCGCGCAAGGCACAGCTCGATCTGGCTGACTTGCTCGAAACGGCGCTTACCATCGGGCGCCGTTTTGCCCTGGCATGGAGCGATGCCAAGGCGCGTGAGGGCTTCATCGATTTCGATGACCAGATCCGCACTGCCGCCGACCTCCTGACCAAGCGCACCAGCGCCGAATGGATCCGCTTCAAGCTCGATCGCCAGTTTGATCACATCCTTGTCGATGAAGCGCAGGACACCAACGCCGCACAGTGGGAGATCGTGCTGAAAGGGTTGGTCGAAGATTTCTTCACCGGTGAGGGGCAACGGGGACAGGTTGCCCGGACGCTATTCGTGGTTGGTGACTACAAACAGGCCATCTTCGGCTTTCAGGGAACAAGTCCCGAGAACTTCGCCGCAGCCAAGCTGACAGTTCAGGCCCAACTTGCCCGGATGGCGGCCGTTCTGAACGACCCTGATCGCGAACTTCTGGATCTGGGGCTTGGCCAGTCGTTCCGCACGTCAAGACCGATCCTCGATTTCGTCGACCGCGCGATCGACCATCTGGGATGGGACAGGCTGGGGCTGGAGCAGAAGCCTGAGCGCCACGTCGGACTGGACATTCCCGGCACCATCGGCCTGTGGAAGGTCGTGAGCGATGATCTGGCCGAGGATGGCGACGAGGAGGACGGCGAAGGAGCCGGAAACGAAAGTGCCGGGAGCGGGGGGGGGCGGGGCGACGAAGGCGCGGAAGCCTGGCTGTCGCGCCCGGATCGCAAGCTGGCCGACCAGATCGCCCTGCAGGTGAAGGCGTGGCTCGACAGCGGTTTTCCCCTTGGCAAGACGCAGCGCCATGCCGATGCCGGCGATGTCATGGTTCTTGTCCGCAAGCGCAAGGAACTGGCGGGGCTGATCGTGGCCAGACTCCATGCGCGCGGCGTGCCCGTCGCGGGCGTGGACCGGCTGCGTCTGGGGGCGCCGCTTGCCGTGAAGGATCTTGTTGCGGCCCTGCGGTTTGCCGCGCAGCCGCTGGATGACCTGAACCTGGCTGCCCTGCTGGTTTCTCCCCTGATCGGATGGAGCCAGGAAGACCTGCTGGAGCATGGTTACCGCAAGCAGGGCGTCCGTCTGTGGGACTGGCTGCGGCAGAATGAAGGGCCGCAGACTTTCGCCACGATGGACCGACTGCGCAGCCTGCTGGCCCGGGCCGATTACGATCCTCCGCACGTCCTGCTGCATTGGCTGCTGGTCGGTCCGTGGGATGGCCGTGGCCGGCTGGTGGCGCGGCTTGGTCGCGAGGCCAACGATCCCATCGACGAACTGCTCAATGCAGCGATCGCGTTTTCCAGCGCCAATGTGCCTAGCCTGATCGGGTTCCTGCAGTGGTTCGATGCGGGCGAGGGCGAGTTGAAGCGCGAGGCAGGCAAGGCCGACGGGCTGGTGCGGGTGATGACCGTGCATGGATCGAAAGGGCTGCAGGCGCCGATCGTGATCCTTGCCGATGCGGCGGATGATCCGGACCTGTCCCCGCCCCGCGGGCTTGAGCTTGTCGAAGACGTTCTGGGGTCCGTGCGCAAGGTCCCGCTCCCGCCGCTTCGCAAGGAGGAGAAGGCACCGGCTGTTCTCGAGGCCGAGGCCGAAGCCAAGCGCGCCGAACGCGAGGAGCATTGGCGCCTGCTCTATGTGGCGATGACCCGCGCCGAGGAAGCCCTGTTCATCGCCGGGGCCAAGGGCAAGAAGCGCCGGAAGGGGGCAGGCGAGCTTCCCGAAGACAGCTGGTATGCACAACTCGAGCCGCTGTTTGCGGACGATTGGCGCAGCAATCCGCTGTGGGGTGCGGTCAAGCAGATTGGCGGTCCTGCCAGCCTGACCAAGGCGCCGGCCGAACGGTCCGAATCTTCTGTGCGAATTGCGGTTCCGCAGGTCTTGCGCACCGCAGTCGGCCCTGAACCGCGCCCACCGCGCCCGCTCGCACCTTCATCGTTGGGCGAGGACGAGGCCCCGGATCCGCCGGCGCCACCCGGACCGCATGCGATGCTGGCGGCAAGACGCGGAACGCTGCTGCACCGTCTGATCGAGCGTTTGCCGGAATTGCCGGTCGAGCAGCGACATGACGCCGGTCTTGCCTGGCTTGCCCGGATGGCGAGCGATTTCGACAGGTCGGACCACGTGGGCATGGTGTCGGACGCCATCGCGGTGCTTGACCAGCCAGGCTGGAACGATGTGTTCGGCCCGGATTCCCTCGCCGAAGTGCCGCTCGCAGCGGTTGTCGGCGGCCGGGTGGTGAGTGGCACGGTCGACCGCCTGGTCATCTCGGACAAGGGCATAAGGATCGTCGATTTCAAGACGGCGCGGCGCCCTCCGGCCACGCTCGAGGAGATTCCTTCGGCCTATATCCGGCAGATGGCGGCCTATGTTGCTGCGCTTGAGGCTATCCACCCCGGATTGCCGGTCGAAGCGGCGCTGCTCTATACGCACACGCCGCAATTGTTCGTTATTCCCGATGGCCTGATCGCAGCGCAAAAGCTGCGCATTGCCGGGGTTCAGGAATCCTTGTCCGGCTGATCTGTTGCACCGCGCGCGCGAGTGCCTAGATTGCCATCAACCACACAGGAGTTTCACGCAATGTCGACCAAGGCCGTTTCCGACGCCACTTTTGCCTCCGAAGTTCTGGGCAGCAGCAAGCCTGTCCTCGTCGACTTCTGGGCGGATTGGTGTGGTCCGTGCAAGATGATCGCCCCCGCACTCGAAGAGATCTCGGAAGAGCTGGCCGACAAGGTCGAGATCGCCAAGGTCGACATCATGGAGAACACCGACATCGCCAGCCAGTTCGGCGTCCAGTCGATCCCGCTGCTGATCCTGTTCAAGGACGGTCAGCCGGTTGCCCAGAAGCTGGGGGCGGCGCCCAAGAGCCAGATCAAGGGTTGGCTCGAGAGCGTTCTCTGATTTCGAAGCAATTGCCCCCGCGAAAGCGGGGGTTCTTGTATCAGGCCGGCATGCGCGAAAGACGCTCGGCCAATTCGTCGAACAGCCTGGGGCTGGCAGCGCCGATCAGGCCCGGCTCAAGATGGCGATCGACGCGGTAGGCTGAACCGTCAGGTCGTGCCGCCCTGCCACCAGCCTCGTTCAGGAACAGCACGCCTGCGGCGTGGTCCCACGCCAGCGTCTTTTCGAAGAGGGAGACGTCGTTCTGGCCCAGCGCAATGCGGGGGTACTGCTCGGCGGCGCAGCGGGGGATGTCGACCAGCGTGTAGTGCGGAGCGATATGCTCCATCAGTGACGCCCGCTTGCTCTTGTCGACGAAAACCAGCGAGATCGCGGCAATTGGGGTGTCGTTACCGCTGCCCTGTGCGGAGAGCTTCTCGCCGTTGACCCAGGCGCCCTGGCCGCGATGCGCGGTGCACAGACGGCCCGAGAGCGGGTCGTAGATCCAGCCTGCGACTGTCTCCCCGCCCTGCGCAAGAGCAATCAGGATGCCGAACGGCGGCTTGCCGACCGCATAATTGTTGGTGCCGTCGAGCGGGTCGATGATCCAGCACAGCTTGTCGGACAGGCGCTCGAAAATGGCGGGATCGGCATGGGCAGCCTCTTCGCCGACGATCGCCGCCTCCGGCAGGATCTTCGCCAGCCCTTCCGCCAGCATGATCTCGCTTTCCGTGTCGGCAATGGTGACGACGTCGTCCGCGGCCTTGTTGCTGACCTCGTCCGCGCCGAGCCGCTGATAGTGCTTGAGCAGCGTTTTTTCCGCCGTCTCCCGCATCAGTGCGGCAACAGCGGCATCAAGCGCGCGGCTCAAGACCGGTAATCCGCATTGATCGAGATGTAGCCGTGGGTCAGATCGCAAGTCCACACGGTGGCCGAGCCTTCACCCAGGCCGAGATCGACCTCGATGGAAATCTCGCGACCCTTCAGGTGCGCCGCGACTGGAGCTTCGTCATAGTCTGCCAGCGGTTGCCCATCGCGCGCCGCCCAGATGCCGCCGAAGCCGATGGACAGGCGATCGCGGTCGGCTGGTTCGCCAGCCTTGCCCACGGCCATCACGACGCGGCCCCAGTTGGCGTCTTCACCGGCGATGGCGGTCTTGACCAGCGGCGAATTGGCGATGGCAAGGCCGACCTTGCGGGCGCTTTCGTCCGACACAGCGCCGGTTACGGACACGGCGATGAACTTCTGCGCGCCTTCGCCATCCTTGACGACGAGCTGCGAGAGTTCACGGCAGACCTGTTCGAGCGCGGCGGCAAAGGCATCGGCGCCGGGGCTGTCGAAGCCAGTCAGTTCGGCGTTCCCGGCCTTGCCGGTGGCGAAGGCGAGGACGGTGTCGCTGGTGGAAGTGTCGCTGTCGACGGTGATGCAGGAGAAGGTCCGGCGGTTGGCGGCAGAGAGGCACTCCTGCAGGAATGCCGGACTGACGGCGGCGTCGGTGAAGATGTAGCCGAGCATGGTCGCCATGTCGGGCGCGATCATGCCGCTGCCCTTGATGATGGCGCTGAACGTCACGCGGGTCTTGCCGATCATCGCCGAAGCAGTCGCGCCCTTGGCAAAGGTATCGGTGGTGCCGATGGTGCGGGCGGCGTCCTCCCATGTGCAAGTTTCGGCCTGCAACGCGGCTTCGATGCCCGCGTGCGCCTTGTCCTTGGGCAGGGGCACGCCGATGACGCCGGTTGAGGAAACGAAAACCTCTTCCTTGGGGCAGCGGAGATGTTCGGCCACTTGTGCCATGATCTGTTCGACCGCCTCGCGCCCGCGATAGCCGGTGAAAGCATTGGAATTCCCGGCGTTCACCACCAGTGCCCGGGCGCGGCCCTGCTGCACGTTCTGGCGACCGAGTTCCACTTCCGACGAGCAGCAGACGTTGCGCGTGAACACGCCGGCAACCGCCGTGTCCTCGTCCAGTTCGACGTAAGTAAGGTCGCAGCGGCCCCAGTCCTTGTACCCGGCGCGCGCGACGCGCGGAGTGACGCCTGCAATGTGCGGCAGGGCGGGGAAGGGCGAGGCGAGCGGGGAAACGGCGTCGGACATGGCGCAAGCGCCTAGCGCGCCGGGGCCTGCGGTTCAACCGCACACTGGCCTTGGCAGGGCTTGCGGCAAAAGGGTTCGTTTTCAAGATGGACGAACCGCGACAGAATGCCTATCTGTTGCGGCAATGCGCATGCTGCTTGCCCTTCTGGCCCTGATTACGGGGCTCTCCTTGCCCGAGGTGGCGCTTGCCGTCTCGCGCACGGAAGTGGCCGAAGCGGGCATGGCGACTGGCGCTACAACCTCTGTCGAGCAGCGCCAGCAGCGCTGCGCGGCTCGCGGTGGCGCAGTTCCGCAAAAGCGCACGAATGCCCGCCGCAAGACGGTGTGGCTGCCCGCCCCGGCACTGATCCGGCCTTGCGGCATTGAACTGACTGACCGCGCGCGCGAATAGCGCCACGGACAGCATACCCTTACCGGCACGAATACTGCCCGACGCTGCGCGCCGATGACGCGCACGGCCATCTAAATCACAGATTCAACAGGAAAATCCGCCCATGTTCGGCTCCATTGCAAAGGCCCTGTTCGGCTCGTCCAACGACCGTTACGTCAAGTCCCTCGACAAGACTGTCCGCCAGATCGCAGCGTTTGAACCGCATGTTCAGGCTCTGTCGGACGAGGAACTGGCCGCCCAGACGCCGAAGTTCCGCCAGATGCTGGCCGAGGGCAAGACGCTCGACGACATCCTGCCCGAAGCCTTTGCCACGGTCCGCGAGGCATCGGTTCGCACGCTCGGCATGCGTCACTTCGACGTGCAGATGATCGGCGGCATCGTGCTCCACCGCGGCGAGATCGCCGAGATGCGCACTGGCGAAGGCAAGACCCTCGTCGCAACACTCGCGGTCTATCTGAATGCGCTTGAGGGCAAGGGCGTTCACGTCGTTACCGTGAACGACTACCTCGCGCGGCGCGACGCCGAGACGATGGGCGTGCTCTACAAGTTCCTCGGGCTGACGGTTGGCGTAATCGTGCCGAACCTCAACGAGGAGCAGCGCCGCGAGGCCTACAACTCCGACATCACTTACGCGACGAACAACGAACTCGGGTTCGATTACCTGCGCGACAACATGAAGCACGAGCGGACGCAGATGGTGCACCGTCCGTTCAACTTCGCGATCGTCGACGAAGTGGACTCGATCCTGATCGACGAGGCGCGCACGCCGCTGATCATTTCGGGGCCGACCGACGACAAGAGCGATCTCTACATCTCGGTCGATGCCATCGTGAAGCAGATCCAGCCCGATCTCTACGAGGCCGACGAGAAGACCAAGAACATCACGCTGACCGAAGATGGCGTCGAGTGGGTCGAACGCGCGTTCGAGGAAGCAGGGCTGCTGGTCGGTTCGAACCTCTATGACGTCGAGAACACGATGGTGGTCCATCACCTTGACCAGGCGCTCAAGGCAAACGTCATGTTCAAGCGCGACATCGACTATATCGTCAAGGACGACAAGGTCGTGATCATCGACGAGTTCACCGGCCGCATGATGGACGGTCGGCGCTGGTCGAACGGCCTGCACCAGGCGGTAGAGGCCAAGGAAGGCGTGCGGATCGAGCCCGAGAACCAGACGATGGCCTCGATCACGTTCCAGAACTACTTCCGCATGTACCCGAAGATTTCGGGCATGACCGGCACGGCTGCCACCGAAGCGCCGGAATTCTTCGACATCTACAAGATGAACGTCGTCTCGATCCCGACCAACGTGCCGGTGCAGCGCATCGACGACGAGGACGAGTTCTACAAGAACACGATGGACAAGTTCGCGGCCATCGCAAAGCTGATCCGCGACAAGTACGAGAACGGGCAGCCGGTGCTGGTCGGCACCGTATCGATCGAAAAGTCGGAGCTGCTGTCCGAGTTCCTGACCAAGGAAGGCGTGAAGCACAACGTCCTGAACGCCCGCTTCCACGAGATGGAGGCGCACATCGTGGCGCAGGCGGGCCGTCTTGGCGCGGTGACGATTGCCACCAACATGGCGGGCCGCGGCACCGACATCCAGCTTGGCGGCAATGTCGAGTTTCGCATCGAAGACGAGTTGCGCGATCTGCCGGAAGGCCCGGAGCGCGATGCCGGGATTGCCCGGATCAAGGCCGAAGTGGCCGAGGAGAAGGCCAAGGTGCTTGCCGCTGGCGGCCTTTGCGTGATCGGCACCGAACGCCACGAAAGCCGCCGCATCGATAACCAGCTGCGCGGTCGTTCGGGGCGTCAGGGTGACCCGGGCATGAGCAAGTTCTACCTCTGCCTTGAGGACGATCTGCTGCGCATCTTCGGCCCCGACACGCTGTTCGCCAAGATGATGAACAACAATCTTGCCGATGGCGAGGCGATCGGTTCGAAGTGGCTGTCGAAGGCGATCGAGACTGCGCAGAAGAAGGTCGAGGCGCGCAACTACGACATCCGCAAGCAGGTCGTCGAATATGACGACGTGATGAACGACCAGCGCAAGGTCATCTACGAGCAGCGCGCCGACATCATGGACGCCGAAGCCGTGGGCGATGTCGTCACCGACATGCGGCATGACTCGGTCAATGCCATCGTCGGCGATGCCTGCCCTCCGGGTTCTTACCCGGAACAGTGGGACGTGGAAGGCCTCAAGGCCCGCGTGCGGGACGTGATCGGGCTTGAGATCCCGATCGAGGACTGGATGCAGGAAGAGGCGATCGAGCCGGATACCATCGAGGAGCGTATCCAGACGCTTGCCGACGAGCATATGGACCGCAAGATCGCCGAGATCGATCCCACAGCGTGGCGCAGCCTCGAGAAGTCGATCCTGCTCGAGCGGCTCGACCACCACTGGAAGGAGCACCTTGCAACGCTCGATGCGCTGCGGCAGGTCGTCTTCCTGCGCGCTTACGCACAGAAGACGCCGATCAACGAGTACAAGCAGGAAGCCTTCGGCCTGTTCGAGAAGATGCTCGACGCCATCCGCGAGGACGTAACCCGGATTCTCACCACCAGCGAGATCCGCCTCCGTCCGTCCGAGGAATTCCAGCTTCCCGAACTGCCGGACTTCCTGACCAGCCATATCGATCCCTTCACGGGGGAGAACGACGCGGCCCCGCTGGCGCCTGCGCCGGCGATGTTCGGTGCGCTGCCGCCACAAGCGGGCGGCGGGCTGACCCTCGGGTCGTCGGCGGTGGATCCCTATGCCGGCCAAGGGATCAGCCGCAATGCGCCCTGCCCATGTGGCTCGGGCCAGAAGTACAAGCACTGCCACGGCGTTGCGGCCTGACCGCAGCCTTCGGACTTGACCGAGGCTACCTCGGTCAAGTCGATTTGATTCAAATGCTTGAAACAAATGTTATTGTGCAATCGCCGGTCCTCGGCGATTGCACGATCCGCATTTGTTGCTAAACATGAACTAGCGATAAACAGAACAGAACGGGCCGCGTCGACGAGTTATCCGACGGGGGCACTTACAGCATGACGTTCAGGGAGATGCGCAAGCGGGGCTTGCTGGCTGGCGGAGGCATTCTTGCCTTGGCAGCGATGGCATCCACTCCATTTCCGGCGCTCGCGCAATCGGCACCCGGCCAAGTCACCACTCCGCCATCGCGAGATGAACTTCGCGGTATTACCGGGCGGCCTCCCGAATCTGCACCGCGCCTTTCCGTCAGGAACGAGATCGAGCGTTCGCCCTGTCCGCTCGAAGACGCGCAATATGCGGACATCAAGGTCACCTTGAGCGAAGTGACCTTCAACAACCTGAAGGAGATCGCACCGGACGAGCTTTCCGAAACGTGGAAGCCGCTTGCGGGGACGCCGCAGCCGGTCTCTGTCCTGTGCCAGATCCGCGACGCTGCCGGAACCATGCTGCGCAACAAGGGCTACCTTGCCGCCGTTCAGGTGCCGACCCAGAAGATCGAGAACGGCCAGGTTCGGATGGAAGTGATCTACGCCCGGATCACCACTGTCAGGGCCCGTGGTGAGACGGAAGGAGCCGAGAAGAAGCTGCAGCAGTATCTGGGCGCGTTGACCGGCGAGGAAGTGTTCAATCAGCGCCGCGCCGAACGCTATCTTCTGCTTGCCCGCGATCTGCCGGGGTACAACGTTCAGCTGACGCTCAAGCCCGCCGGCACTGGCGCGGGCGATCTCGTGGCCGAAGTCAGCGTATTGCGCGAACCCTATGCTCTCGACCTGACGATCCAGAACCTTTCGTCCGAAGCCACCGGTCGGTTCGGCGGACAGCTTCGCGGCCAGTTCTACGGGCTGACGGGCATGGGCGATGTCACGACGCTGTCCTACTATGCGACGTCGGATTTTTCAGAGCAGCATATCCTGCAGGGCAGTCACGAATTCCGCCCCGGTTCTCGTGGGTTGGTGGTTGGCGGTCAGTTCACCTATGCCTGGACCAAACCCGATGTTCCGGGGCTTCCGGCCAATGTCTCGCTCGATGCGCGAACGCTCTACGCCAGCCTCCATGCCCGCTACCCTCTCCAGCGCTCGCTTGCCCGAAACATCTGGCTCAGCGGGGGCTTCGATCTGGTAAACCAGGACGTCGACCTGATCGTGCTACTCACGCAGGACAAGATCCGCGTGGCATGGGGGCGACTGGACGTGGACGCCGTCGACACGTCCCACACCCAGCCGAAATGGCGGCTCGCGTCTTCGTTTGAAGCGCGCCAGGGCCTCGCCATCCTTGATGCAACGCGGCCATGCGCGGGCGCTGCCTGCGCCACGGCACTACCCGCCAGCCGTGCCGACGCCTCGCCAACCGCAACGGTCGTGCGCTGGCAGGGCGAATACGAGCGCGCGTTTGGCAAGCTGTCCTTCCTGCTCGCCCCTCGTGCCCAATACGCTTTCAAGCCGCTGTTTGCGTTCGAGGAATTCTCGACCGGCAATTTCACGATCGGTCGCGGCTTCGATCCTGGCGAGCTGATCGGGGACAGCGCCGTCGGCACCACGGCGGAACTCAGGGGGCCGCGCCTGCCGATCGGCAGCAGCCGGGAAATCCGCGTTCAGCCGTTCGTCTTCGCCGATGCCGCGTGGGTCTGGAACAAGGGTATATCCGGATCAGATCGCCTGACCTCTGCCGGTGGCGGGTTCCGGTCAGACATCGGCTCCCGCTTCCGTCTGGAGGCGACGCTGGCCGTGCCGCTTGAGAAGGTCGGGCTGCAGGCCAGCCGTTCAAAACCCCGCTTTCTCATGACTTTGACCACGCGACTGCTGCCGTGGAGGAACTTCTGATGCGCGCTCTTGTAAAGGCTCCCCGCAAGCAACTGCTTTCGGCATCCGGCATTGCGCTTGCTGCCGCTCTTGCTGCATCGGGCTCTGCCGTTCAGGCGCAATCGTTCCAGGCGACACCGACCTCGACGTTCGGCTCTGTCTCGATCAACCAGGGTTCGGGCACGACGGATATCGTCGTGTCCAGCCCCAGCGCCGTCATCAACTGGACGCCGACCGATACCGCAACCACAGGCGGGCCGATCATATTCCAGTCGGCCGGCACAACGGCGACATTCAGCAACAACCCTGCATCGAACAGCGACTTTGCGGTGCTCAACCGCATCATCCCGTCCGGCTCGACGCGGCCGATCCAGTTCGATGGTACGGTCGTTTCGCGTCTTCAATCAGCGGCGGGTGGCTCTGCTGCAGGCGGGACGGTGTTCTTCTACAGCCCCGGCGGCATCCTGATCGGTGCATCATCGGTGTTCGATGTCGGCAATCTGGTGCTGACCACCTCCGACCTCAATTACAATACGACCGACGGCAGTTTCGACACCAGCGGCGCCTATGTCTTCCAGCCAGCCAGCGTGGCCGGTTCCCAGATCGTCGTAAGCGCCGGGGCGCAGCTTGGCGCAACGACCGACGGCTCATACATCGCCATGGTCGCGCCATCGGTGGTCAACAACGGCACGATTACCGTCAATGGTTCGGCAGCACTTGTTGCGGCCGATGCTGCGACGATCACCTTCTCGCCGAGCGGCCTGTTCGACATTCAGGTCGATTCCGGCACAAGCGCAACCGGTACTGTCGCAGCGAACAACGGGACCATCACCGGCCCTGCGGCGACGGACCCGTCGTTTCTCCATCGCATCTACATGGTTGCCGTTCCGAAGAACGATGCGATCACGATGGCAATCGGCGCCGGCAGTTCGCTGGGCTTTGACATCGCGGGGGCTGCCGATGTCAGCGGCAATACGATCGTGCTGTCTGCCGGCAATAACGTGGTCGGCGGCAGCGCACAGAATTTCGCGTCGAGCGGAGGCGGGACCGGGCTGGCAGGCATCTCGGGCGGGGATGCTGATGTCACGTCGAACCTCGAAGCCCGTCTGACTGGGCAGTTTCAGCTCGGATCGGGCACGAGCGCGGGTCTGAACTTCGCCTCGAATGTCTTCGTCAGTTCGAGCGGTGGCGATGTCAGCATATTCGCGAATGCGGGGGGACAGGTAAACTTCGCCGCCAATGTCGAGTTCTATGCGGACCGCAGTTCGGGCAATCCTGCGGTAGCGGCTGTTGGCGGTCAGGCGGAACTCTACGCCACCGATGGCGGCACCATCGACGTCGCGGGTGACGTTCACCTCAGCGCCAATGGCTATGGTGCTGCAGCGATCTCCCCCGGTACCAGCGCCGGGAATGGGCAGGGCGGATTCGCAAAAGTCCAGTCCAACAACGGCGGTGCCATCACCATCAGCGGCGATGTGCAACTCGATGCCATCGGCTTTGGCGGACAGACGCAGAGCGTCAATACCGGTGCCGGTACAGGGACGGGCGGCACCGCATGGATCCTTTCAACCAGGACTGGCGGATCGCAAGTCAACATCCAGGGGGCAGCGCTACTTGACGCCTCGGGCCGGGGATACGACGGCAATGGCTGCGTCACCTGCACCCTTGATGGCGGCAGCGCTTTTGGCGGGCTTGCGGCAATCCGCGCCAATGGCGATTCTGCGATTGCGATTGGCGGCTCGTCGAACCTCACGGCCCAAGCGCAGGCCGGCAGTTCGGCGAATGTCTCTGGCGGCAACGCCACGGGTGGCCAGATCAGCGTTTTTGCACTCGATACCGCGTCACTGTCGCTTCACGCCATCAGTGGATTTGCAAACGCGATCGCGGGAGATGGTACGACTGCCGGGGGTTCGGCGCTTGGCGGCAATGTTTCGCTCTCCACCAGCGCAACCAGCGGACCCGGTGTAGTCATCAACGGGCAGGCACGTCTCGACGCTTCGGCTTTCGGCGGCAATGGCTTCGGATCGGTTGGATCGTCGGGCAGTGCAACCGGCGGTTCGGTCAATCTGTTTGCCAACACCACAAGCATAACGATCACGGACCTGCTCGACGTAACGGCAGCTGCTTCGGGCGCCTCCGCCACAGGCCTGGCATCGCCGGTAACGGGCGGGTTTGTCACCGCCGAGGCGCGCAACGGGGCGACTCTTTCAGCGTCTGCGGGTATCTCCCTCACCGCGAACGCGACCGGCGCTGTAACCGGGGACACAGCCGACGCAGGCGATGCGACCGGTGGTACTGTCGATGTCTTCGCCAACGGCGGCACTGTGCAGACTACCGACCTGTTCGTGTCTGCCAATGGCAGCGGTGGCACTCAGTTTGGCTTCGGACCGTCTGGGGATGGAACCGGTGGCCTTGCTCGGCTGCGCGTGTCGCCCGGAGGGGTACTTGCGGCGAGCGGGGATATCTCCGTTGCGGCCACAGGGCGCGGCGGTGATGCGTCAGATGGGACGGGAGCGGGCGGCTCGGGCACTGGCGGTACTGCGCAGATTGTCATGACGGGTGGACAGTTGTCCGGCGGTGCTGCGTTCTCGTTTGTCGCCGAAGGTTACGGCGGTGGCGGGACGTTTGCCGGTTCCGGTCAGGGTGGCGTGGTCGATATTGCGATCTCTGACGCCAGTTTCGTGACCAATGGCATCTCTTATATCGGCGCGATCGGATCGGGCGGCGACGATACCAGCTTCGGTTCCGGTGGCAGTGCTGGCGGGGCGACAGGCGGGACGATCACGTTCAATGCCAACCGCAGCACGGTCCACCTCAGCCAGACCGGCAGCGTCTCCTTCGAGGCAACCGGGTTTGCCGGTGGTGGCCAGTCCAGCGCCGTGGGGCAAGGTGGAACCATCAGCTTCACGGCCGGAAGCTCTACGGTCGATTCCTTTGATGGCTTGAACCTGTTTTCCGAAGGGTTCGGCAGCACGAGCAGGGCTGGCGGAACCGGTGGAGCCGGACGCGGCGGAACGATCACCGTCAATGCCAATGCGGCGCTGACTGCCCCTACTCTTGTTTCAGCGCCGTCAATCTCGATCAGCACCGTCGGCCGTGGCGGAGCGGGGGGAACTGCCCCCACGATCGGAAACCCCGGCGGTGACGGTGGCCTTGGGCAGGGTGGCACGATCAATCTGAATGCGGCTGTCGATGGTGGCTTGATCAGTACCAGCCAGATCTTTGCTAATGCGTCCGGCGTTGGCGGCAGCGGCGCTTTGGGGACGATGAATTCTCCCAACGGCGATAGCGGTGGAAACGGCGGCGCTGCGCTTGGCGGACAGATCAATCTCAATTCCGTCGCAGCTTCAGGCGGAAGTGGAGCAGGTGGCTACGATCTCGGTTTTGCCGTCCTCAACGCGGGGGCGCTTGGCGGCGCAGGCGGAAACGGGGGCGAAGGCCCGACGCCGGGTGCTGGCGGCAGTGGCGGCTCTGCGACAGGGGGGACGATCAACCTGTTGTTCGACCGTGGCGGCAGTCTCCTCTCGTCCACTGATGGGTTCAATGCGCTTGCTGATGCCACCGGCGGCAACAGCGGAAGTTGCGGCATCACTTGCAGCGCCGCTGGCGGAGCCGCAGTGGGCGGCTCCATCAATCTGGTCTCGAACGGCGCGACCAGCGACAACGCAGTATCGTTCACCGGAGGCCTCAATCTTTCAGCGTTCGGCAGCGGTGGCGGATCGTACGGTGCGGCAGGTGGCGATGGAGCGGGCGGTAACGTCGTCGCCCGGCTTGGATCGGGTCTGTCCTTCGCTGCCGACGATGTGACGATTTCGGTAACGGGCGAGGGCGGCGATCAGTTCACGTCCCTCGGCGGTGGCAATGGCACGGGTGGCAACGCATCCTTCATTGCCTCGGGGACGAGCACTGCCACGATCTCGGGCACGCTGGCAATCTACTCGGACGGCACGGGTGGCGATGGCCGGGATGTTGGAGCCAACGGTGGTATCGGAACGGGTGGCACCAGCCGCCTCTACAGCGATGGCGGCACCATAACCATTGCAGGAGGGGCAACGATCGAAGCGAGCGGCTTTGGTGGTGCCGGGTTCCTCAACGGACCTAGCGGCCTTGGCGGTGCAGGCGCTGGCGGCACTGCTTTGCTTACGGTCGGTACGCCTGACGCCATTGGCAACAACGGCAGCATCGACATCGGCGGATTCACGTTCGTCACGTCGGAAGGCACCGGTGGCGACAGTTTTGCAGGTGGCATCGGTACCGGCGGTTTTGTGGGCATCTCGGCAAGGCAGGGAACGCTTGCCCTCGGCCAGACATTCGCAACAGTTGACGGATTCGGCGGCTTCGGCCAGTTCGGCGGAGCGGGCGGCGCTGCGCAAGGTGGCGAAATCGAGGTGTTCGCCAACAGCGCGCTCGAAGGCGCAAGTTCCGTCACCATCAGCAATCTCAATGCGGATTCGTCGGCATTCGGGGGCTTCGGCGGTTTGGCGTCGTCACCGACCGGCAATGGTGGCGCCGGTGGCGATGCTGCTGGCGGCACGGTTCTGATATTTGGCACTGCAGGCAATGGCCAGTTGCAGATCACTTCCGTCAACGCCTCCGCCGGTGGCTTCGGCGGCGGCGGCGGTGATGGACTGACTGGCGGAGCAGGCGGAGACGGCACAGGCGGTGGCGTCCAGCTTGGAACCAGCAGTGGCCTTGATACAGGGGCGATCAACACCGGATCGGCAACCTTCGGTTCTGTGCTCACCAGCGCTTCGGGCGGCGGCGGGGACGGCGGTGCGGGTGATCTTTCGTTCGGAACGGGCGGCAATGGTGGCCTTGGGGCAGCAGGTGGATCGACCTTGCTCGTGCGCGGCAGCCAGGTGACCATCACCGGCATCGGCAGTTTCAACGCCCATGGAACAGGCGGCAACGGTGGTGACGGCGCAACCGGAGGTACCGGTGGTAACGCGACGGTAGGTAACAATAGCGCGACCAACCTGGTTTCGGGTGTCGCCTTGGCGGTTACCAACCGTTTCCAGCAGCCAAGCCAAACGGGCAGCCTTAGTGCCGGCGACTTGAACTTCAGTGCAATTGCCTCTGGCGGCGCGGGCGCGACGAATGGAATTGGCACCATCATCGGCGACGCCATCGATCTGGAGATGGTTGGTGGCAGCTTCACTGGCACGAATGCTTCATTCGTTGCTATTGCCGATAATGTCGCTGCAAATGCGCTTGCAGACTATGTTTCGTTGACCAATTCGACGGCGAACCTTTCGGGCAGCCTTTTCTTTTCAACGCCCAACGCCTTCTCGATTCTGCTCGATCAGTCCACCTTGACTGCCGCCAATGTGGCGATTGACGCAGGCAACTGGGTGCTTCCGGGGACAGCTCCGGCAAGCGTCGGGACTTTGACCGGCACGAATTCGCTGAGCCTTTCTTCGGCCCAAGACATCGTTGGCTATGCCAACCTTTCGACTCAGGGCTCGCTCACGCTGCAGGCACTGGGACGGATCGATCTGGGTTCCTTGTTCGCCGTCGGCGCGATTGATGTGACGGCGGGCGGGGACATCAGTCTTGGCGACCTGGCATCGAGCGACTCTATCGATCTCGAGACCCTGGGCGTCACCGTGACCGGCAACATGGTGGCGGGAACGTCCGTTACGGTGCAGTCGGCAGGCAGCGTGACGACCGGCAATATCTCGGCCGGAACGGGCACGCCGAATGGCAGCAATGGCGATCTCTATTCGGTCGGGATAACTTCCGGGGGCAGCGTCCAGACAGGCTCGATCTTTGCCGCTTCGGACGCTGGGATCAGTGCCGTTGGCAGCATTTCAACGGGATTTGTCCGCGCGTTTGACACCCTTCTGCTGGCGGGTTCTGGTGTCACGGTTGACAGCCTTTCGGTCATCAATCGCACGCTGATCGCAAACGCTTCGATGGCCACGCTTGGTCAGACGGGGAACGGGTTCGACAAGGAGCTCGTCTTTGCAGCCGCACCCGTCGCGACCGGAGGACCGGTCCAGATCACCAACGCATCCGGCTCCGGCAGCCTTACGGTCGCTGCGGGCGGCGATCTGACAACCGGCAACCTGTCGCTTTCCAACTCTCTGAGACTTGCAGCGGGCGGAAGCGTAACTCTGGGGCAACTCTCGGCAGGTTCGGGTACGCCAACTGCCAGCGGGAGCGGCCTGATTTCGATCGCGTCCGACGGCAATGTCAGCACCGGCAACCTGACCTCGAGTGGCGACGTCCGGGTCGCGTCCGGAGGTGGCCTGAGCACCGGTACCGTAGTTGGATATGATGTCCTGCTCGGTTCCGTCGGCGACGTTTCCGTGAGCGGTCTCAATGTCGTCAACCGCGTGCTCATTGCTGACCGGTCGATGCAGGCGCTGGGGCAGACGACAAATGGGTTCGACAAGGAACTGGTGTTCGGCGCGACGCCAGTGGCGCTGTCCGGGTCGGTGACGATTTCCAATAACTCGAGCGTCGGCTCGCTGCGGATCGCCGCTGGAACCGGTGTGACGACCGCCAACGTGTTTTCTGGTGGGCGCATCGGTATAACGGCCAATGGGGCGATGAGTTTTGGCAACCTTCAGGCCCAGACCGATCGCATCGAACTGATCACGCGAAGCCAGTCGATAACGGCGGCATCGCTTATTTCGGGAAGTGACATTCTCGCGAGCGGAACCTCGTCGCTCAATCTCGGCACGGTCAGGGGCAGGGATGTGGTGCTTCTTTCGGGCGGTACCGTGTCGGTGCAGACGGTTCTGGCCGGGGCCATCTTCACGGCAACAGGTCAGATCACCAACGCTGTCGGGCGCCTGCTGATTGCTGACAACTCGATGCTCCCAGTCACGGCTCAGCCCGGAAGCATCGATTATGCGGCGATCTTTGCGGCAACTCCGATCATCACCGGTAGCGATGTGACCATTGGCAATGCCGCGATTGCCGGCCGGATAGCCGTTGCAACCGATGGTGACTTCTTCGGCGCCGGCATGCGCGCGTTTGGTGATATCAAGATCGAAGCGGTCGGCACCGTCACCGTTGGACGGCGCTGGTTGGCCAATCAGGTGCGCATCGTTTCCAGCGATATTTCGATCATCGACAACGGGAATGCGACGCTTCCGACCGGCCAGACGATCCTTTCGGGGATCCAGACGACGGATACCGGCTTTGTCGATCTCATCTCCAACTCGACCAGAACCGCGCTGATCGGGGACGGGCTGACGGCGAATGGCGGGTACGCGCTCAGCAATGCCGAGATCGGGCTTGTCTCGACCGGCGAGTTGCTCATCGCTGCGGTGGATCGCTCTGCCAATGCCACCGACATGCTGATCGGGAATGTCTCGCTGGTAGCGGGCGGCGCCATCGGGTCGACCAATGCGGCTGGCACGGCCGGCAAGATCGTCTTTGCCTCGGGCGACCTTCTGACCGAGACGCCTGGCGGGGCGATCCGTGTGGTCGGCACGATTTCCGGCACCGGTTTTGCCCAGTCGAACATTCTTGAGTTCACCACCGGTCGTTTCGAGCTTGATGCTTCAACGGGGGCGATCAACCTCACCTCGGCCAGCCAGGCCGGCGCCACTGCCCCGCTGGGGGGCGTGCTGGAGATCAATGCAGACCATATCCACGTGGCGTCGGGAAGCATTCTCGAGAAGCTTGCGGCTGACCCACTCTACGAAGGCCGGATAGCCGAACTGAATGCGCCAGCTTCGGTTCAAAGGCCGGAAGGGGTGCTGCGCAGTCTGGGGCTGGATCTTTATCCTACCGGCACGCTCTATATCCAGAACACCGGCACGGCGCTCAATCCCGCAGGGTTCCTTGCAGACGCCGACCTGACGGATGTGACGGCGCCGGCAAGCGCTGCGGCCGGATCGATTTCGGTTGTCGTCAACGGTGCTTTCCAGACTCCCGGAGGGATCGTTTCCGGAGCGGCGGCGCACGGACTTGTCGTCAATTCGCCCGACGCCGACTTCACGCCTTTCACGACTGACAGTCAGATCAACGGCTGCCTGTTCTCTGTGGCGTCATGCGCTTCTGCCATGGAAGGCCCCGACACCATTGGGGCCATTTCGGGCCAGATCGCGATTATCTCTACCGAAACGCTGGGCAGCACGCCGGCCTTTGTCGAGGAACCATCTGCGCCGACTTCCGATGCGGAAAGCGATGATCCCGCGCAGGAAGAGCAACAGCAGGAGGAGCGGGCGACCGAAGGGGAAGATGCGGCCTCCAGCCCCATCGCTCCGCCACCACAGCTGATCGACAGCAAGCCTCTCGATCCCGTGGGGCAAATCGAACAACCGGTGGCCGGCAGTGGCAATCCGGCCCTGATCGGGTCGATCGTGAACGAAAACAGCGCGGAAGGAGAGGCCCAGTGAACGCGCGCATCAAGGCAATTCGCAGCAGCGCCATGGTGGCGGCACTCATGGCGTCGGTGGCGGCACCGGTGCAGGCGGCAGAACGGCAGCAGCCGCTTTCGATCCGCAACTCGTTCCGCGTCGGAAGTTCCGGTGTCACCTGCACCGCGCAGAATGCTCCGCTGGACAAGCGACTGGGCGGGATCTTCGATCGTGGTTACCGGGTCAGCTGTCGCGACGCTGCTGGCGCAGTGGGCAGTCTCATCGCTGTCAGGCGCGACATTGCCATGGGCAGCGAGCCGACCGGCCTTCCCGGTGTGACCTTGGCCTGCGGAGGCGAGGGCAGCGTTGCAATCGAAACGCTGGGCCGGGTCAGCGCAGTGAACTGCCGCGACCAGAACGCGAATGTGGAGTACAAGCGCTATGCGGTGAAGCGCGGTGGGACGACCTTCTTCGTCGAAGGGCTGGCTGGCTATGATCCGGCGCTGCGACTGGCGCTTGCAAGCATTGTCAGTGACAGTCCGGTGCTGGGCGAAATCCGTGTGGCGACAACGGAGGTCAGCGATCCAGCGGCCTTCGCGCGCGTGCAGGCGGGGCAACTCGACCGTCTGGGTGCGCGCGACGAAGGCTATTTGCGCAACAATGGCGGTCGCTTTGCCGAATCCTCGGAGTTTTTCGAGGCGCTGGCCAGTCGCGATCGCTCTACCGGTGGGGCCGGGCTGGCAGAGGCCCTGGCCAACCAGGGCCTGCAACAATCGAACCTTGGCAACTTCACGGCGGCTGATCGCCTGCTTTCACAAGCCGTGGGAGCACTTTCGCGCGGCGATGGCGTGACGCAGCGCCTGATCCGCAACTATCGCGCAATCAACCGGCTCAACCAGCGGAAGGCAACGGCTGCGTTGAAGGAACTTGCCGCGCCCGTGACCGCAGTTGGCGACGTCTATGACCGGCCCAGCCTGCAGGCCGGGTTGATCAATGCCCCGCTGGCTGAACAGATCAACCGCGAGAGTTCGTCGCTCAAGCGGCTGGGGGCGGTCGATCCCGGCCTGACAGACCTCGAGCGCGCAGAGATCCTCGATGCGCAAGCCGACGCCCTGAAGGCAACGGCAGCGCGCGTGCAAGGCCGGCTGGATGAAGCCGTGGCGGGGTTCGAAGGCGCTGGCCGCAGGCTCGAGGCGGTCAGGGGAGGGCGCGTGGCATCGGCCGGGTGGCTGCGTGCGGAAATCCAGATCGAACTGGCCCTTCTGGCAGAAGCGCAGGGGCGCAAGGCGGACAGCGGTGCGGCTTTCGACCGGGCAATTTCCCTGATCGGCGCATCCTTCCCGCAATCACCTGCCTTGCTGGCGACGCAGGCGCGGAAGGCGGCGTGGCTTGGCCGCAGCGGCGATGAGGCCGGGGCCCTGGCACTTTATGGCAAGGTCGTCGAGGACAGCCTGTCCGTGCCTGACGCCGGCACGTCACTGCGCGATCTGCTTGGCCCCTATTTCGGGTTGCTGGCAAAGAGCAACGGACCAGACGCAGCCAAGGCGACCTTCGCGGCCTCGCAAGTTCTGCAGCGTCCGGGCGTTGCGCAGACGCAGGCCGTGTTGGCGCGCCAGATGTCCGAAGGCAATGACGAGGCGGCGGCTCTGTTCCGCCTGTCGCTGGTTCGCACCCGCGATATCGCTCGTACCGAGGCTCTGGTCGAACAGCTTTCAGCGGTCGCCATGCCTGACGAAGCGCAGAAGGCGCAGCTGGTTTCCGCGCAGGACAACCTTGCCTCGTTGCGGCGGGATCAGACGGCGCTGGTGAGCCGCTTGGCGGCGTTTCCTCGCTACAACGTGCTGGCCCCGCGTGGCGTTGAACTGGCGGAACTGCAGGCCGCGCTCAAGCCCGGAGAATCCTACTACAAGCTGATGCTGGTGGGGGACCGCGCTTATGGTCTGTTTGCGACGAGCGGCGATGCCCGCGTCGTGGACCTTGGCCTGACGCCAGCGGCCTTGGCCAAGCAGGTTCAGGACATTCGCGATACGATCGTGAAGGTCGAGAACGGCCAGCAGGTCAACTATCCCTTCGACCTCGACAAGTCCCGCGCGCTCTACAAGGCGGTGTTCGGACAGGTTGAGGATCTGCTGCCCGGCACGCGTCATCTGATCTTCGAACCAGATGGTGCGATGCTGCAGCTTCCGCCTACGGTTCTGGTAACCGGCGACAAGGGCATCGAGGCCTACAAGAAGCGAATGGAGAGCCCGGATGGCGATCCCTTCGACTTTACCGGGGTTGAATGGCTGGGCCGTGGCCGCGAGGTTTCGATTGCGGTGAGCCCACGCGGATTTCTCGACATTCGCAAGCTCGCAGCCTCCGGGGCGCCGCGCAATTATCTGGGGCTGGGGCATAATGCCAAGCCGGCGCAGCGGCCGATGGCAGCGGTCGCGGACGAGTGCGACTGGCCACTGGCCACGTGGCAGAACCCGATCTCTGCCGACGAGCTGTTCTTCGCGCAAAAGAAGCTCAGCCTTGGCGGTAGCGCGGTGAAGACCGATGCGCAGTTCAGCGACAGTGCCCTGCTGAGCGAAAGTGACCTCGATCAGTATCGCGTGCTGCACTTTGCAACGCACGGCTTGGTAACGGCTCCGCGCGCGGATTGTCCGGCACGCCCGGCTCTGGTGACCAGTTTCGGGGACATGGGCTCCGATGGCTTGCTCAGCTTCCGGGAAATCTTCGACCTGAAGCTGAATGCCGATCTTGTGATCCTGTCTGCCTGCGATACGGCCGGGATGGCAACGGTTGCCGCCAGCCGGGAAGCAGGCGTCACCACGGGCGGCAATTATGCGCTCGACGGCCTGGTGCGCGCTTTCGTCGGCGCGGGTGCGCGTTCGGTGATTGCCAGCCACTGGCCGGTGCCGGACGACTTCGACGCCACGAAGCGCCTGATCGGCGGTGTGATCGATTCAAAGCCCGGACAGGAGCTCGCCAGTGCTCTGGAGGGAGCTCAGGAAAAGCTGATGGACGATCCGAACACTTCCCATCCATTCTACTGGGCTGCATTCATCATCGTGGGCGACGGCGCTAAGCCGCTGGTAACCGGCAATGCACCGATGGCGACGCAAGCCTCGCGATAAGTGCAGCTTTCATTTCCGCTACGTAAAGGCCCGCAGGTGATCCTGCGGGCTGAACTTTGCGGTTAACGGGCCGTCCTCAATCCTGTCGGAAACACAGGATCGGAGATGCGCAATGTGGCTTGAGAACAACGGCACGGCACGCCGCTCTCCGTGGTCTCCGGCCGTTCCTGAAAGCCCGATCCCGGCGGCCTATCGCCGCGGCATCTTCAGGGCCAAGGTTAACGCCCACGAATTGACCAGCACGCACGCGCAGATCGAATGCCTGGAGAATCCGAGCCCGGGCACCATGGTTTGGCTGACTTTCACGGGTCTCGAATCACGGGCGGCGATCGTGGAGGAAAGTGCAGCGTTCCGGATCAGGCTGCGGTTCGTCGAACCATTTCATCCCGCAGTGCTCGATGCCATCCTGCAGGGCCGATTGGGCGCTTTCCACTGAGGCAAAGGCAAAGCCGACACACGTCCGGCGCCCCGATGGAGGGGTGAGCCATGCCGCTGAATTGTCTGGAGGAAAATGGCTCCCTGAGTAGGATTCGAACCTACGGCCGCTCGATTAACAGTCGAGAGCTCTACCGCTGAGCTATCAGGGAGCAGCCCCAGTTCCCCGGGGCAGGAGCGCGCTAATAACAGGCGATTCCGGTTTGGCAAGCACCTGTTTCGAGATTTTTGCTCAGACCATGAATTGCTCGGCGAAGATGCGGTCTTCGAGGCTCTGCCCGCGGTCGAACATCAGGGTCAGGCGGTGTTCGGGCCAGGCCTTCACGCGCACTTCGCGCACGTCGCGCACTTCCTTCTGGTCGGCCACGACCAGCACCGGCCGCTTCACCGATTCGAGCGCCTTGAACACGATCTCGTAAGTGTCGGGCAGAATCGCGCCGCGCCAGCGACGGGGACGGAAAGGGCTGATCGGCGTGAGCGCCAGCATGCTGGACGACAATGGCAGGATCGGGCCATTGGCCGACAGGTTGTAGGCGGTGGAGCCGGCGGGCGTGGCAACGAGCACGCCGTCGCAGGCGAGTTCGGGCATGCGCACCTTGCCGTTGACGCTGACCTCGAGCTTGGCGGTCTGGCGGGTTTCGCGCAGGATCGAGACTTCATTGATCGCGCAGACGGAATGTTCTTCGTCGGAATTGGTTATGGCGGTCATGCGCAAGGGCGAGACCGAGATCTGGGTGGCCTTCGCCAGCCGCTCTTCGATGCCGCGGCTCGACCGGTACTTGTTCATCAGGAAGCCGACCGTGCCAAGGTTGAGCCCGAAGGCCGGCACGACGTGATCGATATCGAGCATGTGGTGCAAGGTCTGCAGCATGAAGCCATCGCCGCCGATCACCACGGCTGCCTCGGCCTGATCGAGAGGAACCCAGCTTCGGCTCTTGAGCAGGCCATCATAGGCGTCCTGGGCGCGCTCGCTGGGCGAGGCCACAAGCGCTAGGCGGGTGAAGTCCGGCATCAGTATCAAAGCCCCTATCTGACGCGACTGCATCGTACCGCAGTGGGGATATGGGGCGAACCTTGGCCGCGCAATGCACAAAAGCACTGGAGCGGCGGCCCGCCGCGAACGGGGAACGCTTTGGCAAGGTTCCGCTGCTATTCGATGCCGGATGCCTCACCGCCTGACCTTGCCGGATGCCGATGCTGGCCGGGATGCCCTCACCGGCTTGCCGGGACTGGCTGCGGCGAGATCGTGGCTGGCGCGGCATGAGCCGGACTTTGTCCATGCCATGCTGGTCGGTCTGCACCGCCTGAGTTCGGTCAACCTGGCTTATGGCCATGCGGGCGGAGACATCGCGCTGGCTGAAATAGGGCGACGAATCGCCGATTTTGCAGTCGAGGAACTGGACCCGGGATCAATGGTAGCACGTGTGGGGGGCGGGGAGTTCCTGATTGCCAGCGACGGCACTATCAGTCGCGAGCGCTGGCAATGGCTGGCCGAAGCGTTGACGCGCCGCATCTCGCGCGGTCTGCCGGTGCGGGGCGAGGTGCTGCATCTGGTTCCGCGCACAGCGCTGCTGCGCGGAGTCCCGGGCGAGGCCGGCGCGGCGATGATCGACCGGTTGGATCAGGCGCTCGGCGCAGTGCAGCAGCAAGCGGGACGCCGCATTCTCTGGGCCGATGGCTCCCATCGGGCGCGGGGGCGGAGCGCGGCGCGGCTTGAAGCCGATCTGATCGGGGCCATGGCGCGGGACGAGATCGGGATTGTGTTCCAGCCACAGTATCGGGTGGCTGACGGTGCGCTTGTTGGCGTTGAGGCCCTGGCGCGGTGGGACCATGCCCAGCTTGGCCGGATCGGAGCGGAGACGCTGTTCGCCATTGCCGAGCGTGGCGATCATGTGGCGCAGCTCTCCCGGCATATCGCGGGCAAGGCATTGGCGGCGGCGGTGGATTGGGACACGCTGGCGTTGTCGCTCAACGTAACCGCAGAGGATCTCGCAAGCGACGCGTTCGCGGTGGACTTTCGCGAGTTGCTGACCGGAACCGGGTTCGTGCCGACGAGGCTTACACTGGAAGTGACCGAGCATGCGCTGGTGGCGGACTTCGCCCAATCGGCAGCGGCACTGGCGGAGCTGGCTTCCGCGGGCGTGCGCATCGCGCTCGATGATTTCGGGACGGGCTATGCAAACTTCCGCACGCTGAAGTCGTTGCCGCTCGATACGATCAAGCTCGACGCATCCATGGTCCGAGACGTGGACAGCGATCCGCGCGACAGGGCGATCCTGACGGCGATCGTTGCGATGGCGCGTGCGCTCGGGCTCAAGATCGTGTGCGAAGGCGTCGAGCGTGAGAGCCAGCTGGCGGTGCTGCAGCAAGAGGGCTGCGACACGTTCCAGGGTTTCCTGCGATCAGGGCCAATCAGTGCCGCAGAGGTCAGTGCGCTGCTTTAGGCCGCCTTCTTGGCCCGCTTCACGATCGCAGCCAGACCCTTGGTCATCTGCACCAGACCGTTGAGCCGACCTTCTGCGGTGCCCCATGCGCGAGTGATGACCAGCTTGTTGTCGGGACGCAGCTTGGCAACGCCATTGAGCCGCTCGACATAGCCGATGAGGCCGACCGGGTCGGGGAAGGTATCCTTGTGGAAGCTGACCAGCGCGCCCTTGGGGCCGACGTCGATCTTGGCGATGTTGGCGGCGATGGCCTGGCGCTTGACCTCGATCAGGCGCAGCAGGTTCTGCGTCGGGGCGGGCAGGGGGCCGAAGCGGTCGATCATTTCGGCGGCGAGGGCCTCGACGGCGTCCGGGCCTTCGGCGTCGTTCATGCGGCGGTACAGGGCCATGCGCACGGCAAGGTCGGGGACGTAATCCTCCGGGATCATGATCGGTGCGTCGAGCGTGATCTGCGGGCTCAGCGCCTCGCGTTCGCGGGCAAGGCCGATGTCGCCAGCCTTGGCGGCAAGGATCGCATCCTCGAGCATCGACTGATAAAGTTCGAAGCCGACTTCCTTGATGTGGCCAGACTGTTCGTCGCCCAACAGGTTGCCGGCGCCGCGAATGTCGAGGTCGTGGCTGGCAAGCTGGAAGCCGGCGCCGAGGCTGTCGAGATCGCCGAGGACCTTGAGCCGCTTTTCAGCGACTTCAGACAGGGCCATGTCCTCTGGCACGGTGAGATAGGCGTAAGCACGGATCTTGCCCCGACCGACACGTCCGCGCAGCTGGTAGAGCTGGGCGAGCCCGAAGCGGTCGGCGCGGTGGATAACGATCGTGTTGGCCGAGGGAATGTCGATGCCGCTCTCGACGATCGTGGTGGAAAGCAGGACTTCGTACTTCTTTTCGTAGAACGCGCCCATGCGGTCCTCGACCTCGGTCGGGCTCATCTGGCCGTGGGCCGTCACGAAGCGGACCTCGGGGACGTTCAGGCGCAGCCACTCTTCGAGTTCGGGCATATCGGCAATGCGCGGCACGACGATGAAGCTTTGTCCGCCGCGCTGGTGTTCGCGCAGCAAGGCTTCGCGCATGACCATGTCGTCCCACGGCATGACATAGGTACGCACGGCAAGGCGGTCGACCGGCGGGGTCTGGATCGTGGACAGCTCGCGCAGGCCTGACATGGCCATCTGCAGCGTGCGCGGGATTGGCGTGGCGGTGAGGGTAAGGACGTGAACGTCCGCCTTCAGTTCCTTGAGCTTTTCCTTGTGGGTGACGCCGAAGCGCTGTTCCTCGTCAACGATGACAAGGCCAAGACGCTTGAACTCCACCGACTTGGACAGGAGCGCATGGGTGCCGATGACGATGTCGACCTGTCCGCTGGCAAGCCCGGCCTTGGTCTCGCTTGCCTCCTTGGCGGGGACGAGGCGCGAAAGGCGACCGATTTCCAGCGGGAAGCCTTTGAACCGCTCGACGAAGTTCGAATAGTGCTGGCGTGCGAGCAGGGTCGTCGGCGCGATGACCGCAACCTGCACGCCCTGCATGGCCGCGACGAATGCCGCGCGCAGGGCAACCTCGGTCTTCCCGAAGCCGACGTCGCCGCAGACGAGGCGGTCCATCGGCTTGCCTTCGGCCATGTCGCCGAGGACATCGCCGATTGCGCGTTCCTGATCCTCGGTTTCGTCCCATGGGAAGCGATCGACGAAGGGGCCGTAGCTGGCGGGGTCGACGGGAAGCACCGTGCCTTGGCGCAGGGCGCGCTGGGCGGCCGTGGCCATGAGGTGGCCCGCCATTTCAAGGATGCGTTCCCGCATCCGGGCCTTGCGACGCTGCCACGCCTCACCGCCTAGCTTGTCGAGCGCGACGCCATCGGCATCGGAGCCATAGCGCGAGAGGACGTCGAGATTCTCGACCGGGATATAGAGCTTGTCGCCGCCGGAGTATTCGAGCTGGACGCAATCGTGCGGGCTGTCGCCGACGCCGATGGCTTCGAGGCCGAGGTAGCGACCGATGCCGTGGTCCATGTGGACGACGAGGTCGCCCGGCGTGAGCGCGGACAATTCGGCCAGGAACGCGTCGGCGTCCTTGCGCTTCTTCTTGCGGCGGACGAGACGGTCGCCAAGGATGTCCTGCTCGGTCAGCAGTTCCAGATCGTCGCTGGCAAAGCCTTGCTCCAGCGGCAGGACCACGGCAGCAGGCTTGCCCGTGGCGGCAAGGCCGAGCGCTTCCTGCCAGGAATCGGCCATCTGCGGCGTGAACTTGCCGGCTTCGGCCAGTAGTGAGGCGAGGCGCGAGCGGGAGCCGGCGGTATAGGCCGCGATGATCGGCTTCTTGCCGCGCGTGCCCAGCGCCGCAATGTACTTGGCGGCCGCTTCGTAGATGTTGGTGCCGCCTGAAGTGGCGGCAGCGCGTTCCGGCGTGAAATCGTGGGCAGAGCTGAAGCCGAAATCGACAACCTGCTTCGATTCCGGTTCAGCAAAGATCGTGGTGCGGTGCACGGGCCAACCGGCAAGCGCCCGGTCCAGCTCATCACGCGAAAGATAAAGCGCGGTTTCTGCCAGAGGGCGGTAGCTGCCGGGAGCCTTGGACGAGGAATCGAGGCGCGACTGATGATAGTCGGCAATGTCGGCAAAGCGTTGTTCGGCAGCCTTGATCGCTGTCGTGTCGATCAGGACGAGGTCGCCCTCGGCCAAGTGGTCGAACAGCGTGACCAACCGGTCCTCGAACAGCGGGAGCCAGTGCTCCATGCCGGCGAGGCGACGGCCGTCGGTGATAGCCTGATAGAGCGGATCGCCGGTGGCGTTGGCGCCGAACAGTTCGCGGTAGCGGCTGCGGAAGCGCTTGATGCTGTCGTCGTCAAGCAGGGCTTCGCTCGCCGGCAGCAGGAGATGCGTTTCGACCGGCTGCACCGAGCGCTGCGTGTTCGGATCGAACAGGCGCAGGGTTTCAAGCTCGTCGCCGAAGAAGTCCAGACGGAGGCCGTGGTCGAGCCCCGAAGGATAGATGTCGAAGACCGAGCCGCGCACGGCGTATTCGCCCGCGTCGACGACCGTATCGGTGCGCGAATAGCCCTGACGCTGGAGGAGTGCGATCAGGCTCTCGCGACCGATTTCGGTGCCCGGCGAAAGCAGGCGGGTGGATTCGCGGATGCGGAACGGCGTGAGGACACGCTGGAGCGCAGCGTTGATCGTCGTGACAAGCAGTTGCGGGCCGCTGCGCTTGCGTTGCAGCCGCTGTAGCGCGGCGAGGCGGCGGGAACTGACAGACAGCGCCGGGGAGGCACGGTCAAACGGCAGGCAGTCCCATGCCGGAAAGTCAATGACCTCGAGGTCCGGCGCAAAGAATGCGGCGCTTTCGACAATGGCGCGCATCGCGGCCTCGTCGGGCGCGATGAAAACGGCGCGGCCTTTGGCGGCGCGGGCAAGATCGGCCAGAACGAGGGGCTGCGCACCACGCGCGACGGACGAAAGCGTGAGCGGCGTATTGGCCGAGAGGATGCGGGTCAGATCGGACATGGCAGGCTTAACGCGCGAGAGGCGAAATCAGCGCGGGATCTCGACGTAGTCCAGCTTGCGCATGGCATCCATCATCGCACCGGCATACTTTTCGGGCACGGGCTGCGTGCCGAGGGCCCATGCCATGATCTCGACGTCGTCTTCCTCGATCAGGTCTTCGAACCAGGCGACCTGCTCGGCCGTCCAACTGGCGTGGTAGCGGTCGAAGTAGCAGCCGATCATGTAGTCAGCTTCGCGCGTGCCGCGGTGCCAGGCGCGGAAGTGCAGGCGGCGAAGGCTTTCGGGGGCGATGGCAGCAGGCTCGGTCATGCTTTGCCGTTAGGCCGATCAGCCCGGCGAAACAAGGGTGCAAGCCCCATGCGAAAGGGCATCCCGGCGCCGTCCTTCCCCGCGCCGGAATGCCCCATCGCTTGGCCGCGCGCGTTACTTGCCCCGCAGCGCGGCGATGATCTCGGTGGGCTGGCGACCGACCAGGTCCTTGGCCAATTCCTTGATTATGGCGTTCTGGGTGCCCTTGCCGATCTGGTGGCGCAGTTCGCCCAAGGCGCGCGGCGGGGCGATCAGCACGAGCTGGGCGATCTTGTGGCTCTGGACCTGCCGGTTGAGCCAATCTGCCACGGCAGCGCAGTGGGCGGTCTCATCCTGCTGGTGCGGCGATGCGTGGCTGCCGCCACTCGAGTGGTTGTGCTCCACGAGCGCGGGCGTTTCCATGGCCGCGAGGTCGGGGGCGGCGTCGGTTCCGGCGTTGCGGTAGAGCTCCCAAGCCTTGCCATCAACGACGGCAATGACGGCTCCATGAGGGATCAGCATCTGTTGTGCTCCTGCTTTCGTTGTCTTCGCAAGCGACTCAAGCACCAGCGCCGGGCCTCAACCATGCGCTGGGTCAAAAATGGCCGTGAATTTCGCTTTGGGCGGCATTGGCGAAACATGGTCTTGCAGCCTATGTCGAGCGGGCGATGCGTCCTGACCTGCTCAATCCCCTGTTCGCGGAAAGCTCCAGCCTCAAAGGCGTGGGGCCTGGTCTGGCACGCCCGCTCGAGAAGCTGGGGCTGACCCGCGTCAAGGATATCGCTTACCATCTGCCCGATCGCTGGGTGTTGCGGCGGGCGGTCGCCAATCTCGACGAGGCCGGGGTGGGGGAGCAGATCGTGCTGCCGCTGACGGTTCGGGACTACCGGCAGTCGGCCGGACGCGGGCCGTTCAGGGTCATGGCCGAGGATGCCGTGGGCAACTATGTCGCGCTTACCTACTTCGGGCGAGCGGCCTACACCGCCAAGAAGCAGCTGCCGTTGGGTGAGAAGCGCTGGGTGGCGGGCAGGCTCGACCAGTTCGGGCAGACGTGGCAGATCGTCCATCCCGATCATGTCAGCGAGGACAGTGCGGGCATGCTCGGCCAGCTGAACGAGCCGGTTTACCCGCTTTCGGAAGGGCTGACGCAGGGGCGGGTTCAAGCCTTGGTGGCGCAGTCGCTGGCGCACCTGCCCAGGCTTCCGGAATGGATCGAGCCGGGCCTTATGGCGCGGATGGACTGGCCAACGTGGGACGCAGCGCTTCAGGCTGCACACAAGGCCGAGGACAAGCTGGCAAAGGACCGGCTCGCCTATGACGAACTGCTGGCCAACAGCCTTGCCCTGATGCTGGTGCGGGAGAGCAATCGCGCGAAGAAGGGCACGCCGCTGCATGGCGACGGGCGGCTGCGGGCAATGCTCAATCTGCCGTTCGAACTGACCGGCGCGCAGAAGCGCTCAATTGCCGAGATCGAAAACGACATGGCGCAAGGCGCGCCGATGCTGCGATTGCTGCAAGGCGATGTCGGATCGGGCAAGACTGCAGTGGCGCTCAACGCCATGCTGATCGCGGTGGAGGCGGGCGGACAGGCGGCGCTGCTGGCGCCGACCGAGATCCTGGCGCGCCAGCATGCCGAGACCCTGACGCGGATGGCAGCGGGCACAGGCGTGAACATCGCGCTGTTGACAGGACGCGACAAAGGCAAGGCGCGCGAATCGATCCTGATGGGCTTGCTCGATGGATCGATCGACATTTGCGTCGGCACTCACGCGATCTTTCAGGACGCTGTGGCCTATCGCAATCTGGCGCTGGTGGTGATCGATGAACAGCACCGCTTCGGTGTTGGGCAGCGGCTCATGCTGACGCAGAAAGCACGGCGCACGCCGCACTGCCTTGCCATGACGGCAACGCCGATTCCGCGCACGCTGACATTGGCGCAATATGGAGAGATGGACGTCTCGCGGCTTGATGAAATGCCGCCCGGGCGCCAGGCCATCGACACCCGCGTGATTTCCACCGAGCGTCTTGCCGATGTGGTCGAGGGGGTTGCGCGGCACATTGCGAAGGGGGCGCAGGCCTATTGGGTCTGTCCGATGGTGCGCGAGCTGGAAACCGAGGACATAGCCGCAGCAGAGGCACGCTATGCTGCGCTGAAAGAGCGGTTCGGGGATACCGTGGTCATGGTCCACGGCCAGTTGCGGCCCGAAGCCAAGGACGCGGCGATGGAGCAGTTTGCCCGCGGGGACGCGCAGTTGCTGGTGGCGACGACGGTGATCGAGGTCGGCGTCGACGTGCCGAACGCGACGCTGATGGTGATCGAGCAGGCCGAGCGCTTCGGTCTTGCCCAGTTGCACCAACTGCGCGGGCGCGTCGGGCGCGGCAGCCAGCAATCGACCTGCCTGCTGCTGCGGGGCGAGGCTCTGTCGGAGACGGGGCGCGAGCGACTCGCGCTGATGCGGGAGACTCAGGACGGGTTTCGCCTGGCCGAGGAAGACTTGCGGTTGCGTGGCGGTGGGGAGCTGCTCGGCACCCGGCAATCGGGCGACACGCCGTTCAAAGTGGCGGACTTCGAACAGATCTCGCGGTTGCTGCCGCTGGCGCATGACGACGCCCGATTGCTGATGGAGCGCGATGGCGGGCTGTCGTCGCCAAGAGGCGAAGCGGCCCGTGTGTTGCTCTATCTGTTCGAGCGCGATTGGGGCGTGCAGCTGCTCAGGGGCGGTTGAGGGAACGGGTTGGGGCGGCGCGAAAAAGGGGGAAACACGCCGCCCGCTCCCTGAATGGCTTACTTGCCAGCGGGCTTCGCGGCCGCTGCATCCGCGCTCTGGCCCGCGCTCTTGGTAGCGTCAGCGAAGGCTTGGGCGGTCATGCCGATCATCAGGCCGGAGGCGCCCTTGGCGACGGAAGTCTTCGGCAGCTTGACGCGAACTGCGCCAGCGTCGAGCACGAACTCGGTATCGGTCACTTCAGCAACCTTGCCGAGCTGGGTGGTGCCGTCGGACGCATAGACCGGGGCATCGACGACGATTGCGGCAGCCGTATCAGCCTTTGCGGCTGCGGCAGCCTTTTCGGCAGCGGCGTCGAGTTCAACCTTGGTCATGCCGAGGACCGGACCCTTGGGGCCGGTGCCGAGTGCAGTCAGCGCCAAGGTGGCAGTGTTCTTGCCGGTGTCGATCACGAAGTTGGGCGCGTTTACGCTCTTGATCTTGCCGACTTCGGCTCCTGCGGCGTCGTAGACTACGGCGCCGACGGTCGGCGTGGCCGCCGTCGGCGCTGCCGAGGCGGCTCCGGCGGTGGTTTCGGTGCCAGCGGCTGCGTCTTGTGCGCTTGCTGCGGTGGCAAGGGGGACTGTGGCGACGAGAAGGGCAACGGTCAGCTTGCGGATTGTCACGAGTAAAGTTCCTGTCCAGTTGATTGGCTAACCCGGACAAGGTCGTCGTTGTTGTTCCCCAGCGGAACCCGTCTTGCGACTTTGCGAGACGGAATTGCGGGCGAAATGAAGGAGTTGTGGCAGGCGAGCGACGAACTGAGCTGCTTGAACAAACGAAAAGGGCGACCCGAAGGCCGCCCTTTCGATCACCTTTTGAAGGTGAAATGGTCGGGGAAAGAGGATTCGAACCTCCGGCCCCTGCCTCCCGAAGACAGTGCTCTACCAGGCTGAGCTATTCCCCGACCGATCCGCCAACCGGTGACCCGGCTGCGAGGCAGGGGCGCCCTATACGAGGCAGTTCCGAGGCTGGCAAGCGGGTAACGCCAAGTTTTTTCGCCGGGAAATTTCGGCGGCGATTTTGCTCACGCCCGTCTGCGCAGCTAGAAGCGGAGCCATGCCTGAACGCGCCGATTCCGCCCGCCATTTCGAACAGCAGTATCTCGACCTCATGCGCGAGATCTGGGAGTGCGGCGACGAGCGGGTCGATCGTACCGGTGTTGGCACCCGTTCTGTCTTCGGCGCGCAATTGCGCTTCGACCTTGCCGACGGGCGCATGCCCTTGCTGACGACCAAGCGTGTCTACTGGAAAACGGCGACCCGCGAGTTCCTGTGGTTCCTGACGGGCGATACCAACATCCGCAAGCTATGCGCGCAGGGTGTCGAGATCTGGACCGACTGGCCGCTGGAGAAATATCGCAAGGCTTCCGGCGACGACATTTCCCGCGCCGATTTTTCCGCGCGTATTATCGCGGACGAGGCGTTCGCTCGTGAATGGGGTGATCTTGGTCCAGTCTACGGCAAGCAGTGGGTGGACTGGCCGGTCTATGAACCGGCAGGCGATGGCCTGTTTCGCCAGCGCGATCAGGGCGTGAACCAGGTAGCCGACGTGGTCCGCTCGCTGAGGACCAATCCCGGCAGTCGGCGCCATATTGTTGAAGGCTGGAACGTGGCCGAGCTTGACGCGATGGCGCTGCCGCCCTGCCACAAGACCTACCAGTTCCACGTCAGCGGCAATCGCTTGAACGGACTGCTCTATCAACGCAGCTGTGACGTTGCGCTCGGATTGCCATTCAACTTGTGGGGCGCGGCGCTGTTCATCCGTCTGCTGGCGCAGCAGTGCGATCTGGAGCCGGGTGAACTGGTGTGGATGGGGGGCGACACGCATCTCTATCTCAACCACGCCGAGTTGGTTGAAACCCAGCTGGCCCGCACGCCGGAGGGTGAGCCCCGACTTGCCATCCTGCGCCGACCGGACTCGATCTTCGATTACCGGATCGAGGATTTTGAAGTGACCGGTTATGCCCCGCAGGGCGTTATCAAGGCCGAGGTTGCGGTCTGAAGTGGCACTGGGCGAAGCTTTGCCAGTTTTTATTTATGAAATTGATGCATCGCCTTTAAACAATTCATGAACCAGATTTGATCTGGCGCAATATCCTTTGGTGAGAACGCCGCCATTCCCCTGCCAGCAAGGCAGGAGAATTGACGTGGCGATCATTGGCATCAGGCGGCTGACATGGATGGTAGAAGAGGTCGAACCTTGTGTTCGCTTCTTCCGCGACTTCGGGCTGACTTTGATCGAGCATAACGATGTCTCGGCGCTTTTCGAAGCGGCCGACGGCTCACAGTCATTGTTCCTGAAACGTGGCCACCCCGAACTGCCCAAGGGGACGGCGCAAACGACCAAAGGCGTCCATGAATGCGTCTGGGCGGTCGACAACGCGGTGGGGCTGGAACGCTTGAAGGCGCGCTTGAACGGCCTCGCGGAACTGACCACTGATGCTGAGGGCGTGGTTCACCTCGTTACGCCGTTCGGGCAGGCGATCGGGCTGCAAGTGTGGCAACCGCGCGCCGTGTTTGGCGCGCCGACCCCGCAGAACACGGTCGGCCGGATTGCCCGCCTCAACCAGCCACGCAAATGGATCGATCGGGCCGTGCCGAAGCGCACGCACCATTGCGTCTGGACTTTTCCGGACGTGCAGGAGGCGGTCACCTTTTATCGTGACGTCCTTGGCTTCCGCATCACCGACATCCAGAAGGGTTTCGGCGTCTACATGCGGGCGGACGGCTGCTACGAACATCACAACGTGTTTCTGGCCGACGCGCATGCGCCGATGCCGGGCTTCAACGGGACGCTGAAGTTCCACCACGCCAACTGGGAAGTCGAGGACATCGACGAACTGATGGTAGCCAAGAACTATCTTGACCGGCGCGGCTATGCCTATGGTGATTGGAACTGGGGTTTCGGACGGCACCGGCTGACGTCGGCTGCGTTCCTGTACGTGCCGTGTCCGGCAGGTGGCGAGGCGGAATACGGCGCAGATTGCGATTGCGTGGATGACAGCTGGAAGCCCCGCATCTGGGACGGTGCGTTCGGAACGGCGATCTACATGACCAACCTGCCGGACTTCATGAAAGGCGAGCCCAACTGGGATGTTCGGTACGCCGGCCCGGACGAGTTGCACTACCACCCGGCTGAACCTCGGCAACTGGCCGAGGCTGCCGAGTAAGGTCGCAGAACGCTGCAAGGCAGGGCGCTGGAACCGCTTTGGTTCCAGCGCCTTGTGCTATCTGGAGCAAACGTTAGCCTGACCCTGGGGTCTGGAGATGATCCTCGGGCCAGGACAAGGGAGCGAGAAAAGCTCTGTGAAATAAAATAACAAGCGTATATAACTTTGCGTCAGTCATGCTTTTCCATATGGAAAGCGTGATTCGATGTGGGAGAGTTCAGATGCAGGTGTTTGCAGCATGAGCGGAAGCGTGCGCGGCAACATGCCGCCGTTGGCGCTGCATGTGCCGGAACCGAAGTTTCGGCCGGGTGATGCGGTCGATTATTCGCACCTCGAGATCCCGCCTGCTGGTGCGCAGCCGCGCCCTGACGAGCAGTGCCCTGCCGCGGAAACGCAGGGCCTGTGCTTCGACCTGGTTCGCGTGCTGGGCGAGGACCATCGCGCGGTCGGGCCGTGGGATCCGAAGCTCGATGCCGAAACCCTGCGGCGGATGCTTCGCACCATGGCGCTGACCCGCGCGTTTGACGACCGCATGTATCGCGGGCAACGGCAGGGCAAGACCAGCTTCTACATGAAGTGTACCGGGGAAGAGGCAACTTCGGTTGCCCCGGCGATGGCCCTGGCCGCGGACGACATGGTGTTCCCGAGCTACCGCCAGCAGGGCATCCTGATTTCGCGCGGATACCCGATCGTCGAGATGATCAACCAGATCTACTCTAACCGGGCGGACAAGCTGAAGGGCCGTCAGCTGCCGATCATGTATTCGGCGCGCGAAGCATCGTTCTTCACGATCAGCGGCAACCTTGCCACGCAGTATCCGCAGGCGGTGGGCTGGGCGATGGCCAGCGCGATCAAGGGGGACACCCGGATTGCCGCGACCTGGATCGGCGAAGGATCGACGGCCGAGGGCGACTTCCATTCGGCAATGACCTTTGCGACCGTCTATAACGCACCGGTCATCTTCAACGTCGTCAACAACCAGTGGGCGATCTCGAGCTTTTCGGGCTTTGCCGGGGCCGAGCGAACCACGTTTGCCGCCCGCGCCATTGGTTACGGCATGGCCGGCCTGCGGGTGGACGGCAACGATCCGCTGGCCGTCTATGCGGCAACCAAGTGGGCAGCGGATCGCGCTCGTTCCAACGCTGGACCAACATTGATCGAGCACTTCACCTATCGCGCCGAGGGGCATTCGACCTCGGACGATCCGGGCCAGTACCGTTCGGCGCACGAGCGTGAGGAATGGCCGCTCGGTGATCCGATCAACCGGCTCAAGCAGCACCTGATCGCGCTTGGCGAATGGTCAGAAGACCAGCACGCCGAGATGGACCGCGAACTGATGGAGACGGTCAAGTCGGCGACCAAGGAAGCCGAAAAGAACGGCATCCTCGGCCACGGCCTGCATCACCCGTTCCACACCATGTTCGAGGACGTGTTCGAAGACCTGCCCTGGCACCTTCGGGAACAGAGCGAGCAGGCAATCCACGAGCGTCGGGTCAAGTGGCCAGAGTGGTCGGAAGAGGGGAAGCAGCCATGACCCACGAAGAATCACCGGTCAGCCTCGCCGAGGCTCCGACCCGCCGCCTCAACATGATCGAGGCCATCAACGATGCGCTCGACATCATGATGGAGCGCGATCCCAATGTTGTCGTGATGGGCGAGGACGTGGGCTACTTTGGCGGCGTGTTCCGCGCCACGGCGGGCCTGCAGAAGAAGCATGGCAAGACCCGCGTGTTCGATACGCCGATCAGCGAATGCGGGATCATTGGCGTGGCTGTCGGCATGGGTGCCTATGGCCTGCGGCCTGTGCCCGAGATCCAGTTTGCCGATTACATCTATCCGGGGCTCGACCAGCTCGTGTCAGAGGCGGCACGCCTGCGCTATCGATCGGCGGGAGAATTCATCGCGCCGATGACGGTACGTTCGCCCTTTGGTGGCGGCATCTTTGGCGGACAGACGCATAGCCAGAGCCCCGAGGCTCTGTTCACGCACGTTGCCGGTCTGAAAACGGTCGTGCCCAGCAATCCGCATGACGCCAAAGGCCTGCTGATCTCGGCCATCGAAGACAATGATCCCGTCATCTTCTTCGAACCAAAGCGCATCTACAACGGCCCCTTCAACGGCTACTACGACAAGCCGGTGGAGCCGTGGTCGAAGCATGCCGACAGCGCGGTGCCGGAAGGGTACTATTCGATTCCGTTGGGCAAGGCGCGCATCGTCCGCCCCGGCAATGCCTTCACTGTGCTGGCCTATGGAACGATGGTCCACGTCGCAGCCGCTGTCTGCGCCGAGAAGGGCGTGGATGCGGAGATCCTCGACCTGCGCACGCTGGTCCCGCTCGACATCGAGACGGTGGAAAAGTCGGTGGAAAAGACCGGCAAATGCCTGATCGTCCACGAAGCGACGCGCACTTCCGGCTTTGGTGCCGAGCTTTCGGCGCTGGTGCAGGAGCGTTGCTTCTACCACCTCGAAGCCCCGATCGAACGCGTGACCGGCTTTGACACCCCCTATCCCCACAGCCTCGAATGGGCCTACTTCCCCGGCCCGGTCCGCATCGGCGAGGCCATCGACCGCCTGACGAAAGCCTGAGCACCATGGGAACCTATACATTCCGCCTGCCCGATATCGGTGAAGGTATCGCCGAGGCTGAAATCGTCGCTTGGCACGTCGCCGTGGGCGACATGGTCGAGGAAGACGGGCGTCTGGCCGACATGATGACCGACAAGGCCACTGTCGAGATGGAAAGCCCGGTTGCGGGCAAGGTCGTTTCGATCGCTGGCGAAGTCGGCGATGTCGTGGCGATCGGGTCGGCGCTGGTCGTGATCGAAACCGACGGGGAAGGGGAGGCGCACGCGCCTGCTGCGGCGCCAGTTGAGGCGCCTGCTCCGACGGCAGAGGTTGTTGAGGAGCGGATCGAGGTCGAGACACCCGACGAGGCGGATGTGGCGCGGGTAGAGGCTGCTGCACCTCCTCCTTCGCCACCGCCACCGCCACCGCCGGTAGCCACCAAGCCTGCTCCAGCACAAGCGGCAGAGCAAGTCCGGCGCGGCTTTGACGCCAAGGTCCTCGCCAGCCCGGCCGTGCGTCAGCGTGCGCGGGACCTCGGCATCGACCTGTCGGAAGTGCGCCCTTCCGAGGAGGGCCGCGTGCGTCATGCCGACCTTGACCAGTTCCTCGCCTACAACGCCACTGGCGGTTACCGCTCGGCGGGTGCGGAGCGCGGCGACGAGGTGATCAAGGTTATCGGCATGCGCCGCCGCATTGCCGAGAACATGGCGGCGTCGAAGCGCCACATCCCGCACTTCTCCTATGTCGAGGAATGCGATGTCACTGCACTCGAAGTCATGCGCGAACAGCTCAACAGCAGCCGTGGCGACAAGCCGAAGCTGACGATGCTGCCGCTGCTGATCACCGCGATCTGCCGCACCTTGCCGAAGTTCCCGATGATCAATGCCCGGTATGATGACGAAGCAGGGGTGGTGACCCGCTATGGCGCGGTCCATCTCGGCATGGCGGCGCAGACTCCTGCCGGGCTGATGGTACCGGTAATCCGCAACGCGCAGAGCCTCAATCTGTGGCAGTTGGCGCGCGAGATCGGCCGTCTTGCGGAAGCCGCGCGCAGCGGCAGCGCGAAGTCGGAAGAGCTTTCGGGGTCGACGCTCACCGTCACTTCGCTCGGCCCCCTGGGCGGCGTGGCGACGACCCCGGTGATCAACCGTCCGGAAGTGGCGATTATCGGCCCGAACCGGATCATCGAGCGTCCCATGTTCGTGCCTGACGGCATGGGTGGCGAGCGGATCGAGAAGCGCAAGCTGATGAATATCTCGATCAGCTGCGACCATCGCGTGGTCGACGGCCACGATGCCGCCAGCTTTGTTCAGGCGATCAAGAAGCTGATCGAAACGCCGGTGCTGCTGTTGGCCGACTGATGTGATAGATGTGCGGATCGGAGGTGCCCATGCCGACTACCGATCCGCGCATCGATCAGCATATCGCGAACGCTGGCGAGTTTGCCCGTCCGATCCTCGATCGCTTCCGGGCGCTCGTCCATCGCGAAGTGCCCGCCTGCGTCGAAGCGATCAAGTGGGGCATGCCGCACTTTACGGTGGGCGGTAAGAATCTGGCCGGCATGGCGGCGTTCAAGGCGCATGTCTCGATCTTCTTCCATAATAACGAGCAAGCAGGCGGGACCGGGCCGTTTCGCAAGATCGCCTCGCTCGACGAGTTTCCGGACGAGGCCGTCATCGTCGAAAGGTTGCGCTCGGCCATCGCGCGGCTTGCCGCGCCGAAGGCGAAAGTGCCGCTCGCTTCCCGGAAGCCAGTGCCCGAATTGCCCGAGCCCTTCAGCGCTGCTCTGGAAGCCGCAGGGCATTCCGAGCGCTTCGCAGCGATGCCTCCGGGCAAGCGCCGGGAGTACATCGAATGGATCGTCGAGGCAAAGACGCAGCCCACACGGGACAAACGCACCGCACAGGCGGTGGAGTGGATCGGCGAAGGCAAGAGCCGCAGCTGGAAGTACCAGAATTGCTGAGGGCTCGGGCATGGCCCAAGAAAATGGTGATCGGGCTTAAATGCGCGCGGTTGAGCGTTGACAGCCTGCAAAACCTGCCATAGAGGCGGCGCTCCCAACGGCGAGCGGGTGTAGCTCAGTTGGTTAGAGTGCCGGCCTGTCACGCCGGAGGTCGCGGGTTCGAGCCCCGTCACTCGCGCCATTGGGATGACGAAAAAGGCGCCTCCGGGCGCCTTTTTCTTTGCGCGCAATGCTGCGCCCCGTTGTGGAAAAATTCCCGTTTCCAAGCCCGTTGACAGTCCACACCGCCTGCCATAGAGGCGCGGCTTCCAAGAGGTACGCGGGTGTAGCTCAGTTGGTTAGAGTGCCGGCCTGTCACGCCGGAGGTCGCGGGTTCGAGCCCCGTCACTCGCGCCACCACTTGGGAAAGTGTCTTCGCGGCACACCTTTTGACGTTACGCGGGTGTAGCTCAGTTGGTTAGAGTGCCGGCCTGTCACGCCGGAGGTCGCGGGTTCGAGCCCCGTCACTCGCGCCACGTCAGATGCAATGCAAAGGGCGCCACAGGGCGCCCTTTCGCGTTCAGGGCAACGTCATCCTTTGAACGGTGCGGTGTCGAAGTAATCCCGCCACTTTGCGATCTTGCCATCCTTCAGTTCGAAGATGCCCATCAGCCGCAATGACACGAAAGTCTCGCCAGCGGCGTTGATCATGTGATCCACCCGTTCCGTCAGGACCGTGTCACCATTGGCGGCAATCGCCAGCATGTCGACCTTGATGCGTGCAATCCCCATGTCGTTCTCGAACCCCGCGACCAGTGCAAGGCCCTGCTCGATGCCGATGGTATGGGTCATGCCCACGTTCTCGTAATCGGTCTGCTCGGTGAAGTACTCGCGGATCGAGGCGGCAAATCCGCCGGGCTGCTCCCACATCGCGCAGAAGGTTTCGACGGTTTCAATTGGACCAGGCATCGCACTCTCCCCATTGCTTTGGGCAAAAGGGTAAGCGATTAGACGGGGCTGTCCAATACCGTTAGCGCTCAGCCCCAGCGGCCGGTTTCCATCCAGATCAGGAAGCGTCGCAGCGGGAGGAGCCAGATCGTCCCGAGCACGACATAGGCTACAGTTTGCAGCAGGACATGCCATTGCCCGATGACGCCGGATAATGCTGCGACGCCCAGCGCATAGATGACCAGCCCCACGACCAGACCAAGAATGCCAATCGGTTTGCGCCAGGTCGGCTTGTAATCTTCCTTCACCCTCAGCGCTCCCAGGGACCGTAGATTCGTGTCGGGGTTACCACGGCATGCAGCGGGGCGTCATGCGCCTCACGGGGCAGGTGCTCGACAAGCTGGCAGTCCCAGGCAAGGCCGATCGGCAGGGTAGATGGATGCGCCTCGAGCCAGCGGTCGTAATGACCGCCACCTTGGCCGAGACGCGCGCCATCGGCGCTGAAACCGACGAGGGGAACGAACAGCACCTCAGGCACGACCTCGGCGGCCTCTGGTGCCGGCTGCACGATGCCCTTCCAAGGGCCGGGCTTGAGCAGTTCATCCACCCACGGTGATGCCCATTCGCGAAATACCATCGGCGATGAGCGGTCGGCAAACCACGGCAGTGCTATCTTGTGCCCTGCCTCATGCAGGACCTGTGCATAGGCGGTAGCCGGAGCCTCTGCCGGGCCGGCGAGATAGAGCCCGACGGTCGCACCTTCGGGGATCATCGCCAGAACCGGCGAGGGCGGGCGGCGGAACATCAGGGCCTTCACGCGGGGATCAAGCGCTGCGACGTGAGCATTGCGCCGCGCTCTCAATTCGGTGCGCAGCGCATTCTTGGCTTCCACGAGGTGCTCCGGAATCAGGAAAGTGAAGGGGGTGACGGGCCCACCATGGGTCGGTTGCTCGGAAAATCCTCTGACGCCTCGACGTCAGGTGGGGACCGCTTACCCGGGACCAGGGTCCCAGGCAGGGGCAGCCCCCTTGGATTGCTTATAGCCTCAGGGATGTTCATGCGGCTCGTGCCGGGCAGATCCCGTCACGCCCTAGTTAGGCGCTGACCGGCCCTTGCTCAAGGGCGGCAGCGAGTTTTTCGATGCGTTCTGCCAGTGCGTTGACCCGATCGACCAAGGCAGGGTCAATTTCGGCGCTATCGATCTGCGCAGGAGCGGGCGCGATTGCCGGTGCTGCATCAGGGGCAGGGGCAACCTTGTGCGCTTCGTGCAACTCGTCTGCCATCATCAATGCCGCGAACAGCAGCATCCGCGTCTCGCTTTGCTGGCCGCCAATCTTGCGGGCGCGCTCGTCGACCATGCGACCAAGCATCTCGATGTGGGCTTCCTCGCCATCGGCGCAGGAGACGGCGAAGTTCCGGCCGCCGATCGGAAGGCTGACGTTGCTCATGCCAGGGGGCTCATGTTCGGAGGCTCATTTCGGCAGGCCTGCCAGCAGCAGATCGAGCTGGCGCAATTCCTGGGCGACCGTGTCCTTCAGGCGCCGATGACGGACCTTGAGCAGCGCCAGCTCCTCGCCCGCTGCAGCCCCTGGGGTTCCCTGTTGCGCGACCGCTCCTTCGACCCGCGCGAGCGCCTGCTCAAGCCGGTCCAGAGCGGCGCCGAGTGCTTCCGTCGCCATGGCATGGCACGCTAGCACAATCGCAAGGGCGCGCAACACCGTGGCACGTCTGCGCCGGGGAAAGTCGGGCGCAGAAGCTCATATTGTGCACCTGCAATAAAGAAGCCGCCGCGCCAGCCTTGACCCTCGGCCCCATGGTGACCAAAGAGACCCCGCTCCGAATCACCGGATTCATGCGGCCACAGCCGTTCGGCCGCTCGCAGGGAAGGGCTTTTTCAGCATGACACGCGATTCCACCGCGCTGGCTCCCATGGCCAACGCGATCCGTGCGCTTGCCATGGACGCGGTTCAGGCAGCCAATTCCGGTCACCCCGGCATGCCCATGGGCATGGCCGACGTGGCAACGGTGCTGTGGACGCAGTTCCTGAAGCATGATCCTGCGGCGCCCAAGTGGTCCGACCGTGACCGATTCATCCTGTCGGCCGGCCACGGCTCGATGCTGATCTATGCGCTGCTTCACCTGACGGGCTACGAAAGCCCGACGATGGAAGACATCCGCAAGTTCCGCCAGATCGACAGCGTCTGCGCCGGTCACCCCGAGAACTTCCTGATCCCGGGCGTGGAATGCACCACCGGCCCGCTGGGTCAGGGCCTTGCCATGGCCGTCGGCTTCGCCATGGCCGAGCGTCACCTCAACGCGCAGTTCGGTGACGACCTGGTCGATCACCACACCTGGGTTGTCGCCGGCGACGGGTGCCTGATGGAAGGCATCAACCATGAAGCCGTGGGCCTTGCCGGAACGCTCAAGCTCGGGCGCCTCAACGTCCTATGGGACGACAACAAGATCACCATCGACGGCGATACCTCGCTTTCGACCACCGAGGACATTCTCGGCCGCTACACCGCGTCGGGCTGGCACGTGACGTCGTGCGACGGTCATGACTTCGCCGATATCGCTCGCGCTCTGGCCGAGGCCAAGGCCGATCCGCGTCCGTCGCTGGTCGCCTGCCGCACGGTGATCGGCAAGGGCGCGCCGAACAAACAGGGTGGCCACAACGTCCATGGCGCGCCGCTTGGCGCTGACGAAATCGCCGCTGCGCGCGAATATCTGGGCTGGACTTCGGCTCCGTTCGAAATCCCGGCTGACATTCTCGCCAACTGGCGCTCGTCTTCGGAAGCCGGCAAGGCCGCTCGCGCCGAGTGGGAAAAGCGCGCCGCTGCCAACCCGCAGGCTGCCGAACTCGCTCGCCGCATGGATGGCGACCTTCCGGCCGAAACCGGTTTCGATGCCTACATCCAGTCGCTGATCGCCACGCCGCCCAAGGTTGCGACCCGCAAGTCGAGCGAAATGGCACTGGAAGCGTTCACCGCCAACGTGCCCGAGATGGTGGGTGGTTCGGCCGACCTTACCGGTTCGAACAACACCAAGACCAAGTCGACCGCACCGTTCACGCCGGAAAGCTATGACGGGCGGTATGTCTACTACGGCATCCGCGAATTCGGCATGGCCGCCGCGATGAATGGCATGGCGCTGCACGGCGGGATCATCCCCTACGGTGGCACCTTCCTGGTTTTCTCCGACTATTGCCGCAATGCCGTGCGCATGTCGGCCCTGCAGCATGTCCGTGCGATCTACGTGTTCACCCACGATTCGATCGGCCTTGGCGAAGACGGCCCGACCCATCAGCCGGTCGAGCATGTCATGTCCCTGCGCATGATCCCGAACCTGCTGGTGTTCCGCCCGGCCGACGCCATCGAAACAGCGGAAGCCTGGGCGCTCGCTCTGGCCAACAAGGACCGTCCGTCGGTCCTCGCGCTCACTCGCCAGAACCTGCCACCAGTCCGTTTCGACGCCGAGATGAAGAGCGCCAGGGGCGCCTACCGTCTCGTCGCGTCGTCCTCGGCCCGCAAGGTCGTGCTTCTGGCAACCGGCTCCGAAGTGGAAGTGGCGATGAAGGTCGCTGCAGCGCTTGAAGAGAAGGGCCTTGGCGCCGACGTCGTCTCGGTTCCGTGCTGGGAACTGTTCGACGAGCAGGACGCGGCCTACAAGGCAGACCTGCTGCCAGCCGACGCGCTCAAGGTCTCGATCGAGGCTGGCGTAACCCTGGGCTGGCAGAAGTATGTCGGCGATGGGCTGTCGATCGGCATCGACACGTTCGGCGCATCGGCTCCGATCGACGCCCTTTATGATCACTTCGGCCTCACCGCCGAAAAGATTGTCCCGCAGATCCTCTCGCGGGTTTCGTAATTCAAACAGGAGATACCTGACATGGCGATCAAGGTTGCAATCAACGGTTTCGGACGCATCGGGCGTAACGTCGCCCGCGCCATCCTCGAACGGCCCGATTGCGGCCTTGAGCTGGTCTCGATCAACGACCTGGCCGATGCCAAGGCGAACGCCCTGCTGTTCAAGCGCGACAGCGTCCACGGCGCATTCGCGGGCGAAGTTTCGGTCGATGGCAATGACCTGATCGTTGACGGCAAGCGCATCCAGGTCACGGCCGAAAAGGATCCGGCCAACCTGCCGCACGCCGCCAATGGCATCGACATTGCGCTGGAATGCACCGGCTTCTTTACCGACCGTGCGGGCGGCCAGAAGCACCTCGATGCAGGCGCCAAGCGCGTGCTCATCTCGGCTCCGGCCAAGGGTGTCGATCTCACTGTCGTCTTCGGCGTGAACCACGACAAGCTGACGGGTGATCACCTGATCGTCTCGAACGCTTCATGCACCACCAATTGCCTCGCGCCGATGGCCAAGGTCTTGCATGAATCGATCGGGATCGAGCGTGGCCTGATGACCACGATCCACTCGTACACCAACGACCAGAAGATCCTTGACCAGATCCACAAGGATCCGCGCCGCGCCCGCGCCGCTGCGATGAACATGATCCCGACCAGCACCGGCGCTGCCGTTGCCGTCGGGGAAGTTCTGCCCGACCTCAAGGGCAAGCTCGATGGATCGTCGATCCGCGTGCCGACCCCGAACGTCTCGGTCGTCGACCTGACCTTCACGCCCAAGCGCGACACGACCGTTGAAGAAGTCAACGGCCTGCTCAAGGCTGCGGCCGAAGGCGCGCTGAAGGGCGTGCTCGGCTACACCGAAGAGCCGCTGGTCTCGATCGACTTCAACCACGACCCGCATTCGTCGACCATCGACAGCCTCGAGACCGCCGTGCTCGAGGGCAAGCTGGTCCGCGTCCTGTCGTGGTACGACAACGAGTGGGGCTTCTCCAACCGCATGCTCGACACTGCGGGCGCGATGGCGAAGTTTCTCTAAGGTACGCTGAAGTGAGCGGGCGTCTCGGAGGCATTGCACGGCATGATCGGCCGCGCGGGGCCATTGAGACGCTCGATCACGTTTCGGTTACCCGCGAGCTTGGGGTCCGTGGCGACTTGCGCGGTGCGGTGCGCCCCGGCAAATCCGGCCGCAGACAGATTTCGCTTATCGAGGCGGAAAGCTGGGCTGCTGCTGTCGCAGAACTACGCCCTGCGCCAGATCATGATTTGCCGTGGCACGTCCGCCGGGCAAACCTGCTGGTCCACGGTATCCGCTTGCCCCGCGAGGCGGGCAAGATCATCGCCATCGGCAAGAGCCTGCGGATCGAGACCACCTGCGAATGCGACCCGTGCAGCCGCATGGACCAAATCCTGCCCGGCCTGAAACTCGCGCTGATGCCAGACTGGCGCGGCGGGGTGCTCGGCCGGGTGCTGACCGATGGCGAAATCGCGATCGGCGACGAAGTGAGGATCGAGGAATGAGCTTCAAGACTCTGGACGATATCGGCGACCTGACCGGCAAGACCGTGCTCGTGCGAGAAGACCTCAACGTGCCGATGGCCGACGGCGCCGTTTCCGATGACACCCGCCTACGTGCTACCGTCGCGACTCTGAACGAACTGTCGGACAAGGGGGCCAAGGTTCTGGTTCTGGCCCATTTCGGCCGTCCCAAGGGGCAGCCTTCGGAAGAGTTCTCGCTGAAGAAGCTCGCTGCACCGCTCTCGCACGTGCTTGGCCGTCCCGTCAGTTATATTGACTGGGAAGGCGACAAGGCTGCGGTTGCGGCATTGGCACCGGGCGCCATCGCGGTGCTCGAAAACACCCGCTTCTTTGGCGGCGAGGAAAAGAACGATCCGGCCGTGATCGAGCGCTTCGCCAGCCTCGGCGATATCTACGTCAACGACGCCTTCTCGGCCGCCCACCGCGCACATGCGTCGACCGAGGGTCTCGCCCATGTGCTGCCAGCCTTCGCTGGCCGCGCGATGGAGGCCGAACTCAAAGCCTTGCAGAAGGCTCTGGGCGAGCCGGAACGTCCGGTCGCGGCGGTTGTCGGCGGCGCAAAGGTCTCGACCAAGCTCGACGTGCTAAAGCATCTTGTGACCAAGGTCGATCACCTGATCATCGGTGGCGGCATGGCTAACACGTTCCTAGCGGCGCGTGGCGTCAACGTTGGCAAGTCTCTGTGCGAGCATGATCTCAAGGCAACCGCCGAGGAAATCCTCGACAATGCCGACAAGGCCGGCTGCACCGTGCACCTGCCTTACGATGTGGTCGTGTCCAAGGAATTTGCAGCCAATCCGCCCAGCTTGCGCACCTGCAACGTCCATGAGGTCGCCGAGGACGAGATGATCCTCGACGTGGGGCCAGCAGCGGTCGAAGCTTTGGGCGATGCGCTGAAGACCTGCCGTACTTTGGTGTGGAACGGCCCGATGGGTGCTTTCGAGACCGAACCGTTCGATGCGGCCACGGTCGCCCTGGCAAAGACGGCCGCTGCCCTGACCAAGGAAGGTTCGCTGGTTTCGGTGGCGGGCGGTGGCGACACCGTCGCCGCGCTCAACCACGCGGGCGTTGCTGCCGATTTCACCTACATTTCGACGGCGGGCGGTGCCTTCCTCGAATGGATGGAAGGCAAGGAACTGCCGGGCGTGGCAGCCCTCGAAGGCTAAAAAATTCAGGAGCGCGTGTTGCACTGCGGCACGCGCTCCTTTATGGCGCATATCCGCATAGGTATGCGCCCTTTCAGACGCTCTTCGAATTTCGGGAGCGTCTTTCAAAAGCGCTTTTACGCATAGGTATGCGGAGACGGAATTCCGCCGTTTCTGCGCAGAACAGGACCCGCAGATGAACACGACCGAAATGACCGCGAAGATGGCCTCCGGCAACGGCTTCATTGCCGCACTTGACCAGTCGGGCGGTTCGACGCCGAAGGCTCTCAAGGGCTATGGCATCGAAGAGGGTGCGTGGGCCTCGGAAGAGGAAATGTTCGGCCTGATCCACGAAATGCGCGCCCGCATCATCCGTTCGGACGCATTCTCCGGCGAAAAGGTCATCGGCGCCATCCTGTTCGAGCGTACGATGGATGGCAAGGTTGATGGCAAGCCTGTCCCACAGGCGCTGATCGAGAAGGGCGTGGTCCCCTTCATCAAGATCGACAAGGGTCTGGAAGACGAAGCCAATGGCGTTCAGCTGATGAAGCCGATGCCGACGCTGGACGATCTGCTGGCCCGTTCGAAGGCGATGGGTGTCTATGGCACCAAGGAACGTTCGGTAATCAACTCGGCCAACCGTGAAGGCATTGCGGCCGTGGTGGCGCAGCAGTTCGAAGTCGGCAAGCAGGTCCTCAGCCACGGCATGATGCCGATCATCGAGCCCGAAGTGAACATCAAGAGCGAGACCCGCGCCGAGTGCGACGCGATCCTGCTCGAGGAAACCCTCAAGAACCTCGACGCGCTGGCAGACGGTGTGCAGGTCATGCTCAAGCTTTCGCTGCCGATCGTGCCGTGCACGTTTGACCCGCTGGTCAACCATCCGAAGGTTCTGCGTGTCGTCGCCCTGTCGGGTGGCTACAAGCGTCCCGAGGCTTGCGTCGAGCTGGCCAAGAATACCGGCATCATCGCCAGCTTCAGCCGCGCCCTGCTCGAAGACCTGCGTCACCAGATGACCGATGCGGAATTCGATGCCTCGCTGGCCGCGGCAATCGACGAAATCTACACGGGTTCGACGCAGAAGACTCTCGTCGCCGCCTGATCCCCGTTTGAGAGGACGGAAAGGCCACCCCGTCACCGGCACAGCCGGGGCGGGGTGTTTTATTGTGCGGGGTTATTGCGCGACGCTGAAGTGGAACAGGTAGTCCGACGGCTTGAGCTTCTTGCCGGCAAGGCGCCCGGGCTCGACTCTATCGAGCATGATACCTTCACTCGGCTCACCCAGCGTGAAACGTCTGGTCTCGAACATGCCGCCGCGTTGCAGCGTTGCTTCGACAATCACGCGACCGGCCCACACGCAGCGCGCATTCATCGGGCAGCGGCTGTCTTCAATCAGCGAATCGACACGCACCTTGTCAGCACCGACAAGCGTTGTCTGGCCAACCATCGCGTGGCCATCAGTGCGTTCGGGTTTCGTGGTTGTTGCACAAGCGGCAAGAGCAACCGCCGGGATGAGGGCAAGGAAGGCTTTGGTCATCCCTCGACAATGCTCTCGCCGGATGAACCGTTCCGGAACCGAAGTTGCAGCGGCGGCGGCTTACCGATAAGGCGCCCGGCATGGCAAAGCTTTCCTCCGAACTCTACCTGATCTCGCCGCTCGATGTTGCAGGCACCTTTCCCGAACGGCTCGCCCGCGCGCTCGATGCAGGGCCCGTGGCAGCATTCCAGTTCCGGGTGAAGGGCGTGGACGAGCATGAGGCTGCGCGTCTTGCCGAACCGCTTCAGCGCATCTGCGCGGACCGCGAGGTCGCCTTCATCGTCAACGATTCGATCAGCCTGGCCAGGCGCCTTGGCGCCGATGGCGTGCACCTCGGGCAGGACGATGGCGACGTTAAGGACGCGCGTGACCGTCTTGGCCGCAACGCGCAGATCGGCGTTACCTGTCATGACAGCCGCCACCTCGCCATGGATGCAGGCGAGGCGGGGGCCGACTACGTTGCGTTCGGCGCCTTCTTCCCGTCCAGCACCAAGGACACCAAGCACGTCGCGGGGCTGGACCTGCTTGAATGGTGGCAGTCGATCTTTGAACTGCCCTGCGTTGCGATCGGGGGCATCACGCCGCAGAACTGCGCGCCGCTGATCCAGGCCGGCGCCGACTTTCTGGCCGTCAGCAATGCCGTGTGGAGTGGCGACGAGGCGGCCAATGTGGCGGCCTTCTTTGACGCAATCCGCGCAAATCCGCGACTGAACGAGGACTCCTGACGGAACCGGCGGCGAGGGCAGGGGGTTCTGGAGAGGCAATGTCTCCGGAGCGCCAATGTCCCGTTTCAATCTAGCCGCATCGTCTTTCCTTATTCTCGGCGTGGTGGGCCTCAGCGCCTGCAATTCGAACAAGCCTGAGCCAACCCCCAGCGAGACCGTGGCAAGCGCACCCGCGTTCACGGTGCCGATGGCGTCAAATGATCCTGCGCCGGGGCAGCCGCCTCAGCAGGAAGACGCGGCGCGCCCGGTGATGCAGGCGCAAGTGGTGTTGGAACGGCTCGGGTTCTCTGCCGGCATCATCGACGGCAAGACCGGCCTATCAACCACGAATGCCGTGAGCGGCTTCCAGAAGGCCAACGGCCTGCCCGTTACCGGCAAGTTTGACGATGTGACGATGAAGGCGCTGTCGCGCTGGTCGAACATTGCCGCAACACGCGTCGTCACGATTCCCGAAGAGTTTGCAGCAGGCCACTACGAACCGCTGCCGAAAGACCCGGCGCAGCAGGCCAAGCTTCCGGCAATGGGCTACACCTCGCTGGAGGAGAAGCTTGCCGAGCGCTTTCATACTACGCCCGAGGTTCTGCGCGGATTGAACCCCTCTCTGGCACAAGTTGCCGCAGCGCGAGAAGCCGCCATGAAGGAACGGCAGACCCGCAATCCGCCAACGGCCGACACGCCCCCGGTCGAAGCGTATCGCGCCGGAATGCAGCTTCGCGTGCCCAACATTGGCGGCGACCGGATCGATCCAGACAAGGTCGACAACAAGGGCTGGCTCTCGACACTGGCGAACCTGGGTGTAAGCGACGCCCAGCCCGAAGCGGCCCGCATCGTCGTCAGCAAGTCCAAGGGAATCCTTGAAGCTTACGACAAGTCCGAGAAGCTGGTGGCCGTCTTCACCGTCACCACCGGATCATCCCACGATCCGCTGCCGCTCGGCGACTGGAAGATCAACGGAAAATCCTACAACCCCGAGTTCTCCTATGACGCCAGCCTGTTCTGGGACGTGCCCGACAGCAAGGGCGAACATCTCCTGCCGCCCGGCCCGAATGGCCCCGTCGGTGTGGTATGGATCGACCTTTCCAAGGAACACTACGGCATCCATGGAACGCCCGAGCCACAGACCATTGGACGCGCCGAAAGTCATGGCTGCGTGCGCCTGACGAACTGGGACGCAGCGCGGCTTGCACAGATGGTAACGGGCGCGACGAAGGTTTCGTTTGTAAGCTGATGCCGCTTCCCATGCGTGCTTCGTCGTGCAAGACAGTCCACCGTTTACACCGGATGGAGCAGAAATGAGCGGCATGGCCCCAAGGGAACTGACAATTCGCGGCGTGGTGCTGGGCGCGATCCTGACGATCGTGTTCACGGCCGCCAACGTCTACCTTGGCTTGCGCATCGGCCTGACTTTCGCGACATCGATCCCGGCGGCTGTCATCTCCATGGCGGTTCTGCGCGCGTTTTCGGGCGCGACGATCCAGGAAAACAACATTGTCCAGACGATCGCCAGTTCGGCAGGCACGCTGTCTGCAATCGTGTTCGTGCTGCCCGGCCTCGTCATGGTCGGATGGTGGGCGGACTTCCCTTACTGGGAGTCGGTCGCGGTCATTGCCGTCGGCGGTATCCTTGGCGTGATGTATTCCGTGCCGCTGCGTCGCGCTCTGGTGACCGGCTCCGACCTTCCCTATCCCGAAGGTGTCGCCGCTGCTGAAGTTCTCAAGGTTGGGGCAGGGGTTGGTGGTGCGGAAGAGAACCGGAAGGGCCTTGCTGCAGTAACCGCGGGCGGCCTTCTAGCTGCGCTCTACCCCTTGCTCGCCAAGATGAAGCTGGCGGTTGAAGAAGTGGGCGGCGCGTTCAAGGTCGGCACCGGCGGTTCGATGTTGACTGGCGGACTGTCGCTTGCACTCGTCGGCGTTGGTCATCTTGTCGGCCTCGCTGTGGGTATCGCCATGCTCGTCGGCATCGTCATCAGTTTCGGCATCCTGCTCCCACAACTTACTGAAGGCGGAGTGCCAGCCGGCACCGAGCTTGCCGATTTCGTTGGCACCGTGTTCCGCCAGAAGATCCGCTTCATCGGCGCGGGCACGATCGGCGTCGCGGCGATCTGGACCCTGCTCCGGGTGATCGGCCCGATCGTGAAGGGCGTGACGGCGGCCATCGCTGCCAATCGCGCCCGCAGCGGAGCCGGGATGGACAGCCTCGACCTGACCGAGCGAGACATTCCCATCGGCATCGTCGGCGGCACCATACTTGCGGCGATGATCCCGATTGCCTTGCTGCTGGCAGACTTTGCTACCGGAGGCCCGGTTGCTGGCGCTCTTGGCCTGTCGCTGGTCGCGTCGGTGCTCTATGTCCTTGTCGCCGGCATCATCATCGCATCAGTGTGCGGTTACATGGCCGGCCTGATCGGCGCATCCAACAGTCCGATCTCCGGCGTCGGCATCCTCGCCGCGCTCGGCATCTCGCTCCTTCTGCTCGGGCTGTTCGGGCGCGGGCTGGGCGAGGACGACACCAAGGCGCTCGTCGCCTTCGCACTGTTCGTCACCGCCATCGTGTTCGGCGTCGCAACGATCTCGAACGACAACCTTCAGGACCTCAAGACCGGCCAGCTCGTCGGGGCAACGCCGTGGCGTCAGCAGGTCGCTCTCGTCCTGGGTGTGCTGTTCGGCGCGCTAGTGATCCCGCCGATCCTCGACTTGCTCAACTCCACTTTCGGCTTCCAAGGAGCGCCCGGCGCAGGCGAGAACGCGCTTTCGGCCCCGCAGGCCTCGTTGATCTCCGCCATTGCCCAAGGCGTACTGGGCGGCAATCTCGATTGGAACCTCGTCGGTCTCGGCGCAGCGATCGGCGTGGGCGTTATCTTCGTCGACGAGATCCTGAAGCGTAACGGCAACCGCTCGCTCCCGCCGCTTGCCGTCGGCATGGGCATGTATTTGCCAACTTCGGTAACGATCATGGTCATCGTCGGCGCGGTCCTCGGCCACCTTTACAATGGCTGGGCCGCGCGTCAGTCCGCGCCCGAATTTGCCGAGCGCATGGGAGTCCTTACCGCCACCGGCCTGATCGTCGGCGATAGCCTGTTCAACATTGCCTACGCCGCAATCGTCGCGGCGACCGACAATCCGGATGCCTTGGCCGTGGTCGAGGATTTCCCGGCGGCGCTGCCGTTTGGTGTGATCGCGTTCGGCGGTATCATCGCCTACGCCTACTGGCGCATGCGCCGTGACAGCGCGGTAGGATTAGCCTGAGGCCGAAAGGTTGACCGGCCCGGCGTGGACGCAACGCAGGTTCAACGGCTTGTCGTCCGTCGCCAGTTCGCGCATGATTTCCTCGCCGTCCATCTGGAACCGGCGGCCGGCGAACACGCCGCTCGTCATCGTCACCTTGTCTGCCAGGCGCAGATAGGTCCCGCGTGAGCCATCTGGCGCGATGTAGCTCGAATCCGGGATCGTTTCGAACCCCAGTTCAGGCTTCACGACCGGCATCACCGCAGCATCGCCCGGCACTTCGCAAGTCCAGCCGCCCTTGGGCAGGACCATGAGCCTGCCACCCGGCACCGCTTGGGCAACGCCGGCAAGACCGAGAACTCCGACTGCGAAAACAACCATGCGCTTCATGCCCCTGCGCTAGCACGTGGCGGCCGCGTTGGGCAATCGCGCTTGAAGCTTTGGGCCTGAACCGCTAAGGGCCGCGCTTCCCTACTCACGGTAAGGCTCTTTCCATCATGAAGATCAGCGGCGTGGACATCCGTCCGGGCAATATCCTGGAATACGAAAAGGGCATCTGGAAGGTCGCAAAGACCCAGCATACCCAGCCCGGCAAGGGCGGCGCCTTCATGCAGGTCGAGATGAAGAACCTCATCGACGGCCGCAAGACCAACGTCCGCTTCCGCAGCGCCGACACTGTCGAGCGCGTCCGTCTCGACACCAAGGACTTCCAGTTCCTCTACGCCGAGGGCGAGGACCTGGTGTTCATGGACGTCGAAACCTACGACCAGATCAACCTGCCCAAGGACCTGCTCGGCGATGCCGCCGCGTTCCTGCAGGATGGCATGACCGTGCTCCTCGAAATGTATGACGAGCGCCCGATTTCGGTGCAGCTGCCGGAACAGGTCGAAGCCACCATCGTCGAAGCCGACGCCGTGGTGAAGGGCCAGACCGCCTCTTCGTCGTACAAGCCCGCCATCCTCGACAATGGCGTGCGCGTGATGGTGCCGCCGCATATCGAAAGCGGCACGCGCATCGTCGTCGACGTGTATGAGCGCAGCTACGTCGGCAAGGCGAACTGATCGATGGCAGCCATTTCCGGCCTGATGCGCGTGATGGAGCGCGCGGCGCGCAAGGCGGGTGGCCGCCTCCGCCGCGACTTCGGCGAGATCGAGCATCTTCAGGTCAGCAAGAAGGGCCCGGCAGACTTCGTCTCCAAGGCAGACCAGCACTCCGAACGCACGCTGTGGGATGAACTCCGTGCAGCGCGTCCGGGCTGGGGCTTCCTCATGGAAGAAGGTGGCGAGATCGCCGGTGAGCCGGGCAAGCCGCGCTTCATCATCGATCCGCTCGACGGCACCAGCAATTTCCTCCACGGCATTCCGCACTTCGCGATCTCGATCGCCGTGCAGGAACCGACGCTGGACGGGAAGGGCTGGGGCGAAGTCACCGCTGCGCTGGTCTATCAGCCGATCACCGACGAGAGCTTCTGGGCCGAAAAGTCGCAAGGCACATGGTTGCAGGACCGCCGCCTGCGCGTTTCGGCACGCCGTCATCTCGACGAGGCGCTGATCGCCACCGGCATCCCGTTCTCCGGTCGGGGCGACATGGGCGAATGGATTCGCATCTACAGCGAACTCGGCCCCCGCATTGCCGGCATCCGCCGCTTCGGCGTCGCCTCGCTCGATCTTGCCTGGGTCGCCGCAGGCCGTTTTGACGGGTTCTGGGAATCCGGTCTCTATCCCTGGGATACGGCAGCTGGGTGCCTGCTCGTGCGCGAAGCTGGCGGTTTCGTGTCCGATTACAAGGGCCGCTCGCAGCCGATCTGCGACGAGACGATTCTCGCCGGTAACGATGCGCTGCACTCGAAGCTCCACAAGCTTCTTGCCGGCGCGCTCCGTAACGCTTGACCTTTCGGGACGGCGCTGGCTAAGGCCGGTGCCGTCCAGTGCCCCTGTGGCGGAATGGTAGACGCGAACGACTCAAAATCGTTTGTAGAAATACGTGCCCGTTCGAGTCGGGCCAGGGGCACCATTCCCTAATCGACAGCATCCGAGCCGGATCGTAGCGCCGATTGCGCCGCAAGTGCGCTGATCTGCTCGGGCGTCGGCGTTATCTGCCCTTGTTCCAGGCGCTTCTTCCGTTCTTCCTCAAGCTTGCGCAGATAGGCCGCGCGTTGTGCGGGCGTCATTCGGGCGAGCGCCGCCTGGTCAACTTCTATGATGATTGCGCTCGGCCCGGTCGTCATTCCTTCGGGAATGATACCGCTGTTGCCGCCTGATCCCCCGCTGCCATCCATGGGTGCGCCGAATTGACCGGTGTAGCCACCCTGTCCAGACGACGATCTTCGCTGGCTTGAGCGGTTATCGACCAGCTTGGCCTTGCCGCTCCGCACCTTGGCGGCCTGGCGCTCGGCATGGTTGTCGGCCTGCGCCATCGCCTCTTGCGCATCGCCGTTCGCGAACACGGCGATGACGGTCGACAGGGCAACGGTGATGACCGCAAAGTGGCGGTACATCTTGGGCTGGATACCAAGAAAATGATCGGACGGCGCGGCCATGGCTAAGGGACATACCTGATCTGCCGTTAAGGATGCTGCCCTACATCGTGGTTAGCAAAGTGCTACGGAAATGGCGGGGATGCGCTTGCGTTCCGCCTATGTTCTGGTAATCGCATGGCATGGCCAAACCCAAACGTCGCTTCGTCTGCCAGGCCTGTGGCAGCGTCACCACCCGCTGGCAGGGGCAATGTGTCGATTGCAGCGAATGGAATACGCTGACGGAAGAAGCTCCGGAAACGATCTTCTCGGCCAAGCATGACTTGTCGAGCGGGGGACGCCGCGTTGCGTTCGTTCCGCTTGATGCGCCCGTCGCGCTTCCCGTGCGGCGATCCACTGGCATTGCCGAGTTCGACCGGGCGCTGGGCGGCGGGCTCGTTCCCGGTTGTGCTGTGCTGATGGGCGGTGATCCCGGCATCGGCAAGTCGACCTTGCTCCTCCAGGCCGCGGCGAAGATCGCGATGGCAGGCGGCGAGGCTGTCTATATCAGCGGCGAAGAAGCGTCGGACCAGGTTCGCCTGCGGGCTGACCGCCTCGGCCTCGGCAAAGCACCAATCCAGTTGGCTTCGGCGACGTCAGTGCGAGATATCCTGACCACGCTTGGCTCGATGAACCCGCCATCGCTGCTGGTGATCGATTCGATCCAGACGATGCATTCCGACCAGATCGAAGGTGCGCCCGGGACGGTCAGCCAGGTCCGCGGCTGCGCGTTCGAACTTATCCGTTATGCCAAGGAAACCGGCGTCTCGCTGGTGTTGGTCGGCCACGTGACCAAGGATGGCTCGATCGCCGGCCCCCGCGTGCTCGAACATATGGTCGACGTGGTCATGAGCTTCGAAGGGGAGCGCAGCCACCAGTACCGCATCCTTCGCGCGATCAAGAACCGCTTCGGCGCTGTGGACGAGATCGGCGTCTTCGCCATGGCCGGGGCAGGGCTCGAAGAAGTCGGCAATCCCTCGATGCTGTTCCTTTCGGGGCACGAGGATCAGGTTGCTGGCAGCGCCGTGTTCCCGGCCCTCGAAGGCACCAGGCCCGTTCTGGTCGAAATTCAGGCGCTGACAGTCAGGCTGGCGAGCGGGGCCACCCCGCGGCGCGCCGTGGTCGGGTGGGACAGCGGCCGACTTGCCATGTTGCTGGCGGTGCTCGAGGCTCGATGCGGGCTCAGTTTCTCCACCGCGGAAGTCTATCTCAATGTCGCCGGCGGTTACCGCCTGACCGACCCTGCCGCCGATCTTGCCGTAGCCGCAGCCCTGATCTCGGCCTTGTCGGACCGTCCGCTGCCTGCCGCTTCGATCTGGTTCGGGGAAGTTTCGCTGGCTGGCGAAGTCCGACCGGTGGCTCACACGCCCGTCCGCCTGCGCGAAGCGGCCAAACTGGGCTTCAGCCTCGGCTGCGGACCCGAAGCTGGCGCCGAAAAGGTCGACGGCCTGCGCTACTCTCCGCTCAAGCTGCTGCCAAATCTCATTGACCGCATAATGGGCGCCTCATAGGTTCCCGGCACAATGACCGGTCTTGATTATGTCGTTCTGATCTTCCTCGGCATCGGTGCCGTCGGCGGATTCATGCGTGGCTTCATCGAGGAAGTGCTTTCACTGGCCGCTTGGTGCATTGCCTTGCTGGCAGTGCATTATTTCCACGCACCGCTGACGATTTGGCTGGCAGGACATTTACCGACCGAGACCGGGGCTGGGGTCCTCGCCTTCTTCCTGTTGCTGCTGCTCCCTTATTTTCTGACCCGCATGATTGCCCGTCGGATGGGCTCGGCCAGTCGGGATTCGGCGATCGGACCGATTGATCGCGTGCTTGGATTCGGGTTCGGAGCCGTCAAGGGCTTCATCATCGTCGTATTGGGCTATTCGATCATCGTCTTCGGCTATGATCTGGTCTGGGGCGAGGACGGGCGGCCGCAGTGGATCGTGCAATCGCGCGCCTATCCCTTCCTCAATGCTGCCAGTGAAGAATTGCTGACACTGATCTCCGAGCGTCGTGAACAGGCCGCCGATCAGGCACGTGAGGTTGCCAAGCGCAAGGCGCGCAAGCAATTGCTGGGCGAATAGGATGTCCGGGCGCGGGCTCTACACGCCCGAAGTCCTCGGGCAGGCCATGGCCTTGGCCCGATATCCGTGGGTGTCGGATGCGCCGTATCACGGCGCGGCGCGGTCACGCAGTTGTGGTAGCTCGATCGAGCTTTCGCTCGGCACCGACGCTGCGGGCGCAATTCAAACAATCGGCGTTCGCCCCCACGCCTGCGCCGTGGGTCAGGCTGCGGCCGCAGTGTTTGCCGAGCATGCCTTTGGCTGCTCGCGATCTGACATTGCGATGGCACGCGCCTCTCTGGCGACATGGTTGGCGGGAGAGGGCAAGCTGCCCGCGTGGCCGGGCGTTGGTCTGCTGGAACCGGCGCTCGCCTATCCCGCCCGGCATGCAGCGATCCTGCTGGCGTGGGATGCTGCGCTGGACGCTCTGCCAGAGCAAGTCTGCCCCTGATCGAATGCGGGGCTTGCCGCAGGCGATGCCGCTTGGCTACAGCACCGTTCGATAAGAGTGACGCGGGGGAAATCGAGTGCCAGATACCATGAAGCACGGGGGAGCCGTGGAGCCGAGCGCTTCCGACATCCGGCTCGTCATCGCCGCAAGTTCAGCGGGTACCGTGTTCGAATGGTATGATTTCTTCATCTACGGCACACTTGCCGCGATCATCGGCAAGACGTTCTTCCCGTCCGACAACGCAACGCTTCAGTTGCTGCTGGTATGGGCAGGGTTTGCTGTGGGCTTCGGCTTTCGTCCTCTGGGCGCTGTGCTGTTCGGTTTCCTGGGCGACAAGCTCGGCCGGAAGTACACGTTCCTCGTTACCGTAACGCTCATGGGCATCGCGACGGCAGGTGTTGGCCTTATTCCCTCGGCTGACAGCATCGGTCTTGTCGCGCCCGCCATCGTCATTCTTCTGCGGATTTTGCAGGGCCTTGCGCTCGGCGGCGAATACGGCGGCGCTGCGGTCTACGTGGCGGAACATGCGCCCGGCGGACGGCGGGGTTACTACACCAGCTATATCCAGGCGAGCGTGGTCGGCGGTTTCGTGCTGAGCCTCATCGTGGTCCTGACCAGCAAGAGCGTGATGAGCGAGGCGGTTTGGAATACGTGGGGCTGGCGCGTGCCATTCCTGGTCAGCCTCGCTCTTCTGGCGGTGTCGTTGTGGATGCGCCTGAAGCTGTCGGAAAGCCCGGTTTTCAAGGCGATGAAGGAACAGGGTGAGCTCGCAAGCAATCCCTTTGTCGAGAGCTTTACCTATCCGGGCAACAAGCGCCGGATCTTCATCGCGCTGTTCGGCATCGCTGCTGGGCTGACCGTGATCTGGTACACCGCGATGTTCTCGAGCCTCGCGTTCCTCAAGTCTGCCATGCGGCTTGACGATACCTGGGCCGAGATCATCGTCGGCATCGGCGGCGCGATCGGCATGATGTTCTACCTGATGGCAGGCGCACTTTCGGACCGGATCGGGCGCAAGAAGCCCATCGTGATCGGATATGCGCTCACGCTCCTGTTGCTGTTCCCCACGTTCTGGCTTCTGGGTTCCGCAGCCAATCCCGAGCTTGCTGCGGCCGCGCAAAGAAATCCTGTCGTCGTTTCCGGAGCAGAGTGCGATTACAGTCCATTCAAGGGCGAGCAGGCGAGCAAGTGCGGCAAGCTCCTGTCCGATCTGTCGGCTTCCGGGATTTCCTACTCTCTGAAGCAGAAGGGCAACTTCGCCGTAACTGTCGGGGGCCAGGTGCTGACTCTGGCAAACTATCCATGGACAGAAAAGGCGTCCGTCCGGGCGCAGGCGCTCCAGACCGAACTGGCACTCTTCGGCTATGATTTTGCCAAGGTGAAGCCTTCGCCGCTGCGCCTTGCCCTGATCCTCGGCGCGCTGCTGCTGCTCATGGCCATGTCGGGCGCGACGTATGGCCCTGTCGCCGCGCTGCTTTCCGAGATGTTCCCGCCGCGGATACGTTATAGTTCGATGTCGATCCCCTATCATCTGGGCACCGGGTATTTCGGGGGTTTCCTGCCACTGATTTCAAGCTACATCGTCGCCCGGACCGGCGATCCCTACGCTGGCTTGTGGTACACTTGGGTAATCGTCCTCGTTGCGTTTCTGGTCTCGCTGTGGGGCTTGAAGCCAGGACTGCCCGCTGATTTCACGGACGACTGACATCACCTTTCCTGCCCCGCCAGCCCCGACGCTCCGCCTCGGCTTCGATGCCGAGGCGCTCGCCGCCAACTGGCGCGCGCTCGATGCCCTGTCCGGCCGGGCGCGCGCCGGGGCTGCGGTGAAAGCCGATGCTTATGGCGTGGGTGCGGCGCGGGTTGTTCCGGTGCTTGCTGCGGCGGGATGTGACACCTTCTTCGTGGCGCATTGGACAGAAGCGGCAGAGATTCTGCCTCTTGTGCCTGCCGCATCCATTGCAGTCCTGCATGGACCGTTGACCTGCGAGGAAAGCGAATTTGCCCGAGCAACAGGTGTCCGCCCTGTCATCAACAGCATGGAGCAGGCGCGGCGTTGGAGCAGTGGCGGAGGAGGTCCTTGCCACCTGATGGTCGATACCGGGATGAACCGTCTCGGCGTGCCGCCTGACTGCCTTGGCGATCCCGAAATCGGCGCGCTCCAGATCGACCTGTGCATGAGCCATCTGGCGAGTGCGGACGAAGACGTCCCGCAGAACGAATCGCAGCTGCGGCTGTTCGATGCGGTCCGCCGCAGCATTCCAGCCCGGCGTTACAGCCTCGCCAACAGCGCGGGCATTGCGCTTGGCGAGGCCTATCATGCCGATCTGACGCGGCCCGGCCTCGCCCTTTATGGCGGCATTGCCCGGTCCGAACTGGTGCCGCACATCCGCCCGGTGGTTCGGCCCGAAGCGGCGCTGTTGCAGACTCGCACGCTGCAGGCGGGTGACCGGGTGGGATACAATGCACTGTTCACCGCCGATCGCGCGATGCGGATCGGGATCATTTCACTCGGTTATGCTGACGGATACCTGCGATGCTGGTCCGGCATCGGCACGTTTCTTTGGCAGGGACGAAAGGCGCAGGTCTTGGGGCGGGTGTCGATGGACCTGACGATCGTCGATCTGGCGGAAATGCCCGATTGCCACGAGGGCGACTGGTTAACGGCGGACTACCGGCTTCCGGACGCAGCCGCACAAAGCGGGCTTTCGCAGTACGAATTGCTGACTCTGATGGGCAAGCGCTTCTCTCGCCAAAATGGATTCTGACGGGGGTTGTTAAGATTTGTTGCGCCGCACATGCTGCACATGCTAATACTATCGGCACGTCGCAGTGGGGGCCCAAACCATGGCCAGTGAATCCAAGTCCAGCGGCACGGTTATAATCAAGAAGTACGCAAACCGTCGCCTCTACAATACCAGTACCTCAAGCTACATCACGCTCGACCATCTTGCACAGATGGTTAAGGACAATGTCGACTTTCAGGTGATCGATGCCAAGACGGGTGCGGATCTGACGCACGCGATCCTGACGCAGATCATCATGGAGGAGGAATCCGCCGGCGAGCAGATGCTGCCGACCAATTTCCTGCGACAGCTGATCTCGATGTACGGCAATTCGATGCAGGCATTCCTGCCGGGCTATCTGGAAGCTTCGATGGAGCACTTCCGCGAGAACCAGGCCAAGATGCGCAAGGCGATCGAGGAAAGCATCGGCGCCAATCCGCTCGCCCAGATCGCGCAGCGCAACATGGAAATGTTCAAGGCTGCGGCCGCCGCCTTCGTTCCGGGCGCGACGGCCAAGGACGAGACTGCTCCTGCTGCCGAAGGCGATGACCTTGATGTCCTGCGCAAGCAGATGGCAGACATGCAGAAGAAGCTCGACGAGCTTTCCAAGTAAGCAGCTTTCCTTCCCGTGATGCCTATGACGGCATTGCGGGAAGCGCTTTTGCGCTTTAACGCGCCCTCATGAACAAGCCCGCAATCAAGCACGCGCTCAACGTCAAGCGCGCTGACGACTTCGCCCAATGGTATCAGGCCGTGATTTCGGAGGCCGAGCTTGCCGAGGAATCCGGCGTGCGCGGCTGCATGGTGATCAAGCCGTGGGGCTATGGCATCTGGGAGCGCATCCAGAAGCTGATGGACGCGGAGATCAAGGAAGCGGGCGTCGAGAACTGCTACTTCCCGCTGTTCATCCCGCTGTCCTACTTCGCCAAGGAAGCCGAGCACGTCGAAGGCTTTGCCAAGGAGATGGCGGTCGTCACCCACCACCGCCTGATCTCTGACGGCAAGGGCGGACTGACGCCCGATCCCGAGGCCAAGCTGGAAGAGCCGCTGGTCGTTCGCCCGACCTCGGAAACGGTGATCGGTGCGGCAATGGCGCGCTGGGTCCAGTCGTGGCGCGACCTGCCGCTGATGGTCAACCAGTGGGCGAACGTCGTGCGCTGGGAAATGCGCACCCGCATGTTCCTGCGCACCAGCGAGTTCCTCTGGCAGGAAGGCCACACCGCGCACGCCGACGAAGCCGATGCGATGAACGAGACGCTGCGCGCTCTCGAAATGTATCGCGCCTTTGCCGAAGGCCCGCTGGCGATGCCGGTGATCGCTGGGCCCAAGCCCGAGAACGAACGCTTCCCCGGCGCGGTCGAGACTTTCTCGATCGAAGCCATGATGCAGGACGGCAAGGCGCTTCAGGCCGGCACTTCGCATTACCTTGGCACCACATTCGCCCAGGCTGCGGGCATCCGTTATCAGGACAAGGAAGGCCAGCAAGCGCTGGCGCACACCACATCGTGGGGCGTTTCGACGCGCCTGATCGGTGGCGTGATCATGACCCACGGCGACGACGACGGCCTTCGCGTGCCGCCTCAGGTGGCGCCCCAGCAGATCGTGATCCTGCCGATGCTGCGCGACAACGACGGCGACGAGGCGCTGCTGGCGTACTGCGAAGACATCCGCAAGGCCTTGGCCAAGCAGAGCGCCTTTGGCGAGCGCGTGCGCGTCCTGCTCGACAAGCGTCCGGGCAAGGCCACGCAGAAGCGCTGGGCCTGGGTGAAGCGCGGCGTGCCGCTGATCCTCGAGATCGGCGGCCGCGATGCCGAAGGCGGGCAGGTTTCGGCGCTGCGTCGCGACAGGCTGTGGCGCGAGGATGCCAAGCCCAACTTCATCGGGCAGGCCAAGGACGACTTCATTGCCTCGGCTGCAGCGGAACTCGAGGCTATACAGAATTCGCTCTACGAAGAAGCGCGCCAACGCCGCGATGCGCAGATCGTGCGTGACGTGACCGACCTTGACGGCCTGAAGACCTACTTCGCCGAGGGCAACAAGTACCCCGGTTGGGTGGAAATGGGCTGGAGCAAGCCTACCGGCGCGGCGCTTGACAAGGTGGTCGAGCAGCTCAAGGCGCTCAAGCTGACGATCCGCAACACGCCGCTGGATGCTGCAAAGCCGGACGGGATGTGCCCGTTCACGGGCGAGCCGGCGATCGAGAAGATCCTGATCGCACGGGCTTACTGATCGAAGGGGGTGGCAGGCAACTGCCACCCTTTTTGCAAGGGGCCTTGGCGTTGCCGGCCTTGGCGCTAGTCTCGGCAGGATGAGATACGCGCTTTACCTGGCTCCGTTGCTTTGTTCGACCGCCGCCCTGGCCGCGCCCGAGGACGCCATCTCCGAGGCACGGCTTCGCGCCGATGTCGAAAAGCTGGTCGGCTTCGGCACGCGCCACACGCTGTCTTCGCAGACCGACCCGAAGCGGGGGATCGGTGCGGCGCGCAAATGGGCCGAAGCGGAGTTTCGCAAGAGCACGGCCGCCTGCGGCAACTGCCTGGAGATCGTGCTGCCGGAAACGGTGGTAAGCGGCGATCGGGTGCCGGTGCCGACGCGCCTTGTCGATGTGGTAGCGATCCAGCGCGGCGCGGAACGCCCCAACGAGGTCGTGATCGTGCAGGGCCACATCGACAGTCGCGTATCGGACGTGCTCGATGCGACGAAGGATGCGCCGGGCGCGAACGATGACGGCTCGGGCACCGCCCTGGTGATCGAGGCCGCGCGGGTGCTGTCGAGGGAGAAGTTTCCGACCACCATCGTCTACGCTGTGCTTTCCGGTGAAGAGCAGGGATTGCTCGGCGGCAAGCTGCTTGCCGATTATGCGGCACAGCAGGGCTGGACGGTGAAGGGAGTGCTCAACAACGATATCGTCGGCGGCTCGACCGGATCAGACGGTTACAAGGACGACGCGCACGTTCGCGTCCTGTCCGAAGGCCCGCGCGCCGATGCCACCGATGCCCTGCGCGCCCAGATGCGCCGCTATGGCGGTGAGAATGACAGCCCGTCGCGCAACATCTCCCGCTGGGTTGCCAAGCTTGCCGAGAGGGACGCCGCCGGGCTTGCCGTGCGCCAGATCTGGCGCGCTGATCGGCTCGGCCGTGGCGGTGATCAGTTGCCGTTCTCGGACAAGGGCTACCCCGCGATCCGCTTCACCGTGGCGGTCGAGGATTACGAACACCAGCATCAGGACCTGCGCACCGAGGGCGGCGTGAAGTTCGGAGATACTATCGACGAAATGGACTTTCCCTACCTCGCCAAGGTGACGCGACTGAACGTGCGCGCGCTGGCGAAGCTGGCACGGACACCAATGCCGCCAGTTCCCGTCGTCAAGGGCGCAGTGCAGGCGAGCACGGACATCGCGTGGCAGCCTGTGGCGGGGGCAGCGCGCTATGTGCTGTGGCAGCGCCGTACCGATGCGCCGATGTGGGAGACGCGGTTGCTCGAAACCTCGGACGTCAAAGCAAGCCTGCCGGGTGTGCGCGCGGACGACTGGTTGTTCGGCGTCAGTGCAGTGGCAGCAGATGGCAATGAAAGCCCGATCGCTTCGGCGGTGCCAGGCGGTCAGTTCGCCCCGCTTCCGAAGCCTTAAATTCTTGCCATACGCGACCATAACGACCACATGCCGCCAATGGCCAAGAACAAGTTTCCGCAAGGGCTCCCGACGCGCCAGCAGGTGCTGGACTTTATCGCACAATCGGACGAGCCTGCGGGCAAGCGCGAGATTGCCAAGGCTTTTGGCCTGAAAGGCACCGAGAAGATCGCGCTGAAGACGCTGCTCAAGGACATGGCCGAGGAAGGCCTGATCGATGGCAACCGCAGCGCCTTCCACGCGATGGGCGGCGTGCCGCGCGTTACAGTGCTGCGCATTGTCGAAATCGACGAGGGCGAACCGGTCGCCATCCCCGACAGCTGGCAGCCTGAGGACGCAAGCCCGCCGCCGCGCCTGCGCGTGGTGGAGCCCCGGGGCAAGGCGCGGGAGCGCGGCCCGGCGCTGCGCGTCGGCGATCGCATTCTGGCGCGCACCGAGGAAGCGGGGAAGGGCTGGCTCGCCCATCCGATGAAGAAGCTCCAGGGCGGCGAAGAGCAGTTGATGGGCGTCGTCGAACTGGACGGCGCTGGCAAGGGCTGGCTCGCGCCGGTCGACAAGCGCGTGCGCAATGCCGTGCCGATCTCGGACCTTGGCGGGGCCGAGGCGGGGCAACTGGTGCTGGCCGAGCCTGCCGGGCGTTCGCCGCGCTCGGGCATGAAGGTTGTGGCCGTGCTCGGCGATCCTCTGGCGCCGCGTGCGTTCAGCCTGATCGCGATCCACAAGCACGGCATTCCGTTCGTGTTCCCCGAAGCCGCGATCCGCGAGGCCGAGGACGCAGCGAAATTGCCGCTGAGCGAAGACAAGCGCGAGGACCTGCGGCACCTGCCGATCGTGGCGATCGACCCGGCCGATGCGCGCGACCATGACGACGCCATCTGGGCCGAGCCGGACGGGCAGGGCGGCTTCAACGCTCTCGTCGCGATTGCTGACGTCAGCTTTTATGTCCGCCCAGGCGGGCAGACCGACCGCGAGGCGCGCAAGCGCGGCAACTCGGTCTACTTCCCCGACCGCGTCGTGCCGATGCTGCCCGAAGTGCTGTCGGCGGACGTCTGTTCGCTGAAATCGGGCGCTGACCGCGCGGCAATGGCCTGCCACATGTCGATCGACAGCGAGGGCCGGATCAAGGACTGGCGCTTTACCCGTGCGATCGTGCGGATCGCCGAAGTGATCGCCTACGAAGAAGCGCAGCGGCGCATCGATGCGGGTGAAGCCGAGGCGCATCTTGCCAACTTGTGGGACGCGTGGCGACTGCTGGAAAAGGCGCGGAATGCGCGCGATCCGCTGAACCTCGAACTGCCCGAGCGCCGCGTGGTGCTCGACGAACAGGGCAAGATTGCAGAGATCGCAATTCGCGAACGGCTCGATGCGCACCGCGTCGTCGAGGACTTCATGATCGCGGCCAACGTTGCGGCGGCCAAGGCGCTGGAGGCGAAGGTCGCGCCGGTGGTCTATCGCATTCACGAACCGCCGAGCCGGGAAAAGCTGGTGGCGCTGAAGGACTATCTGGCGACATTCGATCGCAAGTTTTCGCTGGGGCAGGTCATCACGCCTTCGCTATTCAACCGCATGCTCAAGGACATCGCTGACGAGGCGGAGAAGGCGCTGATCATGGAGGCGGTGCTGCGCAGCCAGACGCAGGCTTATTATGGCCCGCGCAATGCCGGGCACTTCGGCCTCAGTCTCGGGTCTTACGCTCACTTCACCTCGCCGATCCGGCGGTATTCCGACCTGCTGGTGCATCGCGCGCTGGTTGATGCTTATGGGCTGGAGCAGCCGCGGCCCAAGGCCGACCTGCCGCCGACGTCGGGCTTGTCCGACCGCGACCGGGGCGACCTGGCGCGCGTGTCCGAAGCCATCAGCAATGCCGAACGCCGTGCGATGGAGGCCGAGCGCGACACCATTGACCGCTACGTCGCGGCCTGGCTTTCGGGCAAGGTCGGTGAGGTCTTCGATACGCGAATCACTGGCGTCCAGAAGTTTGGCCTGTTCGCCACGATCATCGGCCTAGGTGGCGATGGCCTCGTGCCAGTCTCCACGCTGGGGGCGGAGCGCTTCAACTATGACGAGAAGGCGCAACGCCTGATCGGGGAGTTGAGCGGCGAGGAATTTGCCATGGGCCAGATCCTCAAGCTGCGCCTTGCCGAGGCCAACCCGCTGACCGGCGCGCTCAAGTTCGAGCCGGTGGACGTGGCCGAGGGCGTGCAGCGGATCGAACGTCGCGGGGGCAAGATGGAACACAAGCCCAAGCGGCAGGGAAACTACATCGCCGGCAAGCGCGGCCGCCCATCGAACATCCGGCACCAGGGCAAGCGCAAATGATCAGCTGAAGCGGTCGATTTCCTCGTCCGAGATCGCGCCGGGGACGATCATCAGCGGGCAGGGCAGCTGGCCGGCAATTCCGGCGAAGTGGCTGACCAGAGGCCCGGGATTGCCGCCTCCGGCTGCGCCCAGCACCAGCGCGGAGACTTCCGGGTGCTCGCCCAGGTATTCGCGCACCACTTTCGGGCCATCGCCCATGCGTACCGAGATTTGCGGAGAAAGGCCTGACTCGCTGGCAAGACTTCCGGCAGCGGTCATGGCGAGGACTTCGGCGCGATCGCGCGCTTCCTCCTCGATCGTGGCCTGGACCCCGCCGAACGCAACGAACTGCTGCTGCGGCACCAGGGCAAGAATGTGGACAGTGCCATCGGTGCGCACCGCGCGCCTTGCCGCGAAGCGCAAGGCGCCCTTGGCTTCGTCAGTCTCGTCCATGATGACCAGATATATGCGCTGCGACATGGCGAATTGTCCTCTCGACGCACACGTATCGGCAAATTCGTATGCGGCGCAAGCGGCAAGCCACTTGACCCGACGCGCCAGACTGGTGAAATGGGCCTGACAAAAGATGCAGGGGTGGTTTCCGCTACGACCCCTTCGCTTTATTGCCATCAGGACACGGAAAAACACGCCCATGCCCATCGCCATCAAGATGCCCGCCCTCTCCCCCACCATGGAAGAGGGGACGCTTTCCAAGTGGCTGGTCAAGGTGGGTGACAAGGTTTCCTCTGGCGACATCATGGCCGAGATCGAGACCGACAAGGCCACGATGGAGTTCGAGGCTGTCGATGAAGGCACGATCGTTTCGATCGACGTTGCCGAAGGTGCCGAAGGCGTGAAGGTCGGCACCGTGATCGCGATGATCGCGGGCGAGGACGAAGACGCCAGCGCGCCCGCGCCGGTTGCAAAGCCTGCCGAACCAGCACCTGCTGCCAAGGCCGAAGCAGCATCTGCGCCAGCAGCGGCGCCTGCTCCGGTCGTTGCCGCAGCGCCCGCTCCGAAAGGTGACCGCGTGATCGCCAGCCCGCTGGCCAAGCGCATCGCCGCGGACAAGGGCATCGATCTTGCCGGTGTGGCCGGTTCGGGCCCCAACGGCCGCATTGTTCGCGCCGACGTCGAAGGTGCGAAGCCCGCCGCAGCCGCGCCTGCTACCGCTGCACCCGCCGCCGCTGCAGCACCGGCAGCAGCGCCTGCCGCGGCTCCGGCTCCTGCAGCCGTGCCCGATTTCGGCATTCCGTACGAGGCAACCAAGCTCAACAACGTGCGCAAGACGATCGCTCGCCGCCTGACTGAGGCAAAGCAGACGATCCCGCACATCTACCTCACCGTCGACATCCAGCTCGATGCCCTGCTCAAGTTGCGCGGCCAGCTCAACAAGGCGCTCGAGGTGCAGGGCGTGAAGCTCTCGGTCAACGACCTGATCATCAAGGCTCTGGCCAAGGCGCTGGTGCAGGTGCCCAAGTGCAACGTCAGCTTCGCGGGCGACGAACTGCGCACTTACAGCCGTGCCGATATCTCGGTTGCCGTCGCTGCGCCTTCGGGCCTGATCACGCCGATCATCGTCGATGCCGGCAACAAGTCGATCTCGGCCATCGCCACGGAAATGAAGACCCTGGCCGGCAAGGCGCGTGAAGGCAAGCTGCAGCCGCACGAGTATCAAGGCGGCACGGCTTCGCTGTCCAACCTCGGCATGTTCGGGATCAAGAGCTTCGATGCGGTGATCAACCCGCCGCAGGCGATGATCATGGCTATCGGCGCGGGCGAACAGCGCCCTTACGTGATCGACGGCGCGCTGGGCATCGCCACGGTCATGTCGGCCACCGGCAGCTTCGACCATCGTGCCATCGATGGTGCCGACGGTGCCGAGCTGATGCAGGCGTTCAAGAACCTGATCGAGAACCCGCTGGGTCTGGTGGCCTGAGCCTGATCGCCTGAAACAAGTCGCAGGGGTGCAATGATGGCCGATCCGCTACCACAGGGCGAACCGGCCATCCGCATCACGGCGATGCCAGCTGATGCGAACCCCGCCGGCGATATCTTTGGCGGATGGCTCATGGCGCAGATGGACATGGCGGCAGGCATTGTCGCGGCACGAAGGGCCAAGGGCCGCGCTGCCACGATTGCCGTGGAGGGCATGACTTTCCATCACCCGGTCCATGTGGGTGACGAGGTCTCGGTCTATGCCTCTCTTGCCAAGGCGGGACGCACTTCGATGACCATCGATGTGGAAACCTGGCGCCGCGCGCGGACCGGCGAAGACCGCCAGAAGGTGACCCAAGCACGATTCTTCTTCGTCGCCATCGACGACGAACGCAAACCGCGGCCTTTGCCGCAGACAGACTGACAGGAGCATTTGCGTGGCTGACCAATACGACGTCATCGTCCTCGGATCGGGCCCCGGCGGCTATGTCGCGGCGATCCGCTGCGCGCAGCTCGGCCTGAAAACCGCCATTGTCGAACGCGAGAACCTCGGCGGCATCTGCCTTAACTGGGGGTGCATCCCGACCAAGGCGCTGCTGCGTTCGGCCGAAGTGCTCAATCACATGAAGCACGCCGCTGCCTATGGTCTCGCTGCCGACAATATTCGCGCCGATCTCGATGCGGTGGTCAAGCGCTCGCGCGGCGTGGCCAAGCAGCTCAATCAGGGCGTGACGCACCTGATGAAGAAGAACAAGATCACCGTGCACATGGGCAATGGTGTCCTGAAGTCGGCAACCTCGGTCGAGGTTACCGGTGAGAAGGGCACGGAAGTAATCTCGGCCAAGCATGTGATCGTCGCCACCGGCGCCCGCGCGCGCGATTTGCCGTTCGCCAAGGCCGATGGCGAGCGCGTATGGACCTATCGCCACGCGATGACGCCCAAGCAGATGCCGACCAAGCTGCTGGTCATCGGGTCGGGCGCCATTGGCATCGAATTTGCCAGCTTCTACAATGACATGGGTGCCGAAGTTACGGTCGTCGAGATGATGGACCGCGTGGTTCCCGTGGAAGATGCTGACGTTTCGGCCTTCCTCGAAAAGGCGCTGACCAAGCAGGGCATGAAGATCATGACCGGCGCGGGCGTCGAGAGCCTTGCCGTCTCAGGATCGGGCGTCAAGGCGAAGATCAAGGGCAAGGACGGCAAGGTTGCCGAGGCCGACTACAGCCATGTCATCGTCGCCGTCGGCATCGTGCCGAACACCGAAAACATAGGACTTGAAGCGCTGGGCGTGAAGGCCGAGCGCGGCATCATCGCCATCGACGGCTATGGCCGCACCAATGTGAAGGGCCTGTGGGCCATCGGCGACGTAACGCCGGGTCCATGGCTGGCGCACAAGGCGAGCCACGAAGGCGTGATCGCCGCCGAAGCCATTGCCGCCGAACTCGGCAACAAGGACGTCCATCCCCATCCGATGGACCGCGCCAACATTCCGGGCTGCACCTACTGCCACCCCCAGATCGCCAGCGTCGGCCTGACCGAGGCGAAGGCCAAGGAAGCCGGTTACGAACTGAAGGTCGGGACTTTCCCGTTCATCGGCAACGGCAAGGCTATTGCGCTGGGCGAGCCGGAAGGCTTCGTGAAGACCGTGTTCGACGCCAAGACCGGCGAGCTGCTCGGCGCCCACATGATCGGCGCGGAAGTGACCGAGATGATCCAGGGCTACGTCGTCGGCAAGACGCTCGAGACGACCGAAGCCGAACTGATGCACACCGTCTTCCCGCACCCGACGATCAGCGAATCGATGCACGAAAGCGTCCTGGCGGCTTACGGGCGCGCTATCCACATCTGATCAAGTCCATCGTCGAACTGTCAGTTAGAAAGGGTGCGGGCTAAACTGTCCGCACCTTTTCATTTGCGCAGCACATCGCAAACCTTGAGTTTGCGAGGCTTGTTATGGTGCGAGCGTTGCTTACCGATCTGCGGTGTCAAATAGGACCTTGGAGGACGGAGGTCAGAGAAGGTCATACAATAGTTAGCAGGCCAGCAAGGCCAGCCTGCTAGCGTAGGGTTACTGGATTGTCGTGGTTGTACCGCTTGCGACACCGCCCGCCGGTGCCGCGAGGGGCAAAATTGCCGTCGTAGGTGAGGGTGCCTGACCAACGACGAGAGGAGCCGGGGCGTTGCTTGGCGGAGGTCCGGCGAACGCTACAGGTAAATCGTCTTTCGTATGGGCAACCAACTCTCTTCCTGCTGGAATTACTCCAGACTTTCCGGTTACGAAACCCGCAAAAACCCCTGCAGCAACGACACCTGCGACTGTTCCTACGGTGTTTCCTTCACCCTCCTGACGGTAGTGCCCGCTAATTGGAATACGCCTGCCACTTACCTCAACGTACTCAAGATCAATTTCCATCTTTCCTGACTTTCCAAAGGCACCCTTGTTGGTCAGCCAGCTGATACGTCCCACGCCGCGTGCGCCCTTTGGTATGACGACGTATTGGCCAAGTAGTACGTCATGGGTTACGGTCAGATTAAAGGTATCCCCTTCGTTCCAGCGCTTTCCTTTGGTTGTGATAGTGTCGTTGAGCGCAACCGTAATCTCGGTATTAGCAGGTAGCACCGCAATATTGCTCTGAGTCTGCGGGAGTGAAAGCACCATGGGTGCAGGCGCGGTAGTCGGAGGGGCCGAAGTACTTTGTGCTAGCAGCATTGATGGCGCAGCCAAGAAGGCCACGAGAGCTAAGGTCCGCATGTCTTGTTCCCCTGTTTCTGAGCAAATCGAATCGCTCGTTTCTAGATTTAGAATGAAGGGGAAATAGTTACCATTAGATCATACAACGAAGGGGCGATCGCGCCGACAACTACCGGCGAAACATCATAGGCAATCCGTAGTGCTCTCATTTCGTTTGGCAACGAAAAGTATTGGCGGACAGGGTGGCCGTCGAACAATGCCGTAAAAATGGGCGATTTAAGCCATTTTCCTAATCTTTGCCAGAAACGATACTCCCAATGTTACCCCCAAGTGCCCACAATTTTCTTGAACCGAGACTTCTTTGCCCTGCGCTGTCCTCGCATCAGGTTCGGATCAGACGGCCTTCGGCAGCCTGATAGCGGAACTCGGTTATGGTTCTGTCTCTGATTCGTTCGACCGCTTCGTCAATCACCTGCAGCGGCACGACAAACCACTCCCGAGGTTTGACCAAGTGACCGAAGCGATCAGGTATGGTCAGATCGAGCTGCGCAGCAGCGAAAACCTTGTGTATCAAGCTTTCGAGCTTCTGGCAGTTCACGCCGTAAATCTTGTAGGTCGCCACTATGTCCACGCCGGCAAGCAGATAAGTCGAGCTCTTCTCCGCTCCGGAGATGCGTGTTTCGACCGAGCCGCTGGTCACGCCGATCTTATGGATTACGTCCCGGTGCTCCGTGACGAATGGATGATCCGACTTGCTCCGTAGCACATAGATGGTGCCCGTTTCGGCTTCGCCGTCCTCCGCCTTGTCGGCGAACAGGGGGCCAGGCGCGGGGTCGGTAATGCGCCGCCCGGCATCATCTTCATTGAGCTGGCGCTGTAGCGATCGCATCAGCATCCCGCTTTGCGTGCCGTTGTCGAAGATCACGCGGAGGCGCGCATCGGTGCGGCCCTGCGCGTTGACGAAGACCTCGTCCATCTCTGCCACATAGCTGATCAGGCCACCGACGATGAAGAAGGCGCCGGGGCGGATTTCGGCTTTGAGTTCGAATGGGCGAGTCACGCGTGCGCCGCTGGCAAGGTCGTCCTTGACCTGCTTGAATAGCCCGGCGAACTTTTCGAAGTCAGGGCACTTCTCGCGGCGGGCAATTTCGTCGGCAGCACGCTTTTCCTCAGTTGAACGAACGTGTCGGAGTTGGGTGATGTCGCCACCCTCGCCAAGCCCGCCTAGCTCAGCGGCCAGATGGTCCAGATCAAGCTCGTCTGCGTCCACGAGATCAGCTTCTACGCGATCAAGCAGTCCGTGCTTGTCGAAGTCTGCCAGCAGGGTCCGGCAGTCTTCCTGCGCACGCAAGCGATCCAGCCGCACGGCATAGAGGCGTTCGAAGATATCACGGTCCTCGCCATGCTGGGGCAGGCGACCATGCTCGTCGAAGAAGCGCTCGATGTCCTCAAACCCGGCGATGATCCGTTCCTCGCGCGCCGTATAGGTGGCCTGCTTTTTCTTGGCCGGCGCGAAGTCCGCAAGTTCGTCGGCCAGATCGTCGAGGTTGAAGTCACTCATAGCGACCCTCCTCGCGGAAGCGCATGAATGCGGCGGCCCCTTCGGCGAGGCGCTGTTCCCAGGCATCGGCGGATGTGATCGACGGCAGCCGTCCCCGTTCCTTCTTGAAGCGGACTGCGCGGGCAGCGAGGTCCTTGGCATCCTCGGGGGTGATCTTGGTGCGCTTGGCGGTGATTGCCGCCTGAACCTGCTTGAGCGTGCTTTCGCTCATCGACTTGGCCAGCACGGCATAAGCTGCCTGCCAGGGGTTGATGCTGTCGATAAGGTCGATGTCGAGTTCGCGGACATCCATGGCAAACTGGCGCACGCCATCCAGCAGCGCCGTATTTGCGCGCTGCTCACCATCGGTAGTGTCAGCGACTCCCATGGCTAGAGACTTCGCCTTCTGCGTCAGGTTCAGCGCCGCGATCGCGTGCTGGCGGACAGACTCCTGATCCTCGGCGGAAAGGTCGGGGTAACGATCGCGCACTATCTTGCCCATGGCGACTTGGGTGAGTTCCTGCGCCGGGGTTTCCTCGTCGAACATGCCGCGTTCGGCCACGGTCTTGGTCTGCACAAATGCGGCGATGACCTCGTTGAGGTCCTCCTGCACGATGCGGGTCGCCTCAGGGCTCTTGGGCGTGACGAGGCCCGCTATCTCGAAGTGATACTGCCCGCGCTCCTCGTTGAAGCCGACGTTGGTTTGCCCTTCCTTGTATCCCCCTTCGCCTTAGTCGAAGTTCGGCAGCGGCCCGTTGTTCTTCGGGCTGAAGGTGAAGCGGGGCGCGAGCACCTGTTCCATCAGCAGGCTGGCAGCAATGGCCTTCAGCGTATCGTTGATCGCATCGGCCACGGCTGCTTCGGAAGCATCTGGTTCAGCGATAAGGTTGGTAAAGGTGGCAACGGACTTGCCCGGCGCATCGCGCGTGGCGCGGCCGATGATCTGGATGATCTCGGTCAGGCTCGACCGGTAGCCGACGGTCAGCGCGTGTTCGCACCAGATCCAGTCGAAGCCTTCCTTGGCCATGCCCAGCGCGATGATGATGTCGACATGGTCGCGATCGTTCTTGTGCGCAGGGTCCTTCAGCGCCGCCAGAACCTTCGCCCGGCGCGCAGGATCGCTGTCGTCGACAAGGTCGGCGATCTTCAGCACGCGGCCATCGGGCAAAGCGACAAGTTCGAAGCCGGTTACGGGATCGGCCCCCTGCCACTTGCCAAGGTAGTGCAGGATCTCGTTGACCTCGGCAATCTTGTCCTTCGTGCTCTCCCGCGCGTTGACCGAGGGGATGTGCACGATCGTCTTGCGTGAGGGATCGAGGCAATGCTCGATCGCCTCGAGATAGCGCCCGGTGTAGAAGTAATACCCGATGTCGAGCGCCTTGAGGTGCTCGTACCCGTTGAGCTGCTCGAAGTAGGTGAAGCTCACCGTCTCGAACTTCGCCTCGTCCTCGGGCGTGAGGACGGGCGCGGCGTCGCCCCGGAAATAGCTGCCGGTCATGGCGACGATGTGCACCTTGTCGCGCGCGATGAACGCGGCAAGCTGGCTGCCCAGACGGTTGTCCGGGCTCGCGGAGACGTGGTGGAACTCGTCCACCGCGATCAGCCGGTCGTCGAACGCCTCGATGCCATAGGCCTCGACCGCGAAACGGAACGTGGCGTGGGTGCAGACCAGCACCGGATCGCCACTTTCAAGGAACTGGCCGACCGCCTTGACCTTCGAGGAATCCACCCGCTCCTCGTCAGCGCCGGGCGCATTGCACAGGTTCCATTGCGGCTTGACCGTCCAGTCCGCCCAGAAGCCGTGGGCGCTCAGCGGCTCGTCGGCAAAGCTGCTGCCGATCGACTTTTCCGGCACTGCGATGATTGCCTGTTTCAGCCCCTGGTTGTGCAGCTTGTCGAGCGCGATAAACATCAGCGCGCGGCTCTTGCCCGAGGCCGGCGGTGACTTGATCAGCAGGTACTGCTCGCCCCGCTTGTTGTAGGCACGTTCCTGCATCACGCGCATGCCGAGCGCATTGGCCTTGGCCGAGGCGCCAGTGCGGGCGGTCTTGAAGCTGACTGCGGGGATGGGCTTTGCGGTGGTCATGCTTTCCAGCTTTTTGCCGCGGTAATTGCATTACGCCAGGCTGATTTGACGGCTTCATCAGGGGCCAGAAAAAACTCGCCACTCAATGACTTGCCATGGGCATCTAGATAACTCTTCATCGAATCTTCGCCCGCTAAAGCATGCTTGGAAGATTGAAAGGGTTCCATTCCTTCGTCGTAGGTCGAATGTAAGAGCGTCCACTTGAATGCGCACTTCGGCAAAGCTCTGTTATGCGCGTTGCGTCGAGTTACGGGGCTGACCGAGAAACCCACTTTGACAATTTTGCCGCCGTTAGCATTCTTGCCGAGGAAGGCGTCTGCATCTCCTTCAAGCTGCAAGATGTAAAGGTGCTTAGGGCCTTCCGCTTCCATCACGACACGTGGGGATTGCGACACTGGACCAGGCCGTGAAGGGCGCAATACCTCATCGCAGAGACCGGGAAGCGCCGCTGAAATGAGCTTGTCGCCAGCAACGTCGACCTCGCGCAATGGCAGGTCGAGCACCTTAAGCGCCTCCTGTCTTGTCAGCTTCATGCCCTGCCAATCAATTTGCGCCCTGTTTTCTTCAGTGAAAGTGTCCGGTGCGAAGTCCTCGACAGCTGGCTGAGCATCCTCTTCAACCTTCCAAGCCCTAATTGCTTTAACAGCGAACTCCCACCCATCTTCAGCGGTGGCTGAGTTCCCTGTAGCAAACTCCTGCTTCCCACCCGTGACGTGAGTGAGCTGAAGTACTCCGCAAATCCGGCTTTTGCCCCGAGACTGGTGGTAGGCGACCATCAGAGCGCCTGGTTGGCTACGCTCAATGAAATGGTCGCGCCACGACTTCTCCATGTAGGCGTCGTAACCCTGCGTTTCCGGCGAAAAGTCGATAAATTCGCTCAGCCAGACGTCTGATTCGACTCCTGTGATGGCGACCCGAGGATCGAGTAGCGCGTTCCCTTCGACGCCATGATCATGGCACTTCTCAAACGCTGCTACGCTGCCGTACGTCTTTTTGACGTGGGTCGGGGCAACCTGACTGACAACTCTGCCATCCGTAGACCATCCATGCGCGGCAAACATTGGTAGCAGTCCGCCATAACACTGCGCCGCGATCCTGTTGATCGCGCGTTTGTCCCATCCGGGGGACCGATCCCTTTCGCTCATGCCGCTTTCCCCTTCGAGGTCATCTTGGTGTAGAGTTCGAAGAGCTTTTCGAGGCGTTCGGTGTCGTTGCGGAAGCGGCGGCCGATGTAGATGCGTTCGAGGACTTCGTCATTGCGGTCGTGCGCGGCGCGCAGGTTTTCAGGCATGGTGTCGGGATCATAGAGGTCTGCGATAGTCGCCGGGAAATGCGCCTCGCGAGCGAGGAGGATGTCCTCGGCGCAGCGAGTGAGGTCGGCCTTGTGCTGGTCGGTCAGAGTGGGGACTGGGAAGGTGTTGTACACGAGTGTGCCAGAGTAGCGGGGGTCCGACTTTAATCGACCAGCAACCGCCTTAATCCAGCTCATGTGCAGCCGAGAAGCGAGCACGCCTAATATGTAAATCTCTGGATCATAAATGACCTGTACCGCGTCGGTTACGATTGAAGGCGCACTTAACATTCCAACTGGAAGAAATTCACGGCGCTCGGTGGTAGTTCTCGGAATAATAATCATGAACTTCTTGGGTTCGTGAGTATATCGAAATCGATACGGCACATTGACGAGACTACTTGCGACTTCGCCAGCGCCGGACCTGTAGGACTTTACCCTTTCAAACCTTTCCCTGAATTCCGGTATTCCCAACGCCTCTCCAAGCTGTAATTCATTGACCCAAATACAATAACGTGGAGTATTCCTAACAAAATCCTCGGCTCCATACAAAGGGCGGAAAAATTTTTGTGCATTTTGATAATTTGAGCAGATTATGTCCTTTTTATCTTTTTCAACAATGAGATTTCCGCCTTCAATAGCCTGATTTCCCATAACAAGTTCAGGTCGTCCATCGATAGGAGTCATTCTCTTTTCGACAATCACATCTTGATTATTGGTAAGATAGGGGGAAATGTTATTGACTTCGACGGCCACTCCCGAGTCATATATCATCTTTTTGACGCGTTCACTCTGGCTTAAGCCTACAATGACACAATGAACTGCGGCATTATTGGTGGCGTTATTCTGCCATTGGAACGTCCGATGGGCGAAGGCGATCTTTGAGTACTGCAAGGCTCGTCCCCAGAACAGAGGGATAGATTGGCCTTGGCATAGTGAATTAGTAGCAACAAACGCCGAGGATGATGCGACTGATTTACTAAATTGAACAGCTTTCCATACCCATCCGCATACATAATCCAAGCTATTTGCACCGGAAAAACCTGCCATCGCGTGACGAAAATCTTCTTTTTGCTCCTTTGATTGCTCGCGCGCACCAGTAAAGGGGGGATTTCCGCAAATATACGTCTCCCCGCCCTCATTCTCAAAATCAATCTCCGCCTGATCCAGCGGCGTGCTGAACAGGTCATCTGCCTGTACCTTTACTCCGGTGCCGGTCGGCGGGCAGATGCTGAGCCAATCCAGCCGCAACGCATTCCCGCAAGTAATCCAGTTCTGGCTATCCAGCGGCAGGAACTCCGCTAGCGCCTCCTTCTGCCCCCGATAGAGCACATCGCACTGGTACTCCGCGATGATCAGCGCCAGCCGCGCGATTTCGGCGGGGAAATTGCGCAGTTCGATGCCGCGGAAGTTGGTCAGCGGAATGTCGCTACGCCGGTCGGGCTCGCCGCGCCGCCGGTTGATTTCGGCCTCAAGCTCGCGCATCTGCTTGTAGGCGATGACGAGGAAGTTGCCCGATCCGCAGGCGGGATCGAACACCCGGATCCTGGCCATGCGGTTGCGCAGGTTGAGCAGCTTGCGGCTGTTGTCGCCCGCTTCCTCCAACTTCGTCCGCAGGTCATCCAGAAACAGCGGATTCAGCACTTTCAGGATGTTCGGCACGCTGGTGTAGTGCATGCCGAGCGCGCCGCGCTCCTCGTCGTCGGCCACGGCCTGGATCATCGAGCCGAAGATGTCCGGGTTGATCTTCTGCCAATCGAGACTGCCGATGTGCAGCAGGTAGGACCGCGCGATCTTGCTGAAGCGCGGGCATTCGGTCGATCCCGAGAAGAGCTGCCCGTTCACATAGGGAAAGACATCGGCCCAGCTCTTGATCCCGGCAGCGGCGCGATCGGCCAGCCTGGTGTCCATCGCCCGGAAGATCTCGGCTATGACCACATGCGTGTCAGACGCATCGCGCGCGCTCATCTGCTCGACCGTGCGGCTGAACAGGCCTTCGCCGACGAAAATGTCGGTATCCTCGGCAAAGAAGCAAAAGATCAGGCGGGCCATGAAGTGGTTCATGTCCTCGCGCCTGCTGGCCCAGTCAGGGTTGTCCTTCAGCAGCTCGACATAAAGCTTGTTGAGCCGGCCAGTCGCCTTGATGTCAAAGCTGCTCTCACGGATCTGCTGAACCGTGGTGATGCCAGCCAGCGGCAGGAAGAAGGCGAACTTGTCCGGGAACGTGGCGTAATCGCAGGCGACCGTCTCGCCACTGGCCATGTCCTCTGCCTGGAAGGCCACGCCATCGGTCGCAAGGATGAACTTGGCCTTCTGCGATGCCGTCTTCGGGCTTTGCCGCAGGGCGACGAGCATCTCGTCCACCGCACCCTGATCGCAGGTGGCAATGTGGATGTGCCCACGCTGCAGCACGGCGCCGGGAACATCGGACTGGTTCGTATTGCCCGCCCGCAGGCGCTGGATCGCGGTATCCTTGTTCCCGAAGGCACGCAGAAACTGGAAGGGAAACTCCGCCCGATCAAACGGCTCGAGCGCGAGGGCGGATACGGCTTCTTCGATCTCTACGGGGTTCATGACCGCACCCTATGCCAAGGGCAGCGCAAAGGGGAAGTGCTTGGGAATGCTATTATCAAGTAGCCGTTGTGGATAGCGCTGACCCCGGCTGGACGGAGTTGGAACCATGGGTAAGCTCTTGCCCGATACGTGGGAGCTCCGACATGCGCCATGGCCTTACCCAGATCGATCTGAACTTGAAAGCGCGACTTGCGCTTGGAGGATTCTCTGACACCCCGGAGCGCGATATTGCCCGGTTATTGACATCGCACCAGCCGATCGAGCCAGAGACGCGCCTTGCCTTGGCCGCAGCTCTTCTGGGCACAGGCCACGGCATCACCCTTCAGTCCGACGCCAAGAAGTCGACCAAGGCTCTCAGGAGCTTCATGCTCAGACGACGGCGCATAGCCTTGGTGCGTCCCATCGTCCGACTGCCGAAGGGCTCGAACATAAGATCAGCAATCCAGCGGGCGGCTGCATCGGCGCTGGTTGGCGAAAAGACCATTGAGGCTGCGGTTACCGAAGCACGCCGAATCGATGCCTGGATTGCCAAAGTGAAGGGTCAAAAACGAGCGCGTGGGCTAACGGTCGAGATGTTGGAACTGGCATACATCTATGCCGCGGTGAAAAGGCAGAGGCCCGAGAAATTACTGAATGATACTCTGCCAGCGCTAGCGGAACTGGTTGGCTACTTCGACCAACTGCACCAGCAGGCGGAGGGCACGCATAGCCGTTAACGTGTTTGCCCATTGGGATGCTCGACCGGCAACGTCCCGCTAACGCTGCAACCTAATTCAGCCCGCCCAATTAGGTAACCTGAGCGGCACTACCTCGATACCTGAATGCCCGTTCCAGCCAAGAACGGAGGCATCCAATGTCAACCAAGCCCGACGTCACCACCAAACTTGCCTACAGCGTGAGGGAGGCCGTCCGTGCGACGAGCCTCGCGCGGTCCACCATCTACAACCACATAGCCAGCGGACGTCTGAAGGCAGTTCGCATCGGCGGCCGGACAGTGATCCCGGCTGAAAGTCTCCACGCGTTGATCCGGGGAGACGCCTGACGATGGACGAGAAAAGCAAGGCCCGCGTTGCAGCGCGGGCCCCACGCAAAAGCCTCATCAGCCTTCCTCAGCAAGTTATCTCCCAAGCACTGCAGCTGCAACTTCTGATCATCGCGCACCAGGTGAGACCGGAAATGGCAGCAATGTTCGCAGCTTTGGCGTTTGGCCAAGGAGGTGGGGATGCCTGCTAGGAAATCACGGGGACGGAAGCCCAATGTTACGGGACGCAGTAACACCGATCGCTTTGTCCGGCTCCCGCATTTGATTCTGAACAGCTGCGCCTACCGCAGCCTGTCCCTGAAAGCGCGCTGCCTGCTGGTAGAACTCGGCATGCTCTACAACGGCTCGAACAACGGGGGAATTTTCCTCAGTGTCGAAGATGCAAAATGCCGGCTCGGACTGGGTGACCATCACACTGTGACAGCCGCTTTCAATGAACTGCAGGAGTTGGGCTTCATCACCAAGACTGCAGAGGCGCATTTCCACGTGAAGACATCCGAGACCTCTCGTGCTCGTACGTGGCGGCTAAACTGGGAGGCAGGGCCGGGGAGAAGAGGGCCGAGCATGGATTTTCTGGCACATGAGGCCCAGCCGAAAACGACGGCCCGAGTGAGAATGGAACGGGGCATGCGAGCACTCAAAAAATTCAGGAAGGCGAAGTCGGAAGGGAAAATGCCGATGGTGGATTCCACCATGTTGTCACCTGACACCCACGTTAACGATGGTGGAATCCACCATGTCCAATTCTGAAAATGGCTAAAATCCGCGAAAAAGCATCATGGGGGAATTTCACCACCATACAGCTGCACCATGGGTGCACGAGCGCCGTCGCGAAATTGGCCAGGATTTTGCAGACTGCCGAGTGCACCTCGCTACAGGTCCGGCGGATGCCAAAGCGAAAACAAATTTTGGAGCAAGATCGAGACGCGCCCGATTGGGCGCGCTCCCTCATATGAACTTTGGTCCAAACACTCTTGGGACTTTACGGTCATTCCTGTGTGACCTGTCCAGCGGCAGGTTCATCACCAAAATGCGACACTCAGTAGTCAGTCTTCGGGCCAAGAATTACGGCCGCAATGGCCGTGAGCCTACAGGCTGTTTGCGGAACATGGCTGCACAAAGCTAACCTTAACAATTAAGGTGGAAACGGCGACGTATAGAGTTCAACACCCGACTAATATCACTATACCACGCTGTAGTGAAACTATAATGACTGTATGCAACGTTCCAGATCAGGCTGATTGTCATGCATATAATCTCTCTGCGATACGCTGAAATACATAATGAAACATTGCAGAATTCATTTGGGTCCAAAACCTAATGCACCGATAATGCTGCGAAAGATCCTCTTGAGCTTGAGTCCGAAAGAGTCGGCATGGCGCCGTTCCGAATTCGGCTGAGCACAGCGATTGTCAGCGGCTACTGGAGTACCATTAGGAGCAAAGGTAACAGGAAACGGATTTGCGGGGCAGGAAGCGAACGGAAATGCCTGCGGTGAAAGTTCCGGCCTGGCCGTAATGGCCCCCGCGACCGGATTCGGGAATATCCGGCTAAAGACCGTAGTACGTAGATTGGGGTCCACAAAAAGGCTCAGCCCGCCGGCTGCATCGGCCGGCCCCCATCCGTAGCGGCGCTTTTCGGGGTCGGCCGGTTCGGGCGGCGTATTGCTCCGCGCGTACGGGATGCCATAGGGCTGCCACTGCTGGTTGCCGTCAATCGAGCGGAGGCTCCTGGTCAGGATCGACCAGCGGCCTGCGCCTCTTCCTCCAACCCTGTTCGGATCGCCGCCGAGCCGCCAAACCAGCCGCCGCATGCCCGCCTGGTCGAGAAGCGCCAGCTTGGACAGCCGCAAAGCGTAATCCATCGCGTAGAACCGTTGCGGGACCAGCGTGCCGTTTGTCAGCCCGATGTCGCTGTCGATCTGTTGCGTGACGTCCGGAAACGTCAACAGTGCCTTGCCATCGGCATCGCCCACCTGGGCATAGGCGTCGCGCAGCTTGGCTGCGTTGGCGCTCTGTGGATCGATCAGAAGCTCAATGAACAGGTCGGTGCTGTCGTCCGGCGAGGCCAGCTTGGCAAGCTCGATGACGGCCCTTTGCGCTTCGGCATCGATCCGCTGCTGGATCAGTGCGCGGATGTCGCCGTATCGCTCGTAAAGGCTGCGGAACGGTTCGGGCAAGTTGCGCAAGACAAACCCGCGCACCTGGTCGTTGACCTGCTTGTAGTAATCTTCGGCCGCACAGCCAAACTCGCCGAGTTGATAGGGAACCGGCGTGAAGGCGCCGCCGTAACACGTCAGCCAACGCCTGTAGACGTCCAGCAGGCCGCTCTCCGTGTTCGCCATCTTGCGTCCGGCGTCGAGCCCGGCCTCGATGTATTTGGCGCCGGCGACGTCCAGGCCCTTCTCCCAGTTGCGGGAGTACGCGGACAGGGCATTGGACTGCGCGACCAGCTTGGCGATTTCGGTCCGGATTGCATTTAGGTCGACGATCCGATTGCGGAAGCGCTCGATCTCGGCGCGCAGCGCAACGACCTTTTCGCGCGCGGTCTGGGTTGCCGCCAGCTGCGCATCATATTTGGCATTTTCGACATCATAGGCCGCCTGGACCGCGGCTTGGGCCACGTTCAGCTGCGCCTGCGCCGCTTCTGCACGCAATTTAGCCTGCAGCGCGTTCGCCTCGCGCGCGCCCTCTGCGGCGACGATGACCGCTCGCTGGGCGATCGTGTATTTCGCGTCTCGGAGCCGGCCTTCGGCGCGGTCTAACTCATCGTTGACTCGCCCCCATGCTTCATTGGGAACGTTGGCAATTGCACAGACCGTTTCAGTTACGTCGTCACAGAGCTTTCTCAACGGTCCAGCCCAGCGACAAACCTCGCGCGTGACATTACGGCAAATGCGTTGCGGCACTGTCCGAGGTATGGTCCGCAGGCGCCGTCTGATGTCCGCGACTGATCCCTCCAGCTTCTCGAGCCTGCCCAACGCATCGCTCGCGGCCCGCTCGGCTGCATCGATCGCCGCCCGCGCGGCCTTTGCCTCGGCCTCGCTTTTCACGATCAGCAGGTCGTTACGGCGGACCGCGTCGATCGCGCCGTCGAGCGCGCGCTTGGCCAGGTCGAGTGCCTGGCGTTGTGCCGTCAGGCTGGCTTCGGCCCCATTGAGCGACACTTCGGCGGCAGTCAGCGCCAGTTCGCCGTCGGCCAGCTTGACCTGCAGATCCAAGCCTTCAGTCACGACGTCGGCCAAAATCCGACCCGCCTCTGCCTCGATATCGTCGAGCGACTTGGTCAGCGCGGCAACGCCGCGCCGCATCCCGTGCATCGCCGGTATGTGCAGCGCGCCGGCCTTGCCCGACACACGCGCCGCGTCGTCATTGTAGATCAGCCGGTCGCGCACAAACTCGGCCGGTACCCGCAGCGCCGCAGGATCGGGCGTGCCCGCAGGCAACCGCGCGTCGATATATTTTTCGAGCAGGAAATGACGCAGTTCGACGGCGCGTTCGTCGGTCAGGACGAATATGTCGCCGGCATAGGCGTTGACGTAGGAATGGGCGAAGGTGTCGCTGCCGGCGTGGACCACATAGCCCGCCGCGAACGCCAAGCGCTCACCGGCCGGCGCGTCCGTGTAAAGATGCCTGAGCCAGTCGCTGGTCTGCCAATCGGACGCGATGCCCGGGTGGGTAGTGGTCTGGCCTGTAATCAGGTCGGGGAAACCGTCGGGCCCAATCACGCCCGCCAGGAAGCTCTGCTGGTTATCCAGGATGCTGCGGCACAACTCCGGATCCACCGCCTCGCGATTGCCCGCGACCTCCACTTTGCAATCGCGTTCTAGATCCTCGATAATCCGCTGGCCGATCCATAAATGGGTCTTCAGCCCAAATGCCTGCGCATCTTGTGGCGACAATAACCCAAGCAAGCTCCCGCCGATCCATGCCCAATATCGCATTTTCTATACCCCCAAAGTCAGGTGCCCGGACTTCGTTGGATTAGTCAATCACTTTTTCGACGCACGCCCTCGCTCATGCAGATGTTTGAAATGTGCGTCGCTGTAAGGGTGAGATCTACCGACATAGCTACTTGGCGTCACAGCAATACTTGGGGGTGGACGGCGTATTGGCGAGCCGTGAAGCATCGGACTACCAATTTATCTTGGAGATGCTGAGAATTAGCCGCGTCCGCCTTCAGGTACACCCCAAACCTGGATGCGTGGCCGAAATGGGGCGCTTTGCTGACCTTCAGCTTGGCCCACGCCGACTGACCGCTTTCGTCAAAGAAGACGTTCGAGACTACTGATCTGAGCGACCGGGTCTGATCGGGAGCGACCGCTGCGGAGAAGGCCAGCGGGCTGGCAAATGCCGCCGACAGAGCCGGCCGTTCAGAGCACCGGTATCGATCGTCGATCCGTGCCAGCATAGTCATGCTTAGTTCTCGCAAGGACTTTTAGAGCTTGCGTAACCAAAAGCTTCGCAGCACTCGAGGCTCCTTCGCCTCCTGTCTGAGAAGTGAAACGTTAGGTGCGGCGCCTCGCAACAGTCAGCAGATCATCTGCGGGCCGCATGCCTTCAAGCAGCAGGTCTGCCCACTCGCACGCGATCTCCCGCCGGCGCGGCATGAACTCGGCGCGGTTGTAGGCGCTCTCCACCTTGTTCTCGGGGACGTGCGCCAGCATGAGGTCGATCACCGCGCGATCGTCAGCTATCCCGGCGAGCTTGGCGCGCTCGTTCATGATCGTGGAGAAAGCCGCGCGCCAGCCATGCGGGACGTGCCGGCGGTGCCAGCCTGCCCGGTTGTAGAGGTAGCCGATCGCGTTCTCGGACAGAGAGATATGAGCGTGGCGCTGACCGGGGAATACCAGTTCGCCGCGCCCGGTCAGGCGATGGACGGCGCGCAGAACGTCGACGGCTTGCGGGGCGAGGGGAACGACGTGGTCAAAAGCCTGCTCATCCTTGCGATCGAGGGTGAGCTTCATGCGCTCGGCGGGAATGTGCCAGTACGGCTCCTCGCCTTCGAGATCCTTGAGCTCGTCCCAACGCGCACCGCGGACAACGCCAGGGCGAACGGCGGTGAGGGCGAGGAGGCGCGACGCCAGCAGCGTGACCGGCGACGCGCCCGACTGCTCGGTCTTGGTCAGCAAGTCGCGCAGCTCGTCCAGATCGAGCACGGCTGGCTGCTTCTTGGCCTTCTTCTTTGGCAAGAGCGCAGCATTCAGATCCTTGGCCGGATTGTCGCGGGCGATGCGCTTGGAGATTGCCAGCACGAAAACACCGCTGACGCGCTGCCGGATGCGCTTGGCCGTCTCGACCGAACCGCGCTTCTCGATCTTGCGGAGCATGTCGAGGACGTCGTGGGCCTCAATGTCGTTGACCTGCCGCTTGCCCAGCGTCGGGAACACGTCGCGCTCAAGCGAGCGCAGGACGTCGGCTTGGTGAACCTCGGTCCAACGGCCCTTGTTGAGATCGTGCCATTCGCGCGCGACCGATTCGAACGAATGCGCCTCCTCCAATCTGGCGGCCTTGGCCTCGCGCTGCTTCTCGGCGCTCGGGTCGATGCCTTGGCGCAACAGGCGGCGGGCTGCGTCGCGTCTCTCGCGTGCGTGGATCAGGGTGACGTCGGGATAGGGGCCGAACGAGAGGAGCTTTTCCTTGCCGGCAACGCGGTACTTCATGCGCCATAGCTTGCCGCCGTTTTTGCGCACGAGTAGGAACAAGCCCTTTTCGTCAGCGAGCTTATAGTCTCGCTCGGCTGGTGCGGCTTTGCGGATCTTCGTGTCGGAGAGCATCGCGATACCCCTGCCTTGGGGGTATCGTTCTAGAGCGGTACCCCCTTAACTACCCCCTTGGGTCCGGTCCATTGATGGCACGCGATGGCACACCGCGCACGTCTCAATGAGACAGAACCCCAGCAATTCCTAGGGTTTTTGGCATGGGATGGCATGAGGTGGCAAGGTAAATTGGCGGACAGGGTGGGATTCGAACCCACGGTGAGCTTCCACCCACGGCGGTTTTCAAGACCGCTGCCTTAAACCACTCGGCCACCTGTCCGCACGGCTAGCATTACCTGATGGCGATGCTGGCTCGGCTCGCCGTTAGCGGGTTTGGCGTCGGTCGCAAAGGGGATTCCCATCCATGGTGTTCCGTGCGACATCGGTTTCATGATGTTTCTGAAGAATGCGAAGGCGATCCGGGCGTTTGGCGTGGCTGCCATGGCGCTGCTTGCGGCAGGCCCTGCTGCCGGGCAGGTCGATGAGGAAGAGGCAGGCTTTCAGGGGTATCTGCAGCTTCTTGCCGCGCGCGGACGCGCCGAAGGTGTGCGCGAATCGACAATTGCGGCAATGACTTCCGGGCTCACTCTCAACCAGCGTGTGATCCAGCTTGACCGTGCGCAGCCGGGATCTTCCTCGGGCACCATACCGGCGTTTGAGCCTTACCGTCGGCAGCATGTCGATTCGGCACGCATCATGCGCGGGCGGCGACAGTACGCCGCCGCGGCCGGTCAGATCGGCGGGATCGAACGACAATACGGCGTCCCCGGTCCGGTCCTCATGGCAATCTGGGGGCATGAAACCGACTACGGCGGTTATACCGGCAATTTCGATTTGCCGCGTGCGCTGGCAAGTCTCGCTTACGAAGGACGGCGGCGGGAGCTGTTTGCCGACGAATTCGTCGCGGCGATGAAGATGGTCGATCGCGGCGTCCCGCGTTCGAAGCTGGTCGGCAGCTGGGCTGGCGCTTTCGGCAATCCGCAGTTCCTGCCGTCGGTCTATCTCCGCGTGGCGCAAGACGGCGATGGCGATGGTTTTGCCGACATCTGGAACAACCGCACCGATACGCTCGCTTCGATTGCGAACTACTTTCGCGATGCCGGTTGGCGCCCGGGCCAGCCTTGGGGCGTTGCCGTAAGCGTGCCGGATGGGCTTGATCGCGCCAGCCTCGGCACCACGTTGAAAAGCCCGCGCTGCCCGCGCGTGTTCGATCGGCACACCGGATGGAAGACAATGGCTGAATGGCGCGCGCTCGGCATAGTGCCCCGCGCCGGAAACTGGCCCGCCGACAATGTCATGGCCAGCTTGCTCGAACCCGATGGGCGCGGGCGGACGGCCTATCTGCTAACCGGAAATTATAGGGTTATCCTCGATTACAACTGCTCGAACTTTTACGCCCTGTCCGTAGGACTTCTTGCAGATGAGATATCCCGTTAACCGTTTCGCGCTTGTCGCCACGCTGCTGCTGACCGCCTGCGGTAGCGCGAATGCCGGTGTTTCAACGGCTTCAGGTGCTTCGATGGCCGGGCCGGCGGGCGACTACCCGATGGTGTTGGGCGCGCCTTTCGAGGTTGAAGGTGTGACCTACACCCCGGCAGACACGCTGAACTACGATTCGGTGGGTTATGCCCAGATGTCTGGCGGGGATGGCGTGTCCGGCGCGCACCGCACGCTGCCTTTGCCGAGCTATGTCGAAGTGACTTCGCTCGAAACCGGCCGGACCATCCTCGTTCGCCTGACCGAACGCGGGCCGATGACCGGCAGCGATCTGGTCGCGCTGTCCGCAGGAGCATGGTCGCAACTGGGCGCCGCGCCAGGCAGCCGTCTGCCGGTGCGTGTCAGGCGCGTCAATCCGCCCGAAGCAGAACGCGCCTTGCTCCGTACCGGTGGCCAGGCTCCGGCCCGGATGGACACACCCTCCGGCCTGCTCGCGGCCTTGAAGCGCAAATTGGGTATCGCACCCGTCCCCCCGGTGACAGCCGGGCCTTCCGTGCCGACCGGGCCGGCTGCCGTCGCCGCACCCGTACCGGCTTCGAAGGAAGTAAAAGCGCCAGCCAAACCCGCACCGAAAGCTGAGGCACCCAAAGAGGCACCGAAGATCGCGGCGCGCGGGCCGACAAAGGCGTATTACATACAGGTCGGGGCCTATTCTACGAAAGCCCGGGCCGAAGCGGCCGCCAAGGCCACCGGCGGAGCGGCCTCTCCCACCGGCAACTTGTGGCGCGTACGCACAGGGCCGCACAAGGATCGTGGACAAGCCGATGCGGCGCTGGCGAAGGTTCGCGCGGGCGGCTATGCCGATGCAAGGGTCGTGACCGCGCCTTGATCCCGGGCGCAGGGACGACCGGCAGAGTCCGGGGAATGCACTTGCGCTTGAAGGTTGTAACGGTTGGCTTGTCGATGGTGCTGGCGGGCTTGCCTGCGCAGGCCGCTGCCCCCAAGGCGGCCCCAAAACCGGTCAGTCTCGATCCTCTTGCCACAATGCCGCGGATCGATGCGCCGATCGCCCTGATGCTCGATGTCGGTTCTGGCCGCGTGCTCTATGCCCGTGATCCGCACCGGCGCTTCGTGCCGGCATCGATCACCAAGATCATGACCAGCTATGTCGCTTTCGATCTGATTTCGAAGGGCAAACTGCGTCTCGACCAGCGCATTCTGATCCGCCCGGAAACATTCCGCAAGTGGCGCAACGTTGGCAGCACGATGTTCCTGCCCGCCGAGGCACAGCCGACCGTTGCCGAACTGATCGAGGGCATCGTTACGGTCTCGGCCAATGATGCCTGTGTCGTCCTGGCAGAAGGCGCGACGGGATCGGTCCCGGCATTTACAGCGCTGATGAACGCAGCCGCAGCCGAACTTGGCATGCGCGACAGCCACTTCAACACCCCCAATGGCTGGATGGACGAAGGCGAGACTTATGTGACCGCCGCCGATCTTGCCACCCTGAGCGGCGCGTTGATGACGCGCTTTCCCGATCTCTATCGTCGCTTCTACGGTCATTCCCAGATGACCTGGAACGGGATCACGCAGCCCAACCACAATCCGCTCTACGGCCACACCGAAGGGGCGGACGGGGTCAAGACCGGTTTCACCAACGAGGCGGGCTATGGCTTCGTTGGTTCCGCCCAGCGTCAGGGGCGCCGTCTGGTGATGGTGCTTGGAGGGTATGACCGTCCGATTGACCGCACCAACCAATCGCGCGCCTTCATCGAATGGGGCTTTGCAGCGTGGGACGCCAAGGCGCTCTATCGCCGCGGCGCCAATGTTGGCACGGCGGTGGTCCAGGGCGGGGAGGCACGAGAGGTCACGCTGGTCGCCCCGCACGATCTCAGCCTGACCATGCCCAAGGGGACCACGAGTAACTACACGCTCTCGGTGCGCTACAAGGGGCCTCTGAAGGCTCCGATCCGCAAAGGCGAGACTGTCGCCAGCCTGCTGGTGCGCGTACCGGGCGAGGCGGTGCACGTGCTGCCGCTTGTTGCCGGATCGGATGTGCCACGCGGCGGCGTGCTGGCGCGGCTGCGTAATGGTGCGCTGGGACTGGTTGGGCTGTGACCGGGCTGCCGGGACAGTTCATTGCCCTTGAAGGCGGCGAAGGCGTCGGCAAATCGACGCAAGGACGCATGCTGGCCGATGCCTTGCGCGCCCGGGGGCTTGAGGTCGTGACGACGCGAGAGCCTGGAGGGACGCCGGGCGCCGAGGCCATCCGCGCAATGCTGCTCAGCACCGAAGGGGAGGGGTGGGGCGCCCGCGCCGAGGCTCTCCTCTTTGCCGCCGCCCGCGCGGATCACGTCGAGAAGCTCATCCGCCCGGCCATCGCGCGCGGAGCGTGGGTGATCTGCGACCGCTTCGTCGACAGCAGCCGCGCTTATCAGGGCGGAGGCGGCGGGCTTTCAGACGCGGAAGTTCTCGACCTTCACCGCATCGGCAGCGAGGGCCTGTTGCCGGACCTGACCGTCCTGCTCACCGTGCCGCCTGAGGTGTCGGCGCAGCGCCTCGCCATGCGCGATGGCGGTGTCGGCGACCGTATCGAAAGCCGCGGCGCGGCCTATCATGCACGCGTGGCCGAGGCGTTCCGCAGCTTCGCCGCGCAGGCGCCGAACCGCTTCGCCGAGATCGATGCCGTGGGATCGCCCGCAGACGTCCATTCACGGATCATGGCCCGGCTTGCAGGCTTGCTCCCATGAGCGAGCGCATGATCGGGCATGACGGACCTTGGCGTATCTGGCGCGCGGCCATTTCCGGCGAACGTATGCACCATGGCTGGATCCTCGCCGGGCGCGAGGGCCTCGGCAAGGCAAACTTCGCGCGCGCAGCGGCTGCAGAGCTTGTTGCCGAACCCGGAGTGCCGCAACCGCCGGTTGAAGCGCATCCCGACATCCTGACTCTTGCCCCGCTTCCGGCCAACGACGACGAAGCCAAGAAGCGCGATGAGGGCAAGCCCTACCAGTTGAAACGCAGTATCTCGGTTGATCAGGTGCGCGGCCTGCAACGCAGGCTGACTACCCGGCCGACGCTGGGACGCAGGCGCGCGGTCATCATCGATTCGGCAGACTTGCTCGAGAAGAGCGCCGTCAACGCCTTGCTCAAGAGCCTTGAAGAGCCGCCGGTTGGCACCTTCTTCCTGCTTGTTGTCCATGCGCTCGGACGGCTTTTGCCAACTGTGCGGTCGCGCTGCACGGTCGTGCGGTTCCATCCCCTTTCGCCGGTCGAAGTAGCCCGTGCCCTGGACGACGCTGCGCCAGAGCTTGATGCTGAAACCCGCAAAGGTGCGCTGGCGGTCGCGGGGGGCTCACCCGGTGCGGCACTGGCCTTTGCCGCGCAGGACCTGGGCAAGGCGCAGGCGTTGTTCGCGCGGATCGTCGAACAGGGCGATCCTGACCTTTCGCTGCGGGGCGCGCTTGCAGGTGCTTTGGGCACAAGGCCCGATCGTGAGCGGATTGCCGCTGCGATCGAGGCCGCGCGGATGACCGTCGTCGGCGCGCTCGATCACGCAGACGATGCCGCGAAGGTGCGCCTTGTCGAAACGCATGCGCGTCTGGTCAGGCTGGCCGGGGAAGCACCAATCTACAACTTCGATCCGGCAATGCTTACCATGGAAATCGGCTCCTTGCTGGCATCGGCCGCGCCGACTAGGGAAGGCGCGCGATAAGCCTTTCAGATTCCTTTTGAGAAAGCGACCGGCCCGATGGGCGAACCCTTCTACATCACCACCGCCATTTCCTACCCCAACGGCAAGCCGCACATCGGCCACGCTTACGAAGCGATTGCCGCTGACGTCATCGCGCGTTTCCAGCGGGCGATGGGGCGTGACGTGCGCTTCCAGACGGGCACCGACGAGCACGGCCTGAAGATGGCGCAGAAGGCCCGTGATCTGGGCGTGACGCCGCGTGAGCTTTCTGACGAAATGTCTTCACATTTCATCAAGATGTGTGACGAACTCAACGTTTCGTATGACGTCTTTATCCGGACCACGGAAGAGCGCCACCACGCTTCCGTGCAAGATTTGTGGCGGCGCATGGAAGCCAGCGGCGATCTCTATCTTGATCGCTACGAAGGCTGGTACTCGGTCCGCGACGAAGCTTTCTACGACGAGAGCGAACTGGTCGCAGGGGAAGGGGGCGAGAAGCTCTCGCCGCAGGGAACACCGGTCGAATGGACGGTCGAGGAATCCTGGTTCTTCCGCTTGTCCAGGTATGCCGAGCCGCTGCTGAAGCTCTACAACGAGAACCCGCAGTTCATCCAACCGGACAGCCGTCGCAACGAAGTCATGCGCTTCGTGGAAGGCGGCCTGCGCGATCTATCGGTCTCGCGCACCAGCTTCGACTGGGGCGTGAAGGTGCCGGGCAGCGACGGCCACGTCATGTACGTATGGGTTGATGCGTTGACCAACTACATCACCGGCCTCGGTTTCCCCGAGGAATCGGGCGACTTCGCAAGGTATTGGCCGGCAAACCTCCACCTGATCGGCAAGGACATCGTCCGGTTTCACACGGTCTACTGGCCGGCTTTCCTGATGAGCGCGAACATCGCCCTGCCCAGGCAGGTCTTCGGCCATGGCTTCCTGCTCAATCGCGGGCAGAAGGAATCCAAGTCGCTTGGCAACGTGACCGATCCGCTCGAACTGGCAGAGCGTTTCGGCGTCGATCCGCTGCGCTATTTCCTGATGCGCGAAGTGGCCTTCGGGCAGGACGGATCATACTCACCAGAAGCGATCGTCACGCGTTGCAACGCCGAACTGGCCAACAGCTACGGCAACCTCGTGCAACGCACACTTTCCATGATTTTCAAGAATATGGACGGCACGCTTGAAAAGTTTGCGAGCGCCCAAGCAGACGATGCCCTGCTCGCGACAGTGTTCACCGCCTGCCGCGAAGAACTGCCGCGCGAATTCGAAGCGCTGAACTTCTCGACCGGTATCGATGCGTGGATGCGCGCCGTCTTCGCCTGCAATGCCTACGTGGACGAGCAAGCGCCTTGGGCTCTGCGCAAGACCGATCCGGAACGAATGAAGGCGGTGCTGCTTACCCTGTTCATGGCCATCAGGGATCTCACAATCGCGATTGCGCCGGTCGTCCCGGCCGCTGCTGCCAAGGTCCTCGACCAGCTTGGCGTGCCCGGTGACGCTCGTGGATTTGCAGCGCTGACCGACGCAGATTGGTACGTGGCGCGCGTAGCCACAGGTGAAAAGCTCGCACAACCGGTGCCGGCGTTCCCGCGCCTTGAATTGCCCGAAGAGCCTGCCTCGGCATGATGCTGATCGATTCACACTGCCATCTCAACTACAAGGGCCTGGTCGAAGATCAGGCCGAGGTTCTCGGGCGCGCGCGCGAGACGGGCGTGCGCGGATTTCTCAACATCTCGACCCGCCAGCGCGAATGGGCCGACATCGTCGCCACGGCCGAGCGTGAGAGCGATGTCTGGGCCAGTATCGGCATCCATCCGCACGAGGCCGATGGTCATGCCGATCTGGGCGAGGCCGCGCTTCTGGAAGCCGCTGCGCACCCGCGCGTGATCGGTATCGGCGAGACCGGGCTCGACTACTATTACGACCATTCGGACCGGCAAGTTCAGCAGGACCTGTTCCGGGTCCACATTCGCGTGTCCCGAGAAACCGGCCTGCCACTGATCATCCACACGCGCGATGCCGAGGACGACACGACGCGGATCATCGAGGAAGAAATGGGGAAGGGGGCCTTCCCCGCCCTGATCCACTGCTTCACCGCATCCGCGCCATTTGCCGCCAGAATGCTGGAACTTGGTCTGTCGATCTCGCTTTCCGGTATCGTAACTTTCAAGAATGCCAAGGACTTGCAGGCGATTGCAGCCAACCTGCCTGAAGATCGCGTTCTGGTCGAAACCGATGCGCCGTTCCTTGCGCCAGTGCCGCACCGGGGCAAGACCTGCGAGCCGGCATTCGTCTCCGACACATGCGCATTCGTTGCCGGCCTGCGCGGCACGTCACAGGAAGCCCTAGCGGATCGCACCGGTGCCAACTTCTTCAAGCTTTTCAGCAAGGCCAGCCTGTGAAGCTGACGATCCTCGGGTCCGGCACATCGACGGGCGTGCCGCGCATCGGCAACGATTGGGGCGAATGCGATCCGAACGAGCCGAGAAACCGGCGCACTCGCGTCGCCATCATCGTCGAGGGCGACGACGGTAGCCGCTTGCTGGTCGACACGCCGACCGACCTGCGGCAGCAGTTCCTGACTTGCGGCATAGATCGCGTTGACGGCGTGCTATGGACCCACGACCACGCCGACCACTGCCACGGTATCGATGACCTCAGACCGCTGCGTTACGGTCGCGGCGGCCCCATTCCGGGCTATGCGGCAAGCGAGACTGTCCGCCGCCTGCGCCAGCGCTTCGGTTACGTGTTTGCCGGGCAGCACGGCTATCACACCATTGTCGAACTCGATAACCTTGACCGGGTTCGCATGTTGAGCGGCATTGGTATTGGACACTGCCAAATGCCGCACGGTCCGGCGCAATCTACGGCCTTTCGCTTCGATCAGGCAGGCAAAACAATCGGTTACGCCACGGACTTCAGCGAGATTACCAGCGAGATGATCGACCTGTTCTACAAGGTCGACATTCTGGTCGTCGATTGCCTGAGGCGGCAACCGCATCCGACGCATTCGCATCTCGGCATGGCTCTGGAACTGATCGAAGCGACCAGAGCCGGACATGGCATCCTGACACATCTCGACAAGTCGATGGATTACCGGACACTGTGTGCCGAAACGCCTGACCACGTCGAACCTGCTTACGACGGGCTCGAAGTAAACCTCTAAGGCGGTGCGGCATGGACAGTTACGATACAGTGCGCATCATCGGCATATCCATGGCGCTGGTCCTGGCCATTGCTAATTTCAAAGGCCGTGAGATCGGACTGTCCGACGGGCTGAGGATGGCGGCATTATGGGCCTTTCTCTTTATCGTGGGGGCTCTGATATTTACCGTGTTGAGGTGGTGACGACACAACCCAGTGCAGCCTTAGTTAACATATATCAACACCAATTCGTGTCTTGTGTCCTAGTTTCAATGGTTTGCAGGCGATAAACCTGTCCATTGTGTTTCGCTCATAATTTGGACGATCAAGGGAGTTGGAAGTGCAAGACGCCGTAGGCGGCTCACTTCCTACTCGCTTGATCGTAACCCGATCGCAGCGTGACGGTTCAGTCTTCAGAGGAGGGCAGCGGCTCGGGCGACTGTCCCGGTGATACGCGAGCTAGGACAGCCGTGTAGAGCTGACGCCAGTGTTCCGCCTTACCGCGCTCACGCTCGGCCGTTCGGTCCGCCTTAGCCCTTTCGGCACGGGCATCCCGGAGCTCGGTCTCAAGGCGCTCGATCTTGTTGCGGAGTGCCGCTTCGATGTGCCGATATTCCTCGGGCGTTCGCAGCGGGACCTTCTTGCCGTCTATCACCTCGGTTTCCGCGCGGGTTTCGACGCGTTCCTCGCCGATCTCGTCGGCGAAGTTGTTGTAGAGGTACTGGCGGCTGACCTTTGCTTCACGTGCCACCGAGACGAACGTCACAGCCTGCCTGGTGTCGCGCAGCCGCATGATCGCATCCTCGACTGCAGCGCGCTTCTCTGCGCTACGACGGCTGCGGGCATCGTTGAGTGTTGCGATCCGCAGATCCGGTCCCATGGTCATGACGTCGCTTCCTCTCGAGCAGTGGCCGGCCTGTAGCGCTGCTTTTCACCCTTGTAGAGGCCGTGCTCCTCGATGGAGCGGATGATGGTGTCGGTGTTGTGGACCGCATCCTTATTGCGTTGCAGGCGCTTGCGCGTGATGTCGGCCATGCGGGTCTGTCCGCCTTCCTCGTAGTTCTGCGCTTCCTGCTCGAGCCCTTCGATCGCGGCGTAAAGTCCGGCCCGTTCACAGCGGAAGTGCTCCACGTCGCCGCCATCGGCGCGGAAGAACCGGCAGGTCAGGCAGGCGTGGGCGTGCTCGCACCATTCGCCGAGTTGCCCTGGCAGCGTGCAGGCGCCGCCGCAGACCCGCGTGGCCAGCATGGTTTCCTTGCGCAGCAGGAGATCGCCGACCGCTTCGTCGACCTTGCCCGCGATTGTGAAGAACTGGCCGCCACCCTTTCGCAGCAAGGCGTTCTTCTTGAGATCGAGACGCTTGTTGACGTACATCGACGCCATATCCGGCGAGGCATGGCCGAGCTCGAACATGATGCTCAGGATGTCGTGGCCTTCGGCCGCCATTTGTGTCCCTCGATGGTGGCGCAACGGATGCCATGAGAAGTCGAACGGCTTGCCTTCGCCATCGACGATCCCGTGCCTGAGGCACAGCATCCTGAGCTCCTGCAAGGTCCAGTTGTAGCCGAGGAACGATTCCCGCTTGCCGTAAAAGACGGGGAACAGGTATTTCGTGGCGCGCCCGTAACGCTGCCGGACGCGATCCTGCTGGGCTTCGATCAACTCGATCATGGCCCGGTGCGCGGGATCGGTCGCCAGCAAGGGCTTGGTGTTCCAGCGGCTGACCTTGTTCTGCCAGAACGTGAACAGCATGAACCGCTTGTCGTGCGGATCGGGCCGCAGGCAGTCGAAGAGCAAGGCATGCAGGTCTTCGGCTCGCGCACCGGTGGTGATCCCGATCATGAAGATTACCGGGATAGGGGCAGGCAGTTCATCGAGCCTGGCCATCATCGCGGCCAAGGCCTCAGGAGGCGCCGCCCGGTTGGCGCCCTCTCGCGAAGCGTAGAGCCGGTTGCGCGGGTCATCCGGTGCCTGCTTGTAACGGATGCGCCGCGCCGCGCGCTTGTCGAGCGCGATCCGCGGCCATTCCCCCGGCAGTAGCACCGGTGCTGCCCGCATCAGTTGGACGATGTCGGTGTACCAGTTCTTGCCGGCGGCATTGCGCGCGTTTCCCCATGCAAGATAGCGCTCCATCGTTAGTTCGTTGATCTTCGCAGGACCAGCGACGGATTCTTCGTGGAGGAACTGCGCAAACAGCCGTAACCGAGATCGCATCGCGATCACCGTTCTTGGCGCAAATTCCCCATGTGCGACCTTGTCGAGCAGGAAGCCGCGCATCAGCGGGCGCAGCCACGGCTCGAAGTTCAGGAAGTTGATATAGGTGTCGCTTCGCCGTTGCCGATCGCGGAAGCGTGTGTCCTCCTCGCTGTAGAGATCGTTGAGCAGGATGATGTCGCGGTCATGCATCGGTGCCATCTGCGCCCGGTTGATGATCGCGAAGCGATGGATATCACCGAACAGCTGCACTTCCGGTGAGCGGAACTCGCTGGTGACGATCTTGCCGCCCCGGATCCACTGGCGGGTCTGGCTTTGCCTGCGCCGTCCATAATTCGCGCCATACCAGGCGGCGTAGCACTCCAGCACTGCATCGTTGTGGTGGTTCCGTTTGCGCGCACCCTCGTCATCTGATGGCGCGAAGCCGGGGTGAGGGATGTCGGCAAGGCAGCCCGCCTCAAAGTGACCAAGCAGGTCCGCGCCTTCCTCTACCAGATAGCGGATCACCGGGATCCGGCGCTGGAACCAGTGGGCGTCCGCCTTGCGATCGTCGAGAACGGATACCGCCAGGTAAGCCTTGATCTCGTTGGTGAGTACCGGAACCGCAGCCTGAAGCGGCAAGCTTGCGTATGTCTGGCTCAGCCAGGGATGGCCGAACACCTCACCCATCATGGCGTCCGACCAAATGGGATTGGCGACGAGGAGGGGGGATATCTCCGCGAGGCGCCCCTCAAGCCAGTTGTTGTAGCGATCGGTATCGTGCGGCGTGCCGCCGACGAGCGCCAGCGGCGTCAGGCCCATCGCAGATCCTTTCCGAGCAGCTCAGCCTCGCGAAGTTTCTCAAGCCTTTCATGCACCTCGTCGGGTCCTGTGAGGTAAAGCCTGCGGATTTCCGAGGCGAACAGGTGCTGATAGAACGCCGCTGTCGTTTGCGGGCTGGCATGCCCGAGCCGGTCGGCCACTTCGAGCAGGCTGTATCCCGCCGCGATCGCCTCGGATGCATGGCTGTGGCGGAACATGTGCCAGCTGAAGGCGATATGGGTGCGCTGCTCCAGCAGGCCCGCGAGCTTCTGCGCGTAGGACAGGCTCATGGCGTGCCCGATGACGCCGGCTTTGACATTGGTGAAGACGTACTCGGCGCCGGACTCGAAGGCTGGCAGATATTCGTCGCTGGTGATGTAATCGACGTACATGTTGAGCACGTAGTCGTGCACCGGCACACCGCGCGTCCGGCCCGATTTCGCACGGGCCTCATTGGCATTGTCTTCGCGCGGAACGACCCAGATGACCTTTTCGGCGAGATCGATATCGACATGGCGCAGGCCCAGCGCTTCACCGATCCTAAGGCCGGTGTTGTAGAGCAGCACGACCAGGAAGGCGTCGCGCGCGAGCCCGCAGGCCTCGATCAGCCGCAGAACCTCGCTCGGCGTCAGCCGCTTCTTGAGCACCTGCTGCTGGACCCGGCCGGGATCGCCCGAGAGATAACGGTCTTTGCGCCGTGTCGTCCGTCGCTGGCTGATATGCTCAAGGAACGGCTTGTAGATCCGGTGGCCGTCATAGGCCTTTGTGACCTCGGTCGTATCGACCGCGAAGTCGTCAGTGCCGTTGTAAAAGCGGTAGAACGATTTGACCGCGAGCTGGATCTGGTTGCGCGTCGATGGTGCCAGAATCCGCGTTTCCTGCTTGCGTAGCAGGATCAGCCGAGGACTTGGCAGCGCATCCTTTCGGCGGGCAAGCCGCCAGGCAAGGAAGCTGTCATACAGCGCAACCGTGGCTTCATGGATGCCGGCGCCGTTTGCGCCGAGGAAGCTAGCGAAGTCCACAACGTGGCGAACATAAGCGCGGATCGTGTTTGGTGACGCATGGGTCTGTTCGAGATGGACGATCCAGTGACGAAGGCACTCGACGACATCGCCGTCATCATCCAATACCGTCCACGACCGGCGACCGCCGGGCATTTCGATGCGCGCAGCCTGCCAGGGCGTCGTAGCGAACGGAGTGGACACGGTCGCTGATACTGTTGAAAGACCCCCGTGACTGCAAGCCTTTCGCCATCACACTGGACACAGTTTACATGGACAGTTATGGTATCGGTATTTACATAATCATTATTATCAAATCTGATCTGACGGGTCGGCCGCCGTCCCAACCCAAGTCAACATAACCGGGAAATGACCATGAGCGCAGCTTCCACGCCCAATCTCTCGCGGCTCCTCGCCATCATGGCGCGCCTGCGTGATCCTGCGCGCGGTTGCGAATGGGATTGCGCGCAGACTTTCGCAACGATCGCACCGTACACGATTGAGGAAGCTTACGAAGTCGATGACGCCATTGCCCGCGGCGACATGGCTGGATTGAAGGAAGAACTTGGCGACCTGCTGCTCCAGGTCGTGTTTCACGCGCGGATGGCCGAAGAACTCGGCCTGTTCTCGTTTGACGACGTTGCCGCTGCGATTTCGGCAAAGATGGAAGCGCGGCATCCCCATGTCTTCGGAGATGAAAGCGACGAAGGTCAATCGCGTGAGGATCGCTGGGAAAGCGCCAAGGCCGCTGAACGTTCGTCAAAGGGTGCGACCAGCGCCATGGACGGCGTTGCACTGGCGCTTCCAGCACTCATGCGGGCTGAAAAGCTGCAAAAGCGGGCTGTCAGGCAAGGCTTCGACTGGCCCGATCCCTCCGGCGCGGCCGCCAAGGTTTATGAGGAAATACAGGAACTTGCCGATGCATCCTCAGACGCAGAGCGCGTTGCGGAAGCCGGTGACCTACTTTTCGCTGCGGTCAACCTCGCGCGCAAGCATGGCGTCGCACCCGAGGAAGCGCTGCGCCAGGCGAACGCCAAGTTCGAGCGGCGCTTCAGGGGCATGGAGCAACTGGCCGAGGGCCGCTTTGCGCAGCTGACCCTCGACCAGCAAGAAGAACTCTGGCAGTCCGTAAAAGCCTCAGAGCGCGGTGAAACGGCCTAGTTCACGCTGGGTCAATCGCACCCTGATGCGCAGCGCCGGCTCGCCTTCGGCAGTCTCCGCCTCGGCTTCGTCCTGGATATCACCATGGGCGTGGAGCCAAGCCAGACGCTGTCCATCCGACAGCGGAATGGTGAACTCCAGCGTCTGCGCTCCGCCCGTCAGCATCTGGCCGAGTTGCTCAAGCAGGGCTTCGACGCCCGCACCAGTCAGCGCGGAAATGGGCACCACCGGAACCTCGGCAATCCGCGCCGAGATCAGGTCCTGCCGCATAGCTTGCTCTTCATCGGTGAGCAGGTCCCATTTGTTCCATGCCTCGACGATGGGAATTTTCGAGCCCCCTTCCCCGATCACATCAAGATCGGCGAGGATCTGCTCGACCTCCGCCTTCTGATCCGCCGTTGCCGGATTGGACACGTCGCGCACATGCACAATAACGTCCGCCGCAGTGACTTCCTCAAGCGTTGCGCGGAAAGCCGCCACAAGCTGCGTTGGCAGTTCGGAAATGAAACCCACGGTGTCCGAAAGGATGGCCTTCTCGACGCCCGGCAAACGAATTGCCCGCATCGTGGGGTCAAGCGTAGCGAACAGGAGGTCTTCCGCCATGACGTCAGCGCCGGTCAGGCGGTTGAACAGCGTGGACTTCCCGGCGTTGGTGTAGCCGACCAGCGCAATCACTGGCCAAGGTGCGCGCTGGCGCCGCTCGCGATGGAGCCCGCGCGTGCGCCGCACCTGTTCGAGCTCCTTGCGCAGCCGCGCCATGCGCCCGCGGATCTGGCGACGGTCCGCCTCGATCTGGGTTTCACCCGGCCCCCCCAGGAATCCGAAGCCACCGCGCTGACGCTCAAGGTGGGTCCATGACCGCACGAGCCGCCCCGCCTGGTAATCGAGATGCGCCAGCTCGACCTGCAGCCGGCCTTCGGCGGTTGCCGCACGCTCGCCAAAGATTTCGAGGATCAGGCCCGTCCGGTCGATGACCTTGCGCTTGAGCTTTTCCTCGAGGTTGCGCTGCTGGATCGCCGAAAGCGAACCGTCAACGATGACCAGCTCGGCGTCTGACAGGTTGCAGGCCACGCCGATGCGTTCGACCTGCCCTTCACCGAACAGGGTCGCAGGACGGACGGCACGGATCGGCAGGATGAAGGCATCGACCACTTCGATGCCGATGGCACGAGCGAGGCCCTGCCCTTCTTCAAGGCGGCTTTCCGCATCGGTACCAAGTCCCCCTCCCCGCTGCTTGATATCGGGGAGGACGACAACGGCGCGCGCGCCACGGGTGACTTCACCGGCAATCTCGCCGGTGTTGTTGCCAAATTCAAAAGTACTCAGGAATCCTCACCATCCCAGTCGCCGGTGAGATCAACATGACCGGCAGGCTGAATTGTCGAAACGGCATGCTTGTAGGCGAGCTGGACGTAGCCTTCGCGCTCGAGCAGCATGCAGAAGAGATCATAAGACGCGACCTTGCCCTGCAGCATGACGCCGTTCACCAGGAACATAGTCACCTGCACGCCGGAATCGCGCACGCTGGACAGGAACACTTCCTGCAGCAGGCGGGCCTTCTTGCCGTTTTCCTCACCACCTGTCTGGAAGTGCGCAACCGAAAGCTGCTGCCCGGGCATGATCGTCGAGATCGCGTGCTTGTAGACCAGCTGCGACTGGCCATCGCGGCGCAGCAGAATCGAGAAGTTGTCGAACCACGTGACGATGCCCTGCAGCTTGACACCCTTCACGAGGAACATCGTGACGGGAATCTTGTTCTTGCGTAGGTGGTTGAGGAAAAGGTCCTGAAGGTTCTGCCCCTTGCCACCGCTCGGGCCGGTTACGGGCGCCGAAGTCTCCACAACGGGAGCGGGTTCGGGCTTGGGCCGAGGGCGGGCAGACAAGGTCTTTCCGGTCATTTCACGTGACTCCGTTTTCTATTGGCTCAGCCCTGCGGGGGCTTTCGCGATCTGGCCTTCGTGCGGATCACACTCCGGCCGGGTTCATTGACGAGTTTAAGTCCCCCCGCACGTTCCGTAAACATGGGAATTTGCACAGGGTTCCGAATTAATGCGTATTCACAGGCGCCAATTCAATATCTTTTGCGATCAATCCTCGTCTTCATCCTCGCGCCGTTCCGCCATGCCGAGCAGCTTGAGCTTTCGATGCAGGGCCGAGCGTTCCATGCCGATGAAGCTTGCAGTCTTTGAAATGTTGCCGGAAAACCGCCTGATCTGGACCTTCAGATACTCGCGCTCGAAGTTCTCGCGCGCCTCGCGCAGCGGCACGCCCATCAGGGCAGAACCTGCGGAATCTCCGCCCATCGGAGTGCTGACGATCTCCGACGGCAGCATGTCGGAGTCAATCCGCGCCAATCGGTCACGCGGTGCCAGAATCACCGTCCGCTCGACCACATTGCGCAACTGGCGCACGTTGCCGGGCCAGTCATAGCTTTGCAGGGCCGCCATCGCCTCGGGCGAGATTGCAGGCGGCGCCACGCCCTGCTCGCTGGCGTAGCGGGCAAAGAAGTGATCGACCAGCGGCGGGATATCGTCGCGCCGGTCGGTCAGCGACGGGATCGCCACCGGAACCACGTTGAGCCGGTAATAGAGATCTTCGCGGAAGCGGCGTTCGGCGATTTCTTTTTCCAGCGGGCGCGACGAGGACGAGACCACGCGAACGTCCACGCGCAACTGGCGATGGCCGCCAACGCGGGCAAAGGACTGCTCGGTCAACACGCGCAGGATTCGCGCCTGGCTCGACGCGGGCATGTCGGACACTTCGTCGAGGAACAGCGTCCCCCCGTCCGCCATCTCGAGCAGCCCCGCCCTCACCAGTTTGCCGTCGATCTCCTCGCCGAACAGCTCCTGTTCGAAGCGCTCGGGCGTGATGCGGGCTGAATTTACCGTGATGAACGGGCTCTGCGCGCGCGGGCTCCATGAATGAAGCAGGCGCGCCGCAACTTCCTTGCCGGAACCGGCCGGGCCAGTGATCAGCAGGCGGCTGCCGGTATTGGCCACGCGCTTGAGCGTCGCGCGGACCTGGTTGATCGCCGAGCTGTTGCCGGTGAACTCCTCGGCCATGGCAAATCCCTGGCGCAGGCGGGCATTCTCGCGGCGCAGGCGCTCGGTCTCGGTCGCCCGTTCCACCAACAGCAACAGACGCTCTGCCTCAAAGGGCTTTTCGAGGAAATCCATGGCCCCGCGGCTGATCGCGGAAACCGCGGTGTCGATGTTGCCGTGGCCTGAGAAGATGATGACCGGCAGTTCCGGCTCGCGCTTCTTGATTTCGTCGAGGACTTCCAGCCCGTCCATCGGGCTGCCATGGAGCCAGACGTCCAGCAAAACGAGGCTCGGACGGCGCTCGTCGATCGCGGCGAGGGCTGAAGTGCTGTCAGCCGCAAGCCGGCAGCCATAGCCTTCGTCGGAGAGAACGCCTGCGACCAGTTCGCGGATGTCGCGTTCGTCGTCTACGATGAGGATATCGAGTGCCATTGCTTGGGTCCTGTCAGTCCTGTTCGGCCATTGCGCTTGAAGTGGAAAGCGGGTCGCGGGCAAAGCGCATGGTCACGCGCGTCCCTCCGCCGGGTTCGGGGGTGAAGGCCATCTCGCCGCCGTGCTCCTCGACGATCTTGTGAACGATGGCCAGGCCCAGGCCCGTGCCCTTTTCCCGCGTGGTCATATAGGGTTCGAGAATGCGCTCGCGCTCAGCCGGCAGACCGATGCCATTGTCGGTGACGCTTACCGTGACCGTGTCGTGGTCTCCCGCCAAGGTTACCGCAATGCGCCCGCGATAGTCGACTTCCTCGCCCTTTGCCCGCGTTTCAATAGCTTCGACCGCGTTCTTCAGCACATTGGTCATCACCTGGCCGAACTGATGGCGGTCGCACTGCAAGGGCATGGATGCAGCATCGCAGGCAAAGCTGAAGTCGATTCCCGTATGCGCCACTTCCTGCAGGAATAGCGATTGCCGAACGAGATCGCTGGCGTCCTCGGCCCGGAAAACCGGCTTGGGAAGCCGGGCAAATGAGGAAAACTCGTCCACCATCTTCCGCAAATCGCCCACCTGCCTGATGATGGTGCTGGTCAATTCTTCGAACAGTTCGGGATCGTTCTCGATCTGGCGGCCATAGCGGCGACGCAGCCGTTCGGTGGCCAGCTGGATCGGGGTCAGCGGGTTCTTGATCTCATGCGCAATTCTTCGGGCAACGTCCGACCATGCGGCGCGGCGCTGGTCGAGCAGTTGCCGGGTAATGTCCTCGAACGTGATGACATGCCCGTTGCTGTCCTGCACGACGCGCACCGCCAGCGTGCGCAGATCACCGCCGAGCGGATACTGGATGACGTTGTTGGGCTGACCCGAGGTCACCAGCTGCGCGAAAACCGGCGAAACATCCGCGAGAGGGCGGCCGATGGGGTTATGCGCCGCGTCTGCAAGAAGCACGCGCTGTGCGGACGAGTTAATCAACTGAACTGCGCCATCCCGCCCGATCGACACGATGCCCGCGGTGATCGATTCAAGAACCGCCTCGATGAACGCGCGGCGCACCTCGAGCTGCGCGTTTGCGGTAACGAGTGCCTGGGTCTGACCTTCCAGCTGCTGGGTCATGCGGTTGAACGCACGCGCCAGAAGGCCAACCTCGTCGGTCCCGCTGTTCTGGGCCACGCGCATCGAAAAGTTTCCGCTGCCGATCGTGCGGGCGGCGGATACGAGTTCGGCGAGTGGCGCCACCTGCCTGTCGGCAAAGCGCAAGGCCGCCCAGACGGCTACGCCAACCAGCGCGAGGCTGACGCCGAACAGGGCGAGATTGAAGCGCAATTGCAGCGCCCTCGCCCGGGTCGTCAGCATGTCATAGGATTTGAGCACGGTCTGCGCTCGCTCCCATTGCTGAAGCGCGAGTGCGTTCGAAGTCCGCGCGGCGAAGAGATAGATGCCTCGGCCCTTGTCGATGGGCGTTACCGCTTCGATCCGTTCTGCCGATGCGCGCACGACCACTGCCTCGCCGGCATCGAGCCGTTTCAGGTCTGCCTGCGTGACGCGCTGCTGGCGGTCGGTCTTTTCGGGATCGACAATCGCGGCCGTGCGAAGCGTGCCGTCGCCTGCGCGTTCGAGAATGGCGGATTCGTTGAGCTGGCGGCTGAGAACCTGAAAGGAGTAGCCTTCGGCAAATTCGGTCGAGGTGATCGGCGCCTGGTCCAGGTAGTCACGGATGTCCCCGGCCATGGTGACCGTCTCGTTGCCGACGTCGCGCAACTTGTCCTCGTAATACCCCCGCGCCAGCTTGTTCGCATTTTCCAGCATGCCGCGGGAATTGTCCGAGAACCAGAATTCCACGCCGGACTGGAACAGGAACGAGGCAAAGATCACGACCAGCAGAGTCGGAATTGCCGCGATCAACGAGAACAACCAGACCAGCCGGACGTGCAAGCGTCCGCTCGAGCCGAGCACGCTTTGTGCTGCGCGTCTGATCGCAAGCCGTCGGCCCCACAGGATCTGCAGGGCCATTGCGGGAACAAGCGTTCCGATCAGCAGACTCGATGTGAGGCGCGAAGGCAGGATCTGGCCTTCGCTGCCGCTGCTGGTGACTGTCAGCCAGCTAACTGCCAGCATCAACGCCAGGACCGTAGAGGCGGCAACTTCGAGCAGGAAGAACACGTTTGCCCGACGCAGGCCGACGGCCATTCGCCGTACCCAACGCGGCATCCTGCGGACCGTGACTCTTGGCTCCTGCGTCATCGTTGCATGGTCACAACACCACTGTTGCAGAAATGCAAGAGGAAACCGACGAGTGTCTGGCCGCAGGCGACAAGCGTCACCTACCGTCAGTCACGTAGGGCAAAGTCCTCTGCGGTGATGGCCAGCTCCGAAAGCCGCTTTCGCAACGTATTGCGATTTATGCCGAGGATCTGTGCGGCGCGCAGCTGGTTGCCACCAGTCTGGCTGAGGATCGCCGCGAACAGGGGGCGTTCGAACGCTGCAAGCGCTGCGTCATAGACGTCTCCCGGTGCCGGGCTGTTGCTCGAAAGCCAGTGCTCGACGGCCGAGGCGAGGTCACCTGGTGCAGAGCCGGTCGTGTCCTGCAGCTCCTGGGTTGCAGAGCCGCCTTCCGCGTGGACCAGCAGGGGTTCGATCGCCGTGGCGTCGATGATCTCATCACGGGCGAGCAGGGCGAGCCGGTAGATGAAATTGCGCAGTTCGCGCACGTTGCCCCGCCACGGCTGGCGCGAAAGCAGCTCGGCGCCGGACTGGGTCAATTGGCGGCGTGGCAAGCCTTCGGCGGCGGCATTGGCGAGGAAGTGGCGGGCCAGCGCTTCGATGTCGTCGGCCCGTTCGCGCAAGGGCGGCAGTTCGATCGGCACGACGGCAAGGCGGTAGTAGAGATCCTCGCGGAACGTGCCTGCGGCGATCATCGGCAGGAGATCGCGGTTCGTGGCGGCGACGATCCGGCAATCCAGCGTGATCTCGTCACGCCCGCCAACGCGCCGGATCCGTCCCGACTGCAACGCGCGCAGCAGGCGCGTCTGGGCCTGCATGGGCATGTCGCCGATTTCGTCGAGGAACAAGGTGCCGCCGCTTGCCTGTTCGAACTTGCCGATCGAACGAGCGACGGCGCCGGTGAACGCGCCCTTCTCGTGGCCGAACAGCTCGCTCTCGATCAGCTCGGCGGGGATGGCAGCAGTATTGACGGCGATGAACGGTCCTGCCCGGCGGTTGCCGAGCTGGTGGATCGCTTCTGCCACCAGCTCCTTGCCAGTGCCGGATTCGCCCAGGATCAGCACTGTCAGATCGTTGCGCAGGACGCGCGTGATCATGCGGTAGACCGCCTGCATTGCAGCGCTGCGGCCAACCAGCGGCAGCCCCTGCGTCACGTCCTGCGGCACGTCGATCTCGGCGGCCTCGGCCTTGCCGATGGCCTGCGTGACCGTGCGGACAAGTTCCTCGAGGTCGAATGGCTTGGGGAAGTATTCGAACGCCCCGGTCTCGCTGGCACGCACGGCCGTATCCAGCGTGTTCTGTGCCGAAAGAATGATGATCGGCATCGAGGGATGCGCATCGCGTACCGATGCCAGCGTCTCGATCCCGTCGCCGTCGGTCAGCATCACGTCGGTCAGCAACAGGCGGTAGTCGGCGCCCGCAAGATGCCGGTCACGCCCGGCCACCGAATCGCAGTGATCCACGTCGAAGCCTTCGGCTTCAAGGGCAGCAGTGATGACGAGGGCGATCGAAGCATCGTCCTCGACCAGAAGAACGCGCTTGGTCATCAGGGCACCGATCCGGCAACGGGGAGGTGTATACGGAAATGGGTCAGGCCATTGGCCTCGTCCCGGTCATGCGTGATGCGCCCGTTCATCTCGCGCACCAGCTTCTGTACCAGCGCAAGGCCAAGGCCCTGCCCGCTCTTCTTGCCGGTCACGAACGGCTCGAAGATGTGATCGCGCAGCTTGGGGTCGATGCCCGGACCATTGTCGGACACGCGCAGTTCGATCGGCAGGCGCAATGGCTTTCCGCCCGGCCCGACATGCAGCTGGATACCGCTGGCAAAGCGCGTACGCACCGAAATGCGTGGCTGCAACTGTTGCTGGCAGGCTTCCCGCGCGTTGCTCAGCAGGTTGAGCAGGACCTGTACCAGCGAATCCGCATTGGCTGTCACCGGCGGCAGCGAAGGGTCGAACTCCTCTTCGATCACCACGTTCGAGGGGTGCCCCGCAACCAGCACCGCCTCGGCGCGGCGCACTGCCTCATGCAGGTTGCACTCCTGCGCCGGCTCGGCACTGCGGCGGGAGAGCGACTGCATCTGGTCGATCAGCTTGGCGATACGGTCGACCTCAGCCGTGATCAGCCCGGTCATTGCCCGGTCCCGCTCGCTCAGCTTGCGGTCGAGCAGTTGCGCCGCGCCACGGATGCCGGCCAGCGGGTTCTTGATCTCGTGCGCCAGCACCTCCGGCGCGCGCAGGGCAACGCCCTCGCCACCGCCAGCCCCTCGCCCGTCGCCGGTGAGCGCCTCGACGCCCACGCCTTCGTGCAGCATCAGCAATTGCCAGCCCGGGCAGTGGGTTACCGGGCTTGTCATCACGTCGAACGTCCGGACCGGTTGCCCCATGATCCGCACGCCTACCCCGCGTGCGAACAGGTTGGCCTCGCCATCTGCCAGTCGCCCGAGGATCAGCGGTTCCTCGAACTCGAACAGTTCAGCCACGGACTTGCCCACCAGCCGCCTATAGCTCTGGCCCATCAACTGCTCGGCCGCCGGATTGACCGAGGCCACCACCAGTTCCGGATCAAGCTGCAGCAGCGCCAGCGGCAGGCTGGCGACGACGCGCTTGGGATCCGGCTTCTGCCCGGGCTCGGTCCTGCGCCAGTCGGGCAGCAAGCTCATGCCGCCGCGCGCTGCCCCACTTGCGCCGAGAGGCTGTGCTCGATCGCGCGCTTATAGAAATCGGCAAGGTTGGCGAGCACCGCCTTGGGGTCGTCGATGAAGTTGACCTTGTTGCGGAAATCGGCCGAACCGTGGAGGCCCTTGGTGTACCACCCGATATGCTTGCGGGCCATGTTGACCCCGGTGACCGTGCCGTAATGCTCCTGCATCGCCTCATAATGTTCGACGATCAGCGCGTACTGTTCGGGCAGGGTCGGATCGGCCAGGCGCTCGCCCGTTTCGAGCCAATGCATGACCTGACCGAGCAGCCACGGCCGCCCATAGGAGCCACGACCGATCATCACCCCATCGGCACCGCTCTGTTCCACTGCGGCGGCAACGTCCTCGATCGCGCAGATATCGCCATTGACGATGACCGGAATCGATACCGCGTCCTTCACGCTGCGCACGAAGCCCCAGTCGGCATTGCCCTTGTACATCTGATTGCGCGTGCGGCCATGGACCGTGATCATCTTGGCACCGATATCTTCGGCAATCCGCGCGAGTTCCGGCGCGTTGAGGCTGTCATGGCACCAACCCATGCGCATCTTCACGGTCACCGGCACCTTAACCGCCTTGACCGTCGCCTCGATCAGGCGCGTGGCGAGCGGAATGTCGCGCATCAGGGCAGAACCGGCATCGCCGTTTACCACCTTGCGCACCGGGCAGCCCATGTTGATGTCGATGATCGCCGCGCCCTGCTGCTCGACCAGCTTGGCTGCCTCGGCCATCTGCGCCGGATCGCAGCCGACCAGTTGCATCGAAACCGGCTCCTCCATCGGGTGCCACGCCGCTTTCTGGATCGACTGGCGCGTCTCACGGATGGCAGCCGGGCTGGCGATCATCTCGGTCACGTTGAGGCCCGAGCCGAACCGGCGCACGATCGTGCGGAACGGCAGGTCCGAAACGCCGGTCATCGGCGCAAGCACGACCGGGCAATCGACCGTGACAGGGCCGACCTGAATGGGCTTGAGCACGGGCGGAACGGGAGCTTCGGACATCGGGATCAAATCTGCCTAAAAAACAGGCAGGCGCTTAGTCGATTACAGGTGAAACGGCAAGACGGTTGCTCATGGCCCCCAAGCGCTGGTAGAGGCGCCGCGAATGAGCGATCCCCTTCCCTCCCGCACCGGGCCGGTGGCCGCCGTCGTCGTGGCCGCAGGCAAGGGGCTGCGCACCGGCGGCAGAGTGCCCAAGCAGTTCGTTGCCTGGCGCGGCAAGCCGCTCGTGCGCCATTCGGTCGAGGCACTGGTCGAGGCCGGCATTGCCCCTGTTGTCGTGGCTATCCCGCAGGGGTTCGAGGCCGAGGCCGCGCAGGCGCTCTCGGGCCTGCCTGGCATCCGCTTCACCCACGGCGGCGCAACGCGGCAGTACTCCGTCCGCCTTGCCCTGGAAGCGCTGGAGCATGATGCGCCTGCGCGTGTGCTGATCCACGACGCGGCCCGCCCCGCGCTGCCACAGGCGGTGATCGCCGCGCTGCTCGGTGCTCTCGACCGGGGCCTCGCGGCAATCCCGGTGCTCCCGGTCGTCGACAGCATGATCCGCGGCATCGACGACGCAATGGCCGAAAAGGTCAACCGCGAGGAGCTGTTCCGCGTCCAGACTCCGCAAGCCTTCGACTACGCCGCAATCCTTGCCGCGCACCGGGCGTGGACGGGCGAACCCGACGCGGGCGACGATGCCCAGGTTGCTGCCTCAGCGGGCATTAATGTGCTTCTTGCCAATGGCGATGAAGTGCTGCGCAAGATCACTTTTGCCGCCGACCTCGAGGAACAGGACATGACCCGATTGCCCCGCACCGGCATGGGCTTTGACGTGCACCGCCTTGTCGAGGGCGAAGAGCTCTGGCTGTGCGGCGTGAAGATCGCGCACAGCAAGGGTCTGTCGGGCCATTCCGACGCCGACGTTGCGATCCACGCGCTGGTCGATGCGCTGCTTGGTGCCGTCGCCATGGGCGATATCGGCGATCACTTCCCGCCATCCGATCCGCAGTGGAAGGGCGCATCGTCCGACCGCTTCCTCGCCCACGCTGCACATCTCGTCCGGGAAGGCGGGTACGAGATCAGCAACGTGGATGTCACCATTATCTGCGAGGCCCCGAAGATTGGCCCGCACAAGTTCGCGATGCGCGAGGCCCTTGCCCGGATTCTCGGGATTGACTCAGGTGCGGTCTCGGTCAAGGCGACGACTACGGAACGCCTTGGCCTTACCGGCCGGGGCGAAGGTATCGCGGCACAAGCGGTGGCGACGGTCGTCCCCCGCTGATCCGCAGGAGCAAAGACGTTATGGTCTCTTCCCGTGTTCTTTTCGCCGCGCTTGCAGGTGCAGCGCTCATGCAGGCCCAGATGGCCCAGGCGGCAACTGCGACGGCACCCTGCCTCAGTGAAAACGAAGTGACCGCGCTGGTCGGCTACGCCCTGCCCTCGGTCATCGACGGCACGATGAAGGGCTGCAAGCCGCACTTGTCCGCGAACGGCTACTTCGCCACTCGCGGCACCGAGTTCCTGAACCGCTATGCCGCGCGCAAGGACCAGAACTGGCCGCTCGCAAAATCCGCATTCCTCAAGCTTGGCGGTTCGAAGGACGCCAAGATGGCAGACATGATGCAGAACCTGCCGGACAACGCCGTACAGCCGTTTGTCGAGGCCATGGTCAGCGAAATGGTCAGCGGCGAGATCAAGCCTGACCAGTGCACTGCGATCGAACGCGGCGTGCGCATTCTTGCGCCCCTTCCGCCGGAAAACACCGCAGAGCTGGTGACTTTCATCCTGGTCATGGCCGACAAGCCGAAGCCCGGCAAAGCCTCGTCGTTCCCAATCTGCAAGCCGGCGGCCTGATCAATGCCGATGGAAAGCCTGCTTCCTGAAGAGATTGGCGATCTTGCGCGTCGCGTGATTGCCGAAAATGCCGCCCTCGGCCGCAAGGTCGCCGTCGCCGAGAGCTGCACCGGTGGCCTTGTTGCGGCCGCCCTTACCGAAGTTCCTGGCAGCTCCGCAGTGCTCGATCGCGGCTTCGTGACTTATTCCAACGAGGCCAAGAACCAGCTTCTCGGCGTGTCGGAAGATCTCATCGATACGTTCGGTGCGGTATCGATCGCGGTCGCGTGGTCAATGGCGCAAGGCGCGCTCAAGAAGTCCGGTGCCGATGTTGCTGTAGCCATCACCGGCGTCGCTGGCCCCGATGGCGGATCGGAACAGAAGCCGGTCGGCACCGTCGTCTTCGCCTGCGCCAAGCGCGGCGAAGATCCGGAAGCAACCAATGCCGAGCTCAAGCTGTTCGACAGCGCCAGCACGCGCGCCGAAGTGCGCTTTCAGGCGACACTGACCGCGCTGGAGCTCTTGCTGCCGTAAAGCTGTTCGGCCCTCTTCTCGAACGCGGCGACCATCTTGCGGAATGCCGCGTCGAGATACTGGCCGGCGAGCTTTTCGAAGATCGCGCTGCGGAAAGTGAAATCGACGCAGAAGTCGATCACGCAGCCGCCGTCGGGTCCATCCCGAAAGGTCCAGTCGTTCTCGAGCCGCTTGAGCGGACCGTCGATATATTCGACCTTGATCGACCGTGGCCGGTCCTTGACCACGCGCGAGGTGAACTTCTCGCGCAGCGCGCTGAAGCCGACGAGCATGTCGGCGATCATCTCGCCTTCACTGTCGGACTTGATCCGGGTGGCCACCACCCACGGCAGGAACTCCGCATAACGGCGCACGTCGGCCACAAGGTCGAACATCTGTTCGGCCGACCATTGCAGCGTGCGGGTTTCGGTTATCCTCGGCAAGTCGGGCCTACAGTCCGACCTTGGCAGCGGCCTTTGCCAACTGGGCATCGCGCGCGGCGCGCATGGCCCGGAAATCATCGCCAGCATGATAGCTGGATCGGGTCAACGGGCTCGCCGCCACCTGCAGGAAGCCCTTGGCGCGCGCGATCGAGCCATAGGCTTCGAACGCCTTGGGCGTCACGAAGTCGATCACCTTGGCGTGCTTCGGCGTCGGCTGCAGATACTGCCCCATGGTCAGGAAGTCGATCTGCGCCGAGCGCATGTCGTCCATGACCTGGTGAACCTCGAGGCGCTCTTCGCCAAGGCCAAGCATGATGCCCGACTTGGTAAAGATGCGCGGATCGTGGCGCTTGACCTGTTCGAGCAGGCGCAGCGAAGCATAGTAGCGCGCGCCGGGGCGGATCGTCGGATAGAGACGCGGCACCGTTTCGAGATTGTGGTTATAGACGTCCGGCCCTGCCTCGACGATCGATTCGACGGCGGCTTCCATCTTGTTGCGGAAGTCAGGCGTCAGAATCTCGATCGTGGTATTGGGCGTCAGTTCGCGCAGGGCCTTGATGACCTTGACGAAGTGGCTGGCGCCGCCGTCCGGCAGGTCGTCACGGTCGACCGAGGTGATGACGATGTGCTCCAGGCCCATCTTCGCTGCCGCCGTCGCCACGTTCATCGGTTCCATCGGATCGACGGCACGGGGCATCCCGGTCTTCACGTTGCAGAACGCACAGGCGCGGGTGCAGACCTCGCCGAGAATCATCACCGTGGCGTGCTTCTTGGTCCAGCATTCGCCGATGTTGGGGCAGGCCGCTTCCTCGCATACGGTGTTCAGGCCAAGCTCGCGCATCAGGGCGCGGGTCTCGCCATAGCCCTTGCTGGTCGGAGCCTTGACGCGGATCCAGTCGGGCTTGCGCTGACGTTCGGGGCGGAGGTTCTGGGCCGGTTCGGTCATGCCGCCCAGATAGGCCGTTACGCCAGCACTTGAAAGACCCAATCTATGTGGTCATTAGCACAGGCCATGACCCAGGCTTCCCCCGAACTAGACCGCCTCATCGCAGGCTATCGCCGCTTCCGCGAAAGCGGCTGGACTCCGAAGCTGGAGCGCTGGCGCGAATTGCGCGAAGGCCAGGAACCGCAGGTGATGATCATTGCCTGCTCCGATAGCCGGGTCGACCCGGCGCAGATCTTCGATGTCGATCCGGGCGAAATCTTCGTGGTGCGCAACGTCGCGGCCATGGTGCCACCGTTCGAAACCAATCCCGGCCATCACGGCGTCTCGGCGGCGCTCGAATTTGCGATTCAGGTACTGAAGGTCAAGGAAGTCGTGGTCATGGGCCACGGCATGTGCGGCGGCTGCAAGGCCGCCCTGACGCAAAGCCTCAAGGGCACCGAACCCGGTGAAGGCGGCTTCGTGGCAGACTGGATTTCGCTGCTCGATGATGCGCGAGAGGACGTCGTCTCCCACTTCGGGACCGAAGGACATGAAGCCGAGCGCGCAATGGAGCAGGCCGGCGTTCGCGCCAGCCTTGCCAACCTGCGCACGTTCCCATGCGTCCGCCGCAAGGAGGCGAGTGGCGAGCTCAAGCTGCGTGGTGCATTCTTCGCCATTTTAGACGGCGTGCTGCACGTGCTGGACGAACCCAGCGGAGAATTTGCTCCGGTCAACTGATCGGGGGAACCGCTCCACATGCAAAAAGGGCGGCCTGCGATGGCCGCCCTTTTCGTTTGCAGAAAGCCTCAGGCTTATTTGGCCTGGGTGTTGGCGAAAGCCAGCCACAGGCGGCCGAGCGTCGCACGGGCACCGCCGACCTGAGCGAAGGTCGCCTTGGCGTCGGCGAACTTGTCCTGGTCGAGCTGCGCGATGCCGAGGCGGGTCAGCGCGCGGTCCTTGTCGATGCCGCCCTTCTCGATCGCCATCTTGTAGAACTCTTCCGCCTTGGCGGCTTCGTCATACGAAAGATAGGCGTCAGCCATGGCCATCGGGCTCTTGCCGTCCTTGGCAGCGCGCGCTTCCTTGTCGAGCGCCGGCAGAGAAGCCTTGTCAGGAGCAATGCGGCCCTTGGCCTGCGAGATAGCATCGTTCACGAAGGCGTCGTTGGCCTTCAGCACGCCAGCCTGCACGCCCATGTTGGCAACCTTCAGCACTTCGCCCGGCAGGCGGCGCGGGTCGGCCGCTTCGATGTACTCGACGTATTCACGCTCGACGTACTTCGGATCGTTCTGGAACCCTCCCGAACGCATCAAAAGACGGCCAAGGTCCAGCGATTCCTGGTTGGTGAACTGGCTGAACTCGCGCACCAGCTGGCCGGCGCCGAGCCAGTTCAGCGGGGTCGGGTTGTTCTCGACCATCAGCGTCGACCATTCGATCGCCTGCGGCCCGAGCTTGTTCTTGTAGGCAATCAGGTTGGCGCGCTTGAACCAGCCTTCCGGCACTTCGGCACCGGCAGCCTTGCGCGCATCGACCGCCATCTTCAGCGCGGTCAGCGCCTCGGCATTCTGGCCCTGCTGCGAGTACGAGTCTGCCAGCAGCTCTGCCGCGGTGTCGTCCTTGTAGTTCGCCTGAACGACCGGGGTCAGCGCCTTGACGGCGGTAGCGTAGTCCTTGTTCGAATAGGCGAAGTTGCCGAGGTAGAACTGGTACTCGGTCACGTTCGCAGCCGGAACCTGCCCGCTGTCGAGCATGTTCTGGATGCCGCGCTGGCGCATTGCGATGTCATTCAGCGTACCGCCGATGCTGACGGCCCAGCCACCGGCCGCCATGCGGTCGAGCGGGGTCTTGATCGCAGCCTCAGCCGCAGCGAGTTCAGCCGGAGCGTTGGCCAGCAGCGCCTTCTGCGCAGCGGCATCGGCGCCCTTCTTCTTGGCTTCGTCAAGTGCGGTCACGGTCTTCTGGATCGGGCCAGCAGCAGCCACGAATTCCTTGGAATAGCTGGCCTTCTCGGCCTTGGCTTCCTTTTCCTTGGCGAATGCCGCGGTCGACGTGACCGACAGTGCGCCGGCCGAAAGCACGAGGGCCATCGCCGTCTTGCCAATCAGTCCGAAAGTAGCACGCATAGAAATCGTCTCCTGTTCGACCGGATGCATCAGCGGGAGCGACCCTGCCCCGACACCTTCGCACCCCGGTGTCCTCTCACCTCTGGTCGATCCCGCTAGTGGCGCGGAATTGGGCCCTTGGCAACGGTTTGCGCACTATCCTTTTCACGGTGAACGCCATTTGAATGGCGCCTCGTCCCAATATTCATGCATCTGGTCGCAGGTGTGGAAAACCGGTGTCGTTTAGGGACCACGGCAGCCCGATTGCTGGCTATCGTGCGGCAATTGGCCTAGGGCCATCTTTCATCCCTTGTAGCTATAACGAAAAGCAGTTCCCGTGAGCGACGACACCACGATCATCGACCCCCCAGTCCCCGCCCCGGAAGGCGAGTTCCAGCGGATCGACATCGTCGACGAAATGAAGACCAGCTATCTCGATTACGCGATGAGCGTGATCGTCAGCCGCGCGCTGCCCGATGTGCGCGACGGCCTGAAGCCGGTCCATCGTCGCATCCTGTGGACCAGCCATGAAAACGGCTTCGTCTCGACCAAGGCCTATCGCAAGTCCGCCCGTATCGTCGGCGATTGCATGGGCAAATATCACCCGCACGGTGACGCCGCGATCTATGACGCCCTTGCGCGCATGACGCAGGATTGGTCGATGCGCCTGCCGCTGATCGACGGTCAGGGCAACTTCGGCTCGATGGACCCCGATCCGCCGGCCTCGATGCGCTACACCGAAGCGCGCCTTGCCAAGGTCGCGGATTCGCTGCTCGCCGATATTGACAAGGACACGGTCGACTTCATCCCGAATTACGATGGTTCGGAGCATGAACCGCAGGTCCTGCCCGCGCGCTTCCCCAACCTGCTGGTTAACGGCGCAGGCGGCATCGCCGTCGGCATGGCCACGAACATTCCGCCGCATAATCTGGGCGAAGTGATCGACGGCTGCCTTGCCTACATGGACAACCCGCTGATCTCGATCGACGAGCTGATCCAGATCATCCCCGGCCCCGATTTCCCCACTGCCCCGCTGATCCTCGGCACCGCTGGTGCCCGCAAGGCCTATCACGAAGGCCGCGGCTCGATCATCATGCGCGCACGCCACCAGATCGAGGAAGGCCGGGGCGATCGCCGCTCGATCGTCCTCACCTCCATCCCCTATCAGGTCGGCAAGTCCGGCCTTGTCGAAAAGATCGCCGAAGCAGCCAAGGACAAGCGGATCGAGGGCATCTCCGACATTCGCGACGAATCCAACCGCGAAGGCGTGCGCGTCGTCATCGATCTCAAACGCGATGCCACGCCCGAAGTCGTCCTCAACCAGATCTGGCGCAACACCCCTGCGCAGTCGAGCTTCCCGGCCAACATGCTGGCCATCCGTGGCGGCCGCCCGGAAGTGCTCAACCTCAAGGACATCATCGAGGCATTCGTCCGCTTCCGCGAGGAGGTCATCACCCGCCGCACCAAGTTCGAACTGAACAAGGCGCGTGACCGGGCGCATATCCTGCTCGGCCTCGTCATTGCCGTCACCAACCTCGATGAAGTCGTGCGCATCATCCGCGGCTCGCCCAACCCCGCCACCGCGCGCGAGACCCTGCTCGCCCGCGAATGGCCGATGGGTGAGATCGCGCCCTACATCAAGCTGGTCGAGGCAATCGAGGACGCTGGCGTCGCCGATGCCGCCACTTATCGCCTGTCCGAAATCCAGGTCCGCGCTATTCTCGACCTGCGGCTCCACCGCCTCACCGCGCTGGGCCGTGACGAGATCGGCGAGGAGCTCGAAGGCCTCGCCACCGCCATCGCGGAATACCTCTCGATCCTGGCAGACCGCGTGAAGCTCTACGGCGTCATGCGCCAGGAACTGCTCGAAGTCCGCCAGGCCTTCGCTACGCCGCGCCGCTCGGAATTGACCGCGCCTGCCGACGGGATCGAGGACGAGGACCTGATCGAGCGCGAGGACATGGTCGTCACCATCACGCTTGACGGCTATATCAAGCGCACCCCGCTCTCCACCTTCCGCGCCCAGAACCGTGGCGGCAAGGGCCGCTCCGGCATGGCGACGAAGGACGAGGATGCCGTGGCGACGATGTTCGTCACCAGCACCCACACGCCGGTGCTGTTCTTCTCGACCGCAGGGAAGGTCTATCGCCTCAAGGTCTGGCGTCTTCCCGAAGGCGGGCCGACCACGCGCGGCCGTCCGGTCATCAACATGCTCCCAGCGCTCGACAAGGACGAGACCATCGCCACCGTCCTGCCCCTGCCCGAGGACGAGGCAGAATGGGGCAAGCTCTCGGTCGTCTTCGCCACGGCCAAGGGCAACGTCCGCCGCAACTCGATGGACGCCTTCGCCAACATCCCGTCGAACGGCAAGTTCGCGATGAAGTTCGAAGAGGACAGCCAGGATCGCCTGATCGGCGTCGCCCTGCTCGAAGCCAGCGACGACGTGCTGCTCGCCACCCGTTCGGGCAAGGCCATCCGCTTTGCCGGCGACGAAGTGCGCGAATTCACCAGCCGCACCTCGACTGGTGTTCGCGGCATGACGCTCAAGGGTGACGACGAGGTCATCTCGCTGTCGATCCTGCACCGCGTTGGCACCACGCCTGACGAGCGCGAGGACTACGTCCGCTTCGCGCCGTGGAAGGGCGAGAAGGAAGGCGAACCTGCCCTGTCGGCCGAGCGCTACGCCGAACTTCAGGCACGCGAGCAGTTCATCCTCACCGTCTGTGCCAACGGCTATGGCAAGATGTCCTCGGCTTACGAGTACCGCCGCACCGGCCGTGGCGGTCAGGGCATCACCAATATCGACAACATCGGCCGCAACGGCCCGGTCGTCGCCAGCTTCCCGGCAACTCAGGCCGACCAGCTCATGCTCGTCACCGATCAGGCCAAGCTCATCCGCCTGCCGCTCGATTCCCTGCGTGTGATCGGTCGCGGCTCGGCAGGCGTGCGCCTGTTCAACGTCTCGGGTGACGAGCACGTTGTCAGTGCTGTCCGCCTTGCCGAGGGCGAAGGCGACGATGCCGAGGCGACCGAGGCCAGCAACGGCAATGAAAGCGCAGCACCCGCGGCACGGGAAGGCGGCACTGCCGAATGACTGACCTCCCCCTCCTCGCCTACAAGGTCCTGACCGGTCCGCAGATGGCGCAGCTCGAGGCGGATGGCGTGTTCAAGGGTGCTCCGGTCGATCTGGCGGATGGCTACATCCATCTGTCGACCGAGGCGCAGTTGACCGAGACGGTCGAGAAGCACTTCGCCGGGCAAGACGATCTCCACGTCGCCGCCGTCGATCTCGCCGCGCTTGGCGCTGCGGTAAAGTGGGAGCCGTCACGCGGCGGCCAGTTGTTCCCGCACATCTACGCCGATCTGCCGTTGAACGCGGTCGTCGCCTATTCTCCGCTGGAGCGGGACGAGGACGGAACGGTCAGGTTGCCGATCGCAAGCTGACCTTCCGGGCTCACTCGCCCGCGTCGATCAACACCTGTACCTTGCGATAGAAGGCTTCGCGTTCCTCGGGCTGCGGTCCGGCACTGGCGCGCGGCCAGTCGGAGTTGGTGGCAATCACCAGCTTGCGCTTGGGATCGATGAAGATGCCCTGCCCGAAAATGCCTTGGGCGGCGAAAGTGCCGTCGTCGTTGGTCCACCACTGGAAACCATAGCCTCTTCCCGCTCGGCCAATGTCCTTTTGCTTTGACGTGGCTTGCGCAAACCAGTCCGCCGGCACGATCTGCCTGCCATCGCGCCCCTTGCCACCGCCCATGACGAACATCCCGAAGCGGGCATAGTCGCGCGTCGCCGCCTGCAGGCAGCATCCTCCGATTTCGAGACCCGTCTTGCCCAGCAGCCAGGTCGCCTCGGCCTCCATTCCCGCCGGCTGCCACACCTTCTCCTGCAGATAGGCTGAGAGCGATTTGCCCGTGGCCGAACTGACCAGCACGCCGATCAGGTTGGTCTCGCCGGTATTGTAATGCCACACCTCGCCGGGCGGATGGGCACGCGGCAGCTTGCGCATATAGCTGACGGTCGCATCGAGCCCGTTTTCCGGCTTGGCGCGGTTGAACTCGGCAACGTCCGAATTCGGATCTTCGTAATCCTCGTTCCAGCGCACGCCAGATGACATCGTCAACAATTGCCGCACGCTCACATCATCATAGGCGCTGCCCTTGAGGCCGGGGATATACTGGCTGACCTTGTCGTCGAGGCTCTTGATTGCTCCATCCTGCAACGCCGCGCCGACCAACGTCGAGGTGAAGGATTTCGCCACCGAAAAGCTCGTCCAGCGGCCCTTCGCATCGAAGTCCAGCCCGTAGCGTTCGAGCCGCACCTTGCCGTCCTGCACAATGACCAGCCCCGCCGTGCGCTGGTGGTCCATGAAATCATCGAGCCCCGGTACTGTCAGAGGCTTGCCGGCAGGGAGCGGCAAAGCCGTAGCCGAAGGCGCGATCGTGTTGGCCTTGGCCAGAAACGGCAGCCGGTCCATCGCCCGGAAAGCCGCATCACGCTGCCCTTCCCGCCATGAAAGCACGTCGGCATTGGTCGGCAAAGCCAGCAGGATCCCGCGCGTTTCCTTGTCGAGCGAGGCAAACCCGGCGCCCCCCGCCAGCAACGCCGCCCCCACCAAAACCCAGCGCTTCCGCATCCATCGCTCCCGTTATTGACACTCGGGACAATAGCGAGCGCTGGCTGGGCGGCAAGAGACGTCAGGCCGCGATCCGAATCTGCGATTGCGTTGAGCCCGCAATCTTTTCCACGACGAAGCGGCTGTCCTTCTTGAAAACCTGCAACCAGCTTTTCGATCCGAATGTAGCAGGTTGCAGCTTCGCTTGGCCCAGAACGGTTGCGAGTTCAGGTAATGGGACCCATTCCCGCTGCTTTGCGATCGCGCTCAGCGCTTCACGGACTTTGGACCAGTGCGCGTCGTCTGTTCTTGGCAAATTGCGGGCTTCTTCTGGCTTGGTGGGCGTCGCTTTGACCTTGGTTCCAACCTTTGAAGAATTCGCAGATGACTTACTTGCTGCAAGAACAACATGATATTTTGTGCAACTATTCCGCAGCTTCTGGTCCGCAGCATCACTGCCGAAACCGTGAACCTCACGGCCCTCTGAGCGGATAAAACTGACCAGAGGCTGGAAGTCGCGGTCTCCAGACGCGATGCACAAGCACTCGAACCCCTTGCGCAGCATGATTTCAACCGCCTCTACGGCCAAGGTTATGTCCGTTGCATTTTTGCCATGCTTCGAGGGCGTCACCTGCCTCACGTCTAGTGGATGGTTTTGAGCGTGGACTATCCATTCAGAATGCGCGCCAGAAGCAAAGTTTCCGTAGACCCGGCGCACCTGAATATCGCCGAGCGCCATTGCAACTCTCTCGATCTTCGGCAAAACGCTCGCTGGCAAATTTTCTCCATCAATCATGATGGCCACGCGCTTCTTGGTCACTTCAGTAATCATCCAATGACTATTGCGGATGAAGCCTAATGATTTCCCAACAAGCCACCACATCGGATCGAAATGCTTTCCTACACTGCGTGATTTCGCCATGGTTGCACTCGCCCGCAAAGCACCTTGAACGCCCCGCAAAACCGCGCCACAGCTACGCCCGAAACCCCTTTCCGCAGTTCTCTCTGGACAGTGTAAACCCCGTAAACCCCCATTCAGGATTCCAGGGAGAACGATGAACGATCTTTCCCATCTCGATTCGTCCGGCACCGCCCGCATGGTCGACGTCGGCGGCAAGACCGAGACGCATCGCGTGGCGATTGCGCGGGGCTTGATCCGCATGTCGGCCGCCACGCTCGAAGCGATCCGCAGCGGCAATGCACCAAAGGGCGACGTACTCGGCCCCGCCCGCATTGCCGGGATCATGGCGGCGAAGAAGACCGGCGACTTGATCCCGCTGTGCCACCCGCTTGCGCTCGATGCCGTCAACGTCGACTTCGCTTTCGCAGCCGACGGCATTGAATGCACCGCAACCGCCTCGCTCAGCGGCCGCACCGGCGTCGAGATGGAAGCGCTGACCGCCGTGAGCCTTGCGCTGCTGACGATCTACGACATGGCAAAGGCCCTCGACAAAGGCATGGTGATCGAAAGCGTCCGCCTGATCGAGAAGCGCGGCGGCAAGTCCGGAACCTGGCGCGCTCCGGAATGAAAGCGCCGCCCCTTCCGCTCGCCGAAGCGCAGAGCCGGTTGCTCGCGCTGGCCCCTTCGCTGCCCGTCGAGCATCGCTCGGTCACCGAATGCCTCGGCCACTACCTCGCCGAGGACCTCCACGCCCGGCGCACGCAGCCAGCAGCAGCCCTGTCGGCGATGGACGGCTATGCCCTGCGCAGCGCCGATCTTCCGGGGCCATGGCGCGTGATCGGCGAGAGCGCGGCCGGACACCCCTTCTCCGGGCAGGTCGGCCCCGGTGAAGCCACCCGCATCAGCACCGGGGCAATGCTGCCCTCAGGCGCGGACATGGTGCTGCTTCAGGAAGACAGCGCCCGCGAGGGCGCCGAGCTGCGCCTGACCGGCGAGCCACCGCAGCCACCTTCGCGCCATGTGCGCCCCGCCGGCATGGACTTCAGTTCGCAAGAGACCCTGATCGCTGCCGGCACTCGCATCGGCCCTGCACAGATCGCGCTCACCATTGCCGGCGGCCACAGCCATCTCCCCGTGCGCCGCCGCGTCAGCCTGACCGTCATCGACAGTGGCGACGAGCTGGTGCCTCCGGGCCACCTGCCTGACCTGCACCAGCTTCCCGCCAGCAATGGCCCGATGCTTTGCGCGATGGCCGCTTCCCTGCCGGTCCAGATTCGCCATGCCGGTCCGGTGGCGGATGAACTCGATGAACTGGTTCGCGCGCTGGATGCAGCCGACACTTCCGACATCATCGTCACCAGCGGCGGGGCGTCGGTGGGGGATCATGACCTCGTTCGCCCTGCGCTCGAAGCGGTTGGCGCATCGATCGACTTCTGGCGGGTCGGCATCAAGCCGGGCAAGCCGCTGCTGGTAGCCACGCGCGGGGAACAGATCATTCTCGGCCTGCCCGGCAATCCTGCCTCCGCCTTCGTCACGGCCTACCTGTTCATGCTCCCCCTGCTGCGGGCGATGCTCGGGGCCAGCGCGCCTTTGCCGAAAGCCATTCCAGCCAGGCTTGCGCAGCCGCTGGCACGGGGCGGAAGCAGGATGGAGTTCCTGCGCGCGGTCTGGGACGGTGCGTCGGTCAGGCTCGACCCGCTCCAGGATTCCGGAGCACTCTCGCCGCTTTCGCGGGCAAACGCGCTGGTTGTGCGGGAAGCAGGCGCGGAGGCCAGACAAGCTGGAATGGATGTTCCGGTCTACCTGCTCGAAAATGGCGGAATTGCTTGACGAGTCGTTGAAGGTTGCTTATCCGTTCCGCATTCGTTCGCCGGTGTGGAACATCCCGCCCCGGTCCATGAAAGATCAGCGGCTTTGCTTTGAAGCTGCGCAATGCGGAGTGGCCGCCGATGTTGACGCGCAAGCAGCACGAACTGCTCACCTTCATCCAGACTCGCCTGGAGGGTTCGGGGATCTCCCCCTCGTTCGAGGAAATGAAGGAAGCGCTCGATCTCAAGTCGAAGTCTGGCGTTCACCGCCTGATCTCTGCCTTGGAAGAGCGTGGCTTCATCCGCCGCCTGCCCAATCGCGCCCGCGCTCTCGAAGTTCTGAAGCAGCCTGACAGTGCAGCAAGCAAGCCGGCGGCGGCGCGCGAAGCGGCAAACACCAATTCCGTGATTACACCGCTCCGCACTGCAGCCAAGGCGGCGTCGCCGGCGCCTGCCAACGACGTCATCGAACTGCCACTGCACGGCAAGATCGCGGCAGGTGTGCCGATCGAGGCAATGGAAACAGCAGCGACGTTGCCTGTCCCTGCCGCCCTGCTCGGCGCTGGTGAGCACTATGCGCTTGAAGTCTCTGGCGACTCGATGGTTGAAGCTGGCATCTTCGATGGAGACTACGCGCTGGTCCGCAAGACCGATGTGGCCCGTGATGGCGAGATCGTCGTTGCGCTGGTGCGGGGTGAAGAGGCGACTCTCAAGTACCTGCATCGTGAAAAGGGCATGATCCGCCTTGATCCCGCCAACGCGGCGTACGATCCTCAGTTCTATCGCCCCGAAGAGGTTGCGGTACAGGGCAAGCTGGCGGGTTTGCTGCGGCGCTATCACTGACGACGGTTCAAGCAGCGCTCTGCCTGTTCGGCAGACCTGCGTTGGAATTGCAAGGCCGCCGCGCAGAAATTGCGCGGCGGCCTTTTCCGTCAGAGCGTGTTATGGCAAATATCAATCGATTTGGTTGAGATTTCTCTGGAGCTACTCCCCGCAGAGGTATAGTATCCACCGTTACCGAATGCCCCGCTACGGGGCGCCCCTTTCCGGGACGGCCCGCCAGAACATGGGGCGTCGGCAACGGAAGAGGTGTTGCCAATGGCTTATGCAATCGAAAATACGAGACGCAGGCAGACACAGACCTTCATCGCGGTCGGACTGCTTCATGGCGTGGCGATCTGGGCGATCGCTTCAGGTTTCGCCAACAGCATGGTCACAATCCTGACCGACCGTCTTCCCGCCAAGCAATGGGAAGACGAAGAGGTCAAGGTAACCCCGGTTGTTCCGCCCCCTGACGTGAAGCCCTCGCCCAAGCCGGACAACCGTTCGCTGGTTGCCCCACGTCCCGATATTGCCATCACGCCCGCCGATCCTTCAAGCACGGTCCGCGATATCGAGATCACGCCGATCACGCCGGTCGAACCTGCTCCCGGCATCCTGCCCGAACCTCGCCCTTCTCCCTCGCCCAGCTTCGCCGTGCGCACGGCATCGCCAAAGGTATCGCCAGGTTCCTGGGTCTCGGACCGCGACTATCCCTCCGCCGCGATCAGGGAAGAACGGGAAGGATTGACCCGTTTTCGTCTTTCGATCGGTGTGGATGGGCGCGTGACGGGGTGCGAGATAACCAGTTCGAGCGGATCGCCAGACCTTGATGCCGCCACATGCATGAAGGTCAGCGCGCGAGCACGGTTCGTCCCGGCGCTTGGCAGCGACGGCATGCCGACGGTGGGAAGCTATTCAGGTTCGGTACGCTGGGACCTGCCCTGATGAATTTGGCCGGTCGACGCTCAGGCTCGCCCGGCCAGCCTCTCCCAGTGTGATTGAGGCAGCCTCCGCGGCAGCGTCAGTTCTGCTTCCGGCGCTTGCGGACGGAACGACGAACTCCCTATCCTCCACTCTCAGGATCGGCGGAAATCAGACGCCTCGGTGCGCGATGAATCCCGGGTCGGCATTGACCATGCCTATCGCTCTTGAGCCGACGGCGCCGGTGCCTCTCCAACTAAGTTCTGCCATCCCGGCGCTGTGCGAATGGCATCGCGGCGTTGCATGTCATGGGATCGTAAATGGGGCTCCGGCCAGCGATACCATCCATGCTGGCCTTGCGTTTCCGCAACGGTGCGAGTTCGGCCTGAGGCAAGATCAACGGATATGCCGCCCGTTTGGGCAAGGTAGGACCGATCTGCCTTGAGCATGCGGGGGCGGCACGATGCAGGAAGGCGTCGATCGGCGATGACGATGTCGGCCCGCTCGCAGGCTGCGGCAAGTGCCATGTCGTCAATGTAATTGCGGCTGCGGGCCATCAGGAGCGTGAAGCGCCGATCGCCCCGTTGCACGACGGCCGCGCAGAAATCGTCATTGCAGCGGGCGCCTGGCCATTCATCAAGGCGGCGGAGGTTGCCCTCCATACCGGCCAGTTCGAGCAGGTTGTCCCGCATGTAATCGCCCCGGCCAATGCGCAGGACAATCAGGTCCGGACCTTCGTTTGCGATCCCGACATGGTGTCCATCGCCCGTGATCAGCAGATCGGGCGTGGGGGTCAGCACCATGGCCGTCACCGCGAGTCCGGCCGGCAGGACGCCAAGAAGGCGCACCTTGCCCGCCCAGAGCGCAAGCCACAGCATGCCGCCGACAAACAGAACGTAGCTCCACGCTTCGAACGGAGGCATTGCCGTGACGGCTCCGGGTTGCGACGCCACGAAGTGTGCCAGCGCCAGGAGCAGATCGAGCGACTTGCCGACAAGCCACCACACCGGTCCGCCAAGCCCCGTCAGATCAAGCAGCAGGGCCATGCCTATCAGTGGCATGGTCACGAAAGTGGTCAGCGGAATGGCGATGACATTGGCGAGCGAGCCATAGACGCCAGCGCGATGGAAATGGAACAGGCCTATCGGCATGAGCGCGAGTTCGATGACCACACCGGTGGCCAGCAACATCATCAGGCTACGAGCGGCGCGGACGACCGGCCCGTGGTGTTCACCGGCAAGGAACGAGCGAACGGGGCCTGCCGAATGAAAGGCGATGATCGCGATCACGGCGGCAAAGCTCATCTGGAAGCTGGGGCCGAGGACCGCATCGGGCCAGAACAGCATGACAATAAAGCCGCCCACGGCCACCATGCGCATCGACAGGGGATCGCGTCCCAAGGCCAGCGCGCCAAGAACAAGCAATGCCCCGATGCACGACCGGATGGTGGGCACTTCCGCCCCGGTCAGCAAGGTATAGCCAAGTCCTGCGAGGGCGCCTGCAAAGGCGGCCGCGAGAGGCACCCGAATCCTGAGTGCGACCCAGGGAACAAGCGCGAGCAGGCGCGCGACCAGCCAGTAAACGGCCCCGACCAGGGCGCTGACATGCAGGCCGCTGATCGACAGGAGGTGCGTCAGGCCCGCATCGCGCATGGCGTCTTCATCAGCAGTCGCGATCGCCCCGCGGTCTCCGCTGGCAAATGCGGCGGCGATTGTCCCTGAAGATCCGCCCAACCGGGCGCGGACGTGCTCGGCCAGCGACCTCTGCAGGCTGCGCAGTGTCGTATCACGATCCGACCTTGCGATTACCCGCACATCGCCAAGCACCGTTCCCGTCGCGGCAAGGCCATCAAACCATGCCCTGCGAGCAAAATCGTACGCCCCCGGAAGCATGGGAGCCGCCGGTGGCATGAGCCGGGCGCGCAGGGCGATCCGGGCGCCTTCCGTCACTTCGCCCGGATCCTTGTCATACGGCAGGTTGACCCGCACGCGGACAGGATCGGGCAAAGCCTCCAGCGCCACGCGCAGGACAAGGCGGGCGCGCGCTTTGGCCGGCTCTTCCCTTCGCTCCAGAACTACTCCTGAAAGAGCGGAAACCTGCGGCCTTGCTATGCCTGGCTGGCCGACAAGCGTGGAGCGAGTCCATATCGTGACCTCGCCCGCAGCCACCATGATCGCCACGCCTGCCACAGCAAGGCGCAGGTGGGGCCGCGTCTCGGCATTGACCGTCAGCAAGCCGAGGATGGCGATTGCCCCGAGTGCCAGCAGTGCGGCGATCCAGTCAGGGCGGGAGGGGAGTGCCACCCACAGGACAATGCCCGCGGCAAAGGCGACCACCAGCCAGAGCCCGCGTTCGAACGGGTGTGCATCGAGGAAGCGCTCTGCCGCGTCGATCCGACCATCAAGCATGCTGGACAATCGCGCGCGGATGTCCCAATGCCGCGCGCGTTCACCCGGTTCAGGGACCGGTTCGGCGGCGGGATAGTCTGCCGCTGGCCGATCTGCAGCCGGAGACGCCATGACATTCAAAGCAAAGGAAAGCGCGGCCGATGGCAAGCGCCACTGACACCGTTTCTGCAGGATCGCCCGGCGACGCCCCGGTCGTCACCCGTTTCGCCCCTTCGCCCACCGGGTTCCTGCACATTGGCGGCGCGCGTACGGCGCTGTTCAACTGGCTTTATGCTCGCCACAACGGCGGCAAGTATCTGCTGCGGATCGAGGACACCGACCGTGCGCGGTCGACCGATGCGGCGATCGAAGCCATTTTCGACGGGCTGAACTGGCTGGGTCTGGGCGGAGACGAGGAGCCGGTGTTCCAGTTTGCACGCTCGGAACGGCACGCGCAGGTGGCGCACCAAATGCTGGAGGCCGGACACGCCTACCGCTGCTATCTGACGCAGGAAGAACTTGCGACACGTCGCGAGAAGGCACAGGCCGAGCGCCGCCCCTTCCGCATTGACAGCGAATGGCGCGATGCGACGCCGGATCAGTGGCCGGTAGACCAGTCGTACGTGGTGCGCATGAAGGCCCCGCGTGAGGGCGAGACGACGATTCCTGACCGCGTGCAGGGCTCGATCACCGTCCAGAACAGCGAGCTCGACGACTTCATCGTGCTGCGCTCGGACGGCACGCCGACTTACATGCTCGCGGTCGTGGTCGACGATCATGACATGGGCGTCACGCACGTGATCCGCGGCGACGATCACATCAACAACGCCTTCCGCCAGCTCGTGATTGTCCGTGCGATGAACGAGATCGAGAGCGGTTGGCCCGATCCGATCTACGCACATATCCCCCTGATTCACGGGGCCGATGGCGCGAAGCTGTCGAAGCGTCATGGCGCGCTGGGCATCGATGCCTATCGCGACGAGATGGGCCTGCTGCCTGAAGCGGTGTTCAATTACCTGCTGCGTCTCGGCTGGGGTCATGGCGATGAGGAGATCATCAGCCGCGACCAGGCGGTGGAATGGTTCGACATCGGCAACGTCAACAAGGGCGCATCGCGCTTTGATCTCAAGAAGCTGCTGAACCTCAACGGCCACTACATCCGTGAGGCTGACGACGCACGGCTCGCCGGGCTGGTCGCACCGCGTCTGGCTGTGCTGGAGCCGGGCTTCGATGGCGCAGCGGGCATGGACCTGCTGACCCGCGCGATGCCGGTGCTCAAGGTGCGCGCTGCCGACCTCAATGAGCTGGCAGCTTCGTCGGTGTTCCTGTTTGCACAGCGTCCCCTGCCCATGGCGGAAAAGGCTGCGGCACTGCTGACCGACGATTCGCGCGCGATACTGGCCAAAGTGGTGGCTGCGCTCGACGCTGAAAACGGCTGGACAATCGAGGGACTGGAGGCCACTTTGAAACAAATGGCCGAGGAGCTTGGGATAGGCTTGGGCAAAATTGCCCAACCGTTGCGCGCGAGCCTGACGGGACAGACTACCTCGCCGGGAATATTCGACGTATTGGCACTGCTCGGCAAGGACGAGTCGCTGGCGCGTATCCGCGATCAGTTGGCTTGAACCCGGGCATAGAACGTAAAGACAGAAGAAACAGGAGGGCTTAGGCGTGAGCGAAAACCAGGCTTCTTTGACCGCAGGCGGCAACAGCGTGGACATGCCGATCAAGAGCGGCACCATCGGGCCGGACGTCATCGACATCCGCAAGCTCTATGGCCAGACGGGCATGTTCACCTATGACCCGGGCTTCACTTCGACTGCGAGCTGCGACAGCGCGATCACCTACATCGACGGTGATGAAGGCGTGCTGCTGCACCGCGGTTACCCGATCGGCCAACTGGCCGAGCACTCGTCGTTCATGGAAGTGAGCTACCTGCTGCTCAACGGCGAACTGCCGAGCCAGCAGGAACTTGCGGACTTCAGCCGCACGATCACCCGCCACACCATGTTGCACGAGCAGCTCGCCACGTTCTATCGCGGCTTCCGTCGCGATGCGCACCCGATGGCGATCATGTGCGGCGTCGTCGGCGCGCTTTCGGCATTCTATCACGACAGCACCGACATTGCTGACCCGACGCATCGCAAGATCAGTTCGCACCGCCTGATCGCCAAGATGCCGACGATCGCGGCGATGGCCTACAAGTATTCCGTCGGCCAGCCCTTCGTCTATCCGGACAACAAGCTGTCCTACACCGGCAACTTCCTGAAGATGACCTTCGGCGTCCCGGCTGAAGAGTACGAAGTTATCCCCGCCGTCGAAAAGGCGATGGACCGCATCTTCATCCTCCATGCCGATCACGAGCAGAACGCCTCGACCTCGACCGTGCGTCTGGCCGGTTCCTCGGGCGCAAATCCGTTCGCGTGCATCGCAGCGGGCATCGCCTGCCTGTGGGGCCCGGCGCATGGCGGCGCAAACGAAGCAGCGCTCAACATGCTCAAGGAGATCGGCACCCCCGATCGCATCCAGCACTACATTGATCGCGCCAAGGACAAGAACGATCCGTTCCGCCTGATGGGCTTCGGTCACCGCGTCTACAAGAACTACGATCCGCGTGCGACGGTGATGCAGCAGACCGTGCGCGAAGTGTTCGACGCGCTGAAGGTCAACGATCCGCTGTTCGAGACCGCCCTTCGCCTCGAGGAAATCGCGCTCAGCGATCCGTACTTCGCAGAGAAGAAGCTGTTCCCGAACGTCGACTTCTATTCGGGTATCATCCTCTCGGCGATCGGCTTCCCGACCACGATGTTCACCGTGCTCTTCGCCCTCGCTCGCACCGTCGGCTGGGTGGCGCAGTGGAACGAAATGATCAGCGATCCTGGCCAGAAGATCGGGCGTCCTCGCCAGCTCTACACTGGTCCTAACGAGCGCGATTACATTCCGCTGAGCGACCGCTGATCGATTGAACGACAGAGGAGGGCGACGATGACGATGGTTCTCAGGATTTTCGGCATCGTCGCCCTTTTGATGGGCGGCCTGTGGGTCGGCCAAGGGTTGGGCCTGATCATGTGGCCTTCATCGAGCTTCATGCTTGCCCAGACGCAATGGGCCTATATCGGCGCGGGGTTGATGTTGATCGGCGCCATCGCGATCTGGCGCGCATCGCGACGTCGCTGAGCGTCAGCCCGCTGCGCTCGCCTGCGCGGCTCTGTCAGCCGGCAGCAACAGCACGAATTTCGCGCCGCCCTTTGGCGCCTGCTGGACAGTGAGATCCCCGCCCATCGCTCGCGCCAGTCTGCGCGAGATATAGAGGCCCAGTCCGCTTCCTCCATCGCCACTGCGACCGAGCCGCTCGAACTTCTCGAAAACCTTCTCGGCCTGATCCCGGGCAATGCCCTGCCCCTGATCCTGCACGGTGATCCAGGCGAACTCGCCATCGATACCGCATTCGACCTCGATCCGGGTATCTTCCGGCGAATATCTCACGGCGTTGCCGATGAGGTTGAGGAGGATCTGCAGCACGCGGCGGAATTCCGCGATGGCCGGCGCTGCCACATCGAGCGCGGGGAGCAAGAAGGCAATGCGTCGTTCCTGCGCCCGGACGCCCAGGATGCCTGCTGCACGCCGGGCACAATCGACAAGATCGATGTGATCGGAAGCAGGCGAAAACCCTTCGTCTTCCACCGTCTCAAGATCGGCCAGGTCTTCGACCAACGACAGCAGGTGCCGTCCGGCTTCCGCAATATCCCCGGCATACCCTACGTACTGTTCAGCCAAGGGACCGGCGAGGCGTGTCCGGATGGTTTCGGCGTTGGCGACAATCCGGTTGATCGGCAAACGCAGTGCCGGCGCCAGCTTGCGCCCCAGCAGGCCCTTCCAGTCTGGATGTGCAAGGGGTTCCGGCACAGCCGAAACCGTCATGCTCGGGGCTTCCGCTAGCACGGACTCCGCCACCAGAAGCAGTTCGAACCCGCCTGCTCGCAACGGCAGAATACGCGTTTTCCACACACGGGACGAGCCGGGCACGGCCACCTGGGCTTCGTCGAGCAATCGCCAGTGCAGAGGTTGGCGGTGCGCGCTGCCCTCAAGCGTTACGAGATCGGTCCAGTATCTGCCAAAGCCTTGCTGCAGGCTCGATGCCAGGTCGACAAGATCGCGTGCCGTGGCGGAACCCGAGACGATGCGCTGCTCGGCGTCCAGAACAATGTGTGCTTCGGCCAACTGTCGGATAAGTGCTTCGTCGGTCGCTGCCGCTTCATCGCCCTGCCAGGCATCCGCGGCGACTTTCCAGTCGCTGATCTCGATCCTTGTGCCGGACCCATCGGGAATGGCGCGCGCCGAAAACGAGAGCGGTTGCCCTTCGTCGGTCACGGTCATGGCTGCGGATAGCGGAGCCCCCGCCAATCGCGCACGGCGCACCAGCGCCAACAGACCCGGCAGCGCGATCACACCGGGGTATGCGCCGCCGAGCCGTATCTGCAGCGCCGCCAGGGTCTCATCGGACTCGACCAACCGGTCTGCGCTGTCGCAGCGGGCGCGGATCACGCCTGCGGTGGTCACTGGTGCGCCCTCATCGGCCGATCATTATCCGAACGCCTCACGGCGCATCAAGGAAGAGGCCAGCATCGCTGCTGCGGCATCGGGCACGAGCTGATCAATGCCCTCTGGCAGGCTGGTTTGCGGATGCAGGGCTGAGAAAGTGGTGACCAGATTCGTGCGGTCAGCACCTGCGGCCGACAGTGCAAGCGCCAATCGCGCCATCTGGCTCTCGGTCGTGCACATGATCGCCATTTCGCGCGACATTCCGGCCCCCGAGGCGAGGCTCGACAGGAAAAGCGCAATCCCGGCGGAGTCGATTTGCAGCCCCCGGGCCGAATCACCTGCCAATTGCCGAATGACGTGGTCGAGTAGCTCCAGACGCGATGCTGCGGCTACGCGTTGCTGGCGCAATGCACTTTCCGCCGCGCCGGCAGCAGCCAGTCCGGACGGATCATCTGCAACGTAGGCCTGCATGGTCATCAGAGCGATATGGTGAAGATCGCCGGGCAGTTCCGAAAGTGGAATCTGCATGCGCCGCATCAACTGTCCGAATCGCGCCTGCGCGGCGAGCAAATTCATCCCACGCGCGGCCAGATCGGGATCGCGCGACGCAATGATGTCTTGAAGAAGCGGGGTGAGCACGGGATCGAGTCCCAGCCTGCCCTGCATCTTCTCGGTAAGTTGCCACTCGACCGCAAGCATGTGCAGATGATTCAGCAGGGCCTGATTGCCGGCGAGCAAATCCGCCAGGCCATCGCCTGCCTCTCGCGCCCAGGCGGCAGAATTGTCGTGACCGGCAGCTTCACCAACCGCCTGCACAAGCTGTCTGGCAATATCTGACAGCATGCCTCGGACGCGGGCGATGATCTCGTCGCTGAAGATCGAGTTATCGTCGTTCTGGAGAAGATGCCGGAGAATTGGCCCCATGTGGACCATGACCTGATCGGCATGAACCAGGTCATCGCGCAGAAGCGCCTCGATCGCGCCGGGATCGGGGGGGAAAGGTACGGTCAGTGCCATAAGTCGCTCTTACGGCCGACTGGTTAACTGCGGGTTAGGCGATCTGTCGGTTGGCGGCGTTGTCCCGAACTGGAGCAGCAGCAGGCACGTGCCAAGGAGCGTCAGAACCGCAACGCCGATCGCTGCATCGAATGGCAGCGTGATGCTGGCGATGGCGAGCACAAGGCCGAAGGCCAATCGGTCTTCCAGCCAGGCGGATCGGGGGAAACGCGGCAGGGCAAGGCGCACAAGGCGCGCTCCACCGATAAGCAGAATCGGGGCGAACCAATTGAGCCCAAAAGGAATTGCGCTGGTGTAAGGCAGTTCGCTGCGCCAAGCGGCAAGCGCTATCAGTCCAGCATCGACGAGAAGATGGAACAGGGCCACGGTCCTGCGCTCAAGGCCCGAGGCGAGGAGCGAATCACGCTCCACCTGCCCCATCAGACTGGCCACGCGCTCCACCAGCCAGGACAGTCCGATCAGCAGAAAACCCGTGGCGGCATTGCCAAGCCAGCCAAGCCCTAGACCGAGCAGTCCCAGTATCCCGGCAGCAAGTCCGATCAGCGCAGGCCGGGTTCCTGCATGAAGCATGGCCGGCCCGAACCTGCGGACAAAGGCCATGGCCAGCAGCACCCCTGGAGAACCTACTGCCGATCCACCGCTAGCAGTATGCAGCCTCAGCCACTGACGTTCTGCGGTGTGGGCTTCCTGTTCGCTGCGGACCATGGTCCAACGGCCATCACCCAGCATGGCCGCAGACACGCCGCGCAATGGCAAGCGGGCCTGTACGGCGAGGCGCAGCAGCGCCGATTGCGCGTTCCATTCGGGCGGCAAATCGGCAAGGCCAGCCGCGATCCGTCCCTGGAAGCGCATTGCTCCGGCGAATGCATGGTTGATATCGATGCGCTCGAAACCGAGCGGCAAGGCGTTTTCTGCCGGAAGCGTGAGAACGCACGGACCTGCCTCGATAAGATCCCGAAACACGTCGGGCATGGCAATCAGGCCATCGCCCACGACGATCACATCGTCTTCAGGAGCAAGCAAGGGCACAAGTGCACGCGCTGTTGCCACGACATGAAACTGGGCTCCGCCAGCCTCGACAACGTGCTGGAGCGCGACCAGCTCGCCGCTGATCCCCTCTGCCATCACGACGACGCGCTTTGCGCCCAGCGAGAGGGCCAACCCGATCTGATGGCGCAGCAGCGAACGTCCGCCGATCGGCAGATACCCGCGAAGTCCTGCAGGCACCGTTGCCGGCACACCCGCAGCCTGTGCCGGATGGGAAGTTTCAATCAGGGAAAGAACTGCGACCCGCAAGAATTGCCTCCTGTCGCACCATCGTAGGGACTGGCGACGGTCGTGCCAAGGCGGACCGCTGTAGCGTCGGGGATTAGGCGTCTATCGCCAGATCGGCCAGCATCTGGTGCAGGCGACGAAGGATCGCCGGATCACCGGGCGCGCCGTCCAGCGCTTCCTCGGCAAGTTCGATCAGGCCTTCGGCATGAAAGCTTGCCGCAAGACCTTTCAACCGCAAGGCTGCAACGTGCCAGTTCCCATCGCAGCGAGCGCGGCCGAGCAGATCCACCTGCCGTTCGGCACTTTCGATGAATGCCGCACGCAATTCGCGCACGAGTTCGGGATCGTGCCCGGCAGCAGCGGCAAGGTTCGCATCAAGGGAGGCGCCTTCGTAGGCCATATGAAACCGCTACGGGCCGAAGCGTTAAGGCGGGGTTTATGGATGGATCGAAATCGTGATATGACAGCGTCATGAACGGGGGAAGACGGATCATTCCGATCGATGGCGCCAATGAGGACGCCGGTGAGGCAAGCATGGCCGGGCCAACTGCGTCTGAGGATGCCGAGCTGGCATATATGCCTCCAGCTTTCCTTGAGAAAGCATCGGCAAGCGACTGGGATAGCGCAGAAATCCCTGCGCTCAAGAAATCCTGGCCCGCGCTTGTGCTGGCTGGCGGTGCGATTGCTGGTTGGACGGCATTCTTCGTTTGGGTTGTGATCCTTGCACAGCCAACGCCCGCGTCTGCAGAGCAATGGGCATGGTGGTTGACGCAATGGAGCGTGCCCGTCTTGCTGGTGCTTGTTCTGCTGCTCGTAGTCATGCGTACAAGCCGGCGGGAAGCGGCCCGCTTCGCCGAGGCGGCACGCCTGCTGTCGAACGAATCGGCTTACCTTGAGCGGCGCCTTGTTTCGATCAACACCGAACTGGCGCTCGCCCGCGACTTCATGGCCGCGCAAGGCCGCGATCTTGAATCGTTGGGCCGGGTTGCGGTCGATCGGCTTTCGGGCAGTGCCTCGCAGCTGGATGGGCTGATCAGCCGGAACGGCACGCAGATCGACAGGATCGCTGAAGTTTCAGCGGCCGCTCTCGACAACATGGAGAAGCTGCGGGGGCAATTGCCGGTCATTGCCAATGCCGCCAAGGACGTGACCAACAACATCGGCAATGCCGGACGCACCGCGCATCTGCAGCTTGAAGAGCTGGTCTCGGGCTTTCAGCGCCTCAACGAGTTCGGCCTTGCCAGTGAACGGCAGGTCGTGTCGTTTCGTGACCGGGTCGAGAGCGCGCTGGAGGGATTTGCCAAGGCTTCCGAAGACCTCGGCCTTCTGGCCGAAAATCGCTTTGATGCCCTGACGCAGCGCAGCGTCGATCAGGCGGCAATGGCTGCCGAGGCGGAAGAGGCTGCGCTTGCGGCTTGGCGGAAGCGCAGCGATGCCCATGCGGCATCACTCAAGGAAACTCTCGTCCAACTCGGCGAGGCGCACGAGGGACTTATCGCGGACTCGGCGGGACGCCTGGCACGCTTTGAGGAGGCCGCGCGTTCGCTCACGGCAATGCTCGAAATCCAGGGCCGCGATCTTGACGAACAACTGGCGCGCAGGCGCGCCTCTGCCGAAGCTGGCGCCGCGGAACAGCGCGCGGCTCTCGAAAACCGTCTTGCCGAAATCGACGAGGCCGTTGCCGAGCGTCGCTCTGCGATGGAGCGCGCCGCCGCTTCTGCCGCCGAAGGTTTGGCGTCAAAGCTGGCCGAGCTTGATCAGGCGATCGAGGCGCAGCGCAGCACGCAAATTGTCGAGGCTGAGAAGCTTGCTTCCAGATGTGAGGAAATCGGAGGCAAGGTCAATGCCTTCTCCGAAGTCCTTCGCAACTCTGGCGAACAAGGCGCACAGACAGCGTCGCAGGTTGACAAGGCAATGGCCGATCTCACCGCGCGACTGGGTGAAATGCGCCACGCGCTTTCCGGCACGGACTTGCAGATCGGCGAATTGACCGATTCTGCTGTGCGGCTTCTCGAGCTGATCCAGGCCGGTGGCGACCACACGCGCACCCAGATTCCGGAAGCCCTGCGCAGTACTGAAGCCGGGCTGAAGGGTCTGGAGGATCGCGTGTTCACCTTGCGCGATACCTTGCGCGAAGCAGGCGATGGCGGGCGCAGCCTTGCCGAGACGGTTGGTTCTGCTCGCAGTGAAGTTTCGAGCACGATCAAGGAATTGCAGAAGGCGCAAAAGACCCTGTCCGAGCAGGCGGCAGAGCATGAGCAGCAACTTTCGGCTCTGCGCGACGTGCTGGCCGGGGTGCGCGCCGAAAGCGATGCACTGTCACAGGATATCGAGAGCCGACTGTCAGGAGCAATTGGCGGCTTGAACGAGGCTGCAACCAAGGCTGGTGAAGACCTGCGCGTCAGCACTGCGGGTGAAATCGAAAGCCTCGCCGAAAGGCTTGGCGAACAGAGCAGTGCCGCGATCGCGAGGGTGCTTCAGGGGCGCGCGGCCGAACTTGTGGGGCGTCTTGAGGAAGCCATCGATGCCGCAGCGGCAGCAAGTCGCGACACCGCAATCCAGATGCGTGACCAGTTGGCGAAGGTCGATGAACTGGCCGGCAATCTTGAGGCGCGGGTCGATCGCGTTCGCGAGAAGGCAGAGGAGAAGGTCGATAACGACTTTGCCCGTCGCGCGGCCCTGATCACGGAATCGCTGAACTCGTCCGCCATCGACATTGCCAAGGCGCTGTCGACGGATGTTTCGGAAACCGCTTGGGCATCGTACTTGCGCGGGGACCGCGGCATCTTCACCCGCCGCGCCGTGTCGCTGCTGGAAAGTGCCGAGGCCAAGGCGGTACAGGCGCATTACGAAGCTGAGAGCGAGTTCCGCGAGCATGTGAACCGCTACATCCACGATTTCGAATCCATGCTGCGCCAGTTGCTTTCGACCCGTGACGGTAACGCTCTGGGCGTTACGTTGCTCTCGTCCGACATGGGCAAGCTCTATGTCGCACTGGCGCAGGGGATCGAGCGCCTGCGTACCTGAGCTTGAGGCCTAATGAAAATCGCGTGACTTGGGGATGATCCTCACGTCACGCGGGTGTGTCCGGGCACCGGGACCGGCGCGTTCGGGGATCGGCCTGTTGCACTCGTCCGCCCGCGCAATCGGCGGCATAAGCCGGTCGGCATCGGACAGCGCATCCAGACTCGCACTGGCATCGGTCAGGTGCATGGCGATGACATGGATGACCTCGTCGTCGTATTCGACACGCCCGCGCACCTCCATCAGCCGTGCGCCCATGATGATCTTGCGCTGCTTCTCCATCAGGTCGGGCCAGATCACCAGATTGACCACGCCAGTCTCGTCCTCGAGCGTGATGAAACAGACACCCTTGGCGCTGCCGGGGCGCTGACGCACCAGCACCACGCCGGCAACCTGCACCGTGGCGCGATACTTGTGGCTCCTGAGGTCTGCCGCCCGGACAAAGCCGCGTTCGCCCAGCATCGGCCGCAAAAACGCCAACGGATGGGCCTTCAGCGACAGGCGATGCGTCTGATAATCGGCCACGACCTCCTCCGACAGCGGCATCATCGGCAGGACGGCACGACTGCGCTCCTCGCCTTCCGAGCGTGACGTCATGGCGGCAAACAGCGGCAGTTCCCTGGGCGCGACAAGGCTGCGGGCATCCCACAGCGCCTGCCTGCGCGAGAGACCAAGCGAGCCGAGCGCATCGGCTGCGGCAAGCCGCTCGACCAGTGCCGGAGACAGCCCTGCCCGTTCCTTCAGGCTGGCGGCATCGGTAAAGACACCACCCTCGCCTCTCGCCGCAACAAGCATGGCAGCCGCATGTTCGGGAAAGCCATCGATCTGCCTGAGGCCAAGCCGGAGCGCGCCTCCGCCCTGCTCCAGCGTGCAATCCCAGTCCGAATGGTTCACATCGACCGGCAGCACCGGCACGCCGTGCCGCGCCGCATCGCCGACGATCTGCGCAGGGGCATAGAAGCCCATCGGCTGCGAATTGAGCAAGGCGCAGGCGAAAGCCGCCGGATAGTGGCACTTCAGCCATGACGAGACATAGACGAGGTGGGCGAAGCTGGCGGCATGGCTTTCGGGAAAGCCGTATTCGCCGAAACCCTTGATCTGGTTGAAACAGCGTTCGGCGAAATCCGGATCGTAGCCGCGCTTGACCATGCGGCCGACCATCATGTCCTCAAGTTCGTGCACCATCCCGCGGGAGCGGAACGTGGCCATGGCCTTGCGCAGGCGATTGGCTTCGAGGCTGGAAAACCGCGCCGCATCGAGCGCGATCTTCATCGCCTGCTCCTGAAAGATCGGCACGCCCAGCGTGCGGTTGAGGATCGAGCTCAGCTCATCGGCGGGGCCATGTTCGGGTCCGGGCGCAGGGATCTCTACCCCCTCCTCACCCCGCCTGCGCTTGAGATAGGGGTGGACCATATCGCCCTGGATCGGGCCGGGACGCACGATGGCGACCTGAATCACCAGATCGTAGAACTGGCGGGGGCGCAGGCGCGGCAGCATGTTCATCTGCGCGCGGCTTTCCACCTGGAACACGCCGAGAGAATCGCCCTTGCACAGCATGTCGTAGACCGCCGGGTCCTCGCGCGGGACCGTGGCCAGCGTCAGTTCGCGGCCGTGGTGCGAGCCCAGCAGATCAAGGCACTTGCGGATGCAGGTGAGCATTCCGAGCGCCAGCACATCGACCTTGAGGATGCCGAGCGCGTCGATGTCATCCTTGTCCCATTCGATGAAGCTGCGATCGGCCATCGCGCCGTTGCCGATCGGCACGGTTTCGGTCAGCGGCCCTTGAGTGAGAATGAAACCGCCAACGTGCTGGGAAAGATGGCGCGGCATTCCAATCATTTGCTGGGCAATTGCGATAACACGCCTGAGGTAAGGATCGGTGCCGTCCAACCCGCTTTCGTTGACGTTCTTCTCCCCCACCTCGGTGCCCCAACTACCCCAGACGGTGCGAGCGAGCGCGCCGGTCACGTCTTCGGACAGGCCCATGGCCTTGCCCACTTCGCGGATCGCCATGCGCGGGCGGTAGTGGATGACCGTGGCGCAAAGCCCTGCACGGGCACGGCCAAAACGGCGGTAGATATACTGAATGACCTCCTCACGCCGTTCATGCTCGAAGTCGACGTCGATGTCGGGCGGCTCCTTGCGCTCCTCCGAGATGAAGCGATCGAACAGCAGTGCGTGCTTGGCGGGATCAACGGCGGTTATCCCGAGGCAAAAGCAGACCGCGGAATTGGCAGCTGAGCCACGCCCTTGGCACAGGATCGGAGGATCGCAATTACGTGCGAAATCAACAATATCCTTGATGGTCAGGAAGTAGGTTGCAAGGTTCAGCTTGCCGATCAGGTCGAGTTCCCGGCGCAGAGTATCGGCAACGCTCTCCGGCACGCCATCCGGATAGCGCCCCCGTGCACCTTCCCACGTCTGCATTTCGAGCCAGGATTGCGGATCGTGGCCTTCGGGGCAGATTTCTTCAGGGTATTCGTAGCTTAGCTCCTTGAGGCTGAACTGACAGGAGTCCGCCACTTCGCGCGTGGCACTGATTGCCTGGGGCCAGCGCTCGAACAGACGGACCATCTCTTCAGGGGATTTCAGATGCCGTTCGGCATTGGGTTCGAGCAAATGCCCGGCCTTGGCCACGGTGGTCTTGTGACGGATTGCCGTCATCACGTCCTGAAGCGGACGGCGGTCTGGCGTCGCGTAGAGCACTTCGTTGGTAGCCAGCAGGCCAAGGCCATTGCTCCGAGCTAGACCGTTCAGCCGTTCGATCCGGGCAATGTCATCGCCGACGTAAAGGTAGCTCGCGGCCAGATGGCGCATGGTCGGCAGGCTGTGGACAAGCTTGAGGAGAAGCTCGGGAAAAGACAGGGAAAGGCTGTTCGTAATCGGTGGAAGAACTGGGGATTCCCCACTTGGAAAAGCATAGACATTGCTTTCGCTTTCCGCCGTAAACATCTGATCCAGATCAGCTGGGGGAACGAGGATCAGGTGAATGCCCTCGGCATGGGCAGCCAGCATGGGTAAATCGATCTCACAGATGCCCTTGGCCTGCCACTCTCCAGTGAGCGTGCGCATTCGCCCAGCCGAAATGAGGCGGCACAGCCTACCGTACGCGGCGCGGTCCTGCGGATAGGCCAGAAAGGCCAGGCCCTCGACGGTTTCGATCCTGCAGCCGATAACGGGACGCATGCCCGCCCCATCGGCTTCGGTGTGCAGACGTACAATACCGGCCAGGGTGTTGGCATCGGCAATGCCCAGCGCATCGTAGCCCAGTTCGCGTGCCGTCCTGACCAGATCCTGGGCGTCCGAGGCACCGCGCAGGAACGAGAAGCAGGTTGCCAGCCCCAGTTCGACAAAGGCCGCCGGTGAATGTGGCGGACCTTCGAATGGCGCGACATGGCGCCGCGGCGGCGTCAGCGCAGGTTCGGGCATCAGACTGCGCCAGAAAGTTCCGAAAGTCTATCCGCTACCCGGCGTAAATCATTCGCAAACTTGTCTTCTTCCTCGGCGCGACCGTGATCTTGCAGACGCAGCAGATAGCTGGGATGCGTGGTGATCCACAGTTCGCTGCCATCGTCGAGCAAATGTGGCTCGCCCCGCACCTTTTGCACGCTGACCGTCTTGCCCAGAAGGCTGCGTGCCGCGCTTGCGCCCAAGGCGAGGATGAGCCGGGGCTGGACCAGCGCGCGTTCGCCATCAAGCCACCAGCGGCAGATATCAATTTCCTTGGCGGTGGGATTCTGGTGGAGACGGCGCTTGCCACGGGGAACGAACTTGAAGTGCTTGACCGCGTTGGTCACGTAGGTGCGTTCGTCCGAAATACCCGCTTCTTCGAGATGCGAGCGCAGCAAGCGACCGGCCGGGCCGACGAACGGACGGCCCTGCTCCTCCTCGGTATCGCCCGGCTGCTCGCCCACGATCATCAAGGCGGCGGATGCAGGCCCTTCGCCCATGACGGCACGGGTACCGTTGCAGCCGATCTCGCAACGGCGGCAGCCGAGGATTGCCTCGCCAATCGCGCCAAGGCTTTGCGGCCGTTCGCCGAAGTCCTGTTCGCCCGCCTTCACCATCTGCGCCTCGCGTGCCTGTGCGCCTGCGATCAACTCGGGGATGAGCGCCGCTTCGGGCATGTTCTTCCAGTACTTGCGGGGCATTTCTTTGAGCATGGCCCCGACCTTCAAACGCGCGGGATTGAAGATCGACGCATAATACTTGCGCCACAGCGCCTCGACCGGATCGCCCGAAGGAGCATCTGCACGGGTGGCCGGCGGGCCTTCCTGCAGCGCCTCGCCATCCCAATGCAGGGTCCCGCGCGGGGTGAGAATCGACCAGCGCATGGTGGTGAAGCGACGCACGAAAAACCCGGCGTTGGCGCGCAGGATATGGTGCTCGGGCTCGAACCAGGCGACGTAGTGCTCGCCTTCTTCGTTCTCCACGCTGCGAAAGCGGACGAAAGCGCGCATCTTGTGAATGTCCCGCCGGACCTGCCGGGCGAGGTCTTCCATGGCGCGTACGTCGGGATCGGCCTTGTCCTCCATCAGGCGGGGGCGTGACTGCAGACGCCACAACGTGCGATAGAGCAATGAAAAGCGCGTAGAATCAGAATGAAGGATCACGCTTTGTGCAAGCTGCAAGAAGTCTCGCGAAACGCGGGGCTGTGGGGCATCGTCAGGCGGCGATGGCAGGCGGCGGTCACCATGCGCGAACAGGTCCGCGCCCTGATCGGCAGGGGATTCCCAGGTGACCCGGTCTGGCGGCACATCGGCGCGGACCATGCGGCGCGCGGCATCACGCCACCCCTCGAAATCGTCCGGCGCGGCAAGCTGGATGCGGAACGCTTCGGCCAGGCGCATGTCACGGAACGGCTTCATGCGAAGAGTTCCATCTGGGTGGGCTTGACGGCGGGGGCCAGAAGGCTTTGCAGATCGGCCCGGTCGGTCAAAAGTATGGGGCGCCAGTCCTCGGTGACGATGAACGGGCGCACCTTGGCAACAGAGACGGTCAGTTTGCCAACGTCGGCCAGGCGCAGGCGGCGTTGGCGGCGGGCGGCGACCAGGGCGTTGACGGCCTTCACCCCCAGCCCCGGCACGCGCAACAGCTTTTCGCGCGGGGCACGGTTGACGTCGACCGGAAAGTCCCCGCGAAAGCGCAGGGCCCAGGCGAGCTTGGGGTCGATATCGAGCGGGAGCATGCCATCGTTGCCGGTTGCCTGCTGCACCTCGTGCGGGGCAAAGCCATAGAAGCGCATCAGCCAGTCGGACTGGTAGAGCCGATGTTCGCGCATCAAGGGCGGACGCTTCAGCGGCAGGACCGCGCTGGCATCGGGGATCGGGCTGAAGGCTGAGTAATAGACGCGGCGCAGGCGAAAGCGGTCGTAAAGCGTGCTGGCGCGACCGACGATATCGGCATCGGTCGCAGCATCGGCGCCGACGATCATCTGGGTGGACTGGCCGGCGGGAGCAAACTTCGGCGCATGGCGGAAGCGCTTGCGGGCGTCCTTAGCCTCGACAATCGCTTCTTTCAGCGACCCCATCGCTCCTTCGATCTGCGGCGCGGACTTGTCGGGCGCAAGGCGAGTGAGGCCGGCCACCGTGGGCAATTCGACGTTGATCGAGACGCGATCGGCATAGAGCCCGGCCTGGGCAACCAGTTCGGGATCGGCCTCGGGGATTGTCTTGAGGTGGATGTACCCCCGAAAATCGTGTTCTTCCCGCAGGATACGGGCGACTTCTATCAACTGCTCCATCGTGTGGCTGGAGCTTTTGACGATGCCGGAGGAGAGGAACAGCCCCTCGATATAGTTTCGGCGGTAGAACGACAGCGTCAGGTCCACCACTTCCTGCGGAGTAAAGCGCGCACGGCGAGTGTTCGAGCTCTTGCGGTTCACGCAGTAGTGGCAATCGAACACGCAGTGGTTGGTCAGCAGGATCTTGAGCAGCGAGATGCAGCGGCCATCGGGCGCATAGGCATGGCAGATACCCATGCCCTCGGTCGACCCGATGCCGCGCCCTGGTCCATTTGGCCCGCCCTTGCTGTTGCGCTTGGTAGTACCCGACGAAGCGCAGGAGGCATCGTACTTGGCAGCATCGGCCAGGATTTCGAGGCGTTCGAGAACGGTAAGTTGCGGCATTCGTTCCTTATATGTTCTTTCAGCATCCTGCGCCAGCCCGTACCTGTGGACAGGCCGAGGGAAGGAACGCGAAACGGGACGAGCCGTTCAGGCACCACACGGGCGGGGCCTGAGGAGACAATTTGATGCCGATGATCGAGACCCGCGACGGGACCCGCCTTTATGCCAAGTCGTGGGGTGATGGGCCGCCGGTGGTGCTGATCCACGGCTGGCCGCTTTCCGGCGACAGTTGGGACCCGGTGAGCAATGCGCTGGCCGATGCGGGCTTCCGCGCAATTGCCTATGACCGGCGCGGCTTCGGACGTTCGGACCAGCCTTCGGGCGGCTATGATTACGATACCTTTGCCGACGATCTGGCTGACGTCATGGCGGCAATGGGTGTGGGCGATAACGTGGCTTTGGTCGGCTTCTCGATGGGCGGCGGCGAGATCGCGCGCTACATGTCGCGCCATAGCGGTCGCGGGGTTTCGCGGGTGGCGCTGGTGTCATCAGTCGTGCCATACATGCTCAAGACCGACGACAATCCCGACGGCGTTCCGCAGTCGACGTTCGATGAAATGACCGGCGGCATGCTGGAGGACCGGGCCAGGTTCTTCACCGGCTTCTTCCGCGACTTTTATGGCGTGGGGATGCTGAGCAGGCCGGTGAGCGACGAGACGCTGAAGCTGTCCTGGGCAACAGCGATGCAGGCGGGCCTGAGGCCGACGCTGCTCTCAGCGAAGGCTTTTGCCACTACCGATTTCCGCGGGGACATGCCCTCGTTCCGCGTGCCGACTTTGGTAATCCACGGCACCTCCGATGCGACTGTGCCGATCGAGGCAACCGGGCGCGCCGTGGCCAGAGCCGTGCCGCACGCAACGCTGATCGAGTACGATGGCGAGCCGCACGGGGTGTTCGCAACGCAGACCGAGCGGCTGACCAAGGACCTGCTCGATTTTGTCTCGGGCCGTCCCGCCGAAACGATGCCGCAGGAAGTGATCGACACGCTGACCGCACAGACCATTGTAGCGCCATCGATCTGATGCTTCAGGCAAAGAGCCCCTGGATGAACCATTCAGGGGCTCCACCGCGCCCGTCCCCGATCACGCCGTGGCGGTAGATCCAGTAGCGGCGACCGGTCTCGTCCTCGATCCGGTAATAATCGCGAAGGCGCACGGTGGAGCGTTCGCGCCACCATTCCGGGGCAATGCGCTCTGGCCCTTCGGCTCGGGCGACCTTGTGCAACTGGCCGCGCCATTGGAACTGACGTGGCAGGCCGTCCGGGGTTTCATAGATGACCGCGACAGACTCCGGTTTATCGAGAAGTTTCAGTGGTCTGTGATGGAAACGCAATTCTTCCTGTGAAGAGGGCATATCCGCCAGCGGTGGCTGCCAGCGTTGGGCGCGTTCGGGCAGATGACTGGCGTGAGCGACCGGACGCTGTACCGCTTCTGGCCCAAGGCGCACGGTCAGGCGATCGATACAGGCGGCCAGACTGGTCCCATGACGCTCGGCCGCGGCGTCGAGATCGGCCTGCGACAGGTGCAAGGGTTCCGCCCACGGCACGCGCAGGCGCACAAGTTCTATGCCAAACCCCGCATCGAGATCATCGAGCCGTGCGGCAAAGAGACGGCAGATATGGACCGGATCGCGGGAGGCGGCAGCCATCTCGAGCCGCCGCACAATCACCTCGCCATCGACCTTCCACATCCCCAGCTCAAGGCGACGTGCCCCCTGCCCCAGCCCTTCGAGCAGGCGCGCCATGTCGGCGGCGAGGTCCTCGACCACGCGATCGAGAAGGGGGCGGTGGCGGATCGGCTCCATCAGTCGGCGCTGGACCAGCGGGGCAGGCACGCCCACGACGGGCAGCAGCGGTTCGGGCCGCAGGCCGAAGATCTGGTCGAGCCGCAGCAGCGGATTGGCGGCGGCCGAGCGATGATTGCGGAAGCGGCGCGCCAGGTTCTCGCGCGTCAGCCCTTCGATCTGGCCCAATCGCTTGAGGCCGAGGCGGCACAGCAGCAGGATCACATCGGCGTCGAGACGCAGCGCGGCGACGGGGAGATCGGCGAGAAAGGTGCGCGGGTCCGCTTCCGCAGGCTGGACTGCAGCTGTCGGTCCATGGCGGGCGAGTGCCCAGGCCGCGCCTGCCGTGGGTGCAAGCGCAGCGCGTGCCGTCAAGCCACGCTTGTTCAGCAGGGCCAGCGCATCAGCGATCAGGGCTTGCTCGCCGCCGAACAGGTGCGCCACGCCGCTGGTATCCACCAGCAGTCCATCGGGTGGATCGAGCGCGCTCCAAGGGCCCCAGCGTTGTGCCCACAGGGCAAGGTTCTCAAGGAACGCAAGGTCGCCCGCAGCATCGGCAGGGCGCACGACAAGCGCGGGGCAAAGCGTGCGCGCATCGGTGAGGCGCATCGACGGCGCAGCCCCCGCCGCGCGGGCCGCAGCGTTGGCGGCGACAATGCGCGGGCCGTGGGCGGTGTCCTCGATCAGCGCGAGCGGGGCGGCGTCGAGCCCTTCCCCGTACTTCAGGCCTTCAACCAGTCGCCAGCGATCGATCGCCAGATCCGTGCACCAGATCGCCATGATCCGGCGTCCGGGATTCTGGGAGAGCAGGTTCGGCGACGAGGAGAGCGTCGTCATCGCGCAAGGTCCATTGTCCGGGGTGGAAGGTATGGGCGCGAAACAGATCGGCCCGCCAGGTGGCCGTGCCCGGGGCGTGGGCATTCCAGCGCGGCCGGGGTGAAGGTGCGGGTCCCACCTCCCAGCGCATGCGCGCCGCGCCGAGATCGCGCCGGGCATCGAGCCGCACGAGCCACAACGGCACGCCGTGCTTTTCTGCAGCAAGGCTGAGACGGCGCGAGGCGGTGAAATCGAGCGCGCGAGGATTGCCGCCGATCTCGCCCATCACGAAAGCCATGTCACGACAGCGCAATCCCTCTTCCAGCGCGAACAGCGCATCTTCGGGCGTGGCGGCGGCAACGTGGATGAGGCGATGGCGCAAGTCGGCTGGCAGGCCTGGCAAGTAAGGCCGGCCGGAAAGACGCAGTGCCGCCTTGTCCTGCACCCATAGGAACGGGCGACGATCGGGCAATTCTGCGACTTGCTGCTGGCGCAAGGCATCGCGGGCCAGCGCCAGCGCCATTCCCGCTCCGCAGGCGTCGCGCGCAGGTGCGAACAACTCGGCATGAGCGCAATCGAGGGCCAGCCCCGGCTGCCAGCGGGGCGTGCGGGCGGAGGTGCCGATACCGCGCGCAAGGCCTGGAGCCAAGGCGACAGGATCACGGATAGGGGCGTGTTCGATCATGCGATTCGTTCCTTTGTTCTTATTATGTTCCATTTCAGGGAACGCGCAATCCGTCTGTCGTTTCCCTTATGTGCACAGCCTTGGGGAAAAACCTGGGGGGAACTTCACCCGCTCCGTCCCGTTCATCAGGCAACTGCCGACAAGCAAAGGACATTCGAGCAATGAAGTACGATCAGGGCAATCCCGAAGAGCTACGCGAAAAATTCTGGAAGGCGATGTCTTCATCGCCCTACGTCATGCTCCAGCTCGACAATGATCCGGATTCGGCCGCGCCGATGACCGCGCAGCTCGACAAGGACGCCAACAGCGCGATCTGGTTCTTCACCAGCCGTGACAACCGCTTTGCCAAGATGGGCGGAGCCACCGCGACGTTCTCTTCCAAGGGGCACGATGTGTTTGCCCGCTTCCATGGCGTGCTGGTCGAGGAAACCGATCGCGCGGTGCTGGAAGAGCACTGGAACAACTTCGTGGAAGCCTGGTTTCCGGGCGGGCCGGATTCGCCCAACCTGCTGTTCTTGCGCATGAACCTCGGCGATGCCTCGATCTGGGCGGGTGAACTCGGCCTGATCGGCACGGCCAAGATGGCGCTGGGTATGGACGTCACCAACGACGTCAAGGGCGGCTACACCGACACCAAGCTGTAAGCACTGTCACCCGCCAACCAAACGAAAAGGGCCGCCCCGAAAGGAGCGGCCCTTCTTATTCAACCCTTGCAACCGATCAGCTGATCGGCGGCACCGGCTGCGGCGGCGCGTCAGCGTCTTCCTCATGCACTTCCACGAGGCCACGGCCGACATGGCTGCGGCTGCGGCTGTAGCCGAAGTAGATCAGCAGGCCCAGCGCACCCCACACGGGCAGCACCATCTTGGCGTCGAACGGCAGCAGCAGGTAGAGCGCGAAAGTCCCGACAATGGCGAGCGGCGCCGTCAGCCAGATCAGCGGCGTGCGGAATGGACGATGACGGTTCGGCTCGGTCCGGCGAAGCACCAGCACCGCGATGGCCACCATGAAGAACGCGAACAGCGTACCCGAGTTCGAGATGTCGGCCAGCTTGCCCACCGGCAGAAACGCAGCCGCTGCAGCGACAAACACGCCGGTAATGCCGGTAACGATGTGCGGCGTCTTCCACTTGGGGTGAATCGTGGCGAGCTTTTCCGGCAGCAGACCATCGCGCGCCATCACGAAGAAGATGCGAGTCTGACCGAACAGCATCATCAGGATGACCGACGGCAGGGCAAGACCGGCAGCAAGGCCGATCACACCGCCAAGCTTGGTCCAGCCGATCTCCTTGAGAACGTGGGCCAGGGCTTCCTTCGAGCAAGCCAGAGGCTCCTTGCCGAGCGCGGCGAGCGACGCACACTGGTCTGCCAGAGCCTTGGAGCCCGGAGCGAGGACTTCACCGGCAGGACCTGAAACGGGCTGCGCACCGATCGAGCCAATCGCGCCGCCTGCGACGAGGATGTAGAACACCGTACAGATCGCAAGGCTGCCGATCAGCCCGATCGGCACGTTGCGCTGCGGGTTCTTGGTTTCCTCGGCCGCGGTCGAGACCGCATCAAAGCCGACATAGGCGAAGAAGATCGAAGCCGCTGCACCGCCAACGCCGATGATGCCCCAGCCGTTAGGCGTGAATGGAGTGAAGTTCGGGCCGTTGTTCAGGTACTTGAACGTGGCGAACACGAACAGGGTCAGCGCGCCGACCTTGATCGCAACAAGCACCGCGTTGACCTTGGCGCTTTCCGAGGTGCCGATCATCAGCAGCCAGGTAACGAGCAGGCCGATAACCAGCGCCGGCAGGTTGACCACGCCGCCCGCGAAAGGACCGTTGGCCAGCGTCGCTGGTATCTCCAACCCTATGTAATCTCGCAAGAGTCCGACGAAATAGCCCGACCAGCCCACGCAGACCGCTGAAGCTGCCACCGCATATTCGAGGATCAGCGCCCAGCCGACCATCCATGCCAGCAATTCACCCATCACGGCATAAGTGTACGTATAAGCTGACCCCGAAACAGGCACCATCGATGCCAGTTCCGAATAGCACAGTGCCGCCACCGCGCAGACAAAACCGGCGATGATGAAGCTCCAGATCATGCCCGGCCCGGCCTTCTGCGCAGCTTCGGCCGTAAGCACGAAGATGCCGGTGCCGATGATGGCGCCGACGCCGAGCAGGGTGAGCTGGACCGGGCCCAGCGAGCGATGCAACGATTTCTTTTCAGCAGTTGCTAGAATGGCGTCGAGCGGTTTGACGCGACCGAACATGAAATTCTCCCGCCTTGGTCCGGCACCTGAAACCAAAACGGTTGCGCCGGAAACCAGGTTATGCGCCGCAACGCTAGCGGGAACGGCCTAACGCGCAAGCCATTTTTCCCCAGACTTGCATCAAAGGGTTGTCAAATATCGGGCCATCTTGCGGGTTTTCGACAAGCAAGTAGAAGCGTCTGCCCGCTTCAGAGGATGCGCAACGATGTCCACGACCTTCCAGCTCGACACCGCCACCAGCCGCGCGAACCCGACGCCCGCACCGATGAAGCGGCTGACGATCCCGGCGATCCGCCAGCGCAAGAAGGACGGCGTGACACAGGAACCGGTGGTGATGCTCACCGCCTATACCGCGCGGCAGGCGCAGTTGCTCGACGCCCATTGCGACCTGCTGCTGGTGGGGGATTCGCTGGGTCAGGTGATCTATGGCCTGCCCTCCTCCGTGCCGGTCACGCTCGACATGATGGCAGCGCATGGCGCGGCGGTGGTGCGCGGGTCGTACCATGCCGCCGTCGTGGTCGACATGCCGTTCGGCTCCTACGAAGCCTCGCCGCAGCAGGCATTCGAGAGCGCCTCGCGCCTGCTCAAGGAAACAGGCTGCGCAGCGGTCAAGCTCGAAGGCGGCGAGGCGATGGCCGAAACCGTCGCTTTCCTCACCCGGCGCGGCATTCCGGTGATGGGCCACGTCGGCCTCACTCCGCAAGCGGTGAACGTGCTCGGCGGCTACAACGCGCGCGGCCGCAGCGAGGCCGAGGCTGCCAAGATTGTCGGCGATGCGCAGTCGCTGGCCGATGCCGGCGCCTTTGCCATCGTGATCGAGGGGGTAGTGGAGCCCATCGCCATCGCCATCACGCAAGCAGTGCCCTGCCCCACCATCGGCATCGGCGCATCGGCGCAGTGCGACGGGCAGGTGCTGGTGACGGAGGACATGCTCGGCATGTTCGAGCGTGTGCCGCGTTTCGTGAAGATCTACGAGAACATTGCGGACACGATTTCCGGCGCTGCCGCCACTTATGCTGCCGAAGTGCGCTCTCGTGCGTTCCCCGGTATTGAACAGACCTATCAGCCAAAGTAACGCGCCACGACACGCACGGCACGCCAACAAGGGAATTCCGTTTGCTCCGCTTCTACAAGGGTTCGATCCTTTTTACGCTGGTCTGCCTGGCACTGGCCGTTGCCTACGGCTGGATGCAGACCGGCACTGCCAGTGGCACCATGTCACTGCTCTGGATCGTGTTCGTCCTTTCCATTCTCGAAATCTCGCTGTCGTTCGACAACGCGGTGGTCAATGCGGCCGTGCTCGAGGAAATGGACGAAATCTGGCAGAAGCGCTTCCTGACCTGGGGCATGATCATTGCCGTATTCGGCATGCGCATTGTCTTTCCGCTGGCCATCGTGGCGATTGCAGCGGGGTTGGGGCCGGTAGAGGCGTTGAACCTCTCCTTGAACGATCCCAAGCGCTACGAAGAGATCGTCAGCAGCGCTCATGTCGGCATCGCCGGCTTTGGCGGCGCGTTCCTGGCAATGGTGGGCCTGTCCTTCTTCTTCGACGGCGAAAAGGAAGTTCACTGGATCCGCTGGGTCGAGGAAAAGCTGGCCGTCGTATCCAACGTCAAGGCAGCCGAAATCGCCGTGCTGCTGCTTGGCCTCTACGGCATATCGTTGCTGCTGTCGGATGCAGAAGCGCTGACATTCATTGTCTCGGGCGTGCTTGGCCTGGTCACCTTTATCGCCGTCGAAGCGCTGGGGACGATTCTGGAGATGCGCGACGAGGCACAGAAGGCTGCAGGCGTGGTGGTGCGCTCGGGCCTTGGCGGCTTCCTCTACCTCAACGTGCTTGACGCTTCATTCAGCTTCGACGGCGTGATTGGCGCATTTGCCCTGTCCAACAACATGGTGATCATCGCCCTTGGCCTGTCGATCGGCGCGATGTTCGTCCGTTCGATGACGATCATGCTGGTAAAGAAGGGCACGCTCTCGGAATACCGCTACCTTGAGCATGGCGCGTTCTGGGCCATCATCGCGCTTGGCGCGATCATGCTGCTGTCGGCAAAGTTCCACATCCCCGAAACCGTCACCGGCCTGATCGGCGCTGCGCTGATCGGACTGTCGCTTTGGTGGTCGGTCCGCCACAAGCGCAAGTACCCGGACAGCGAGATCGACGCCGCCGTCCGGGCAGACTGAAACCTCAGCTCTCGCTGCGCCCGGCCAGCGATGGCTTGGGCGCGGGCGTGCCAACGAAGCGCGGCGCGGGCGCCGGCATGATCATCCCATCATCTTCAACGAAGGTTTCACGCGCCGTGTTGTGAGGATGCCTTGGCGCCTCGCGCAGGCTCAGCACCGGCGCAAAGCAGATGTCGGTGCCGTCCATGATCGCGCACCATTCGTCGCGGGTCTTGGTCAGGAACAAGGTGGTCAGCCGCGCCTTCAGGTCCGGCCAGACGCGTGGGTCCATCTGCGGAGCAAAGGCGGGATCATCCTTCAAACCGGTCTTTTCCAGGAGCAGCGCGTAGAACTGCGGCTCGATCGAACCGATCGAAATCCACTTGCCGTCGCTGGTTTCATAGGTGTCATAGAAGTGCGCACCGCCATCCAGAAGGTTGACGCCGCGCTCGTCCTTCCAGCGGCCAAGGCCGAGGAAAGTGTAGGTCATCGCCGAAAGGATCGCCGCGCCATCCACCATTGCGCAGTCAACGACCTGGCCCTTTCCGGTCCGCTGCGCCGAGAACACCGCCGCCATCACGCCAAATGCCATGAGCATCCCGCCCCCGCCGAAGTCTCCGACTAGGTTGACCGGGACTTGTGGCTTTCCACCCGCCTGCCCAAAGCTGTGAAGGGCACCGGCCAGTGCAATGTAATTGATGTCATGCCCGGCAAGCGGAGCCATCGGCCCCTCCTGCCCCCACCCGGTCATGCGCCCGTAGACGAGCCTGGGATTGTCGGCGAGCAGTACGTCCGGCCCCAGACCGAGCCGCTCCATCACGCCGGGGCGATAGCCTTCGACAATCGCATCGGCGTCCTTCACCAGTTCGCGGATCCGGGCGATCGCGGCAGGGTCCTTGAGATCGAGCTCGATCCGTTCGCGATTTCGGTTGAGGATGTCGCGGTTGCCGCTGTCACCAACCCGGTCGCCTTTGGCCGGTCGGTCGATACGGATGACGCGCGCACCATGGTCGGCAAGCATCATGCAGGCGAACGGCCCGGGGCCGATCCCTGCGAATTCAAGTACCGTCAGCCCTTCGAGCGCCCCTGCCATGTCCTTCTCCGCATTTAATCGTTCGATTGAATTCGGATTAAGGCGACGGCGCTCCTCTGTCGAGAACAGAGTTCATGACGGATTGCGCAAGGCTCGCTGCTGCAGGAAGCCTTCGATCGCCGCCTGTCCGACACTGTCGCCCAATGCAGCGCGTCCCGCAGACAGCAGCTTCAATGCCTGAGGACTGCCGGGGTTCTGCCGCAGGTAGCGGGCGAGAACGCCGTTTGCCTCCACGGGCTTCCCCAGTGCGCGCAAGGCGTAGTCTATTCTCTGCAGCGTCGGCAGGTTGAAGCGAATGAGCGCTGCTCGGCCATACTGGTCAAGCGCTCCGACGCGGTCCCCCGCCATGAGCCGGGTGTCGCCCGCCAGCAGCCACGCTTCCGCTGCGCCCGGATTGGCAAGCCGCAGACGGTCCGCCACTACCACGGCCTGACCAGCATTACCGCTCGCGATCAGTCCGCGGATATAGGGCACGGCGTTCGCAGCGAAGTTCGGCGCATCGCCATAGGCCAACGCCAGAACCGGCAATGGCTGGTCGGCAGAAATGACCAGCGCAGAGCGTTGGCCTGCTGCGGTCGATCTTTGCCGAAGTGTCGCGGCGGCGAGCTTGTCCCCAAGTCCCGCCTCGGCATTCGCGGCAAGGGCCAGAAGGTAAGGCGGAGCGAAGTCCTGCCTCGCCCAGGCTGCCGCAATCTCGCTCGCCTGCTGATGAAGCGCCTGGCGTTCCAGAGCCCGTACCAGCAGCATGCGTGCCTGCAGGTTATCGGGCTGCACGCGCAGCAGCCGGTCAAAATGGCCGACGGCAAGGTTGGCGTTCCCGGCGCGATATTCGAGAATGCCGTTGAGCAGCATCGCTGCCGGCATATCGCGCAAGGCTGTGCCGGACTGCAGCAGGATCTTGCGGGCCAGATCGGTCTGCCCCGCCCGCGCCGCCAGCACCGCCTGAAGATAGAGCGCGCGGACATTGCCGGGATCGACCTTGGCCAGCTTGCGACAGACGACCAGCATCGCCCGGTATTGGCCCATGTCGCCCAGCGTCGCGGCATACTCGCCCAGCAGCCCGACGTCGTTTGGCGCAGCACGAAGCCCGGCCTCGAACCAAGGCAGGGCTGCTTGCAGGCCAAACTGTTCGCGTACCAGCAACCCCCTCAATTCGAGCGCGCGCGGATCTTGCGGGGCCAGCTTTACCGCACGCTCTGCAGCCTCGATCGCCTGGGCCTGTTCGCCGCCGCTGAAGCGCAGCCGCGCAATGTCCACCCACAGCGAAGCGTTGTCCGGTGACAGGCGATAGGATTGGTCCAGCGCTTGCCCAGCCGCTGCCAGCCGGCCATCCATAAGCTCGATGCGCCCGCGCAGTTGCCAGCCGTGCGCAGCGCTGTCAGCCCGGAAGTCCCCGCCATAAAGCACCTTGCGCGCCTCGCGTCGGTCACCCTGCAGGAGCAGTGCTTCGCCAAGTTCCGCCCTCACGTCGTCCGCAGACGCGCCCTTCCGCATCGCCGCGCGCAGCGGTGCCTCGGCGGCGATGCCATCGCGCTTTGCTATGGCATCGCGCGCCTTGGCGAGGAGGTCCGCTGGCACGTCGCCGCGCACCGGTCCGCCAAGGACCAGTGCGACCAACGCGGCTGCGGTGAACCTAGTTATGGAGATCGTACTGCTTGAGCAGGTCATATAGCGTGGGCCTGCTTATGCCGAGCAGTCGCGCGGTACTGGATATGTTGCCCTCGCTTCGCGCAAGGGCATGGCGAATGACCTTGCGATCGGTCACTTCGCGCGCGGTCTTGAGGTTAAGGGGCGAAGCTTCCTGCGTCTCGCCCGTCGGCAGATCAAGGTCGGCCGCAGAGACTAGCTTCCCGTCGGCCATGATGACCGCACGCTTCACCCGGTTCTCAAGCTCGCGCACGTTGCCCGGCCAGTTCCATCCGTCGATGGCGGCAAGCGCATCGGGGGCGAAGCCCTTGACCGAGGGATTCATCTCCTTGGCAAAGCGCAGCAGGAACGATTTGGCGAGAAGCGTCGCATCGCCCGGGCGCTCGGCCAGACCCGGAATGCGCACGACGATTTCGGCAAGGCGATAGAACAGGTCCTCGCGGAAACGACCGTCGGCAATCATGGCCTCGAGATTCTGGTGCGTTGCGCAGACGATGCGCGTGTCGACTTCGATCGAGCGCCGCCCGCCGATCCGCTCGATGGTCCGCTCCTGCAGGAAGCGCAGCAGCTTCACCTGCAGTTGCAGCGGAATGTCGCCAACCTCGTCGAGGAACAGCGTGCCACCGCTCGCCAGTTCGATCTTGCCCTCGGTCGTCTTGACCGCGCCGGTGAACGCGCCCTTCTCGTGCCCGAACAATTCGCTTTCCAGCAGGTTTTCGGGGATGGCCGCGCAATTGATCGCGACGAAAGCGCCTTGTGCCCGGCTTGAACAATCGTGCAGCCCGCGCGCCAGAAGCTCCTTGCCGGTACCGCTGGCACCCAGCAGCATGACCGAGACATTGGTGTTGGCCACGCGCTCGATCGTGCGCGCGACCTTGATCATCTCGGGCGCAGCCGTGATCATGCGGCCGAGCACCTTGTTGTCTGACGAGGCCCGCGTTGCCAGGACACGGTTTTCAGCCTCGATCTGGGAAAGATGCAGCGCGCGTCGCACGATCAGGCCCAGCGCGTCGATGTCCACCGGCTTCTGGTAGAAATCGTAGGCGCCCTTCTCGATCGCCTTCAGGGCGGATTCCCGCGCGCCGTGTCCGCTGGCGACGATGACCTTGGTCTGGGGACGCAGCGCCATGATCTCGTCAAGCACGGCGAACCCTTCGGTTGTGCCATCCGGATCGGGCGGGAGGCCGAGATCGAGCGTCACCACAGCCGGCTCTTCCGACCGCAGCAGCGTCAGCGCCGTGGCCCGGTCGCCCGCAATCACGACGTCGAAATCCTCATAGGCCCACTTGAGCTGAGCCTGCAGACCCGGATCGTCCTCGACGATCAGCAGCACCGGCCGCTGTCCGGACTTTGCATCACTCATCATGCCACCTTTTTCCCATGGGGGGTGCTTTCCCCCTCAATCGAACTGATCAATCCTTGCGCGGCTGCCAGCGGCAGGCGCACCGTAAAGCGGCTGCCCAGCCCTTCGCGGCTTTCAACCTCAAGCTTGCCGCGCATGGCCCGCACCATTTCGCGCGCCTCGTATGCACCGATGCCGAAACCGCCTTGCTTGGTCGATACGAACGGCCGGAACAGGCGATTGCGGATAAACTCCGCACTCATTCCGCAACCGGTGTCGATCACTTCGATCGTACCGTAGAGGCCATCCACGTTGCATTGCAGGAACACCGCCATGCCCTCGGCGCTGGCGTCGATCGCGTTCTGCACCAGATGCAGAACCACCTGTTCGAGCACTTCACGGTTGGCAAAGACGCGGCAGGGCGCATCGTGCGTCACGTGGACCTGCAGCTGTCCGGGAGCGTTATAGCGATTGGCCACGGCGCGGATCACGTCGCTCGCATCAACGTCCTCGACGCGCTCTGCAGCATTGCCGCCATAACGCGAAAGCCTCGCCAGCAAAGCGTTGAGCTTGTCGGCGGAATTGCGCAGCGTGATCAGCATGTCCGCCCGGAATGCCGGGTTTTCCGCATGCTTCTCGGCATTGCGCGAAAGCAGGCTCAACTGGCTGGCAAGGTTCTTGATGTCGTGCATGACAAACGCCATGCGACGGTTGAATTCCTCGAACCGGCTCGCTTCGAGCAGCGCCGACTGGCCGGCATGCTCGGCAAGGTAGCTTGCCAGCTGCATGCCCACCACGCGCAGCAGGTCGAAATCCTCCCAATCGAGCTTTCGCGCCACTTGCGGACGCCCGAGCACGACCAGACCGACCAGGCGATCAAAGTGCAGCAGAGGCACCAGAGCCCAGGCGGAATGCTCTTCCACCAGCCATTTCGGTACCGCAGCATCCTCGCCCTGATGGTTCACGCCGGCGCGCAGTTCGTCGAGATCGACAATGAAGCCGCGCCTCTCGAAAAAGGCGACCCGGTCGATCGACAGCGCTTCGGCTGGAACATCGGCAGTCGGCCATTGCCAGCGAGCCGATAGCACCATCTCGCCATTCTCGCCTTGGCACAGCAGCAGGCCGGCAGAGCTGTCGGTGATGTCGGCGACCGCCTGGACCACGCGCTCATGCAATGATGGCGCATGCGTACCGCCGCGGCCGATGGTGCGGGTGAAGCGCAGCCACTCCGAGCGATAGTCGTAACGATGCTGGAAGAAGTGCTTTGCGAGCATGACTTTCATCCAGCCACGCAGGCGTCCCGCCGGGAGAATGGCCAGCACCAGCACGCTCGTCACGAACACGAAGCCCAGCTGCGCTAGCTGCCCGGCATCGCCGCCAAGCCACGCCAGCGATTGCGCCGCACCGACCATCACGATCATGTAGGCACCGATCACCAGAAGTGAGAGCGACTGGAAAGCGACGGCGCGTGACGGTGAGAACCGTAGAGCCGACCGCCCTCGCACCGCACCGATGGCAAGCAGCAAGGCAACGCCGATCTGCGCCACGCCGCGCATGGCTTCGAGTTCGACCGGCAAGGCCCGCGCGAGATAGGCGATCGTATAGAGGTTGAGGTCATACCCCCAGACTGTCGCCATCGCGATGCAGGTCCAGCGCAGCGCAACGCGCTGTTGCGCCATGGCCCCGGCGTAGAGGTTATGCACCAGCACCAGCGCGCCCGTGGCAACCAGCAGCCGGAACAGCATCGAGATCTGGAAGATCATCGCCTGCGCCGCAGCGTTGCCACCATACCGCACGTTCATCATGAGCAGGATGAACTGCAGCGTCTCGACGAAGATCAGCGCCGCCATGACCGGCCTGATCGGTGCAACGCTCGTATGGCGCCCGTCGCGGGTGAACAGCACGAACGCGAGGCTGAGCCAGGCGAAAGTGCGGAAACTTTCGAACACCTGCGCAACCAGTGTCGCGTATCCGGTCCCGGCGACCACAAGCGCCCAGGCACCACTGACGATGAATGCGCCAAGCTCGGCCCGGGCCGGGCCCTCCTGCGCGTTACGCCGACGCTCCCAGCGCCAGCCCGTGAGCATCAGGAAGCAGAACGCGGCAATGAGAAAGGCCCATTGCCCGAAGCCCATCCATGACAGGGGAGTCTGCATGCCGACGCCCCCTTACCGTGCACCCTCGTGCCAGAGCACGACGCGCAGGGTCTGGAGCAGGATCAGCAAGTCCAGGAAAGGGGTGTAGTTCTTGGCGTAGTACAGGTCGTACTCGAGCTTGTGCCGCGAATCCTCGATCGATGCCCCATAAGGGTAATTGATCTGCGCCCAGCCCGTGATGCCGGGCTTCACCATGTGGCGCTCGGCATAATACGGCAGCTTTTCCTCGAGGTCCGAGACGAACTCGGGGCGCTCGGGACGGGGGCCGACGAAGCTCATCTCGCCTTTCAGCACCGACCATGTCTGCGGCAGCTCATCGATCCGCACTTTGCGGATGAAGCGCCCGATCCGGGTCACGCGCGGGTCGTTCTCCTGCGCGAACTGCGCCCCGTTCACCTCGGCATCGGTGCGCATAGAACGCAGTTTGATCACATCGAACGGCTCGCCATACAGGCCGACGCGGCGCTGGCGGAAGAAGGCCGGCCCCTTGCTGTCGATTTTTACCAGCAGGGCGAACAGCACGATCACCGGCAGGGTAAGTACCAGCAACAGCAGGCTCGCGGTAATGTCGAAGATGCGCTTGGCGGCGCTTGACAGGGCACGACCCGATGAAAACCCATCCGAGAAGATCAGCCAGCTCGGGTTGACCGTGTCGAGATCCACACGCCCCGTTTCGCGTTCCATGAACGTCGAGAAGTCGTTGACGTGTACGCCAGTGGTCTTGATCCGCAGCAGATCCTTCAGCGGCAGCGCGTTGCGGCGCTCTTCCAGCGCCAGCACCACTTCGCTCACACCCAGATTTTCCACATAGCGCGTGAGGTTGTTGATCGCGTCGCGATGGATTGCCTCTTCGACAACCGGCGCGGCGCTGCTCATGCCGATGTATCCGACAATGGCAAAACCTGCCTCGGGCCGCTCGCCCAGCTTGCGCAGGCGGTCAGCTCGCGCGCCAGCGCCCAGCACCAGCACGCGCCGCCGAAATGCGGATGTCCCAAGAAGACCACCCAGCAGCAGCCGGATGAGCACCAGGAACGCCATGGCAATGAACATCGCGTAGAACAGGTTGGACCGCCACAGCGTTCGCCCCGGCAGCATGAAGTAGACAACAGAAAGGGCAATGATCCCGAGGCTTACCGCCACCATCAGCCGTGCCGTGGCATAACGCATCGAACGCAGCGCGTCCGATCCGTAGACGCCGACCGCGATCATCGCGGTCTGCACCAGCACCGCAAACAGCAGCAAGGGCGTCAACCGCATGGGCACCATGCCCGGATCGATGCCGATCTGGTGCGCGCGCAATTGCCAGCCCAGTTCGCCGGCGCCGATAAGCAGGACAAAGTCCAGCAGGCCCAGCAGCAGAACCGAATGCGGTATGTAATGCTTGAACAGGCGGATCATATGCCCGGCACTCGTCACCCCACGTGGGCACGGAATGGCCCTATGGGGCAATCTTACACCGCAAAGAGTAAAGCGTCGGTTACTCTGACACCGGCAAGCTCATATTCCGGAGTTCACATCTATCTGATATAAATAGAAAAAACTCCACCCACAAAATCAATCTGTCGGCGGAGTTTACATTTTTGGCTTATCGGAAGCGATCTATTTGCCGTCGGCAACGTCCTTTGCGGCGTCTCCGATGTCCTTGGCCGCGCTCCCCACGTTGTCGGCGGCACGCTCGATGGCGTTGTCGCGGCTCGCGCGGCTGTCCGACATCTGCATGAGGAAATAGCCGCCCACGACCAGCGCGATCAAAAGGATAACGGCAATCAGCCAGCCACTGCCACCGCTGCGCGGGCGTTCGTCATAGACTGTCGTGTGCGTGTGTGCGGACCCGTCAGGTTCACGCACTTCGACCGTACGTTGCTCGACCATGGTTTCGTCCCTTCTGATGAAACTTTTCCGTCCAACGCGCAGGCAAACATGACGTTCCTTTCATCCACATCTGCACCTTCCTGCCAAAGCCTCTGGCTCGCAACGCGTTGCCGTGCCAAAATACCACCATGCGGCAGAAGGAACTGCGTCTCGCCCTCATCTGCTACGGCGGCATCAGCCTTGCCGTGTACATGCATGGAGTAACCAAAGAACTCTGGCACGCCACCCGCGCCAGCCGGGCCTTTCACTGCCCGGACGAACCGAGCCCCGGCGGTGTCGAGGCGGTTTACCTGAGATTGTTCGAAGAGATTGCGCTTACCCGTGACCTGCGGCTGCGTCTTCTGCCAGATATCGTCTCCGGGGCCAGTGCCGGCGGAATAAACGGCGTGTTCCTCGCGCAGGCCATTGCCACCGGACAAAGCCTTGAACCGCTCACGGCCATGTGGCTCGAACGCGCCGATATCGACGTGCTGCTCGATCCCGACGCAAAGCCGTGGAGCCGCTTCGCCAAGTTCTGGGCGCAACCTCTCGTCTGGTTCGTGCTGAAGCGGCCGGGCAATGTCGTGAGCAGTACGGTCGCGCCAGAGACGCGCTCCGAAGTGCGCCGCAAGGTCTCGCGCCTGATCCGCGCGCGCTGGTTCGCACCGCCGTTCAGCGGAATCGGCTTTTCGCGGATGATTGCCGACGCGCTTGACGCGATGGCAGCCACCCCCATGGGCGATCCGCTTTTGCCCGAAGGTCACCCCATGGACCTGCTGGTCACGGCGACCGACTTCAACGGCCACCTTGAAGAACTGCGCCTCAACAGCCCGGAAATTGTCGTCGAAAGCGAGCACCGCCTTTCGATAGGCTTCCGCCGATCGACCAGCAGGCATGGCAACAGGGAACTTGCACCCTGCCCCGAACTGGTCCTTGCGGCGCGATCGACGGCCAGTTTCCCCGGCGCGTTCCCGCCCCTTGTCATCGACGAGATCGATCAGCTTGTTGCCGAGCGCCGCTCCGCCTGGCCGGGGCGCACGCAGTTTCTCCAGCGGATCATGCCCAGCCACTGGAAGCGCGGAGACCTTGACGGCGTGGCGCTCGTCGACGGCGCCGTGCTCGTCAATCGCCCTTTCGCCCAAGCTATCGGTGTCCTTCGTGACAGGCCGGCGCGGCGTGAGGTCGATCGCCGCTTCGTCTACGTCGATCCCAGCCCCGATCACATGCGCATTGCGCCCAAGGGGGGACGCACGATCGGCTTCTTTTCAGCCATATTCGGCTCGCTCTCATCGATCCCGCGCGAACAGCCGATCCGCGACAATCTGGAATCGCTCGAACGGCAATCACGGCAGCGGCATCGCCTCCGCACCATCGTCGATGCCCTGCGCCCCGAGATCGAGGAGACCGTCGAAGGTCTGTTCGGGCGAACCCTGTTTTTCGATCACCCCAACCAGCGACGGCTCACCGCCTGGCGCAACAAGGCACAGCAAGCCGCCGCTGAACGCGCTGGCTACGCTTTCCACGGCTATGCCCAGACCAAGCTGGCTGGGATCGTCACCGATCTTGCGGCGCTGATCCACGAAGCGGCGCCTGCCGCCGCCTCGCTGGATAAGGTCGAGGCTGCGCTGTGGGACCATCTCGCCAGCACCGGGCTTGATCGGCTTTCGGCCCTGCGCGGCGGAGCAACCGACAAGGCCATCGTCTTCTTCCGCACCCACGATCTGTCTTTTCGCATCCGCCGCCTCAAGCTGCTGGCCCGCCGGCTGACGCACGATTGGGAGGAAGGTGAAAGCGTCAGCATTGCCGACCGCGAAGCTGCACGTGATGCTGTCTACCGCGCCCAAGCGCTCTATCAGGGTAGAGAGACGTTCGAGGGCCTCGGCCCCGGCTTTGCCGAAACCGCAGCCCTTGCCACGGTCGATCCCGGTGCGGTGCTCAACGCCATCGCCACGCGTCGCGATCTCGTCGGGCTGGACCTGCAGGTCGATTCGATGCTCGTGACGGCGCTTGAGAGGATGGGCAAGCCGCTGCGCCGCCGGTTCCTCCACGCCTATCTCGGCTTCCCGTTCTACGATACCGCCACCCTCCCCCTGCTGCAGGGCGAAGGAATGGGCGAGTTCGACCCCGTCAAGGTCGATCGCATTTCACCCGATGATGCCACGTCCATCCGCAAGGGCGGCACGTTCGCCTGCCTGCGCGGGGTCGAATTCTTCAACTTCGGCGCGTTCTTCAGCCGCGCCTATCGCGAGAACGACTATCTGTGGGGCCGCCTCCACGGCGCCGAACGCATGATCGACCTGATCTGCTCGACGGTAGAGGAAACGCTCCCCGCCGAAGTGATCGCCGCCTTCAAGCGCGACGCCTTCCTGGCGATACTGGAAGAGGAACAGGGCCGACTGGTCGCCGAACCGGGACTGGTCGAGCGGGTGCGCGCCGAAGTCGTCGCAGCCTTCGAATAGCGCCGCGATATAAACCAACTGCACCCCCGCCTGCGCGGGGGTACAGCAAGTTTACTCCGTCAGATCCGTCCAAGCATCCTTGATGCGCTCGAAAAAGCCCTTCGACTGCGGGCACTCCTCGCCGGTCTCGGTAGACTGAAACTCCCGCAGGAGTTCCTTCTGGCGCGAAGAAAGCTTCGTCGGCGTCTCCACGTGGATTTCCACCACCAGATCGCCAATCCCGCGCCCCTGCAGCACGGGCATGCCGCCGCCGCGCTTGCGCAACTGCTTGCCCGACTGGATGCCGGCCGGAATCTCGATGGCGTGGACTTTTCCGTCCAGCCCCGGAATCTCGATCTCGCCACCAAGCGCGGCAGTCGTGAAGCTGATCGGGCAGCGCGTCAGCAGCGTCGTGCCCTCGCGCTCGAACACCTTGTGGCGCTGGATGTGGAGGAACAGGTAAAGGTCGCCCGGAGGCGCTCCGAAGGGACCTGCCTCGCCCTTGCCGGCAAGGCGGATGCGCGTGCCGTTGTCGACGCCTGCGGGAATGTTGACCTGAAGCCGCTGCTCGGCGTCGACGCGGCCTTCACCGCGGCAATTCTTGCACGGGCTTTCGATCACTTCGCCGCGGCCATGGCAGTTCGGGCAGGCCCGCTCGACCATGAAGAAGCCCTGCTGCGCCCGCACCTTGCCGTGCCCGCCGCAAAGGTTGCAGCGTCGCGCCGAAGTGCCCGGCGTGGCGCCCGATCCGCTGCAAGGCTCGCACTTCTGCGAAACCTCGACCGCGATCTCGGTCTCCTTGCCGTGGAATGCATCCTCGAGGCTGATTTCCATGTCGTAGCGCAAGTCCGCGCCACGCCGCGCCTGCTGACGGCCACCGCCACCGAACGCGCCGCCGAAGATCGTCTCGAAGATATCGCCGATATCGCCGAAGTCTCCGCCACCGAAACCACCTTGGCCACCGCCGCCGCCCTGCTGGAACGCGGCATGGCCATAGCGGTCATAGGCCGCCCGCTTCTGCGGGTCGGACAGGCAGGCATAAGCCTCGTTGATCTGCTTGAACTTGGCCTCGCTTTCGGCACAGCCCGGATTCTTGTCCGGATGGAACTTCATGGCGAGTTTGCGGTATGCAGACTTGAGGACCTTCTCGTCCGCAGTCCGCTCAACCTCGAGCAGTTCGTAGAAATCGATTTCCGCCGACATTGCGCTTCCCTAACGCGAAGACCCGCCGCCAGCGCATGAACGCAAGCGGCGGGCCGGTTTCATCGCAACATCACTTGTTGTCGTCGACTTCCGAGAATTCGGCGTCGACCACATCGTCATCGGCCTTCGGCGCGTCCGCACCCGGCGATGAAGCAGCAGCCTGCTCCTTCTCGTAGATCGCCTGGCCCATCTTCATGGCCTTGTCGGTCAGCGCCTGCGTCTTCGCGGTCATCTCGTCCGCGTTGCCGCTTTCGACAGCCGTCTTGGCCTCGGCGATGGCAGCTTCGATCTCCGACTTGAGCGAGGCGTCGATCTTGTCGCCGTTCTCTTCAAGCTGGCGCTCGGTCGCGTGGATGAGGCTTTCGGCGTTGTTCTTGGCTTCCGCCTCGGCACGACGCTTCTTGTCCTCTTCTGCGAACTTCTCGGCATCGCGGACCATCTGGTCGATGTCGGCGTCCGACAGACCACCAGACGCCTGAATGCGGATCTGCTGCTCCTTGCCGGTGCCCTTGTCCTTAGCGCTCACGTTCACGATACCGTTGGCGTCGATGTCGAACGTCACCTCGATCTGCGGCACGCCGCGCCGTGCGGGCGGAATGCCGACGAGGTCGAACTGGCCGAGGAGCTTGTTGTCCTGCGCCATCTCGCGCTCGCCCTGGAAGACCCGGATCGTCACCGCCTGCTGGTTGTCCTCGGCAGTCGAATAGACCTGGCTCTTCTTGGTCGGGATCGTGGTGTTGCGGTCGATCATCTTGGTCATGATGCCGCCCAGCGTCTCGATGCCCAGCGAAAGCGGGGTGACGTCGAGCAACAGCACGTCCTTGACGTCGCCCTGCAGCACGCCGGCCTGGATTGCCGCGCCCATGGCGACAACTTCGTCCGGATTCACGCCGGTGTGCGGGTCCTTGCCGAAGAAGTCCTTCACCACTTCGCGGACCTTGGGCATGCGGGTCATGCCGCCGACGAGCACCACGTCATCGATGTCCTTGGCCGAAAGACCGGCATCAGCCAGAGCCTTCTTGCAAGGGTCGAGCGTGCGCTGGATCAGGCCGGCAACCAGCTTTTCCAGATCGGCGCGGGTGATCGTCTCCACCAGATGGAGCGGGGTGGTGCTGCCACCTTCCATGCGGGCGGTGATGAACGGCAGGTTGATCTCGGTCGTCTGGGCAGACGACAGCTCGATCTTGGCCTTTTCCGCGGCTTCCTTGAGGCGCTGCAGGGCGAGCTTGTCGCCGCGCAGGTCCATGTTCTCCTTCGACTTGAACTTGTCGGCCAGGAATTCCACCAGCGCCGTATCAAAGTCCTCGCCGCCCAGGAACGTATCGCCGTTGGTCGACTTCACTTCGAATACGCCATCACCGATCTCAAGGATCGAGATGTCGAAGGTGCCGCCGCCAAGGTCATAGACCGCGATCGTCTTGCCGTCCTGCTTGTCGAGCCCATAGGCCAGCGCCGCCGCAGTCGGCTCGTTAATAATGCGCAGCACTTCAAGGCCCGCGATCTGCCCGGCATCCTTGGTCGCCTGGCGCTGCGCGTCGTTGAAGTAAGCGGGGACGGTGATCACTGCCTGCGTCACGGTCTCGCCAAGATAGGCCTCGGCGGTTTCCTTCATCTTCTGCAGGGTGAAGGCCGAGATCTGCGACGGGCTGTAGTCCTGGCCACCGGCCTTGACCCAGGCATCGCCGTTCTTGCCCTTGGTGATCGTGTAGGGGACGAGTTCCGTGTCCTTCTGGGTCAGCGGATCGTCAAAGCGGCGGCCGATCAGGCGCTTGACCGCGAAAATCGTGTTGTCCGGGTTGGTGACAGCCTGGCGCTTGGCCGGCTGGCCGATCAGGCGCTCACCATCCTTGGTGAAAGCGACGATCGACGGCGTGGTGCGCGCACCTTCCGAGTTTTCAATGACCTTGGGCGTGCCCCCGTCCATTACAGCAACGCAGCTGTTGGTCGTGCCAAGGTCGATGCCGATAACTTTAGCCATGAGTTCCCCAGTTCCTTCCATTCAAGACACCGCGTGGGAAAGCGATCCCCCTGCCGGGCAGACCGCCATGTGCGGCTCGATTGTCCGCGATATAGGTGCGCTTCTTCTTGGCACAAGGCCCCCGCGCGCTTACCTCGGGACACATATTGGCAACAGGAGTCGCCCTTCATGCGCAAGCTTGCAATCATTGGACTTTCCGCCCTCGCCCTGTCGCTTGGCGCCTGCGGCCAGAAGGCGGAAGATCCGGCGGCTCAGGCCAGCAGCAGCGCCGCAGCCGGGCCGGAAAACGCCCCCGGCGTCACCGTGACCGACGCGATGGTCCGCCTGCCCGCAGTGCCGGGTACACCGGGCGCGGCCTACTTCACCGTTTCGCAGGGCAGCGGCGCCCCGCGCAAGATCGTCTCGGTCTATGTCGAAGGCGCCCAGCGCGCCGAAATGCACGAAACCGTTACGAAAAATGACATTTCCTCGATGCAGCAGGTCAAGGACGTGGCACTCCAAGCGGGCAAGAGCGCCGCATTCAAACCGGGCGGCCTGCACGTGATGCTGTTCGACGTGTCAGACACGCTCAAGGTTGGCACCACCACGGAACTCACCATCACGCTCGACAATGGCGACAAGGTGAGCGTGCCCGCCAAGGTCGAAGCGCTTGGCGGAGCGAACGACGATGACGCGATGGAAGGCATGGATCATTCCGGCCATGACATGAGCGGTCATGACATGAGCAAGATGTGAGAAGTGAAAGCGCTCCCTGCCCGCCCGGTGGGGAGCGCGCGCTGACGGCGGACGAATGCGCTCTCGTCGCCGAAGTTTTCGGTGCGGCCATAGACACATCACCGGTACGCATCCGCCGCCGCCGCTGGTTTCCATTCCAGCCGACAGGCACGGTCATGGCGCCGATGGGCCACCTCCACTTCGCTGCCACCAGCCCGCTTTACGAACACGATTTCGCTAAAGCTTCACTGCCTGCGCAAAGCCTGTTCATTCATGAGATGGTTCATGTCTGGCAAGCGCAGAAACGTGGCCGCTGGTGGCTGCCGCTGATGCGTCACCCGTTCTGTCGCTACAGCTACACCTACGATCCCGGCCGCCCGTTTGAGCGCTACGGTATCGAACAGCAGGCCGAGCTTGTCCGCCACTGGTTCATGGCAAAACGGGGCGCACCGTCACCGGTCGCCCCGCCATTGCCAGCGCTCGAAGCGCTGGTGCCGTTCAGCCCCGCTTGATCAGCAGCGGACTTCGTATTCGCGACCGTAGCGGTCGACCTGATAGCAGCGGTTGTCACGCTTCCTGATCTGCGAACCGCCCACCGCGCCAACTGCACCGCCGATGGCAGCACCCTGCACGACGTCGCCGCCGGTCGCCGCGCCAATGCCCGCACCAACTGCGGCACCAACGGCAGCGCCCTCGCCCGCATAGTTGCGTGCGCAGCCGCCCAGCGTGACGGCCGAACCCATGATAAGCGATGCAATGATGATCTTGCGCATAATCTATCTCCGTTTCCCGGAGACGACGCGCCGGTTATCTTCGCGTTCCACGCCTTGCGATGAAGCGTTGGATCCAGCGTTTCTCCTGCCGAAATCTTCAAAGCCTGTTGAGGACAGTCAAGAGGACAGCAGGCAGAATGGCCTGCAGCAGGAGACCTGACCGCCATGCCCCATGCCGTAGATCATCGCGACATCCTCGCCCGCTTCGCCGCCACGCGCGGCGGTGATGGCAATATCTTCCACGATATCGATCCCACCCGGCTCGCCCATATCGTGGTCGACATGCAGAACGGTTTCATGGAGAAAGGCGCGCCGGTGGAAGTGCCGATGGCCCGTACCATCGTCGACAACATCAACCGCATCAGCACCGCAGTTCGTACCAGCGGCGGCCACAACGTGTTCCTGCGCTACACCACCCCGCCCGATGGCGGCCCAAGCTGGTCAAACTTCATGGTTCGCATGGGCGCCAGTGCGCAAGGCCACCAAGAGGCGTTCACGCCGCAACCACGGCTGGCAGCTCTGGCCGACACTCGACGTGAGCGAGGCAGACACCGTAATCGACAAGCACCGCTTCAGCGGCTTCACCCCCGGCACCTGCACGCTCAATGAAGCCCTGAAGGCAAAGGGCATCGACATCGTGCTGATCACCGGCACGCTCACCAACTGCTGCTGCGAAAGCACCGCCCGCGACGCGATGCAGCACAACTACCGCGTGATCATGATCGCAGATGCCAACGCCGCCCTGTCAGACGAGGAACACGCCGCCACCCTGCACAACATGGCGTTCGTGTTTGCCGATCTTTACTCGACTGATGAGGTCGTCGATTTGCTGGAGGCGTAGCACCAGTCCACACGCGAATGTCCCCCGGCCTTCGCCGGGGTGACAATCATTTGCCCGATAGGTCTTCGTCGCCCCGGCGAAGGCCGGGGCCCATGAACTATCGCCGTCGCATCGTTACCCGCGAAAGCGCCGAACCGTCAAAATCAGTCCGGCTTCTTCGCCACCGCCACCATCGCCGGACGCAGCAGCCGGTCCTTGATCATGTAGCCGGCCTGCAGCTCCGAAATCACTGTGCCCGGCTCGGCGTCGGCCGAGGGCATCTCGATCATCGCCTGGTGCTGATGCGGGTCGAGCGGCAGGCCCATCGCCGCGATGCGGGTGATGCCGTGGCTGCCGAAGACCTTCTCGATCTCGCGCCCCGTGGCTTCGAGGCCGGCGACGAGGTTCTTGAACTTGTCGTCCTCGCGCAGGTCCGCCGGGATCGATTCCAGAGCGCGCGCAAGATTGTCGGCCACCGAGAGGATATCGCGGGCAAAGCCGGTCGCGGCATAGGCGCGGGCATCGGCCACGTCCTTCTCCATGCGGCGGCGGACGTTCTGCGTCTCGGCCTTGGCATAAAGTACGTCCTGCTTGGCCGCCTCAAGCTCTTCGCGCAGCTTGGCTGCTTCATCGCTGGCGGAAGTCTGGTCGATCATGTCCTCGGGCACACCCTTCAGTTCCGCCTCGACTTCAGCGTCAGTGGGGCGCGTCTCGTTATCGCTCATTTTCTCGAAAATCCGTCTTGTCCGATGAATCTGCCCAGCGTCTGGGCGGTGAAATCAACCATGGGGACGACGCGCGCATAATTCAACCGCGTTGGACCGATCACACCGACCACGCCGACCACCCGCCCCTCGCTGTCACGCCATGGCGAGGCTATCACCGAAGAGCCCGAAAGCGAGAACAGACGGTTCTCGCTACCGATGAAGATGCGCGTAGCCTGTGCCTCCCGCGCTGCATCCAGCACCCGCGCGATCGCTTCGGCACTTTCCAGCTCCTCCAGAAGCTGCCTGACCCTCTCGATATCGCTTAGCGCGGCCTCGTCGAGCAGGTTGGCCTGCCCCCGCACGACCATCACTGGCCGTGCCGCCGCATCTTGCGTCCAAACCACCAGCCCGCGCTGCACCAGATCTGCACTCGCCGCATCGAGCGCCGATCGCCCACCCGCGATCTCGGCGCGCACCACGCCGGACGCCTCGCCCAAAGTGCGCCCCTGCAGGCGGCTCGTCAGATAATTGCCAGCCTGCTCCAGCACCGAAGCTCCGACCGGCTCGGGCAGATCGATCACCCGGTTCTCGATCCCGCCATCCTCGCTGACCAGCACCGCCAGCGCCCGCACCGGAGACAAGGGAACGAACGAAATCTGCACCAGTCGAGGCTCGCGCTTGGGCACCATCACCACCGCCGCCCCCGCCGACAGCTCCGACAACGCCGAACTCGCCGCCGCCAGCGCATTCTCGATGGTTCCCCCATGCGCCAGCCCCCGCTCGATCTGTGCGCGCTCCGCCACGGTCGGCTCTGCTACCTGCATGATCCCGTCGACGAAGAGCCGCAAGCCCACCTCGGTGGGCATCCGCCCCGCGCTGGTATGCGGCGCGGCGAGAAGCCCCGCGTCCTGAAGCTCCTGCAGCACTGAGCGGATCGAAGCGGGCGAAAGATTCACGCCCCCCGGCCCCGCCAGCGATTTCGACCCCATCGGCTGCCCGCTGGCGATATACCCCTCCACCACGAGACGAAAAATCTCGCGCGCGCGGTCGGTCAGATCGGAAAGGTTGGGCCCTGTCATGGCAATGGCATGTAGAAGGTTTCACCCTTGGCAGGACCGGCACCGGTGCGCTTTGCTGCCAAAGCAAATGCATCAGCCAGTCTTTCTTTAGCAACGTCAACTGACCTTGATACGCAGCCGCCGCTGATTGAACTCCACCAGTTCCCACCTCCGACAGCCACAACTTCGAAGTCAAACCCGCCTCCGTCTGACGCCTTCCCGTCGCAGTGAATACGAGGAGAACCTGGCATATAAGGCGCATCAGGGTTAGCCTCGAAGCTCTGAAGATCGTAACGGTTAAAGCTGGTGAGAGGGCCAAGCTGATCGAGGAATTGTCGACTTAGAGCCGGATCTTGGATTTCACGATCAACTCGCCATTCTCCCAACATGGGTCGTTCTTCCCGCATCAGAGCAACGTGACCGTTGCGCTCCACCAGCAATTGCCGGGAACGCGAACCCCAGCCTGCGTTGGTATAGACAACATTCAACGACTGTATTTGCCTCTCAACCTCCACAAGGCGCCAAGGATCACAGTCCGATCTGGATAAGGCTGTAAATCGAATTGCAGACCAGTGAACGGTGCCCGCCGGATCGACGATGCACGCTCGTGCCGCGACGGGATGATAAGCAAGAACGGCAATTCCAACGAAGAGCAACGAGCACAAAGCGGCGATGTATCTGCCTTTCATGCCGCCAATCTAATCCCGCCCCTTGCGGGCGCAAGCCCGATGCGCCAGAGGCTGACCAAACTTTTGAGGGAAAATCCATGCGACCTTCCGGCCGTGCGCCCGATGAAATGCGCCCCATCGTCATTGAAACCGCCTTCACCAAGCATGCCGAAGGTTCGGTGCTGATCTGTTTCGGCGATACCAAGGTGCTCGTCACCGCCTCAGTGGAAGAGCGCGTTCCGCCGTTCCTGCGCGGCAAGGGCGAAGGCTGGGTCACGGCGGAATACTCGATGCTCCCCCGCGCCACCCACACCCGCGGCAGCCGCGAAGCCGCCAAGGGCAAGCAGTCGGGCCGCACCCAGGAAATCCAGCGCCTGATCGGCCGCTCCCTGCGTGCCGTCACCGATCTCAAGAAGCTGGGCGAGCGCCAGATCACCCTGGACTGCGACGTGATCCAGGCGGATGGCGGCACCCGCACCGCCTCGATCTCGGGGGCATGGGTCGCCCTGCGCCTCGCCGTGCAGAAGCTGATGGACAGCGGCGCGATCAAGGAAGACCCGCTGACCGAAAAGGTCGCCGCAATCTCCTGCGGCATCGTCAATGGCCAGCCAGTGCTCGACCTTGACTACATCGAGGATTCCTCCGCCGATGCCGACGCCAACTTCGTCCTGATCGAAGGCGGCAAGATCGCCGAGGCACAGGCCACCGCCGAAGGCGCGACCTACGACGAGGAAGGTCTCCTGCGCCTCCTCCGCCTCGCCCGCATCGGCTGCAACGAAATCTTTGCGGCGCAGGAAAAGGCGGTTCGCGGCTGATGACTTCGCCCCGTCTCGGCACCGGCAAACTAGTCATCGCCACGCACAACGCCGGAAAGCTCAAGGAAATTCAGGCCCTTCTCGCTCCTTACGGGATCGAGTGCCTGTCCGCCGGCGCGCTCGGCCTGCCGGAGCCTGCCGAGACGGGGACGACCTTCATCGAGAACGCGCTGATCAAGGCGCGGGCGGCGGCGGAGGCTTCGCAGATCCCCGCCCTTGCGGACGACTCCGGCTTGTGCGTCGATGCTCTTGGCGGTGCGCCGGGGGTCTATACGGCGGACTGGGCCGAGGCGGACAGGTTCGAGGGCGGACCCGGTCGCGACTGGTACATGGCGATGGGCAAGGTTGAGGGAAAGCTTGCCGGAGTCGAGGCCGAGTTCGCGAGAGTTGCGGTAGAGTCCGGGGAGAGTCCGCGAGAGTTGGATCGGAGTTGCCACTTCGCCTGCGTGCTCGCCATCGCCTGGCCCGATGGCTCCCACGCCGTCTACGAAGGCCGCGCACACGGCGCTTTGACGTGGCCTCCGCGCGGCACGCTGGGCTTTGGCTATGACCCGGTGTTCGTGCCGGTTGGCGATACCCGCACCTTTGCCGAATTCGATCCTGCCGAAAAGCACGCGATCAGCCACCGCGCCGATGCATTTGCCAAGCTGGTGGCGGATCAGTTTTCCGCCTAAGGCAGGCGCATGGCGCTAGCCCTCTACATCCACTGGCCTTTCTGCCTCGCAAAGTGCCCCTACTGCGACTTCAACAGCCACGTGCGCGAACGCACGGACATGTCCGCATGGGAAGCCGCGCTGCTGGCCGACATGCGCCATGAAGCGCAGTTGACGCCGGGCCGGAAGCTGACCTCGATCTTCTTCGGCGGGGGCACACCCTCGTTGATGCCGCCGTCGCTGGTCGAACGATTGCTGCGCGAGGCCGAAGCACTGTGGGGCTTTGCGCCCGGTATCGAGATCACGCTGGAGGCCAACCCGAGTTCGGTCGAGGCGGCAAATTTTGCTGCGCTCGCAAGCGCCGGGATCAACCGTGTTTCGCTCGGCCTGCAGGCGCTCGACGACAAGGCACTGAAGTTTCTTGGCCGCCTGCATGGCGTCACCGAAAGTCTGGCTGCACTGGACCTTGCGCAGTCGCATTTCAGCCGCGTCAGTTTCGACCTGATCTATGCGCGGCCGGAACAGACGCCAGAGCAATGGGAGGCTGAACTTCGACGCGCGCTGGGCTTCGGCACCGGACACCTCAGCCTCTACCAGTTGACCATCGAGCCCGGCACCCGCTTCGCCACGCTGGTGCGCGAAGGGAAATTGACTCCGCTCGACGACGATCAGGCCGCAGACCTGTTCATCCTCACCCGTGACATCACGGCAGCCGCCGGTCTTCCAGCCTACGAGACCAGCAACCACGCTCGCCCGGGCGAGGAAAGCCGCCACAACCTCACTTACTGGCGCTATCAGGACTATGTCGGCATCGGCCCCGGCGCGCATGGCCGCAGGCTCGGCGCTGCGACGGTGCGGCACAAGAAGCCCGAGAACTTCCTCCGCGCGGTAAGCGGGCATGGCCATGGCATTGCCGAGGAACGCCAGTTGATCCCCTCTGATCAGGCGATGGAAGCGGTGCTTATGGGCCTGCGCCTGACAGAGGGCATTGCCCCGGCCGCCCTCGCTGGTCGGTTCGGCTTGGCTGCAACCGACCTGATCGACCCTGCCAAGCGCGACTTCTACCTGCGGATCGGCCATCTCGCGCAGGATGGCGACCGTCTGCGCGTGACCGAACAGGGGGCGCCACTGCTCGAAGCGCTGCTGGCAGAGCTGGTGCCCGCCACGCTGCTAAGCGCATGATCACGGCCGAGTTCTTGGAGGCGTGGCACAACCACCTGGCCTTGGGCCGGCGGCGTTCACCCCATACCGTGCGCGCCTATGGCGCAACCGTCGCGCGCCTGCTCCATGCCCTGCCGGAAGGCCAAAGCTGGACCACGCTCGCCCGCATCGACGCCACGACCTTGCGCAACCATCTGGCGGAGCGCCGTGCCGATGGCCTCGGCAATGTCTCGGCGGCGCGCGAGCTCTCGGCGCTCAAGTCCTTCATCGCCTTTGCCCGCGAGCAGGCTGGCGAAGCTGACACCAGCCGCCCGCGATTGCGCGGTCCGCGCGTCAAGAAGGGCTTGCCGCGCCCAGTAACGCCGGATGAAGCCGTCAATCTTGCCGAAATGGTTGCCGACGACGCCAGCGTACCGTGGATCGCCGCGCGCGACCGCGCCGTCCTGCTCCTGCTCTATGGTGCGGGAATGCGCATAGCCGAAGCGCTGGCGCTGCCCGCGTCGGCCTTGCCGCTGGGCGAGACTGTCGTGATCACCGGCAAGGGTGGCCGCCAGCGGGTCGTACCGCTGCTCCCGATCGTGCGCGAGGGTGTTGCCGACTACGTGGCGCAATGCCCTTGGCCGCTTTCCAAGGATGAACCGCTGTTTCGCGGCGCCAAGGGCGGACCGCTGGCGCAAGGCATGGTGCAACGTGCGGTAGCGAGGGCGCGCACCGCGCTCGGCTTGCCCGCCACGGCGACACCGCATGCCCTGCGCCACTCCTTCGCCACGCACCTGCTGAGCGCCGGGGCAGACTTGCGCTCATTGCAGGAACTGCTCGGCCACGCGAGCCTGTCGTCAACGCAGATCTACACCCGCGTCGATGCAGCAACGCTGCTGGACGTTTACAGGAATGCCCATCCGAGGGCGTGACGGGCTATTTTGCGGTTGGTGAACGCGGCAAGCGCAGGACCGAAAGCAACCCGCCGAGGTCTTCGCTTTCCATGAGCTCGACGCTGCCGCCGTAGATTTCGGCCACGTCCCGGACGATGGCAAGCCCGAGGCCGGTGCCGGGCTTGCCGGTATCGAGCCGGGCACCGCGGTCGAAGATGCGGGTGCGCGCCTCCTCGGGGATGCCCATGCCGTCGTCCTCCACCCAGATCTCGCAGAATTTGGGATCCGTCGGCGCGGCATCGACGGTGATGAACACGGACCCGCCGCCATACTTGGCTGCGTTCTCGATCAGGTTTCCGAGGATCTCGTCAAGGTCCTGCCGCTCGATCGATACTTCGGCCGAGCGGTTGCCGTCCATGTCGAAGCGCACCTGCGGGTAGAGCCGAACGACCGCGCGCTCCACCGCCTCGGCGCTTTCCCACACCTGTGCGCGCGACATGCCGACGGCGCGGCGACCGACAGCACGGGCGCGGGCCAGGTGGTGGTCAACCTGGCGGCGCATGACCGCAGCTTCGCGGATCACTGTATCGGCCAGATCATCGGCCTTGGCGGTTGCCGCGTTCATCACCACGGTGAGCGGCGTCTTCAGCGCATGGGCGAGATTGCCGGCGTGGGTGCGGGCTTCCTCGGCTTGCCGCTCGGAATGTTCGAGCAGGGCATTGAGTTCGACCACCAGCGGCTGGACTTCAAGCGGCAACGGGTCCGTCACCCGGCTTGCCCCGCCCTCACGCATCCGCGCAATGGCAAGGCGCACGCGGCGCAAGGGGCCAAGGCCGTAGAAGGTCTGCAAGCCCGCCATCGTGAACAGCCCGAGGCCAAGCGCAAGGAACGACCAGATCAAGATCGAGCGGATGCGCCGAATCTGCGCGTCGATCTCGCCTCGGCTGGCGGCGACCTGAAACTCCCACAGCGTATTGGCGCCCGGTAGGATGACGGAGCGCTTGATGATGCGCAGGCGTTCACCCTCGAACTGGTCGCTGTCATCGATCTTCGGTTCGACGTAGTTCTGATCGGGATCGGTGCGGAGTGAACGGTCCCACAGCGAGCGCGAGGGGAAGTCTTCGTGGCCCTGCCCGGAAATTTGCCAGTACAGGCCGCTGTTCGGTTCAAGGAAGCGCTGGTCGCCGAGGGGGCGGTTGAAAAACACCTCGCCGTCAGGGCCGATCTCGGCCGAGGCGACCATTGCGGTCAACATGTAGCCAAGCTGCTCGTCGAAATTGCGGGTGACGAGACCGGTCAGTGTCTGGTCAAGCGCGAGACCGCCGCCGAGCAGGAGGACACTGATCCAGCCTGCCGCGATGAGCAACATGCGCCGCGCCAGCGAACCGGTATGCGGCGCTGGCTGCGGCGTGTCGTTGCTACCCTTCTCCGGCACCTATTGCCTGCGCAGATTACCCACGTCCGGGTTCAGCCGGATCGTCGAGGCTGTAGCCAAGGCCGCGGATCGTGGTAATCACGTCGGGGCCAAGCTTCTTGCGGATGCGGGTGACGAAGACTTCGATCGTGTTGGAATCGCGGTCGAAATCCTGATCGTAGATGTGTTCGATCAGTTCGGTACGGCTGACGACCTTGCCTTTGTGATGCAGCAGGTAGGACAGGAGCTTGTACTCCTGCGCCGTCAGCTTGACCGGCTCACCGTTGAGCGTGACGCGGCCCGAACGCGTATCGAGACGCACGTCGCCGGCGGTGAGTTCAGACGAGGAATTGCCCGAGGCACGGCGGATCAGCGCGCGCAGGCGGGCGATCAGTTCCTCGGTCTGGAAGGGCTTGGCCAGGTAGTCATCGGCACCGGCATCGAGGCCGGCGACCTTGTCGGACCAGCTGTCGCGGGCGGTGAGGACGAGCACCGGGAACTTGCGCCCCTCCTTGCGCCACATGCCGAGCACAGTCAGGCCGTCGATCTCGGGCAGGCCTAGGTCGAGGATGACCGCGTCATACTCTTCGGTCGAGCCCATGAAATGCCCGTCTTCGCCATCGACCGAAAGATCGACGGCATAGCCGTTCTGTTCGAGCGTGTTCTTGAGCTGCTTGCCGAGAGTGGGTTCGTCCTCGACGATCAGAATGCGCATCACTTGCCCCTTGTTGCGCGCGTTTGCGGCGCGGTAACCTGAACGGCTAGATGGGGCGTGAAACCTGAACGGTCAAGGAACTGGCGAGAAAGCCTGCGTTCACCCGCTGTTTCGCTTAGCGGCTCTCGCCAAGCACCTGCCCTGTGCGGGCATCGACATCCACGAAGACAACGCGACCGTCGCGGATGAACTTCAGGCGATAGACCATCGCCGAAGGATCGTACTCCGGGCCGAGGTACTGCATGCCCGGCTTGGTCGGCAGCACGCGGCGTTCGATGTCACGCAGCGAGCGGACGTTGCCGGCGCGAAGATCGCGGCGCGCCTCGTTCTGCTCGTCAGGCCGCTGCTGGGCGTGCGACGTTACGGGCAGGAGGGCCAGCGATGCGGCAAGGAGGGCAATGGCGCGGTTCATGATGTGCGCATGCATAAGCCGAGGGCATTGAACAAGCGGTGAATGCGAAGCCGCGTTATCGTTCAGCGTCGGGCGTTGCGCGAGGGCAACGGTGCGGCTAAGCGGCAGGCCATGGCGGCACCGATACTCAGCTGGGAAGGCCTCGGCCTTGTCCAGGGCAATGGCTGGCTCTTCCAGGATCTCGACATCCATATCCAGCAGCGTGACCGGCTTGCGCTGATCGGGCGCAACGGCGCGGGCAAGACGACGCTGCTCAAGCTGTTGGGCGGACAAGTCGATGCCGACAAGGGCACGCGCTCGATCCAGCCGGGGACGAAGATCGTCACGCTTGAGCAGGACCCGTTCTTCACCGGCTTCGATACGCTGATGGACTTTGCCCTTTCGGGTAAGGACGCCCCGCCCCGGCATGAAGTGGAATCGATTGCCGGGCAGCTCGGGATCGACATGACCCGCAAGGCCGACAGCGCCAGCGGCGGTGAACGCCGTCGCGCTGCGCTGGCCCGCGCACTGGCGAGTGAGCCGGACCTCCTGCTGCTCGACGAACCGACCAACCACCTTGATCTTGCCGCCATCGACTGGCTGGAAGACTGGCTGCAGCGCTATCGCGGGGCCTTCGTGGTCATCAGCCATGACCGCACTTTCCTTGAGCGGCTGACCAAGGCAACACTGTGGCTCGACCGGGGCTCGCTACGCCGGAAGGATATCGGCTTCGGCGGATACGAGGCGTGGATGGAACAGGTCTATGCCGAGGAAGCGCGCGCTGCCGACAAGCTTGACGCGAAGCTGAAGATCGAAGCGCATTGGCTGGAGCGCGGGGTCACGGCGCGGCGCAAGCGCAACATGGGACGGCTGGAAAAGCTCTACGAGATGCGCGAACAGCGGGCGGCGATGCTGTCTCCGCAGGGCACCGCGAAGCTGGCCATCGCCAGTGACGATGCCAAGAGCAAGGCGGTGATCGTTGCCGACCACGTCAACAAGTCGTTCGGCGATCGCGCCATCGTCAAGGATTTCACGTTGCGCATCACGCGCAAGGACCGCATCGGCGTGGTCGGGTCGAACGGCGCGGGCAAGACGACGCTACTCAAGCTGCTGACCGGTGAACTGGAGCCGGACAGCGGGACGATCACGCTTGCCAAGACGCTGCAGGGTATCATGATCGACCAGCAGCGTAGCCTGATGGCACCGGACAAGCGCGTGCGCGACGTGCTGGCCGATGGTAGCGACTGGATCGACGTGCGCGGCGTCCGCAAGCACATTCAGGGCTATCTCAAGGACTTCCTGTTCGATCCGGGGCTGGTCGAAGCGCGCATCGGCACGCTTTCGGGCGGTGAGCGCTCGCGCCTGCTGCTGGCTCGTGAGTTCGCGCGCTTTTCGAACCTGCTGGTTCTCGACGAGCCGACCAACGATCTCGACCTCGAGACGCTCGATCTCTTGCAGGAAGTGATTTCGGACTACGACGGCACGGTGCTGATCGTCAGCCATGATCGTGACTTCCTCGACCGAACCGTGACGATCACGCTGGGCATGGATGGTACAGGCAAGGTCGATATCGTTGCCGGCGGCTATGCCGATTGGGAAAAGATCCGCAAGCAGAGGCAAGCGGGCAAGCCGGCTGCCCGGTCCGCAGGGGCGGACAAGCCGGAAGCGGCAGCGCCCCCACCCCCGCCTGCCCAGCCTGCGAAAAAGGGCAAGCTTTCGTACAAGGATCAGCGCGACTACGAGTTGCTGCCCAAGCGCATCGAGGACCTCGACGCGGCGATTGCGCGAGGCGAAGCGCAACTGGCCGATCCCGATCTTTATGCCAAGGACCCCAAGAAATTCGATGCCCTGATGGCTGCACTGGAAAAGGTCCGGGCGGAGAAGGATGCGGCCGAGGAGCGTTGGCTGGAACTGGCGGAGATGGTCGAGGGGTGAAGTCCCTACGCGCAAAGCCCTTGCTTCGTCCTGCAGTTTGTAGGTAAGCAAAAAATCACCGTTACGGTTAAGACGGTCACGAACAGGGGTCGCGCGCATGATCAACCGAATCCGCGATATTCGCCGACAGAAGGGCATGACGCTGGCCGACGTGGCTGCGCGCTGCGATCCACCGACCACCGCGCAGACGATCGGCCGCCTTGAGACCGGCACGCGCAGCCTGTCGCTGACGTGGATGAACCGCATCGGCGCCGCACTCGGAGTCGAGCCGCAATTGCTGGTAAAGGCCGAGGAGGATACCCCCACCCATCTCGTCGCCCGGCTTGGACCCAATGGCGCCGAAGCCCTCGCCAAACCGATGGACGCCATCCTTCCGGTAGCGCTCGACGGTTCTGCACGCCTCCTCGCGCTGTCCGTTGAGGCGAGCGCTGGCGAGTATCGTGCAGGCGATCAGGTCTGGCTGCGCCAGATCGATCCGGACGACTTCGCCCGCGCATTCAACCGCGATGTCCTCGCGCCACGCACTGCCGGTAGGTTCGCATTCGGCCGCTTGATCGATCAGCGTGACGGACGGGTTGCCCTGCTTCCGCCGGGGCCTGGCCAAAGACAGGTCGTGATCGATCGGCCGGCATGGCTTGGCGTTGCCGAAATGCTCGTGCGCAAACTTTGACGTGAGGCGCCTCCTCTCGATCTCCACGCTCTATCCTGCAACGGGCCGTCCCGGCTTCGGCCGCTTTGTCAGCCGTCAGATGCAAGCCCTGGCCGAACGGGGGGACTGGGAGGTCACGGTCGTCAATCCGATTGGCATGCCACCAGTGCCGATGAAGCGTCACGCGACGCTTAAAGGCGTGCCGGAAGTGCAGGAACAGGGCGCGGTCACGATCCATCACCCGCGGTTTCTCCTGATTCCCGGCCTGTCCGGACCGATCAACCCGGCGCTGATCGCCCACGCGGTCCTGCCGCTGGCAAAACGACTTCATGCCGAGCAGCCCTTCGACATGATCGATGCGCAGTTCTTCTATCCTGACGGACCTGCCGCAGCCAAAGTCGCGCGCGCCCTTGAAGTGCCGCTGGCCATAAAAGCGCGCGGATCGGACATCCATCTGTGGGGACAGCGGTCATGGCCGCGCCGCCAGATGATAGAAGCCGCACGGCAATCGTCCGTCCTGCTTTCCGTTTCCCAGGCTTTGGCAAACGACATGATCGCGCTGGGCATGCCGGCTGACCGTATCAAGGTCCACTACACGGGCCTCGACCGATCGCGCTTCCGCCCGCTTGAGCGCCAGGCGGCGCGGCAACTGGTATCGGCCTTGCCGTCCCTCCAGATCTGGTCAGAGGGCCGTCTGCTGCTGTGCGTTGGCGCGCTGATTGCGATCAAGGGACAGGCCCTGGCAATCCGCGCGATGACATTGCTGCCGGATGATGTCCGACTGGCCATTGCCGGCACCGGCGCGGATGAAACCGTCCTGAAGCGGCTGGTTCAGCAACTCGGCCTCGAATCGCGGGTCCATTTCCTCGGTTCTGTGGAACACGACATCCTTCCGCATTTGCTGTGCGCTGCCGATGCCATGGTACTGCCATCCGAACGCGAAGGGCTGGCCAATGCCTGGATCGAATCGCTCGCATGTGGAACGCCTGTCGTGATCCCCGACATCGGCGGCGCGCGTGAGGTGGTCGCCGATAGCAGCGCCGGTCGGATTGCGGACCGCACCCCGGAAGCCATCGCCGAAGCCGTGAGCGAACTGCTGCAATCTCCGCCAACGCAGGATGCGGTTGCGGCAAATGCTGCGCGGTTCAGCTGGGAAGCCAATGCCAGTGCGCTCGCCGCCATGTACGCAGAAGCGGCGGCGAAGCGCTAAGCTTCACCGCCGCCGAATTGTTGGTCTGCGCTGGATCAAACGCCTTCGCGCGCGATCCGCTCCTGCTTTTCCAGCGCCGTTTCAGTCGGCACAAAGCTGTTCGGGTTGACCTTCAGCCAGATCAGGATCGGCGCTGCCATGTAGATCGAGCTGTAGGTGCCGACGAAGATGCCGAGCGTGATGGCCGCGGTGAAGCCGAAGATCACGTCGGGGCCAAGCAGCAGCAAGGCCACGAGTGTGATCAGCATCGACAGCGAGGTCACGATCGTGCGGTGCAGCGTCTCGTTGACCGAAAGGTCGAGCAGTTCCGGCATGGGCATCCGGCGATACTTCTTCATGTTCTCGCGGATGCGGTCATAGACCACGATCGTATCGTTCAGCGAATAGCCGATCAGCGTCAGGAGCGCGGCCACGATGTTCAGGTCGAACTCCATGCCGGTCACGGCAAAGAGGCCTAGCGTCAAGGTTACGTCGTGAACCAGCGCGAACAGTGCGCCCACGCCGAACTGCCATTCGAAGCGCAACCAGATGTAGGCTGCCACTGCCAGCGATGCCAGGCCAAGCGCCTTGAACGCGTCCCAGCCAAGCTCCTTGGAGACCTTCCCCGAAACCGAATCGACACCATCGATGCGGGCGTCGGCATGGTTCTTCTTGATGTCTGCAGTGATGGTGCGGGCCATCTTGTCGGCAAGCGCCGCTTCCTGGCCTGCGCCTTCCGGCAGCTTCATGCGGATCGAGATTTCGTTGGGCTTGCCGTAGCGCTGGATGATCGGCTCACCGTATCCGAGCTTGGCGACTTCCTCGCGCAATTCGCCGACTGGAGCTTCGGCACTGCGTTCGAACGTCACGCGGATCATCTGGCCGCCGATGAAATCGACGCCGAGATTGAGACCCTTGGTCAGCACCAGACCCCACGATGCCGCCATCAGGATAATGCTGACGACGTAGAACGGCACGCGCCACTTGAGGAAATGGATGTTGGTGTTGTCGGGTACGAGCTTGAGGAGTTTCATCGGTCTGTCCTCCTCTTAAAGGGCTATGTCGGTGGGACGGGCGCGGCGAAGCCACTGTGCAACCCACATGCGCGTAAGGGTGACGGCGGTGAACACCGATGTCGCGATACCGATCATCAGAACCACCGCAAAGCCCTTCACCGGCCCCGAACCGAAGGCAAACATCAGCACGGCGGCAATGACGTTGGTGATATTGGCGTCGAAGATCGCGCGGCTGGCTTCCTTGTAGCCCAGCTCCACCGCCTGGACGACCTTGCGCCCACGGTGTCGTTCTTCACGGATGCGTTCGTTGATGAGCACGTTGGCGTCTACCGCGGCACCGATGGTCAGCACGAAGCCGGCGATGCCCGGCAGCGTCAGAGTGGTGCCAATGATGCCCATGATGCCGAGGATCATGATCACGTTGATGATCACGGCGAGGTTCGCATAGACGCCAAAGCGGCCGTAGGTGACGAGGATGAAAACGGCGAGCGCCAGCGTGCCGACACCCATCGCGATTGCGCCCTTGCGGATCGAATCCGCACCGAGGTCAGGTCCGACAGTACGCTCTTCCACAACCTTCAGATCCACCGGCAGCGCGCCCGAACGCAGTGAGATGGCCAATGCATTGGCGCTTTCGGTGGTAAAGCGGCCCGAGATAATCGCGCTGCCCCCGAGGATCGGTTCATTGATCGTCGGCGCGGAAAGGACCTTGCCGTCGAGGATGATGGCAAACTGCTTTCCGACGTTCTGCGTGGTCAGCTTCGCGAACTTTGCGCCACCATCAGTGTTGAAGGTGATGTTGACGACGGGCTCGTTGGTCTGCTGGTTGTTTGTCTGCTGCGCGTTGGTCAGCTGATCGCCGCGGATGCCACCTAGGCGCTTTACAGCGATCGATGGTACGCCGCCCCCCTCTGCCGGGCTTACAAAAGGCACGATCTCGCTGCCCGGAGGCGCGATGCCTTGCGCCACGTCCGAAGGCAGCGCCGAAGTGTCTACCAGCTTGAACTCGAGCTTGGCGGTCTGCCCCAGCAGGTTCTTGAGCGCCTGCGGGTCCTGCAGGCCGGGGACCTGCACGACGATGCGCGTCGGGCCGGAGCGGATGATCGTCGGCTCCTTGGTGCCGAGGGCGTCGATACGCTTGCGCACGACTTCGACGGCTGTGTCCATCGCCTGCGTAACGGCCTGCTGGACACCGGCATCAGTCGGCTTCAAGACGAAGCGGTTGCCATCGACGACGTTGATGTCCCAATCGCGCTGGCCGGTAAGCCCGGCGCCGTTGGTCAGTGGCAAGACCGCTTCGCGCACCGCATCGACCTGCGAGGCATCGGCAACAACGAACGTCAGCGCGCCATCGCGGTTTGAAATGTCGCTGATGCGAATGTCTTTTCCATCCTGCTTCAGCTTGTTGCGGACAGATTCCTCCATGCCTTCGATGCGCTGCTGGCGCACCTGGGCAGGATCGGCTTCGAGCAGGATATGGCTGCCACCCGCAAGGTCGAGCCCGAGGTTGACCTTGGGTTCGGGGAGCGACGTCGGCCAATTCAGGCCCATGGTAGCAGTAAGCGACGGGATCGCGGCAGCAACGCAAACCAGCGTTATCAGCCAAAGCCAGATCACCTTCCAGCGCGGAAATTCGAGCATGGGCGTTCAGCCTTCAGGAAAGTGAGATCAGTCGTTCGCAGGCGAGGAGCCGACAGGCGGCACGATGTCGCCGATGGTGGCGCGCACGGCCTTGACGCGGACGTTCGGGCCGAGTTCGAGTTCCACGTAATGATCATCGAGCTTGATGACCTTGCCGATCAGCCCACCGGCAGTAACGACCATGTCGCCCTTCTTCATCGCGGCAATCTTGGCCTTGTGCTCCTTCTGCTGGCGCATCTGCGGGCGCAGGATCAGGAACCAGAAGATGAAGCCCATCGCCACCAGCGGCATGAAGGTCATCCAGGCAGGCGGCTGACCGGCATTGGCGGCGGCGGCGGAAAGAGTGCTCAGCATCATGGGTCCGTTTCTGGGATCGCAAGGCAGGGATTACAACCGGAGCGACTGCGGTTTACCCGCTTTTCGTTGCTCCGGCATGGACAAGCGGCGCGGTTAGCAGTTTGAATTGCGCAAGGCAATCTGAGGCGCCGGCAGAGCGCCTCGGCACGCCGCAGCCGGTCCCCCGAACCTTTCGCCAATCTCGCGCTTGCCATCCTGAAAAGTGCTGCCTATAGGCGCGCTTCCGGTCGGGACGTAGCGCAGCCTGGTAGCGCATCACACTGGGGGTGTGGGGGTCGGAGGTTCGAATCCTCTCGTCCCGACCAATTCAAAAGGCCCGCGAAGCACTTTGCGCTCGCGGGCCTTTTTGCTGTGTTCATTTTCCTACACCGCGCCTTGTGGTTATATGTCCCTGCGTCCCATAACTCGGAAGGACGCAAGCATGGCAAACTCCGAAGCCCTGATTTCATCGGTCTCCGCAATCATCGACAAGATCATCCCCGATGCCGGCCTGCGCGATCAGGCAAAGCTCGAACTGCTTCGCCTTGAGAGCGCACGAGAATTCAAGCCGCTGAAGACCCGCATTTCGGCGATTCTCGCAGAATCCAGTGCTAACGATCCCTGGACTCGGAGAGCGCGCCCCGGCTTTCTCTATGTGATGTATGCGGTGATCCTGTGGGCCCTGCCCATGGGCCTGCTGGCCGGATTGAATCCAGTAGCTGCACAGGCGATCATGACTGCGACGAGCGCCTATCTCAAGGGACTGCCCGAACCGCTCTACGCTTTGTTCGGCACCGGCTACCTTGGCTATACTGCTGCGCGGCAGTGGGGAAAGGCCCGGGGAACCGACCGCTGAATGCGCAACACCTTGGTTAGTTTCTGGTAACCTCCGCCTGATATGAAAGCAGGCATGAGATCGAGGTTGGACCGCTTATCATCGCAATCGCTGGCCGCAGGCAGGCTCTCGCCGCTTGTGGCCGGCCTCGCGCCGCTCGGCTTGATCCTTGCGCTTGGCGGATGCGGATCATCTGACAACGAAAAGCTTGAGGCACGGTTGGCAGCGCTCGAAGCCAAGGCAGACGCGGCAGAAAAGCGCTCGCGGCAAGCTTTGAGCATGGCGGCGACGAACAATCCCGCCCCGGTTGTCGAGAGCGGGACGACCGACAGCTTCGGCGAGCCTTCATCGTCGGATGAAGTCACCGATGGCTCGGCTGACAGCGCGATATACGAAAACACCATCGAGGCACCTGCCGGACCACCGATCGCTCCCGGCTTTTAAAGGGCATTCCCCTCTGGCCCTTGCGACTTTGCCTGCAACGTCTATCACGGCAGGCATTCGCGATCGGGGGATCTGATGACACAAGCTTCCGGCCAAGGCACAACCGTTTACGTGCTCAACGGCCCCAATCTCAACCTGCTCGGCCTGCGCGAGCCGGAAATCTACGGTTCGCAGACGCTGGATGACATTGCGGGCATGCTGGAAGACCGTGGTCGTGACCTCGGCCTGGAGATCGACATGCGCCAGTCAAACCATGAAGGCCACCTGATTGACTGGCTGCACGAGGCCCAGGCCGAAGGCGTAAAGGCTGTGCTGCTCAATGCCGGCGCCTACACCCATACCTCCGTGGCGATCCATGATGCGATCAAGTCGATCAAGGTGCCGGTAATCGAGGTTCACTTGTCCAACCCGCACAAGCGCGAGGCATTCCGCCACCATTCCTATGTCGGCATGGCAGCGCTTGGGACTGTCTGCGGCTTCGGCGCAAACAGCTACCTTGCGGCATTGGATGCCGTTTCGCGCCTTTGAAACGGGCGTTTTTCCACTTTCACTGATCGCTGCCACTTGCCAGTCCATCGTCTTGGGGGCATGGCGCGCGGTCAGAATTCTTACCCCGCGAGGAAATTCAAATGGGTCACGAACGCGGCGACAAGGCCGAAAACATGGCGATCGACGGCAAGCTTGTGCGCGAACTGGCAGAGCTTCTTGCCGAAACCGGACTTTCTGAAATCGAAGTCGAGGATGGCGAGCGCAAGATCCGCGTCGCCCGTCAGCTGACAGCTGCGCCTGTCGCTCAGGTTGCGGTTGCGGCTCCGGCTCCGGCGGCTGCCCCTGCTGCGGCAGCGGCACCCACTGCGCCCGCCGCGGCTCCGGCAGACGACCATGCCAACGCCGTGAAGTCGCCCATGGTCGGCACCTGCTACCTCGCCGCCGAACCGGGCGCACCGAACTTCGCCTCGGTTGGCCAGACTGTGAAGGCAGGCGACACCCTGCTGATCATCGAGGCGATGAAGGTGATGAACCCGATCACTGCCCCTGCCGCTGGCGTGGTCAAGGCGATCCTGGTCGAGAACGCGCAGCCGGTCGAGTTCGACCAGCCGCTGGTCGTGATCGCGTAAAGGTCCGCTGATGGCCATCAAGCGCTTGCTCATCGCCAACCGCGGCGAAATCGCGCTGCGCATCCACCGCGCCGCGCACGAAATGGGCATAGAGACGGTGGCGGTGCACTCCACCGCCGATGCCGACGCGATGCACGTTCGCCTGGCAGACCACGCGGTGTGCATCGGTCCGCCCGCGGCCAAGGACAGCTACCTCAACGTCGCGGCGATCATTTCGGCAGCCGAAATCACCCACGCTGACGCGATCCACCCGGGCTACGGCTTCCTTTCGGAAAATGCCAAGTTCGCAGAGATCGTCGAAGCGCACGACATCACCTGGATCGGCCCCAAGCCCGAGCACATCCGCACGATGGGCGACAAGATCGAGGCCAAGCGCACTGCTGGCGCGCTCGGCCTGCCGCTCGTGCCCGGCTCGGACGGCGCGGTTTCGGATCTCGAAGAAGCCAGGGCGATTGCCGAGAAGGCCGGCTATCCGGTGATCATCAAGGCCGCTTCGGGCGGTGGCGGTCGCGGCATGAAGGTCTGCAACAGTCCGGAGCAGCTCGAAACGCTGATTCAGCAGGCCGGTAGCGAGGCCAAGGCCGCGTTTGGCGATGCCACGGTCTATATCGAGAAATACCTCGGCAATCCGCGCCACATCGAATTCCAGATCTTCGGTGATGGCAATGGCAACGCGATCCACCTTGGTGAGCGTGACTGCTCGCTGCAGCGCCGCCACCAGAAGGTGCTGGAAGAAGCGCCCTCGCCGGTCATTTCGGCCGAAGAGCGCAACCGCATGGGCGGCATCGTTGCCAAGGCGATGGCCGACATGGGCTATCGCGGCGCCGGCACGATCGAGTTCCTCTGGGAAAACGGCGAGTTCTACTTCATCGAGATGAACACCCGCCTGCAGGTGGAGCACCCGGTTACCGAAGCTATCACCGGCGTCGATCTGGTGCGCGAGCAGATCCGCATTGCCGATGGCAAGCCGCTGTCGGTCAGCCAGGACGAGATCGAGTTCAAGGGCCACGCGATCGAGTGCCGCATCAATGCGGAAGACCCGTTCACGTTCGCGCCCTCGCCCGGCTTAGTGAAGAGCTATCACGCGGCAGGCGGCATGCACGTTCGCGTCGATTCCGGGCTCTATGCCGGGTACAAGATCCCGCCCTACTATGACTCGATGATCGCCAAGCTGATCGTCTACGGCCGCACCCGTGAGGGTTGCATCATGCGCCTCAAGCGGGCGCTCGAGGAAATGGTCATCGAAGGCCCAAAGACTTCGATCCCGCTGCACCAGCGTCTTTTGAACGAGCCGGATTTCCTTTCTGGCGACTATACCATCAAATGGCTGGAAGAGTGGCTGGCGAAGGACGCCTGAGCCACCATCGGCACAAACAAAAAGCCCCCGCAGTGCGGGGGCTTTTCAGTTCTGCTCAGTCAACGACCGGCAATCGCGCGCGAATAGCCCGCCAGGCCGGCTCGGGCCGATCGTTCTTCACCAGTATCGCCTCCACCTCGTCGAACTCTTCGAGTTCGAGCGCTTCGGTCACGCTGAGCGGGAAATAGACGTTCTCGTCGTTGTCCATGCGCACGGCATAGGCACCGCGCCCTTCCTCGCTTCTGGTGACAATGCACATCGCTTTTACAGCCATTGGAATACCTTGGTTTGATAGATTGACAGCACAGACCGCACGAAGCGGAGGGCAAGGTCAAGCCGCCTCGCCGCGGTTAGTCAACCCCCACGCGGCTTCCAGGTCAGCACGCGCCACACATAGGCTATTGCCACGATAACCAGTGTCGCCGTGGCAATCGGGCCGGTGTACTTCTCGATCTCGCCAAAATTGCGGCCGAGGTAATAGCCCGCACCGCTGAGGATTGCGTTCCAGATCGCCGCGCCTGCGAAAGTGAACAGCAGGAAACGGGTATGCCCCATGCGCGTGAGGCCCGCTGGCAAGGAGATCATCGTTCGCATGAACGGCGCAAACCGGACAGCAAACACGACCCACTGGCCATGGCGCCGGAAGAACCGGACAATCGCCTCGACATCCTCCCACTCCACGGTAAGCCATCGCCCGAACCGATTCACGAACGGTTGCAACCTTTGATAGCCAAGCGATCGGCCAAGCAGGTACCAGCAGTAATTGCCCAACGTAGAGCCGACCGTTCCTGCCAGCATCAGCGGCCAGAACTCCATCCGCCCCCGCGCAACAGCAATGCCGCCCAGGCCCATAATCACTTCGGACGGTATCGGCGGAAACACGTTTTCAATGACCATCAGGAACGCGATGCCCCAATAGCCACCGCCTTCGATCAGGTGGACGATCCAGTCATTCATGAGAAGGGTAACGCCTGCAAGCGGTCAAAAGCTCCTGCACCGGAGCGCTATGCCTCCCGATTAGAGCCGCGCCTCGATCGCGTCCCAGATCATTCCCGGCGTATCGGTGCAGTTGAACTTGTCGATTGCGACTATACCGGTCGGCGATGTGACGTTGATCTCGGTCAGGTACTTGCCGCCGATCACATCGATGCCGACGAATATCAGGCCGAGACGCTTCAGTTCCGGCCCGAGTGCGGCGCAGATCTCCTGCTCTTCGGGCGTCAGTTCGGTCTTTTCGGCATAGCCGCCGACAGCAAGGTTCGAGCGGAACTCACCCTCACCCGGCTTGCGGTTGATCGCGCCGGCAATCTCGCCATCGACCAGGACGATGCGCTTGTCGCCCTTGGCAACTTCGGGAAGGAATGCCTGCACCATGTGCGGTTCGGGCCAGGTCTGGTTGAACACCTCGAACAGCGCGCCGAGGTTTTCCCCTTCAGGTCCGACGCGAAAGATCGCCTTGCCGCCATTGCCGTGGATCGGCTTCACCACGATCGCGCCGTGCTTCTTCTGGAACAGCCGCACTTCCTCGACCGAGCGGGTCACGATGGTCGGCGGCATGAAGCGTCGGTAGTCCAGCACCATGACCTTTTCAGGCGCATTCCGAACGCTGCGGGGGTTGTTGACGACCAGCGTCTCGCCCTCGATCCGCTCAAGCAGATGCGTCGCCGTGATGTAACCCATATGGAACGGCGGGTCCTGCCGCATGAGGACCACATCGATATCGCGCCCAAGATCGAGCCGCCGCAGGTCGCCGGTCTTGTAGTGGTCGCCTTCCACGCGCTGCACCGTGACCGGGCGGGCATGGGCAATCAGCCGGTCATCTTCGTCCAGCGTCAGTGAGCCAACGTCGTAATGGTAAACCTCGTGCCCGCGCTCCTGCGCCGAAAGCATCAGTGCAAAGCTGGAATCTCCAGCAATATTAATGGAGTGGAGCGGGTCCATCTGAACCGCGACGCGGAGTGTCATGCTTGCACCGATCCTCAGGGGTTTCTCTCACCAGCGCCTTAAAGCCACTTTATCGGCTGCGCGACCATTTTCACTGCGCGCCAACCGGGCGCCTCACCACTCAGGAGCCATTGATGCGCAAACTGTTCGCTGTCGCCGTTGCTGGAATCGCCGTTCTCGGCTGGTCGTCGCAAGGCATCGCCAACCCCGATCCGCACCCGACCTCGGCCCCGCATGACGATCACAAGAAAGACAAGAAAGACGAGCATCACGACGAGCACAAGGACGGCGAGCACAAGGAAGAGCACAAGCCCGCCCACTAAGCATCGGTCAGGCGCCGGGTTGCCAGGCGTTGGCAATCCGGCGCGGCCACTTTCCCGGGGCCATCAGGATCACGTCAATCCGGAGATCGTCCCCCGGCCCGGCATACTTTGCGGCGAGCACCTCCGCAGCCCTTGCCACACGGCGCAAGCGGTGAGCATCAATCGACGCGCCGAGTTGCCAGGCGTCCTTGCGCCACTTAACTTCGATGAACGCAACCGTCCGCCCCTTTCGCGCGATCAGATCCACCTCGCCTGCCTTGAGCTTCACCCGCTGCGCCAGAATACTCCAGCCGAGAAGTCGCAGCCACCACGCCGCCAGCACTTCCGCCCGTCGCCCCCGCTGCTCGGCCTCGGCCCGTTTCATTCCTTCAGTGCCATGGCCCGTGCGTAAAGCGCCTTGCGGTCCAGCCCGTGCGCCTTGGCCACTTTGCCCGCCGCCTGCGATGTCGACATCCCGGTGAGCGCTGCACGCAGCTCTGCGTCGATGACATCATCATCGGGCGCCTCGGCTTCACCGGGCGGAGCAATGAGCAGCACGATCTCACCCTTCGGCGGCTGTGCCGAATAATACGTCGCAAGTTCCGCCGCAGAGCCGGTCCGGCACTCCTCGTGCAGCTTGGTCAGCTCTCGTGCAACGGCAACTTCGCGCCTTGGCAAGCGCTCGGCGATTGCTTCTAGCGAAGCGACAAGGCGCGGCCCCGTCTCATAGAACGCCAGCGTAGCCGGAACGCCGGAAAGTTCGGTCAGGACATCGCCTCGCGCCTTCTCCTTGTTCGGCAGGAACCCCGCAAACAGGAACCGATCCGTAGGCAGCCCCGCCATCGACAATGCCGTCACGACCGCGCTCGCGCCCGGCAGCGAGGTGACAGTGACACCACGCGCCCGCGCTTCTCGCACCAGCTTGTACCCCGGATCGGAAATCAACGGCGTTCCTGCGTCCGACACCAGTGCAACCGCCTTGATTGCCATTTCCGCCAGCAGCGCTTCCCTTGCGCCATCGCTGGCATGATCGTCATAGCGCCGCATCGGCTTGTGAAGGCCAAGCAGATTCAACAATTTCCCTGTCACCCGCGTATCTTCGCAGGCTACCAGATCACAGCGCCCAAGCGTGTCTGTGGCGCGACGGGTCATGTCACCAAGATTGCCAATAGGCGTGGCAACAATATAGAGACCGGGTGCAAGAGGCGACGTATCCATGGCATTTCCATGGACCGGCGATGACAGAGCGACAAGAGGGTGTGCAGGGAATGATCGAGGGACAATCGGGCGACTGGCGCGAAACTGGCTTGCGCCGCTCCCGCAGATGGCTTGTCACCGGCACGCTGGCCCTGCTGGCAGGTTGCACTGTCATCCCCAAGGGCACCGGCCCGATTGCCGAGCCGACTGAAAAAGCGCCTGACGCAAACGTCCTGCCTACCGATGCCGGTCGCCACCGCGTCGCATTGCTGGTGCCAATGACAGGGCCCAATGCATCCGTCGGTCAATCAATAGCCAATGCCGCAACGATGGCCGTGCTCGATACAAGCGCGGCGAACCTGCGCATCACGACTTATGACACTGCAACGGGCGCTGGCAGCGCGGCGGCCCGCGCCATCGCCGATGGCAACAAGCTGATCCTCGGCCCCCTGCTGTCCGATGATGTCGTGCTGGTCTCCAATGTCGCACGCCCGGCCAAAGTCCCGATGATTACCTATTCGAACGACAGTGCCGTCGCCTCGCGCGATGTCTTCGTCATGGGGCAGGCTCCCGGCCAATCGATCACCCGCGTTCTCGGTTTCGCCAAGTCGCGTGGTATCAAATCCGTTGCCGCAATCATCCCGACCGGTGATTACGGACAGCGGGCCACCGCAGGGTTGACCGAGGCAGCGCGGGCCAACGGCGTCACCGTCACCGCCATCGAGACCTATGATCGCGGCAATACATCCGTTGCCAGCGCCGTACGCCGGGCAAAGGACAAGGGGCGTTTCGATGCTCTGCTGATCGCGGATGGTAGCCGCATCGCGCTTCAGGCAGGTCCGCTCGCCGGAAAAGGCGTCAAGCTTCTGGGCACCGAATTGTGGAGCGGTGAAGGCGCAATCGCAAAATCTGCCGCCATGCGCGGCGCGTGGTTCGCTGCCGTTTCCGACCAGCGCTTCGGCCAATTTGAAAAGAGCTATGCCACGCGGTTTGGCGCAACGCCATCGCGCCTCGCGACCCTGGGCTACGATAGTGTGTTGCTGACGCTCAACATCGCGCGGACATGGAAGCCGGGCACGACCTTCCCTACCACAAAGCTTTACGACCCGCAGGGCTTCATCGGGCTCGACGGTGTGTTCCGCTTCACCGCAAGCGGCATGGCTGAGCGGGCAATGGAAGTGCGCGAGGTCGGCGCTGGCACCTTCGCCACCGTATCACCCGCGCCGCCCAAGTTCTGAACGCCTGAAAGCGGGGGATTTCGCCGGATAAGGCGCCATCCCCGCTTGCGCAGGCAAGCGCGTGTTCTATACCCGTTCGCATGTCCGACGACCTTTTCGACAAGCTCCCCGCCACCAGCGCAGCCGAGGCTTATGACGGCTCCGCCATCGAAGTTCTCGAGGGCCTTGAACCGGTCCGCCGCCGCCCCGGCATGTACATCGGCGGCACGGACGAGCGTGCGCTGCACCACCTCGCTGCCGAAGTGCTCGACAATGCGATGGACGAGGCGGTCGCCGGCCACGCCAACCGCATCGAAGTGCAGCTGGAGGAAGGCAACCGCCTGACCATTTCGGACAATGGTCGCGGCATCCCAGTGGACGAGCATCCCAAGTATCCCGGGAAGTCCGCGCTCGAGGTGATCCTCACCACGCTGCACTCAGGCGGGAAGTTCTCCGGCAAGGCCTATGCCACCAGCGGCGGTTTGCACGGTGTCGGCGTCTCGGTGGTCAACGCGCTGTCCTCGCTCACCCGCATCGAAGTCGCGCGCAACAAGGAGCTTTACGCGCAGGAGTTCTCGCGCGGAAACCCGACGACCAAGCTGATGAAGATCGGCAATGCCCCCAACCGGCGCGGCACGCAGGTTACCTTCATCCCGGATCTTGAAATCTTTGGTGAGGACGCGAAGTTCAAGCCAGCCCGCCTGTTCCGGCTGGTCCGATCCAAGGCCTACCTGTTCGCAGGTGTAGAGATCCGCTGGAAGTGCGCCCCGTCACTCGCCAGCGAGGACGTGCCGGCCGAAGCGGTGTTCCAGTTCCCCGGCGGCCTTGCCGATCACCTCGCCGAACAGGTCTCTGGCCGTGAATGCGTCACCTCGGTGCCTTTCGCCGGGCGACAGGACTTCCCGCTCGGCCCCAACGGGGAAGAGAATGGCCGCGTCGAATGGGCCATCGCCTGGCCCCTGTGGTCTGACGGTTCATACAGCTGGTACTGCAACACCATCCCCACGCCCGATGGCGGCACCCACGAACAGGGCCTGCGCGCCGCGCTGACCAAGGGCATCCGCGCCTTTGCCGAGCTTATCGGCCAGAAAAAGGCCAAGGACATCGCGCCCGAGGACATGATCACCGGTAGCGAGATCATGCTCTCGGTCTTTATCCGCGATCCCCAGTTCCAGAGCCAGACCAAGGACCGCCTCACCAGCCCCGAGGCCGCGCGCATGGTCGAGGCCGCCGTGCGCGACCATTTCGACCATTTCCTCACCGACAATATGGAGCGCGGCAAGGCCCTGCTCGGCGCGGTGATGGAGCGCATGGACGAACGCCTGCGCCGCAAGGCGGAGCGCGAAGTGAAGCGCAAGACCGCCACCAACGCCCGCAAGTTGCGCCTTCCCGGCAAGCTCACCGATTGCTCGGGCGAAGGTGAAGGCGAGACCGAACTGTTCATCGTCGAGGGTGATTCGGCAGGCGGCAGCGCCAAGCAGGCGCGCGATCGAAAGACGCAGGCGATCCTGCCGATCCGCGGCAAGATCCTCAACGTCGCCAGCGCCACGGCTGACAAGATTCGCGCCAATCAGGAAATCGCCGACCTCGCCCTTGCGCTGGGCTGCGGCATGCGCAAGGACTGCAATCCCGATGCGCTGCGTTATGACCGCGTGATCATCATGACCGATGCCGACGTCGACGGTGCGCATATCGCCACGTTGCTGATGACGTTCTTCTTCCAGGAAATGCCCGAGCTCGTCCGCCGCGGCCACCTCTACCTCGCCCAGCCTCCGCTTTACCGGCTGACCAGCGGCAGCACCTCGGCCTACGCCAAGGACGACGCCCACCGTGCCGAGCTGGAAGCCACCAAGTTCAAGGGCAAGAAGGTTGAAGTCGCCCGCTTCAAGGGCCTCGGCGAAATGAATCCGCAGCAGCTGCGCGAAACCACCATGGCGCCCGCCACCCGCAGCCTGATCCGCATAACGCTGCCCCCAGAATACGAAGGCCGCGCGGCAGTGAAGGAACTCGTCGACCGCCTGATGGGCCGCGATCCCGCCCAGCGCTTCATGTTCATCCAGAACCGCGCGAGCGAGATCGATCCGGAATTGATTGACGCCTGAGGTGTCAGCCCATCGGTATTTCCTTAGCCTGGAACAGCTGGATCTTCGGTGGTGCGACCGCAAGAGCTGTCATCTGGCGCACGAAGGCACTTGATTCCGGCACGGCGAAATGCGCCTGGAGCGCCGCCATGTCAGCCCAGTATTCAACGAAGACGATCCGGTTCTCGTCCTCAGCATCCACATGACAGTTGTGATCCAGGCAGCCGGGCTCACTCCGTGACCTGACCGAATGCGCAATCCCAACCGCAAGCGCCTCATCAAGCCGATCGGGCAGAACAACTGCGCTGCCGGTGACAATGATCATGCGTCCCTCCCCGAAAAATGGCTTTGCGGCAGACCATTGCCTCCCAAGCTCAGCCTGCCGCTTCGACAGCTGTGTCACTCTTCTTCGCCCTGAAATCAAAGCGTATCCGCACCCATTCTCCGATCTGCGGCTTTCCGTTCACGCGCGGTGGCCGTACCAGAAACTGCCAGCTGGCCTGCCGGATGGCGCGCGCCAGGCCTGATCCCGGTGGACTTTCGCCGAGCTCCTGGCAATCTTCGACGTGGTACTTCTCGATGGTCTTGCACGCGATCATTGCCCAATCGCCCTGCATCCTGCGCTGTGGCAGATAGGGGCCAATTTCGGCATCGGTGGGTTCGCGATACCATTGTGCGGCGTAGAGCCGCACGCCGCCCGGACCTTGCCCGACGCTGGCCGAATCTCCAGGACTTCCCGCACTCGCCTGCTGCCCGCCACCGGATTCCGCCCGCTTCATGTTGCTTATGTCGGTCGAGCGATAGTCGTTGCGCGAAAGCTCGATGAATCCTTCCGGCCATTCGACCTTGCCAGGCACCGGCACGGGAGGCGGCGCGGTGACCGGCTGGCTCGCTGCGGCCTCGGCCGATTGCGCCTGTTTCTGCTGTTTCTGGTCCTGCTTCTGTGCCTTCTTTTCGTCCTGACCTTCAGCGGAAAGGTCGATCGCGGTCAGACGAGTGCCCTTGCCATCGCCAAAGCCGGTTACGGCACCCATGCGCCACATGATCAAAAACACCAGCAAGGTCGTGACGGCGGCAAACGCCATCGCTCCGGCCCGCTCCCGCGGCGATGCCTGATAGCCTTGCTTCGCCATGACATTGCGGGATGCGACCATTCCCGCCTCGCTACACGGGGGCCACTGGCACTTCAATCGCCGAGATTATTGCCCACGCAGTAGCGACAATTTGACACGCCACATACCTGACCGCCGCGTCAACTACTGTCCGCCAACCTGACTAGCGCGTCAAGTATTCATGGGATAAGTGACGCAGGCGTCAGTTCAGCAACCCCCTTGCGCCGAACGCACCACAGCCTTATCGCTTAACCGAACGATTAAGCACACAGGAACCGCCGATGCGCTTTGAAGGCACCAGCAATTACGTCGCTACCGAAGATCTCAAGGTCGCCGTCAACGCAGCCGTCCTGCTGCGCCGTCCGCTTCTGGTAAAGGGAGAGCCCGGCACCGGCAAGACCGTGCTTGCGCATGAAATCGCCAAGGCGGTGAACGCGCCGCTCATCGAATGGAACGTGAAATCCACGACCAAGGCGCAGCAAGGCCTTTACGAGTACGACGCCGTCGCCCGCCTACGCGACGGACAGCTCGGCGATGAGCGTGTCCACGACATCCGCAACTACATCAAGAAGGGCAAATTGTGGGAGGCCTTCACCAGCCCGACCCTGCCCGTGCTGCTGATCGACGAGATCGACAAGGCCGACATCGAATTCCCGAACGACCTCCTGCAGGAGCTCGATCGCATGAGCTTCGACGTATACGAGACGCAGGAGCGCATAGAAGCCCGGGAACGCCCGATCGTTGTAATCACCTCGAACAACGAGAAGGAACTCCCCGACGCCTTCCTGCGCCGTTGTTTCTTCCATTACATCAAGTTCCCCGATCGCGACACGATGCAGGCGATCATCGACGTCCACTTCCCCGGCATCCAGAAGACGCTGGTGAGCAAGGCGATGGAAGTGTTCTACGAAATCCGCGAAGTGCCTGGCCTCAAGAAGAAGCCCAGCACATCCGAACTGCTCGACTGGCTGAAGCTTCTGCTGAACGAGGACATGCCGCTGGACGTCCTCCAGAACCGCGACCCGACCAAGGCCATTCCGCCACTGCACGGCGCCCTGCTCAAGAACGAGCAGGACATCATGCTGTTCGAGCGCCTCGCATTCATGGCCCGTCGTCCGGGCAACTGAGGAAGATTGCCATGCCCCACGTCGGCGGATGCCTCTGCGGCGCAGTGCGCTATGCGATCTCCGCCGACCCGTTGGGCGCGCGCATGTGCTGGTGTCGCGATTGCCAGCGGATCGCCAGCGGATCGGCTACGGTTAACGTGCTGTTTCCGGAAGCCGCCGTGGCGATCGAAGGCGAACTCGAATCGTTCTCGATGATTGCCGACAGCGGCAACACTGTGGAACGCGGCTTTTGCAAGGCCTGTGGCGCGCAAATCTACAGTCGCACTGTTTCGCCGACCGGCCTGCCGATGCGCATCCGTGCCGGCACGCTCGACGACCCCGAACTCGCGCCGCCGACAGCAATCATCTGGGCCGACAGCGCACCGAGTTGGGCGCCAATTCCTGAAGATCTCCCGCGTCACCCGAAAGGTCCGCCGCCGGTCAGTTGAGCGTGCAGACCTTGCAGATGGCAGGGCCTTTCACTCCCGCGGGCCCAGCTTCTCCAGTTCCACCTGCGCAAACATCGCCTTTACTGCCGGCCGCTCGTTTATCTGGTCGATCCAGCGCACGAGATGAGGCGTATCCTCCTTGTTGACCAATTCCTTGAAGCCAAAAGGCATGCCGTTGGCGATGGCGAAATTGCAGATGTCGGCGAGGGTATATTGCCCCGGCACCAGCCATTCGTGATTGGCCAGATGGTCGTCCAGCTTTCGCACTGAGTAGCCGATCTTGCGCATTTCCTCGTCGAGCAGGTCCTGCGGGAAGCCTTCGCGGGCACGCCGCCACTTCACCTGTTGCTCGACCACCGGGATCGCCTTCACCTTCTCCTCGAACTCGGCGTCGCTGAGGCCCTTGACCATGTTGCCGACATAGCGGTGCCAGCCAATGGTCGAGACGCACCAGCAGAAATATTCGTCTACCCACTTCGTCCAGATCCGCATCTGCGCGCGACCAAAGCTGTCCGCCGGACGCAGTGTCACCTCGGTCGGATATTCGTCCTCGAGGTATTCACAGATGACCGTCGATTCCGTGACGACCTTGTCGCCATCCACCAGCGCTGGAACCTGACCACGCGGATTGATGGCCTTGAACCAGTCAGTGTGATGCTCGAACTTGGCGGGATCGAGCCTATGCTTCTCGACATCGAGACCCTTTTCGAACACCGTCAGCAGCGGTTTCATCGAGTTGGCAGCCGGTCCAAAACTGTAGAGCTTGAGTGTCATGGCGTTATCCTCTCCAAGTGGAAGCACCATAGACAATTGTATGTAACACTAACAATACCCAATCGCGAAAAACCAGAAGGAAGCACACCTCCATGCCCTATTCCGGTCAATGTGCTTGCGGTTGCGTCTTGATCAAGATCGCCGGGGAACCCATTGCGACGCGCCAATGCTGGTGCCGCCAGTGCCAGCAGATTGCCGCCGGAGGCCCGACCAACAACGCAATTTTCAAGGCGGAAAACGTCAGCATCACTGGAACGCTCGCCCATTGCGAATGGAAGGCAGCCAGTGGCAATACCCTGACGTTTCACTTCTGCCCCGCCTGCGGCACGCAGATCCTTGCACAAAGCTCAGCGCGCCTCCACCTCAAGACGGTGCGCCTCGGTGCCCTTGACGCGGGCCACGGCCTGCGTCCCGAAGCGATCATCTGGACCGAGGATGCGCCGCCCTGGGCCATGCTTGACCCTTCGCTCGAAAGCTGGCCGCGACAGCCCCCTGCCCCGCCGCCCGTCGGTTAAGGCATCAACGCCTTCAGGGGTTGGCATGGTCTTAGGGCAGTTCAAGGCCAACAACTGCTCAAGTCAGATCACGTTGAAGCAGTCCTGCCCCGCACGCTTCAGCAACCCGCACACCGCATGCGCGCCGGGAGCACTGGCTCGCAACCGCCAATAACGACGCTGTCCGACCACTGCCGGAACCACGGCCTTCTGGAAGCTCGCCAGTTGCGGGTACATCGCGACCGCCCCCTGCCAATGCGCATCTGCCTCGGCAGGGCTTAGCGCTGCGGCGAGCTGGATCGTCTGGACCGGTGCTGCTGCAGCCATCACTACGCTCGGGACTGCTGCGGGCTGTCCCGCCGGAGCTTGCGAATTGAGCGCCAGCGCCACCGCTCCCTCCTCCGATCGAAGGGGCGCGTTCGTGACCACCACCGTCGTCCGGTCTGCCCGCGTCAAGTCGAACAGCGCCTTGGCAAAGCTGCGTGGCAAGCGAATGCAGCCGTGCGAGGCCGGATAGCCCGGGACATGGCCGGCATGGATCGCAATGCCGCGCCAGGTCAGCCGCTGCATGTAGGGCATCGGCGCGTTGCTGTAGATGTTGGAGCGGTGAAACACCCGCTTCTGCAGAATCGGGAAAACCCCCGCCGGCGTCGAATGCCCGCGCTTGCCGGTGGAGACCGGCGAGGAACCCCAATGTTCGCCGTTCTTGAACACGTGCATCCGCTGCGACGCCTTGCTTACCACGACAAGCACGCCCGATTGCAGTACGTCCGGCACCGGCGGAGGCGATTGTGGACGGACAGGCTGCACAATTGGCTGGAAGATGGCCGGTGGCGCGATCTGCTGGATCACCGCCTCCTGCGCATCCGCCCGCGCCTCCCGGCCGAGCAACGTCAGGCCCAGACCTGCCACACCCAGCAGAAGCAAAAGGATAGCAAGCGCACTCGTGACGCGACTCATGGTAAACTGCCCTTAACCATGTTTCTTCATGACTTACCCGTTTGCCGCTTCCGCTCAACCGCCTATCGTGCAACAGCCCTTGCCGATCGCTGCCACAGCGCTTAATCACTCGGTTAAGTCAGAGGAGCTGCGGCCCGTGTTTTTCAATTTCGTCGACGAGTTGCGTGCCGCAGGCATCCAGGCGAGCTTCAAGGAGCACCTCGTCCTGCTCGAAGCGCTCGACAAGGACGTGATCGAGCAGACCCCGGAGGCCTTCTATTACTTGAGCCGCGCGACGTTCGTGAAGGACGAAGGGCTGCTCGACCGCTTCGACCAGGTGTTCAACAAGGTCTTCAAGGGCCTGCTCACCGACTACGGACAGCGTCCGGTTGATATCCCCGAGGACTGGCTCAAGGCCGTGGCCGAGAAGTTCCTGTCCGAAGAGGAAATGGAGAAGATCAAGTCCCTCGGTTCGTGGGAGGAGATCATGGAGACGCTGAAGAAGCGTCTCGAAGAGCAGGAAAAGCGCCACCAGGGCGGCAACAAGTGGATCGGTACGGGCGGCACCAGCCCGTTCGGCAATTCCGGCTACAACCCCGAAGGCGTCCGCATCGGCGGCGAGAGCAAGCACAAGCGTGCGGTAAAGGTCTGGGAAAAGCGCGAATTCGCCAACCTCGACAACACCCGCGAACTCGGCACCCGCAACATCAAGATCGCCTTGCGCCGCCTGCGCCGCTTTGCGCGTGAAGGCGCGGCTGATGAACTTGATCTCGACGGCACGATCGAAGGCACTGCGCGCCAGGGCTGGCTGGACATCCGGATGCGGCCGGAAAAGCGCAATGCGGTCAAGCTCTTGCTATTCCTCGATGTCGGCGGATCGATGGACCCGTTCATCAAGCTCGTCGAGGAACTGTTCAGCGCGGCAACCGCCGAATTCAAGAACATGGAGTTCTTCTATTTCCACAACTGCCTGTATGAAGGTGTGTGGAAGGACAACAAGCGCCGCTGGTCGGAACGCACCAAGACCTGGGACATCCTCCACAAGTTCGGCCACGATTACAAAGTGGTATTCGTTGGCGACGCGGCAATGAGCCCCTACGAGATCAGCCACCCCGGCGGCAGCGTCGAACATTTCAACGAGGAAGCGGGGGCTGTCTGGATGCATCGCGTGGCGCAGACTTATCCCGCCACGGTCTGGCTCAATCCCGTACCCGAGAAGCAGTGGACCTATTCGCAATCCACCAAGATGATCAAGGACCTGATCGGTGGCAGCATGTACCCCCTAACTCTCGAGGGACTCGACGGGGCCATGCGCGAACTCACCCGCAAGAAGCACTGACTCCAAGGAGGCAGACGATGGGCAAGACGATCCTCGCGCAGCGGACGGCAGAGGGTCGCTACGACCTCGTGCTGAATCGCCCCGACAAGTTCAATGCCCTGTCGCAAGCCCTCCTTGCCGAACTGCTGGCCGAGCTTTCGGGCATCGCGGCAGACGGGGGCGCGCGCGTCGTCGTGCTGTCCGGTACCGGAAAGGCATTTTGCGCCGGACATGATCTCGCCGAGATGCAGGCTGACCGCAATCTCGCCGTCTACCGCGCGCTGTTTGCCGCCTGCACCGAAGTGATGGAGGCCATCACTGCCCTCCCCGTGCCGGTCATCGCCAAGGTTCATGGCGTTGCGACCGCCGCAGGTTGCCAACTGGTCGGGGCCTGTGACCTCGCCGTCGCCTCCGAAAGCGCGCGCTTTGCCGTTTCGGGCATCAACGTCGGCTTGTTCTGCTCAACCCCCGCCGTGGCACTCAGCCGCAACGTGCCTGCCAAGCGTGCGTTCGAGATGCTGGTGACAGGAAAGTTCATCGATGCCCGAACCGCCTCGGACTGGGGCCTTGTCAACACCGTCGTTCCAGCCGAGGCGCTTGATGCTGCCACGGACGATCTCGTTGGCACGATCCTCGCCAAGAACCCCGATGCGATCCGCCGTGGCAAAGCCCTGTTCAACGCCCAACGCGAGTGTTCCCGCACCGAAGCATATGCTCTCGCCTGCGAAGTCATGGCGCAAAACATGATGGACGAAAACACCGACGAGGGGATCAATGCTTTTCTCGAAAAGCGTAGACCAGTCTGGCGAAGGAATTGAGTGCCAGTTGCCAAGGCGCCCGCTGGTCCATCGGCTTTCGTCCGCCGCGACGTTCTCCCCAACAAGGCTGCGACTTTGGGCACGGTTGCACAGTTGGTGGCCATCACCGTCGTGATCGGTGGCAGCATGTATTCCCTCACTCTCGAAGGAATCGACGGGGTCATGCGCGAAATCACCTGCCAGAAGCACGGATTTTCAAGTCTGTCAGCGTACCAGTAAGCTGTCAGGCAACCTCTGCACGATAATCTGATCCGCTCCCGGCAGTCAGGTACGAACCCGAACGCAAGACCCGTTCATACAACTCAACATCGGCCCGATAGAGCCTGATTATTCTTTCGCGGGTCGCAGCAGACAGGCGAGGCATGGCCTGCGGAGTACTGTTGAGTCGGGGCAGTTTGTCCACTTCAAGCCATGTCCACAGACTTGCCGGCAACTGTCCATCGCGACCGATCGCAAACAGCCGGTCAACCGCGAGCTCGCCTGTGGCGTCGAGAACGAAATCCACTTGCGGAATGAATTGCTTGACCGTGTGCAGAAGCTTCGGTGAAGCCTCGAGCGTGTCGAGAAAACGGTCAAGCGGCATCATCCGCCCCAGGCGCCAACGCTCAAATCGGGAGGTCAGCATGAGCTCCGTGCCGCCCATCAGTGTAAAGTGGTAGGCCGAGAGAAACCTGTCGACCGGATCCCTGACGATCGCAAAGCTTGGAAGCGCGGTTACGTCCGGATGCAACCGACGACGCAACGATATCATCGGCAGGTGCGGCAGATTGCGGCCATATAACAAAGCCGAAACCGATGTCCCCGCCGCCTTTGGGATGTGCACGAAAAGCATCCCTGCGCGCAAAATGCTGCTTTCGAGTTTCAGGCCGAACAGGACGCGCCAAAGACTGCATAGCAGAGGAAGCTCAACCAACCGGTGCCCAAGGCTGAGCACGGTGTCCCGGATCATGTCCTTGATAAACAGCACCCACTCCGGGCTGTCATGCCAGTGGATGGGATAGGGGGTGAACGCATCAAGATCGATGCTGGGATAGCTTGCCCGCACCACAACCTTGCGCATGGCAAGCAAATGCAGACCTTGTCCGAGTACAATCGAGGCCATGCCAACGAGGTGAACGTCGCCAAAAGCCCCCCCCAAGGTTTCGAGCGCCAAACCGGAGACAGCGCAAGTGCCCCCGTACGCGAGCAGATAACGACGCTTCGAAAACGATCCGTCGACGAAAGTAACCTTGCGACACATCGCGAAGTCGAACGGCAGTCCGAGCAGCCTGCTAGCCAGGAGAGCAATCTGCGGATGCCCGCCCAATTTCAGCAATGTCAGGAAGCCACCGATCACTAGAACGCTCAAGATCGTCAGCACGGTCCCATAATGTACGATTTGCAAAACCCAACCGCGCAGCGCCATTCAGCAATCCCTGTTTTACCACAGTCAGCTGCGCCAGTTCGGAAATGTCTCGACAAGATGGCCAGCCGCGCCGACTTTCGAACTTCTGTTAGCACGCGGACATAACCTTCGCCGCGATAGATCCGCATAACATCCGGACCAGACGCTTCTCTGCGCGGACGCATCGATTCCACACGGCTCCTTTTGACGCGAAAAGCGTATTTCCCAGTTTCGTCGCGCAGAGCATCAAGCACGAGAATCGCGCGCATTCACCACATGGAGACGAGCCTTGCCACGCATTGAAAAGGTATCGCTGGTTTTGGCCGCCCTCATCGCAGCTGCTGGATTTTCGCCATGTGCCAACGCGCAAGAAACGACCATAGAAGCGCGGACAACTGTCTTGCTACCTGAAGGCGTTGCGCCCCCGCTCCGGGTCGAAACGTCAGACTTCAAGCTCGTTCCGCTCGGCCCCGAACTCGTGAAGATCGACTACGATGCTTACATGTCGTCGATCGAGCATTTGCAGAAGACCTTTACGCGCAGCACGTCATGGCCGCACGCCGGGATAACCGACGCCGAGGCGATGACTGATATGCAGACCGAGCAGGCCCGTTTCGCGCAGCGCAAGTCGTTTGCCTACGCCGTGCTCACGCCCGATGGCAAGCGCGAGCGTGGGTGTGTCTATGTGCAGCCCAGCCCGGTCGCGGGTTATGATGCCGCCGTTCTGATGTGGGTAACCAAGACAGAGTACGATGCCGGCTTCGACAAGGACCTGCAGGCGTGGGTCATGCAATGGATTGCCCGTGATTGGCCATTCAAGAAGGTGGCCTACCCCGGCCGCACGATCAGTTGGGAAAAGTGGGACGCGCTTGTCCCGGCCAAGGCAAACTGAAGTTGTCTGCGAAATCCTTGACACCGGCCCCGCATCTGCCAGCGTTTGAGCGGGAACCGATCGGCGGGGGTGATCGTGGCAGGGTATACCGTTGAAGAGCGTAAGCTTGCCCGCCGCGCGGTGATTGCCGCCACAACCGGCAACGCGCTGGAATTCTACGACTTCATTACGTTCAGCTTCTTTGCCATCCAGATCGGCAAGGTATTCTTCCCGACGGAAGATCCATTCGTCAGCCTGATGGCCTCTCTGGCGACATTCGGCGTCGGCTTTATCGGCCGCCCGCTTGGCGCTTGGGCGATCGGCGCATGGGCAGACCGGCACGGGCGCAAGCCCGCAATGCTTTTGAGCATGACCCTGATGGGCGTCTCGGTCGCCGTCCTCGCACTCACGCCGCCCTATGCCACCATCGGCGCCACTGCACCGGTGATCGTCGTGCTGGCGCGCCTGCTGCAGGGGTTTGCCTTGGGTGGCGAAGTGGGCTCGGCCACGACCTACATGCTCGAAACCGCGCAAGCACATCGGCGCGGCTGGTCGATCAGCTGGCAGGGCGCCAGCCAGGCCATCGCATCCTCGGGCGGATCGCTCGTCGGGCTTGGCCTCAGCCTTGTCCTCACGCCGGACCAGTTGACCGACTGGGGGTGGAGAGTGGCACTGCTGCTGGGCACGGTGATCGTGCCGTTCTCGCTGCTGATCCGCCGGTCCTTGCCAGAAACGATCCACGCGCCCGACCACTTGCCTGCCGGCCATGTTCCTGCCGGGGTGTCGCGCACCGTCATCCTCGGCGCGATGATGATCTCGGGCGCGACCATCGCCACCTATCTGCTTAACTATATGGCGACCTATGGCCAGAACACGCTCGGCTATTCGGCCAGCATCTCGCTGGGCAGCACGCTGGCGGTCAATGTTGCGCGGTTCTTCTCGATCCTGCTCGGCGGCTGGATGAGCGACCGGTTCGGGCGGCGGCCGCTGATGATCTGGCCAACCTTGGCCTTCACCCTGGCCATCGTTCCCGCCTACATCACCCTGACCAGCGCGCATGACCCGGTGATGTTCATCGTCGTCAACGGCTTGCTCGCCTTCGTCTCGACCCTTCCCAGCGGGGCCGTCTATGCCGCAGTTGCCGAAAGCCTTCCCAAGGCAAGCCGCGCCCGCACCTTTGCGCTGGTCTATGCCCTGCCCGTCACGTTCCTCGGCGGATCGACTCAACTGGTGATCACCTGGCTGCTGAAGGTCACCGGAGAACCGATGGCGGTCGCATGGTACATGGTATCAGCCGCCGCGGTGGCCCTGCTCGCGATGTTCCTCATTCACGAAAGCGCGCCGAGGAAAGCAGCGGCGGCCTCCGCCTGATCCGCCCCCCCACCAATCAATAGAGCAGGAAGCGCGCCCGCTCTTCGATCCACGCCGCTTCATCGGCTCCCGCCAAGGCGTCGAGATCGCCCGCAGCGCTGGCCGCGTCGTCCACCCACTCGCGCAGCGCCGTGCCCCCATTGATCACGTCGATCGCCAGCTTGTCGAACACGTACTCGTAGGGAAAATCGCGCCAGATCGGGTAATCCGGATAGAGCCTGCGGATTGCCTTGAACGCCAACGCCTGCAGCCGCCACGGACGGAACGCGTGGTGATCGTAGAATGCGCCCTCGGCATGGATCATCAGCGCACTGCACAGGCTCTTGGCATGCTTGTGGAATGTCGGCTCGAACCAGCATTCACGGATCGCGCAGCCCTGCATCCACTGCGGCGCGAAGCTGCGCATTTCGGCATGGACAGCCTTGGCATCAATGTCAGGCGAACCGAAAAGCACTTCCAGCGGCCGCGTCGTGCCGCGCCCTTCGGACAAGGTCGCGCCCTCGATCATCACCGTCCCGGCATAGGCTCGCGCCATATTGAGGCTGGCCGCGTTGGGCGAAGGGTTGATCCAGATCCGGCTCGGCGGCCAACCAAAGCCGGGGCCTTCCGGCTCCCACCCTTCCATCGTGATCACGCGGTAGTCGACGTCGAGCTTGAAGTGATCGACAAACCACGCGCCCATCTCGCCCAGCGTCATGCCGTGCCGCATTGGCATCGGCCCCGCACCGACGAAGCTCTCCCAACCCGGCAGCAGAGTGGTGCCCTCGACCGGGCGCCCGGCGGGATTGGGTCGGTCTAGCACCCACACCGCCTTGCCGGTGCCACTGGTGGCTTCAAGCAGATAGAGCAACGTGGTCACGAAGGTGTAGATGCGGCAGCCAAGGTCCTGCAGGTCGAACAGAAAGACGTCTGCCGTGTCCATCATGGCTGCCGTCGGGCGGCGCACCTCGCCGTAGAGGCTGAACACCGGGATGCCGTAGGTCGGGTCGAGCTCGTCGGCGGTCTCGACCATGTTGTCCTGCTTGTCGCCCTTGAGGCCGTGCTGCGGACCGAATGCCGAGGTGATGTTCACCCCGGCAGCAACGAGCGCATCAAGCGAATGAACCAGACCCTCGGTCACCGAGGCGGGATGGGCGACCAGCGCGACGCGCTTGCCTTCGAGTGGCTTTCTGAGTGCGGGGTCGGCGAGCAGCCGGTCGATGCCGAATTTCATGGTTAGCGCGGTGCCTCAAGCGAGGCTGCGAAGCAAGATGCGTGGTGGAAGTCTGGTCGATCCTCGCGGTGCGCGATGGCCCAGTAGGACTTGTGCCCACCTTCCTCGTCGATCACCGCGGTCAACCCATAGGCGAACGGCAGCGCGGGCAAAGCCGCGGTGGGCAGCGCGACATCGAAGATCAGCACTGACTGTCCCCGGCGTGGCGTGCAGACCGGTGGACGGGGCACGGCGCGCTCAATCATCCCGTCGCGATAGCCGGAAAAATCGTAGGCCGCCCACGCCTGCGACGGTGAAAAGTTGAACTCGGCATAGGCATCGCCGCCGGCCGGCTTCACGAACAGCTCGAAACAGGTCGTCTGCCACAGCCCATCGGCGCGAACCTTGCCCGCGAAGGGTGGGACGACAAGCCGCTGCGTGCCCTCCACCCGCCAACGCAGCGTCATCCAGACGTTGTCGACCGACAGGATTCGGGCCTCGACGGAGGTTACGGTTGCAGGGGGATGCGCGGGGTGGCTAGACAAGTTCGGCATGAAGCCGGACTAACCGCTGCACGGGAGGGAATGCAATGACGGCACTTCGCAGGAGCACTATTCTCGGCATGGCCGCGGTGTTGTTGGTTGCAGGAAAGGCCAGCGCGCGCGATTTTTCCATCGGCGGCGGGATCAGTGTCACACTCGACGAAACGTGGACCGGAACTTCCATGCAGAATCCGGCAATGAAGTTCGGCGGCATGAAAGACCTGATGGACGAAGCCACCGAAAGCCGTCTGCGCAGACCCGGCACAGGGGTGCTCGTGTCCTACATGAAGTTCAAGACCGACAAGCCAGCCAAGGACATCGCGGTCGACGACGGCGCCAACGTCGTGAAAGCCGCCAAGACGATCTACGGGACACAGGCCGCTGAAGAACAGCCTGTTCCGACGATCCATCGCAAGGGTGATACGGTGCGGGCCTATGTCACGCTCCATCCCAGGCCTGGGGCGGGTTTAAACGTCGCACCAGGCTACCCCACAGGCTGCGTCACCACCGGCACCATCCGGCTCGGCGCGGCGATCCACAACGTCTCGATCGCCTCTGAAAGCTGCGAGAGCGCCAGTCATCAGCAAGCGGTTGCCGCCATCTTCGAAGCTGGCGGCCAGTAATCCGGGCCTCGAACCCAAGCCAGGCACTTTGTTTGCTCGTGCCGGCGTGCTAGGCGCGCCGCACTATGACGAACTACAGCTCCACCCTCCTTCGCCTGCTCGACGAGCGCGGCTACATCCATCAGCTGACCGATGCCGAAGGGCTCGACAAGTTGGCCAACGAGGGCGTGGTGCCGGGATATATCGGCTTCGACGCGACGGCGCCGTCGCTTCATGTCGGCAGTCTCGTGCAGATCATGATGCTGCGCCGCCTGCAGCAGGCCGGGCACAAGCCGGTGGTGCTGATGGGTGGCGGCACAACCCGCATTGGCGATCCCACCGGACGTGACGAGAGCCGCAAGATGCTGTCCGACCAGACGATCGAGGACAATATCGCCTCGATCTTCACGGTTTTTTCGAAGCTGCTCAAGTTCGGCGATGGCCCGACCGACGCCGTGATGGTCAACAACCACGATTGGCTGGGCAAGCTCGGCTACATCGAGCTGCTCCAGGAAGTTGGCACGCACTTCACGGTCAACCGCATGCTGACGTTCGATTCGGTCAAGCTGCGGCTTGAGCGCGAACAGCCGATGACCTTCCTCGAATTCAACTACATGATCCTGCAGGGCTACGATTTCCGCCACCTCAACAAGGACATGGGCGTGCGCCTGCAGATGGGCGGCTCGGACCAGTGGGGCAATATCGTCAACGGTATCGAACTGACGCGCCGCAAGGATGGCAAGGAAGTCTTCGGCCTGACGACGCCGCTGCTCACCACTGCCGATGGCAAGAAGATGGGCAAGACTGCGGCGGGCGCGGTGTGGCTTAACGAGGACGCCCTGCCCGCCTGGGACTTCTGGCAGTTCTGGCGCAACACGGATGACCGCGATGTCGGCAAGTTCCTGCGTCTGTTCACCGATCTTCCGCTCGACGAAATCAAGCGGCTCGAGGCACTCCAAGGCAGCGAGATCAATGCCGCGAAGGTGGTTCTGGCCAACGAGGTGACCCGTCTGGTGCGTGGCGAAGAAGCTGCGAAGGCCGCCGAAGCAACCGCATCGGCAACCTTCGCTGGCGGCGGACTCGGCCAGGATCTTCCCGTTTTCGCAACAACGGAAGACAGCATCGGGATCATCGACGCGCTTGTGGGGCTTGGCTTTGCGAACAGCCGAGGGGAAGCGAAGCGCCTTGTCGCCGGTGGCGGGGCGAAAGTCGCAGGCGAGTCTGTGACCGACGACAGCTATCGCATTGCCTTGTCGTCCGAAGAGATCCGCATTTCGTCGGGCAAGAAGAAGCACGGCATCCTTCGCCGCGCCTGAAAACACGCCCAGCCGTCAACCTTACGGGATGAATAACGGCAAAGGCTTGCCGGTTCCGGCAAGCCTTTGCCGCGGCTTTACGAATTGTTCGCCATTTCGGTTCTATATCTTCCGGCATAGTCACTCATGCGCCAGGAGGAACGATGCGCGGCGGAGCACAGCTTTCAGTCACCGACCTGCGTCGTTCGACCCGGCACCCCGTGAATCTGCCGATCATCGGCGAGCATCGCGCGCGCGGCGATATCATGCTTCACCTCGCGAATATCTCGACAACCGGGTTTATGGCCACTGGCTGCAGTGATCTTAGCCGGGGCGAACGCGTTACGGTGCGGCTCCCGGTCATCGGACGCATCGAGGCCTTTCTCGTGTGGACCGACGGCGATCGCGCCGGTTTCCAGTTCGAACGAATCATCCGACTTGATGATTTCAACAAGCTGATCCGCGCCATGCAGCCCGGCCCCCGATCGCGCAGCCAGGGCTGACGTAGCGCCCTTGGGACGCGTCGCAGCCCAGTTGCTGCGCCGGACCCAAATTTTGCTTTCTTGGCAACTTCACGGTCGGCTGGCATTGCACCGGCCGTGACCACAGCTTCTCCTGATTCCGCAACTTCGGCTTCACCATCCTCGCCGCTTGCCATTCCCGATTACCGGCGCTTCTGGATCGCCCGCTTCTTCTCGGTGCTTGCGACATCGGGAATGGTGGTGATCCTGGGATACCAGCTTTATGACGTCGCCCGCGGACAATACGGGATGTCGATCGCCCAAGCCGCATTTCAGCTTGGTTTGCTTGGACTTGCGCAGTTTCTGCCGCTGTTTCTGCTGACGCCCGTGGCAGGAGTGGTTGCCGACCGGTTCGACCGGCGCAACGTCGCCGGGCTTGCGATGTGCATCGACCTGATGGTCGCCCTGTCACTCGCAACCTGCGCTTATGCCGATGTCCTGTCGCTACCGCTGCTGTTCGGGCTTGGCGCTCTCCATGGAACCGCGCGCGTCTTTATCGGCCCTGCGCTGTCCTCCATTGCCCCCAATGTCGTACCTGCAGAACTGATGCCAAAGGCCGTGGCGATCAATTCAATGGCGTGGCAGACCGGCTCGGTCGGCGGGCCGGCGATCGCAGGGCTGCTTTTTGCAGGGCACCCGTCCTTGCCCTATTGGTTGTCGACCGGGCTCCTCGCGCTGGGCGCTTTTTGCATCTTCGGCATCCGCAGGATTCCGCCGCCGGAAAGCAACCGCAACACGCATCCCTTGCGCCAGATTCTCCAAGGCCTCTCGTTCGTGTGGAATGACCGGTTCCTGCTTGGTTGCGTCACGCTTGATCTTTTTGCCGTACTCCTTGGCGGGGCCACCGCCCTGTTGCCAGTCTTCGCCCGAGACATTCTTTTCATCGACGGGCAACCAGTTGGCGCCGATGGTCTCGGCTTGATGCGCGCAATGCCGGGTCTCGGCGCGGCGCTGGTCGCGTTCGTCCTGGCGCGCAAGCCGATCACCCAGAATGTTGGCAACAAGATGCTTTTGGGCGTCGTCATCTTCGGCCTGTTCACCATCGGCTTCGGCATCTCTACGAACTATTACCTGTCGCTGCTGATGCTCGTCGGCATCGGCGCAGGAGACATGGTTTCGGTATTCATCCGCAGCACGCTCGTGCAGCTGCACACCCCGGATGACGTTCGTGGACGAGTCTCGTCCATCTCCGGCCTCGCCATCTCCGCATCCAACGAACTGGGCGAGATGCAATCGGGTGTGGCTGCCGCCCTGATCGGTGCTGTCGGCGCCGTGATCTTCGGCGGCATCAGCGCCATCGCCGTGACAGCGGCATGGTTTTTCCTTTTCCCGGAACTGAAGAACGCGCGAACCTTTGCAGCGCGGTACAGATAGTCCTAGGTTGTCCTCAAGACTCCAACCAATCCCTTCACCACAAGGAGCAAGCGACATGAGAGCGGATTCCATCCTCGCCACTATCGGCAACACCCCGCATGTTCGCCTGTCCCGCCTGTTTCCCGACCACGAGGTATGGGTGAAGAACGAGCGCGCCAATCCCGGCGGCTCGATCAAGGACAGGATCGGCCTCGCCATGATCGAGGCTGCGGAGGCTGACGGCAGCCTCAAGCCCGGCGGCACGATCATCGAGCCGACCTCGGGCAACACCGGCATCGGCCTCGCCATGGCGGCGGCGGTCAAGGGCTACAAGCTCGTGCTCGTCATGCCCGAATCGATGTCGCTCGAACGGCGCCGCCTGATGCTCGCCTATGGCGCCACCTTCGATCTCACCCCTCGCGAAAAGGGCATGAAGGGCGCGATCGAACGTGCCCGCGAACTCGTCGAATCGACCGAGGGCGCGTGGATGCCCCAGCAGTTCGACAATCCTGCCAATGTCGCCATCCACGTGCGGACAACCGCGCAGGAAATCCTCAAGGACTTCGCCAGCGAACCGATCGACGCGCTGATCACCGGCGTCGGCACGGGCGGCCACCTCACCGGTTGCGCCGAGGAGCTGAAGAAGCACTGGCCTTCGATGAAGGCCTACGCTGTCGAGCCGACGCTTTCGCCGGTCATCTCCGGCGGCCAGCCTGCCCCCCACCCGATCCAGGGCATCGGCGCTGGCTTCATCCCGGGCAACCTGCATACCAAGTCGATCGACGGCGCCATCACCGTCGATCCGGCCGACGCCAAGGAAATGGCTCGCCAGTGCGCGGCCAAGGAGGGCATCCTTGTCGGCATCTCTTCAGGCGCGACCTTGGCAGCGATTGCCCAGAAGCTTGAAACCCTGCCTGTCGGCAGCCGCGTGCTCGGCTTCAACTACGACACCGGCGAACGCTATCTCTCGGTGCCGGACTTCCTGCCGGAGTAAATGCGATGGCGGTCGAACAGTTCGATTACGCCGATGATGACGTGGCCCTCACCGGCTTTCTCGTAAAGCCTGAGGGTCACCCCCGCGCCGCAGTGCTGGTGCTGCCAACGATCGCCAACTGCAACACGCCGATGATCCGCCGTGCCCACATGCTGGCGCAGGCGGGTTATCTGGCGATGATTGCCGATTTCTACGGCGTGCAGGTCCGCGATTTCGACCATGCGCGCGAACTCGCTGGACCTCTGCGCGCCAGCGCCGATGGCTACCGCCAGCGCCTGCACGCAGGCCTGGCTGCGCTGACCGCACTACCTGAGGCACAAGGCCTGCCGGTTGCAGCCATCGGCTTCTGCATGGGCGGGCAAGCCGCACTCGAACTGGCGCGCGATGGGGCCGACATTGTCCTCGCAGCCAGCTTCCACGGCCTGCTCGATACGCAAGCCCCCGCCTCACCCGGGGCAGTGAAAGCACGTATCCTCGTCTGCCACGGCGATGCCGACCCCATGGTCCCGCGCTCGCAAGTCAATGCCTTCTGGGAAGAGATGGACGCCGCCGGAGCCAACTGGCACTTCCACAGCTACAGTGGCGTAAAGCACGGCTTCACCGACCCGGGCAGCGACGAGCGCGGCATGGCCGCAATCGGCTACGACGCCAGCGCCGACCGCCAGAGCTGGGCAGCGCTGATGGAGATGCTGGACGAAGTGCTCGAAGCTTGAGCTTCGGACTTCTCGCCCTTGCCATCGCCTGCGTCCAAGGCTTGGTCATTTTCGGCAGTGCCTATGCCGTTTGGCATTGGCGGGACATCAGCAATGGCTGGCTGAAGCCTCCGCTGATGTTCCTGTCATGGCTGGCGTGGTGCCTTCTGACGATCGGCGGATACGCAATGCTTGGCGGTGATGGAGGACTGATGGACGGCTTCGGCCTCATCCTGTTCCTCTGCATCACCGCCTTGCTTGGCAGCTTGATCTTCCTGCTTGGCTGGCTGCTTGTCCCGCCAAAGCGGGATTAAGCGATGGCCAGCTGCTCCGGCGTCAGCGCCATGATTGTCTCGCCACCGGCTTCCACCTGACGGCGCAGCGCCCCGGCTTCGGTGGTGTAGCGTGTCGCCCAATGGCGCGCGCACGTCAGCTTCGCCTCGTAGAACGCCTTGTCTTCGGCACCGCCCGAAATGGCCGCAGCCGCAACCTTGGCCATGCGCAGCCACATCAGGCCAAGCGACACGATGCCGGTCAGCGTCATGTAGGCATAGGCGCCGGCGCCGAGGTTGTTCGGATTGGCCATGGCGTTCTGCATGAACCACATCGTCGCGGCCTTCAGTTCGCCGTTGGCCTTGGCAAGACGCTCGGCGACGAGCTTCACCGCCTCGTCGGATGACTCTTCGGCGCATTCCGCGTCGATCAGCGCAAACAGCGCCTGAATCGCACGGCCGCCGTTCTGCGCCAGCTTGCGGCCCACGAGGTCCATCGCCTGCACGCCATTGGTGCCTTCATAGATCATTGCGATGCGCGCATCGCGCACGAACTGATCCATGCCGTTCTCGGCGATGTAGCCGTGGCCACCCCACACCTGCTGCATGTCGGTGGCGACCTTATAGCCCATGTCGGTGCCATAGCCCTTGATCACCGGCGTCAGCAGGCTGATCAGGTCGTCGGCCATCTGGCGCTCTTCCGCCGTTGCCGCCTTGTGTGACAGGTCGACCTGCAAGGCACCCCACAGGCACAACGCGCGCATGCCTTCGATGAACGTCTTGGCGTCCATCAGCATGCGGCGCACGTCGGGATGGACGATGATCGGATCGGCCTTGGCCTGCGGATCGACCGGCCCGGTCAGCGCGCGGCCTTGGCGGCGGTCGAGCGCATAGGCGAGGCCGTTCTGGTAGGCGACTTCGGCTTGTGCCAGCCCCTGCATGCCCACGCCAAGGCGCGCCGCGTTCATCATGATGAACATGGCAGCGAGACCCTTGTTTTCCTCGCCGACCATCCAGCCCTTTGCGCCATCGTAGTTCATGACGCAGGTGGCGTTGCCGTGGATGCCCATCTTCTCTTCGATGGAGCCGACCGAAACGCCGTTCTTCTCACCCAACGAGCCATCGTCATTGACGATGAACTTAGGGACAATGAACAGCGAGATGCCCTTGCTCGATTCCGGCGCCCCCGGCGTCTTGGCGAGCACGAGATGGATGATGTTCTCGGTCAGGTCATGGTCGCCCGCCGAAATGAAGATCTTGGTGCCGGTGATCGCATAGGACCCATCGGCCTGCGGTTCGGCGCGGGTGCGGATCATGCCGAGGTCGGTGCCGCAATGCGGCTCGGTCAGGTTCATGGTGCCGAGCCACTCGCCGGTCACCATCTTCGGCAGGTACTTCGCCTGCTGCTCGGGCGAACCCTTGGCGATGATCGCCGAGATCGCTCCGTTGGCAAGACCCGGGTACATCGCGAAAGCCTGGTTGGCGGTGGCGAGGTACTTCTCCATGATGAAGCCCATCACGTGCGGCAGGCCCTGACCGCCATATGCCTCGGGCGCAGAGAGCGTGCCCCAACCGCCTTCCACATACTGACGGTAGGCATCCTTGAAACCGGTCGGCGTGGTGACGCTGCCATCGGCGTGACGCGTGCAACCTTCCTTGTCACCCGAGAGATTGAGCGGAGCGATGACTTCTGAAACAAAGCGCCCTGCTTCCTCGATGATCACATCGGTCATGTCGGGCGTAGCGCTTTCGAAGCCGGGCAGGTTGCCGTAGCTTTCAAGGCGGATCAGTTCGTTGACGACGAAACGGGTGTCGCGGGTCGGCGCGTTATAGATCGGCATTTGTCCTGTCCCTTTAAGCGTTCGGCCTTCAGGCCGTTGGATCGCGGCCTTCGGACCGCTCCTTGGCGATGACGAGATCGACGAAGCTGGTCAGTTCGTCGATGGTCGCAGCAATGTCCGCCTGTTGGCGACGCAGGTTCTCGATCCGCTCACGACACTTGGCAATGGTGACGCGGCGCTGCTCCGCGCGGCCGTCGCCCATGTCGTAAAGATCGATCATGTCGCGGATTTCTGCGAGGCTGAAGCCCACGTTCTTGGCGCGCATGATCCAGGCGAGCCGCGCACGGTCCCGCTTGGAATAAATGCGCGAAAGACCGACACGCTCGGGCGCAATCAGGCCTTCGTCCTCGTAGAAACGCAACGCGCGCGCCGTCACCCCGAACTCGCCTGAGAGGTCGGAAATGGTGAACTGGTCACGCTTGAGCGCATCGGGCTGATCGAGATGCCCGGTGTGCTCGTTCTGTGCAGACGGATCGCGAGTCGCTGTGGCGGCATGCTGTGACATGTCACCAAGCTATCTAACCTTTACGTAAGCGTCAATCGACGATGCGTTGCAAAGAGCCTTCCGCTGTAATGCGGCGATAGAAGCAGGTCGGCGCCAGCGTGTGGCAGGCAGGACCTGCGGGCTCGACACGCAGTTCCAGCGCGTCTTGATCGCAATCCACGCGAATCTCGACGATCTTTAGCACGTGCCCCGAAGTTTCACCCTTCATCCACAGCTTCCCCCGCGAGCGTGAGAAGAAGTGCGCGAAGCCGGTCTCCAGCGTCTGATCCAGAGCTTCGCGATTCATGTGCGCCAGCATCAGGAGTGCATTCGTGCCATGGTCCACCGCCACAGCCGTCAGTAGCCCGTTGGAGTCGAACTTCGGCATCAATTCAGTGCCCTGCTCGCGCAAAGCGGTGTCGCTGGTGGTTGACAAAGTGGTCGCTGCCTTTTCCGGATTGCCGCTTCGTGGCGGATTTGTTGCAGGATAACCACACAGGCGGGTAAAATCCATAACACCGCGCACAATCCGCTTCCGTCGGAAGCATGAATGGGTGATTAAGGCTCAGCGGTTTGAGGGAACCGCGAACTGAACCGCCAGCCCGCAACCGGGCGGCAGTGGACGTAGCGCCAATGTTCAGGGACACTTGATGAGGGGCCGGTTGGCTGCCTCGCAGCAGGCCCAAAGGGGCCGCGCGAAGCGAGACCGGATGGTGAGGGTAAAAAGCGGGACGGTCAGGGGGCCGTCGGTATCGCGCTCAACGCGAACTCCGCGCAATTTCGTCACGAGGGCGCCCGGAACTTCGGTTTCGGGCGTTTCCTTTTCGGGCGCACGTCAGTCTATGCGTCCGGCTCCGGCGAAACGCGCAGACCATCGAGAGCTTCGTCAAGCACGCGCGAAAAGCAGGCTATCTGTACCTCTGCCACCTTGGCACGGCGCAGGGCCAACATGCAGGCATCAGTGGTAGCGCCACTGGTCATCACGTCGTCGACCAACAGTACACGCGCTCCGGTCAGGCGATGTGCGAGGCGCGGATTTGGCTGGATTGCGCCGGTCAACACCCGGGCGCGAGACTTGCGATTGAGACCGCCGAGTGACGGCGTTGCCTTCGGGCGGACAAGTCCGTCCACCATCAGTTGCTTGCCTGTCAGCCTTGCCAGCTCCCGCGCCAGCAGGGCCGACTGATTGAACCCGCGCCGCATCAGCCGCCATCGGTGGAGCGGCACCGGCACGACGAGCCAGTCTCCTTCAAGCCCGCCGAGCCTTGGCAGGATCATCCGCGCCATCATCGGCACCAGCCCGATCCGCCGCCCATGCTTGAGAGCCAGCACCAGCGCGCGTGAAGGTTCGTTGTAGAGCGTGGCAGCGGCGATGCCGGAATGCTTGGGCGGCTCTGCCATGCACGGCGCGCAGACCATTTCTGCCTCTGCACCATAAAGTTCACCCATCGGGCGCTGGCACAGCTTGCAGCAGGTGCCGGAGGGCACGACGATCTTGGCCCAACATGCCAGGCAAAGCCCGCCATGCGCCGCGACGGGGCTGCCACACAGTGGGCAGCGCGGCGGGAACACGAAGTCGACGATTGGCGTCAACACTGCGGAAAGCTGCGCGGCAGACATTGGCATCACTGCATCGTCGCACGAACGCCCCTCTTGGCAAGACCGGCGGACACGGGCACTGCCCGGGAATGGCCACTACTCCCCCTGTTATTTTTGCTCGAAATCGGCGGAATGCCGTACGCCGCCGCATGGTCCAGCTGCAATCGGCTCCGGATGCACCGCGCTACGTCATCGACGACATGGTCGAGGACGTGCTCGAACGCCTGTCATTCCTCCGCCACGAACCCCGTCGGGCGCTCATGATCGGTGATTGGACCAACGCGATCAGTGCGGCATTGGCGGCCGCGGGCGCGACTGTCGACAGCCGCGATCCAGCGCTGGGACAGCTCCTGGTTGATGAAGAGCTGCCCTACCCAGCGCCCGCCGGTTACGATTTCATCGCCAGCCTCGGCACGCTCGATACCGTCAATGACTTGCCGGGCGCACTGGTACACCTGCGCCGTGCCCTTGCCGATGGCGGGTTGATGATCGCCTGCTTCCTTGGCGCCGGATCGCTGCCGGTTCTGCGTCAGATCATGCTGGAAGCGGATGGCGAGCGCCCTTCCCCGCGCATCCATCCGCAAGTCGATGTCCGCGCCGGCGGGCAGCTGCTGCAGCGGGCCGGGTTCGCCGACCCGGTGATCGACAGCCACCACATCGACGTGCGCTTCCGCTCATTCGCCGGGATGATCGCAGACTTGCGGGCGCAAGGCCTTGGCAATTGCCTCGCCCGCCCAGGTAACACGCTGGGAAAAGCGGCTCGCGCTCGCGCGCAGGAGGCTTTCGATGCCCGCCGGGATGCGGACGGCAAGGTGACCGAGCGGTTCGAGATCTTGACGCTGAGCGGCTGGGCAAAGGCGGTACGCCCGCCCAAGTTTTGAGCGCGCCCACCCACTGAAGAGAACGCCATGCTGGAGTGTTTCCCCGGGGAAACACTCCAGATAGGTTATCAGCCCAACGCCGCCTGCGCCGCTGCAAGCCGTGCAATCGGCACGCGATAGGGGCTGGCAGAGACATAATCGAGGCCAGTCTTCTCGCAAAACGCGATCGAGGCCGGATCGCCGCCGTGTTCGCCACAAATGCCGAGCTTGATGTCAGGCCGCGTCTTGCGGCCACGTTCTGCAGCCAATTCAACGAGTTGGCCGACGCCTTCGATGTCGAGGCTGACGAACGGGTCACGCGGGTAGATGCCCTGGTCGACGTAAGGGTTGAGGAAGCGCGCGGCATCGTCGCGGCTCACGCCCAAGGTCGTCTGCGTCAAGTCATTGGTACCGAATGAGAAGAACTTGGCCTCCTCGGCGATCTCGCCCGCCATCAGCGCAGCGCGCGGCAGTTCGATCATGGTGCCGACCATATACTCCAGAGTCCGGCTCTTCTCGGCAAAGACTTCAAGCGCGACCCGGTCAACCAGCGCGCGCAGTATTTCCAGCTCCTTGCGCGTGGCGACCAGCGGGATCATCACTTCCGGGATTGGCGCGTCGCCGCTCTTCTCGGCAACGTCGCAGGCCGCTTCGAAGATGGCGCGGGCCTGCATCTCGTAGATTTCCGGGAAGGTGATGCCGAGGCGGCAGCCGCGGTGGCCGAGCATCGGGTTGAATTCGTGGAGTTCCCCGGCGCGGCGCTTGAGGTGCTCGACGCCAAGCCCGGTGGCTTCGGCAAGTTCGGCAAACTCGGCATCGGCGTGGGGCAGGAATTCGTGCAGCGGCGGATCGAGCAGGCGGATCGTGACGGGCAAGCCCGCCATGACCTCGAAGATCGACTGGAAGTCGCTGCGCTGCTCGGGCAGCAGCTTGGCGAGGGCAGCGCGGCGGCCAGACTCATCCTCGGCGAGGATCATCTGGCGCACCGCGCTGATGCGACCTGCTTCGAAGAACATGTGCTCGGTGCGGCACAGGCCGATGCCCTCGGCGCCGAACTGGCGCGCGACCTGGCAATCGAGCGGCGTTTCCGCGTTGGTGCGCACCTTCATGCGGCGGTGCTTGTCGGCCCAGACCATCAGCGTGCCGAAATCGCCGACAAGTTCGGGCTCCACGGTGGGCACAAGGCCTGCCATGACATCACCGTTCGAACCATCGAGGGTGATCACGTCGCCCTCCTTGACCTCGCGGTTGCCGATGCGGGCGGTGCGGCTGGCCATGTCGATCGAGACGCCCGAGGCGCCCGAGACGCAAGGACGGCCCATGCCGCGCGCGACCACGGCGGCGTGGCTGGTCATGCCGCCACGCGCGGTGAGGATGCCCTTGGCGGCATGCATGCCATGGATGTCTTCCGGCGAGGTTTCGACGCGGACGAGGATGACGGCGTCGCCGCGCTCGGCGCGGGCCTGCGCGGTATCGGCATCGAACACCACTGCGCCCGAAGCCGCGCCCGGCGATGCGGGGAGGCCCTTGGTCAGCACATCGCGCGGAGCCTTCGGGTCAAGCGTGGGATGCAGCAGCTGGTCGAGCGCCATCGGGTCGATGCGCTTGATCGCGGTCGCCTCGTCGATCAGGCCCTCGGCCACCATGTCCACCGCCATCTTGAGCGCGGCCTTGGCGGTGCGCTTGCCTGAGCGGGTCTGCAGCATGAACAGCTTGCCCTGCTCGACGGTGAACTCGATGTCCTGCATGTCCTTGTAGTGCTTTTCGAGCAGTTCAAAGACGGCGGCGAGTTCGGCGTAGGCCGCAGGCATCGCCTCTTCCATCGACAGCGGCTTGGCCCCTGCCCGTTCGCGCGCGGCGAGCGTCAGGTACTGCGGGGTACGGATGCCGGCGACGACGTCCTCGCCCTGGGCATTGACCAGCCATTCGCCGTAATAGGCCTTCTCGCCGGTCGCGGGATCGCGGGTGAAGGCGACGCCGGTGGCCGAGGTATCACCCATGTTGCCGAAGACCATCGCCTGCACGTTGACGGCGGTGCCCCAGTCATGCGGGATGTCGTTGAGCTTGCGGTAGACCTTGGCGCGATCCGACTCCCAGGAGTCGAACACGGCGCCGATGGCACCCCAGAGCTGTTCGTGGACGTCCTGCGGGAACGGGCGGCCGAGCTGTTCGGCAACGATGGCCTTGTATTCGCCGACAAGCGCCTGCCAGTGCTCTGCGCCCAGCTCGACATCGTTGAAGAAGCCGTTGTCTTCCTTGACGATTTCCAGCGCGTCCTCGAAGCGGTGGTGATCGAGGCCGAGCACCACGTCGGAATACATCTGGATGAAGCGGCGGTAGCTGTCCCAGGCAAAGCGCGGATCGCCGGAGCCTGCGGCGAGGCCTTCGACGGTCTGGTCATTGAGGCCGAGGTTGAGGACGGTGTCCATCATGCCCGGCATCGAGACGCGCGCGCCCGAGCGGACCGAGACGAGCAGCGGGTTCGTCGCATCGCCGAAGGTGCGGCCGGTGGCCTTCTCGATATGCGCAACGCCATTGGCGACGCCTGCACGCAAGGCATCGTCGAAAGTCTTGCCGCTCGCATTGTAGGCGGTGCAGACTTCGGTGCTGATGGTGAAGCCCGGGGGTACCGGCAGGCCGATGCCCGCCATCTCGGCGAGGTTCGCGCCCTTGCCGCCAACGATGGTCTTGTCCTTGGCCCGCGCGTCCGAAGACGATGCGCCGCCGCCGAAATGGAATACGTATGCGCTCATGCCGCCAACGAGGCTCCCTGCGTGTGCTTGTTCTTGCCGGAACGGGCCCGGAGTCGGCCCGCTCTTAGCCTTCTATGCGCGAAAAGTCCGCAACTTTGTGCACTGCAGCACGGAAGCGGTCAAGCAGCGCGAGACGGCTTGCCCGTTTGTTCGCGTCTGCATCATTGACTGTCACCTGATCAAAAAACGCATCGATCGGGCCGCGCAGGGTGGCCAGTGCCGCCATTGCTGCAGTAAAATCTTCTGCAGCAATAGCGCCAGTGGCCTGCGGTTCCGCCGAGTTCAGCGCATCGACCAGTGCCTGTTCGGCAGGCTCGCGGGCATAGTTGCATTCGGGATGCGCAAACTGCGCCGCGACACCTTCGAGCGCGGGATCATCGACCAGCACAAGCGGGTCTTCCTCGCCAGTTGGGGGCACGACGCCCTCGCCTTCGGACCCGGCGTTGGGGTTGGCGGCGAAGCCTTCCTTCTTGAGGATGTTCGCGGCGCGCTTGTAGCCAGCGAGCAGGTTGGTGCCGTCCTCGGTGCCGACGAAGGCCTGCAGGGCGTGGACGCGGGCGAGCAGGCGAACGAGATCGTCCTCGCCACCGAGCGCGAACACGGCGTCGATCAGGTCATGGCGGACGCCTGCTTCGCGTTGCTGGACTTTGAGGCGGTCAATGAAAAACTCATAAAGCTTTATCATGCCTTGGCCGTACTTTTGGCCAAGTTTCTGAACTTCAACCTCTGCCTTGGTGTTCTCCAGAACCGTTTCGACGAGTGCAGGTGTGACTTCGCCCGCCCTTTTTACCAACTCATGCAAAAAGTTCCGTACACCCGCGAAGCCTAGTCTAACTTGCCTGTCAGAATAATATCCCGCGGCCTCGATCATTACGAAAGCCAACTTTGCAGACAAACCGTTTTTAACGATTAGGTTGATAACTGCTAGAGCTTGCCGCCGAAGTGCAAACGGATCTTTCGATCCAGTCGGCTCCATTCCCTCTACAAAGAAGCCAACCAGCGTATCCAGCTTGTCCGCCAGCGCCACGGCCACCGTCACCGGCGCGGTGGGCACTTCATCGCCCTGCCCCACGGGCTTATAGTGATCGCGGATGGCATCGGCTACGGCATCCGGCAGGCCTTCGGCGCGGGCGTAGTAGCCGCCCATCAGGCCCTGGAGTTCGGGGAATTCGCCGACCATTTCGGTGACGAGGTCGGCCTTGCACAGGCGGGCGGCGAGTTCGGCTTGGTCGGCGAGGGTGGCGCGCGCCTCCCCCTCTCCCAACCCTCTCCCCTCAAGGGGAGAGGGCTTTACGATGCCTTCTTCCACCAGCCAGCGGGCCAGTTTGGCGACGCGTTCGACCTTGTCGGCCACCGTGCCGAGCTTCTCGTGGAACGTGATGCGCTCAAGACCCTTTGCATGATTGGCCAAGGTTCTGCGCTTGGTTGGATCGATTTCGCCACGAGAGCCACGCTCAAATTGATCGCCGAGCCAAAAGTGGCGGGCATCGGACAGGCGCGCGGCGAGGACCTTGCGGTTGCCGTCGACGATGGCGGCGCCGCCGTCCTTGGCCTCGATATTCGCGGTGCAGACGAAGGCGTTGGCGAGCTTGCCTGCGCTGTCGCGGCAGATGAAGTACTTCTGGTTGACGCGCGCGGTGAGCTGAATGACTTCGGGCGGAACGTCGAGGAAAGCCTCGTCGAAGCGGCCGAGCAGCGGGACCGGCCATTCGGTGAGGCCGGCGTTCTCGATCACCAGACCTTCGTCCTCGACCAGCGCGAGGCCGGCGGCCTCTGCGGCAGCCTTGGCCTTTTCACGCACCATCGCCTCGCGCTCGACATGGTCGACGATGACGTGGCAGGCGCGGAGCTTTTCGGCGTAGTCATGGGCGCTTCCGATGGTGATTTCACCGGGGCAATGGAAGCGGTGGCCGCGCGTGGCGTAGCCGGACTTTACGCTGCCGATCTCGCACTCGACCAGATCCTCGCCGAAGATGGCGACGATGCCGGAGAGCGGGCGCACCCAGCGCAAGCTCTCGGTGGAGAGCGAGGCTGCGCCCCAGCGCTGGCTCTTGGGCCAGGGGAAAGCGCGAATGATCGCGGGGATGGCTTCGGCGAGCACGTCCTTGGTGGCGCGGCCGGGCTTTTCGGTCACTGCAAACCAGACGCCATCGCGCTCGGTCAGCTGGTCGCGGGGCAAGCCGGTCTTGCGCAGGAAGCCTTCGAGCGCCTGTTCGGGCGCGGAAGTCTTCGGACCCTTGGTTTCCTCGGATACGGCCTCGGTCGCCAATGGCAAATCGCGGGCGATCAGCGCGAGACGGCGTGGGGTGGACCAGACGGTGATTTCGCCTGCCTTGAGGCCAGCGGCGTCCAACTGCTTGCGGAACAGCTTTTCGAGATCGGCGCGGGCGCCTAACTGCATGCGGGCCGGGATTTCCTCGCTGCGCAGTTCGAGAAGGAAATCGGTCACTTGCTCCACTCCGGATACTTGGCCGCCCACTGATCGGCGTTCTTTTCCATGTAGGCCTCGCACGAACCGCGGGCGAGATCGCGAACGCGGCCCATGTAGCTGGCGCGCTCCTGCACAGAGATCACGCCGCGCGCCTGCAACAGGTTGAACAGGTGGCTGGCCTCGATCGCCTGCTCGTAAGCGGCGATGGGAACGCCGGCATCTAGGCTGCGCTTGCACTCTTCCTCGGCGCGGCGGAAGCCTTCGAACAGGCTGTCGGTATCTGCGACTTCGAAGTTCCACTTCGACATCTGCTTCTCGTTTTCGAGGAAGACATCGCCGTAGGTAACGCCGTGGTTGTTGAACTTGAGGTCGTAGACGTTGTCGACGCCCTGGATGTACATGGCGAGGCGTTCGAGGCCGTAGGTCAGTTCGCCCGCGACGGGCTTGCAATCGAAGCCGCCCATCTGCTGGAAATAGGTGAACTGGGTGACTTCCATGCCATCGCACCAGACTTCCCAGCCGAGGCCCCATGCGCCCAATGTCGGGGATTCCCAGTCGTCCTCGACGAAGCGGATGTCGTGGACCAAGGGATCGATGCCGATCTCGACCAGCGATTGCAGGTAGAGTTCCTGCAAGTTCTCCGGGCTTGGCTTCAGGATCACCTGATACTGGTAGTAGTGCTGCAGGCGATTGGGGTTTTCTCCGTAGCGGCCGTCGGTCGGGCGGCGGCAGGGCTGCACGAAGGCCGCGTTCCATGGCTCGGGGCCCAATGCGCGCAGGGTGGTGGCGCTGTGGAAGGTCCCTGCCCCCATGCGCATGTCATAAGGCTGAAGGATCAGGCAGCCCTGTTCGCTCCAGAAAGCATGAAGGCGCAGGATCATGTCCTGCAGGCTCAGGGGGGCGCGGGGAGGCATGAGTTTTGTGTCGGCCATGGTCGCGCGGCTTTGGCCGATGCGCACGCCCAAATCAACCGGGAAGCGCCACGCCAACTGCTATGTCAGGTCTTCTTGACACAGTCAGCGAATCACGACATATTGTCAGCCTAACCTGACATATGGACAGGTCAGCATGACATGAACAACCGATTGAGAGTTTTGCGCGCCGAGCGACAGTGGAGCCAGGCTGATCTTGCCCTGAAACTCGACGTGTCACGCCAGGCGGTGAACGCGATCGAGACGGGCAAGCACGATCCTTCGCTCCCCCTTGCCTTCCGCATCGCGCGCTTGTTCCAACTTCGTATCGAGGAGATCTTCGATGATGGTTTCCAACATGACTGACGATCAGACTGACCCGCCGACCATGAGCCTTGGCACTCTTGCCATGCGCATGTTCGGCGCGACGGTGGCGGCTGTGTTCTTCTCCGGCGCGGCGGCTGGCCTGATCGGCGCGCTTGGCAAGGAAGAGCCGGTCAAGCCGATCGGATGGGTGATCATGGGCGTGTTTGCCACCCTGACCGTGGCCGCATTCTGGTTCGCCTGGGTCAGTGCGCGCCGGTATTATCGCGAGAATGGTCCTCTCACGCCTCGCGCCCGTCGCGCAACGATCAGCGCCATAGCGGCAAGCGGTATCGGCCTCGTCCTGGGGATGTGGATGAGCGTGGCGGGCGATGTGAACAGCCAGCCATTTGATGAGGCCGCCGGGCCTCTGCAGCCGAGCGTTGCTGCCGCACTTATCGCCATCATCGTGCTAGTGATCGCGCCGATCACGTGGTTCTGGCACCGCAACATCGACGAGCACGAGGAGCAATCCTATCGCACCGGGGCGTTGATCGCGCTCTACTTCTACAGCGCCGCAGCGCCGATCTGGTGGCTGGGCCATCGCGGCGGGTTTCTGCCGCCGGTTGATGGAATGGCGATCTACCTTGCCACCATGTCGATTTGGGGTGTGGTCTGGTTCCGCCAGCGCCATCTCTGACGCCGCACCTTCACACCTTCATTTCCCTGCAACCTGTTTACGGGCACAAGGAGCCTGATGATGAAACGCGCCCATCGTACATTCGCCGCCACGGTCGCCCTCGCCGCCTTCGCCTTTGCCGGAACGGTCCAAGCCGAGGCGCCTGCTGCCAAGCCTGCAGCGGAGGCACCTGCGCCAAGGCAGTTGAAGCCTGCGTTGTGGAAAGTGGCCGATGCCGACACCACCATCTACCTGTTCGGCACGATCCATGCTCTGCCGAAGGGCCTGGTCTGGCTGGACGGGCCGATCGGGCAAGCGCTGGATGGCTCGGAAGAACTCGTCACCGAGATTCCGGAGATTCCGGCAGCCGAACAGCAGAAGTCCGTCATGGCCATCGGACTGCTGAAGGGGGAAACCCTCCGTTCGTTGATGAACGATAACGACCGTGCGGCCTATGAAGCGCTGCTGACGAAGCTGAAGATACCGGCGGAGGCCTTCGATCCGCTCGAGCCATGGCTTGCCGGGATCACGCTGGGCGTCATGCCCTATGCCATGGCGGGTTACGGCGCCGACAGCGGCGCGGAGGCTGTGCTGCGCAAGACTGCAGTGGCCAAGGGCAAAAAGCTCGGCGCGCTCGAAACGGTGGACTTCCAACTTGGCCTGTTCGACCAGTTGCCGCGCGAGGCGCAGCTCAAGTTTCTTGGCGAAGCGGTACGCGATTTCGACAAGAGCTTTGCCATTATCGGTTCGATGACCGACGAGTGGGGCACGGGTGACCCTGAAGGTCTGGGCAAGCTGATGAACGAGAACATGGACGATCCGGAGCTGGCTGAAGCCCTGCTCTACCAGCGCAACCGCAACTGGGCCTCGTGGGTCCGCAAGCGGCTCGAACAGCCTGGGACCGTGTTCATCGCTGTGGGCGCAGGGCATCTCGCCGGTGTGAACAGCGTGCAGGATGTGCTGAAGCAGCAGGGCGTGGTCAGCACCCGCGTCCAATGATGCAGCTGTTGCGCTACGTCCCGCGCCTGTTGTGGGCAGTGATACCGGCATTGCTGCTGGGCATGGCTGTAGCCTGGATCGAGCGTGGCAAGCCTGCGCCTGCGCCGGACACACGCGTGGCGCTGTGGCAGATCGAGGACAAGACCGGGACGGTGCGCGGATATATGTTCGGCACCGTCCATGCCCTGCCGCCGGAAACGCAATGGCTGCGGCCTGCTATCGGCGAGGCGTTGGCCAAGGCGGACCGGCTGGTGCTGGAAATTGCCGAGCCGCTGAACCAGACGGTGGCGGGCGAGGCGCTGGCGGATCTTGCCGGGACCGAGGGGCTGCCACCGCCTTCGCAGCGGCTTGCCCCGGCGTACCGAGACAAGTTGGCCGAGGTCTATCGCAAGCTGGGCCTGTCGGATGCGGACTTTGCCGATACCGAAAGCTGGGCGGTGGCGCTGCAACTGGCGGCGATTGCCGGGCAGAAGGCCGGGGCCGATCCGGACAGCGGGGCAGAACCTGCCTTGCGCAAGCTGGCCGGAAACAAGCCCGTTGCAGGGTTCGAGACGATCCACAGCCAGTTCGGCGTGTTCGACACCCTGCCCGCGCGTCAGCAACAGGTGCTGCTGCAGGAAGTGACGGTCGAAGCGGCGAGCGACAAGGACGAGGAGGCCGACATGGTCGCGCTCTGGCTCAAGGGCGACGACCTTGGCATCGCGCGCGAAGCGAACGAGGGGTTTCTGGCGGATGCCGGCCTGCATCAGGCGCTGCTGACCGATCGCAACCGGGACTGGGCCGATCAGCTGGACGCGATGTTGAAGGGGGGTGCCAAGCCCTTCGTGGCAGTCGGCGCGGCGCATCTGGCGGGGTCTGACAGCTTGCAGCGCCTGATGATGGCGCGTGGGTGGACGATCAGGCGGGTGCCTTGAGCTTCCATTGATTCCTTGCATTTCCGCCCAAACCCGCTAAGGGCCGCCGCTTCCCTGTCATGGTCATCCCTGGAGGCGTGGCGGAGGAAGTGTGATTAACTCAGCTGAAGGTACTGACAATGAGCGAAACGCTGCATCTGTCGGCCGAGACGCGCGAACGGGCTGGCAAGGGAGCCTCCCGTGTTCTGCGTCGCGAAGGCCGCACCCCCGCCGTGATCTACGGCGGCAACGAAGAACCCATCGCGATCCACCTTGAAGAAAAGGCGCTGAACAAGGCGCTGGGCACCGGCCACTTCTTCAACTCGGTCGTCGAGCTCACTGTCGGTGGCAAGACCATCCGCACCCTCCCCAAGGACGTCGCCTTCCACCCAGTGACCGACCGTCCGCAGCACGCAGACTTCCTGCGCGTTTCGAAGGACTCGGTCGTGCACGTGGACGTGCCGGTGGCCTTCATCAACGAAGAGAAGTCGCCGGGCCTCAAGAAGGGCGGCATCCTCAACGTCGTCCGTCACGAGCTGGAAATGATCTGCGCTCCTGACGCGATCCCCGACGACATCATCGTTGACGTTGCCGGCTACGAAGTTGGCGATTCGATCCACATCAGCGCCGTCACCCTGCCCGCAGGCGTGAAGCCCGCGATCTCGGACCGCGACTTCACCATCGCGACGATCGTGGCCCCCTCCTCGCTGAAGAGCGAAGAAGGCGACACCACGAAGGAAGGCTGATAGCCCGACTTGGCCCTGCTCCGGCAGGCGCGCTAAAGAGATACCCCTTTCGCTGCGCGCGGGAGGGGTTCTTTTTTGGGTGACGGGTTTGCGCTATGCCCATGCCCACCCCCAACCCCTCCCGCCTGCGGGAGGGGTGAAGAAGATGGTGCCCTGCCGCCTGCGGGAGGGGTATAAGTGCTCTGCCGATACGCCCTCCCGCAAGCGGGAGGGCTGGGAGACTTGGCCTTGCGCAGCAAGGCTTAGTCGGACGGGGTGGGCATGCTCGCCGCTCAAGCACTATCGAACGAAGGAACCCCACGCACATGCAACTCTGGGTTGGCCTCGGTAATCCTGGACCGCAATATGCGCTCCATCGCCACAATGTCGGCTTCATGGCGCTCGACACGATCGCCGAGGTCCACAACTTCGGGCCGGTGCAGAAGAAGTTTCAGGGCTGGCTGCAGGAAGGCCGGATTGGCAACCACAAGGTCCTGCTGCTCAAGCCCGCGACCTTCATGAACGAGAGCGGGCGATCCGTGGGCGAAGCGATGCGCTTCTACAAGCTGGGCATGGACGCATTGACGGTGTTTCATGACGAGCTCGATCTTGCGCCATTCAAGGTGAAGGTGAAGCAGGGCGGCGGCACGGCCGGCCACAATGGCCTGCGCTCGATAGATCAGCATCTGGGGGCCGATTTCCGGCGCGTAAGGCTCGGCATCGGCCATCCTGGGCACAAGGACCGCGTAACCGGGTATGTGCTGGGCGGATTTGCCAAGGCAGAGCAGGATGACCTGATCGAGATGCTGGGAGCCATTGCTTCTGAAGCGGGCTGGCTTGCTTCGAAAGATGACGTTCGTTTCATGAACGACGTTGCCATGCGGCAGAAGGGGTGACTGTCTGGAAACAAACGGGAAACACATTCCGTCGTCCCTCTTTACATCTTCCGTCGGCCCAAAGGCCGTTAACCACGCCACGCCCTGTAAATATGAAGTTGGCACCGGTTTTGCTTAGCAAGGTGCAGACTGCAATTAACCAACGGGGGTTAACATGAACATTCGCTCAATCGCCATCGCCATTGCAGCAACTGCGGGCCTGTCTGCCGCTTCGCCGGCAAACGCGACCTGGTGGCTTACGCACAAGCACTATTGCAACTGCGGGCACAGCGGCGGTTCCTCGCTCTGCGGGGGCACGACATCTTCAGGTGGTACGACCACCACTTCGGGGGGCACCACAACGACTTCGGGCGGCACCACCACTACGTCCGGTGGCACCACGACGACCTCGGGCGGCACGACCACCACTTCGGGCGGTACGGCAGTGCCGGAGCCGGGCATGCTGGGCATGATGACTCTCGGCCTGCTCGGCATCGGTTTTGCACGCTCGCGCAAGAACAAGCCCCGCGCCTGACGCTATCCCGCTATCAGGTGCCGGTCTGCGCCTGATAGCGGGCCAAAGTGCTGCGAAATACGGCGTTGGTCGGCTCGGCCGAACTTGCCTTGCGAAGCAGGTCGATTGCCGTGGGCATATCCCTTCCAGCCCGGGCGCGGACCAAGCCTGCCATGTACAACGTATCAGGATCATCGGGACGCAAGGCGCGAGCCTTGTCCGCAGCCTTGATCGCCTCCTCGCCTTTCCCGACATGGCTGAGGGCAAGCGCCAGTCGCTTGAGGACTTCTGCGTCGTCACCTGAATGCGCGAGCTGCGCATAGGCCTCCGCAGCGGCACTCCAATCTTCACGCGCCAATGCCGCCTGACCCTCAGCTGCCAATGTCTTGATCTGTCCCGCCTGGGCGGCACGCAACCGCGCGCGCAGCAGCGCTGCATCAACAAGACCCGCTGCCTCGGCCGCCTTTGCCGCCAGCTCGAGCTCGCGCGGACCAGCCAACTGGCTGGCGGCAAGAGGCCGTACCGTTCCGAAAGCGGCAAGCGAATCTCCGGTCGCCAGTTGCGCTTCGGCCAGCATGATGCGGGCAAAAGGATTGTTCGGCGACCGCGTGAGTGCCCTTTTGAACATCGCTCTGGCCTGTTCGGGATGTCCGGTCCGCAACATCGCCTCGGCATAGCTGAGCCCGTTGGCGGACAGGGGATCAAGATCCCGCTCCTGCTTTGCCAGCAGCGAACGAACCTTTTCCCATTCGCCTTTCATCGACGCAAACTGCACCTGCAGATCCCGCACGCGCGGATCATCTGGCGCAATCGCAGCGGCCCGCGAAGTCATGGCCAGCGCATCGTCGAGCTTTCCCTGAAGATCGAAAGCGTATGCCCTTGCAATCCATGGGTCGGGCACGCGCGGGTACTTCTCGGCCATCTGTTCGAGAACTGCGTGCGCTTCTGCAAATTTGCCCCGTCTTACCGCGATGTCAGCGCCGATCAGCGATGCATCGAATGCCCCTGCATCCAACTTCGACAGAGCTTCGACCTGCCGTGATGCCGCGTCGAGATCCTGCGCTGTGATGAGGAAGCGCGCATAGTCGCGAAGGAGAAGCGCATCGCCCCCCGCTGCTGCGCCCCGCTGCAAAGCAGCGAACGCGCCCGCTGTGTCTCCCTTGACAGACAACGCGGCGGCCCTGACCCGCTCTGCGGCAGACGACGCATCCTGCCCGAGAAGTGCCAGCGCCTCGTCCACATTGCCACGCAAGACGGCCGCCTCGGCACGGATCAGCGACAATTCGGCCTGTGATCCGCCCGAGCGTTCCAAGCGTGAGGCCGTGGCGGTTGCTCCCTCGCCATCGCCTAACCGGAGCTGCACTGAAGCCAGCATGCGAAGAATTGCCGGATCGTCACCAGCTTCGGCCAGAGCCGCCGTGAGGTCAACCTTGGCTGCGCCCAGTTCCATTCCCGCAATCTCACGTTCTGCGCGAGCCAAACGATCAGCGACATCATCGCCGCAACCAGTGAGGGCAAGAAGGAGGGCAAGTGCGAGGCGGGACGTCATGAGCGTTAGATGCCATGCACCGCTGAATCTTTGGTGAAAGTGGAGGAGGTTCGATGGTCGCGCCTGTCGAGAAATCTTACGACCACGTAGTTGTTAATCATTACAAATGGCTGAAATCCGTAATTGGCACAGTGATTGCTTTCCTGACAATTAACCGAATTTCGGTTCAGGGGAGCAGTTTCGATGACCTTCAGAAAAGTTCTCGCGGGCCTCGCTGCCAGCGCAGCAATGATGGCAGCCGCACCTGCCTTTGCCGATTCCGTTACGCTCGGCTCGGGCGATATCGGCAACAGCTTCACGCTGAATTATGACGGTTTCTCCGGCGGGACAACGATCAACGGCCTTACCGGCTCGACCACGTTCAAGCTGACCGGCATCTCCGGCAACGATTACACGTTCGATTACAGCGTTTCCAACACCAGCTCATCGCCGGTGACGGATTCGCGCATCTCGAGCTTTGCGTTCAACACCGATCCCACCATCTCGTCGGCCGCCAGCACCGGTGCATTCTCGTACACAACGCTGAACTCGAACTATCCGAACGGCATTGGCACCGTCGACGTGTGCTTCAAGGATGCCCAGACCGGTAGCTGTGCCGGCGGCGGCAGCGGCGGTCTGACGCTTGGCGAAACCGGCACCGGTTCGTTCACGCTGAGCTTCTCGCAGCCGGTCAGCTCGCTGACGCTCAGCGACTTCTATGTGCGCTACCAGTCGATCAGCGGCGTACCGGGCATCAGCTCGGCCAGCGGATCGGGCACGCTGAGCAGCACGGGCGGATCTACGGGCGGTACACCTGTTCCCGAGCCGGGCATGCTGGGCCTGTTTGGCATCGGACTCGTCGGCCTCGCCATGGCACGCCGTCGCCAGACTGCGCCGCGCCGTCTCGCGCTCGCAGCCTGACAGCAGCGGAAATTCGCGGAAGGGAGCCTGCAGACGCGGGCTCCCTTTTCGTTTGCGTTCAGCCCTTCTCGGCGCTGCGCAAGTGCCCTGCAATGGTGGCATTGTCTGGAGCCTTGGCGGCGGCTTCGCGCAGAAGGGTCAGCCCGCGAGAACGGTCCTTGCCGCTCTCGACCAGAAGCCAGCCCAGCGTATCGAGGACCGATGCACTCGTCGGCGCGGCCTTGTAGGCACGCTCGGCAAACTCTATCGCCTTGGCCTTGTTGCCGACCATCCCCTGGGCATAGGCCATATTGTTGAGGATCAGCGGGTTCTTCCCATCCGTCACGGCAAGCAGACGCTCGTAGGCGGCAATGGCATTGCCCCAGTTGGACTGCTTCATTGCCGTGTCGGCCTGAGCCAGCGTTGCCGCCAGCGCCTGTGCTGACGGAAACTTCGCCTTTTCCGCCAGCCTGGCCGCTGCCGGGTCACCCGAAGCCTCTGCAGCTTTCGCCAGAAGACGCAGATCTTCGGCGTCGGCTGTCTGGATTTCGGCGAAGGGGCGCATCGTCTCGACTGCGCCACGAGCGTCGCCAGCAGCCAGTTGCGCCTTGGCGAGTTCACGACGGAGTGTTGCACTGCCGGGATTGCGGTTGAGCAACGGCTGCAACTTGGCCCGCGCCTGCTCGGGCTGCTTCAAGGCTACGAGTGCTTGTGCGTAAAGCACAGTCGCTTCTTCCTTGTCGGCCAATTGGCTTTCATTTGCCTGGAGAATGCTTCGGACAGCGCCCCAATCACCGCGCGATGCGGCGGCACGCGCCTGAAGGTAGGCGACCTGCCCCCCGCCTTTCACTTCTGCCAGCGACTTCAGGACCTCGTCCATTTCCTTCGCACGCCCGAGATCGCCGAGGACTGCGGCCTTGCCAGCAAGAGCGGCAAGATTGCCCGGGTAAGCCTTGGTTGCCGTGTCGTATGCCGCCAGCGCTTCAGCCAGCCTGCCTTCGGCCGTTGCCACCTCAGCCTCTGCCAGAAGAACATCGATCATCGCGCCGTCCGCCGCCTTCGCGCGATCCACCAATGAGCGAGCCTGCTTGATATCTCCGCCCATCAGGCTGAAGCGCGCATAATCTGCCAGCAGGCGCGCATCGGCCTTGCCCGCAGCCCCCGCTGCAAAGGCTTTCGCAGCCCCCTCCCGGTCGTCCTTACCCAGCAGGGCAAGAGCGCGAATGCGGTTAGCGGCAGCCGAAGTGTCCGTACCCAAAGCCGCCATTGCCTCATCCGGAAGACCGCGCAGCAGCATCGCCTCGGCCATAAGCAGCGCAAAATCAGCGGGGCGCCGGCTCTCGGGGAGTTTCCCCAACGAAGCGCCAGCGGCAATGCCATCGCCCATGGCAAGGGCATTGCGGGCATGAAGTTCAAGGAGCGCAGGATCCTGTGGATTTGCTTCGAGTGCAGCCGCCAGATCGACCTGCGCGGCGCGATAGTCATGGGCCTGGAAAGATTTGCGCGCGCGATCGGCTCGCTCTTGCGGACTGTCGGTGCAGGCTGCCAGCAGCAGCGGCAAGGTCAGGAACGCCAGCTTCTTCATCGCAAATCTCTCCACGCTTGAAGCGCTTACTGCGCTCAATCCCTGAAATTTCCGTGAAGGTTTCCAAATCCGCCGCGCCCCGCTAAAGGCGCGGCCAGCCAAGGAGTTTGAAGATGGGTTTTCGTTGCGGGATCGTCGGCCTTCCCAACGTCGGCAAGTCGACGCTGTTCAACGCACTGACCGAAACGCAGGCGGCGCAGGCGGCGAATTATCCGTTCTGCACGATCGAGCCGAACGTCGGCAACGTGGGCGTCCCCGACCAGCGTCTTGACACTCTCGCCAAGATTGCGGGCAGCCAGAAGATCATTCCGACGCAACTGGGCTTTGTGGATATTGCCGGCCTCGTGCGTGGCGCGTCAAAGGGCGAAGGCCTTGGCAACCAGTTCCTCGGCAACATTCGTGAAGTGGACGCCATCGTTCACGTGCTGCGCTGTTTCGAGAACGATGACATCCAGCATGTCGACAACAAGGTCGACCCGATCTCGGACGCTGAAACGGTCGAGACGGAGCTGATGCTTTCGGACCTCGAGAGCCTTGAGAAGCGCGTGCCAGCTGCCGAGAAGAAGGCCAAGGCGGGCGACAAGGAATCGAAGGTCATTGCCTCGGTCCTGGGTCAAGCGCTCGAACTTCTGCGCGAAGGCAAGCCTGCCCGGCTGACCCAGCCAAAGGATGACGAGGAAGCCCGCGTGTTCAAGCAGGCCCAGCTGCTGACCGCCAAGCCGGTGCTTTATGTCTGCAACGTCGAGGAAGAGAGCGCAGCGGAGGGCAACGCTTTCTCCGCCCGGGTGTTCGAGAAGGCAAAGGCCGAGGGCGCCAATGCGGTGATCGTTTCGGCCGCGATCGAGTCCGAACTTGTGGGAATGGATCCGGAAGAGCGGTCGGTGTTTCTCGAGGAAATGGGCCTGCACGAAACCGGCCTCGCCCGCGTGATCCGCGCCGGGTATGAGTTGCTGCACCTGATCACCTTCTTCACCGTCGGCCCCAAGGAGGCGCGCGCTTGGACCGTGCATCTCGGCGCCAAGGCTCCTGAAGCGGCGGGCGAAATTCACTCCGACATGCAGCGCGGTTTCATCCGCGCCGAGACCATCGCCTATGACGATTTCGTCAGCCTCGGGGGCGAAAGTGCGGCGCGCGACGCAGGCAAGCTGCGGCAGGAAGGCAAGGAATACGTGGTGAAGGACGGTGACGTCCTCCACTTCAAATTCAACGTCTAAGCCTCAATTTTCGAAGGCGGCGATGATCGGACAGGGGCCGGCGCCGCCTTTCGCACATTCGCGGGCAAGCTTGCGAAGCGATTGTCGCGCTGCCTCCAGCCGCGCGATCTCATGCTCGATCGCCTCGAGACGAGCTTTTGCCATCTGTCGCGCGCGCGGTCGGTCGTGTCCGGCATCGAGAGCGAGCAATTCGGCGATCTCCGACAGCGTGAAGCCGGCGCCTTGGGCGCTGCGCACAAAGCGGAGGCGCCGCAGATCGTCCTCGCCGTAATGCCTGTGGCCTTCCCTGCCGCTGCGGGTTGGCCGGGGATCGTCCAGCAAGCCTTTGCGTTGATAGAAGCGTACCGTCTCGACGCCGACGGCGGCGCTTCTGGCGAGCTCGGAAATCGTCATCGCCATATCGCTTGACTCCGTACCATGGTACGCAGGTTATAGGTCCTTGCATGACAAACGCACAGACCCCGACTCGAACCGCCGTGCTCTATCGCATGGTCATGCCCAAACACATCTGCCCCTATGGCGTGAAGGTGAAGCACCTGCTCGAGCGCCAAGGTTATGAGGTGGAAGACCACTGGCTGCGGACACGAGAAGAAACCGATGCCTTCAAGCAGGCACATGACGTCAAGACTACTCCGCAAGTGTTCATCAACGGACAACGCATTGGCGGGCACGACGATACGCAGCGCTTCCTTGGCCTGAAAGTGGCCGATCCTGATGCGACGAGTTACGTTCCCGTCCTGGCCGTTTTCGCGATCGCTGGGGCCTTGGCTCTTGCCGTCAGTCATGCGACTTTCGGCACGCCCTTCACACAAAGGGCGATTGAATGGTTCATTGCCTTCGCCATGGCCCTTCTCGCCATGCTCAAGCTGCAGGACGTCGACCGGTTTGCAACGATGTTCCTGGGTTACGACTTGCTGGCGCGGCGATGGGTGCCCTACGCCTATCTCTATCCATTTGGGGAAGCGCTTGCTGGCGTTCTGATGGCGGCGCGAGCACTGCCCTGGCTGTCCATTCCGATTGCCCTGTTCATCGGTACCATCGGCGGCATCTCGGTCTTCTACGCAGTCTATGTCCAGCGGCGCGAGCTCAAGTGTGCCTGCGTAGGCGGGTCGGGGCGCGTTCCGCTGGGGTTTGTTTCGCTCACCGAAAATGTGGTGATGGTTGGCATGGCTTTGTGGATGCTGTTCATGCCGACGATGAGCTGACTGCCCGGCACCGGTTGGCCTCCGGCGCGTTCCATGCCCGAACAGGAAAAAGGAACGCGCTGGTGGTCGACAAGTCGGAGAAAGTGGTGTGGCTGGCGCGAGTGGGATTTGCCGCACGCGGCCTCGTCTACGTCCTGTTGGGATATCTCGCGCTGACAGCGGAAAAGTCTGACATCGATGATGGCGCCGGCGATATCTTTCGGGTGCTGAACGCGATCCCGGGTGGCCCGGTTGTCCTGTATGTCGCAGCAGCAGGCCTGCTAGGTTACGCGATGTATCGGCTTTCTGCGGCGCTCTTCGATATCGAGCGCAAGGGCACTTCCTGGAAGGGGCGTGCATCGAGAGTGGGCTATCTCACCAGCGCTGTGATCCATCTCGGTCTTGCCTGGACAGCCGCACGGATCGCCAGCGGCGCACGTGGCGCAGGTGAAGATTCGTCCGCACAGATGGCTGGTGGCGTGCTTGATTTCCCCTTCGGCAGCACTCTTTTGGGCATTATCGGCGTGGGTATCCTGATTGCAGCAATATTCCAGGCACGCAGCGCCGTGACGGCGGGCTTTATGCGCCACATTTCCCCACACGCGCCCAGCTTCACATGCTGGATCGGCCGTGCCGGGCATGCTGCGCGAGCTGTGGTTATGGTCCTGATCGGGTGGTCACTGCTGCGCACCGCGTGGTTCGGCGAGAGCCAAGAAGTCGTCTCGCTGGGGAAAGCCATCAACAATCTGCGAGACATGGAGACTGGCTTCCAGTTCGTGGCAGCAGGACTTCTGCTCTTCGGCATCTTCAGCATCATCACCGCGCGATACCGGATCATCCCAGACCCTACCCCGCCTGCCAAGGGTCTGCGGGCGATCACGATTTAAGCGCGCGATTGACTTTGGACTTCCATGCAGCGAACCTCGTCGAATGATGTACTTCGAAGATATAGAACCCGGCGCGGTCCAGCGGTTTGGAAGCTATGCCGTCAACCGCGAAGAAGTAATCGAATTTGCGTCAAAATATGACCCGCAGCCTTTTCACTTGAGCGACGAGGCAGCAGCAGAGACCCATTTCGGTCGGCTGTCTGCCAGCGGCTGGCATACTTGCGCCATGACGATGGCGATGCTGGTGGAGAACCTGAAGGAGCGCAAGCAGGCGGGGCTTGGCTCGCCGGGCCTCGACGAGATCCGCTGGCTCAAGCCGGTCTATCCCGGCGATACGCTCAGCGTCGAAACCGAGATTGTCGACAAGAAGCGGAGCTCGTCGAGGCCGGAAATGGGGAGCTTCCGCTCGAACGTCAGGGTATATAATCAGGACGGCGTGGTGGTGATGACTATGAAGTCGATTGGCCTGATCCGCACCAGAGAAGCCTGAGGCTTCAAATCGCCTTGCACTGGACGTCCCCCGTCGCCTCGTAGACCGGGCGCTCGAAGGCGTCGGTCACGACCATCTTTCCCTTGAACTGCTCGGTCGTGCCGACCGGCGTGACCGGCCCGACCGTGGTCAGTGTGACAGCGTTCTCCTTGCCGGTGTAGCGGGAGAAACTGCCTTTGGGCAGCTTCGCCGAACCGGCATCCGGAGCGAGAACCTGAACGTGATCGCCGTACTTGATCACGCCTCGCTTGTCCTGCGCCAGAAGCACTGCGCCGAGACCGCCACCATCGGCGACAAAAGCGCAGCCGGTGCCGTGGAGCTTGTTGATGGTGATGTCAGGATAAAGGATCGGCTGCAGATCCAATGCCTTGACTGGAGGTTTACCGTCCTGCGCGGCGTTGACGGCGGCAATAGCTTCGGCGTCGGTCGGCTCCTTTTCGGAGCAGGCTGCCAAGCCGAGAAACAACAGCGAAATCAAGGCCAAACGTCGGTGCAGCATCACTTTCTCCCGAACAGCTTCTCGATGTCACCGTGCGCCAGCTTCACCCACGTCGGGCGACCATGGTTGCATTGCCCGGAGCGCGGCGTCACTTCCATTTCGCGCAACAGGGCGTTCATTTCGGCAACCGAAAGCTGGCGGCCTGCGCGGACGGAGCCATGGCAAGCCATGGTGGCGAGGACCAAGTCGAGTTTTTCGCCCAGGAGCAATGCGTCGCCATGATGCGCAAGATCGTCAGCCACGTCGGCAACAAGCTTGGCCGGATCGCCCTTTGCCAGAGCCGCAGGCACCGCGCGGACCAGCATGGCGTTCGGCCCGAAGCGCTCCAGCGCGAGACCGAACTCGGCAAGCTTGGGAGCAGCTTCTTCCAGCCTGTCGCACGCGACTTCTTCGAGTTCCACAACTTCCGGGATCAACAACGCTTGGGCAGGCGCGGTGCCCTGCCCCGCCCCGGCCGCGCGCAGCCGCTCGAGCACGAGACGTTCATGCGCCGCGTGCTGGTCCACAATTACAAGACCGTCTTCCGCCTCTGCGACGATATAAGTGTTGGAGATCTGTCCCCGGGCAACGCCAAGGGGGTGCTGCGCGGATTCGGTAACCGGCTCGATGGCGACTTCGGCTCGCGCCTGTGGCGGCGCGAGAACGGATTGCTCGTAGCCACGCCACGCTTGTCCAGCCTCGCTTACGCGCAGCTCGGGATGCCATTGTTGCGAGAACATGCTTGCCTGGGAGCCAGGTGATGGTGACGGCACGATCGGCTCCGCCTGCCATGCCGCCATCGCGCTCGCCGCAGGGGCTTGTGCACTACGCTGGTCGCCAGTCGACAAGGCATGACGCAGGCCTGAAACCACCATACCGCGAACCAGCGCCGGATCGCGGAAGCGGACTTCGGACTTGGCGGGATGGACATTGACGTCGACTTCGGTCGCCGGGACCTGCAGGAACAGTGCGAGCACCGCGTGGCGATCGCGTGCGAGCATGTCGGCATAGGCTCCGCGCACTGCACCGATCAGCAGGCGATCCTTCACCGGGCGACCATTGACGAACAGGTACTGGTGATCGGCAACACCGCGATTGTAGGTCGGCAACCCGGCAATGCCAGTGAGGTGGTAGTCGCCCCGGTACAGGTCTACCTCGACGGAATTACCGGACAACTCTCGGGCAACAAGTTGAGCCACGCGCGCTTCGAGCGTGTCTCCGGCCTGCACATGCAGCGCCCGGCGCCCATCGTGTTCGAGCGTGAAGCCGAGATCGGGCCGGGCCATGGCGAGGCGACGAACAACGTCGGACGCGGCCGCCCATTCCGAACGCGGGCTGCGCAGGAACTTGCGGCGGGCAGGAATCTTCTCGAACAGTTGCTCCACGCGCACTCGGGTACCCGGGGGAAGCGCCGCGGGTCCTTCTGCCACGAGCGTGCCATTGTCGACCACGCGCTTCCAGCCCTCGGCGCAGCCTTGCGGCCGGGATTCGATGGTGACGCGGGCGACCGAGGCGATCGACGGCAAGGCTTCTCCTCGAAACCCGAGGGTTTCGACCATCTCGATCGCCTCGTCCGGAAGCTTGGACGTGGCATGGCGTTCGAGTGCCAGCTCGATCTCGTCGGGGCGCATGCCGCACCCGTCGTCGGACACCTCGATCAAGGCCAATCCGCCTTCGGACAAGCGCACGTGGAGATGGCTTGCGCCTGCGTCGATGGCGTTTTCAACCAGCTCCTTGAGCGCGCTTGCGGGGCGCTCGACCACCTCTCCGGCAGCAATGCGGTTGATGAGCGTTTCGGGAAGGCGGCGGATGACTCGCATGGTCCTGTCACAACTAGCGCCGAAGCCGATTTATTTCGAGACAAGCGGTGAAGTTATCCGTCCAATCCCGCACAAACCCATGGGCTTTGCGACAACCGCCTGCTAGGAAGCCGCCTTCCCGGGCGCACTTTCTGGAGGGGTCTGGCGCGTGCCCGTGCGCCAAACCGCAGATTATCACGGATTCTTAGATGGCTTCGATCTTTTCCCGATTCTTCAAGTTCGGTTCCCAGAACATCGCGATCGACCTCGGCACGGCCAACACACTGGTTTACGTGCAGGATCGCGGCATCGTGCTGAACGAACCTTCAGTCGTCGCCATCGAGACGATCAACGGGATCAAGCGGGTCAAGGCCGTGGGCGACGACGCCAAGATGATGATGGGCAAGACACCCGACAACATCGAAGCCATCCGCCCGCTTCGGGACGGCGTGATCGCCGACATCGAAGTCGCCGAGGAAATGATCAAGCACTTCATCCGCAAGGTGCACGGATCCAAGAGCCTCCTGCGCTACCCCGAAATCGTGATCTGCGTGCCATCGGGTTCTACCAGCGTGGAACGCCGCGCCATTCGTGACGCGGCCAGCAATGCCGGTGCGAGCCAGGTCTACCTTATCCTTGAACCAATGGCGGCTGCGATCGGCGCGGACATGCCCGTGACCGAGCCAGTCGGCTCGATGGTTGTCGACATCGGCGGTGGAACCACCGAGGTTGCCGTACTTTCGTTGCGTGGTCTTGCCTATACGACGTCGGTACGCGTGGGCGGCGACAAGATGGACGAAGCGATCGTGTCCTACGTCCGCCGTCATCACAACTTGCTGATCGGTGAAGCCACGGCGGAGCGCATCAAGAAGGACTACGGCATCGCCACGGCCCCGGCCGATGGAATCGGCGAGACGATCCACATCAAGGGTCGAGATCTGGTAAATGGCGTGCCGAAGGAGATCACGATAACGCAGGCGAATATCGCCGAAGCGCTGTCCGAACCGATCGGCGCGATCGTCGAAGGCGTGCGCATCGCACTCGAAAACACGGCGCCCGAACTTGCCGCCGACATTGTCGACCAAGGCATTGTGCTCACTGGTGGCGGTGCACTGATCCGCGGTCTCGATGAGCATCTGCGCGAGGAAACCGGCCTGCCTGTCAGCGTCGCTGAAGATCCGCTGTCGTGCGTGGCTCTCGGCACCGGGCGCGCCATGGAAGACCAGATCTACCGCGGCGTGCTGATGACCGCCTGAGGCAATTCAGGTATTGCTGACACACATGGGTTGCATCGCGGCGCGGTTCCATGCGCCGGATTGAAGGGGTTGAACGGATGGCGCGGTCGCAGGACCGGCGCCCGGGCTATTCGCGCAGGGCGCAGTACGGAATCTTCACCGGCTACGTTGTCGCCATTCTTGGCGTCGTGGCGGGTGTTGCCGTGCTAGTCACTTCGCTCGTAAATCCGGATGCATTCTCCTTTGCACGAAGCGCGGCTGCCGAAGTCGCCCGGCCAGTCGGTAGGGCCGGCGCGACCGGGCGCACAACCGGTCAGGGCGTGTTCGCTGCGATTGGAGCCTACTTCAATGCCGGTCGCCAAAATGCCGAGCTGCGCCGGGAGGTGGAGGAAGCACGAGCAAACGCGGTTTCGATGCAATCGCTGCAGAATGAGAACCGCAGGCTCAAGTCACTGCTTGGTATCGTCGATCCGCAACGCAAACCCGTCGCGACTGTGCGGCTGATCGGATCGACCGCGGCGAGCACGCGGCGCTATGCCATCATCGATGCCGGAACATCGAGTGGTGTGCGCCCAGGGCTTCCGGTACGGGCGGCGTCAGGCCTGATCGGCCGCGTGGTGGAAGCTGGTCCGGGCACGGCCCGCGTTCTGCTCGTCACCGATCCCGAAAACGTCGTTCCCGTAAAGAGGGCCCGCGATGGGTTGACCGCCTTTGTCCAGGGGGCCTCCAACGGCCGGATAGACATCCGCCTGATCAATCAGGGCATCAATCCGGTCAAGGCTGGCGATGTATTCGTGACGTCGGGATCCGGCGGCCTTTATCCGCCCGGCATCCCGGTGGCGGTGGCAACAGAGCCGCATCGCGACGGCGCTATCGGGCACCTTGCCGCAGATCCCGCGGACAACGAATTCGTCATTGTCGAGCCCGCCTACAGCGCGGCTGCTCGTGCAGAGATGGAAGCAATCGAGGAACGTGGCGCCAAGAGCGCCGCAGGGGAGCCATAGTGCTCGGCCCGCTGCGCGGAACGCCCGAAGAGATCGCGCGCAAGCGGATCAATCGCGAGCCTTGGCCGGTCCTCGCAATTGGGCTTCCATGGGCCACGATCATGCTGGCTTCGATGGCGAGTTTTTCGCCAGTTATAGCCTCAGCGCCGGTAATGCCGCCATTCGCCTACATGATGCTGCTTGCCTGGCGCATGATGCGCCCCGGCATGCTGCCACTGTGGGCCGGCCTGCCGCTGGGACTTGTCGATGATCTGTACTCGGGCATGCCGTTCGGATCGGGCATCGTTCTGTGGTCTGCGACGATGCTCGTCATGGAACTGATTGACGAAAAGTTCCTGTGGCGTGGCTTTGTGCAGGACTGGCTGGCCGCGAGCGCGTTGATCGCCGCATATCTGTTCCTGACATCCACGTTGGCAGGCCTTGCAGTCGCTTATCCTCTGCCGACCGTGATCGTGCCCCAGTTGCTGATTTCGGTGGTGCTGTATCCGGTCATTACGCGACTGGTGGCGTTGCTAGACCGCATCCGCCTGCTTCCGCTGAAGAGGATCTGACCATGCGGCAAAAGCTGCCGGTCACCTCGGCGATCCTGGCCAACCGGTTCGAGAGAAGAAGCTTCGTGCTGGGTGCGCTGCAAGGTGGCGTGGGCCTGCTGTTGGCGACGCGGCTGGGCTATCTGGCCGTGGCGCAGAACGAGAAGTATCAGGCCGCATCCGAGAGCAACCGCGTGAACCTCACGCTCATCCCACCACGCCGGGGTTGGGTGCTGGATCGGTTCGGCAAGGCCCTTGCCGCCAACCGCGCGGATTTTCGCGTCGATCTCATTCCTGACCGCGTGGACGATCCGGACAAGACAATGGCCACCTTGGCCGGCTTGCTGTCTCTCCCGCCTGACAAGGTGCGCGATATCCGCGACAAGCTTGACAAGGCGCGGGGGTTCCAGCCCGTCGAAGTCGCCTCCAGTCTTGATTGGGACAAGTTCGCAGCGGTTTCGGTCCGTCTGCCGGAACTGCCCGGCGTCATCCCACAGAGAGGCTACTCCCGGTATTACCCCGCCGGCGCTTCGGTAGGACACCTAGTAGGCTATGTGGGCGCCGCATCGGCAGAGGATTACGAGAAGGAGCGCAATCCGCTCCTGATCACTCCGGGCTTCAAGATCGGCAAGGATGGTCTGGAAAAGCACTTCGAGGCGAGGCTGCGCGGTGTCCCCGGAGCCCGTCGTGTCGAAGCGACCGCTTCAGGACGCATCGTACGCGATCTCGGCACGCGAGAAGATGTGCCCGGCAAGCCGATAGCCCTGACGATCAACGCGGGCCTTCAGGACTACGCAGCCCGGCGCATCGGCCTGGAGTCCGGATCGGTCGTGGTCATGGATTGCGAGACTGGCGACATTCTTGCCATGGCATCGATGCCAAGCTTCGATCCCAACAGCTTCTCTGACGGCATCGGCCGTGTCGAATGGAAGATGCTGTCCGAGGATGACCACGTGCCGCTGCGCAACAAGGTGCTCCGCGGACTGTACCCGCCGGGATCGACCGTCAAGCCGATGGTGGCACTCTCGTTCCTCGAAGCCGGGCTGGATCCCAATGCGAGCGTTGGGTGCGGTGGCGGCCTTCGCGTCGGCAATCGCGTGTTCCACTGCTGGAACCGGCGCGGCCACGGCACGGTCGACATGGCCAAGGGCATCTACCAGTCCTGCGACGTGTACTTCTACCATTTCGCCCAACAGATCGGGATGGACAAGATCGCCACGATGGCACGCAGGCTGGGACTTGGGCAGGAGTTCCCGATGCCCTACCCCGGCCAATCCTATGGCACGGTTCCCGATCCCGCGTGGAAGCTTCGCAAATACAAGAAGGAATGGGCCCTCTACGACACCGTTAACGCGACGATCGGCCAAGGGTATATGCTGGTCAATCCGCTTCAGCAGGCCGTCATGGCTTCGCGCATTGCATCAGGGCGTGAGGTCATGCCGCGGCTGTTGCTGGATCGTAATGCGCCACCTGTGAAGTCAATGGGTTTCTCGCAGGAGCACCTCGATTACATCCACGCTGCCATGAGCGAAGTAGTCAACGGCCGTGGCACGGCTGGCAGAGCACGGCTGCCGGTTGACGATGTGCTCCTTGCCGGCAAAACCGGCACAGCGCAGGTCGTCGGTCTCAACATCGCCAATGGGAAGAGCGGGGCCTGGAAGTACCGCGACCATGGGCACTTCATTTGCTTCGCACCGTTCGACAAGCCGAAATACGCCTGCGCAGTGGTGATCGAACACGGCGGCGGTTCGGCGGCTGCCTATCCCATCGCACGAGACGTAATGACGTACATCTTCGCCCCGGACAAGGCGATGGCCGTGCTCGAGGAATTCGAGAAGCAGTGGGGTGGCAACGTCCAGCAGCGCATGGCTTCACGATACAACGCGTTTGCCGCCAAGTATGGTGAGACCGCGCCGAAGACCGTCCCGGACGACGAGGCCTTGACCGAACAGGTAGAGGATGGCCGCAAGACAGCCGAAGAGCCCGCAACGGCACAGACTGACGCTGCGGCGCCCCGGCCGGAGCCTGAACAGCCCGCGCCCATGATTGTCATGCAACCGGCAGCGCCGACCGCTGGGCCCCCCGTAACGACAGGGGGACAGTGATGCCTCGCGCTTACGTACCGGCGGCGATTGCCAGGCAACCATGGGGCGTCCTGCTTCCCCTGATTGCTCTGGTCACCTTCGGTGCGGCGGTGCTGGATTCGGCAGCGGGAGGGCGCTTCGAAATCTGGTCGATGTCGCACTTGCTGCGCTTTGCAGTCTTCCTCATCATGGCGATGGTCATCGCCCGTCTGCCACAGGAATTGTTCAGGCGCATGGCCATGCCGGTCTACGTGGTCCTATGCCTGCTGCTGGTTCTCGTCGAACTGATCGGCGGCGTCGGCGGTGGCAGCCAGCGCTGGCTGAACCTTGGCTTCATGACGTTGCAACCCTCGGAACTGATGAAGCCCGGCATCGTGCTGGTTCTGGCGTGGTTCTATTCCGTTCTGCCCATCGGCGAAACCCAAGGCTGGCGGGGACTCCTGCCCGCAGTGATCCTGCTTGCTGTCCCGGCAGGCCTTGTCATGCTGCAGCCCGATCTTGGTACCGGCCTGGCGATCAGTTTCGGCGCAGTGATTGTGATGTTTCTGGCTGGCCTGCCGTTGCGCTGGTTCCTTGGCGCAGGTGCGGCCGGTCTTGTTGCCGCGCCAATCGCCTTCTTTTTCCTGCTGCACGATTATCAACGCAACCGCGTGCTGGTATTCCTTGATCCGGAAAGTGACCCGCTTGGCACGGGATATCACATCACGCAGTCGAAGATCGCGATTGGTTCGGGCGGGATCTTCGGCAAGGGATTTGGCAACGGATCGCAGAGCCACCTGAACTATCTGCCGGAAGCGCACACAGATTTCGTCTTTGCGACGATGGCGGAAGAGTGGGGCATGCTGGGCGGCCTGTTCGTGCTCATCGTGTTTGGCCTGATTTTCCGCTGGGGCTTGAAGGTTGCCAACAGGGCGCCGGATCGCTTCTCGCGCCTGCTCGCTGCCGGCATGACGATGACGATCTTCTTTTACATGTGCATCAATTTGATGATGGTCATGGGCCTGGCACCGGTGGTCGGAATTCCGCTGCCCTGGATGAGCCATGGCGGGTCGTCCATGATGACAAACATGATCTGCATAGGATCGATCATGGCGGTTGAACGCTGGAGCCGGTCGGGTCCGCGAAGCCTGTCCTGAAAAACGCAAATTTGGGGCTTGGCAGGGCTGAGAAAATCGTTATTGGGGCGGCTCCCGAACGGGAATGCCTGATGGCATGGACGCATAGCTCAGTTGGTAGAGCAGCTGACTCTTAATCAGCGGGTCCTAGGTTCGAGCCCTAGTGCGTCCACCACCATCGCCTTCCCCTCGCCGCCACCAAGCGGTTTCTTGCCGGGTACGGACGCATAGCTCAGTTGGTAGAGCAGCTGACTCTTAATCAGCGGGTCCTAGGTTCGAGCCCTAGTGCGTCCACCACCTCCCAGCCAATCAAACCTGTTGGAAACGCCAATTCCGCCTTGGCGTGCGTACGCGTAGCTTCTTGTCATGACGAACAAGGAGAGCAAGCGTGGAGCGGGTGACACTGTGGGGATGGATAGACTTTGAAGGCCGGGATGCGGCAGCGATTGTCCGGGGCGGCGCGCAGTTCATACTGCCGACGTACGAAGAACGCGGATGCATCCATTATGTCTGGAACGCCGATCCGCTGAAGCCTGATCGTATCTGGGTATTCGAGGAGTGGGATAGCGTCGATGCGCTTGCCGAGCACCTTGAAGGGCCGCTCTACCGTTCCATGGCGGGCTACCTTGCGGAAGCGGGGATGACCGGCGCTGAAGTCGACAAGTATCGCGTGATCCAGAAGCAGCCGGTGTATGACGGCAGCGGGGTCCCGCAGGCGGCGTTCGACTGATTTTCAATAAAAAGCGCCGGAACCCGCAGGTCCCGGCGCAAGGTTTTCGCGTCTGGTTCGACGTCGAAGCTTAGAACTTGAAACCGGCAGCCACACCGTAGCGGCGCGGTTCCAGCGTGAAGATGTTGGTGAACAGACCGGAAGACTGGTCGGTCACGTAGAGACCGGTAGTCGCGTTGTTGTTGGTGATGTTCTGGATGTAGCCACGCAGGTACCAGCGATCGTCACGGCCGTTGAGCTGGATCTGGGCGTTCATGACCTCGTAGCCCTTGATCCGGTTGATGTTGCCGTTGAAGATCGTGCCGTAGCTCTCACCGGTGTAGTTGATGTCGAAGCGGGGCACGATCGACATATCGCCCATCTCGATCGTGTACTGGATACCGGCCGACCACTTGAACTCCGGCGCCTGCGGCAACTGATTACCACGGACATTCTTTTCGATGCCTGAGCTGACGCGGATGCCGCCGAAAGCAGCGCCCGCCGGACCGGCTGCCGCACCCGCAAGAGCACCGCAGATCGAGAAGGCACCGGTGGTGTTGGTGCCCGGTATAGGTGTTGTAGGCCGTAGACCGACGCCAGCGTTGACCGCATTGACGAAGCCGTTCGCGGCAGCTGCACTAGCCCCGGTAACGGCACAGTTCGAACCAAGCGTAATGTCCTTGATAATCACCGTATCGGAACGGCCGGCCGAGACATCGCGGGTATCAACGAAGAACTGATCTCCAACGACCTTGGACTTGAGGTAGCTTGCCGACACGTTGACCAGCAAGTTGCGCGTTGGCGCCATGATAGCTTCGGCTTCTAGACCGTAAATGTTGGCGTCGATGTTGTCGTTGACCGATGTACGCGCTGTGATGCGGCTGAGCTGCAGATCCTTGTAGCGATAATAGAACGCCGAGAGGTTCAATTGCAGCGCGCCGAACCGGTTCTTCGAACCGATTTCGAAGGAGTCGACCGATTCCGGCTTGAACGAGTCATTTACCGAGCCGACCGAAAGCGGCGGGTTGATACCACCTGACTTATAGCCGCGCGAGTACGACAGGTAGATGAGGTTGTCCGGACTGATCTGGTAATCAAGCACGGCGCGTCCGGTGAAGCGTCCGAAGCTGACGGAACGCTCCTGGAACGGTTGGACAAGCGGGGTGCCCTTGTCAAAGTCAGCCGTAGCGAAATTCAAAGCCTTCTCGAGTGATTCAGCCCCCACTACTGCATAGATCGCATTACCGCCGGCGAACTCGCTCGAAAGTCCGTCGCTAAGCAGGGTCGTGCGAGCGCGCGTGAACTTCTTGTCGTGGTTGTAACGAAGGCCGAGGGTCAGCTTCACCTTGTCGTTGAACTGGAAGTACGTCTCACCGAAGATTCCGTAGCTGTCGAGTGTGCCGCGGTCGGTATTGCTGCGGAAGAACGGCGACGGGCGGAAAACGGCCCGTGGACCGAACGCTCCACTTGCAGCCGCAGCGGCTCCAAGAAGGCCGGAGGCGTAATCCAGACCGAAGGAGTTCACATAGTAACTGTTGTTCGTGGTGATGCCGCGAAGATAGTTCGCACCGATCAGGAAATTGAACATCCCGTCAAAGTCGGAGTCGATATGGGCTTCGGCAGCATATTGCTTGTAGGTCTGGCTCGATTCATCGAAGTCGAGTGAGGTGTTGGCGCAGATCGCCTTGTTGCCAGCACCGTAAACGCCAACGTTGTTGGGATCGATATCGGACTGGCAAATTTTGCCAGTCGGACCGTTGGGGATCAGGCGAGCAGCAATTGGTGCGAATGCGAATCCGAGCGCCGGGTTCTGCGCAAAGGCAGCAAGGGCGAACAAACCTGGATTGCCAACGAGGCTGCGTTCGACGGCAAGGTTGTAGTCTGTACGGCTGCGAACTTCGTTTCGCGAATAGCCCGCGGTAACATTGAGCGTAAGGCTGTCGCCAAGAGCCTGCTGCAGCTTGCCCTGGTAGACTTCTTCTTCCGCGAAATAGGTCGGCAGGTAGTCGATATTGACAGTGCGGACATCGGTCGGATTGACCGCCCCCGAGAAGTTGTCGCCATCGTCAGCGTAGATGCTGCCGAGACCGAGTGGGCGGAATGTCGGTGAAACCGCGATGCCGAAGAATTCACGCGAGGTCAGCAGCGCTGCCAAGGTGGAGTCTGCGTTCGTCGTTTCGTTGGCAAGCTTGTCGGGCAAGCATCCCAGGATGCCCGTTGGATCGCGATGACAGAGCTGCTTCTGGACGCGGCTGCGGCTGTCGTTTTCACGGAAGTAGTAGGCGGACAGATCGATCGTGGTGTCTGGGCTCGGCTCCCACCGGAGCGATCCGCGCAGCGCGTACATGTCGCGCCCGTCGATGCGGCTGTTGGTGCCGAGGTTGTAGGTGTACCCGTCGCGGCGCGTGTACATGCCGGCCACGCGAACGCCGAGCGTTTCGCCAAGCGGCACGTTGACCATGCCCTTCAAGCGGACAGAATTGTACTTGCCGTAGTCGGCCTCACCGGCAGCGCCGAACCCGGAAAGATCGGGTTTGGCGGTGATGATGTTAACCACACCAGAGGTTGCGTTGCGACCGAACAGAGTGCCCTGCGGACCACGCAGGACCTCGATGCGCTCAAGATCGAAGAACTCGGTTTCGAACAGGCGGCTTTGCACCATCGGCATATCGTTCAGGTGGATGCCGGTAGCGGAGTCACACGAGACGCCGACGCAAAGATCGCCGATGCCGCGGATCGTGAAGCTGGACGAGGTGAAGTTCGTCTTGGTGAAGGTGACGTTGGGCAACGAAAGCTGCAGGTCAGAAGAGTTCTGAATCTGCTGCTTGGTCAGGTTTTCGGCCGAGAATGCAGAGACCGCGATCGGCACATCCTGCAGCGACTGGGCCTGGCGTTGCGCAGTAACGATGATTTCCTGCAGACCAACGCCTTCATCGGCGGACTGCGGTGCATTCTGGGCGAAAACCGGTGTTGCGACGGCTGCGGCACACACGCCCGCAAGCAGGGAAAGCTTGCCCCTCATAGTCAGACCTCTCTCTCCAGCGGCCCCCGTCATTAACCGCGGGTGACCTGGTGGACAGGACATAACTTCAGCAATTCTTTGTCAACCGGATAATTAAAAATGGGCGTTTCCGTAGGGGAACCTCGTTGCAGTCGAGACCATTTTGAGACTTTTGCATGAAAATGCATGACATTATGATGATGAAAACTATGCGCAGCTCGACATTATGATGTGCGAAAGCCGCTTTTAGGCTCTAATGACCTGCTCGGCGAATCAGAAAGAGAATCGCCAACCGTTGCATGGCGACGGTGGCGCTAGAACGATGCTCGCATTAAGGCGGGCCCAAGCGCACCGCAGATGTGCAAACACTGAAGGATCCAGTTCCAATGGCCAAGTTTCTGATCGTCGAAGCCCGGTTTTATGACCACCTGAACGACATGCTCATTGAAGGCGCCAAGGCCGCGCTCAAGGCCGCTGGTCACGAGGCGGAAGTCTTGACCGTGCCCGGAGCCCTCGAGATCCCCGGCGCGATCGCCTTGGCCGACGAATCGGGCAATTTCGACGGCTATGTCGCCATCGGTGTGGTCATTCGCGGCGAAACCTATCACTTCGAGATCGTCGCCGGGGAAAGCGCACGCGGCATCATGGCGCTGACAATGGATGGCGTCGCCATCGGTAACGGCATCCTCACTGTCGAAAACGAAGCCCAGGCCATCGTGCGCGCAGATCCTGCGCAGAAAGACAAGGGCGGCGAAGCGGCGAAGGCTGCACTCGCCTTGCTCGCGCTACGTGAGCGCTGGGCCTGACCGATCAGCCAACGGGCGCGCAGCGGTCCCCGCGGCGCGCCTTGTCGGCCCGATCGAATTCTGCCTGCGTAGGCGCCAGCCTACGATCGAGAATGATGCCCCGTTCCGTTGGCGTGTAGATGACCGGCAGGTCGCCGGGATGAACAAGCTTGCGCTCCTGCTGAAGGATAAAACGGATACCTTCCGGGCTGCGCAATGAGTCCATCACCGCGACGTTGTCGGTATTCGCAGCGAAGACAGACACCGAAACGTAGCCCTTGTCCGGGCTCGGCGGAACATCGACAAGTATGGGGCCAGCAGACAAGTCATAGACACAGCTGGCGTAGGCGAGGTCTGGCGATGGCCGGACGATCTGCCTGGAAGCTGCTGTCGTGCGATCTGCGAAACGGAAAACGTTTACGTCGTCTCCGTCGCCGGAGAGTCTGTTCATGGCGATGTGCATGATGACCTGCGGCGCCAAAAGTAACGTTGCCACATGACCAACGGCGGCTGCGCCGACGAAGGCCAGTGCGTAGCGCAGGCCGCCCCTCACCGGCTGTCTCCGCACGAAATGCGCTCGACCTTGGGAAAGACTATCGAGCCGAAGTCCTGCTGCGCTTGTTGAGAAGGATTGTAGATTCGCAAGGTGAGATCAAAACTGCCCGCGTGCCTGGTCGACAGCCAGGGCATGGCCGGATTGGGCGATGGTGCAACTTCAGCCTGCCATAGGCCGCGCGGGTCCGGCGTGACTTCCGAAGCGTCGACGGAAAGGGCATCGTCCTGGTTTTGCGGAAGGTAGTCGTCCGAAGCATAAGCAGTGATCGACCACCATTTCCCCGGCAGCGGCCCGCCGACCAGCCGGTAATGGCATTCCTCCCGCAAAGGCTCACCGAGATCATCGACCGTGCGAGTAAAATAGATGGCCTGGCTGCGGTTAAGCGCCAGCAGACCGGTCAACGCGACTCTCGCACGCAGCACGGGCCCCGCCTCGGTCGATCCGGTAACGCGGCTGCCACTCCAGCCCATGTGCTCTTCGCCGCCCATGCCGACGTGCTTTAGCGACACAACAGCCGAAGCAGCACCGACCGCAAGACCGATCGTGGCCACGGCGATCATTCCGAAGATCCCTGCAGGACTACGCACCGGCATCGAAGTATTCGGTGAGGCCCCACGGCTCATACGGCCCGATAACAAGCTGCTCGAACCCGCCTATCCCTGTCTCGCCATCGCTGGTGGTCACGCGGGAGATGATCTGGACGTGAAGATTGTCGAGGGTTCGAGCCATCGGGTCAAGGTCAGCCAGAACAAGGTCCTCCCGCTCGACCGCGAGCGGCCCATGATAAAGGCCATGCCCCCACTTGGGACTGGTGTAGCCAAGCCCCCTCATCTGAAATCTCACGAGCGGCTCAAACGTCAGCGCCAGTGGTCCTTCGGGTCGCTGGATCGTCAAAGTCCCGCCGGCGGGCCAACGCGTGGCGGGCTGCATGGGCGAAACCATAGCGGCAGAGGGGGTTTCGAAGAACGATTCCGTGTCACCGCCGTCAGGCGCGATAACGGCCCGCGTGTTCCACGGCGCGCCATGGCGATCAGCGTTGATATGGAAGAACAGGCTGCGGTTGGGCAGATTAACAGGCGTCCATTGCCAGAAGAAGGACGAGACAACGCCATGCCCATGAGGCTGCGCGTCAGGCGCGCCAACGGGGCGCACCCCCCAACTGCGATCACGCGTACCGCAAGTTCCAGCGGCCAGATCAATCCTTTCGCCATCGACCTCAATCCAGCCCGTGTAATGTCCGTTCTGCGTCAGGCGGGTGTAGTCCATGAACGTCCGCGGGCCGATGCGATGGACGAACCGCGGCTCCTCAATCGGAAAGGCACGGCCGGTGAAGGTAAGCTCGGCTGCCAGCCCTTCCCCGCGCACTCGCACCCTGAGAACCTTCAGCGGTTCGACGATTTCAATGCTGACCGGCCCGACCGCAAGATCGAACCGCTCCATGTTCAGTTCGCGCGAGGCATGGAGATTGTACTGCACCCCACCCCGGATGCAGGAGAAGTGCGCATCGGCGACATTCAGGTGCGGATAGATGCCAAGCGCAAGGGCGAAGAAGCCGGAGCCGTCGGGTGCATAGCCGTTGAAGAAATAGCGATCGTAGAAGTTGCGGTCCGTACCAGCGTAGGCAATCGGTTCTGGCGTCTGGTGCAGCGGAAAGTCATCTCCCTTGGTCAACATCAGCAAAGCTCCATCCGGCGCTTCAGCGCCCCCAGACTGTCATGTTCAAGAGCGAGTTCGCAGGCGCCGCGTGCCATCGACAGGAAGTTGGCATCACCGCGTTCCGTGCGCACCACGAATGCGGCACTGAATACGGCAGTCGACACCCCGTGAAGCGCTCCAATGCGGTAGTCATCCCAGACATCTTCCAGATTGAGCGGCACGCCAAGCCGGGACATTTCGGCGCAGTAGATGTCGAGCAGGGCACGCTCATTGGGACGACGCAATTCCGAGCCGATGCCGCAGCCCAGAAAGTATCCGACGTCAGTCAGACCGCATCCTGCCGCCGCCGTCTGCCAATCAACCAAGGCGATCGGCTGCTGGCCGCCGTTTATGCCGAAGAGCATGTTGTCCAGGCGGAAATCTCCGTGAAGGAAGGACCGGCGCGAATGCTTCCGTTCGAACCACAGGTCGAGATTTTCGTTCAACGCCTCGCAAACCGCCATAAGATCAGGCGCGAGGGCATCGGCATAGCGTTCACGAAAGATTGCCTGGGCTTTCGGATAAAGGTCCCGCAACATCTGGCTCGCCTGCGGGTCGGGCTGCAACCACGCGGCGTCCAGCACAGGATGGTCCAGCGTCGGCGCATGCAATGCCGCAGCCTGCCGCATGGCCGCTTGCGCTTGCGCCAAAGTGCATCCCACAAGCTGGTTTCCAGCGCTGCAAGGACCGAGGTCTTCGAAGAGCAGCACGAAATCGCAACCGTTGCCGTCGAGCATGGCAGCATAAACCTGCGGCACCCGCATCTGCGTGAGACATGCGACTTCTCGATAGAACATGACTTCGCGCGAATAGAGCGAGAACAGTGCCGCCGTCTGGCGGCTCGTGGCATCGCTCGACGGAAACTTGGCCGCTACAGTGGCAGGCGCTCCAGATGCTTCGTTTTTGTATCGCAGTGAGAAACGGGCAGTATCACCCACCTGGCCTGTGCCGATTGCCTGCCACTCGATTTCCGCGATCCGAGCGTCACCCAGCACGCCAGCCTGGGCGAGTTGCACCTCAAGCCATGCGGCATCGACCTCGTCCGCGCGCGTCGGAAAATCAGCCATCTCGTTCTCCCGCAGCAAGGCTGACAGAGACCGCATGACTTTGGAAGTGCAATTCAAATGACCGATTAAATCAATGCGAGGGAACGGCCTGCCACTCCCTGCTTTGGCAAACCGACACAAGAAGGACCAGAAAGGACAGAGACGTGGATGGCCCTCTCGAATGGTTTGCAGCCATGGGCACGATTCTCGCAGCAAGTCTCGTGGCCGCTGACCTTGGGCGGCGTTGGACAGGTTGGGGATTCGTCCTGTTCATGGCCGTGGCCATCACGTGGATCATATCAGGCGTGAAGGGCAATTCCAGCTCGCTTGTCATACAGAACGGAGCCCTGTTGATCATCAACGCCTGGGGAGTCTGGCGCTATCTGATCTCACCCGCGCGCAAACGGTCGTCATGAGCCCGATCAACCTGCTCCATTCTGGTTCGACTACGGAGGAATGATCGGCATGTCCCCAGAGGCATGTGATTGAAACGTCCTGATTCTTGCGGACTTCACCAAGCCGATAAGAGCAAACCCTTAGTGGAGCGCCGAATGGCCGCACCACGCGCGCCTGCCATTTCAGTACGCTAACAAGACCGATGGCGGACCGGTCCCGTGAAGCGCTTTGGGGGCGCACAACAGGGGTTAAGGGATGGGCAGAGAACAAATGAGGTCGCGGGCAAGACGACTGATTTCAGTCGCCAACGAATTGCTCGCGATGGCGCATGAACTGGAATTGAAAGAGGGTGATCCCCAGTCCGACCGGGAGCCAATCGCGATCCCGAAGGACAGTCATGTGTGGGCAGAAGTGGCTCGAAGCGCCTATCGCGACAGGCGCAGGCGGTCGGATATCTTTGCAGACGCGACGCTGTTCGGTGAACCGGCGTGGGACATCATGCTGGATCTTTTCATCGCAGCAAAAGAACGCAAGCGCCTGCCCGTGACCAGCGCCTGCATCGGCGCTGCCGTGCCTGCCACCACTGCATTGCGCTGGCTCACCGTGCTGGAAGACAAAGGCCTAATCGTCCGTGAAGCCGACTCGACTGATGCTCGCCGGGTGTTCGTAAGACTTTCTAGCGATGGTTACGAAAAGATGGTGGCCTATTTCTCGAATGTCGCTGGCGACATGCAGAGTGACGAGGACATCGTGCAGCGCTCACTGAAAATAGCGCAATAACTCAGGTGTGGGAGGCGCAGCCTGCATATTGAGGCTCCCCCTCCCTCCACGCTAACTCAGCAATCAGGCACCAAGACGTCCGAAGGCAGCCTTTCCAGCATAACGCGCCGAAATGCCCAGTTCCTCTTCAATGCGGATCAACTGGTTGTACTTGGCGAGACGATCCGAGCGGGCGAGCGATCCCGTCTTGATCTGGCCGCAGTTCGTGGCAACCGCGAGATCCGCGATGGTGGCGTCTTCGGTCTCACCCGAACGGTGCGACATCACAGCGGTGTAGCCGTTACGCTGTGCAATCGACACGGCTTCCAGCGTCTCGGTGAGCGAGCCGATCTGGTTGACCTTCACCAGCAGTGAATTTGCCAGCCCCTTGCCGATGCCCATTTCCAGGCGCTTCGGATTGGTCACGAACAGATCGTCGCCAACCAGTTGGACCCGCTTGCCGACCTTGGCGGTGAGTGCGGCCCAACCTTCGAAATCGTCCTCGCTCATACCGTCTTCGATCGAGATGATCGGATAGGCATCGCAAAGCGCAGCGAGATAGTCAGCCATGGCTTCGGGGGAGAGCGAAAGGCCTTCGCCGCTGATTTCGTACTTGCCGTTCTTGAAGAATTCCGTTGCGGCACAGTCGAGTGCGAGCATCATGTCTTCGCCAGGCTTGAAACCTGCCTTCTCTATTGAGGCCATCACGAAGTCGAGCGCATCGCGCGTGCTGGCGAGGTTCGGAGCGAACCCGCCCTCGTCTCCGACTGCCGTGGCGAGGCCCTTTTCATGAAGACCCTTCTTGAGGGTGTGGAACACTTCCGCTCCCCAGCGCACGGCCTCGGCCAGCGACGGTGCGCCGACCGGCATGATCATGAATTCCTGGAAGTCGATCGGATTGTCGGCGTGTTCGCCGCCGTTGATGATATTCATCATGGGCACCGGGAGCACGTGAGCAGCAACACCGCCGACATAGCTGTACAGCGGCAGGCCACGTGCGTCGGCAGCTGCCTTGGCAACGGCAAGGCTGGTGCCGAGGATCGCATTGGCGCCGAGGCGGCCCTTGTTTTCGGTACCGTCCAGCTCGATCATGGCGAGATCGATATCGCGCTGGTCTTCGGCATCCATGCCGAGGATGCATTCCGCAATGTCGGAGTTGACCGCGGTGACCGCCTTGGTGACGCCCTTGCCAAGGTAGCGGGCCTTGTCGCCGTCACGCAGTTCGACCGCTTCGTGCGCGCCGGTCGAAGCGCCCGAGGGAACTGCGGCGCGACCGAAGCTGCCGTCTTCCAGCAGAACGTCTACTTCAACGGTGGGATTGCCACGGCTGTCGAGAATTTCACGCGCATGGATGTCGATGATCGCGGTCATAATCTGCTCCCTGCAGTTCGGCGAGAATTGAGCGCCAAGGTTGGCGCGGCTCCTATCGGCTGGAACCGTGGCAAGCAAGCCGCGTTTGCAGTGCAACATACCTATCCGGGCTGGTCTTGTGCGCCAAGGCTCTTGCTTTCAACCACGAGGGTCTAGCAAGATGCGCAAGACCGCCCATATCGAGGGTCCAGAACCCGCGCGAATTGCCGAAGGGAAACAAACATGGCCGACACAACGATGACCCCCGCCGACGCCCCCAAGAAGCGCGCTTCGAAGGCGGCAGACGATGTCGTCGCCACAGTAACTGAAACCAGCGAGAGCACCTCAGATTCTGCGAAGGGTCGCTTTACCAAGGCGATCGAGGAAGCGAAGGCCGGTGCTGAAGCGCTCAAGGGTGAAGCAATGGAAAAGGGCGCTGCCTACAAGGCCAAGGTAAGCGGTACGACCGCTGACTGGGTCGATGAAGCCAAGGTTTACGCCGGACAGGCAAAGGAAAAAGGCGCTGCTCTTGCCGTTGAAGGCAAGGCCCGCGCGAGCGACGCACTCGGAGTGCTCGGCAAGACCATTTCGGACACTGCGACAACCATCGATGAAAAGCTGGGCGTGCAGTACGGCGACTATGCCCGCAGCGCAGCGCGTTCGATCCAGGAGACCGCGGCAAAGCTTGAGGCCAAGGACCTTGGTGAGCTGGGCGACGATGTGAAGGAATTCGTGCGCAAGAGCCCGGGTGTCGCGATCGGCGTTGCCGCAGTGGCCGGCTTTGCGATCGCGCGCTTGTTGTCGGGCGGATCGGACGACTGACCGCGCAGAACGCGGCGGTAATGGCCCGATGAGCGAGCATAACTCCACCTGGACGCCCGATCCCTCACCGTCTGAGGCGGGGATCGGCGCGGCCATCAAGGCCCTGATTGAAGACGGGCAAACTCTCCTCGAAGCCGAAATCGCTTACAGGAAAGCCCAGGCTACATATGGCTTGGCCGAAGCAAAGGCGATCATCGTCTTTCTGCTTCTCGGATTGGCATTCGGCTTCTTCACGCTGCTGGCAATCGTCGTCGGGCTGCTGCTTGCCCTTGCCCACTACGTCGGCGTGTGGGGAGCACTCGCCATCGTCGGCGGGGCGCTGGCGCTTTTGGCCATCGTGTGTCTGGCGCAAGCGAGCAAGCGCATCCGCGCTGCCAAGGCGGCGCTCAGCGCGGGAGGGAAGCCATGACTGCTCCTCTCGAGCTGACTGCCGCAAGGGCGCTTCGTGATGAAGCGTTGATTGTGGTCAAGGGCGACTTGGAAATTGCCAAGCTGGAGCTTTCTCCAGGGCGCGTGAAGGAACGCGCGGTGGAGGAAGCCGTTGAAATGCTCGACAGCGCTCGTGCAGTTGCCGACGAGAACAAGGTGGTCATCGGCGTAACCGTCGCTGCACTCTTTGGATGGTTCTTCCGCGAGCCACTCCAGCAACTGGCCGAGCGCGTGATCGACAAAGTCCGATCCGGAGATTGAGATGAGCGAAGAACTGCAAGTGAACGGCGCAGAGACCCTGCGTGAAAAGGTTGACGCGGCCAAGTCCCGTCTGGCGGAACGCACTGCCAGTTCCAAATCGGTCCAGACCGTCAAGGGGCTAATTGAAGAACACCCGGTGGCTTCCGTCGCGGCGGGCATTCTTCTTGGCGCGCTCGTTGCCAAGGCGCTGCCCTCTGTGGGCCGGAGCAGTAACAAGACCAAAGGTGCGGCCGAGGATGCGGCCAGTTCGCTGCGCAAGAGTGCCTCAGGGCTGGCGGCAGTCGCCGGCAAGCTGGCCATAGACTATGCGACCCGCGCGCGGGAAGCTGGTCGTGACGGGCTGCACAAGGTCGAGGAACTCAGTGGCACGGTTGGCGAGAGAATTGCCGACGGCAGTGACGAGGCCCGCCGCAAGGCTGTCGACTTGTCCGAGATCGTTCGCTCTGCCGCCATCGAGGCCAGCGAAGCGGCCTTGCGCAAGGTGAACGAGCTCACTTCGCGCATCAAGCCTTAAAAAGGGCTCGTGCGAGCCGTTCGCATGACTTGCGCGCGGCTCGTCTTTTTGTCAGTGGCGCACACGAATCCTCCCCAAAGGAAAGTCGCCAATGCAAAAGCTGCACCTCGTGATGGGCGGGCGGGTCAAAGACCCCCAGGGCCTCGAATTCCAAGACCTCAAGGCTATCGACGTTGTCGGTGTGTTCCCCGACTATGCCAGCGCTGAAGAAGCCTGGCGCGGGGCTGCCCAGAAGACGGTGGACGATGCCGAGATGCGCTACGTGATCGTGCATCTTCATCGTTTGCTCGAACCGGCACTGCCGAAGGACTGAGCAAGCTAACAAAAAAGGCCCCGGATCGCTCCGGGGCCTTTTTTCGTTTGTCGCAACCAATCCCTCAGATGAATTCGATCTTCTGGACGAGATAGAACTTGTCGCCCGAGGGCACGGTCACCTCGATTTCCTCATCGACCTTGCGACCGATCAGAGCCTTGCCCAGCGGCGAGTTGTAGCTGATCATGCCCTTCTTCGCGTCCGCCTCATAAGGGCCGACGATCTGGTACTTCACCGGCTTCTCGTCGTCGTCAAGCAGCGTGACAGTGGCGCCGAAGATGATCTTGTCGCCCGAAAGGGTCGTCGGGTCGATGATTTGCGCGCGACTGACGCGATCCTCGAGATCGGCGATCGTCGCTTCGACCTGGCCCTGACGCTCCTTGGCCGCATGATATTCCGCGTTTTCCGAAAGGTCGCCATGGGCGCGCGCTTCCTCGATCGCGTCGACGATCCGCGGCCGCTCCTCGCGCAGCGCTTTCAGCTCGGCAGTCAGCTTTTCGTAGCCTTCCGCAAGCATCGGCAGCTTTTCCACACTCGCCATTCGCAAACTCACTTTCCTGTCACACCCCGGTTGCCGTTACGGCACCCGAGGGAAAACCTGCCCTCGCCGACCGGCGCCGAATGCGCCGAGCCGGACCAGTCTCATGACAATGCCGGGGGACTAATAAGGTTCAAGCATAATAGTCCTGCAACGAACGCACTTCAAGTTCGGCAGAGCGGAGCGCCTCGATCGCCTCCACCGCCGCGACAGAAGCCGCCGCTGTAGTGAAGTACGGAACACGCGAATTGAGCGCCGAAGCACGGATCGACTGCGAGTCCTTGTGGCTCTGCCAGCCTTCGGTGGTGTTGAAGATCAGCGCGATGTCGCCATCGATGATCCGGTCAACGATGTGCGGACGGCCCTCGGCCACCTTGTTCACGCGTTCGACGATCACACCGGCATCCTGCAGATAGCGCGCCGTGCCACCGGTCGCGACGATCTTGAAGCCGAGGCTGATAGCCTTGCGCACGGCGGGCAGAATCACCGGCTTATCGCTGTCCTTGACCGAGACGAAGATCGTCCCGCCCTGCGGCAGCTTGGTGCCAGCACCCAGTTGCGACTTGGCGAAGGCGACCGCGAAGGTCTTGTCGACGCCCATGACCTCACCGGTCGACTTCATTTCCGGCGAAAGCACCGGATCGATGCCGGGGAAGCGTGCGAACGGGAACACGGCTTCCTTGACCGCCATGTAATCGATCTCGCGCTTGATTGCGGGCAAGTTGGCAAGCTTTTCGCCAGCCATCACCCGCGCGGCGAGCTTGGCGATCGGAGTGCCCACAGCCTTGGCAACGAACGGCACGGTGCGGCTGGCGCGGGGGTTGACCTCGATGAGGTAGACCTCGCCGTCCTTGATCGCGAACTGGATGTTCATCAACCCGCGCACGTTGAGACCACGCGCGAGCAGGACCGCCTGACGCTCCATCTCAGCAATGATCTCAGGCGGAAGGCTGTAGGGCGGCAGGGTGCAGGCGCTGTCGCCCGAGTGGATGCCTGCTTCCTCGATGTGCTGCATGACGCCGGCAACGGTCACGTCGTCACCATCGGCCAGCGCATCGACGTCGCACTCGATCGCATCGCGCAGGTACTGGTCGATCAGCACCGGGCTGTCGCCGGAGACCTGCACGGCGGTGGCGATGTAGTCATCAAGCTGTGCCTGGCTGTCGACGATTTCCATGGCACGCCCGCCAAGCACGTAGCTCGGGCGGATCAGCACCGGGTAGCCGATGCGGCTGGCGACCGCGACGGCCTCATCACGGCTGCGGGCGATGCCGTTCTGCGGCTGCTTGAGGCCAAGCTTGGCGACCAGTGCGGCAAAACGCTCACGGTCTTCGGCAAGGTCGATCGAATCCGGCGAGGTACCGAGGATCGGGATGCCCGCATCCTGCAGCGCCTGCGCCAGCTTCAGCGGGGTCTGCCCGCCGAACTGCACGATCACGCCGACGAGTTCACCCTTCGACTGCTCTACCGCGAGGATCTCCAGCACGTCTTCGGCCGTCAGCGGTTCGAAGTAGAGACGATCCGAGGTGTCGTAGTCGGTCGAGACAGTTTCCGGGTTGCAGTTGACCATGATGGTCTCGAACCCGGCATCGCCCAGCGCGAAACAGGCGTGGCAGCAGCAGTAGTCGAACTCGATGCCCTGCCCGATGCGGTTCGGACCGCCGCCGAGGATGACGATCTTGCGGGCATCAGTCGGCGCGGCCTCGTTCTCCGGCTCACCGAACAACGCACCTTCGTAGGTCGAGTACATGTAGGGCGTGACCGCCTCGAACTCTGCGGCGCAGCTGTCGATACGCTTGAAAACGGGACGCACGCCGAGCTTGTGGCGCAGCGCGCGCACTTCGGCTTCGCTGGTGGCACCGGCCATGGCGCGCAGGGCGTCATGCAGCAGGCCCGAGCGCTTGGCCTGGGTCTCGCCCAGACCGCCCGCAACGCCGATGCCGCGCACGGCCAGAGTGGCGAGGCGCTTGTCGGAGAAGCCCATCGCCTTCAGGCGGCGCAGGCCAGCCGCATCGTTGGGCAGGCCATCGCGCTGCACGGCGCCCTCGGCCTCGACGATCTCGTGGATATGGCGCAGGAACCACGGCTCGTACTTGGTGACGGCGTGGACTTCGTCGACCGAGAGGCCCTCGCGGAAGGCCTGTGCGATCACCAGCAGGCGATCGGGCGTGGCACGGGCGAGCGCGGCGGTGATCTCGTCACGGCTCGCACCTTCAAGGCCGACGACGCGGTTGAAGCCATCGAGGCCGGTTTCCAGCCCGCGCAGGGCCTTCTGCATCGATTCCTTGATGTTTCGGCCAATCGCCATGACCTCGCCGACCGACTTCATGGCGGTGCCGAGCAGTGGCTCAGCACCCTTGAACTTTTCGAAGGCAAAGCGCGGGATCTTGGTGACGACGTAGTCGATGGTCGGCTCGAACGCCGCCGGGGTGGCCCCGGTGATGTCGTTCATGATCTCGTCGAGTGTGTAGCCCACCGCAAGCTTGGCCGCGACCTTGGCGATCGGGAATCCGGTGGCCTTCGAGGCCAGCGCCGAAGAGCGCGAGACGCGCGGGTTCATCTCGATGACGATCAGGCGACCGTCCTTGGGATTGACCGCGAACTGCACGTTCGAACCGCCGGTCTCTACGCCGATTTCCCGCAGGACCGCGATCGATGCATTGCGCATGATCTGGTATTCCTTGTCGGTCAGCGTCAGTGCCGGGGCGACGGTGATGGAATCGCCGGTGTGGACGCCCATCGGATCGACGTTCTCGATCGAGCAGATGATGATGCAGTTGTCCTTTTTATCGCGGACAACCTCCATCTCGTATTCTTTCCAGCCGAGGAGCGATTCCTCGATCAGGACTTCGGTCGTGGGGGAAGCTTCGAGGCCGCCCTTCACGATCTTGACGAACTCTTCCTTGTTGTAGGCAATGCCGCCGCCGGTGCCGCCCATGGTGAAGCTGGGGCGGATGATCGAAGGCAGGCCGGTGCGCTCGAGGATTTCGAGCGCCTCGTCGATGGTGTGCGCCACGCCCGAGCGCGCGGATTCAAGGCCGATCTTGTCCATCGCCTCGCGGAAGCGCTGGCGGTCTTCGGCCTTGTCGATCGCATCGGCATTGGCGCCGATCATCTGGACGCCGTACTTCTCCAGCGTGCCATCGTTGAACAGCGCCAGCGCGGTGTTGAGCGCGGTCTGCCCGCCCATCGTGGGGAGCAGCGCATCGGGGCGCTCCTTCTCGATGATCTTGGCGACGACTTCGGGCGTGATCGGCTCGACATACGTCGCGTGCGCCATGTCCGGATCGGTCATGATCGTCGCGGGGTTCGAGTTGACCAGGATGATGCGATAGCCCTCTTCCTTGAGCGCCTTCACCGCCTGCGTGCCCGAATAATCGAACTCGCAAGCCTGGCCGATGATGATCGGCCCGGCGCCGATGATCAGGATCGAGGAGATGTCAGTGCGTTTGGGCATTAGAAGTGCTTTTCCGCGAGTTGCAGGAGCTGTTCATACGCCGACTTGGATAGGCGTAGGCTCTGGGAGACTTTCCCAGGCATTGCTCGGTTCTTTGATCCATATGTGTCGATTTGGACGAACTTTTCTCCGTCCACTTCGACTAGCGAAATAGTTGCTTCAACTTCGGAATGGGTGCTCGATCGATCCAACTCTTTCTCAGTGAATTCGCGAACGACAGCCATGTTTTCCTCCGTTGATTCAGAGCATCCCCACAAACTTCTCGAACAGGTAGAAACTGTCCTGCGGTCCCGGCGAAGCCTCCGGGTGATACTGCACACCGAAGGCCTTCTTGCCCTTCACCTCGATACCGCAGTTCGAGCCGTCGAACAGCGAGACGTGGGTTTCGATGACGTTGTCGCCCAGCGCGCCCGGCGCGTTGTCCACCGCGAAGCCGTGGTTCATCGAGGTGATCTCGACGACGCCGTCCTCGATGCGCTTGACCGGGTGGTTCGCGCCGCGGTGGCCTTGGTGCATCTTGGTGGTGCGGGCGCCGGCGGCGAGCGCCAGCATCTGGTGGCCGAGACAGATGCCGAAGATCGGCATGTCCATCTCGAGCAGCTTCTGGATCACCGGCACGGCATAGGCTCCGGTCGCCGCCGGATCGCCCGGACCGTTCGACAGGAACACGCCATCGGGCTTGAGTTCGAGGATCGTCTCCACCGAGGTCTCGGCCGGAACCACCGTCACCGCCGCGCCTGCCTTCACGAGGTTGCGGAAGATGTTGTCCTTCGCGCCGAAGTCCATGGCGACGACGTGCGGGCGCTTGTCATGGGGGCTGCGGCCGAAGCCCTTGCCGAGATGCCAGACCGAGCCTTCCCAAGCCTCTTGCCCGTCACGCGTGACGACGCGGGCGAGGTCCATGCCTTCAAGGCCGGGCCAGGTCTTGGCGCGCTCGATCAATGCGGGGATATCGAATTCGCCCTTGGGATCGTGGGCGATCACGGCGTTGGGCGCGCCGCTCATGCGGATGCGGCGGGTCAGCGCGCGGGTATCGAGCCCGGCAATGCCGATCTTGCCCTGCTTTTCCATCCACTGCTGGAAGGTTCCGGCGCTGCGAAAGTTGGCGGGTGCGGTCACGTCTTCGCGCACCACGCAGCCGACGGCGCCCGGCGTGTCATGGCTTTCCATGTCTTCGGGGTTGGTGCCGACATTGCCGATATGCGGGAAGGTGAAGGTCACGATCTGCGCCGCGTAGGACGGATCGGTCATCACTTCCTGATAGCCGGTCATCGCGGTGTTGAAGCACACCTCGCCTACGGCTGCACCGGCTGCGCCGAAACCACGTCCCCAGGCAACAGACCCATCGGCAAGTACGAGGACTCCCGTCGCGCCATCTGGTTGAGGCGCGTGCGAAAGTGCGGGGTCGGCCATGATATGGGGCGCTCCGTTGGCAGGTGTTCTGGCGATGTTGCTAAGGGGCGGCTGCTAGACCCGACTCGACGCAGCGTCAACCTAGCGATTCCCGAAAGTTTGGCCTACATGGAAGGTTTCCGCCATCACGGCGGACAACTCCACGGGAAATACGATTACATGATCCGCGATACCATCAAGGCCACGCAGGTTTCTGCCATGAAAGCGGGCGACAAGCCCCGCCTCGCCGCCGTCCGCCTGATCCTCGCCAAGCTCAAGGACAAGGACATCGAACTGCGCACGGCCTCCGCAGTGCCGGAAGACGACGTGCTGGTTACAGACGTCCTCCAGAAGATGGCCAAGCAGCGCCGCGAATCGATCACGCTCTACGAACAGGGCGGCAGGCAGGAACTGGCTGACGTCGAGAAGGCCGAACTCGCGGTGATCGAGGAATTCCTGCCCCAGCAGATGAGCGAGGACGACACTCGGGCGGCCATCGCCGCCATCATTGCCGAAAGTGGCGCTGCAGGCATGAAGGATATGGGCAAAGTGGTTGCTGCGCTGAAAACCAAGCACGGGACGCAGCTCGACATGGGCAAGGCGAGCGGGCTGGTGAAGGCGGCGCTTTCGGCCTGACCCAGCCATGAGCCTCACCCCGCAATGGCTGGACGAACTCCGCTCCCGCATCTCGCTTTCGGGCGTGATCGGGCGGAGCGTTCGCGTGACCAAGGCGGGGCGAGAGTTCAAGGCGTGCTGCCCGTTCCACAACGAGAAGACGCCCAGCTTCACGATCAACGACGAAAAGGGCTTCTACCACTGCTTCGGTTGCGGTGCGCATGGCGACGTGATCCGCTGGATGACCGACCATCAGGGCCTGCCCTTCCTGGATGCGGTGAAGGAGCTGGCGCTGCAGGCGGGCATGGAAGTCCCTGCCCCCGATCCGCGCGCCGCCAAGAAAGCCGAGCAGCAGAAGTCGCTGCACGACGTGATGCAGGCGGCGCAAGACTTCTTCGTGCGCTGCCTTGCGGAGGATCGCGGCAGCGAGGCCCGGCGCTATCTCGCCTCGCGCGGGTTTCCTGCGCAGATCGTGCGCGATTTCGGCTTTGGGTTTGCACCAGACAGCCGCACAGCGCTCAAGGAAGCGCTCTCGGCGTTTCCGGACGAAATGTTGATCGAAGCCGGCCTGCGTATCGTGGTCGAGGGTAAGGAACCCTACGATCGCTTTCGCGGACGCCTCATGCTGCCAATTCTCGATCCGCGCGGACGCGTGATCGCCTTTGGCGGCCGCATCCTGACAGCCGAAAAGACTGACGCGCCGAAGTATCTTAACTCGCCGGATACCCCGCTCTTCGACAAGGGCCGCACCGTCTACAACCTGCACCGTGCCGGCCCTGCCTCACGCCAGAACGGGCGCGTCGTGGTGGTCGAAGGCTACATGGACGTCGTCGCCCTGGCAGCGGCAGGCATCGGCGAGGCCGTCGCCCCGCTCGGCACCGCGCTTACCGAGCATCAGATCGAGCGTCTGTGGCGCCTCGTCGAAACGCCCACTCTGTGTTTCGACGGGGACAGCGCCGGGCAGCGTGCGGCTATGCGCGCCATCACCCGCGCCCTGCCCCTGCTGCGCCCCGGCCATTCCTTGCGCATTGTCACCCTGCCAGCCGGCATGGACCCGGACGATGTCGTCAAGAAGCAAGGCCCCGCAGCGATGGAACAGCTTCTCGCCGAAGCGCGCAGTCTGGTCGATGTCCTGTGGGAAGCCGAACGCAACTCTGCGCCCCTCACCACTCCCGAAGACAAGGCAGGCCTCAAGGCACGGCTGCTCGCGCATTGCGAGACGATCCAGCACCCCGACATCAAGTTGCTCTACCGCCGCGAGCTGACCGAACGATTTGGCGAACTGGCATTTGCCCGGAAAGAGCGGGCGCCGTTCCAGTCGCGGCAAGGCACCGGCCCACGCGGCAAGGGCCAGCCGTGGAAGCCTGCGCCCGCCCCCCTTGCGGAACAGGACAAGGCGCGGATGCTGCGGATCGGAACCGGCCCCAGCAGCAGCCTGCTCGCTGCGGTACTGGACGGCCTGATCTGCCACCCCCAGCACATTTCGCGCCACGCGGACGCGCTCGCGCGGCTTCAGCCAGACAATCCAGATACTTGCGCCCTTATTGATGCCCTGCTCGTCTTGTCCGATGCGGGGCAACCGCTTGAAAGCAAGACCCTGCGCACCATATTGCTGGAACGAGGGCTTCGGCCCCCGTCAGCGCAGGACTATGCCGGAATGCGATTCGGCTTTTTGGTCAGTGGTGGTGATTCGGCGGGAGACGAACTGGCCGAGGCAATTGCCATTCTGGTCGAGTGGCCGGCGGTTGAAGAGGCGCTTGCAGAGGCAAACAAGCGCGTCGAAACCGAACTTTCGGAAGAAAACTTCGCTGAACAGCAAAGATTGATCGCGCGGAGTATGGCGTTGCGTGCCCGTTTGGGGCAAATGGGCCGTGCTCGTGCTGCGTTATAATTAAAGCAATAGGCGCAACCGGGTCTGCCAAGGCCCGGCTCTCAGATGGTGGTACCTGGGTTAAATGGCTTCGAACGACAAGACCGATAGCGGCGACGCTCCGCTGATCGACCTCAACGATGCATCGATCAAGAAGCTGATCGCGCGCGCCAAGCGCCGCGGGATCATCACGTATGACGAGCTGAACGAGGCCCTCCCCCAGGACCAGATGTCTTCCGAGCAGATCGAGGACATCATGGCGGCGATCTCCGAGATGGGCGTCAACATCGTCGAGAGTGACGAGGACGCCGTCGATCCGGAAGAGAAGGCGCAGGACGACGAGCTCGACGAAGCCGAGACCGTCGAAGATCGCCCCGACGTCATCAAGCGCAAGGAAACGGTCGAGCGGACCGACGACCCTGTGCGCATGTACCTGCGCGAAATGGGCGCCGTCGAACTGCTCAGCCGCGAAGGCGAAATCGCCATCGCCAAGCGCATCGAAGCAGGGCGTGACACCATGATCATGGGCCTGTGCGAAAGCCCGATCACTTTCCACGCCATCATCCAGTGGTCCGACGCGCTCAACGCCGGAGAAATGCAGCTGCGCGAGATCCTCGATCTCGACGCGATGCTTTCGAAGGAGCCTCAGCCCGAAAACCTTTCCGAGGACGGTGAAGAGGCCGAGCCCGAGATCAGCGAAGCTACCGCCGGTCCGACCTTCAAGGAAGAAGAGGACGTCGAGGAGGAAGAAACCTCCGACGACGAGGACGACGAACTGCGCGAGCGCCGTGCCCGTCCGGCTGAGGAAGAGGAAGAAGACAACACTCTCAGCCTCGCCCAGATGGAAGCACAGCTGAAGCCGGCCGCGCTTGAACGCTTTGCCGAAATCACCTCGCTGTTCCGTGCCTTCGAAAAGGTCCAGGCAGAGCGTCTCGACGCGCTCGGCATGGGCAACGATTTCCCCGCCGCCAAGGAAGCGCAGTACCAGAAGCTGCGCGAAGACCTGACTGCGCAGGTCGAATCGGTGCAGTTCCACGCCTCGAAGATCGAATACCTCGTCGACAATCTCTACGCCTTCAACCGTCGCCTGACGACGCTGGGCGGCCAGATGCTGCGCCTTGCCGAGCGCCACAAGGTCTCGCGCAAGGACTTCCTCGACATGTACGTCGGGCATGAGCTTGACGACGGCTGGCTGCAGGCCTTGGCTGGTCGCGACAAGAAGTGGGCTGCGTTTGCCGCAAACGAAGCCACTCCGGTCGAACGCATTCGCGCCGAGATCGCCGATATCGCAGCCGCCACCGGCATGTCGCTGGGCGAATTCCGCCGCATCGTGAACATGGTCCAGAAGGGCGAGCGCGAAGCGCGCATTGCCAAGAAGGAAATGGTCGAGGCTAACCTGCGCCTCGTGATCTCCATCGCCAAGAAGTACACGAACCGCGGCCTGCAGTTCCTCGACCTCATCCAGGAAGGCAACATCGGCCTGATGAAGGCGGTCGACAAGTTCGAGTACCGCCGCGGCTACAAGTTCTCGACTTACGCGACCTGGTGGATCAGGCAGGCGATCACACGCTCGATTGCGGATCAGGCGCGGACCATCCGCATCCCGGTTCACATGATCGAGACGATCAACAAGCTTGTGCGCACCAGCCGCCAGTTCCTCCACGAACAGGGCCGCGAACCGACCCCGGAAGAGATGGCCGAGCGCCTTTCGATGCCGCTGGAAAAGGTTCGCAAGGTGATGAAGATCGCCAAGGAGCCGATCTCGCTCGAAACGCCGATCGGCGACGAGGAAGATTCGCACCTCGGCGATTTCATCGAAGACAAGAACGCCATCATCCCGGTCGACGCGGCGATCCAGGCCAACCTCAAGGAAACGGTCACGCGCGTCCTGGCCAGCCTTACGCCGCGCGAGGAACGCGTGCTGCGCATGCGCTTCGGCATCGGGATGAACACCGATCACACGCTGGAAGAAGTGGGCCAGCAATTCTCGGTCACCCGCGAACGTATCCGCCAGATCGAGGCCAAGGCGCTGCGCAAGCTCAAACACCCGTCGCGCTCGCGCAAGATGCGCTCGTTCCTCGACCAGTAAGCAATCCGCTGATGGAAGGCGCTGCCCCCGGACCGGTTCTGGAATGGGGGTATCGTCCCGAAAGTTGGCCAATGCGCGAGCTGCGGCGGCAGTTGCGGGATCTGCAGACGCATTTTCCCGCGATGCGTCGCGCAAAGTTCTCGGCCTATAACCTGGCTACGCGCCACCTTGGCCTGTTTGTTGACCCCGAGATTCGCCTGCTGCGCAAGCTTGCCCCGTTGGGCCTCGCGATCGACGTAGGCGGCAATTGGGGGCAGAGCGTCGTCGCCTTGCAGCGCTATGCACGGCCTCGAAAGATCATCACCATCGAACCGATCCCCACGCTGGCGCAGCAACTTCGCCAGCAGTTTTCCCGGGACAGCGGCGTGGATGTGCGGGAAATGGCGCTCGGTCCGGCGAGCGGCGAACAGCACATCCACGTGCCGCGCTATCGCAACTTCATCTATGACGGCATTGCCTCGCTAGACCGCGAAGCTGCGCTTCATTGGCTTGATGAGCGGCGGATGGCGCGGTTCACACCAGATCGGCTTGTGGTCGACAGCCACAAGGTAAGGATCGAGACGCTCGACGTGCTGGAACTGGCCCCTGATCTCATCAAGATCGACGTTCAGGGCTTCGAATCGCAAGTCATCGGCGGTGGCCTCAAGACGATCGCCACGCATCAGCCTGCGATCATCATCGAGCGGCCCGAGGCGTCTGCTGTCGCAGTCCTCGGCAAGCTGGGCCTGGCGCCTTATGGCTGGAACGGGAAACGCCTCGTGCCAGGCGATCTCACCCGGAAAAACGCGACCTTCCTCTCCGGCCGACACAGCGCCTTGCTGGATTGACTTCCGGACCGGTAGCCAAGGCTGCTAGTCAATCCTGTAGACCGCAAGGCGCACAGTATTGCCGACCTTCCCGCCCTTTGCGATGAACAGGGCTCGATTCACCCAATCGTATCCGGCATGACCGGTCTCGAGCCGGATTGCTGTGCGCATGTAATACTCGGCCGGGTTGACTTCCTCGCCCCCGGCGATGCGCGCATGCACCTCTGCCGTTGCATGCCGAATGCCCTGGCTGATGACTTCGATCACTGCGCCGTCTTCGGTCTCGACCGCATAGCGCGCGTCCAGTTCTGCAATCCCTTCGCGAGAGACGGTCTGCCAGTCGGCCCCGATCGGCAAAATGCGACCGCGGAGCAGCGGACCCTCCGCGTTACCCCCCACAATCGGGATGATCCGCCGGGCACCCATTGGACATTCGCCCATCTCATGGGGCTTGGACAGTTCGACAACCAGATCGGTCACATGGGTCAACGCAATGCTCACGCGGGCACCCGGGCAACTTGGGCACCTTCAGGGATCGTCCTTGGCGCACCGTTCAGGCGGTCCTTGGCAAAGCCTGCAGCCTGCTGATAGGCCAGCATGAACGCGCTGCGCTCCGCCGCCGGAATGACATCGTCGATATCTTCGAACTGTCCGCCGCAGCGTTCGTCCACCATATTCAGCAAACCAAAGGGCCCAGCCCCGCGGTTGCGCATCGCCACCTGCCCGATCGGGCCACAGAACTCGCCGTCAAACTGGGCAAGCGCATCGGGCGTAACGCCCCGCTCCACCATGATGCGCCCGATCTGGCGAGCATCGACAATTGCCTGAGACGCGCCGTTGGACCCCGTGGGATACATCGGATGCGCCGCGTCCCCGATCAGCGCAACGGGTCCATCGACCCAGGTCGGCAAGGGATCGCGATCGATCATCGGGTTCTCGTAAGCCATGTCAGACTTTGCCAGCAACGCCGGCAGATCAAGCCAGTCGTAGACGAACCCGTCGAATTCGTGCGCGAACTCCGCCATCTCGACAGGCCTGAACCACCCCGACTTGGTCCAGTCATGACTGGTGTCGTAAGTCTGCTCGGCGATCCAGTTGATATCGGACAAGCCGTCAGCATCCGGGTGCGAGATCGGGTAGATCACCACGCGATGCCGGCTCGTGCCAAGGCCGACAAAGGAGGAACCCGAACGGATCGGCACGCCCTTGGCGGTCCCGCGCCACATGATCGTCCCACCCCAATGGATCGGCGGCTGATCGGGGTGCATCTGCGCACGGATCGCCGAATGTATGCCATCGGCGCCGAAAAGCAGCGTTCCCGCCACCTCCTCGACCTTGCCCGAACGGTCCTCGACCAGCGCGGTAACCGATCCATCCGCTTCCTTGCGATAGCCGGTAACCTTGCTGCCCAGTCTCACCGCCTGTGGGCCAATGCGCTCGATCACCTTGCGGTAGAGCAGCAAATGAAATTCGCCCCGATGCACCGCATACTGGTGCCAGTTGTATCCCGCCAGCTTCCCACGCGGCTCGGAATATATCTCTCGCCCATTGAGACCGACCAGAGCCCACTCCCGCGCCGGGATGCCAACTGCATCCATCTCCGCCTCACCAATGCCGAGGTCCTCGAGTTCCCGAACGGCGTTGGGCTGGAGGTTTATGCCGACGCCAAGCGGCTTCAACTCACGAACGGATTCGAAAACCGTGCAAGAGACGCCGATCTGGTGCAGGGTCAGTGCAAGCGTGAGTCCGCCAATGCCGCCCCCGGCGATGAGCACGTGTTCCTGCGGCATTTCCGTTCGTCCCGTCCGATCCTGATTGCCGGGCCTTTACGCATCGCACGATCCGGTCGCAACCGCGATGACGCTCCCAGCTGTTAGGATGAGCCCCATCGGGCAGATTTCCCGCAGCGATTTGCGGTGGCTTGTTGCGCTGCAAGAGCCTAAAGGCGCGCCAACGAATCCCCGAATACCGTTGTCGAGTAACGATCCCCATGCGTATCGCCATCGCTTCCGATCATGCCGCTGTCGACCTGAAGGCCGCCCTGCGTGAGTACCTCATCGGCCTCGGCCATGAAGTTGCCGACCTGGGTCCCGAGACGGCCGATCGCGTCGATTATCCTGACTATGGCTACAAGCTGGCCTCGGTAGTCGCCGAGGGCATTGCCGAGCGTGGCGTTGCCCTTTGCGGATCAGGCATCGGCATCTCGATCGCGGTAAACCGCGAACCGGCTTGCCGCTGCGCATTGGTTTCCGAACCGCTTTCTGCTGCGCTCGCACGCGAACACAATGACGCGAACGTCATCGCGATGGGCGCACGCCTGACTGGCGAGGACATGGCCAAGGCCTGCCTCGACGCATTTCTCTCCACCGAATTCGGCGGTGGCCGCCATGCCGGCCGCGTCGAAAAGCTTTCCAACCCCGCAATCTGAAGGAGCCCCAGAGATGACCACCGCCACAGCAGCGCCGGAAATCCGCAAAGCCGGCTTCTTCACCGAGCATCTGGAAACGGCCGATGCCGAAGTGTTCGCCGCGATCAAGGGCGAACTGCACCGCCAGCAGACCAAGATCGAGCTGATCGCATCTGAAAACATCACCAGCCGCGCCGTGCTCGAGGCAACCGGTTCGGTCTTCACCAACAAGTACGCCGAAGGCTATCCGGGCAAGCGCTACTATGGTGGCTGCGAGTACGCCGACATCGTCGAGAATCTGGCGATCGAGCGTGCCAAGCAGCTGTTCGGCTGCAACTTCGCCAACGTCCAGCCCAACTCGGGCAGCCAGATGAATCAGGCCGTGTTTCTCGCCCTGCTGCAGCCCGGCGACAGCTTCATGGGCCTCGACCTGAATTCGGGCGGTCACCTCACCCACGGCTCGCCAGTCAACATGAGCGGCAAGTGGTTCAATGTGATCCCCTACGGCGTACGCCCTGACGATCACATGATCGACATGGACGAGGTTGCCCGCCTCGCCCGCGAGCACAAGCCCAAGCTGATCATCGCCGGTGGCACCGCCTATTCGCGCACTTGGGACTGGGCTGCCTTCCGCGCCATCGCCGACGAAATCGGCGCATGGCTGCTGGTCGACATGTCGCACATCTCGGGTCTCGTTGCCGGTGGCGCGCATCCTTCGCCCTTCCCGCACGCTCACGTCGTCACCACCACGACGCACAAGAGCCTGCGCGGCCCGCGTTCCGGCGTGATCCTCACCAATGACGAGGATCTGGCCAAGAAGTTCAACACTGCCGTGTTCCCCGGCCTCCAGGGTGGTCCGCTGGTCCACGTTATCGCAGGCAAGGCCGTTGCCTTTGGTGAAGCACTGCGCCCTGAATTCAAGGCCTATGCCCACCAGATCGTCGCCAATGCCAAGGCGCTTGCCGAAAGCATCAAGGACGCCGGCCTGGGCATCGTTTCGGGCGGCACCGACAACCACCTCATGCTGGTTGACCTGACCGCGAAGGACGTGACCGGCAAGGCCGCCGAAAAGGGCCTCGATCGCGCCTGGCTGACCTGCAACAAGAACGGCGTTCCGTTCGACAAGCGCTCGCCTTTCGTCACTTCGGGCATCCGCCTCGGCACGCCGGCCGGCACCACCCGCGGTTTCCGCGAGGAAGAGTTCCGCACCATCGGCAAGCTGATCGTCGAAGTCGTCGATGGCCTTGCGCGCAATGGCGATGAGGGCGATGGTCAGGTCGAACAGCGCGTGCGCGATCGCGTCGCGGAGCTTTGCGCGCAGTTCCCGATCTATCCGGAGCTGTAAGCCTATGAACGACCAGAACGATCTCGCCGCCCGCGCCAAGGACGAACTGTCCGGTATGGCCAAGCAGGGGCTTGCCCACCCATCGACCAAGCCGGTGCTCACCGGTGCGGCAATCGGCGCGGTCGCGGGCGTTCTCCTCCCGGTCGTTTCCTTGCCACTCGGCCTTGCCGTGGGTGCTGGCGTTGCCTTCTGGCAGAGGATCAAGCGCTAAGCCGTGCGTTGTCCGTTCTGCGCCCATGACAACAGCCAGGTAAAGGACAGCCGGCCGAGCGAGGACAACACCTCGATCCGCCGGCGCCGTCAGTGTGAAGGCTGTGGGGCGCGCTTCACCACGTTCGAGCGCGTGCAGTTGCGTGAGGTCGTCGTGGTGAAAAGCGGAGAGCGACGTGAACCGTTCGACCGCTTCAAGATCGAACAGTCGGTGTCGCTCGCCTGCCGCAAGCGTCCGGTCGCGCAGGAACGGCTCGACCAGCTCGTCTCGGGCATCCAGCGCCAGATCGAGACCATGGGCGATTCAGAAGTACCGTCCAAGGTCATCGGCGAGATGGTCATGGAAGGCCTGCGCCAGCTAGATAGCGTGGCCTACATCCGCTTTGCCAGCGTCTACCGCGACTTCACCGAAGCGCGCGACTTTGAGGAATTCGCCTCGAGCGTCCAGGAAATGAGCGGCCGCGCCTGACCATGAGTGACACAGAACAGCGCCAACCGGTCATCGTGCTGGTCCGCCCTCAGTTGGGCGAAAACATCGGCAAGGCCGCCCGCGCCATGCTCAATTTCGGCCTCACCGAGATGCGGCTCGTATCTCCGCGCGATGGCTGGCCCAATCCATCCGCCGGTCCCGCCGCCGCTGGTGCCGACAGGGTTCTCGAGAAGGCACAGGTCTTCGAGACACTCGCCGACGCCGTCAGCGATTGCAGCCACGTCTACGCCACCACCGTGCGCAAACGTGGCGTAACCAAGCCGGTTTTGACGCCGGAGCAGGCCGCGAAGGACATCATTGCCGCGCAGGGCCGCAGCGCGATCATCTTCGGGCCGGAACGGTCAGGCCTTGAAACGGACGACGTGGCACTTGCCCGCGCCATCATCACAGTGCCGATCAACCCCGAATTCGGATCGCTCAACCTCGCGCAGGCTGTCATCCTGTGCGCCTACGAGTGGTCCAAGCACGTCGATCTGGTTCAGCCTACTGTAGAGGACATGCTGCCCCCTGCTCCGCAGGAGGAGTTTGAAGGCATGTTCGAACAGCTTTGCACGATGCTTGAGCCGCGTGGCTATTTCGAGCCTGAGGCTCGGGCGGCCGCCACGCGGCGCACATTGCGCACGATGCTGACCAAGCCGGGCTGGAACCATCTCGAAGTGCGCACGATGCGCGGAGTGTTGAGCGCTCTTCGCCGCAAGGAAGGCTCGAAGCCGGGCGACGAGCCGCGCAGTTGACCTTCAGTCGTTGATCGCTCGGTTGCTGCGCTGGGCTTGTATGGCATCTGCGGCGTCGATCAGCCGGTCCCAGAAATCGGTCACAAGCCCGACCGGGATACCGAGCTCGAACGCGCGGCGACGAATCACCGTGAGCTGGGCTTTGCGCTCATCATCAGAAAGCTCTCGTTGGGCCGCAGTGCTTGCAGCCAATCCAAACCGTTGAGACAAAAGCGAAAGTATTTGAAGGTCGATCGCCTCCAGGCCGCCGGAAGCACATTCCAACGGCTGCGACTGGTCAGGACGAGGCGGCCCTTCGTGCATCATTTTCGATAGCACCTTAAAATCACTACCCTGTCTATGGCCGCTGCCCTTGACAAAGCGCTAATTGTCTGTTCTTGGCCGCGCTTCGCAATTGGCCTCGCACTCCCGGTGAAGCGGCGGCCGCATTTCGCAATCGGTGGAATGGTGCGTGTCCGGGACTTGAAGCATCGGCGCGTTTGCCGGTGTACTGCAAATTGAAAGGCAGCGCATGTCCAAGCGCAAGGCATCCAAGTACAAAATTGACCGCCGTCTTGGCGAGAACATCTGGGGTCGTCCCAAGTCGTCGGTGAATCGCCGCTCGTATGGCCCCGGCCAGCACGGCCAGCGCCGCAAGAGCAAGGTCTCGGACTTCGGCATCCAGCTCCGCGCCAAGCAGAAGCTCAAGGGCTATTACGGCGACGTGACCGAGAAGCAGTTCAAGCGCACCTATCAGGAAGCGTCGAAGATGAAGGGCGACACCGGTCAGAACCTGATCGGCCTGCTCGAACAGCGTCTCGACATGGTCGTGTACCGCGCCAAGTTCGCGCCGACCATCTTCTCGGCCCGTCAGGTCGTTTCGCACGGTCACATCTACGTCAACGGCGTGAAGTGCAACATCGCTTCGCGTCGCGTTCGCCCCGGCGACGTGATCAGCCTCGGCAAGAAGGCCAAGGAAATGGCTCTCATCGCCGAAGCACAGTCGCTGCCCGAGCGTGAAGTTCCCGACTATGTCGCCACCGAAGGCGACAAGGCCACCTTCACCCGCGTTCCGACGCTGGACGAAGTGCCTTATCCGGTGAAGATGGAGCCGAACCTGGTCGTCGAATTCTATTCGCGCTGATCGGTTTCAGAACCACTGCAGAACACGACGAAGGCGGGGCGCAAGCTCCGCCTTTTTCGCGTTTTTAAACAGGCTGTTGCGTTCTGTTTTGCGGGCAAAATTTGCGATTGCGCGGGGAACTATGAAGGCCCGTGGCGATTAGAAAAGTATGTCTCTCTATCGCTTCGTCACCCCCCATCGCATCGGCAAATGGTACCCGGACCTCCTTACCGCACAGCGCCAGGCCTTCGCAATCGGAGCAGGCTTCCTCGATGAGCGAACAGGCGAATTCTACGCCTACAAGGACACGCGGTTGGAGACGCACGATCCGATGATGCAGAACGGTGCGGAGGACCTTGCCGCCTAACGCGCGAGGTAGTCCCGCCTGAAATCAGCCGCAAAGGCCGTAAAGCGCCCCTCTGCAATCGCCGCACGCATTCCTGCCATGAGCTGCTGGTAAAACCAGAGGTTGTGCTCGGTCAGCAGAATGGCGCCCAGCATCTCGCCTGACTTGTGGAGGTGGTGCAGATAGGCGCGGCTGTACTTGGTGCAGGTCGGGCACGGGCATCGTTCGTCGAGAGGGCCGGTGTCTTCCGCATGTCGGGCGTTGCGCATGTTCACCGGGCCATTCCAGGTAAAGCCCTGCCCGTTGCGACCGGAACGCGTCGGCAGGACGCAGTCGAACATGTCGACCCCGCGCTCGACCGCGCCGACAAGATCGTCGGGCTTGCCAACGCCCATCAGATAGCGCGGCCGATCTGCAGGCAACTGCTGCGGCGCGAATTCGAGCGTGGCGAACATGGCTTCCTGCCCTTCGCCCACGGCAAGGCCACCGATGGCATAGCCGTCGAAACCGATATCGGTCAGGGCGTCAGCACTGTCCTTGCGCAAGCGTTCGTCAAGCGCACCCTGCTGGATGCCGAATAGCGCCGAGCGTTCGGCATGTTCGCCGCCGGCATTGAACGCGTCACGGCTGCGCCTTGCCCAACGCATCGACATTTCCATCGATTTGGCAATCACATCGCGCGGCTGGTCAGCGCGCGGGCACTCATCGAAGCACATCACGATATCGGACCCGAGCAGGCGCTGGATCTCCATCGATCGTTCCGGGCTCAGCAGGTGACGCGAGCCATCGAGGTGGCTGGCGAAAGTCACGCCTTCCTCGGTGATCTTGCGCAAGTCCGACAGGCTCATGACCTGGTAACCGCCACTGTCGGTCAGTATCGGACGGTCCCAGCCGCCGAACTTGTGCAGGCCACCAAGCCGCGCGACGCGCTCTGCTCCGGGCCGGAGCATCAGGTGATACGTGTTGCCAAGGATGATGTCCGCTCCGCTGGCGCGCACGTCCTCCATCTTCATCGCCTTGACCGTCGCGGCAGTACCCACCGGCATGAACGCCGGCGTGCGAATGTCGCCGCGCATCATGCGGATCGTGCCGGTACGCGCTTTTCCGTCGGTGGCGTGGATATCGAAGGCAAAACGGGTCATCGTGCGGAGATCTCGGCAAAAAGAGTGTTGCGGCCCTTAGGCGCAATCGCCAAAGCGCGCAAATGCCAGACCTGCTGATGTTTGAACCTGCCCACCTCGACCTCTGGTTCTATCCGGCGCTGACCTGCGTGGCGGTGCTTTCAGGCTTTATCGACGCCGTGGCGGGCGGCGGCGGGCTGGTGATGATGCCGGTGCTGCTGTCCACTCCCCTGCCCCCGCACGTTGTGCTCGGGACCAACAAGATCCAGTCGATGTGCGGCACCTCGATGGCGACTTGGCGCTATCACAAGGCCGGCCTGTTCAGCTTCCGCAAGAACGCGCCAACGGCGGCCATAGTCTTTGTGGGAGCGATGGTGGGATCGCTGGCAATTCAACATCTTAGCGCCGATGTCCTGAAGCTGGTCGTGCCTGTACTGCTGATCTCGGTAGCCCTGTACACGGTCTTTTCGCCGGGCATGACCGACGAGGATCGCCACGGCCACCTGTCAGAGCGCGGCTACATGCCTGTGGGCGCCGGGGTCGCCTTCTACGATGGATTCTTCGGTCCCGGCGCGGGGCAGTTCTTCGCGACGACGTTGGTGGGATTGCGCGGCATGGGACTCACCCGCGCCACCGGCCTGACGAAATTTCTCAACGTCACCAGCAACATAGCCAGTGTGATCGTGTTCAGCATCGGCGGCCAGGCAATGTGGATTCTTGGGGCTTGCATGGGCGTGGGCGCCATGACCGGCGCGTGGATCGGCTCGCACTATGCCACCAAGTTTGGGGCGAAAGTCATTCGCCCGCTGCTCGTCATAGTTAGCATCGGGCTTACGGTTCGACTTGTATGGGGTTGGTTTTCCTAGGGATTCCAGACCAGCGGAATTGCGGTGCAGGCGCCAACGTTGCCGCCCTTCATGGTGACCGGCTTGGTTGGATCGAGCCTCACCTCGGGCATGCCCGCAAGCCATTCCTCAAGAAAAACAATCACTTCCATGCGAGCAAGGCCTGCACCGACGCAGCGGTGGGCGCCGACGCCCATCGTGGTATGCCGGATCGGCGCCATGCCACGGTCGAACCGCACCTCCTCCGGAGCAGAAAAGCTTTTCGGATCAAGGTTATGCAGCACGCTGGGAAGGTAGACGAGATCGCCCGTGCGTATGGTCACGCCGTCAATTTGGATATCTCCAACTGCATTGCGACTCACGGCGACTGTCGGGTAGCGACGCATCAACTCATCGGCAACTCCGGGCAACTCCCGGGGGTTGTCGCGCATCCATTTCTGGTCCTCGGGGTGCCTCGCCAAATGCAAGGCAACCATCCCGATCATCGCCGCCACTGTATCGAGCCCACCGAACAGAAGATTGCGACACATCCGCTGCGCTTCGTCCACTGTCCACGGCCTGCCGTCGATCGGTTCCGACAGGATGTGGCTGAACAGATCGTCGCCGGGCTGCGCCATGCGCTTCTCGATAAACGGCCAGAGATAGTCGTCAGCCGCCTGCTTGAGCTGCTCCACCGTCATCGAGCCGTCAGGGCGCGTAAGCTGGACGCCGAGTTGGCGCAGGCTGGGACGGTCTTCCAGCGGGACGTCGATCAGGGTGAGGAAGATGTTGAGCGGGAGTATTTCGGCAAAGTCGCTCACGAAATCGCACTCGCCGCGCGGGCGCAGACCCTCGATCAATTCGCGCGCCACTTCGCGCACCTTGGGTTCAAGCGCGACGACGAAGCGGGAGGCGAGGCCCTTCATCACGGGCATGCGATAGGCCTTGTGCGCTGCGCCGTCTTCCTGCAGCGGAATGAACTGCATGACTTCACCAAGCCCCGGCGTGACGGCAAGGCACTGATTGGAGAGCCTTTCGGCGTCGCCCCAGAGCTGGCGGACAATATCACCCCGCGCAGCGATCCAATGGCCGCCATTGGCCGTGGTCCAGACCAGACCGGGGCCATCAAGCAGCGTTTTCCAGGCAGCAAAGTAGTCGGTCTCGACGCCGGGCGGATTGAAGATATCGAAATCCACCACGCGGTCGGTCGGAACGTGCGCCGGAATCATGTCATCCTCCCAATCTTGTTGGAGGCAAGGCTAGCGCGAGGAAGGCCGGCGCAAACTGCGCTTTATGGCAGGAGCAGGCTGGAATCGCCGTAGGAATAGAAGCGGTAGCCGCTGGCAATGGCATGGGCATAGGCCGCCTGCATCCGCTCCAACCCCATCAGCGCGGAGACCAGCATGAACAGCGTGGACTTGGGCAGGTGGAAGTTGGTCATCAACCCGTCGATGGCGCGGAAAGTGTAACCGGGGGTGATGAAAATTGCGGTGTCGCCTTCAAACGGACGGATGCGTTTGTCCTCGCCCGCCGCACTTTCCAGCAGTCGCAGCGAGGTTGTCCCCACCGCAATCACGCGGTTGCCTGCAGCGCGGGCGGCATTGAGACGGTCTGCCGTGGCAGCGTCGATCGTGCCCCATTCGGCGTGCATCTGGTGATCGGCCGTGTCGTCGGCCTTGACCGGCAGGAACGTGCCCGCGCCGACATGGAGGGTAAGCGTTTCTGTGCGAATACCCCGTGCGGCGATCGCATCCATCAGGCGCGAGGTGAAGTGCAGTGCGGCAGTGGGAGCCGCTACAGCGCCGTCCTTGGCAGCGAACATGGTCTGGTAGTCTTCGCGGTCCTGCTCGTCAGTCGGGCGCTTGCCGGCAATATAGGGCGGCAGGGGCATCTGCCCTGCCCGCTCCAGAAGGACCTCGACAGGCTCTTCGCCGGGAAAGAACAGCGTCCAGCTGCCATCGGCAAAGCGGCTTTCGGCAAAGGCGGTCACGCCGGCGCCGAACATGATTTCATCGCCCTCGCGCAAGCGCTTGCCGTTGCGGACAAAGGCCTGCCAGCGGCGCAGGTCGATCCGCTTGTGGAGTGTTGCGCCGATGCGTGCTTCACCGCGTTGCCCTTCAAGCTGGGCCGGAATCACACGCGTGTCGTTGAACACCAGCACATCGCCGGGATTCAACAGCGTGGGCAGATCTAGCACCGTAAGGTCGCGGAACGGCCCGTCTGTGCCGACGCCAAGCAGCCGCGCCGAATCACGCGGCCGCGCCGGACGCAGGGCAATGTTTTCCTGAGGCAGTTCGAAGTCGAAGAGGTCAACGCGCATGGGCGCGCCCTAGCCGCAATCGGGCGAGGATTCGAGACCTCTTAGTTTGACGTAGAATTGCTGAGCATGTCCGCCGTGATCGCAGCCGGCGCTGCTGGCGCGACCGGAGCCGGGGCCGCCTTGTTGTCGGCGGCAATCGAAGCCTGGACGATCTTGGTCGGGTTCTGCGGCGGTTCCCCGCGCACGATCGCATCGACATAGTCCATGCCAGCGATCACGCGACCGAAGTTGGTGTACTTGTGATCGAGCGCAAAGCGCGGATAGAACACGATGAAGAACTGGCTGTTCGCCGTATCCGGCTCGTTCGTGCGGGCCATCGACACGGTGCCGCGGACGTGCGGGACCGCGTTGAATTCGGCCTTGAGGTCAGGAAGTGGCGAACCGCCCTGCCCTGTGCCCGTCGGATCGCCGGTCTGCGCCATGAAGCCATCGATCACGCGATGGAAGATAACGCCGTTGTAAAAGCCCTCGCGGACCAGCGTCTTGATCCGCTCGACGTGGCTGGGCGCCCACTCCGGCATGAGCCGTATGGCAACGCGACCACCATTGGAAAGATCGAGATAAAGGATGTTCTCGCGATCCGCCGTCTGGTCGGCGTTCACGACGTAGTTCAAGGGCTTTGGCGCGGGCGCGGCAGCTTCTTCCTGCTTGTCCTTCGCCATCGCCGGCGAGGCAATCAGGGCAGCGCCAAGCGCAAGTGCGGTGAGAAAGCGCGAAACCATGGAACAGTCGAACTCCGGATAGCCTGCAGCGCCGATAGGCTTCTCGCGCTGTCGCTGCAATGAACGATTGCCGTTCTGTTTCAGTAGTCGCCCAGACGACCACGCTCCTCGACCCTGGCGACAACTTCGTCGCGGATCATCGGAGTCACGAAATCGGCGATCTCGCCGCCGAACAGGGCAATTTCCTTGACCAGTTTCGATGCGATCGGTTGCAGGCTGACGTCGGCCATGAGGAACACCGTTTCAATCTCGGCATCAAGCTGCTGGTTCATGCCGGCCATCTGGTATTCGTACTCGAAGTCGGCCACGGCGCGCAGTCCGCGCACGATCACCGAAGCGCCTTGCGCACGGGCGAACTTCATCAGCAGCGCATTGAAGCCCACGACCTCGACGTTATCGATGCCTTGATCGGCAACTTCGCGGCTGACCATGGCCATGCGCTCATCCGGCGTGAACATCGGGTTCTTCGAAGGATTGGTGGTGACGCCGATGATCAGCTTGTCGACCAGCTTGGCCCCGCGCCGGATAATATCGAGGTGGCCGAGCGTGATCGGGTCGAACGTGCCCGGATAGACGCCGATACGCTGCGCCATCAGTGATTCCTCTCGACAATGAAGCGCGCAAGTTCGCGCAGAAGATCGGCTTCGGGGCCGTAGCTCGCCAGAAACTCGATCGCTTGATCGACCAGAATGCGCGCCTGTTCGCGAGCGCGGTCTGCACCCAGCAGCGACAGGAAGGTTTCCTTGCCCTGGGCCTCATCCTTGCGCAGCGCCTTGCCGGCAGCCGCTTCATCGCCCTCGGCATCCAGCAGATCGTCGGCGATCTGGAATGCAAGGCCGATGTCGCGGGCATAGCCGCGCAAATGCGTGCGGCCTTCAGGCGGCACCTTGCCGAGAATTGCGCCCATTTCGACCGAGGCGGACAGGAGCGCCCCCGTCTTGAGCTGCTGCAGGCGCGTGACTGTAGGCAGATCGAAGCTCGAAGTTTCGGCGACGATGTCCATCATCTGCCCGCCGCACATGCCGTTCATGCCGCTGGCTGTGGCAAGCGTGCGGATGAGTTCGATACGGGTGAATGGATCGCCGCTGGTGGCAGGATCCGACAGAACCTCGAACGCGAAATCGTGGAGTGCGTCGCCAGCAAGCACTGCCGCAGCATCGTCAAAAGCGAGATGCACGGTGGGCTTGCCATGCCGCAAGGCGTCATTGTCCATGCACGGCAAGTCGTCATGGATCAGCGAATAGACGTGGATTGCCTCGATCGCGGTGCCGACGCGGACCGCCGCTTCACGTGACACGCCGAACAGTGCAGCCGTTGCGCAGACCAGCAGTGGGCGGACGCGCTTGCCACCGCCGATGGTGGCATAGCGCATGGCCTCCACCAGCCTGTCGCGCGGGTCACCGGGAATGGGCAGGAGCAGGTCGAAGCTGTTGTCGATGTCCTCGGCAATCGCCTTGAGCGCAGGCTTTAGCAGACCGGTATCGGCCATGGCGGAAGCTCCGATCAGCCCTGGGTTTCGTCGAACGGGCGAAGGCCCTGCGGTTTGCCGTCACGATCGGCCACGATGGCCTCGATCCGTGCCTGCGCGGCATCCAGCCGCGCCTGGCAGTGGGCGCGCAGGGCATCGCCGCGCGCATAGAGATCGATCGATTCATCGAGCGGGGCATCGCCGCTTTCCAGCCGCCGCACGACTGTTTCGAGTTCCTTCAGAGCCTCTTCGAAGCTGAGGCCAGCGATGCTTGATGCGATATCAGGTGCGGTTCCCATTGGGGCAGCATTGACGGGGCCATGGGGCGCGGTCAAGCTTCGATCCGCAACAAGCCGGGGACCTGCACTTCATGCAATACGTAATCGCCTATGTGGCAGCCGCCGTGGTGTTCGGCGCCATGGATGCCGTGTGGCTGGGCTGGGCCGGGTCGAAGCTTTATCGTCCGGCGTTGGGCGATCTGCTGGCGCCGCAATTTCGGGCGGGGCCAGCGATCGTGTTCTACCTGCTCTACCTTGCCGGCATGATGTGGTTCGCGGTGCGGCCGGGCCTGTCGCAAGGTCTGGGCGCCACGGCGCTGAACGCCGCGATCCTCGGTGCGATGTGCTACATGACCTACGATCTGACCAGCCAAGCCGTGCTGGCACGCTGGCCGGTGCACGTTACCGTGATCGACGTGATCTGGGGGACGTTCGCGACGACGGTGGCCGCTACGGCGGCGACATGGGTTGCGCTCAAATTCGCCTGACAGGACTAGCCTACACGCGCCCACATCGCTAAGGCGCGCGCCATGTCCGAAATCACGCCAGATGTCGTCGCCGCCCATGGGCTGTCCGAGGAAGAGTACCAGCGCGTCCTGAACGCGCTCGGGCGCGAGCCGAACCTTGTCGAGCTCGGCATCTTCTCGGTGATGTGGTCGGAGCACTGCTCCTACAAGTCGAGCCGCATCCACCTCAAGAAGCTGCCCACTTCGGCGCCTTGGGTGATCTGTGGCCCTGGCGAGAATGCGGGCGTGATCGACATCGGTGACGGGCAGGCCGCCATCTTCAAGATGGAAAGCCACAACCACCCCTCCTACATCGAGCCCTATCAGGGCGCGGCGACGGGCGTTGGCGGCATCCTGCGCGACGTGTTCACCATGGGCGCGCGCCCGGTGGCGAACATGAACGCGCTGCGCTTTGGCCGCCCGGATCACCCGAAGATGAAGCACCTCGTGCAGGGCGTGGTCGCGGGCATCGGCGGCTATGGCAACTGCGTCGGCGTGCCGACGGTGGGTGGCGAGACCAACTTCCACAAGGCCTATGACGGCAACATCCTCGTCAACGCGATGACCGTGGGCGTGGCCGATACCGACAAGATCTTCTATTCGGCCGCCACGGGCCTCGGCAACCCGATCGTCTACGTCGGCTCCAAGACCGGCCGTGACGGCATCCACGGCGCGACCATGGCTTCGGCTGACTTTGACGAGAAGTCGGACGAGAAGCGCCCGACCGTGCAGGTGGGCGATCCCTTCACCGAAAAGCTGCTGATCGAGGCCTGCCTCGAGCTGATGGCCACAGATGCCATCGTCGCGATTCAGGACATGGGCGCTGCGGGCCTGACCTCCTCGTCGGTCGAAATGGCGACCAACGGCAAGGCCGGCATCATCCTCGACATGGACAAGGTGCCGTGCCGCGAAGAGGGTATGACGCCCTATGAGATGATGCTCTCGGAAAGCCAGGAGCGCATGCTCATGGTGCTCAAGCCCGGCAAGGAAGCCATGGCCGAGGCGATCTTCCGCAAATGGGAGCTGGACTTTGCCGTGATCGGCGAAGTGACCGACACCGGCCACATGGTGCTGAAGTTCAAGGGCGAGACGGTCTGCGATATTCCACTCGGGCCGCTTGCCGAAGACGCGCCGCTCTATGACCGCCCTGCCCTGTCGCTGGCAGACTACAAGGCCTGGGCGAATGTCGCTCCACTGGGATCGGTACCGGAGAGCGCGGACATTGGCGCTGATCTGGTCAAGCTGATTGGCTGCCCGGACCTCGCCAACCGTCGCTGGATCTTCGAGCAATACGACTCGCAGGTCGGTGCCGATACGCTGCAGAAGTCTGGTGGCGATGCTGCTGTAGTGCGCATCCATGGTTCGAAGAAGGCGCTGGCCATCAGCACCGACTGCACGCCGCGCTATTGCTATGCCGATCCCTATGAAGGCGGCAAGCAGGCCGTGGCCGAGACGTGGCGCAACATCTGCGCGGTGGGTGCGCGCCCGCTGGCGATCACCAACTGCCTCAACTTCGCCAACCCGCAGCGCCCCGAGATCATGGCGCAGATCGTCCAGGCCCTGAACGGCATGGGCGATGCGTGCCGCGCGCTCGATTACCCGATCGTTTCGGGCAACGTCTCGCTCTACAACGAATCGAAGGCGACCGGTGGTGGCTCGGCCATCCTGCCGACGCCGGCGATTGGCGGCGTCGGCCTGATGCTCGATCACGAGGTGATGGCCACGGTCGCATTCAAGAACGAGGGCGACGTGATCTGGCTGGTCGGTGGCGAAGGTTCGCATCTGGGCCAGTCGCTGTACCTGCGCGAAGTGCTTGGCCGCGAAGACGGCGAGGCGCCCGCGGTCGATCTGGCGGTGGAACGCAAGAATGGCGAGCAGGTGCGCGACTGGATCGCTGCCGGGATGCTGACCGCTGTCCATGACATCTCGGATGGCGGCCTGCTGGTGGCGCTGACCGAGATGGCGCTGGCTGGAGGCAAGGGTTGCACGCTTGACGTGGGCCTGACTACGGCTGCGGCGTTCGGCGAGGACCAGTCGCGCTATGTGGTCACAACCAAGGCCGGCGAAGTGCTCGAAGGCGCGACCAAGCTTGGTACGGTCGGTGGCTCACAGGTGGCGGGCGTCGAACTTGCCGTGCTGCGTGAAGCGAACGAGGCGTTCTTCCGGGACTGGATGGAGGCTTAACAGCCCCTCCGACCTGCCTGCGGCAGCCCACCTCCCCGTTTGTCCAACGGAAAAACGGGGAGGATCAAGATGTTTTCAGGCCGCGAGCTTGGCGGCGTTCTTGCCGAGCAGGTCATAAGGGTCGATGCCCATGCCGCGCCAGATGCCATGCGCCTGCTTGTAGCGCGCGGCAGGGGTGATGTTCAGGCGCGCGCGGACCTCTTCGATCGGTAGCGGCAGGAGTTCCCTGATCGACTGCTCGCACAGGCGCGGGCAGGCCTTGCCGAGGCGCTGGCCTTCCCGCACCGCACGCAGCACCGGAGCGCTGCGCTTCGTCTGACGGTTGATGTTCATGCCAGCCATGTAGCCGATGAACAGATGTGCCGGGCTTGGCTGCTGACTGTAGGTGAAGGCGAGGACGCAGGCCTCACCCAGCGCATCGCGGCCGTAGCCGGTCAGCACGTGCAGCATATCGTGCACATCGCGCATGCGGTTGAGGTACCACAGGAACTGGTCCTCGAAACGCTCACGCTTGGCGGCGAAACGATCGAACTCGTCGACCAGACCTTGGGCGGTCAAGCCCTCGCTCTCCATGAAATCGCAGTAGGCGTGGGCCAGAGATCCCTTGGGCGTCTGGCGCAGGGCAGCGTGATCGTCGAGAATCGCCGGGAGATAGGGCTCTGTCACACGTAGGGCCTGGCCGCGCTCACTGCGCAGGAAAGCCTCTGCCCGCTCACGCAGGTTCCGCCACGGCAGCGCCTCGAAGATGTGGAACACCTCCTCGGTGTTTTCCTTGTCCTTCAGGAGGTTCTGGAAATGGTGCCATGCCTTGAGCGGCTGCATCCGCATCTGCGGACGGCGCTCGTCGTAGATTGGCAGGTCGGCACTCAACGCACCGGTCATGGCGTTCACGTCGATTCTCCCGGTCTTCGTGTCCGGCAAATACTAACAGCACTGTAAATAGATCGTCAATCGCCCTGCCCGGAGCACTGCTTGCCAGCGGCGACGGTGCAGTGCAGACTTGCAAAAACACAGGGGGAGAACGGAAACATGGCACGCAGGTGGCCGATGGCGCTGGGGCTGGCGCTTTCCTTGCTGGCACTGGCTGCGGGTCTGGCGGCCGGGACGACTCAACTGGAGAGTTGGCACCTGGCAGCACGATGGACCGCGCGCGTGGGCTTCCCGGTGTTTCTGCTGACTTACCTCGCCTCCTCGCTCTTTCGCCTGTCCCCTGCCCCATGGAGCCGGGCGCTGGCGCGTGATCGCAGGTGGTGGGGCCTCGGCTTTGCGGTAAGCCATTCCATCCACCTCGTGGCGCTGGTCGTGGCGGTCAGCCTCGATCCGGAACCACGCACGTTGGCATCGCTGGTGCCGGGCGGCCTCGCCTACCTGTTCATCCTTGCCATGGCGCTGACATCGAGCAACGCAGCGATGCGCGCGCTTGGCCGGAACTGGAAGCGGCTGCACACGGTGGGCATTCACGTGATCTGGCTGATCTTCACGCTGGCCTATGCCAAGCGTATTCCGGTGCCGGAGACACGCGCCGTCGGGCTGACGATGACGACCTTCGCTTCGGCAGCGCTGCTGCTGCGCGTGATGGCGTACAGACGACGCAGCATGCATTCGCCTGATCAGTCGAAGACCCAGTCCTGACGGGCAATGCCCAGCAGCGACAGGATCGAGGTCAGGTCACCCCGGTCGATCCAGCCGTCCGCCGCAGAACGGGCCTTGGGCTTGGCGCGATAGGCGATGCCGTAGCTTGCGGCTTCGATCATCGGAATGTCATTGGCGCCATCGCCGGTGGCAAGGCTGAACACCTCAGCGCCAAGCCGCTCGGTCTCTTCGAGCAGGACCTTCTTCTTCACCGAACTGTCGACGATCCCGCCAACCAGGCCGCCGGTCAGCATGCCTTCATGCAGGCCGAGGCGGTTGCCGACCACGCGATCGAACCCGAGCAGTTCAGCCACCGGATCGGCGAAGGAGTGGAAGCCGCCGGTGACCAGCACGGTATGGCAGCCGCGGGACTTGAGCGTGGAGACGAGCGTACGGGCGCCGGGCATCGGGCGGATGCGCTCATCAAGGCACTGGGCGATTGCGGCCTCAGGCAAGTCCTTCAGGAGGCCGACGCGTTCGCGCAGAGCGGATTCGAAATCGAGTTCCCCCTGCATCGCGCGTTCGGTGATCGCAGCGATGCGGTCCTTGAGCCCGGCGAAGTCAGCCAGTTCGTCGATGCACTCCTGCTCGATCATGGTCGAATCCATGTCGGACACGAAGAGGTTGGGCACTTCGATAAGGCCATTGGAGAGCAGCAGGTCGCTATCGGGGAAGCATTGGTCGAGGATCTTGCGGATGCCTGCAGGATTACCCTCGACCACTTCGAGTTCGAGCACGTCCTCACAGAAGTCGAGCATGCCGGCGCCTGCCACTTCCCAATCGCGCGCCTCGATCATTTCCATCGCAAGCGAGAGATTGTCACCAAGCGTCTCCGGGTCTGCTATCAGGCGCGCGATGATCAACGGGGAATCCTTTTCTGAAAGCGCGGGGCACTGCCCGCGCGTGGCGCTAATCGCAGGGCCGACGGCAAGCGGCAAGAGCGATCTCGCAGTGAAACTCGCCCTCCGGCTGCGAGAGCAAGGTAGGGAGGCGGTGATTATCAACGCCGACAGCGCGCAGGTCTATGCAGATCTGCGCGTGCTGAGTGCACGGCCGTCAGAGGAAGAGATGCAGGGCGTGCCGCATGTCCTGTTCGGCGCGTGGGATGGCGCGCAGGCCTGTTCGGCGGCGGACTGGGCGAATGCGGCCAAGGCCGAGATCGCTGCGGCACATGCGCGGAATGCGCTGCCGGTCCTGGTCGGCGGGACCGGCATGTACATCAATACGCTGCTCCACGGCATTGCGCCGGTGCCGGAAATCGACCCGATCGTTCGCGCGGAAGTGCGGGCCTTGCCTGTCGAGACGGCCTATGCTGCGTTGCGCGTAGAGGACCCGGCGCGCGCTGCCCTGCTTGGCCCCGCCGATGTGCAACGGGTGACCCGCGCGCTGGAGGTGGTGCGTTCGACAGGGCATTCGCTGGCGCATTGGCAGCAACAGCGTGTCGGCGGCATCGGCGAGACGGTAGACCTCGCGCCGATCATTCTCCTGCCCGAGCGGCAGTGGCTCTATCGCCGGTGCGATCTGCGTTTCGAACTGATGTGGCAAGGTGGCGCGCTGGACGAAGTAAAAGCCCTTCTCGCGCGGGGCTTATCCGAATCGGCTCCGGTCATGCGAGCCATCGGCGTGCCGGAGATCGCGGCATTCCTGCGTGCCGAAATGTCTCGGGACCAGGCCATTTCCGCGGGGCAGCAGGCGACGCGCAACTACGCCAAGCGGCAGTACACCTGGCTGAAGAACCAGAATCCCGGCTACTGGCCCCGCTTGGCGTACGAAAATTCCATTGACTTCGACTATGCAGCAAGTTTATTGCGCACTTAGCCGCTTGACACCACATTTTATGTCAAGTAGCAGGCCGTCAATTGCCTGATCCATGTTGCATGTCGATCAAGCACTCGAGAGGGAGAGACGGCCCGGCGCAGCCTAGCTGCAGCCGGGCCGAAATTTTTGAAGGCTTTGGCCGGCGCAGCCTAGCTGCAGCCGGGCCGAAATTTTTGAAGGTTCTGGCCGGCGCAGCCAAGCTACAGCCGGGCAGAAACTTTTTATGGTTTTTGGCCGGCGCAGCCAAGCTACAGCCGGGCAGAAATTTTTGATGGTTTTTTGTTTTTTCAGCGAAGCATCGGGTCTATCGGCCCGGCCACGCGAAGAAGGATGAAGTAACGTGACAAGCGAGCGCAGCGGCGCCGAGATCCTGGTCGAAAGCCTTGTCGCCAAGGGCGTCGAATTCGTGTTCGGCTATCCCGGCGGCGCGGTACTGCCGATCTACGATGCGCTGTTCGGCGACGAACGCATCCGCCACATCCTCGTCCGCCATGAAGCTGGCGCAGCGCACGCCGCCGAAGGCTACGCCCGCGCCACCGGCAAGCCCGGCGTCGTGCTCGTCACATCTGGTCCGGGCGCAACCAATGCCGTCACCGGCATTGCCGATGCCTTCATGGATTCGATCCCGATGGTCGTGATCACCGGGCAGGTCCCGACTGGCCTGATCGGCTCGGACGCATTCCAGGAAGCCGATACCGTCGGCATCACGCGCCACTGCACCAAGCACAACTATCTGGTGAAGGACCCCTCGCAGCTAGCAGCGACGATGGACGAGGCGTTCCGCATCGCCACCGAAGGGCGTCCTGGTCCGGTCGTGATCGACATTCCCAAGGACGTTCAGATCGCAACCGCGACGTGGAGCAGCGCGGCACCGCAGCAGCGCAATCGCTACGCTCCGCAGACCGAAGGCGGCGCCAGCGAGATCGCCGAGGCGATCGAAATGATCGCCAAGGCCAAGGCGCCTGTGTTCTACACCGGTGGCGGCGTGATCAATTCCGGACCGGAAGCTGCGCGCCTGCTGCGCGAGCTGCAAGCGCTGACCGGCGCGCCGGTCACCTCGACCCTGATGGGTCTGGGCGCGTTCCCGGCGGATCATCCGGCATGGCTCGGCATGCTTGGCATGCATGGCACCTACGAAGCCAACCTGACGATGAACCAGGCGGACCTGATCGTCTGTGTGGGCGCGCGCTTCGATGACCGCGTGACCGGCCGCCTCGATGCCTTCGCGCCGAATTCGAAGAAGATCCACATCGATATCGACCGCGCCTCGATCAACAAGACCGTGGCGGTCGACCTGCCGGTGATAGGCGATTGCGGCAAGGTTCTCGGGCAGCTGATCGAAGCGTGGCTGGAACGCGGCTACAAGGCGCAGGACCTGACGGGCTGGTATGCGCGCATCGATGGCTGGCGTGGCAAGAAGAGCCTCGCCTACCCGCGCAAGTCCAAGGCGATCATGCCGCAGTACGCGGTCGAGCGCCTCTACGAGTTGACCAAGCATCGTGAGCCGATCATTTCGACCGAGGTCGGCCAGCACCAGATGTGGGCGGCGCAGTACTTCCACTTCATGAAGCCCAACAAGTGGCTGACCTCGGGCGGTCTCGGTACGATGGGCTACGGCCTCCCCGCCGCGATCGGCGCGCAGGCCGGCTTCCCCGACACGCTGGTCATCGACATCGCTGGCGATGCGTCGATCCAGATGAACATCCAGGAACTGGGCACGGCCACGCAATATCGCCTGCCGGTCAAGGTCTTCGTGCTCAACAACGAATGGATGGGCATGGTCCGCCAGTGGCAGGAGCTGACCTACGAGAGCCGCTACTCCAACTCCTATTCGGACAGCCTGCCCGATTTCGTGCGGCTGGCGGAAGCCTATGGCTGGAAGGGCATCCGCATCACCGACGAGAGCGAGCTGGACGCAGGCATCCAGGCGATGATGGACCATGACGGCCCGGTCTTCGTCGACTGCCTTGTTGCCAAGGAAGCCAATTGCTTCCCGATGATCCCGTCGGGGGCTGCGCATACCGACATGATTCTCTACGGGGACGAAGTCGCCGGCACGATGGACGACGAAGCCAAGGCGCTGGTCTGAGGGACACTGGAACAATGATGCACATCGCTCAGGAGGCGCAGGAGCGCCACGTCCTCACCATTACGGTCGATAACGAAGCCGGCATTCTCGCCAAGATTGCCGGCCTGTTCACCGCGCGCGGCTACAACATCGACAGCCTGACCGTGGCCGACATCACCGACGGACACGACGTCAGCCGCATCACCATCGTGACGCACGGTCCGCCGCCAGTAATCGACCAGATCCGCGCGCAGCTCGAGCGGCTGGTGCCGGTGCACAAGGTGACCGACCTTACCGAAGTGGGCCCGTTCGTGGAGCGCGAGCTGGCGCTGGTCAAGGTATCCGGCAAGGGCGAGAACCGCGTCGAGGCGCTGCGCCTGGCCGATGTGTTCCGCGCCAAGGTGGTCGACACCACGACCTCGAGCTTTGTCTTCGAATTGACCGGCGCTCCCGACAAGATCGACAGCTTCGTCGCGTTGATGAAGGAGCTTGGCTTGGTCGAGGTTGGTCGCACCGGCATCGTCGGCATGATCCGCGGCGCCACTGCCGCCTGAATTTCACCGCTTATCCTTTCACGAATTCATCAAAGATTGGGAACGACATGAAGGTCTATTACGACGCAGACTGCGATCTGAACCTCATCACGGACAAGAAGATCGCGATCCTCGGTTACGGTTCGCAGGGCCACGCCCATGCGCAGAACCTGCGCGATTCGGGCATCAAGGAAGTGGCCATCGCGCTGCGTCCGGGTTCGGCCAGCGCGAAGAAGGCCGAAGCCGCCGGCTTCAAGGTCCTTGCCAATGCCGACGCGGCAGCATGGGCCGACGTGCTCATGATCCTTGCTCCCGATGAACATCAGGCCGCGATCTACGCCGAGGACCTGCACGCCAACATGAAGCCGGGTGCTGCGCTCGCATTCGCCCATGGCCTCAACATCCACTTCGGCCTGATCGAAGCGCGCGCCGACATCGACGTGATCATGATCGCGCCGAAGGGCCCGGGCCACACCGTGCGCAGCGAATACCAGCGTGGCGGCGGCGTGCCCTGCCTGATTGCCGTTCACCAGAATGTGACGGGCAACGCCCATGATGTCGCCCTCGCATATGCCTCGGGCGTTGGCGGTGGCCGCAGCGGCATCATCGAAACCAACTTCCGCGAGGAATGCGAAACCGACCTGTTCGGCGAGCAGGCCGTTCTCTGCGGTGGTGCGACGCACCTCGTCCAGGCCGGTTTCGAAACGCTGGTCGAAGCTGGCTACGCCCCTGAGATGGCCTACTTCGAATGCCTTCACGAACTGAAGCTGATCGTCGACCTGATGTACGAAGGCGGCATCGCCAACATGCGTTATTCGATCTCGAACACGGCTGAATACGGTGACATCACGACCGGTCCGCGCATCATCACCGCCGAGACCAAGAAGGAAATGAAGCGCGTGCTGGAAGATATCCAGTCGGGTCGCTTCGTGAAGAACTTCGTGCTCGACAACCGCGCCGGCCAGCCTGAGCTGAAGGCCGCCCGCGGCCTCGCCAAGCGCCACCAGATCGAGGAAACCGGCGCCAAGCTGCGCGCGATGATGCCGTGGATCGGTGCCAACAAGCTGGTCGATCAGTCGAAGAACTGATCCCGGTCGGTTTGATTGCAAAAACGTGAAAGGGCGGCTGCGGCCGCCCTTTCCATTAACAGACCAATCCCGTCGACGAATGGAGTAGACGAAAAGATTGTGATCTATATCACTCCGTTTCGGAGACAATGATCACACTATCTCGCCCTTCGTCACGGCTGCTGCTTTACACGGCAGCCTTGTGCCTGACGCCAGCCGCCATGGTTGCCGGCGGCAAGGAAATGGCGTCCAGGCCAATGCAGCCAGTCAACCGCAATGATGGGGCGCAGCTGGACACGTGCGGTCAGCAAGCGGCACAGCGCCTGATAGGCCTGGTTGTCACGCCACAAGCTCGTACCGAATTGCAGAAGTCGATCAGGCATGACCGCATGCGCATCGTTCGCCCCGGCGCCGTGATCACGCAAGACGTGCGCCCGGACCGCCTCAACCTGATCGTGGACGATTCCGGACGACTCGTGGCAGCGCGCTGCGGATAGAGCGGCCGGGTTTACCCTACGATAGCCGGAGTTTTGCTTGCTTCGGTCGTAGCACTTTGGCAACCAAGGTGCTCCTCATCCTCCCCAAGGAGATCCCGATGCCGAAGCTCTCGCGTATGCCGCGTGCCCTCATGCTTGCCCTTCCTCTAGCTCTCGCCGCTGCGGCTGCGCCGATGGTTGCGCAGATGCCCGAAGTTCCCGGCAAGGCCGACAAGGCGCGTGTCGTGGCTGGCTCCTACACTGCCGATGCCGGCCACTCGCTGGTAGGGTGGCGCGTGAGCCATTTCGGCTTCAACGACTACTTCGGCCTGTTCGGCGACGTTTCGGGCACGCTTGACATCGACCCGGCCAATCCCGCCGCTGCGAAGGTTTCGGTCAAGATTCCGGTCAGCAAGGTCATGACTGCCAGCACCGGACTTACCGCCCACCTGCTCAAGCCGGCAGCTGACGGCAAGCCCGCCGACTTTTTCGGTGCAGCCCCTGCCGACGCCACGTTCGTTTCGACCAGTGTTGCACCTGGCGCCGATGGCATGAGCGCGAAGATCACCGGCGACCTGACCCTTAATGGCGTCACGAAGCCGGTAACCATTGACGCAACGTTTGCCGGTGCTGGAACCAACCCCTTCAGCAAGGCAGCCACGCTGGGCTTCCACGGCAAGGCAACGCTCAAGCGTTCGGACTTCAACGTCAAGTACGGCCTTCCGTTCGTCTCGGATGAAGTGAAGCTCGATATCACCGTTGCCTTCGAAAAGAAGTAAACTCTCAAGGCATCAGCGAAAACGCAGCCCGAAGCTCTTTCACGAAAGTTTCGGGCTGCTCCCAGGCAGCGAAGTGCCCGCCCTTCTCCTGCTCGCCCCAATAGACCAGATTCGAACATGTACGCTCGAACCACTTGCGCGGGGCGGGGATGATTTCCCTCGGAAACGCCGTAGCAGCGACCGGGATGTCGATCTGCGCGGGGGCAAAGCTGCCAAAGCTCTCCCAGTAGAGACGGGCTGATGATGCCCCGGCAGCCGGCAGCCAATAAAGCATGAGATTGTCGAGCATGTCGTCGCGGCTGAGGGCGTCCTCGGCACGCCCGGCATTGTCGGTCCAGGCCCACATCTTCTCGTAAATCCAGCCAGCGAGGCCGACAGGCGAATCCACCAGTCCGTAGCCGACCGTCTGTGGACGCGTGGATTGCTGCTTGGAGTAGCCTGAATCCCAGTCCTGGTAATGTTGCAAACGCTCGAGCGCCTTCACCTCGTCGGGCTGCGGCGCGGCCATATCCTCGGGCAGCGGTCTTGCAATCGGCATGTTGAGATGGATGCCGGCGCACCCTTCGACCTTCAGCACGCCGAGCGCAGTCGTCACGGCCGAGCCCCAGTCGCCACCTTGCGCCAGCCACCGGTCATAGCCCAGCCGCTTCATCAATTCACCCCAGCCTTGCGCGATCTTCTGGACGCTCCAGCCCTTGGTCACGGGTTTGCCAGAGAACCCGTAGCCGGGCAGGCAGGGTATCACGACATGAAAGGCATCCTGCACCGAACCGCCATGCTGCTCCGGCTCAGTCAGCGGGGCAATGCAGCGGCGAAACTCGAGGATCGAGCCGGGCCAGCCATGGGTCAGGAGCAGCGGCCGCGCGCCTGCGTTGGACGAGCGTACATGGATGAACCGGATCTTCAGGCCATCAATCTCGGTTTCAAACATGCCCCAGTAGTTCAGCATCTGCTGGCAGGCGTACCAATCGTAGCCATGCCGCCAGTAGGCAACGAAGTCCTGCAGGGCGGCAAGCGGCACACCTTGCGACCAGTCGTCGACGGTTTCCTTCTCGGGCCACCGCGTCATGTCGATGCGCCGATTCAGGTCTGCGATCGCGGATTGCGGTATCTCGACGGTGAACGGCGCAATATTCATGGCCTTCCTCTCCCTGTCTGCTTGCATTCATTCTGGACAAGTGGCCCACGATTCACCATAGGCTTGTGGCATGACCGCTCGACTGGACCTTACCCTGCGACTTATCCGCCCTTGGGCGTGAGCTGACGCGCGGGATCTCCCGGCGCGCACGGCGCCCAGGGGATCAGAAGCACAACCGCCAAAATCCAGAAAATTCGAGTGCACCTTCATGACCATGCTCAAGAACCCTTCGGCCAAGTACCGTCCGTTCCCGCAGATTGACCTGCCCAATCGCCAATGGCCCAGCCAGACGATCACCAAGGCGCCGCGCTGGCTATCTACCGACATGCGCGACGGCAACCAGTCGCTGATCGATCCGATGGATGCGGAAAAGAAGAGCCGCTTCTTCGATCTCCTGCTGAAGGTTGGCCTTAAGGAAATCGAGGTCGGCTTCCCCTCTGCCGGGGCCACCGAGTATGATTTCATCCGTGGCCTCGTCGATGCCGGCCGCATTCCAGATGACGTTTTCGTCCAGGTCCTGACTCAATCGCGCGAGGACCTGATCAAGACCTCGTTCGAAAGCCTGGCCGGAGCCAAGCAGGCAATCGTCCACGTCTACAACGCGGTATCGCCGCTGTGGCGCAACGTGGTTTTCGGCATGGACCGCGAGGACGTGCGCGAGATCGCCATCGCCGGAGCCAAGCACCTGCGCGATCAGGCCGCACGCTTCCCGCAGACCGACTGGCACTTCGAATACAGCCCGGAGACCTTCTCGACCGCCGAACTCGATTTCAGCATCGAGTGCTGCGAGGCGGTGATGGAGATTCTCCAGCCGACGACGGACAAGCCGATCATCCTCAATCTGCCGGCCACGGTCGAGGCGGCAACGCCCAACATCTATGCCGACCAGATCGAGTACTTCTGTCGCAACCTGCCGAACCGCGATCGAGCGGTGATCAGCCTGCACACCCACAACGATCGCGGCACTGGCGTCGCAGCGGCCGAACTTGGCCTGATGGCCGGGGCCGATCGCGTGGAGGGCTGCCTGTTCGGCAATGGCGAGCGTACCGGCAACTGCTGCCTCGTCACCGTTGGCCTCAACATGTACACGCAGGGGATAGACCCTGAGCTGGACTTCTCGGACATCGACGAAGTGATCCAGACGGTCGAATACTGCAACCAGCTGCCTGTCCATCCCCGCCACCCCTATGGCGGCGAACTGGTCTTCACCGCGTTTTCCGGCAGCCACCAGGATGCGATCAAGAAGGGTTTCGCCGCGCAGGAACAGCGCAATGACGAGCTCTGGGCGATCCCCTACCTGCCGATCGATCCGGCTGACCTCGGCCGCAGCTACGAAGCGGTGATCCGCGTCAATTCGCAATCCGGCAAGGGCGGCTTTGCCTGGGTGCTGGAACAGGACCAGGGCCTGAAGCTGCCCAAGAAGATGCAGGCGCATTTCTCCCGCCATGTCCAGGAACTGGCCGACGAACTCGGTCGCGAACTCCAGGCGGCAGATATCTGGGGCGTGTTCCGCAAGGCCTATCGCCTTGATGCACCACAGCACTTGCAACTGGTCGACTACGAGGAAGCGCGCGGCCCGGATGGCACGCGCATCTTCGCTGGCAAGATCGAAGTCGATGGCAAGGTCCAGTCGGTCTCGGGCCGCGGCAACGGCCTGATCTCTTCGGTCGTCGCCACGCTCAAGGATGGATTCGGCGTCGACATCGACATCACCGACTATTCGGAACACGCCATGGGCGCCGGCAGTAACGCCCGCGCGGCGGCCTATGTCGAATGCAAGACCACCGATGGCCGCACCATCTGGGGCGTTGGCATCGACGAGGACGTGGCGACCGCATCGGTTCGTGCAGTTCTGAGCGCAGCAAACGCTGCAGCATGATCGTTATACGGGCGGCCTCTGCAGCCGCCCGTTCAACCGATCGCTTAAATACCAGCTTGCTCGCAGCAATCCTTGCGCCATAGTTCCGTCCGTGCCCGCAAGAGGCGCGCAACGGGACAGGACAGCATGGCCGACGAAGCGATTCTCGAACCCGAACTGCCAATCATCGATCCGCATCACCATTTGTGGGACTTGCGCCCGCTGATCGCAGCGTTTCCGCAACCCCGCCATCCCTTCATCGAAACGCTGACGCATTCGGCCTATTACACGTTCGACCAACTGCTGGCCGATGCGCGTGGTGGGCACAACGTGGTGGCCACCGTCTACATGGAATGTGGTGCCTTCTACCGCGCCAGTGCCGAACCGGCGATGAAGCCGGTGGGCGAAGTCGAGTACGTCAACGGCGTCGCCGCACAGGGTGCGAGCGGTCTCTATGGAGACTTCCGTCCTTGTGCCGCCATCATCGGCCACGCCGACTTGCAATTGGGCGATGCCGCGCGCCCTGTCCTCGAAGCGCTCATGCAGGCAGGAAACGGGCGCTTTCGCGGCATCCGCCACCAAGGTGCCTGGGACGCGAATTCGGACGTGCTAGGTCCGCCGTTCCACGCGCCGCCGGAACTCTATCTCTCGGACAAGTTCCGTGAGGGCTTCCGCCATCTCGGCGAGCTTGGCCTCACTTTCGATGCCTGGCTGCTGGAGCCGCAACTGGGTGACGTGCTCAGCCTTGCCCGCGCCTTTCCGGACCAGCCGATCTGCCTCGATCACTGCGGCACACCGCTTGGCACGGCGAGCTATCACGGCAAACTGCACGAACGCTTCGATGGCTGGCGCAACATGATCCGGCAGATTGCCGAATGCCCGAATGTTTCGATCAAGCTTGGCGGCCTTGCCATGTCGTTCTGCGCATTGCCGGAACAGGGTCCCATGGCGGGGCTGTCTTCGGAGACGCTGGCCGGCATGTGGCGCCCTTACATCGAGACCTGCATCGAGGCATTCGGCCCGGAGCGTGCGATGTTCGAGAGCAATTACCCCGTCGACAAATGGGGTGCCAGCTATACCGTGCTGTGGAACGCCTTCAAGCGGCTGGCCCAAGGCGCGCCCGAGAGCGAGAAGCGCGCGCTATTTGCCGGCACTGCGGCCCGCTTCTACGGCATTGAGGACATGCTCCCCTAGACAGGCGGCTTGTCATCACCTAGCACTTTAACCGTTCGATTAAGCCTCCGTTGAAGGACACGAGCCGAATGCCCTTGCCTCCGCTGTTCGCTAACCTGCGCTTGCCTGTTATTGCATCGCCCCTGTTCATCATCTCCTGCCCGGAGCTGGTCATTGCCCAGTGCAAGGCAGGCATCGTTGGGTCGTTCCCGTCGCTCAATGCGCGCCCGATCAGCCAGCTCGACGAATGGCTGCATCAGATTACCGAGGAGCTGGCCGCCCACAACCGCGCTAACCCCGACCGCCCGGCTGCCCCGTTTGCCGTGAACCAGATCGTCCACAAGACCAACAACCGCCTCGACGAAGACATGGCGCTCTGTGCGAAGTGGCAGGTGCCGATGCTCATCACGTCGCTGGGCGCGCGAGAGGATGTCTACAACGCGGCCCATGGCTGGGGTGGCATTGTCCTGCACGATGTGATCAATGATCGCTTCGCCCGCAAGGCAATCGAAAAGGGCGCAGATGGCCTCATCCCGGTTGCCGCCGGCGCAGGCGGCCATGCAGGGGCGCAATCCCCGTTCGCGCTGATGCAGGAAATCCGCGAGTGGTTCGACGGCCTCGTCGCACTGTCGGGCGCGATTGCCCATGGACGTTCGGTGCTTGCCGCACAGGCGCTCGGCGCTGACTTTGCCTACATCGGCTCTGCCTGGATTGCGACCGAAGAAGCCAATGCCAATGCTGCCTACAAGCAGGCCATCGTGGACAGCCGCGCGGACGATATTGTCTACTCGAACCTCTTCACCGGCGTGCACGGCAACTATCTGCGCTCTTCGATCGTCAACGCAGGGCTCGATCCTGACAACCTTCCCGAAAGTGATCCGAGCAAGATGAATTTTGGATCGGGCGGCAATACTGACGCCAAGGCCTGGAAGGATATCTGGGGTTCCGGCCAAGGCATCGGCGCCGTCACTGCTGTAGAACCGGTCGCGAGCCGAGTGGACCGTCTCGAGCGCGAATATCGTGAGGCAGCGGCAAGACTGACGGAGAATTCTGCATCGTTCCTGCGCTGACGCAGGTTTAGTTCGCCCGCTGCACGGCCGCAGTATCTGTCCAGAACAGCTCGGCCATGTCATCGAGATGGCTGAAATCGAGCGACGGGTCGCGTGTGTTCAACGGCAAGCGCGACCAATTGCGTGGATCGAGAAAGCGTCGGCGCAAGGCACGCTGCAGCAAGTCAAAGCGCATCAGGGCCGTGAAATCGGCCGTCACCGACCCCTTGCGTCGCGCTTGGGACCAGTCCGCCTCGATCTGCCCGATTCGCTCGATAACCAGTTCGTTGTAGGCACGGTGAGGGCCGCGATGGAGGGGCAGACCGGCACGCAGCGCGGCATGCTCGGACCCCGGCAACAGTTGTCCGTTGCGGCGAAAGTCGTGAACCCCGAGCCGATCGTGGCCAAGCGTGTCGATCATTTTCCGGAAAGCCGGAAAGCTCAGGACCTGACGAGGAACGAGGTGATGACGCTGCTGGTCCGGGCAATATCCTGCCTGGCCAGGCACGTTGACGCTGCCGAACGGCAGACAGGCCCTTTCAGGTTGAGATTGGTTCCGTTTCAGTCGCACCGCGCAAGGATAGGACTCCCGAATTGCGCCTCAAGACTGACTGCCCCCGTTCCGGCAAGAATTGCCCGCGTCGGTTGCAGGACGGGGCCGTGCGCAACCAGCCAGTCAACCAGCCGAACGGCGGTGCGAGCCAGCAGCGAAGCATCTTCGGATTTGCCTGGCTGCAGTATAAACTCCTGCCCCATCAATAGATTAAGCCCTCTGGAAGCCATGGAGCCATCATCCAGTCGATGCATCGCGACAAATGCCGGAGCCGGGAAAGGTCCGCCCTCCAGCCACGGCAGCACGGCCTGCCCGAATAATCCCGGTTTTAGAACCAGATGGGCGGGAATCCACGAAATCCCTTCCGCTTGGCTCATTTCCGCAAGCTCGATCAGAAGCATCGCCGCGACTCGGATAACCGGCAAGAGGCCGCCGGCACCGGCGAGATGCGGCCCTGGAGCAAGCGTAAGCCAGCGCATCTCGCCGATATCTGGTTGGGACAGGCCGATCGTAGTGGCGATGGGTGATGCTGGTGCGGAAGGCCCGTCCTTCAGCCCGTGCAGATCGAATGTCAGTCCGCTGGCTAGCAGTTCAACCCAGCCTTCCGAAGCATCGGGCGCATGCGATACCGAATATCCGAAGCCGCGCTTGGACCCATTCAGGACATCAGCCAGAGCTGGCAGCGCTTCGGCCCGGTAGAGAAGTGCTGCAAGGGGTGCGCAAACTGCAGACCGGTCACTCGCGTCCACTTGCCCACCTTTCAGCCACGGCCCCAATTTGCACAGTCCTCAGGATGCGTCGAGTCACGCTGCATCCGGGAAAGCTTGGTTTTGGTCCATAAGCTCGAAAGCTTTAGAAAACTCCCAACGCCAGACCGGCCGCCATGGCCCGTCCCAGATTTCGACAATCCTGCAAAAGTGCCTCCGGCACGCGCTTGGTGCCAAGGATCTCTTCGGGAGTCTGCGCGCCTGTTTTGACGATCAGCGTTGCTGCCGCCCGCCTGAGCCTCCAACCGGTGACGATTCGGTCAAGCTGACGCTCCGCGCCGCTTCCATCCGTGCCGGCCGCAACCATCGCCGAATAGGCTCGACCTTCGATCCGGCCGAGCAGTGGGTAATAGCAGCGATCGAAGAACGCCTTCATCTCTCCGGTCATCGAACCAAGGTTTTCAGGGCAGCAAAACAGGTAGCCCGCCGCCTCGAGCAAGTCCTCAGGCACCGCAAACTCTGCTTCGATCAGTCGGCAGGCACCTTCGGCTTCGGCCCCACCGGCAGCAGCTTCGGCCATCGCCCGTGCTGTGCCGGTGCGACTGTGCCAGATGATGGCGAGGCCACCTGCCATCCCTCAGCAGCCATCCCCGCCAGACGTCGGCACGCCGATGGCGCCGCCGATTGCGCCTCCGAGCAATCCGCCCAGCCCTTTCTTCTTGGGCTTGCATTGCGGCTTGGGCGCTTCCTGCTGGCTCGCAGCGGACGCGCCACCAAAGCCTTCGACTCCAACGAGGAAGCCCGTGGTGGAACGATGGCGCATACGTGCGGTCCATTCCGGCACCCATTTGACTTTCGGGTCCGCCGGGCGGGGAGGATAGGCAAAGGATTCTTCCGGCCCATAGGCATGGAGCGTGCCGAACATGTAGTCGGGCGCCGCCGCTTTTACCTCTGCAGGAACGGTGCAGGTTGTGGTCTGCGGAGACATGACCGTCTTGTCAGCCACCATTTTCGCCACCATTTGCGGAGCCAGCCAGTCCGACAGTCCGCCGCCGAATTGACGCGCAGCGCTCGATGACCACCAGACGATGTCCATCATATCCTGCCCCTTGGGCGCCTGCTTTCCGCCGATGATCATGGCATAGTAACCCGTAGCGTCGGGAATTGCGCCCCAGCGCAGCACAGTGGCGCCGCTGCCCATTGCACTGTTCGACGCATTGAGCGGGCTCATGAAGTCCTTGGCCAGGCTGAACGACAGCTCCGGCGAATAGTTCGATACGATACGGTGCGCGCCCAATAGCGACGAATCCGGCTTGGCGGACTTGCCGTCATCGCTGGGCCACGTGCCGTAGGTCCGCGAAGACGAAGGCGAGACCCAGCGGTCGACGGGAACGGTGGTGGTCCAGAGGCCCGGCGGGACTTGCCCTGCGGCGAGCTTGCTGAAATCAATGACGACGGGCTGCCCCTTCGGCGCGTGTTCCCCGCACCCCCAGAAGATCAGCATTCGGCCCTTGGGCCGCTGGAAATCGGTCGTTCCCGGCTCGACAGGTTTGCTCACCGGTGTCTTGAGCAGGACCGATTTCCCGAGCTTTGCGCCTGCCGGCATGAAATGCTCGGCTTTCGGCTTGCCATCTGCCGCGGCACGCGATGTTCCGAGATCGAGCCAGAGCATGTGCTGCGCCTTTGGTGAGCCTCCCATGGCCATCGCCATGGCCGCGCCGACGCCGCCACCGCCACCCATACCGCCAAAACCGGACATCGTCTCGGCGCGCATCTCGTACCTGGCGACGGGGGCGGTTGCCTGTTGCGCCACCACTCCCGCAGCAACGCCCGCAAGCATCAGTCCGCTTGCCATCACAGAACCGGTTATCACACGCATTCCTGCATCCTCCTCAAGGACTTGCGACAGAGAACTGCCGCCACGGATTCGATGCGACCTTATGCGTCGGGGATTCGTACAGGCCGGTGCGGCACCGCACACTCCCTTCCCCTTTCCGCAGAGAGCGCCATGGTATAGCGCAAACGGATGATTCCAGTCACTGCGATTACACGATCCCTTTCGGGCCAGGCCTGGCGCTGGCGCGGCGGCAACATGGATTTCGGGCAGAGCGGCAGTGGCCGAGACGGCGACGAAGCCATTGTCACGCAATTGCTGCTTTCGCGTGGTGTCTCCCCCGACGATCTCGAACGTCATCGCCGCCCTACCCTGCGTGATTTCCTGCCCGACCCTTCGCTGTTTCGGGACATGGACGCAGCTGCGGGGCGCTTGGCCGACGCCATCCTGCGCAACGAGAAGATCACGATCTACGGGGACTACGACGTAGACGGCGCAACAAGCGCAGCACTGCTGATCCTGCTGCTGCGCGATCTTGGTGTTAGCGCCGGCCACTATATCCCGGACCGGCTGCTCGAAGGCTATGGCCCCTCAGGCGAAGCGCTCGTCCGTCTCGCCCAGCAGGGCAGCCAGCTGATCGTTACCGTCGATTGCGGCGCAATGGCGCATGAAGCCCTTGACGCGGCAGCGCAGGCTGGGGTCGACGTCATCGTTGTCGACCACCACAAATGCTCGCCTGAGCTGCCGCGGGCTGCTGCGCTGGTGAACCCGAATCGCCTCGACGAATGCGACGAGGCTGCTGCCCATGGCCATCTCGCTGCCGTAGGCGTGGCCTTTCTCCTGGCCGTGGCCCTGGTCCGCGAACTGCGCGGACGCGGATACTTCGACAGCCGCAAGGCGCCGGACCTCATGGGCCTGCTCGACCTTGTGGCACTCGGCACCGTGGCAGACGTGGCTCAACTCAAGGGCCTTAACCGCGCGCTGGTATCGCAAGGCCTCAAGATCATGGCTCGCCGGGAAAACATCGGTCTTTCCGCATTGATCGACGCCAGCCGCCTGTCGCGCGCGCCGACATGCAGCGACCTCGGCTTTGCCTTAGGCCCGCGAATCAACGCCGGCGGCCGCGTGGGTGAAGCCACGCTTGGCGTGCGCCTGCTGACCACCCAGGACCCCGATGAGGCTCGGGAGATTGCGGCGCAGCTGTCCCGCCTCAACGATGAACGGCGCGCGATCGAACAGGAAGTGCAGGAAGCGGCAGAGGCACAGATCGCGGCGCAGCATAACCGTGCCGTCATGGTTCTGGCCGGGCGCGGCTGGCATCCGGGCGTCATCGGCATCGTGGCGGGGCGAATAAAGGAAAAGACCGGCAAGCCTTCGCTGGTGATCGCTCTCGATGCTGACGAGGCAGGCATGGGCAAAGGCTCGGGCCGCTCCATCGCCGGGGTCGACCTGGGCGCTGCAGTGATAGCAGCGCGCGAGGCCGGGCTGCTCGTCGCAGGCGGCGGCCATGCCATGGCTTGCGGGCTGACGATCGATCCGGCGCGGCTCAATGCGCTGGCGGACTGGCTGGACGAGCGACTCGCGCGCGACGTGACGGGGGCGCGAGGCGCGCAATCGTTGCTGCTGGACCTGTCGCTGGCGCCCGGCGGCTTGCGTCCCTCGCTGGTCGAAACGCTCGACGCTGCTGGCCCCTTCGGAATAGGCTGGCCCGGCCCGCGTGTCGCCGTTGGTCCCGTAAGGCTCGTGAAATGCGATCTGGTCGGCACCGATCATGTGCGCATGGTGGCGGCAGGCGCGGATGGCCACTCGTTCAAGGCGATCGCATTTCGCGCCGCGCAGAGCGAAATGGGCCAGGCATTGCTGCACGGTTCGCGGGGCCGACAGTTCTGGCTGGCCGGGCGTGCAAAGATCGACGACTGGGGCAGCCGCCCCGCTGCAGAACTCCATGTGGAGGACGCCGCATTCGCCGACTGAAATTTTTCTGCAATTCGCCGCTTGACGCCCCGCCATCCTCCCCTTAGAGGCGCGGACCTGCCCAGCGGCGCAAGCCCAGTGGCCCCTTCGTCTAGCGGTCAGGACGCGGCCCTTTCACGGCTGAAACACGGGTTCGATTCCCGTAGGGGTCACCACTTGCTTCCCTCCTTCGGGAGGTGAAGCGGCGGCGCAACGCAAAGGCCTTCCAGCGGAATGGCCCCTTCGTCTAGCGGTCAGGACGCGGCCCTCTCACGGCTGAAACACGGGTTCGATTCCCGTAGGGGTCACCACCGTTTGTGGTTGAATTTTGAAGTTCCTCAGCAGGCACATCTCACAGACCAATTGTGACTTACCACGCCCCGCGCTTGCGCGCCCTGCCTGCTCTCGCCTATCCGCGCTGCAACGAAGCCGACACATGGATCGGCGATTCGCGGGCAACAACAATCCACACGGCATGATTCGATGAAGGGTTTGTCGCTGCCACTTCCCAGCATTTTCGTCGCCCTGTGCGCGAGCGTCGTCATGTTTCTGGGCGGGGCAGGCTTCTGGATGTCGCTCGCCGTGCTGGTCGTCTGGCTGGCAACACTGTGGCTGGCGCGCCCCGAGCCCGTGGTCCAAACGCTCGACCGCGACGATGGTAGCGTGTCACGCCAGGCCATGGTGGAACTGGTCGAGCCCTTCGGCCTTCCCGTCCTCATGCTTGATGGACAGCGCATTGCAGCCGCCAATGCCGCCGCGCGCGAGGAACTGGGCGCACACATCGTCGGGCAGGACGCGCGCGTCGCGCTACGCCACCCCGAGGCCATCGACCTGCTCAAGAAGCCACAAGGGCGAGCGCTGGTTCGGGGGCTGACCGGCGCACGTTCGATCTGGCAGGTCAGCCGCGTGCCGATCGACGAGCGGTTCTCGCTGATCGAGATGGTCAACCGCACTGCCGAAGCGGACATCAGCCGCTCGCACACCGATTTCGTCGCGAACGCCAGCCACGAGCTGCGCACGCCGCTCGCCTCGATCATCGGTTACATCGAAACACTGGCCGACCCGGACGCGAAGGTGGACGAAGCGACGGCCGCCAGATTCCACGCGACCGTGCTGCGCGAGGCTCGCCGACTGCAGAGCCTCGTCGAAGATTTGATGTCGCTCTCGCGAATCGAAGCCGAAAAGCACGAACTTCCGCGCGACCGCATCGATCTGGGCCAGATGGTCGGCAGCATCGCCAGCGAAACGGCCATGACCATCGGCGAAGGCCGTGTCGTGGTGCGTGCCGACGAAGGTGTGGTCCTTGGCGATCGTCAGCAACTCGATCAGCTTGTCCGCAACCTGATCGACAACGCCCTGAAATATGGCGACCCGGCGCAGCCGGTCAGTGTCGATCTTGCCGTCCATGGCAGCGAGGTCGAACTCGTCGTGACCGACAGCGGCGAAGGCATCCACCCCGATCATCTGCCCTACCTGACTCGCCGCTTCTATCGCACCGATCCCGGCCGCAGCCGGGCGGCAGGGGGCACCGGCCTCGGCCTCGCCATCGTCAAGCACATTGTCGAACGCCATCGCGGCAAGCTGGATATTGCTTCGACCTTGGGTGTCGGCACGACCGTCACGGTGCGCATCCCGCTTGCGCCAGCGGCGAATGTTTCTGCAGATTGACCGCGCGTTTCCAGCCTTGTCATAAACCTGTCACGGAACCGTCGCATTGGGCCCTTGCCAACACGGATGAAGGCTCAGGACAAATGTCGATGATTCGCACCATTTCGCTTTCCGCCGCCGCTCTCGGCGCAATTGCTCTTGCCGGTTGCGGCAGCCAGGAAGCGGCCACCCGCGACCAGGTTCGCGCGGTCGGCTCGTCCACCGTCTACCCCTTTGCGAAGGCCGTCGCCGAATCGCTCGCCAAGTCCGATCCGTCGCTGAAGTCGCCGATCATCGAATCGACCGGCACGGGCGCGGGCATGAAGCTGTTCTGCGCCGGCGTCGGCGCCCAGCACCCCGACATCGAGAACGCCTCGCGCCGCATGAAGAAGTCCGAGTTCGAGGACTGCCAAAAGAACGGCGTCAAGGACATCGTCGAGATCCAGGTTGGTCTCGACGGCGTGGCCTTCGCCGAGGCGCAGGGCGGCCCCGGCATCGCGCTGACCCCGGAAGACGTCTACAAGGCGCTCGCCAAGAACCCCTATGGCAAGCCCAACACCGCCAAGACGTGGAAGGACGTCAATCCGTCGCTCCCTAACGAGCCAATCCTCGTCTACGGCCCGCCGTCGACTTCCGGCACGCGCGACGCGCTCAAGGAACTGATCCTGACCAAGGGCTGCGACGAGAACGCCGAAATGAAGGCGCTCAAGGACAGCGACAAGGAAAAGCACGACAAGGTCTGCAGCGAAGTGCGTGACGATGGCGCCTATGTCGACGCGGGCGAGAACGACAACCTGATCGTCCAGAAGATCGAGGCGAACCCGAAGGCCATCGGCATCTTCGGCTATTCCTATCTCGAAGAGAACAAGGGCCGCATCAAGGGCCTGACGATGAAGGGGGTCGAGCCGACCTATGCCACGATCTCGGATTTCAGTTATCCGGGTGCGCGTCCGCTCTACATCTACGTCAAGAAGGCACACCTCAAGGCAATTCCTGGCCTGCAGGGCTTTGTCACCGAATGGTCAAAGCTTTGGGGCAAGGATGGCGCACTTGCCAAGCTCGGCATGGTGGTTGCACCTGACGATGTGCTTGCGGGGAGCGCGAAGGCTGTTAACGACCTTCCCGTTCTTGATGGTTCGCAGCTGAAGTAAGAATTGGAGTAAGTCGGGGGTCATGTCGCCATCCATCCTGCTTTTGCTCGCCTTCGGGCTGAGCCTGTTCGGTTGGCTGGCGGCACGCTCCCGCGCCTGGGCGTTCCGCAAGTCTGCGCCCGGCGTCCGCCTACATTCCTTGCCCAACTTTCACGGCTGGTACGTCGCCCTTTGGATCGGCGTCCCAGCCCTGCTCTTCGCCGTGCTGTGGAACGCGATCAGCCCGATGCTGATCACCAGCCAGGTCATGGCCGACCCTGCTGCATCACTGCTGCCGGGCTTCGGCTTCGAGCGCGAGACGATGCTGGCTGAAGCCCGCGCCGTTGCCGAAGGGCGGGCCTTCGGCGTCTTCAATGAAGAAGCGCAGGGCCTCATCGCCCCATACCGCGAAGCCATCACGTTTTATGATTCGATCGGCCTGGTCGTCACGATCCTCGTCGCGTTTGCTGGCGGAGCCTTTGCTTTCCTGCGCCTCAAGCCCGATTTCACCGCCCGCACCCGTGTCGAACGCGCGGTCATGGGCTTGCTGCTGATCGCCTCGCTGGTGGCGATCCTCACCACGATCGGCATTATCGTCAGCCTCGTGTTCGAGACCGTGCGCTTCTTCGGCATGGTCTCGCCGCTGGACTTCCTGTTCGGCACGCACTGGTCGCCAGACCCGATGAGTTCGGGCACGCCGGATGGAGCCGACTACGGCGCGATTCCGCTGTTCTGGGGCACGATCTACATCGGCGCGATCATCGCCATGATCGTCGCTATCCCGCTCGGCTTGATGAGCGCGATCTTCCTCACGCAATATGCCAGCAATGGCGTGCGCAAGGTGCTGAAGCCCCTGCTCGAGATCCTCGCGGGCGTGCCGACGGTGGTCTACGGCTATTTCGCGGCACTCACCGTTGCTCCGATGGTGCGCGACGCCGCGCAGGCCATCGGCATATCCAGCGCATCGACCGAAAGCGCGGTGGCGGCAGGCCTCGTCATGGGCGTGATGATCATCCCCTTCGTCTCCTCGATGGCGGATGACTCCATCGCCGCCGTGCCGCAGGCTATGCGCGACGGCAGCCTTGCAATGGGCGCGACCACTTCGGAAACGATCCGCAAGGTGCTGATCCCGGCCGCCCTGCCCGGCATCGTCGCAGGTGTGATGCTCGCGGTCAGCCGCGCCATTGGCGAGACGATGATCGTTGTCATGGCCGCAGGCGCCTCGGCCAACCTGACCGCCAACCCGTTCGAAAGCATGACCACGGTGACGTTCCAGATCGTCGCCATGCTGACCGGCGAAGGCAGCTTCGACCATCCCGCAACGCTTTCCGCGTTCGCGCTTGGCATGGTCCTGTTCCTTGTCACCCTGACGCTGAACTTCATCGCACTGCGCGTGGTGAAGCGCTACCGCGAAGCCTATGAGTGAGCCTGCAATGACCGAGACCACTTCTAACGTGCAGGCGCGCAGGCGGGCGCTGATGGACAAGGGGCTGGCGCGCCGCCGCGCCGCTGACAGGCGCTTCCGCTGGCTCGGGTTTGCCGCAGTCGCCTTTTCGGCGCTGATGCTGGCATTCCTGTTGATCAACATGAGCTCTGCCGGCATTGCCGGTTTCCAGCGCAGCGAGGTGCGCTTTGACGTTCCGCTAGCCGGCGCGATGCAGATCGATGCCAAGCGCCTAGCCCAGCCTGATCCCATGGGCGGCCTCGAACTTGCCGGACTCGAAAAGGTGGTCGAGGGCGCCGCGAAGGCGGCGCTCGGCCCCGAAGCCGATGACCTTGTCGGACAAGGAGCCTGGCGCGAAGTGGCCACTGCCATTGTCGAGGACCCCTCTTTGCTGGGTGGCACCTACAGCGCCTCGCTTCCAGCCAGCGATGACCTTGCCGCAGCACAGCGTGGCGAAGGCGAGCCGGCCATGCAGCAGCTTGCGAAGAGGCTCGTATCGGAAGGCAAACTGGTCCGCACGTTCGACAAGGGCTTCCTCAGCCGGTCGGATGCCACAAGCCCGCAATCGGTGGGCATCTGGGGCGCCCTCAAGGGCTCGATCCTGACGATGTTCATCACGCTGATCCTGGCCTTCCCGGTCGGCGTGCTTTCGGCGCTTTATCTTGAAGAATATGCGCCGAAGAACCGTTGGACGGAGTGGATCGAGATTTCGATCAACAACCTCGCTGCCGTGCCCTCGATCATATTCGGTCTGCTTGGCCTCGCCGTGTTCCTCGCGCTCTTCCCGCACTATCGCTCTGCCCCGCTGATCGGCGGTATGACGCTGGCGCTGATGACCATGCCGGTCATCGTCATCTCGGGTCGCAACGCGATCAAGGCCGTCCCGCCCTCTATCCATGATGCCGCGCTCGCGATCGGCGCGAGCAAGGTGCAGGTGGTGTTCAACCACGTCCTGCCGCTTGCCCTGCCCGGCATCCTCACCGGTACGATCATCGGGATGGCCCGTGCGCTGGGCGAGACCGCGCCGCTGCTGATGATTGGCATGCGCGCATTCGTGGCCAGTCCGCCCTCGGGCTTCACCGCGCCGTCTTCGGTGCTGCCGGTGCAGATCTTCCTGTGGTCCGACGAGATTGACCGTGGCTTCGTCGAGCGCACCAGCGCCGCGATCGTCGTCCTGCTTGTCTTCCTTCTCCTTATGAACGGCCTTGCGATCTACCTGCGCAACCGTTTCGAAAAGCGGTGGTAAAATGAACGCTGAAGCGATCCAGACTGCAGTGAAGCAGGACGACAAGCCTTACTTCGACGCACCGTCGAAGATGAGCGCGAAGAACGTCTCGGTGTTCTACGGCGAAAAGCGCGCGATTGACGACGTCTCGATCGAGATCCCGCAGCGCTATGTCACCGCGTTCATCGGCCCCTCGGGCTGCGGCAAATCAACCTTCCTGCGCACGCTCAACCGGATGAACGACACTATCGCCAGCGCACGGGTCGAAGGCGACATCCTGCTCGACGGCGAGGACATCTACAAGTCGGGAATGGACGTGGTGCAGCTCCGCGCGCGCGTCGGCATGGTGTTCCAGAAGCCGAACCCCTTCCCCAAGTCGATCTACGAGAACATCGCCTACGGCCCAAAGATCCACGGCATCACCGGCAGCAAGGCGGAACTTGACGAAATCGTCGAGCAGTCGCTGCGCCGGGCCGGCCTGTGGGACGAGGTCAAGGATCGCCTGAACGACAGCGGCACCGCGCTTTCCGGTGGCCAGCAGCAGCGCCTGTGCATCGCCCGCGCCATCGCGGTGGACCCCGAAGTGATCCTGATGGACGAACCCTGCTCGGCGCTTGACCCCATCGCCACGGCGCGCATCGAGGAACTGATCGACGAACTGCGCGGCCGCTACGCCATCGTCATCGTCACCCACTCGATGCAGCAGGCCGCGCGCGTATCGCAGCGTACGGCGTTCTTCCACCTTGGCAAGATCGTCGAATACGGCAAGACTTCGGATATCTTCACCAATCCGCGCGAGGAACGGACGAAGGACTATATCACCGGGCGTTACGGGTAAGGGGAAGACATGGTGGCCGAACATACCGTCAAGGCATTCGACGAGGACATCACCCGGCTGCGTGGCCTGGTCGCGGAAATGGGCGGACTCGCTGAATTGTCCGTGTCAGAAGCCATGGATGCGCTGCTGCGCGGCGACCATGACCTTGCCGCTGGCGTGATCGCCCGTGACAAGCGCATCGACCAGCTCGAGGCCGAGGTGGACAAACTTGCAATCCGCGTCCTTGCCCTGCGCGCGCCCATGGCTGACGACCTGCGCGAAGTGATCGCTGCACTCAAGATCGCCGGCGTGATCGAACGCATCGGCGATTACGCCAAGAACATCGCCAAGCGCGTCGGCATCATCGAAGGGCGCAAGCGCTTCGAGCCGCTGACGCTGATCCCGGCCATGAACGACCTCGCGGCCGAAATGGTCCACGATGTGCTGACAGCGTTCGCCGCGCGTGATCCGGTTGCCGCGGCGGAGATCGTCCAGCGTGATGCCAAGGTCGATGCGTTCTACGATTCGATCTTCCGCAACCTCGTCTCGTTCATGGTCGAAAACCCCGCCACGATCAGCAGCGCCGCACAGCTCCTGTTCGTCGCACGCAATATCGAGCGCATTGGCGACCATGCCACCAATATCGCCGAAATGGTCTACTACGCCGCAACGGGCATGAACCTGCCGGACCGTGAGGAAGTGCTGCCGCCAGCGTGAATCCCTTTTCGGGTTTCGTCACAAGGCGGTAACATTGGTCGTGTCTTGGCAAACTGACCGTCAAGGAGGTTTGCGTGCCTGCTCCGAAGTTGCTGCTGGTTGAAGATGACACCGCCCTCGCCGAACTGGTCGAATACCGGTTCCGCGGCGAAGGCTACGATGTGCGCACCACCGATGATGGCGACGAGGCCTTGCTCCTTGCCGCCGAAGATGCGCCCGACCTCGTGCTGCTCGATTGGATGATCGGTGGCACCAGCGGAATCGAAGTTTGCCGTCGCCTGCGTCGTAACAAGGAAACGGCGCACGTTCCGATCATCATGCTCACCGCCCGTTCGGACGAGGACGACCGCATTCGGGGGCTGGAGATCGGCGCTGACGATTACGTCACCAAGCCCTTCTCCCCGCGCGAACTGATCGCGCGCGTCGGAGCGGTACTGCGCCGCGTACGCCCGGCCCTTGCCGGCGAGACGATCACTGTCGGCGACCTGTCGCTTGACCCGACCGCTCACCGCGTGATGCGTCGCGGCATGCCGATGAAGGTCGGTCCGACCGAGTTTCGCCTTCTGAAGCACTTCATGGAACATCCCGGTCGCGTGTTCTCGCGCGGGCAGTTGCTCGACGCGGTATGGGGCAGCGGCAGCGACATCGAACTGCGCACGGTGGACGTTCACATCCGCCGGTTGCGTCAGGCCATCGCCATCCCCGGTGCCGCCGATCCGGTCCGCACCGTACGCTCGGCAGGATATGCGCTGGAAGGCGTCTGATCGCTACTTGTCGATGCGGATCAGCACGGCGTTGTAATCGAGATCGCCCGCCGGTTCGGTACACGGCCCTTCCCGCCTGAACACGCAATACTGCTGCTCGAACAGCGGCTTCTTCGGAGACATGCAGCCGACGAACCGATAGGCCGGGGGCAGCTCGCCCATGTGCTCTGCCGGCGCCACAGCGACGTTATAGCGCGCCTGCGCCTGCTCCGCGATACGAGGCGCTTGTCGACCCTCGATCAGGAGCGTCTGCCCCTTGCGGTTGAGGACCGCGCGCGACACGAAAGGGACGTCACGGATGCGATAGGTCGCAAGGCCGCAGAAGTTCGGCTGGCCGCGCACGGTCCGCATCGCCCGGAGCGGTGCCTTGCCAACGCCCCAATTGATGACGAAAGGCTCGGTCGCGGCCACTTGAACCGATGCCGCCAGCCACAGGCCGAGCATGAGACCAACGCCCATCCGGCCAAGCTCCCGCTTGCGCCAGGTTGCGATCAGCCGCGCCAGATCCACCGAGCCGATCGCCGACAACAGCACGATCAAGAGAACCGCAAGCAAAATGAAGCGATACTCCTTGTGGCCAATCGCCGAGTGTATTGCGATCACGGCAATCGCCGTCGCGCCAAGCATCGGATATCGCTTCAATCCCAGCAGCGCAGACGGCACGAGCAGCACCGCAATCCACTGCCACTGCCAGATCAGCACCTGAAGATACCACTCCGGCGCCTCTACGCCATAGGCATGGCTGCGATTGGCCACCACGTTGGCAAAGACGTTGTTGTAGATCCACACCAGTGGAATTTCGCCCATCGCGAGGTTGGCCAAGGCATCGCACAAGATGCCTCCTGCCGCGCCGAGCACAAGCGGTGGCCAGGCGCGACGGAAATCAGTCCGGCCGGTCCAAAGGAAAGGGATTGCCAAGGCCGGGCCAAGCGGAAACCGCGTAATGAAGCCAAGACCCAGGAGGAACCCGCCGATCAGCGCGTCGCGGCGATTGCCTTGGTCACGAAAGCGCACCAGCATGGCGAGACCGGGAAGGATGGCGAGAACGGAAAAGGTATCGCTAGACGTGCGCGAGGCAAAGTAAGCGAAGTCCACCCAGACCGCGGCAACGAACGCAGCGGTTATCGCATGTGTCCGACTGATCCGTAGGCCGAGCGACCACCCGGCCCAGACCGTTCCCAGCGATGCAAGAGCCATGCACAGGCGCGGCAGCACCAGATGCAATTCGCCCGCGGGATCGAGCGCATGGCCAAGCCAGACCGGCCCGACCATTACCAGCGGGATCAACCAGCTGCGAATACCCAGCCGGATATCCCATGTACGGATCCAGTCGCCGGTGATCAGGCCGTAAGCCGGCTCGATATATTGCCAGATCTCGTCAGCGTGGTGATAGACGGTGAACAGCGAGTTCGGAATGCGGAAGCCAAGCGCGAGGACCAGCAACCACGCCAGCGCCGGGTCGATCCGACGCTGCCTTATCTCCCCACTCTCGCCAGCCCCCCCAGCCACAGTCAGTGCGGGAAATATGTCGTCAAATCGAGGTCGGCCACGGTGATCCAGCCATTGAAATAGTTGGCATAGAAGAACCCGAACATCACCGCCGATAGGATCGTCGCACGGATTGCGATCTTGCGTGGGGCGAAGTTGCCGGGCGCGCTGTCAGCCTGGCCGAGCACCTTCTCCTGCCCGAGCTCGTCATGCGTACGCACGCCGAAGGGCAGGACGATGAACGCCGCCATGACCCAGAACAGGCCGTAAATCGCAATGATCGACGTGATCTTCATGGCATCAGCTTTCCCGTAGGAGCACTTGCACGACCGGCTTCTTGCCCGACCAGCGTTGTCCGGTGCGGCGCACCGCCAGCCTCACGGTCTCCGCCACGGCCACCCGATCACGCTTGCGATCGCCCTTGAGATTGCGCACGGCCTGCGCCGCCTCGACCTTGGCCTCGGCCACGAAGGCTTCCATGTCTTCGTCCAGCGGGATGCCGATCGAGGCAATCTCGACATCGGAAACCAGTTGCCCATCGTGCCGCACTGCCAGCGCCGCCGTGATCAGCCCGTTCTGCGAAAGCTTGCGCCGCGCGACTACGCCCTCGCCATCGGCGGGAGCGATAATGTCGCCGTCAAGCACCAGCCGCCCGGAGCGTTCTTCAGACAGTTTCTTTGGACCATCCGGTGCAAGCCGGATCAGATCGCCATTCTTCTGCAGGATCGTTTTGGGAATCCCTTCATCCAGCCCAAGCTGCGCCTGCTCGGCCATGTGGCGAATCTCGCCATGGACCGGCACAAGGATCTCCGGCCGGATCCAGTTATACAACGCCACCAGTTCAGGGCGACCGGGGTGGCCGGAAACGTGGATCATCGACTGCCTGTCGGTCACTATCCGCACGCCCTTCTCTACCAGAGCATTCTGGATGCGCCCGATGGCGAGCTCGTTTCCGGGGATCTGGCGGCTGGAGAACAGCACCACATCGCCCTTCTCGAGCCGCACCGGATGCTGATCGCCGGCAATGCGTGCCAGAGCAGCGCGCGGCTCACCCTGTCCTCCAGTCGCCAGCACCAGCAGTTCGCCGCGCGGCACGTCCATGGCATCATCCATGTGGACGAGGTCAGGGAAGTTCTTGAGATAACCGCAGGACTGCGCGACGCGGATGATCCGATCGAGCGACCGCCCTGCAACGCACAGCTTGCGATTGGTCGCTTCCGCCACTTCGCCCAGCGTCTGCAGACGCGCCACGTTGGAAGCGAAGGTGGTTACGACAACACGGCGCCCCTTCTGCGCACCAACGGCTTCGAGCAGCCCTGCCCGCACTTCACCTTCCGAACCGGATGGCTTGGGATTGAACACGTTAGTGGAATCGCAGACCAGCGCCAGAACGCCCTCATCACCGATGGCGGTCAACTCTTCTTCGGTCGCCGGAGTACCGATGCGCGGCTCGTCGTCCAGCTTCCAGTCGCCGGTATGGAAGATACGGCCGTGCGGCGTGTCGATCAGCAGCGCATTGCCTTCAGCAATCGAGTGCGCCAGCGGCACGTAGCGAACGCCAAAGGGGCCGAGTTCGAACCTGTCGAGATGGTCGATGACGTTGAGTTCGACCTCGTCATCGATCCCAGCTTCGACCAGCTTCTCATGGACCAGCTTGGCCGTGAAAGGCGTCGCATAAAGCGGCACGCCGAGGTCCTGCGCAAAGTACGGCACGGCGCCAATATGGTCTTCGTGCGCGTGCGTCAGCACGATACCCACCAGGTCATCGAGCCGCTGCTCGATGAAATCGAGGTCGGCAAATACCAGATCGATCCCGGGATAATAGGGGTCGGCGAAAGTCATGCCGAGGTCGACCATCAGCCACTTGCCGTCACAGCAATAGAGGTTGACGTTCATCCCGATCTCGCCCGATCCGCCGAGCGCGAGGAAAAGGAGTTCCTTGGCAGGCTTCACGAAACAGGCACTCTTTCAGCAAGGATCGCGAGGCCATCGAGCGTAAGGTCGGTGTCAACGTGATCGAAAATCTCGGTATGCTCATCGAACAGCACGGCAAGGCCGCCCGTCGCGATGATCCGGGCAGGGCGACCGATCTCGGATCGCAGTCGCGCGATCAGGCCTTCCATCATCGCGACATAGCCCCAGAACACGCCGATCTGCATCTGGTCTTCGGTATTGCGACCGATGACCCGGCGGTCATTGCCCTGCGGTGGCGCGATTGCGATGCGCGGCAGTTTTGCCGCCGCCGTGACCAGCGCGTCGAGCGACAGGTTGATCCCCGGCGCGATTATCCCGCCCTTGTAGGCGCCGTTGAAGTCTACCACGTCGAAGGTCGTGGCCGTGCCGAAATCGACCACGATCAGGTCCCCGGCATACTTCGCATGTGCCGCGACAGTGTTAACTGCGCGATCCGCCCCCAGCGAGCGTGGTTCATCGACGTCCGCCTCGAAACCCCACTCCACCGGCGCCTGTCCGGCGATCAGCGGATCAAGCCCGAAATACTTCTGCGAGAGCACCTCAAGGTTGTGCTGCGCGCGCGGCACCACAGTCGAGATGATGATCTTGCTCACCGCATTCCGGTCAAAGCCTTGCAACTGCATGAGTTGCAGCAGCCACACCGCGTACTCATCGGCCGTTCGGCGCGGATCGGTCGCCACGCGCCAGCGCGACTTGATCTCGCGGCCTTCGAACAGTGCGAAGACGATATTGGTATTGCCGACGTCAACCGCCAGAAGCATGGGACCCCACCATATCTATGTCGCCCGCGTGGATGGCACGGACCGCCCCGTCCGCCAAGCGAAGAAGGGCAACACCGTCATCATCGATTCCGGCAAAAGCCCCCATGATTGTGCCGTGGTCGCTATCCTTGACCGAGACAAGCGTCCCTGTGGGCAAGGCTCGGGAAATCCACTGCTGGCGCAACAGCGGCCATTCGCCAAAGTGCCACCGGTCGATCGCATCGCGCAGCCGGGCCGCAAGATCAGCGGCAAACTGGTCGCGAGAAATGACGATGTCCAGATCGCGCAGCGAAACTGTGGTACGGTCAGGCACTTGCGGTGCTCGCGCGAGGTTCACGCCAATACCGATAACCACGGCATCGCGTTGGCGCTCGAGCAGGATGCCCGCCAACTTGGCCTCACCGACAAGCAGGTCGTTCGGCCACTTCAGATAGAGATCGGCCAATGCCGGGGCGACGGCACCAACCGTCTCGTGCACAGCCAGCCCAGCAACCAGCGCCAGCGTCTGCGGCAAGGGATCGGAACCGCGCAGATTGATGACGGTCGACCCCATGAAGTTGCCGAAGCCGTCGCTCCATGCACGCCCTGCTCGCCCACGTCCGGCGCTCTGCCGATCAGCAATCAGCCAGTCACCCTCGGCCAAGGCCTCTTCCCCGCCAAGGCGCGCAAGTAGCGCACCATTGGTCGAGGGAATTTCGGCGACAGTCTCGATCAAGTGATCAGCCGACCGGGAAAAGCGCTGCGGCAGCGTAGTTCGCCAGAGTGCCGAGGCACTTGGTGCCAAGGTAGCCCAGCGGCGAGATTGCAAGGCTGGAAAGCACCAGAAGCACGGTGTGCGAAGTCTCGCCCGCCCCCTTCACCACGTCGGCCGGTTCGTCGAAGTACATCACCTTGACGACCTTGAGGTAGTAGAACGCACCGATAACCGAAGCTGCAATACCGATCGCGGCAAGCACGATCAGGTCGGCCTGCACGGCTGCCTGAAACACCACGAACTTGCCCCAGAAGCCGAACAGCGGCGGGATGCCAGCCAGGCTGAACATCACCGATGCCATCGCCAGAGCAATCCACGGGCGGGTCTTGGAAAGGCCCGCAAGGTCCGAGATCGCCTCGACCTGCTCGCCATTCTCGTCACGCAGCAGCAGGACGGCAACGAAGCCTGCCACCGACATGGCAACATAAATCGCGATGTATACCAGCATCGCCGACGCACCTGCACGTGTCGCCGTGGCGAGGCCGATCAGGATGAAGCCGACGTTGTTGATCGACGAATAGGCCATCAGGCGCTTGATGTTGTTCTGGCCGATCGCCCCCAGCGCACCGATCACAATCGAAAGCAGCGACGCAAAGATCACCACCTGCTGCCAGGCATGCGGCTGGCTGCCGAATGCCTCGAAGCTGACGCGCATAAGCAAGCCGAGCGCCGAGACCTTCGAGGCCGTGGCAAAGAAGGTCGTCACCGGGGTCGGCGCACCTTCATAGACGTCAGGCGTCCACATGTGGAACGGAGCGGCGCTGATCTTGAAGGCAAGGCCGGCCAGCACAAAGATCAGGCCGAAAGTTGCTCCGGTCGACAGACCGCCCGAAAGCGCCGCGTTGATCCCGGCAAAGCTCGTCGTACCAGTGAAGCCATAGGTCAGGCTCATGCCGAACAGCAGGATACCCGAAGCCAGCGAACCCAGCACGAAGTACTTGAGGCCGGATTCCGCCGAACGCTCGTCATTGCGGAGCATCGACGCCATGACGTACGACGCAAGGCTGTTCAGTTCGAGACCGATGTAAAGCGCCAGCAGGTCGCCCGCCGAGACCATCATGCCCATGCCGAGCGAGGCGAACAACACCAGCAGCGGGAATTCGGCGCGCATCGCCCGCGACTTGTCGAAGAACGACTGCGCGACGATCAGCGTGACGCCAGCGCTGGCGTAGATCAGCAACTTACCGAATGCCGCGAAAGCATCCGCACGATGCTGGCCACCGAACGCAGCCACGTCCGGCCCCATAGCCTGACCCCACAGCGCGGGCGCAGTAAGGATCGCGCAGACCGTAAGGACAGCAACGGCAAGGATCGAGATCAGGCGCGAGGCCTTGTCACCGCCCCATGCGGCAATCAGCAGCAGCACCAGGCCCGAGATCGAAAGCAGGATTTCGGGCGAAGTGAGCGCGAGCGAACGGGCGAAGTCCATCAGTGTGCCTCCCCGTGCGCGGCAGCATGTTCAGTCATAGCGTGTTCGGGAGCCATCGGCTTTCCAGCAGTAGGTTGCGCATCGCCCTTGGGCTTGGCCTGCGCCAGGCGCGCATCGAGCGCAGCAATGTCCTTGCGCATCGGCGCGATGAAGCTTTCCGGGTACACGCCCATCCACAGCACCACGGCGGCCAGCGGCACCATCATCGCCCATTCGCGCTTGTCGAGATCGAGCATCGCGGCGGCATCGGCGTTCTTCTGTTCGCCATAGGCAATGCGGCGATAGAGGTAGAGCATGTAAGCCGCACCGAGGATGATCCCGGTGGTGCAGATCAGCGCCACCCAGCTCGAGATCTGGTAGACTCCCATCAGCGACAGGAATTCGCCCACGAAACCACTCGTGCCCGGCAGGCCGATCGATGCCATCGTGAACAACAGCAGGAACACTGCATAGTACGGCATGTTGATCGAAAGACCGCCGTAACGGGCGATTTCACGCGTATGCAGGCGGTCGTAGATCACACCGACGCTGAGGAACAGCGCGCCTGCGACCAGGCCGTGGCTCAGCATGATCAGCATCGAGCCTTCAAGACCCTGCTGGTTGAACGCGAACAGGCCGATCGTCACGATCGCCATATGGGCGACCGACGAATAGGCGATCAGCTTCTTCATGTCGTGCTGCACCAGCGCGATCAGCGAGGTGATCACCACCGCAGCCATCGACATTCCGAAGATCAGCGGCGCGAACTGCGCCGAGGCTTCGGGGAACATCGGCAGCGAGAAGCGGATGAAGCCGTAGCCGCCCATCTTCAGCAGCACGCCTGCGAGGATGACCGAACCGCCGGTTGGTGCCTGAACGTGTGCGTCGGGCAGCCAGGTGTGAACCGGCCACATCGGCATCTTCACCGCAAAGCTCGCGAAGAAAGCCAGCCACAGCCAGGTCTGCGCCTGAACCGGGAAGTTGTAGGCCATCAGCGTCGGGATGTCGGTCGTGCCCGCCTCGTTCACCATCCAGAACATCGCGATCAGCATCAACACCGAGCCGAGCAGCGTGTAGAGGAAGAACTTGTAGCTGGCGTAGATGCGTTCAGCACCGCCCCACACGCCGATGATCAGGTACATCGGGATCAGGCCGGCTTCGAACATGATGTAGAACAGGAACAGGTCCTGCGCTGCGAAGACGCCGATCATCAGCGTCTCCATCAGGAGGAACGCCGCGTAATATTCGCCTTGGCGCTTGTCGATCGAGGTCCAGCTGGCACCGATGCAGATCGGCATCAGGAATACCGTCAGCGCGATCAGCAGCAGCGCAATGCCATCGATGCCGAGCTTCCACGAGAAGCCCGAGAACACCGCAGCACTTTCCGTGAACTGCCACTGCGCGCCGCCGATGTCGAAATTCGCCCAGAGGATCACCCCCAGCACGAAGTCGATCAGCGTGGCGACGAGCGCAACGGAGCGCGCCTGTTCGCGCGGCACGACAAGGCAGGCCACTGCCGCAACCAGCGGCACCAGCAGCATCAGCGAGAGGATCGGAAAACCGGTCATTGTGCGATCACCCAGCTGATCGCGCCGACAAGGCCGACGAGCATGACCAGCGCATAGCTATAGAGATACCCCGACTGGAGCTTGGCGGCGGCGCGGCTGCCCTGGGCGACGACCCATGCGGCACCGTTCGGTCCGAACCGGTCGATCACGCCCTGGTCGACAACCTTCCAGAACACGCGGCCCAGCCACATCGCGGGGACGACGAAGACATAGTGGTAGAGTTCGTCGAAGTACCACTTGTTGAGCAGGAACTTGTAGAGGAACCCGAACTGGTCGACGAACGCCGCCGGGAACTTCGTGTTCTTGATGTAAGCATACCAAGCAATCAGCAGGCCAGTAGCCATGACCGCGAACGGCGCCCACTTCACCCAGGTCGGCACGCCGTGCATCGCGTGGAGCGTATGCTCGGCAAAGACCAGAGAACCCTTCCAGAACTCGCCCGTGCCTTCGCTGATGAAGGCGTGGTGGAACACGTACCCCGCGAAGATCGCACCCAGCGACAGCACGCCCAACGGAACCAGCATGTTCAGCGGGCTTTCGTGCGGGTGATAGCCCGCCGTGCCGTCGCTGTGCTCGTCATGATGATCGGCGTGCGCATGATCGTCGTGACCATGGGCATGATCGTCATGGCCGTGCGCATCATGCACCGCGTGCTGGATGTGCTCCGACTGCTCCCAGCGCGGCTTGCCGAAGAAGGTCAGGAACACCAGACGCCACGAATAGAAGCTGGTCAGCAGCGCCGCGAAGATGCCGAGGAAGAAGGCGAAGTGGCCAAGTTCAGTGCCCTTGCCATAGGCCGCCTCAAGGATCCCATCCTTCGAGTAGAACCCGGCGAAGCCGAACACGTCGACGATGCCGACGCCGGTGATCGCCAGCGTGCCCATCATCATCGCCCAGTAGGTCAGCGGAATGCTCTTACGCAGGCCTCCGTAGTACCGCATGTCCTGCTCGTGGTGCATCGCATGGATCACCGATCCGGCACCAAGGAACAGCAGCGCCTTGAAGAAGGCGTGCGTGAACAGGTGGAACATCGCCGCGCCATAGGCCGAGACGCCCGCCGCGAAGAACATGTAGCCCAGCTGCGAACAGGTCGAATAGGCGATCACGCGCTTGATGTCGGTCTGCGTCGTGCCGACGGTTGCCGCAAAGATGCAGGTCATCGCCCCGATGAAGGTCACGAACGACAGCGCCGTCGGGCTGACCTCGAACATAGGCGAGAGGCGGCAGACCATGAACACGCCCGCCGTCACCATCGTCGCTGCGTGGATCAGCGCCGACACCGGGGTCGGGCCTTCCATCGCGTCGGGCAGCCAGGTGTGCAGGCCAAGCTGCGCCGACTTGCCCATCGCGCCGATGAACAGCAGCAGGCACAGCACAGTCATCGTGTCGAAACGAGCCCCAAGGAACCCGATTGTCGATCCGGCCATGCCGGGCGCGGCTTCGAGGATCGCCGGGATCGACACGGTGCCGAACACCAGGAAAGTCCCGAAAATGCCCATCATGAAGCCGAGGTCACCGACGCGGTTGACCACGAAGGCCTTCATCGCGGCAGCGTTGGCCGAGGGCTTGCGGAACCAGAAGCCGATCAGCAGGTACGAGGCAAGGCCTACGCCTTCCCAACCGAAGAACATCTGCACAAGATTGTCCGCCGTCACCAGCATGAGCATGGCGAAGGTGAACAGCGAGAGGTAGGCGAAGAAGCGTGGGCAATCCGGCTCCTCGCTCATGTAGCCCCACGAGTAGAGGTGGACGAGCGCCGAGACGCTGGTGATGACCACCAGCATGACGGCGGTCAGCGTGTCGACCCGCAGCGCCCACGAAAAGTCGAGCGCACCCGACTTCACCCAGTGCAGCACCGGCGTCACGCTCGCCTCGGCAGTGCCGCCAAGGAACGAGAGGAAGATCGGCCAGGACAGCGCGCAGGAGATGAACAACGCGCCGGTGGTCACGACCTTGGCCGGAACCGCACCCAGCTTCTTGTTGCCGAGCCCTGCGATGATCGCTGCCAGAAGCGGCAGAAATACGATGATCAGGATGGAAGACATGTGTTCAGCCCTTCATCCGGTTGACATCGTCGACGGCAATCGTGCCGCGGCCACGGAAATAGATGACGAGAATGGCAAGCCCGATCGCCGCTTCGCCCGCAGCCACCGTCAGCACGAACATCGCGAAGACCTGGCCGACAAGGTCGTGCAGGAACGCGCTGAACGCGACGAGGTTGAGGTTTACCGAAAGCAGGATCAGTTCGATCGCCATCAGGATGATGATCACGTTCTTCCGGTTGAGGAAGATGCCGAGCACGCCGAGCACGAACAGGATCGAGCTGACGACGAGATAGTGTTCGATGCCGATCATCAGATCTGGACCCCCTTGCCCACTTCCGGCTGGAGATTGACGGTCGCCTCTTCAGGACGACGCGCGTTCTGCTTCGAGATGTTCTGGCCGCGCGTATCGCTGCGCTGGCGATGGGTCAGCACTATCGCGCCAATCATCGCAACCAGCAGGACGATACCCGCCGCTTCGAACAGGAAGAGGTAGCGGCTGTAGAGCAGCGCACCGATCGCCTCGATGTTCGAGGCATCAGTTGCCTGCGCAGCCGAGCCATCCGCCTTGCCCAGCGCCACCGACCCTGCACCGCGCACGATCAGGCCGACGAACAGTTCGACGAACAGCACCGCTGCGAGCGCGAGGCCCAGCGGGAAGTTCTTCACGAACCCGGCGCGCAATTCGGCAAAGTCGATGTCGAGCATCATCACCACGAACAGGAACAGCACCGCGACCGCGCCGACATAGACGATGACGAGCAGCATCGCGATGAACTCCGCACCCACCAGCACCATCAGGCCGGCAGCGTTGAAGAACGCAAGGATCAGCCAGAGCACCGAATGCACCGGATTGCGCGCGAGGATCGTCACCGCACCGCTGAAGATGCAGAGCGTGGCGAAGAGATAGAAGGCAAATACCTGAATCATTGGCGCGGCCCCCTAGCGATACGGCGCATCGGCTTCAAGGTTCGCGGCAATCGCCCGCTCCCACTTGTCCCCGTTGGAAAGGAGCTTGGCCTTGTCGTAGAGCAGCTCTTCGCGCGTTTCGGTCGCATATTCGAAGTTCGGCCCCTCGACGATGGCATCGACCGGGCAGGCTTCCTGGCAGAAGCCGCAGAAGATGCACTTGGTCATGTCGATGTCGTAGCGCGTGGTGCGGCGGCTGCCGTCCTCGCGCGGTTCGGCTTCGATCGTGATCGCCTGCGCCGGGCACACCGCCTCGCACAGCTTGCACGCGATGCAACGCTCCTCGCCGTTGGGATAACGGCGCAGGGCATGCTCACCACGGAAGCGCGGCGAGAGCGGGTTCTTCTCGAACGGGTAGTTGATCGTCGCCTTGGGCTTGAAGAGATACTTCAACGTCAGCCAGTGCGCCTTCACGAACTCCCAAAGGGTGAAGCTCTTGATGAGTTGGGCGGCGGTCATTGCTTTGTAAACTCCGCAACTTCATCGTCCGAGAGCGGACTTTGCGGTGTTCTAACGACGTCGCAAAATCCCACGTTAGTGTAATACGGATCGAGCCCGAGTTTGGGCTCTCGGAACTCTCCGATAGTCATGAGAACACGACCCTTGAATTCGTTAGACAGGGTCTGATCAGCCTGCTGAATTCTTGCTTGAAAGGCTTTACCGAAGGGTCTGCTACCTGAATTAGCAACCCCTCGAAATTCTTGCCCATCAAACGTGTCCAGCACGTAACCTCCAAAAATCTTTCCGGGATCATCTAAAACCCGAATTTGCGAGTCCGTGTGATAGATACCGCTTTCGGTCTCAAACGCGCGCCATCCTCTGATTTCGATGGAGAACGAACGGTGCTCGCCCCTCACGTCTGCGAGTTCGCAATCATAAATCGAAACCGGGAGAGTCATGTCACCTGCAGTAACAGATGAAGGCGGCGCGAGTTCAACGCTCGCCTGAGCAGCGACCGTGATGGCCAAGGCGAAACTCATGCCCCGTACCTCGTAGCCATGAGGTAGCCGCTGACGAGGAACACGAACAGCAGCGATACGGGCAGGAAGATCTTCCAGCCCAGGCGCATCAGCTGGTCATAGCGATAGCGCGGGACGGTCGCCTTCACCCAGCTGAATATGAAGAAGAAGAACAGGATCTTGGAGACCAGCCACACGAAGCCCGGCACGAGGTAGAGCACCGGAATGTCGAGCGGTGGCAGGTATCCGCCCCAGAACAGCACGGCGTTCAGCGCGCACATCAGCAGCACGTTGGCATATTCGCCGAGCCAGTAGAGCGCGAAGGCCATCGACGAGTATTCGGTCTGATACCCCGCAACCAGTTCCGATTCCGCCTCGGTCAGGTCGAACGGCGCGCGTGCGGTTTCGGCCATGCCCGAGATCAGGAACATCACCCACATCGGGAACAGCAGCGGGTTCGCGACGAAGCCGTTGATGATCCACACGTGGCTCTGCTGCGCCTTGACGATGTCGTTCAGGTTGAACGTCCCCGCCCACAGCACCACGCAGATCAGGATGAAGCCGATCGAGACTTCATAGGAGATCATCTGCGCCGAGGCGCGCATCGCCGAGAAGAACGGATACTTCGAGTTCGACGACCAGCCCGCGATCACCACGCCGTAAACGCCGAGCGACGAGATCGCGAGCACGTAGAGCAGGCCGACGTTGATGTTGGCCAGCACCGCGCCCGAGTTGAACGGGATCACTGCCCAGGCCATCAGTGCAACGGTGAAGGTGATGATCGGCGCAATCAGGAACAGGCCCTTGTTCGCCGCCGAAGGGATGATGGTTTCCTGCAGGAACACCTTCAGACCGTCGGCGAACGACTGCAGCAGGCCGAGCGGCCCCACCACGTTCGGCCCCTTGCGCAGCGCCATCGCCGCCCAGATCTTGCGGTCGGCATAGATGATCATGGCAACGCCAAGCATCAGCGGAAACGCGATCAGCAGGATCCCGCAGATGGTGGCAATGCCCCAGGCCCACTCGTACGAGAGGCCAAGACCCATGAAGAACTCGGTCATTCCGCGGCCTCCGCGAAGCTTTCACCGTGGAGCAGTTCCGCTGAGCAGCGCTGCAGCGTCGGGCTGGAACGGGCGATGGCGTTGGTCAGGTAGCGGTCCTTGATCGGATAGCCCGCGATAACGCCCTCGGCCTTGGCACCAGATGGAGCGGCAGGCAGCGCGCCGTAATCGGCCAAGCCTTCCACGCCCAGCGCCGGAACTTCGGCAACCATTGCCGCGCGAAGCTGCTCGAAGCTGTCGAACCCGACCGAAACGCCCAGCGCATCGGCCATGGCGCGCAGGATCGTCCAGTCCTCGCGGGCATCACCGGGCGCGAACACGGCCTTCTCGGCGTACTGCACGCGGCCTTCGGTGTTGACGTAAGTGCCGTCCTTCTCGCTGAACGCGGCGGCCGGCAGGATCACGTCGGCAGCGTGTGCAGCCTTGTCGCCATGGTGACCGATATGGACGATCATGCTGTCGGCAAACCTGGTGAAGTCCACCTCGTCTGCGCCGAGCGAGATGACCATCTTCGGCTTGGCCGCAACCAGATCGGCAATGCCACCGGCCTGAGCGTAACCGAGCATCAGTCCGCCCATGCGGCTCGCCGCCATGTGCAGCGCATTGAAGCCGTTCCAGCCCTCGCGCACGAGGTTGAACTGATCCGCAAAGGCGAGACCCGCACCCAGCGCGCCCTTGCCCAGAGCCGCACCACCGATGATGATTGCAGGCTTCTGCGCCGCGCCGAACGCATCGCTGACGTCTGCAGGCAGGTTGCCCAGCACCGCCAGATCGTCGCCGAGGAAGGTCGCCGGATAGGTCGGGTCCCACTGCGGGCCGACGATGAAGACCTTCGCGCCCTTCTTCACCGCCTTGCGCAGGCGGGTGTTGAGCAACGGCGCTTCGTCGCGGATCATCGAGCCGACGATCAGCACGGCGTCGGCATCTTCGATGCCCGCCAGCGTCGAATTGAAGTTCACCGCCGCAAGGTTCGACGTGTCATAGGCCAAGCCGGTCTGACGACCTTCGAGCAGCGACGAACCCAAGGCGCCCGCCAACTTCCTGGCCGCAAACATCGTCTCGCAATCAACCAGATCGCCCGCGATCACCGCCACCGATGAGCCCGGATTGATCTTCGCGACAGCCTCGAACGCCTCGGCCCAAGTCGCCGCCACCAGCTTGCCGTCACGGCGCAGCCACGGCTTGTCGAGGCGGCGGCGGGTCAGGCCGTCGACCATGTAGCGGCCACGGTCGGACAGCCATTCCTCGTTCACGTCATCGTTGACGCGCGGCAGGATGCGCAGCACTTCGCGGCCACGGCTGTCGAGCCGGATGTTCGAGCCCAGTGCGTCCGAAACGTCGATCGACAGCGTCTTCTTCAGCTCCCATGGACGCGCTTCGAACGCATAAGGACGCGAGGTCAGCGCGCCGACCGGGCAAAGGTCGATCACGTTGGCCGAAAGCTCGTGCGCCGCAGCCTTTTCCAGATAGGTGGAAATCTGCATCGTTTCGCCGCGATAGAGCGCGCCGATTTCGTCCACGCCCGCCACTTCTTCACTGAATCGCACGCAGCGGGTGCAGTGAATGCAGCGCGTCATCGTCGTCTTGATGAGCGGGCCCATGTACTTCTCGGTCACCGCGCGCTTGTTCTCGTGATAGCGCGAGGCACCACGGCCATAGGCGACCGACTGGTCCTGCAGGTCGCATTCGCCGCCCTGATCGCAGATCGGGCAGTCGAGCGGGTGGTTGATGAGGAGAAACTCCATCACCCCTTCCCGCGCCTTCTTGACCATCTCGGAATCCGTGCGGATTTCCTGGCCTTCGCTGGCCGGAAGAGCGCACGAAGCCTGCGGCTTGGGCGGCCCCGGCTTCACTTCGACAAGGCACATGCGGCAGTTTCCGGCAATGCTCAGCCGCTCATGATAGCAGAAGCGCGGGATTTCCTTGCCGGCCAGCTCGCACGCCTGCAGGACGGTAGCGCCTGCCGGGACTTCGAGTTCTACGCCGTCGACTTTGACCTTGGGCATTATTCTGCTGCCTCCCGGACATCGCCCGCACGTTCGGCGATGCGACGTTCGATTTCGGGGCGGAAGTGGCGGATCAGGCCCTGGATCGGCCAAGCGGCCGCGTCACCCAGGGCACAGATGGTGTGGCCTTCGACCTGCTTGGTCACGTTGAACAGCATGTCGATTTCCTCGACATCCGCATCGCCCGTGCGCAGGCGTTCCATCACGCGCCACATCCAGCCGGTGCCTTCGCGGCACGGCGTGCACTGGCCGCAGCTTTCGTGCTTGTAGAAGTACGACAGGCGGCTGATCGCGCGGACGATGTCGGTCGACTTGTCCATGACGATGACGGCGGCAGTGCCAAGGCCCGAACCCAGCGCGCGCAGGCCATCGAAGTCCATCGGCGCGTCCCAGATCTCGGCGGCCGGAACCAGCGGAACGGACGAGCCACCAGGGATGACGGCGAGCAGGTTGTCCTTGCCGCCACGGATGCCGCCGCAGTGCTTCTCGATCAGCTCGCTGAACGGGATGCTCATCTCTTCCTCGACCACGCAGGGCCGGTTCACATGGCCGCTGATCTGGAAGAGCTTGGTGCCCTTGTTGTTCTCGCGCCCGAACGAGGAGAACCATGAAGCGCCGCGCCGCAGGATCGTTGGCGCAACCGCGATCGATTCCACGTTGTTGACCGTGGTCGGGCAGCCATAAAGGCCCGCGCCTGCCGGGAACGGCGGCTTGAGGCGGGGCTGGCCCTTCTTGCCTTCGAGGCTCTCGATCATCGCGGTCTCTTCGCCGCAGATGTAGGCGCCCGCACCGCGATGGACGAAGACGTCGAAATCGTAGCCTGACCCGGAGGCGTTCTTGCCGATCAGACCGGCGTCATAGGCCTCCTGCACGGCGGCGAACAGCGTCTCGGCCTCGCGGATATATTCGCCGCGAATGTAGATGTAGGCGGCGCGCGCACGCATCGCATAGCCCGCGATCAGCGCGCCCTCGATCAGCTTGTGCGGATCGTGGCGGATGATCTCACGGTCCTTGCACGAACCCGGCTCGGATTCGTCGGCGTTGATCACCAGGAAGCTCGGACGGCCGTCCTTGCTCTCCTTGGGCATGAACGACCACTTCATGCCGGTGGGGAAGCCCGCACCGCCACGGCCGCGCAGGCCAGACGCCTTGACTTCCTCGATGATCGCGTCCTGCCCGCGCTCCATCAGGGCCTTGGTATTGTCCCAATCCCCGCGCGCACGCGCAGCGGCGAGGTTCCAAGGCTGGAAGCCGTAGACGTTGGTGAAGATGCGGTCCTTGTCCTGAAGGGCCATCTTACCACTCCCCTCGATAGTCGTGGTTGGCATCAACCATCGCCGTCAGGTTGCTGAGCGCGCCTGCCGGTTCCACCGTGTGACGGCCCGGAAGCTGCGTGCCGGTCTTGGGCTGCTTGCCCGCGGCCAGCTCGTCAAGGATGCGCTCCATGTCGGCGGCGGTGAGGTCTTCGTAGTTGTCGTCGTTGATCTGGACCATCGGGGCCGAAGCGCAGTTGCCCATGCACTCGACTTCGGTGAGCGTGAACATGCCGTCCGGCGTGGTGTGGCCCTTCTTCAGGCCCTTGCCCTTGCAGGCAGCGAGGATGTCATCAGACCCGCGCAGCATGCACGGCGTGGTGCCGCAGACCTGCACGTGGAAGCGGCCGATCGGGGCGATGTTGTACATCGTGTAGAATGTCGCCACCTCGACCACGCGGATCACCGGCATGTCGAGGTACTTGGCCACGTATTCCATCACCGGGATCGGCAACCAGCCTTGCGTGTTCAGCTCGGCACCCACCTGGCGCTGTGCCAGATCGAGCAGCGGCATCACCGCCGAGCGCTGGCGCCCCGCCGGATAGCGCGCGACGATCTGCTTGGCCTTCTCGGCATTCTCGGAAGTCCACGCGAAGTCGCCCCAGCGGGCGCGCAGTTCGGGGCTGTCCGGTTCGATATAGCGATCAGCCATTGCTCCGCCCCCGCTTGATCAGGATGTCCTGCGCATAGTGGAACAGCTCGAAGCCACCGATGGCGGCGATCAGCATGGGCAGCGACTCGGTCGCCTTCGCGCCGAGCCAGAGTTCGCCGAAGTACCACGCGGCGAGCACGAGGCCCGTCAGCATGGCCCACAGGCGCATGAGGTCAAACGTGGACTTCACCGGATAAACTCCACCCGAGAGCACTTGTCGCCCTCGAAAGAATAGACTGCGATCACGTCGAACGGCTCGACCAGTGCCGAACCATCGGTGGCGGGCCCGCGTGTCACATGCTCGCGCATCAGCACGTAGTTGCCGATGGCCTGCGCTTCCTTGATCTCGGCATGGTTCTGCGGCCAGCGCGCAAACGCGGCAGCAAGGCCCGAGCGCGTGCCCTCCTTGCCCTCACGCACCACATCCCCACGATAGTTCGCCTCGCAGGCATCGTCGGTCATGAACGAGACGTAGGTATCCACGTCCTGAGCATTGTAGGCGGCGATCATGGCCTTGGCTGTTTCGAGATTGCTCACCGGTCACACTCCCCGAACACCACGTCGATCGCGCCGATGATCGCGGTCACGTCGGGCAGCATGTGGCCGACGCTCATGAAGTCCATTGCCTGGAGATGGCTGAACGCGGTCGGGCGGATCTTGCAGCGGTACGGCTTGTTCGAGCCGTCCGAGATCAGATAGACACCGAATTCACCCTTCGGGCTTTCGGTTGCCACGTAGACTTCGCCCGCCGGAACGTGGAACCCTTCGGTGTAGAGCTTGAAGTGATGGATCAGCGCTTCCATCGACTGCTTCATCTCGGCGCGCTTGGGCGGCACGACCTTGCGGTCGGTGCTGGCCACCGGGCCTTCGGGCATCTGCGCAATGCACTGCTTCATGATGCGGGCCGACTGGCGCACTTCCTCGACACGGACCATGAAGCGGTCATAGCAATCGCCGTTGGTGCCCACGGGCACGGCGAAGTCCATGCGGTCATAGACGTCGTAGGGCTGGCTCTTGCGCAAGTCCCACGGAATGCCCGAACCACGGATCATCGGGCCGGAGAAGCCCCAGCGCAGCGCATCTTCCTTGGAGACGATGGCAATATCGACATTGCGCTGCTTGAAGATGCGGTTGTCGACGACGAGGCTCATCGCGTCTTCGAACAGCGGGAACAGACGCTCGTCGATCCAGTCCGCGATGTCGGTCAGCAGCTTGAGCGGCACGTCCTGATGGACGCCGCCGGGGCGGAACCATGCCGAGTGCATGCGCGCGCCCGATGCACGCTCGAAGAAGTTGAGGCAGTCCTCGCGGATCTCGAACAGCCACAGGTTCGGCGTCATCGCGCCGACGTCCATGACGTGGGACCCGAGGTTGAGCATGTGGTTGCAGATGCGGGTCAGCTCGGCAAACAGCACGCGCAGGTACTGGGCGCGCAGCGGAACCTCGATGTTCAGCAGCTTTTCTACCGCGAGCACGTAGGAGTGCTCCATGCCGAGCGGCGAGCAGTAGTCGAGCCGGTCGAAATACGGCAGCGCCTGCAGGTAGGTCTTGTGCTCGATCAGCTTCTCGGTGCCGCGATGGAGCAGGCCGACGTGCGGATCGATGCGCTCGATGATCTCGCCGTCAAGCTCCATCACCATGCGCAGCACGCCGTGTGCCGCCGGGTGCTGCGGCCCGAAGTTGATCGTGTAGTTGGTGATGACCTCGTCGCCGGTGGTCGGCGACTGTTCGAGGCTCAGGCTCATGCGCCTTCTCCATCGGTCTTCTTCTTGCGCGGCTTGCGGGCCGGACGATCCTCGGTCGGCTCGGGCGCGGCAGGCTCTTCCGCCTTGGTCACGACAGGCGCCGCAGCCTCGGCAACCGACTTGGCCGCTTCGGCATTGGCCTTTTCGCCAGCGCCGGTATCAGCCTTGCTATCGGTCGTCTTCGGCACGTCCGCCTTGGCATCGCCCTTGGTCTCAGGCTTGGTCGCGACCGGAGCCGGAGCAGGCGGCGGCGTCGCGGCCTTCTCGTCACCCGGCAGCACGTAGTCCGCGCCTTCCCATGGGCTCATGAAGTCGAACTGGCGAAGGTCCTGCGCCAGCTGCACCGGCTCATAGACCACGCGCTTGTCTTCTTCCGAATAGCGCAGCTCGACATAGCCGGTCAGCGGGAAGTCCTTGCGGAACGGATGCCCCTGGAAGCCATAGTCGGTGAGGATGCGGCGAAGGTCCGAATTGCCCGCGAACAACACGCCGAACATGTCGTAGACTTCACGCTCGTACCAGCCGGCATTCGGCCAGAGCGTCGTCACGGTCGGCACCGGCGTCGCCTCGTCGGTCGAAACCTTCACGATCACGCGGTGGTTCTTCGTAACCGAAAGCAGGCAATAGCACACGTCGAAGCGCTCAGCCCGCTGCGGGTAGTCGACGCCCGCGATGTCCATCAGCTGCTGGTATTCGTGTTCGTCACGCAGCAGGCGCATGGCATCGGCGACACTATCACGCGCCACCGTGAGCAGGATTTCGCCATGCTCCTCGTCAGCCGAGACCAGCATCGCGCCCAGCGAAGCCGCCAGCGCATCCTTCACACTCTCGTTCGAGGACCAGCGCGGCGCGGAGTGGAGAACGGTCATAATCCCTTGCTCCTCAGCGCTCGATCGTGCCGGCGCGGCGGATCTTCCGCTGCAGCTGCATCACGCCATAGAGCAGCGCCTCGGCGGTCGGCGGGCAGCCGGGGACATAGATGTCCACGGGCACGATGCGGTCACAGCCACGCACCACCGAATAGCTGTAGTGATAATAGCCGCCGCCATTGGCGCACGACCCCATCGAGATCACGTACTTCGGGTCCGACATCTGGTCGTAGACCTTGCGCAGCGCCGGGGCCATCTTGTTGCACAGCGTGCCGGCCACGATCATCACGTCCGACTGGCGCGGCGAAGCACGCGGGGCGACGCCGAAGCGCTCCATGTCATAGCGCGGCATGTTGACGTGGATCATCTCGACCGCGCAGCAGGCAAGGCCGAAGGTCATCCACCACAGCGAGCCGGTGCGGGCCCACTGGAACAGTTCCTCGGTGCTGGTGACGAGGAAGCCCTTGTCATTCACCTCGGCATTAAGGCTGTCGAAAAACGCCTGGTCCGGCGCCGTCACGGCACCGGCATTGGCAGTAACGAGCGGGTTAGTGGCCATATTGCTCATTCCCAGTCCAGCGCGCCCTTCTTCCAGGCATAGATGAAGCCGATCACCAGTTCGCCGAGGAAGACCATCATGGTCGTCCACCCGGCCCAACCGGTTTCCTTCAGGCTGACGGCCCAGGGAAACAGGAACGCGGCTTCGAGATCGAAGATGATGAACAGGATCGCGACGAGATAGAACCGTACGTCGAACTGGCTGCGCGGATCCTCGAACGCGGGGAAGCCGCATTCGTACTCGCTGAGCTTTTCCGCGGTGGGATTGTGAGCGCCGGTCAGGCGCGACACGCCCATCGGCAGGAACACGAATGCGGAAGAAAGCGCCAAGGCGATCCCGAGGAAGATCAGGATCGGCAGGTATTGAGACAGATCGACCAAAGGGCTGACTCGCGAAGCTGCAGGTTCGCCTGCGCCCTAGTCCCGACCGCGCCCGTACGCAAGTGGGGTGCATTGCACTAAGGGCGGAATTGCCCGCCCTTTTCCCCGTCTTGCACCGTGGGGCGACGCACATGCGCCGCCCTGCCATTCGTATGCCTTGCTTACTTCAGCTGCATCTTGAGCGTGCGCGCCGTGGCAGCACCATAAGGCGGCTTGAGGCCCGCAATCTTGGCAAGGTCGATTTTCGGCTGACTGTAGACCGCGCGGGCATGACTGAACGAACGGAAACCTTCCACACCGTGGTAGCTGCCCATACCCGAAGGCCCCACCCCGCCGAACGGCAGGTCATCGGCCGAGACATGAAAAATAACATCATTGACGGTAACCCCGCCCGAGATCGTCCGGGTCAGCACCGTCTCGCGCTCGGCCGCATCCTCGCCAAAGTAGTAGAGCCCCAGCGGACGGTCATGCGCATTGATATAGTCGATGGCCTGTTCGATCCGCGAGTAGGTCTTCACCGGCAGCACCGGCCCGAAGATCTCGTCCTGCATGACCTTCATGTCATCGTTGACGTTGCGCAGGATCGTCAGCGGCATCTTGTTGCCGTTCGATCCCTCGAAGTTCTCGTTCCCCGGATTGACGACGATGGCCTCGGCGCCCTTGGCAACGGCATCATCGACAAGGCCCGCCAGCCGGTCGCGGTGGCGGCGGTTGATCACCGAGGTGTAGTCATCATTCGCCAGAAGCGTCGGGTACATCTGCGCCACGCTTGCCTGCACCGCGCCGATGGCCTTGTGCTCGAGTTCCTCGGGCACAAGCATGTAGTCTGGTGCAAGGCAGATCTGCCCGGCGTTCATCATCTTGCCCAGCGCGATCCGCTCCGCCGCCTTGGCAACGTCGGCACTGCGACCGAGAATGGTCGGCGACTTGCCGCCCAATTCCAGCGTCACCGGCACCAGATTGTCGGCCGCCGCATGCAACACATGCTTTCCAATCGAGGTCGCCCCGGTGAACAGCAGGTGGTCAAACGGCAGCGAGCAGAAGTCCTGCCCCGTCTGCGGTCCCCCAAGGATCACCGCTACCTCCTCCTCGCCGAAGAACTTCGGAAACAGCTCGGCCATCAGTTCCGAGGTCCGCTCGGTAAACTCGCTGGGCTTCAGCATTGCGCGGTTGCCTGCCGCGAAGGCCTGCGCCAGCGGCCCCATCGTCAGCCCCACCGGAAAATTCCACGGCGCGACGATGCCGATCACACCCTTGGGCTCGTACCGCACCTCGGCCCGCGCCCCAAGCAGGTTCAGCGGGAAGTTGACGTGGCGCTTCTCAGGCTTGCTCCACGCCTTCATGCGCTTCTGCGAATAGCGGATCAGGCTGATCGAAGGCATGATGTCGGTCAGCATCGACTGCTCGTGGCTGCGATGGCCAAAGTCGGCGCTCATAGCCCGGGCGAAGTCCTCCCCATGTGCCAGCAGCATTCTGGCGCACCGCTCCAAACGGTCATTTCGCGTCGAGAGCGGCTCGGGCCGCGCTGCCGTGAACGCCTCGCGCTGCTTGCCCAGCGCAGTCATCATGTCGTCGCGCGCCGTTTCCTTGAACATGTCGCCCCGCTCCCCGAATCGTTCTCAGCCTGGTCCCTGCAGCAGGAAGAGCAGCCATGCCGTAGCGGCAAGGCAGGTCCCCAGCGGCAGGGCCGTGTCGGCATCGATCTTACGCTTGCTGACAAGCATGACAATAGCCGCCGCAATGCCGATGATGCTCGCGCCAAGCATGGTCTCGACCACGCCGAGCGGCCCTAGCCAGAGCCCGATAGCGCCAAGCAGCGGCGGATCGCCCGAGCCCATCCCCTCGCGCCCACGAGCCTTGAGATAGAACCGCGCGATCAGCCACAGCATTGCATAACCCAGCACGCCCCCGGCAAGGGCTGTTCCGATCACCCCGGCGTCGTCGGTCACCCTCGCCCGCGCGAACGCAACGAGCAGCCCGCTGGCCGCCAGCCAGCCGACCAGCAGCCGCGGCAGCCACAAGTGCCTCAAGTCGAGCAAAGCCAGCAGCAGCAGCTGCCATCCCAGCAGCATCGCGGCGAGCGCCAGCCCATCGCGCGCAAGCGTTAGTGATGCCACGCCGATGCCCGCGCCGCCCAGTTCGCAGGCCAGTTGCCATCCGCCGATCCGAGAGCCGCAGGTCCGGCAACGCCCCGCCTGCACCAGCCACGACAGGACCGGAACCAGCTCGACCACCGTCAGAGCCTTGCCGCACCCGTCGCAAGCCGACCGGCCGCTCACGATCGAACGGCCCGACGGCAACCGTTCCAGAGCAGCGCCCAGAAAACTCCCGACAATTGCGCCCAGAATGGCCGAACCGACCAGCGGAACGCCTGCAGGCAGGCTCGAAAATGCAGGTTCCAGCATCTGTTCGACCAATGCCCCATTTGCGTTCGCTGCAGTGCAGCACTATGTACGCAGATGAACGCGGGAGCACACAAGCCCGCGCATCAGCGCCCAGACACAAGGGCCAAATGCAAAGGTCAGTCAAGACATGGCACAGTTCTCGTCAGCCGATCCCGTCGTCATCCTGTCCTATGCCCGCACCCCGATGGGCGCGATGCAGGGAGCCTTGGCAGACGTTTCTGCCACCGATCTCGGCGCCACCGCCGTCAAGGCTGCGGTCGAGCGCGCAGGCGTCTCGCCCGATGGCATCGACCGTATCTACATGGGCTGCGTGCTTCCGGCAGGCCTTGGTCAGGCTCCTGCCCGCCAGGCGGCCATCAAGGCCGGTCTTCCCAAGTCGGTCCAGGCAACCACGGTCAACAAGGTTTGCGGCTCGGGCATGCAGACCATCATCATGGGCGCCGAAGCGCTGGCTGCGGGCAGCGTCGATGTCGTCGTCGCCGGCGGCATGGAATCGATGACCAATGCGCCGTACCTTCTCAAGAAGCACCGCTCGGGCGCGCGCATCGGCCACGACACGGCCTATGACCACATGTTCCTCGACGGTCTGGAAGACGCCTACGAGGCTGGCCGCGCCATGGGCACCTTCGCGCAGGACACCGCCAACGCCTATCAGCTCACCCGCGAACAGCAGGACACCTACACCGTGGAGTCCCTGCGCCGCGCCCAGACGGCTGTTGCGGACGGGACTTTCAAGGACGAGATCGCCCCCGTCACCGTGAAGACGCGCGCCGGTGAAGTCATCGTCGACACCGACGAGGCACCCGGCAAGGGCCGTCCTGACAAGATCCCGTCGCTCAAGCCCGCCTTTGCCAAGGACGGCACGATCACCGCCGCCACCTCCTCGTCGATCTCAGACGGTGCGGCAGCAGTTGTCCTCGCCCGTGAGAGCACTGCTAAGGCTGCAGGCCTCGCCCCTGTCGCAAAGGTCATCGCGCTTGCCGCCCACGCGCAGGAACCGAAGGACTTCACCACTGCCCCGGTCGGCGCGATCCAGAAGGTTCTCGACAAGGCCGGATGGTCGATCGCCGATGTCGACCTGTTCGAAGTCAACGAAGCCTTCGCCTGCGTTGCCATGTTCGCGATGCACGACCTCGGCATCCCGCACGAGAAGATCAACGTCCATGGCGGCGCAACGGCACTCGGCCATCCCATTGGCGCGTCGGGCACCCGCATCGTCACCACGCTGATCGCCGCGCTCAAGAAGCATGGCAAGACCAAGGGCGTTGCCAGCCTCTGCATCGGCGGCGGTGAAGCGACGGCCCTGGCCATCGAACTGGTCTGAACCGCAACAGTCCGGCACAACGCCCGGAACAACGAAAGACCCCGACCGCAAGGCCGGGGTCTTTTCGCATCACGAACCGGCCATCGCCGTCAGGGCTTGCCCGCCCCCCACACCGCCGTCGCCTTGATAAAGCCTTTGCGACCGTCAACGTCGAAGCTGCACCAGCCGGCCTTGCAATCGCCGATCTTGCCCATGACTCCGGGGGCCACGCGCCAGAGCAGACGCCCTGATCCGTCTTTGTTTTCGCGCAGGCCGGTGATCGAGCCCTTGACGATACCGGTCTGGTCCCTGCTCAGGAACTGCGCCAGCATCCAGCCCCGCGCGCCATCGGGATCCTCGACCAGACGCCAGCCCCCCATCACGCGCAACACTTTCATGGGCACGCCCTTGCGGGTGTAGGTCCAGTTGATCCGATATTCCCGACCCGGGCCCACGCGCATGTTCGCAGTGTCCTTGCGGGTCGATACCCAGTACGGCACACCCGCGTCTGCGTCCTGCGCAACGGCTGTCGGCGCAAGCAGGGTGCAGGCAACTGACGCAAGGAAGGCAGCAGGGGCACGACTGTAGCTCTTGATCATGTCCCAGCCGTCGCAAAAATGACCGGCAAGAGCAACACCGCACAGCGCTCTGTCCACGATGGCAGGGCCTTACCGCGCTTGACCGCTGCCCCACCCCCGGCCTAGCTTTGCAGCCATGCCGAGTTCCGCCGACTATCGCCCGACCCGCCGCGTCGATGGCACCCCGCGCGTCGCCGTCACCCGCCGCCTGCTCCCGGAAACGGAAGCGCGGATGACCGAGCTTTTCGACGTCTCCCTGAACGCTGAAGACCGCGCCATGTCGCGTGACCAGCTTGTCGCGGCGATGCAATCGGCCCATGTCCTCGTCCCCACGGTAACGGATCGGATCGATGCGGCGATGATCGCCGAAGCTGGTCCGCAACTTGGTTTGATCGCCAACTTCGGTGCGGGCACCGAACATATCGACCTTGCCGCCGCGCGCGCCCGCAAGATCATCGTCACCAACACGCCCGGCGTATTCACCGACGACACTGCGGACATGACGATCGCCCTGATCATCTCGGTCGCCCGCCGCTTGAACTATGGTGGCCGCACCCTGCGCGCCGGGAAATGGGAAGGCTGGGCACCATCCACGATGCTGGGCCACCGCCTCGCCGGAAAGACGCTGGGCATCATCGGCATGGGTCGCATCGGCCAGGCCGTCGCGCATCGGGCAAGGGCTTTCGGGCTCAATGTCCTGTACAACAGCCGCCACCGCCTGCCCGAAGCGCTCGAGACGATGTTCGGCGCAAATTTCGAACCAGATCTCGACAGGCTGGTCGCCGAGGCGGACATTCTGACGCTGCATTGCCCGGCCACGCCGGAAACGCATCACATGATCGACGCGCGACGCATCGGCCTGATGAAACCGCACGCCTACATCGTGAACACCGCCCGCGGCCAGTTGATCGAGGAAGAGGCCCTCATTGCAGCCTTGGTCGATGGCCGCATTGGCGGCGCCGGGCTCGACGTGTTCGAACACGAACCGCAGGTCGATGCGCGCTTGCTGGCCCATCACAATGTGGCGATCCTGCCGCACATGGGCAGCGCCACGTTCGAGGGCCGCATTGCTTCGGGCGACAAGGTCATCGCCAACATCCGCTTCTGGGCGGATGGTCATCGCCCGCCAGACCAGGTGCTTGAAGGCCTCGTTTAACGCCAAGCCACTGTCCGAAACTGGAACCGTTCGTCGCGTTTCGCACAACAAACGGTTGTCGGCGCGCTTGTGCGCTGCCGCAATGTTGCTCTAAAGCCCCGCGCGGAGAGGATCTGGCGCAGCACCACTGCGCGAGGGGGAGAGTCACGCATGCGTAAACTACTGGCGATGGCCTGCGCCGCAGGAGCGATTCTGCTGCCCGGACTGGCCCATGCCCAAGGCGCCGTCAGCGTCGAGGATGTTGCCGATACCGGAGACACCGCCTGGATTCTGGTGTCTTCAGCCTTCGTGCTGATGATGGCGATGCCGGGCCTGACGCTGTTCTACGGCGGTCTCGTCCGCGCCAAGGGCTTCCTTGCCGTGCTCGTGCAGGTGGGTGCAATCGCGGCAGTCGCCTCGGTGCTTTGGGTGATGGTCGGTTACACCATGGCCTTTGGCGACGTGTCGGGCGGCTGGCTCGGCGCAGGCAACGCCTGGATGCTCCTGAACCTCGGCAACGTCCGCGCCAATACCGCGATCCCGGAAAGCGCCTTTGCCCTGTTCCAGATGTGCTTCGCGCTGATCACGCCCGCCCTGATGGTCGGCGCATGGGTCGATCGCGCGCGCTTCGGTTGGGTCGTCGCCTTCACCGCGTTGTGGAGCCTTCTGGTCTACGCACCGGTAGCGCACTGGATCTGGGGCGGCGGTTGGCTGGCAACCCGCTTCGGCACGCTGGATTTCGCCGGCGGGATCGTCGTCCACACCACCGCAGGCGTATCGGCGCTGATCGTAGCGATGTTGCTTGGCAAGCGCGCCGGTTTTCCCAAGACGCTGATGCTGCCACACAGCCCTGCCCTCACCATGGCCGGTGCCGCCCTGCTCTGGGTCGGCTGGTTCGGCTTCAACGGAGGCTCTGCCCTCGCCGCCAATGACGATGCCGCCTCGGCGATCATCAACACTCACCTTGCCGCCTGCGTCGCCGCGCTCGTCTGGATCGGCATCGAAAAGCTCAGCGTCGGGAAGGCCACCTCGGTCGGCTTTGCCACCGGCGCCATTGCCGGCCTCGCCACCGTAACGCCTGCCGCCGGGTTCATCGCCCCGGGTTCTGCCATGCTGTTCGGCATAGTCGCTGCGGCCGTCTGCTATCCCATGATCCAGCTGGTCAAGCAGCGGCTCCAGATCGACGACTCGCTCGACGTCTTCGCCGTCCATGGTGTTGGCGGCATGATCGGGTCCCTGCTGCTGGCCGTGTTCATCTCGCCTTCGTTCGGCGGGACTGGCTTTGCCGAGGGCATGACACTGGGCCGCCAGATCGTGGCCCAGGTTGCCGGCGTCGGCATCGTGGCGGTATGGAGCGGCATCGCCACCGTCGTCTGCTCGCTGATGGTTTCCATGGTCATCCCCATGCGCGTCAGCGAAGACGAGGAACGCGAAGGCCTCGACATCACCAGCCACGGCGAACGCGCCTGGGAATTCGACTGATCGGACGCAGGCAAGGCGCGGCTTCGTCAAGTCGCGCCTTGCACCGGCCAGCGCACAGCCATAATCAGGTGCCATGACCGTACCTGAGGCCGACGCCCCGCCCCTGCTCGAACAGGATCTGTGCACGGGCTGCGCGGCATGCTGCGACGGCACCTTGTTCACCCATGTCGAAGTAACCCGCGACGAGGAGCAGGCACTTGGCCATCGCTTCGCCATGCAATCGCGCGAAACCGATGCGATCTTCTTTCAGCCCTGCCCGCACTCTGTTTGCCAGAGCTGCCAGATCTATGCGATGCGCCCCGAAACCTGCCGCACCTTCCGTTGCAAGACACTGAAGGCCATGCGCGCCAGCGAGATCGAGAGTGCCGAGGCCTTTCGGCGCGTGGACGAAATGCTGAAGGCGCGTGAGCAGTTGCAGCCATTCCTGATCGCAGGGGAAACGCTCAACGCCGCACGCGATCGCCGCGCACACATCGCCGCCAAGCCCGAGCGCACGGCGGTCGAAACGGCCTTCCTGCTTAAACTGACAGCCTTCGACCTCCTGCTCGACCGCTACTTCCGGGATTCTCGCAAGGCGATGTTTCTTCAAAGGTCGTCAGGTCAGGCGGCGGCCTAGGCGGCGTGGACAAATTCCACAACGCCACGGTTGCCCTGTAAAAGGCCTTGGCGAGGCGCGAGGGCGCAGGAAGAGTGGGCCTCTTTCAAGGCCGAGCAACGCTGCCAAGGCCTTTTACAGGGCAACCCCTGCGGGGCTGGACCAAAAACCGCCATTTCGGCGTCGGCTCGTCGCACAATATTCCCGATATTGCGCTTCCTCGCCTCCTTGAACTGGCGGTTTTTGCCTCCAGCCGTGGCGCTGTGAAATTTGTCCACGCCGCCTAGTCTGTTGCAAGCCGCCAATCACTAACCTTGGTTATAACTGTTCCTAGCTAAAATTTCCTGAAGCTCATGACCTTCGGTAGATAGCAAGGCTGCTTTGCCGCCGGTATCATCCCGTCAAATGGCCGAAACTGACGAACTCTCCATCGCAAGCAAGCTCTGTCTCGCTTGTGGCCTTTGCTGCGACGGCACGGTCTTCGGCTTTGCCCTGATCGAGGAATCCGAGGTCGAGGACACGGCCGCGATCGGTCTGCAAACCTTCCGCACGACCAATGATGAGCCGGCATTCCGGCTAGGGTGCCACTATCTCGATGGCACGGCCTGCACGCGCTACCAGTCCTGGCGACCGTCGGTCTGCGGCGACTACTACTGTCAGGTCCAGAAGCGCGTGCGCAAGCACGAACTCGCCGAGGAAAAAGCGTTCAGCATGATTGCCCGGGCCAGGCAGATGACCGATGAGATCAAGGCCTTGCTGCCCCCCGGAGTGCCAATCTCGCAAGCGCGGCGGCTCTTCAAGGATCTCGCTGCAAAGCAGCCCGATCTTGCGCCAGATGAAGCCACCTTCCTGGTCAAGATGTTCGTGCTCGAACGCTTTCTCGACAGCGAGTTCAGAGGAGCCAAACGTGCGCATCTTCGCGGCGCGGAAAAGCGGCAGGCGTCCCAGCATGGCGCTGCCTTGCAAAGTTGAACTTGCGGTCGATTCCTGCCGAAAGTTATCCCGGCTTTGTGACTAATTTCCCCGCTGCGCTTGCCTTCCGACAAGTGGCGCCACGCCGACGTCGCCTGTATTCCAGCAGGAATGTCTGCCGCCGCACCTGATCTCACGCTGGAAAGCAGGCTTTGCCTGGCATGCGGCCTGTGTTGTGACGGCACCCTCTATGAGGATGCCAAGATCCGCGAAGACGAAATCAGCGATGTCGAAAGCATCGGCCTGACAACTTCGCGCAATGCGCAAGGCCATCCCACGTTCGTATTTGCCTGCCACTACCTCGATGGCGCCTGTTGCACCCGCTACGAGCAATGGCGCCCATCTGTCTGTTCAAAATTCTTCTGCAGGGTCCAGCAAAGGGCGCGCGCAGGCGAATTGACCGAAGGGCAGGCTCTCGAAAAGATTGCAGCGGCTCGCCAACTGGTCACCGAGGTCAAGGCAGTGCTGCCCGACGGCATGCCCATCGTCGAAGCGCGTCACCATTTCACGCGCATCGCGGCAAGGCAGCCCGACCTTTCGCCGATCGAAGCCCGCTTCGCAGTCAAGATGTTCGTGCTCGAACGATTCCTGGATCTAGAATTCCGCAAGGCCGACAAGGGGCATCTACCCGCTGCCAGCACATCCAGCACCCCGGCCTGACCGGAGCGCCGCGCTGGCAAAGCGCGGGACGCCCCGTTGGCCGGAAACGGTCAGTCCCCGGTAAGGATACGGTCGACCAGTTGCTTCACCGTCGGGGTGAAGTTGTTCGAATAGAACGGGTCCTGCTTGAAGCGATAGGCGGCATGGCCTGCAAACATCAGGTTCTTGTCGATGTCGCCGCCGTGCGCGATGTCCTGCAGCGTTTTCTGGATGCAGAAGCTGCGCGGATCGGCGAGGCGCCCGGTGGTGTAATCGTCATGGTCCTTCCACGACGAGAAACCGCAGTGCGAAAGGCACCCCATGCAGTCCTTCTGGTCCTGCTGGATCTCGTCGCGCTCTTCCGGCGTCACGAACACCATCGTGTCATCCGGCGTGCGCAGCGCATGGACAAACCCCGCGCCATGCCATTCGCGCGCGCGGGCAAGGTCGTTCGGCGTCACCCAGAAATTCTTGCCGCGCACACCAACGTCAAGCTGAGCGGTATGCTCGCCCGCTTCGACCCGCGAGTACGGAATCTGGCGCTCGGACCGCGCTTCGAGCGAGCGCAGGAAAGGATTGCGCACGGCCGAGGAATAGAAGCCCGTGGGCGAGAAGCGGTGCAGCAGCACGTCACCCGGCTCAAGCGTGCGCAGGTGGTCCTTCCAGCCCTGGGGGATCGGGCTTTCCTCGGTCAGCAGTGGGCGCGTGCCGAACTGGAAGGCAATCGCGCCCAGTTCAGGATTGTCGATCCAGTCGTTCCATTCGCGCAGGAACCATACGCCACCGGCCATCACGATCGGCACCGAGTCCGCGATGCCTTCTGCCCGCATGACATCGCGAAGTGCCTTCACCCGCGGGAACGGGTCTTCCGGCTTGCGCGGATCTTCTGCGTTGGAAAGCCCGTTGTGGCCGCCTGCCAGCCAGGGGTCTTCGTAAACCACGGCGCCCAGCAACTGCGGGACCTTGTGGTAGGCCCGCTTCCACAGAGCACGGAACGCGCGGCCTGACGAAACGATTGGCAGATAATACACGTTGAAGCGCGCGGCGATCTCGGAAAGCTTGTAGGGCATTCCGGCGCCGCAGGTCACGCCGGTCACCAGACCGGGCGTCTTCTCCAGCACCGCTTCCAGAATCGGCTGCGCCCCGCCCATTTCCCACAGCACGTTGATGTTGATGGCGCCCTTGCCGCCCGAAATGTCGTGCGCGCGCTTCACCTGCTCGACTGCGCCATCGATGGCATAGCGCATCAGCTCTTCGTGGCGCTCCTTGCGGGTGAGGGCGTTATAAACCTGTGGAATTATCTTGCCTTCGGCATCGTAGCTGTCGGCATTGACCGCGCTGACCGTGCCGATCCCCCCGGCAGCAGCCCACGCGCCCGAACTCATGTGATTGGTTGCCGCAACACCCTTGCCGCCCTCAACCAGTGGCCAAACCTCGCGGCCACCGTAGAGAATCGGCTTCAACCCCTTGAACGCAGACATCAATTTCCTTTCAACGCGCTTGTCGCGCTCGCACCCTTGGCCGTCTTCAGACGGCACGGCTTTATCTCGCCCGGCTCAGGACGGCTCTTCGCCGCGACGAACTGGGCATAATATCCCGCAATCTCTGGTTTACGGTGAAATTCATCCAAGCGAAAGCCCACGGCTTCCAGTTCGCAGATCAGCAGCGCCGGCGGAATGCCGTGGCGATCAGTCGAACGATCGAGGTCGACCACCACGATCTTGCCTCCGGCCTTCAGTGATGGCCACATCCGCCACGCGAAGGCGTAAGGCTCGGTCACTTCGTGATACATGTGGATCAGCAACACGCGGTCGAAGCTGCGCTCGGGCAGGCGCGGATCGTCAACACCGCCCGGCTTGATCGAGACGTTGTCGAGCCGGTCATGCTCCACACGCGATCCCAGCCGCCGCAAGGCATCGCCGTCAATGTCCTGCGCCAGCACACGTCCCTTGTCCCCGACGCGCTCGGCAAGACGAACGGTATAGTACCCCTCGCCTGCGCCGATGTCGGCCACGCTCATGCCGGGCTTTATCCCGGCAAGGTTCATCACCATGTCCGCCTCGCCCAGGCGGTCACGTTCCTGCTCGTTGGAAAAGGCATTGCTGACCACGCCGGAAACGGGACGGTCGGCGGTCGGAAACTCGCGCGCAGTCTCAGGGCGCTTGTCGTCCACCTGCGGCTTGCAAGCGCCAAGCGCCAGCAATGCCAGAACGGCGAAAGCGACTGAACAATGGGCCGAAGCCCGCCGCATCAATCGTCGTCCTCGACGGCCACCTTCTCGCCGGTCACCTTCTGCGACAGCGCCGCTGCCATGAACGGATCGAGCGCACCGTCGAGCACTTCGGTCGGGTTCGTGGAGACCACGCCGGTGCGCAGGTCCTTCACCTGCTGGTACGGCTGCAGCACGTAGGAGCGAATCTGGTGGCCCCAGCCGATCTCGGTCTTTGCGGCATATTCGCCGCTGGCCGCCGCCTCGCGCTTGGCCAGTTCGGCCTCGTAGATGCGCGCCTTCAGCATGCCCATAGCGGTCGCACGGTTCTTGTGCTGGCTGCGGTCGTTCTGGCTGGCAACAATGATCCCGGTCGGAACGTGGGTGATGCGCACTGCCGAGTCCGTGGTATTGACGTGCTGCCCGCCCGCGCCCGAAGCACGGTACGTATCGATCTTCAGGTCGGCCGGATTGATCTCGACCTCGATGTTGTCGTCGATCTCCGGATAGACCCAGACCGAGCTGAACGAGGTGTGCCGCCGCGCCGAGCTGTCATAGGGGCTGATGCGCACCAGACGGTGCACGCCGCTCTCGGTCTTGGCATAGCCGTAAGCGTTTTCGCCCTTGATCAGCAGCGTGGCAGACTTGATGCCCGCCGCTTCGCCGGCGTGGTAATCGACCAGATCGACCTTGTACCCGTGGCGCTCGGCCCAGCGCGTGTACATGCGCTGCAGCATTTCCGCCCAGTCCTGGCTTTCCGTGCCGCCCGCGCCGGCGTGAACTTCGAGGAAGCAGTTGTTGGCGTCGGCCTCGCCTGCCAACAGGGCCTGAACCTTGTCGTTGTCGGCGCGGTCGGCCAGCGCGGCCAGCGTGGCAAGACCTTCGTTCACCGTGGCCTCGTCGTCTTCCATCTCGCCGAGCTCGATGAATTCGATGGCATCGGCCATTTCCTGCCCGATCTCGTTCACCGTCCCGACTGACGCCTCGAGGCGCCGACGCTCGCGCATCACCTCTTCGGCTTTCTTGGGATCATCCCACAGCTTCGGGTCCTCGACGCGGGCGTTCAACTCGTCGAGACGGCGCACGGCGCGATCCCAGTCGAGGAACTTGCGCACCAGCGCCAGCGCGGCGTTGATGCGGTCGATATGGGCCTGCCCTTCGGCACGCATGGGGCTGAACTCCGGTCAATTCGAACAAGAACGAACTGCGCCGCTTAGCGAAGCGGGCAGGCATGTAAAGCCCAAGCGTGAAAAGCCGAGTGGTTAAGCAGGGTGCGCGTTCAGCCCTTGAGCTTGCGCACCGCGGCCAGCGTCATCTTCACGTGGTCGCGATAGTCCATGTCGGAATGAACCATCACGATCTTGCCGTTCCGGGCAATGACATAGCTGGTGCGCTTGGTCAGCCCGGTCGACGAGCCATCGGGCTTGCGCAGGTCCACATCGTAGGCCTTGATCACGGCGGGACTGGCGCTGGCCACCGCGAACTTGTCGCGGCAAGCCTCGGTCGAGAACTTTTGCAGCGTCGCCACGTCGTCGTTCGACATGCCGATGACCGTGGCGCCCGCCGCCTTGAACTGCGCCGTCGCTTCGGCAAAGGCGTGGGCCTCCAGCGTGCAACCTTGCGTGAAGGCCTTGGGGTAGAAGTACAGCACAACCGGCCCCTTCTTCAGCGCCTGCTGCAGCTTGAACGAGAACGGCTTGCCCGCCAGCGCTCCTGACGCTGCGAAATCCGGCGCGCGCGCACCGGTCGGCAATTCGGCAAAGGCCGGGGCGGAAACGGAAAGGGCGATGGCTGCGGCGGCAGCGGCAAGGGTGCGGATCGTCATGGCAGGGAGGCTAACAGAGCTTCTCCGAACTAGCCAATGCCTTTGAGGACAGGCCGCACAACGATCAGTAGATCCCGCCCTGTTCCTCCAGGAAGTCCTGCTCGACCGGCGCTTCCTCGGCGCCACCTTCGGGGATGCCGCGTGCGGCACGCGCCTTGCGCAAGGCGTCGATCACCGCCTGATTGGCACTGACTTCGCCTTCGCGCGCCGTGCGCCGCGGTTCGGTGTCGGGTTTGAACGCTTCCCAGATCACCGAAGCCTTGGCCACGTCGTTCTCGGGCGTTCCACCGAACACGCGCTTGCCTGAAACACGGTCGATCTTGACCATGCGGACGCCCTCGGGAACCGCGAAGGGCACGTCCTTCCAGCGCGCGCGCGTCTCCTGTACCAGTTGCTTGAACACCGGCGCGGCAATGCGCCCGCCCTGCGCATAGCCACCCAGGCTGCGCGGCTGGTCGTAACCGATATAGACGCCCGCGATGATGTCTGGCGATCCTCCAACGAACCACACGTTGGTGGGGCCCGATGTCGTCCCCGTCTTGCCGAACAGCGGCAGGTTCAGGTCGCGCAGCGTCACCGCGGTGCCGCGCACCACCACGCCTTCGAGCATGTGCACCACCTGATAGGCCGTGCGCGCATCCATCACCTGCTTGCCGGTCGGCTTGAAGCGCGGCATCGGCTTGCCGTCCCACTGCGGCATCGCGCAGTTGTCGCAGCGGCGGTTGTCGGCGCGCCAGATCACCTTGCCGTTGCGGTCCTGAACATAGTCGATCAGGCTCGGATTGTGCTGGCGCCCCTGGTTGGCCAGCGCCGCATAGGCGTTGACCATCTTGATCACCGTCGTGTCACCCGCACCCAGCGCCATCGACAGGTAAGGCTCGTACTCGCCGATCCCGACATTCCGGATCGTGCGCACGACCTTGTCCATGCCCACGTCGTTGGCCACACGCACCGTCATCAGGTTACGCGATTGCTCAAGCCCCCAGCGCATGGTGTGGCTGCCCGATCCGCCCTCGTTGCCGAAGTTGCGGAAGCACTTCTCGCCCAGTGCCGCGCCCTGATAGACGCAGAACGTGCCATCGACGACCATCGAGGCCGGCGTCATCCCGTTGTCCAGCGCAGTGGCATAGACGAACGGCTTGATTGTCGAGCCCGGCTGGCGGTTGGCCTGCGTCGCGCGGTTGAACGAGCCGAGCCGCGCGTCGAACCCGCCCTGCATCGCCAGAACGCGCCCGTTCTGCGGGTCCTCCACCACCATCCCGCCCGAAACCTCGGGCACCGTGCGCACCGCGTAAGTCGAGCCATTGACCGGCGCCACCGCCGTCACGTCACCCGGCTTCATGCTGTCCGGCAGCCCGATCAGGCTCGCAGTCTTGCCATCGGAGAAACCGACCTTGCCCGAAGAACCACTGCGCGACAGCAGCACGCCGATCCGCCAGTTCTGATAGTTGATCGCAATATTGCTGGTGATCAGCTCGGTCTGCCAGCGATCGCCGTCGACATCGATCCGCGCAATCGGCCCATGCCACGCCCGCCCCCCGGAATAGCGCAGCAGCGCCGCCCGCAGCGCATTCTGCGAAGCTGTCTGCAATTGCGTATCGAGCGACGTGCGCACCCACAAGCCACCGGCATAGACGCTGTGCGGACCATCCTCGGCCTTCTCGCCGAACTTCTCGATCAGCTGGCGGCGCACTTCTTCAAGGAAATAGCCCGCATCGGCTGTGTAATTCTCGGCGCGACGCGGCTTGAGCCCCAGCGGCATGGCTTGCGCGGCGGCAGCCTGCTGCGGCGTCGCCCAACCGTTCTTGACCATCTGGTCGAGCACCCAGTTGCGCCGTTCGATTGCCTTGTCCTCGAACTTGGCGCGGCCATAGCGTTCCGGCGCCTTGGGCAGGATCGCCAGGAACGCCGCCTCGTGCAGCTGCAGGTCGCCCACGTCCTTGTCGAAATAGGCCCGCGCCGCCGCCTGCACGCCAAAGCTCTGCCGCCCCAGCGGAATTTCGTTGAGATAGAGTTCGAGGATCTGCTGCTTGGTCAGCACGCCCTCGATCCGGCGGGCCAGCACCATTTCCTTGAGCTTGCGGGTGATCGAGTATTCGTCGCCCAGCAGGATGTTCTTGGCGACCTGCTGCGTGATGGTCGAGCCGCCCTTGGCCCGCTCGTCCGAGCCAGCCTTCCTCGCATAATCGACCACCGCCCCGGCAAAGCCGAGGTAGTCGATGCCGCCATGCGTCCAGAACGTCTTGTCCTCGGCGGAAAGGAACGCGTTGATCAGCGGCTCGGGGAAATCGACGAAGCGCAGCTGCACGCGCCGCTCGCGCGCATAGCTCGAGACGATCTCGCCATCGTTGCCGCGCACCATCGTCGGCAGCGGCGGCTGATAGGTCAGCAGCATGTCGGCCGAAGGCATCGTGCGGATCACCGCCGCCCACAGCACGAACCAGCCGACTAGAATCGCGCCGACGGCATAGTTCAGAAAGCGGAAGCGGCGGCTTGCGCCCCACTTTGCGCGATACCACCGGGACAGGTTACCCCACCGGGCGCGGCCTTCCGCGCGGATGAGCTTGAACCGGGATTGCTGGGACGTCTCTTCGGCCATGTTGCAGGGCCTCTAGCACGCTCGCGCCCTGCCAAGCCAGAGCCAACCTGCCGCCAATCCGCTCAGCGAGTGGCAGGACCCTCAGATGTGCCCGCCTGAGGCACGTTAGCCTGAGAAGTACCGGCCTGGCCCTCGGCAAGGAAAATCGCGATCGCGCGCGCTACCGAACCGGAAAAGACCCGCCGCCACGCCGGATCGCGCATTTTCTGGGCATCGTCCACGTTGCTGATATAGCCTGCTTCGATCAGGGCTGATGGCAGGTCCAACGACTTCAGGACAACAAACGCCGCCTCGCGTTGCGGCGTCTGGTGAAAGCGCACCGTGTCCTGCCCTTCCCTGACGACCAGTTGCCCGAACCGCAACGACCGTCCCCGCATTTCCCGCCGCGCCAGATCGACAAGGATCGAGGATACTTGCACCCCCTGCCCGTCGAGGTTCACGCCATTGACGGTATCAGCCTTGTTCTCCCGCGCCGCCAGCGCCTCGGCAACGCCGTCCGATGCCTTGTCCGAAAGCGTGTAGACCGTCGCCCCTTGCGCCGAGTCATTCTGCGCAGCGTCGGCATGGACCGATATGAACAGGTCTGCGGCAAGGCGGTGCGCGATGTCGGCGCGCTCTTCCAGCACCAGAAACCGGTCCGAGTTCCGCGTCATCGCCACCCGCACCTTGCCCTCGGCCAGCAGGGCATCGCGCAGGGATTGCGCCAGCAACAGCGTCAGGTCCTTTTCACGCTCTCCCGCCGAACCGCTCGCGCCGGGATCATGGCCGCCATGCCCGGCGTCGATCACCACCAGAGGCCGGCTGACATCGGCCGGCCCTTCAACCGGCGGAAGCCCGACGCGCCCGCCGCTCGGCGGCATGTCCAGCCGCAGCACCGAACGCGGTTCGATCTCGGCAAGACCCGATGAAAACGCCGCCCACATCAGCGCCGCCGCCGCAACCGGCGCGGCAAAGACCGCGATCAGGACCCCCTTGTTCTCCATCTTCTCCGGTCTATGCCCCGCCCCACCCCTGCCGGTCCAGACCGAAAAGGCGCGCATGGTTAACGGGTCGTTCCCGGCATTGTTTTAATTGCCGGTTTGCAATTGGGGTGCTAGCACCCATCTACCGGGGCAAGCCAGCACCGGCGCATCCACGCCGAAACCGCCGGAAAGCGCACATTTGCGCCGCGGTGGGCGAGGGAAGGCCCGCTGGTGAAGATCCCGCCAACGTGGAGAGAAAGAAGCGCAAGCGCCCTCCTCCACGCGACAAGGTTGATGCCGTGATGATGAGCCGCGTTTCGTTCCTGCCTAGCTGCCCCACCGGGGCGGTCGCGGCTTGGACGCTTGCCGGCACGCGCACTTCGCCGCGAGTTGTCTTCACAGCAGACACAAACCAACCGCCGCCGGGCGGCGAGCGACAGGGCAAGGCAGTCGATACGCTGCGCGCCACAACGCTCCGATCCGGCAAACCCGCATTCGCGAATGGCATTGGCAACGGAGCGATCCGTGCAACTGCCATTCGTGCATCCCAAACGAACCGCGCCAGAAACGCATTGGTAGCCCCAGAGGCAATCCAGCGGCGGCGCGGCTGGAGTATTTGTAATGACCACGCGCATGCTGATCGATGCGCGCCACCAGGAAGAAACCCGGGTGGCGGTGCTGAAGGGCAATCGGATTGAGGAATTCGACTTTGAATCTGCGGATCACAAGCAGATCAAGGGCAATATCTACCTCGCCAAGGTAACCCGCGTAGAACCTTCGCTTCAGGCGGCGTTCGTCGATTTCGGCGGCAATCGCCACGGGTTCCTCGCGTTCAGCGAAATCCACCCTGACTACTACCAGATCCCCAAGGAGGACCGCGAGGCCCTCCTGGCCGAAGAGGCCGCCCACGCCGAGGAAGAGGCCGCCCTGCGCGCCGCCGAGGACGCCGAGGACGAAGACTACGCCGATGGCGAAGGCTACGACTCCGATGAGGGCGTGACCGAAGTCGACACGTCGGAGAAGGACCAGGTCGCCACCATCGAAGGCGGCGTCGTCGAAAACGGCTTCGACCACGAAGGCGAAGAGGGCGACGAAGGCGAGGAAACCTCGGAAGCTTCGGACGAAGGCGAAGAGGCCGACAGCAACCGCCGCCGCGGCCGTCAGGGCCGTCGCCGTCAGGGCGGTCGCTCGCAGGGCAAGGAAGCCGACGAGCTGCGCGCCAAGCGCATGGCACTGCGCCGTCGCTACAAGATCCAGGACGTGATCCAGCGCCGCCAGGTGCTGCTCGTCCAGGTCGTCAAGGAAGAGCGTGGCAACAAGGGCGCCGCCCTCACCACCTACCTCAGCCTCGCCGGCCGCTACTGCGTGCTCATGCCGAACAGCAGCCACGGCGGCGGCATCAGCCGCAAGATCAGTTCCTCGGCTGATCGCAAGCGCCTGAAGACGATCATTTCCGAAATGGAACTGCCGCGCTCGATGTCCTGCATCGTTCGCACGGCCGGCCTCCAGCGCACCAAGCCCGAAATCAAGCGCGATTTCGACTACCTCGCCCGCCTGTGGGACGAGATCCGCGAACGCACGATGCGCTCGGTCGCGCCCGCACTGATCCACTCGGACTCCGACCTGATCAAGCGCGCCATCCGCGACATCTACAATCGCGAGATCGAGGAAGTCGTGGTCGAGGGCGAGCATGGCTACCGTGCCGCCAAGGACTTCATGAAGCTCCTGATGCCGAGCCACGCCAAGCGCGTGAAGGCCTATGCCGATCCGGTGCCGCTGTTCCAGCGCTATGGCGCGGAAGACCAGCTCACCGCGATGTACGATCCGGTCGTGCAGCTCAAGTCGGGCGGCTACCTCGTCATCAACCCGACCGAGGCCCTCGTCTCGATCGACATCAACTCGGGCCGCTCCACCAAGGAGCACGGCATCGAGCAGACCGCGGTTGCCACCAACCTCGAAGCCGCGCGCGAGATTGCCCGCCAGCTGCGCCTGCGTGACATGGCCGGCCTCGTCGTGATCGACTTCATCGACATGGAATACGGGTCGAACATCCGTAAGGTCGAAAAGGCGATGAAGGACGCGCTCAAGAACGACCGCGCCCGCATCCAGGTCGGCCGCATCTCGGGCTTCGGCCTGATGGAAATGAGCCGCCAGCGCCTGCGCACCGGCGTGCTCGAAGCGACCACCCGCGCCTGCCCGCACTGCGATGGCTCGGGCCTCGTCCGCACCGCTTCGTCCGCCGGCCTGTCCGCGCTGCGCCTGATCGAGGACGAAGCCGCCAAGGGCAAGGGCAACGTCGTCACCCTCTATGCGTCGCAGGAAGCCGCGATCTACGTCCTCAACGCCAAGCGCGGCGATCTGGCCGAGATCGAGGAGCGCTATGGCGTCACTGTCGAAGTGATCCCCGAAGGCGAGAACGAAGGCGCCAAGATGCGCGTCGCCTCGCGCGGGCCCAAGCCGGAATTCGTCCCCCGCTTCGAACCGATCATCGAACCTGAAGAGGACGATCTGGTCGAAGAGGACTTCGATGACGAGGAAGAAGCCGAAGATCAGCCCCGCCAGCGCTCGCGCGATGGTGAGGAAGGTGACCGCGAAGGCCGCCGCAAGCGCCGCAAGCGCCGCCGTGGTCGCAACCGCGATCGTCGTGAGGAAAATGGGGAGAGCGAAGGCTCGGCCGAAGAAGCTGACGATGCCGAAGGCGAAGAGGCTGAAGGCGGCGAAGCCGAAGGCACCGAAGGCGCTCGCACCGATGAAGGCGATGATGGCAACGAGCGTGGTCCACGCAAGCGCCGCCGTCGCGGTCGTCGTCGGCGCGGTGGCCGTGAAAACGGCGAGGGCACTGGCGAACACGCTGAAGGCGATCAGGCCGAAGATGGTGCCGAGCAGGCCGAGCCTACCGAAATCTCGGCAGACCCCGCCCCTACCGAGCCGGTCGTTGCCGAGCCGGTCGTCGCCGAACCGGTCGCAGCGCCAGTCGAGGCCGAAGCCGCTCCTGCCGCAGAAGCAGCACCGGCCAAGCCCAAGCGCACCCGCAAGAAGAAGGCTGACGTCGCGGTAGAAGCCGAAGCTGCCCCGGCAGCCGAAGAAGCTCCCGTCGCTGCACCAGCGGTCGAGGAAGCCGCCGCACCTGCGCCGGAAAAGCCCAAGCGGACCCGCAAGAAGAAGGTTGAAGCCGCTCCCGAAGCGCCTGCACCTGAAGCTGAAGCTGCTCCCGCCGAAGCCCCTGCAGCCGAAGCTGAAGTCCCGGCAGAAAAGCCCAAGCGCACCCGCCGCAAGAAGGCCGACGCTGTCGCCTCCGAAGCTGCTCCGGCCGAAACGGTCAGCGCCGAAGCTCCGGTTGCCGAAGACGCCGCATCCGAAGCGGAGGCAGGCGAACAGTCTGCACCGCGTCGCGGCTGGTGGCAGCGCACCTTCGGCGCCTGACAACAAGCCAAGGCCCCAAACCGAAAGGCCCCGCCAGTCTTGGCGGGGCCTTTTGCTATCGGGTAAGCGCACCACCTCACGCTGTTGACCGGCGCTGTCGGCCCCGTCATGGTAACGCAAACAGCATTCGGGAGACGGACATGCGCAAAGGATTCCTGCACACGGCGGCAGCTGTCGAATTGGCCCTTGGACTGGGCTTGAGCGCGACGGCCCATGCCGCGCCGGTGCTGGATTGCCCGCTGGGGCGGCAGCCATTGTCGACGCAGTCCCCTTTGGGTGACGTCCTGGTCGTCCCGGCAGCGAAGGCCGTCGTCGAGGCGGCTTCCCCCGGCCTGTCCGACGCCATGATGCACCCCTTCAACGGCAACGCCCTGCCCCCCGGCTTCGAACGTATCGTCACGCCGCGATCGGTCCTGAGCATGATCGGCAAAGGCGATACCGCGCTTGCCGCCCGCCTCGACAAGGACCTTGCCAAAGTGCGGCTGACCACGGCCGACGTCGCCGCCCGCTGCCGTACCTACGATCATGACCGTCCCGCCATCCCCGCAGACCTGCCTCGCCCGGCCATCCTCGTCTTCGGCAAGATCACCGGCTTTCGCGATTCTCCCTCGGTCAACGCTGCCGAGGCCGCGCTCAAGGGCATTGCCGCACGCCATGGCTGGGGCATCGTCTTCACCGACCGCGGCGGCGTGTTCAACGCAGGCGACCTTGCCCGCTTCGATGCCGTGGTGTGGAACAACGTCAGCGGCGATGCCTTGACCTTGCCTCAGCGCGCTGCCTTCCGCCGCTATATCGAAAACGGCGGCGGCTACGCCGGCATCCACGGTTCGGGCGGCGATCCCCAGTTCTTCTGGGACTGGTATGCCGATACCCTGATCGGCGCGCGCTTCATCGGCCATCCCATGGCCCCGCAGTTCCAGCAGGCCCGCGTCGTCATGGAAGACCGTGCCCACCCGGCAGCCCATGCCCTGCCCGCCGAATGGCGCATGACCGAGGAATGGTATTCCTTCGATCGCAGCGTGCGTGCCCTGCCACGCACCCGCGTCCTCGCCTCGCTCGACGAAAGCACCTACAACCCGGGCGAAGGCTTCGGTCGCAAGATGGCCATGGGTGACCATCCCATCGCGTGGACCCGCTGCCTGGGCCGTGGCCGCAGTTTCTACACCGCCATCGGCCACCGGCCCGAAAACTACAGCCAGCCCGAAAGCCTGCAACTGCTCGATCAGGGTATCCTCTGGGCCATGGGACTCAGCACGGAAGGCTGCACCACAAAGTGAAACCCCCGGGCGCGGCCAATTGCGCCGCGCCGCTCTCTTTGCCAGTCTGCTCGGATAACAGACGGGGAAACGGGATGGGACTGAAAGCCGTTTGGGACGCGCACGTCGTTCCGCGCATGATCAAGTGTGCCTGTGCTTCGCCGAACATCATGGAGCTTCGCGCCGGCGTCGTGCCCCGCGCGCAGGGCCGGGTGTTCGAGATCGGCTGCGGTGGCGGACTCAACCAGCAGTTCTATGATCCCGCCCGCGTCACCGGATTTGCCGGGATCGACCCATCAGGCAAACTGCTCGACTATGCGCGCGAAGCCGCCGCCCGCAAGGGCTGGCAGGCCGACATCCGCGAAGGCGTGGGCGAGGACATTCCCTTCGGTGACGAGACCTTCGACACCGCCGTCTGCACTTACACGCTCTGTTCGGTCGATGATCCGGCCAAGGTCCTGTCCGAACTGCGCCGCATCCTTAGGCCCGGCGGCACCCTGCTTTTCCTCGAGCACGGCCTCAGCCCCGATGCCGACGTGGCGAAATGGCAGCGCCGGGTCGAGCCTGTCTGGAAACCCCTGATGGGCGGCTGCCACCTCTCCCGCGCGGTCACCGCCCCGGTCCTCGGCGCTGGCTTCCAGCTCGAACACCCCGGCCACCAGTACATGCCCGGCATGCCGAAATGGGCGGCGTGGATGGAATGGGGCGCCGCCACCAAACTGCGCTGACCCCATTCCTCCCCGGTGCGCCTGTCCCTGCGGAGGCCGGGAGGAAGAGGGACCATCGAAGATGGTAGAGGGGCAACCCCGCTTCAATTCCTCCCCGCCCCGGGGAGTGGGACCACCGCAGGTGGTGGAGGGGCACTCGCAAGACCACACACCCGCACGTCCCGTCCCGCTAATCCTGCGCCTATCGAAGGATCATGCGACGTCTGTTAGGCGGAAGATTTCCCGCACATCCAGGGCGCGCCAGCCCGAAACTCGCAACAGGCTGGCACGTCCGTCACTCCAACGCGCGGTAACGGAAGTCGCGGAACAGGACGCGCCCGTCGCCGGCTGCAAAAAGCGCAGGCCGCAGGCTCAGCAGGTTGTCGACAGTGTTGGCGTTATAACCGGTCACTTCCGAGCGTACCCCGTGGCGGGTCCAGTTCTTGCCATCGAGGCTATAGTAGAAAGTCACCACCTGATCGCGGTTGGTGATGCGCATGAACATGCGGCGGGCCGGTGGTGCAGGCTCCGGCCAATAGGACGCCTTGCCACCGCGATAGCTGGTCATCCGCGTGCCATCGATGGCCATGCCGAGGTAAAGCCGGTCGTCAAAGAACAGCAGAAGGCCGCCGGTGACCTGGCCTTGAAGTTCGACATCCACGGTCACCTCGTAGGCGCGGTCACCGACCTGCTGGGTGACGACCACGCCGTTCGACGGACCGGTGCCCTTGGCCGTCAGCGAAAGTGTGCGATCGGCAACGGCGATGCGGGCTTTCTCGGCAGGCGTGCTACCGTAAAGGCTCCACAGCGTGCCGAAACGGTCGCTCTCGAAGGCGTCGGAATGCGGCATCCCATGCACTTGCGCCGCAGCCGCAGGCTTGGGCAGCGGCTTCGAAAGGTCCCCGCCCGTCGCGCGGAACCATCCGTCGGCAGTCCATTCGATCGGTTCGAGCAGGGTCTGGCGGCCGAGCGTGTGATAGCCGTTCTCATAGCCGTGGTAGATCATGTACCACTTGCCGCCCGGCCCTTCGACGCACGTGGCGTGCCCGCGTGACCACCACATTTCATCCTTCGAAAGCGTGCGCTGGATCGGATTGTGCGGGCAATGCTCCCACGGTCCGTTGATCGAGCGCGACCGCGCCGCGACGATCATGTGACCGGTGGCCGGGCCGCTGGTGCCGCCGACCGCGTTGACCAGATAGAAATAGCCGCCCTTGCGGAACAGCTTCGGGCCTTCAGGAGACCACGCCTCGGTGATCCAGTCATCGGGATATCGCCAGGCCTCGTAGACGGTCTCGACCGGGCCGGCCGTGGCAAGGCCATCGGCGGTGAGGCGAACGCGCTTGCCATCGTTGAAGAATAGGTAGCGGTGGCCGTCCTCGCCGACGACGTGGCCCGGGTCGATCAGTCCGCCAACCTTGAGGTCGATCGGATCGCTCCAAGGGCCGGCCATCGAAGGCGCATGAATCACGTAAGTGTTTGCGAAACTTGGGAGATCGGGCGACCATGGCGCTTTCATGAAAGGGATGTAGATGAAATAGCGCCCGTCATGCTTCGCGATGTCGACCGCGAATACCGTCCCCAGTGGCTTGGCCAGAGCCGGGCCGACCGGACGCCAGTTCACCAGATCGCGCGAGTGCCAGATCAGCAACCCCGGTGCGGAATCGAACGAGGAATGCGTCATGTAGTAGTCGTCGCCGTCCTTGAGCACGGACGGATCGGCGTAATCGCCCGACAGGATCGGGTTCAGATAACGGCCATCACCCAGGTCTGCGATGCGCTGGCCTTCGATACCAGTTCGCCACACGGGTGAGGCTGCAGGCTTGGATTTGCCAGCGGAACATGCCCCCGCGGACTTGGCGGAAGCGCTGGCGCGAGACCCGGGCAAGCCTGCAATTGATCCCAAGACACCTGCTGCGGCAAGCTTTATCAACGTTCTGCGCGATTCCACGACCCACTCCCAGAAATTAGGATGCACATTCTATTTCATAGTGGAGAGCCTTGCAATCCGACAAGGACATTCCTCGAACAACTGGTCGGCGTCTTTGCAAATGGAGACAGCCGACCCTCTTTGCTGTCCTACACGACGGCGAAATGGCATGGTGGCGAAATGAGCGCCCAACCCTCTCCGCCTGCCTTCCGGCCCGAAACCTCTCGCAAGGATCCCCCCCATTTTTCCGAAGGACAAATGGGGGGGGGCAGTCGCCCCAGCGACTGACGGGGGGGGACCACCCCAAACTCCACTTCACATATGCGAACAAAACCTGAACGCCGCGTCAGGAATCCCCCGAAACCGCCCGGGACCGGCCCACACCGAATTTCCCTGAACAGTGTAAACCCCGTAAACCCCTTTTCGCATCCATGAAGAGCCGCACCTCTACCAACGGGCAGTTCAGAGCCTCTTGCCCCCCGCGCTGCAATCGCTAAGGACGACTCAGCAAGCCGCAAAGCACGCAACACAGGACAGAACGATGGCGACCTTCTCGCTCCCGAAGAACTCCACGATCACCGGCAAGGCCCGCCACCACGCGTCGGCCACCAACGGCAAGATCCGCAAGTTCAAGGTCTATCGTTACGATCCCGACAGCGGCGAAAACCCGCGTTACGACACGTTCGACATCGATCTCGACCAGTGCGGTCCGATGGTGCTCGATGCGCTGATCAAGATGAAGGGTGAACAGGACCCCACCCTCACCTTCCGCCGCTCCTGCCGCGAAGGCATCTGCGGTTCTTGTGCGATGAACATGAACGGTCGCAACGGCCTTGCCTGCACCACCGCGATCGAGGACCTCTCGGGCGAAATCCGCATCACCCCGCTGCCGCACATGGAAGTGATCAAGGACCTCGTCCCCGATTTCACCCACTTCTATGCGCAGTACGCTTCGATCCGTCCGTGGCTGCAGACTGTGTCGCCCACGCCTTCGGGTAAGGAGCGCCTGCAGTCGCCCGAACAGCGTGAAAAGCTCGACGGTCTCTACGAGTGCATCCTGTGCGCCTGCTGCAGCACCTCTTGCCCGAGCTACTGGTGGAACTCCGACAAGTTCCTTGGCCCCGCCATCCTGCTCCAGGCCTACCGCTGGCTGGCCGACAGCCGCGATGAAATGACCGGTGAGCGTCTTGACGAGCTGGAAGATCCCTTCCGTCTCTATCGCTGCCACACCATCATGAACTGCGCGAACGTCTGCCCGAAGGGTCTGTCGCCCGCGCGTGCCATCGCCGAAATCAAGAAGATGCAGGCCGAGCGTCTCGTCTGATCCGGTGAGTGCGCAAGCTTTCCGTTACGAACCGGCCGAGGATCACCCCGGCTGGTTCACCTGGAACCTGACCGACGAGACCCGCTTCAACGCCCAGACGATGGGCCGGATGCTGACGCGGATCGAGGAAGGCGCCGACGGCATCCGCCGCGCCCGCCTGCGCATGTTCCCGGAGCGCCGGCACTCCAACCTGCTCGATGCCGTCCACGGCGGCGTCACGCTCGCTCTCATGGACATCGCACTCTTCGCCGCCATGCGCACGCTCCTGTCTGGCGACGCTGCAGGCTCTGTCACTCTCGACCTGTCCAGCCAATTCATTGGCGCAGGCCGAATCGGCGAGCCTCTCGATGCGGTAACGGAAGTGCTGCGCGAAACCGGGCGCCTGGTGTTCTTGCGCGGTCTCGTCGTCCAGGGCCAGGACACCATCGCCGCCTACAACGGCACGATCCGCAAGCCGAGTCCGAAAAAGTCGATCGGACGATGACATCAGTCCTGTCCCGCTACCGCGAGCTGGTTGCCGCGGGTGAACTGCGGCCCGACCCTGAGCAGGCCGCCGCTGCGGCTCGGCTAGACGCGCTGCAGCAGGAATTGGAAACGCCGCCGCCCGCGCCCAGCCTGTTCGGCAAGCTCTTCGGTGCAAAGCCCGCGCCGCCGCCGCGCGGGGTATACATGTGGGGCGGCGTCGGCCGAGGCAAGTCCATGCTGATGGACCTGTTTCACGACAACCTGAACCTGCCCGCCAAGCGCCGTGCGCACTTTCACGAGTTCATGCTCGACGTCCACGCCCGCCTGCGCGAGGAGCGCAAGAAGGAAGGCGGCGATCCGATCCTGCCCGTGGCCGCGGCAATCGCCGCGGAAACGCGCGTGCTGTGCTTCGACGAAATGGTCGTCAACAACAGCGCCGACGCCATGATCATGAGCCGCCTGTTTACCGCGCTGATGGTCGAGGGCGGTGTAACAGTTGTCACCACCTCCAACCGCGCGCCGCAGGATCTCTACAAGAACGGTCTCAACCGCGAACACTTCCTGCCGTTCATTGCACTGATCGGGAGCAAGCTCGACGTGCTGACCCTGAACGGGCCTACGGACTACCGGCTCGAACGCATGAAGGGCGTCGGCACCTGGCACGTGCCGGTGGGTCCGGAATCGACGGCAAAGGTCCGCGAAGCATTCTTCCGGCTGACGGACTATCCGCCCGAGGACAGCGAGCATGTCCCGTCTTGCGACCTCGACGTCGGCGGCGGCCGCAAACTGCACGTACCGAAGAGCCTGAAGGGCGTCGGTGTGTTCAGTTTCAAGAAATTGTGCAGCGAAGCGCGTGGAGCGGCGGATTATCTGACAATCGCCCGCAACTTCCACACCGTGATCGTTGTTGCGATACCGCGTCTGGGCCCGGAACTGCGCAACGAGACAGCGCGCTTCATCACGTTCATCGACGCGCTTTACGAGCATAAGGTAAAGCTGATCGCCACGGCCGACGCCGAACCGGCGGAGCTTTACGACTGGGGCGGAAAGGGCGACGACGAAGGCCGGTTCATGTTCGATCGCACGGTCAGCCGCCTGATCGAAATGCAGAGCCAGGACTATTTGGCGCTAGGCCACGGCGAAGGCTGACGGGTCGGCAGCGTCAACCATTGACGCGCAGGCTGTTAACCACGAATCGGTTCAGACTTCGCGGTCGCTAAAATGAAACAGGCGCTGCCGCTTAGGAAGCGGGCAGCGCCTTTTCGTTTAACCCCTTGTTTTCAAAGAAAACCAGGGCCGAAATTACATTACTGGAAGATCCAGCGCAGGATTTCGATAACGGCGTTTACAGCGGACATTCGTGCCTCCATCCACGATTGGAGACACATGGTTAACACCGACTTGGATGGTTAACAACTTCTAAACGACACCAATTCGGCGCTGTCCCATTTTGAGAAGCCCCTGATAGAACTCTGGAAAAGCTTGCGGCCGGCCAAGGAAGTAGCCCTGCCCCACGTCACACCCCAGATCGACGAGGGCGCGGTAGGTCGCTTCATCCTCGATTCCCTCTGCCACGACGGTTTGGCCAAGAGCATGTGCCAGACCAATGGTTGCGCTGATGATGCTGCGTTCGCGATCGTGAGTCAGCAGGCGCGAGACGAAGCGCCGATCAAGCTTGAGTTCGTCGCTCGGCAAATCTGCAAGGTACGCGAGGCTCGCCTCACCGGTCCCGAAATCGTCAATCGAGAGGCGGAAGCCCATGGCCCGAAGTTGGGACAGGTTCTGAACTGCGGCGGGACGATTCCGCACGCTCGACGTTTCTGTCACTTCGATCGTCAAAAGCCTGGCATCGATGTTTCGACGACGGACTATCTCGACAAAGTTCGAGACAAGGGACGGCTTGTCCACCATCTGCGCCGACAGGTTGATGCTCATCTGAAAAGGCCGACCGGCTGCGTTCAGAGCTAGTGCAGCCGTGATCGCCTCGTCCACCACCCAATAGGTCAGGGCATCAATTCGCCCGGCGCGCTCGGCTTGCAGTATGAACGCATCGGGCGCGATCGGACCACGGGTGGGGTGATTCCATCGAATCAGAGCCTCAGCACCGCAAGGGCCACCCAGTCGCATGTCCCACTGGCTTTGATACGCGAGCCAGATCTCGCCGTTGCGCAGTCCCTCATCGATGCGGGCATGGAGCGAAAGCTCCCAACTCGCTTCGGCAAGCCGTTCCGCTTCGAACAGTTCCACAGAGCGGCCAGAACTCAGCGCATCGTTCGCACTCGCGAGGGCCGAATTCACGCGAGTTTGAGCATCCAGCCCTTCATTTCGATCGAGGCCAAAATGGATGTTGGTGTCAAACGTGTAGGTACCGATCTGCAAAGGCGCCGAAAAAAGCGCTCGCAAACCTTCAAGATGATTCAGCTGCATCTCGAGTGGACGCGCTTCCTCGGTCCACGCGAAATGACCACCTTCACCGTTGAAGATCGTCTCGATGCCCGAGCCGACTGACAATCTCCTCGCAATCTGGCGAGCGCATTCTCCATGAAGATCGCGGGGCAAGGTTGCGAGAATTTCCTCGTAGCGACCGATGACAGCGACGATGACGTCGCGTCCGACTTCGAAAGGCTGCGCGCTAAGCGCCAAAAGGTTGGGCAGGCCCGACGTGCTGGTATGCTGGACGCGGCGCACGCGCAATTGCCAGACGCGAGCACAGCCATAGATCACGAGCGACAAGAACGCCGCGCCAGTATCGACAGTGATACCGATAAGCTGGAGAGCCGGAGCAACTACGAAAGGCGCCAGCGCTGCAAGAGCATGCAGTGCGAACTTCGACTTGCGTGAACTTGCTCGAGATCCCGCTTTGATCAGCAACCATACGATGACCAGCAGCGGAAGTTGCCCGAGAGAAAGCGAGATCGGCTTGGCCAGCCCGGATGCCCCGGCGATATCGACGGCCAGAGGGTGAATGCGTCCCTTGCCGTAATAACCGATTGTCGGGACATTCTGGGACTGCGTGACCACGATGGTACGACCGGTCAGCAGCCCAGGCGTGTAGGCACCACTGAGCAGCATCCTTTCGCTGACTTTCGGGATCGTGTCCGGCTCGACCAGGAAATCGGGTTCGAATGTGTCCTGAAGCCCGGAGTATTTGCCAGCAAGGGATGCCGCAAACGTGGGGTATTCGCGTCCGGCGATATTCACCGAGTACGGAGACGACACAGCATAATCGATAAAGTTGCCGTTCCACACAGAGACAACAACTGGCGCCACGTCCGCCAGCGCCTTGGGCGGCATGCGCACATCGCGGAGCGTGAACTGGTGGCCGAGACTCCCGACCGTCTGGCCACGCGCCACCAGCGAGACCCCTGGCCCGAACGAACTGATTGTTTCAGCCAACAGTCGATCGCCGGCAGCATCCGTGCCGTACTTTACTGGTGCGTCGACATAGACCCGATAGGGCATCTGGGGACGAAGTTGCTGAAGTACCCGGGCAAGCCTGGGGGTAGCAACCGTATCAGAATCGGGGTGGCCACTGTCACTCTCAAGTTCGACGATGACCGTGGAGCCGTTGGCTTGGTGTTGGTTCAGTTTGTACCTGACGTTCCAATAACCGTGATCAATTGGCGTCAAAAAATCGGTAAGCGCCAGCAACGCCGGGATCAGCAGCGCGAGATACAGGGGGGTGCGCAGTTTCTTCAGCATGGACCCACGGGCGTTGTTTCCACACCCGATTAGTCCGCAATGGTGAAGATCACCTTACCAAGCAAATAGACTTAATGGCCGGTCAACCAAGGCGATCCAACGATTTCCGCAGCATGAGAAGTTGCCAGATCAATCGGCAGTGATCCGCCCGGCCCGCAATATGGGCTTCGGCAAGCGCGTCGATACGCGTGCTGTTGAACCAGCCCGTGGCAGCCAGCGAACCGCTGGCGGCAAGACCGCGCGCTTCTCCCGCCAGTGGGCCGCGCAGCCACTGCGCAATCGGCGTGACGAAACCCATTTTCGGGCGGAACAGGACGTCCTGCGGCAGATACCGGCGCATGGTCTGCTTCATCAGCCACTTGCCGGTGCTGCCGCGCACGCGCATTCGCTCCGGCAGGCGTGCGCCGAACTCCACAAGCCGATGATCGAGCAACGGTTCGCGCGCTTCCAGACTTACCGCCATGCTGGTGCGATCGACCTTGGTCAGGATGTCGCCGGGCATGTAGAACTTGAGGTCGGCATACTGGGCGCGGTCAAGGCCCGAGCGGGCGGGAGCCTTGCGCATCAATTCCATCAGCGGCTGTTCGGCGCGGTATTCGCCGCGCAGTGTCATGAAATCCGGGGTATACAGCGTGTCTCGCAGGTCTGCCGAGGTTACCGCAAGAGCACGTGCGTAACCTTCTTCGCCGCTGCCGGCGAGGCTGAGCAGCGTTGTCTTTGCACGAAAGGGGCGCGGCGCCCAATCGGCCTTCGGCCATAGGCGCCCCATGGTCCCGAACACCGGCTGTCGTACTGCCGCTGGCAACAGGCCCCTCGCCTGTTCCTCGCGGTGCTGGAACGTCTGCCTGCGGTAACCGGCGAATGCCTCGTCCGCGCCGTCGCCGGACAGGGCGACTGTCACATGCTCGCGCGCCAGCTCGCAGACCCGGAATGTCGGCAGCGCCGAAGCATCGGCGAAAGGCTCGTCGAACATTTGCGCTAGCCGATCGACCAGCGAGAAATCCTCGGGCGAAACCGTGCGTTTCCAATGCTGGGTGCGATACTGCGCTGCGATGCGATCAGCATAGGCGGTTTCATCGAGCGCGGCGACATCGAAGCCAATCGAACAGGTCTTGACCGGTGCCGTGCTTGCCTCGGCCATCAGCGCCACGACGCTCGAACTGTCTACCCCGCCCGAAAGGAATGCGCCCAAGGGCACGTCGGCGAGCATGCGCGACGTGACAGCCTCGCGCATATGGTGAAGGAGATGGGCTTCGAGATCCTGCTGGCTGCCGGTGGCACGATCGGCAAAGGACACGTCCCACCACTGAACCGGCGGCGACGGCGGCGCATCGGCTCGAAGCAACTGGTAATGCCCGGCAGCCAACTTCTGCACGCCCTTGAGGATCGAGCGGTGATCGGGGACATAGCCCCAGGCAAGGTAATCTTCGACAGCGAGCGGATCGATCTCGCGCCGCAGCGATGGATGTGCGAGCAGCGCCTTGAGTTCCGAACCGAAGATGACGGCGCCATCGGCCAGGCGCGCCGTGAACAGAGGTTTTACGCCGAAGCGGTCCCGCGCCAGCAAGGTGCTGCGCCGGCGCAAGTCGTGCAGCGCGAAGGCGAACATGCCATGAAGACGCGGGAGGCAAGCGACGCCCCAATGCCGCCACGCCTGGAGGATGACCTCAGTATCGCCATCGGTGCGGAAGCTTGCGCCGAGCGCTGTCAGATCTGCGCGAAGTTCCCGGTAGTTGTAGATTTCGCCATTGAAGACGATGACCGCATCGCCTTCAGCGGCAAGCATCGGCTGGGGCGATCCGGCGAGGTCGATGATGGACAGGCGGCGATGGCCGAGGCCCACGCCCGGCGCCGTCCAGACGCCTTCGCCATCAGGCCCGCGGTGGGCAATGGCATCGCACATCCGCCGGACCCTTTCCGGGTCGACAGGCTTGAGCCCTTCGGTATGGATGATTCCGGCTATTCCGCACATGCGAACGTGACCTAGCGCCCTGTGGCCGTGCGGTCCATCCACGCTTCGAGCGGCCCGATCGTGGCAATGGCTGCGCGGAGGGAGGCTTCGGCAGGTGGCTGGCCGGGAACCCCGTCTTCCGCCGACAGGATCAGCGCGGCCGTGCTGCGGGTCCGCAGCAGCAGGCGATCGGCGATGTTGCCAAGCTTGAGGCGGGTGTTGCTGCCGGTGAACAGCGGACCCGAGCGATAGTAGGTCTCGGCAAGGCGATGCACCGGGCCTGCCGCCTGGATGCGCTCGGCATGGCCCCCGGCGAGCGGAACGGCGGACCTTTCCCACGCCCAACCGCTGTCGAGAGGAATTGCGCCCTGACCGAAGCCACCCGCCTCGCGGCCATCTGCCTGCGCTGCGTAGAGCGCGAACGAGATGTCTACGACATGGCCTGAACCATCGCGGAAGCGGCCGAGGAGGACGTGCGATGCGCCGGTGTGCAGCGGTTTCCACGGCGCCTGAGGTGAATAATCGATCTGCTGCCAGCCCGGGATCGGGGCAAACTCTATGCGCGCGGGCATTGTCGCCTCAAGCCGACCGGCCCATGCGCTCCACCCGGTGAAGATCAGCGCCAGAGCAGCAAGCGCCGCCAACGCTCTCTGCGGCCCGATCCGATACTGGGAAAGCGCGCTCAGCAGACGGTTGGCCTTGATGGATTCGGCATCGATCATGCGGTCGTCGATCGCGCGATCAAAAAAGCGCCAGGCGATGACCATGACCATGACCATGACCAGCGCGAAGAAGATCCAGCCGTAGAAGATATGATCGAACCCGGCGGCAAATTCGATGCCGCGGTGTTCGGCGATGAAGATGGTGCCCCAGGCCCGCACCCCGTTCGCCAGGATCGGCATGGCGATGCTCAGCGCCATGAAGGCGATGCGTCGGCTCCACGAAGCGAAGCAGACGTTGGCGACCAAGGCGCCATAGGCGATCATCGCGATGAGGAATTTGACGCCCGAGCAGGCCTCGGCCACTTCGAAATAGCCGCCCGGCGTGGTGATGAACACGCCTTCGATGTGCGCCGGGACCTGGCTTGCGTCGAGCAGAGCCATTGTCATGTGTGCGGTGATCGTCTGCAGGTATGGGATCAACTCGTCGCCGGCCGGGACCAGAAAGAGAATGTAGGCGATCGGAAAAAGCAGGCCCGCGCAGACCCTCGGGCCGAGCAGCACCACAGCGCTCGCCTGCGCCATCAGGACGACGCCGAGCTGCGTGGCTAGTGACAAGCCCGCAAACGTCCCGAGCAGCCACAGGAACGCCGACCCTGCGAAGAAGACCAGACCGGGCCACCAGCCCTGCGGCTCAAGTTTCACCACCTCGCGCCAGCGCAGCGAGATCAGCCACGCGAGTATGAAGGGGATGAGGAGGACGTGATTATAGGTCGAGCTGTCCCACCACTGCAGGAACATCTCGCGCCAGTCGGAAGCGAAGAGTGCGACGTTGCCGGCCCAGGCAATGGCAAGGCAAGCGAGCGCGCGCCGCCACGTTGCGGGCAGATTTGCCCACCTGCGCTGGAGCGGGGCGTTCAGGGTCAGATCAGGCTGCGACACGTGAACCCTCAGGCCCCGCAAGGCCGAGCAATCCAGCGAGCGGGGCGAGGACCCCTGCCCAGCCACACTTCTCCACGACGAAAGCGCGGGCGGACTGGCCGATGGTCCCGGCACGAACCTTGTCGTGAAGCAGGCTGAGCGCGGCCTTTGCCAAAGCGTCGGCACCATTGGCGACGACCAGTTCCTGCCCATCGCGCGCAGGGATTCCGGTAGCGGCTTCGGGCGTGGCCAGCACCGGGCGGGCCATGGCCATGGCTTCAAGGACCTTGTTCTGTACCCCGCGCGCGATGGTCAGCGGTGCAACGACGAGGTCGGCTCCGGCAAGCCACGGGCGCACATCGATGACTGCACCGGTCACGCGAGTGCCGTGAACGCCTTCAAGGGCGCGAACGGCGAGGGTCGGCGCGCGGCCTACAACATTGAAGCGGGCCTGCGGGAAGACCGCGCGGATCTGCGGCATGACTTCACGGGCGAACATTTCGACGGCGGCGACGTTGGGCGGATAGTCCATCTGGCCGGTGAAGGTCAGCTGCGGCCCCTGCCCTTCAAGCTCGGGCGCCTTTGGCATCCCTTCGGGATCGAAGAAATCGGTATCAATGCCGTTGCCCAGCGCGAGGACCGTTGGATTCGCACCCGGCGAAAGACGCTGGCGGAACAGCGCGGCTTCCTCGGGCGTCACCAGCAGGCTTGCACTGACACGGCGGGCAACATCGCTTTCGAAGCGGGACAGTAGCCGGGCTTCGCGAGAGTAGAGCAGGCCAAGCGGAAAGCGTGCCTGCTGCGCGTAGGCCTCGAATTTGGCCGAATCGACGTCAACGAAGTCCATCACGACGCGGCCCGGAAAGTCCGCAGGGACGTACTGCGCCATCTGGCTGGAAAAAACGTAGATCGCCGAGATCGGGCGGGCGGCAAGAACTGTCGCCACGTAAGCCGAAATGCGCTTGTCCGCGAAGGCCGTCAGGCTGACCGGCTTGCCCGACGCCAGCGCCTCAAGCGCAGCGATCTTCAGCGAGCGCGACCGCCGGACGAGGCAATACGAAGCGGCGACGGTGGCAAGGTCCGGCTCGTGCCCCATGTCGCCCTCGTCATCGGCAAAGCACGCGACGTGAGCCGGTGCGAGGCCAGCAATGTGTCGCAGGACATGGCACGAGCGGATCTTGTCACCGCGATCGGGCGGAAACGGGATGCGATGGGCGAGGAACAGGACCTCGCTCATGCCAGGCCTTGCGCGATCAGCGGGCCGACACGATTGGCGAAGCCAAGTGGCAGCTTCTGCCACAATGCGATCTTGGCCTTGTAGCGCGGGCTAAGCGGGTTGACGTCACGCGGGGCCTGCCCGTCGGCTGTCCACGTCGCATAGGCCAGCGGTTCTGGCGTGAAGCCCCAGTTGCGCTTGAAGTGGTAGGCGCCGGTATCGACCTTTGACCTGCCGAAATCGAACCGGTCGCACCCACGCGCACGGGCGTGGTTCATCAGCGCGTAGTACATCACGTCATTGGCGCGCATCGTCCGCGCCGCGAAAGTGCCGCCGCCCCAATAGGGCATGACTGCGCCGCGATGATACAGGCTCAAGACCGAGGCAAGCGGCTGCCCTTCGTGAAGCACGGTCAGGATATCGGCCTCGTCAGCGAAAGCTTCCATGACCGCATCGAACAGGCGTTTCGGAAAGACCGGCGTACCGAGATTGCGCACAGACTCCGCGTAGACCGCGTAGTGCATGGCGCGGTCATCGGCGCTGTTACCCGTCCGCACTTCCATGCCGTGGCCAAGGCCGCGCCGGACTTCGGCGCGCTGCTTGCGCGGGATGGCGAGCAGTTGCGCTTCATCGTCGGAGGCGAGCGCGGTAACGAAGCCCGCGTGGCTGTCAGTCTTGACGTGCCAGCCCTCACCTTCCGGCAAAGGCCCCCCGCGAAGCTCCAGCGTCGGGCAATTCAGCCGTACTGCCAGTTCCTGCGCGGCGATGAACAGCGCCGGGCCGCTCTCGCCGACAACGCCGCCGCCGACACCAAAGCCGGTAGAGACCAGCGCGCGACCGAACAACGGCGAGTGGACTTCATGCATGGGCAGCACGGCGCGGATCGCAGCGTCCTGTTCCGAAATCAGGGTATGGGTGCGGTGACCGGTCGAATGCTCGACCGCGTCCAGCCATTCTGGCCGGTGAAACGCGGTGGTATCGGGATGGTCCGCGAGAAAGCGGGCGATGGCCGCACTGTCACCGGGATCGCCTAGGCGAACGACAGAACTTGAAGGAAAGAACGGCGCGTTCATGCCGCGCGGCTTTCCGGAATGCGCGCAGCTTCGCTGGCCGCAACCTCGTCCATCCGACCCCAGCGGAACTCTCGCACCAGTCGCGCCAACTTGGCGGCCATGACGTCGAGATTGGTATAGTGCCGCAGCTTCGACTTGAGCGGCGCAACCGGCGGACGCGGCTGATCCGGATCGATTTCCCAGGGGTGGAAATAGAACACCGCCGGGCGGCAATCGCGTTCGTTGACCTGCCGGATCGCCCACCGGGAAACGGCATAAGGCAACAGCCGGAAGAAACCGCCACCACCCGCCGCCATGCGACGGCCGGCGACTTCGGCAGTCGTGACCGGAATCTCGATCAGGTCAGCGCCTGCGACCGGACGGAAGGCAAAGCGCGGTGCCTCGCGCCAGCCATAGTGGTCATGCACGATCGGCGCGACCGAGGAGGAATAGGCGTAGCCCTGCTCTGCCAGCACTTCATGCGCCCAGGGGGTGCGGGCATCGATGGAGAAACTCGGCGCGCGATAGCCAGTGACGCGCTGCCCGGTGGTGTCTTCCAGCACCTTGCGCGCGCGCTCGATATCGGCGGCAAAAGCTTCGCGGCCCAGCGAGAAGACGCGCTCGTGATCCCAGCCATGGCTGGCGATCTCGTGCCCTGCCCCAGCGATCCGGCGCATCATCGCGGGATAGCGCTCGGCAATCCAGCCGAGGGTGAAGAATGTGCCCTTCACGCCAGCTTCGTCGAACAGCGCGAGGATCTGCTGGCAATTGCGCTCGACGCGGCAAGCGAGCCCGTCCCAGTCCTTGCGATCGATCACGGTTTCGAACGCGCCGACCTGGAACCAGTCCTCGACGTCGACCGAGAGTCCGTTGAGTACCCGGCCGTTCAGCACCCCGGACGACATTGCTCTACCCCTTGCAGCAACGCTCAAGCAGCGGCGCGATGGAAGTCTTCAGCTTCGATCCACTCGATCAGCATGGTCAGCGTATGGCGGATCGCCTGCTCCTGCTCGCTGGTGCGCGATTCGAGCGCGGCAATCGTGCGCTGCGCTTCGGCAAGCGCCGCCAGAACGCCTTCATCGCCGGGACGCGCTTCGAGAGCGGCAATACGGCGGTTGGCTTCCTCGAGCTGCGCGGCGAGATCGAAGTCCGGCAGTGGCGCGACCGGCGCGGCGCGCATGTCGGCCAGTTCGATGATCGCTTGCTGCAATTCGGCAATCTGTTCGTCACGCTCGGCCAAAGCCGCGCGCCACGCGCTTTCGTCGATGGCCGGCACGTCAACGGCAGCAGGAGCAGCGGCAAGTTCAACCTGTGGCACTTCGGCCAAGGGAGCAGGTGTTACCGAGACTTGCGGCTTGCCGAATGCGCCATCGCCGGCAAGGTCTGCCAGCACGGCTTGCAGCATCGCCGCGTCGATATGATCGCGCTGTTCGACCGCGCCCATCAGCATCAGACGGTTGACGATCTGGTTGACCCGGCGGGGCACGCCACCGCTGGCCTTGGCAAGATCGGCATAGACGCGCGCATCGAACTGCGGACGCCCCTGCCAGCCGACCAGAGCAAGGCGATGCTCGACATAGCTGCCGACTTCGGCTGGCTCCATCGCGTCAAGATGATGCGAGGCGATGACGCGCTGGCGCAGTTGCTCGAGCTCGGGCGAGGTCTGGATCAGCATGCGGAATTCGGGCTGGCCGAGCAGCAGGATCTGCAGCAGCGGGTGCGCGCCCAACTGGAAGTTGGAAAGCATGCGCAGCTCTTCGATCGCTTCGACCGAAAGGTTCTGCGATTCGTCGACCACCAGCAGGCAGCGACGGCCCTCGCGGGCTTCGTGATGAAGGAACGCCTCGATCTGTGCGAGGGCGGTGGCCTTGTCATGGCCGGCCACTTCCAGCCCGAAGGCGCGCGCGGCGACATGAATCAGTTCCTCGCCATCGAGCGCGGAAGTTACGATCTGGGCGGCGGTGAGTCGCTGGCGGTCAACCGTCGCCATGAGGTGCGCCGCGAGGGTCGATTTGCCCGCGCCGACCTCGCCGGTAATGACGATGAAGCCTTCCCCCTGGGCGAGGCCATAACCGAGGTAAGACAAGGCCTTACGGTGCGTTCCGCTCTCAAAATAGAAGCGCGGATCGGGCGTAAGCTGGAACGGACGGCCGGTAAGTCCATAAAATTCATCGTACATCGAAGCCGTCTCCGGGCATCAGAAGGAATAGCGCAGGCCAACAAGGCCCGATGCGATTACTTCGTCTTCAATCACTTTACGGTTAACACTGTCCAAACCGACCGCTGCGGTCGCCACGAGGCGGTCTGTCAGGTTGCGGAAGTAGGCAGCGTTGACGCCGACAGTGGTCACGTCACCGAGGCTTGACGCCCCCGATTGGAACCACGCGGCATAGGCCGACACGCCAAAGCTCGACCGGCGGTCGATCGGGCCGTTGAGCCCGGCGTCGACATAGAAGCTTTCGTCCACCACGCCGTTTGCAGCGCCAAGAACGGAGTCCTCACGCGCGATGTACTTCCGGCGGATGTAGCCTGCGCCTACCCCGGCCTGAAGGCGGCCGATGCGGTGGGCATAGGTGACGTTCACGCCGCGCGCGCGGAACACCGAACTCGCGACCGAGGACAGCGCGTTGTTGACGCAGCCACCGGATTCGGAACCGATCGCGCAGCCGCTGATCTGGCCGTTGAACGGATCGCGGTTGACCTGGAAATCGGTCGGCAGATCACGCAGTGCACGGTTCACCTGCCCGCCGAAGCCCGAGACGTTGTCGTAAACCGCAACGGTCAGCGAACTGCGCACGTTCGGGTTGTAGGAAAAGCTGCCGTAGTAGGTCGTGCTGTCATAGCGGCGACCGACGAAAGCAGAGAGCGCGGTGCGACGGCTCGGCCGCCACATCACGCCGGCATCCCAGGTAAAACCTTCAGTGTCGTAAGCCAGCTTGCGCGCTTGCGACTTGTCGGTGACATAGCGGCCATTGCTGCCGATGACCGGATCGCCATTGGCATCGCGCACTGCGTCACGGGCCGACACTTCGACGTCCTCGTAACCGACCGCCCCGACCAGTGCGAGTTCCATGGTGACGGGATATGTCACCTGTACCCCGGCGCGCATGTCGCGCACGCGCTGGTCGAGATTGGTGACGTCTTCCTGATAGTACGATCCGCTGGCGGTGATACCGACCGGCAGCACGGTATCAGGTGCTACGCCTGCCGAGACTTGCGCGGACTGCGACACGGAATCGTCAAAGATGTCGGTCAGTGCCTGCCCTGTCGCCAGCTGCAGCGCGTCCTTCTGCTGCACCTTGGTATAGCCGAGGATATAGGAGCCGGAGAGCGCGACATCGCCCACATGGGTCGAAACGGCGGGTCCGGCGTAGAGCGAGTAGACCTGGCTCACCGCGTCGTTGGCGGCGATCGGATTGAGCGTCGATGCGCCGCTGCCCTCGACGCGGGTACGGGCGGCAAGCCCGCCAGCTTCGACCGAGAGGGTGCGCGGGATCAGGTCATGCTTGACGCGAGCAAGGCCGGACAGCGTATCGCCATCGCGCACGCGATCAGTCTGCGAGATGCGCCTCTCGTAGCGGACCGACACGGCGCCCTGGGTGCGGCGACCGCTGAGCGTCATGTCGACGCCGGCCGCGATGGTGCTGTAGGTCAGGACTTCGTCGCCGGGCGAGAGTTCCCACAGGACGTTCTGCGTCGCTTCGATGTAGGGTGTGATCGTGGCGCGGGGGCCGCCCCCGGCCCCGCGCGAGGTCAGGCCGCCACCCTTTCGCGGAGCATCGGCCTTGCCCGACGGCGCATCGCCATCGACACTCTCGTAATCGAGCGACTGCGCCTGAAGCGGGCCAGCCACGAGCATGGCTCCGGCCAGCGCGAGCAGGCGCACAGGAAGCCGCATCCGGGTCATTCCTTGTATCCGTAGTAAGTGCCGAAGCGGCGCCCGGTGGTCGAGAACCGGGTGCCGTTAAGCAGGAGCTTGATGTCATCGCATGCCGAAAGCAGGCTCACCGCATCGCGCAGCGCGGCCTCGCCGGTCATATCGGCCCGCACCACCATGACGGTCTGCCCGACATGGTTGGCCAGAACGCTGGCAGGCGAAGCGGCCAGCACCGGCGGCGAATCGAAGATGACCACGCGGTTGGGGGCGTGGGCCGTAAGCCGGGCCAGCACATCCTCGGTCCGAGCCGACGCGAGGTACTCGGTGTCCGACCCCGTCGCATTGCCTGCAGGCAGGACGTAGAGCCCGGCGATGTCGGTGCCGATCACGCAGTCTTCCACGGCAATGTCCGGATCGGCCAGCGCGTCCATCAGGCCCTTCCCGCCCGGCAGGCCGAGAGTCGAGAGAACCGAAGGCTTGGCGAAATCGGCATCGACCAGCAGGACTTCGGTGTCCTTCTCCGCCGCCATCGAGAGCGCGAGGTTGACCGCACAGAACGTCTTGCCCTCGCCCGGATGGGCCGACGCGACGAGGATGCGCTCGCCGTGCTCGACACGCTCATCCGCAGCGGTGCGCAGCAGCTGGCGCTTCACGATGCGGAATTCCTCGAGCAGGCCAGTGACACCGCCCTCCGGTTCGATCAGGCACTGCTCGCGCAAATGCGCACGGTCGATCGCGTGGCGCTCCCCGGTGAACGGGCGCACCGGTGGTTCGGACCTGACGACCGGTTCCGGCATGACAGGTTCGGCCATCGGCTTGGCCACTGGCACGACCTTCGGCACCGGCGCAGGCGGCAGGTCCGGCACAACCGGGCGCGTCAGCGTGCGGAAATCGAACGTCCCCGAGGCACGCTCGATCAGCGAGGGGCCGCTTGCCGGGAGAGGGATCTTGCTCTGATCGGTCATCGCATCTCTCCTCAGGCCACCATGCCACGCTTGAGCATCTCGACGCCGAGCAGGACGAAGAGGACGACGAACAAGCCCGCCACGCCGCCCGCCCAGTATTTCAGGCGCTTGGCGCGCAGGGCCCGCATATCGCGCGTGATCCCCTCGGAAATCGCGCCGAGCACGGGCAGGCCGGTGGCACGCTCAAGCTGGCCGGTGGTCGAATAGGCGGACTTGAGCTGGCCCAGCGCGAACGCGCCGCCACAGCCCGCGCCAATGCCGACGATCAGCACAAGGAACAGCAGCAGCGGCCGGTCTGGCGCCGCAGGGCCGCGCGGCATCGTCGGCGGATCGATCACCTCGAACTTCACAGCATCACGCTCGGTCTCGACCTGGCCGCGCAGACGCAGCTGTTCACGGTCGCGCAGGAGCTTGTCGTACTGCTCCTTGAGCACATCGTAATCGCGGTTGATGCGCGCGGCTTCGGCAGCCACGGTCGGCTCGGTGTACTGCTGCGCGGTCAGTTGCGAGATTTCGGCCTGCAGCGATGCGCGGCGCGATTGGAGGGAGACGAGGCTGGCCTCGCGGTCGGCCTTGATCGATACCAGCGAGCTGTAGGCCGGGTTCGGCGCGCCGCCGCCACCGCCCTCGCCCGCCGCTGCCTTCTGCAGGTTGGCGATCTGCGCCTTGGCCGAAATCACGTCGGGGTGGCTGTCGGTCAGCCCCCGCGCGCGCATCGATCCAAGATCCGACATGGCCTGAGCCAGAGCGCCCTTGGCCCCGCCCGAAACCCCGGGAATGGCAATGGTCTGCGGCGTGCCCGAAAGCTGGCCGTTGATCGAGGCCAGCGCGCTCTGCGCCGCAAGCAGGTTGGATTCGACATCGCGCATCTGGTTGCGCGCCGCTTCAAGCCGGGTGGTGAGCGAACCGGCACCGGGGATGAAGCCGGCGTTCTTCGATTCGAACTCGGTGCGCTTGAGCTCGGCTTCTTCCAGCGCCTTCTTACGGTCGGCCAGTTGCTGGTCCATGAAGGCCAGCGTGTCGGTCATTTCGCCACGACCGCCTGCAAGGTTCTCCTCGCGGAAGATGTCGATCATCTTCTGGACAACGTCCTGCGCGAGCTTGGCATTCTCCGCGTCGTTGCGGCCGCCACCACCCGCCGTGCCGGTAATCTCGAACAGGTTGTCCTGCTGGCTGACCACCGTCACCTGCTTGCCGAGGCTCTCGACCGCAGACTGCATCTGCTTGTCGGTAGTGACCTTGTCGCCAAGCCGCGTGGCGCGGACCACCTTCTCAAGGTTGACCGCGCTGGTCAGGGTCTGGCGCACACGCTCGATATCGCGCTTGCGGTCACCACCGATGCCGATCTGGTCGGCCAGCACGTCATCGATCTGTACGAAGATGCGGGCCTTGGATTCATAGCTGTTGGGCACCATCGCCACAACCAGCCAGCCAAGCAGGCACACCGCCCAGGCAACTCCCAGCGCAATCCAGCGGCGATGCCAGATGCCGTGGAGCGCTATGCGCACTTCTTCGTAGATGCTGGTCATCGGGGCGCGCTCAGAACGTGCTCTCGGGGATGATGATCACGTCACCGGGCATCAGCAGCACGTTGGCCTTGGTATCGCCCTTGCGCAGCAGATCGCCGATGCGCACCGCATATTCCTTCTGCGCGCCCGACTGCTTGTCGAACCGCACCAGCCGCGCCTTGTTGCCGGCCGCGTATTCCGAAAGGCCGCCCACTGCGATCATCGCATCAAGCAGCGTCATGTTCGCGCGGAACGGGATCGAGGCCGGCTTTTCGGTGGCACCGACAATGCGCACCTGCTGACTGAAGGTCCCGGCAAACTTGTTGACGATGACCGAGACGATCGGTTCCTGGATGTACTGCGAAAGCTGGAGCTTGATGTCCTCGGCCAACATTGACGGCGTCTTGCCGACGGCCGGCATGTCGGTGATCAACGGCGTGGTGATGCGCCCGTCCGGCCGAACCTGCACGCTCGCGCCCAGTTCAGGATTGCGCCAGACGAAGATGGTCAACTCGTCAAGCGGGCCGATCACGTATTCCTCGCCCGGCCCCTCCTGCAGCGCCACGAACGAGGCGGGCGGCAACTGCGGCCCCGCCCCAACCCCGCCGCAACCCGTCAGGGCAAGGCTCAACATGGCCGTTCCGGCAAGCATACGGGTCAGGCGGGAATTGAACGGCATGGACAGTCCTTCTTGCTGCGGTGCCCCCGCCCATCTGCCTTGTCGGCAACGGGCACGGGTCCGCAAATCACCGCTGGCTATCGCCAAAAAGGGTGAAGATTGCGTTAGCCTTGATTGCTTGAAGGCGTGACGCCAAGCGCCCATTCGCCGCCGTCCCGTAACGGGACTGGCATGGCGTCATCCGTTAACGGCCGGAACCTATGCTCTTGTCAGACAAGCATTTCCGCAGCCGGACCCTGGCCCAGGAACATCGCCGGGCTGGCGCTCGCGCCATAGGCACCGGCGCAGAATATGGCGACAATATCGCCGACGTCAGCCCGCGGAAAACCGCCCTTGTCGGCCAGCCGGTCGAGCGGCGTGCACAGGCATCCGACGATGCTCGCCTCCTCATCCGCCGCCGCATCGAAGCGCGTGGCGATGGCACTGGGATAATTGCGCCGGACCACCGTGCCGAAGTTGCCCGAGGCGGCGAGTTGATGGTGCAGTCCGCCATCGGTGACGAGGTAGATCTCGCCATGGCTCTCCTTGCGATCAACCACGGTCGCCAGGTAAACGCCCGCTTCGCCAACAAGATAGCGACCGAGCTCGATGCAGAATGCCGTGTCACGCAGAACTTCCGGCAGATCGGCAAAGCGCTCGGCCAAGGCGGCGCCGACTGCGTTGATATCAAGCGGCTCATCCCCCGGAAAATAGGGAATGCCAAAACCCCCGCCGAGATTGCACTTCGGCAGCGTCACCCCGGTTTCCTCGGCCAGGCGCGCGGCCAGTGCCAGGGTCTGCCCCTGCGTTTCGATGATCGCATCGGCCGAAAGCGCCTGACTTCCGGCAAAGATGTGAAAGCCTTGCCAGTCCGCCCCCGCAGCGATCAGCTTGCGTGCGAGCGCCGGTACTCGGGCCGCATCTATGCCAAACGGCTTGGCCCCGCCGCCCATCTTCATGCCCGACCCTTTGAGGTCGAAATCCGGATTGACCCGAATGGCAAGCCGCGGACGAAGGCCCAACCGCTCAGCAATGGCCAGCGCGCGGCTCGCCTCACCCTCGGATTCGAGGTTCAGCGTCACCCCTGCCAGGATAGCGGCTTCAAGCTCCGCGTCACGCTTTCCCGGTCCGGCAAAGCTGACCAGCGCCGGGTCGATCCCCGCCTCCCGGACGATTGCGAGTTCGCCGCCCGATGCAATGTCGAAGCCGTCGACCAACCCGAGCATATGCTTTAGCAAAGGTTCGTAAGGATTTGCTTTGACAGCATAATGAATGGAAAGCCGGTCCGGCATCGCTGCGCGCAATGCCGCAACCCGCGCCGTCAACAGCTCGTGCGAATACACGAACAGAGGCGTCGTGCCTGCTTCGGCGACGAGCTCTGTCACCTTGCGCCCGGCGACTGCCAGCACCCCGTCGACAGAGGTGTAACCCGAAGGAATGGGGCCAAGCGGCTTCATGGCTGCATCTCCTCGGCCAGTTCAGCGGCCAGTGCAACTCGGTCTAGCTTACCATTGGGACTGACGGGCATTACCTCGCGCCAATGTACGTGACGCGGCACCATGAAGTTCGGCAAGGCGCGGGTCAGCGCCGGAACCAGGCCATCCTTGTCGGCACCGGGCATCGCGCGCGCCACGAGATGGATTGCTTGCCCAAGTTGCGGATCCGGCAAGCCGAGCGCGACGGCCTCAGCGACGATCCCGGTGGCAACTGCGGCTTCTTCCACTTCCTGCGGGCTCACGCGATTGCCGCTGGTTTTGATCATGGCGTCGCGCCGCCCGACGAAATGCAACAGTCCTTGGGGATCGCGCTTCACCCGGTCTCCCGACCAGACGGCCATGCCGCCAAGCTTGGAGCATGCAGGCGCGGGCTTGAAACGCTCCGCCGTGCGCTCAGCATCCTGCCAATACCCTTGCGCGACGAGCGGCCCGGCATGGACCAATTCGCCTTCCTCCTCGGCATGAGCTTCGTCCCCCAAGTCATTGACGACCAGCACTTCTGCAAAGGGGATTGCGCTACCGATCGAGGTTGGATGCTCGTCCACCAGCGCGGGATCGAGATAAGTCGATCGGAAGGCTTCGGTCAGCCCATACATCGGATAGAGGTCGGCCGCTGGAAACTTCGCCCGCAACGCTCGGACCAGCGATGGCGTCAATGCTCCGCCGCTGTTTGTCAGCCGCCTCAGCGATTGCGCGGCGTCCCGCGGCCAGTCCAGTTCCACCAGTTGCAGCCAGAGTGGTGGCACGGCAGCAATGGTGGTGATGCCGTGCCGGGCCACAGCCTTCACCACATCGCGCGGCGTGAGGTAATCCAGCGGCACCACGCTGCCCCCGGCGTACCATGTGGAAAGCAACTGGTTCTGGCCGTAATCAAACGCCAGCGGTAGCACGGCGAGCACGCGGTCCTGCGGCCTGACCTTCAGGTAGTGCGCAACGCTCACTGCCCCCAGCCAGAGGTTGGCCTGGCTGAGCATCACACCCTTCGGACGCCCTGTAGAGCCACTGGTATAGAGGATGGCGGCAAGACTATCGGGCTCTGCACCGGACGGCGGAAGCTCGCCACCATCGGCTTCGACTTCAGCCCAGAGCGCGGCTTCCTCGATCACCGGGCAAGGTGCGTCGCACTCTTCCAGCGTATCGATCCGGCCCTTGTTCGCAATCAGCAGCGCCGCTCCGCTGTCGGCGAGAATATGCGCGACCTGCGCGCGCTTCAGCAGCGGATTGACCGGTACGTGGACCAACCCTGCTCGCACAGCTGCCAGTGGCATCAGGCAGGCGAGTTCGGTCTTGGGCAGCCACGTCGCCACCCGCGCGCCCGTTTCGCCGACGCGCGATTTCAACCACTTCGCAAGGGTTCCTACACGCGCATTTAACGCTTCATGGCTAAGCGTGCGGTCCTTGAGCACCAGTGCAGGGGCATTTCGCTCGCCGCGCAGGGCAAGGTGGTCGAGCGGATACACAGTGGGATCGGGCGTTTCGGGCACTCGGTTCTCGATAGGGAATGGTACAAGCGTTGGACGTCTATCACGCCAGTCTTAAGGAAGCGCAAGCGGACCCGCGCGTGATCGCGGTGCAAGGCGCTTCGCCGTTCGAGCGGCTCGACTGGCTGGCCTTGCTCACATCGCATTGCCTCGACGAGACAAAAGCGCGGGTCACCATCGCTGCGGATGCGCAGGGATGTACCGCCCTGCCCTGGCTCGAAGGCAAAGGGCGGATCACTGCGCTTGCCAATTGGTACAACTTTTTCGTTGGATTTCTGGGAGATGAGATTCGTCTTTCGGAGATCGTGCGAAGACTGCCTCATGGCCGAGCGCTGTTCGCCCCCTTGCCCGAGGATGACGCCGCTGCCCTTGCTGAGGCATTCCGCAAGGCGGGCTGGATGGCACTGGTCGAGCCTTGCGACAGCAACCACATCCTTGCAGTCAATGGTCGCAGTTTCGCCGAATACTGGACCGACCGTCCCGGCGCGCTGCGCGAAACCGTCCGCCGCAAGAGCCGCAAGGGCGAAGTGAACCTGAGGCTCGTCACGCAATTTTCCCAAACCGATTGGGATGCTTACGAGGCAATCTACAGGTTGAGCTGGAAGCCTGGCGAAGGGTCGCCGGATTTCCTGCGGGCCTGGGCCGAAATGGAAGGCAAGGCTGGTCGCTTGCGACTTGGCATTGCCGAGGTTGCCGGCCAACCAGTTGCCGCGCAATTCTGGACGGTCGAGGGCGGCACCGCGTTCATTCACAAGCTCGCGCATGATGAACGCTTCCGCAAGCAATCGCCGGGGACCCTGCTCAGCGCGGCCATGTTCGAGCATGTGATCGACCGCGATGGCGTGTCGCTGATTGATTTCGGCACAGGGGATGATCCGTACAAGCGCGACTGGATGGACGCTGTGCGGGTGCGCTGGCGGGTTCGGGCATGGAGAAAGTCGTCGGTCCGTCATTGGCCTTCGTTGATCCGTGCTCTGGCAGCGCAAAGGCTGCGCCCCCTTGTCTCCCGGAACCACCATGGTTAAGGGCCCGATGAAACTGATAACGGCAGCTGGACACTGATGAGCGACACCGACAGCACCCTGCGCGCGATCCTCAAGGACGTTCTTGGCCTCACGGCCGAGCGCGTGGCCGCTTTCGATGCGTCCACCGGCCTGTTCGGAGAACTGCCCGAGCTTGATTCGATGGCCGTGGCCGGCCTGCTTACCGAGATCGAGGACCGGCTCGACATCGTGATCGAGGACGACGAGGTCGATGGCGAACTGCTCGAGACCTTCGGCAATCTGCGATCTTTCCTGGACGCCAAAGTCACGGCGTGATTGCGCGCTGGCCTTGCCCCGGCCCCGAAGGCCAGAGCGAGGAGTATGCGCTTGCCTTCGATCGCGGCCGCGAGAAACGGCTGCTGATCGTCCCGCCCCTGTTCGATGAAGCCAACCGCATGCGGCGGATGCTGGTCGATGCCATGCGCTTGCTGGATGACGCAGGCGTCGACACGTTCCTGCCCGACCTGCCCGGCTGCCATGAAAGCCTGCAGCAATTCGAGGCACAGAGCCTCCACGGCTGGCGCAGCGCGATGCAATTGGCTTCAAGTCACTTCCGTGCGACCGACGTGCTGGCGGTGCGCGGCGGCGCGCTGGTGTTTCCCAATGCGCTGCCGGGCTGGGCGCTGGAACCCGCGAAGGGCGCAACGATCCTGCGCCAGATGATCCGCGCCCGCGTAATTGCCTCACGCGAAGCGGGCGTGAATGAGGACAGCGCGGCGTTGCTCCAACTCGGCCGCAGCGAAGGACTGGAACTCACCGGGTGGCGCTGCGGTGCGTCGCTTATCGCCGGGCTGGAGAACGCCTTGCCGCAGGTCGAAGGGCATCACCTCATTGCGCAAAACCAGTTGGGCGGTAGTGGGCTGTGGCTGCGCGCGGAGCCTGCAGCAGCGCCCGAACAGTCCGCCGCCCTCGCCCGCGTGATCCTGTCCGAGATCGACGCGTGACCCGGCGCCACCTCACCTTCACCTGCGAGGGCGCGACGCTGATCGGCACGCTGGACCGCGAGGCCGCAAGTCACTCGACCGGTCTGCTGATCGTCTCGGGCGGCAGTGAACTGCGCTCAGGCGCCTGGAGCGGACAGGCGCAACTGGCCGCCCGGATCGCCAGCGAAGGCTATCCGGTGTTTCGCTATGACCGGCGCGGCGTCGGTGACAGCCAGGGCGAGAATCGTTCGTTCCGCCACTCCGGGCGGGATATTGCAGCAGCGCTGGCCGCATTCCGTTCAGCGGCACCGCACGTTTCGCGCATCGTCGCGTTCGGCAATTGCGATGCGGCCGCAGCGCTGATGCTCAATGCGCCTGCACTGGCAGCTGATGCCCTCGTTCTCGCCAACCCTTGGACGATAGATGGCGAGGAAGCGCCAAACGCCATGCCCGCGTCGGCCATCCGCAGCCGCTATCTCGCCAAGCTCGCCAACCCGCGTGAGGTCTGGCGGCTGCTCACCGGCGGGGTGAACCTCGGGAAGCTGGCCAAAGGATTGCGCACTGCGGCCTCGTCAGACCCGGCGCCCGCTGGCCTTGTCGACGAGATGAAGACCGGCTTGGCAGCTTTCAACGGCCCTGCAACGATCCTCCTCGCCAGCCGCGACCGTACGGCGCAGATGTTCAGCGAAGTGTGGGACAACGCAGACCCGCGCATTCAGCGCATCGACAGCGCGTCACACAGCTTTTCAGACAAAGCCGCGCGCGAATGGCTTCACGCGCGGCTGATCGAAGTGCTCAGGCCTTAAACCGCTGCGACTTCCGCCTGGGCGGCCTTGAAGTCCAGTTCGGCAAGGAAGCGCTCGGAATCGAGCGCGGCCATGCAACCCGTCCCCGCCGCCGTCACGGCTTGGCGGTAGGTGTGGTCCATCACGTCACCGCAGGCAAAAACGCCCGGGATGGCAGTCTTCGGCGTGCCGGGTTCGACCACGATGTAACCGCTCTCGTCGAGCTCCAGCTTGCCCTTGAACAGTTCGGTCGCCGGAGCATGGCCGATCGCCACGAACGCGCCGTCCGTCTCGACCACGCTTTCCGCGCCCGTAACGGTATCTACTACCTTCAAGCCGGTCAGGCCCTTGCCCGCCTCGCCGACGAAGCTGTCGACCTTGGCGTTCCACAACACCTTGACGTTGGGGTGCGCGAACAGGCGATCCTGCAGGATCCTCTCGGCGCGCAGGGAATCGCGGCGGTGGATCAGCGTCACGTCGGGCGAATGGTTGGTAAGGTAGAGCGCTTCCTCGACCGCGGTGTTGCCGCCGCCGATCACCACGACCTTCTTGCCGCGATAGAAGAACCCGTCGCAGGTAGCGCAGGCCGAAACGCCTTTGCCAGAAAACTCCTGCTCGCCCGGAACGCCCAGCCACTTGGCCTGCGCGCCGGTGGCAATGACCAGAACATCGCCTTCATAGATGTCGCCGCTGTCGCCGACGGCACGGAACGGACTGCCGTCCATGTTCACTTCGAGGATCGTGTCCCACATCATCCGCGTGCCGACATGTTCGGCCTGGGCCTGCATTTCCTGCATCAGCCACGGCCCCTGGATCACATCGCGGAAGCCGGGATAGTTCTCGACATCGGTGGTGATGGTCAGTTGGCCGCCGGGCTGCAGCCCCTGCACCACGATCGGCTGCATCCCTGCGCGCGCGCCATAGATCGCGGCAGAAAGCCCGGCCGGGCCGGAACCGATGATGAGCATGCGGGTCTTGTGCGTGGTCGCCATGGGAAAAGTCCTCCAGTCGCCAGCGAGATAAGCAGCGCGCGGGCCAAAAGCCAGTCCGCGCCCCCCGCTTTTTCCGCAGCTATCGGACAGATTTTCTTTATTCGACGAGGTTGGCTTCCATCGCGGCGAGCACCTGCGGCGTCACCCCCAGAACTTCCTCGGCATAGGCCTCGACCGAGCCGTGGCGCGCCTCGATCGCGGCGAAGGCGCGCTCGAGAAACGGTGCTTCCACCCCCATCAGCACGCGGACGGCAGCATCATCCATGCGGATGCCGAACCCTTCCCGCACGTGCCGCGCTCCTGCCTCGATACGAGCCTCGGCATTGCCGGCGCTGTTGGTAAGCAGGTAATCCGCGACGATGTCATCACGGTGAACGCCCAGCAGAGCGTGAACCAACGCCGCCGCCACGCCGGTACGATCCTTCCCGGCAAGACAGTGCAGCAAGCTTGGCGACGGCTGCTCCGCCAGGGTTCGCATGTAGAGGCGATAAGTGCCCACGAGAACCGGCCGGTACGGCAGCGTCTCGTAAAGAGCGAGCATGGCCTGCCGCGCATCGTCGGCGGTGCGCACATCGCGGGCCATCTCTTCGTGCGCCGCGCGCCCGGCCGCGCTTGCGGTTTCGCCGGGATGGAACAGCACGCTGCCCTCGAACTCTGGGTGCCTGAGGCAACGGTTGGCAGCGCGCTCGCTGTCGCCGCGCAGGTCGATAACGGTGGCAATCTGCAAGGCGTGGACTTTTTCGAGATCCTCAGTCGTTGCCTCGCTATGCTGGCCCGAGCGCCACAACACGCCCTTGCGCAACTGCCCGTTGCGTGCGCCATAGCCGCCGTAGTCCCGAAAATTGTGGATGCCCGTCATCGCCAGTACCCGGGCGTATTCCTGCTCGCTCATGTCACCGTCCTTGCTGCGCACAGCAATGGCAGCTTCGTCCCAGCGTGCAAGCCTGTCCGCCTGACGTTTCACGTGGTATCCGCAACACCGGACCGGCAGAACGAAAGCTGTTTATTGCCGAACGGCCAGCGGTTCGAGCGCGCGGGCGACGACCACCGCGGCAGGTGTCGGCTTGGGCACAAGAGTCCCGCCCAGCCGCCGGACAGCCTCGTCCATGCGATCGAGATCGCCGGTGTGCAGCACATAGGGGACACCCATCGCCGCAAGCGTCCGCGCCACCTGTTCACAGGTCTGCCCCTGGCCGAGCGAAACATCGAGGATGGCTGCGGAAATCGCATTGTTCTGCACAATCGACAGCGCTTCCATGAGATCAAGCGCAGTCAACGGCTTGCACCCGGCATCTTCGACCGCAAATTCCAGGTCGAGCAGGATCAATGGTTCATCGTCGAGCACGAGCACCCGGCACGGCTCGGACGAAGCATGATGCATCCCGCTCATTCTGCGGCATCCCTCAAGGGAATGCTGAGACGGGCATGTAGCCCCTCGCGCTTCAACTCTCTCACGATTCCTCCCCTCGCCATGCCGAGCATGCGATCCACGATGCCGTCTGCCGCGCCCGAGTTCGCCGCCGCTTCCAGCAGCGAGCCAGTTCCGCGCCCATGTTCTACCCAATCAATCCGTATCGCCGGGCTCTCTGCCGACCCATTGCGCTGCCAGCCAACCGTAACGCGTCCGTCGTCCCGACTGAGCGCGCCATGCCGGATGGCGTTCACCGCGAGTTCGTGCAGGGACAATCCGAGCACCGAGACCGACGCAAAATCCGATCGAAGCCCATTGCCCTCGAACAGGATGCGCGTTCCGTCCGGATCGTAAGGTGCAAGCACGGCACGAATGGCCTGGCCCACCTCGACCGTTCCCCGGTGTGAATCGTCGAGTGTGGTCTCATAGGCCCGGCCCAGCGCCTGTATGCGATCGTTGATTTCCCGCGCCTCGACCTCGATGCCGCGCGCCCTGCCGGTGAAGTTCACGATGCCGCCGATCACGGCGAACATGTTCTTCATGCGATGGGACAGTTCGCGCGCCAGTTCGCGTGCGTGCAATTCGTCGGCACGCGCCGCGCGCACGTCCGATACGTTCCATTGGCTGCCGAAGAAATAAACCAGTTTGCCTTCGGCGTCATAGACCGGGCCAAGATGGAGAGCGTTCCAGAACGAGCTGCCGTCCTTGCGATAGTTGAGCAGTTCGACCACCGTCACATCCTCGCGCTGGAGCGCGTTGCGGATCCTCCCCAGCGAAGAGCGGTCGCTTTCGGGGCCCTGCAGGAAACGGCAATTGCGACCGACGATCTCGTCTTCTTCATATCCGGTAAGATGTCGGAACGCCCGGTTTGCAAAGACGATGGGCATATCTGTCTGATGAGGGTCGCACAGGCAGATTGCCATGCGCGTCTGCGCCATGGCCTGCTCGAACAGCACGCCGGATGCCCCGGCGAACGTGTCTTCGGGGTGTTGCGCCCGAAAGCGCGCTACGGACGGATCGAACACGGTATGGGCCTGATCGATCGGACCAGACCCAGGAATTTCATCTGAAGTGTTACGGTTCATATCAGTGGCTACCTGCCACCGAAAATGCAGTTCCTACTGCTTGGTTCCGGAAAAAAGTAATAAATTCATGGGTGTCATTTCCGTTCCAGCGGAATGACGGCGAGTGTCAGACGGGATATACAGACCAGCTTGTCCAATTCGTCGACGATGCGGATAGACCAGACGTGGGTGCTGCGCCCCAATGCCTCCGGCCGCGCGGTCGCATAGACCCAGCCGTCGCGCACCGGTCGCAAGTGGTTGGCATTGATTTCCATGCCCACGCAAGCGAACCGGTCAGGGTCCACCACCATCGCTCCGGCCATCGAGCCGATCGTTTCTGCCAGCGCAACTGATGCGCCCCCATGCAACCGTCCGAAAGGCTGATGCGTGCGGTGGTCGACCGGCATGCGCGCCGATATCCAGTCGTCGCCGCAGTCATGAAACTCGATGCCGAGATGGGCCGGCATCGAGGAACTGCCCAATTTCGTCAGCCGCTCGATCGAGGGCCTTTCGCCATTCCACCAGATCAAGCTGCAAATCCCTCAGCCAGGAACCGCACGGCGCACCCTGCCAGAACCGCAGTGCCGAGCGGCAGCACGCTTTCGTCCACCATCATCCTGGTGGAGTGGATCGAACAGCAAGAGCGCCAGTCTGCGCCTTCGTGGGCCACGCCCAGGAAGAACATCGCTCCGGGCACTTTCTCGAGTACATAGGAGAAGTCTTCCGCCCCCATGATCGGGGCGTCCAACCGGTGGAAGCCACTATCGCCCGTAAGATCGCGAACAACCTTCTCCCCGAGGTCGACAGCACGTCCATCACACACGGTGACAGGGAACCCCGGTGTGATCGTCACTTCGGCCGTCATGCCGTGGGCCGCGGCGATGTTCGTCGCCACCAGCCGCAGCGCTTCATGCAGGCGCGCACGATTGCCCGCAGAGAGCGTGCGCAACGTGCCGCGCATGGCGACCCGATCGGCGATCACGTTGTGGGCCGTTCCCGCCTCTATCTTCGCCACGGTGGCCACGACAGGATCGCTGACCGGGAACTTCCTCGTGACGACCGTCTGGAGCGCGGTGACGATATCGCAAGCCACTGGCACCGGATCCAGCGCGTCGTGCGGCATCGAGGCATGGCCGCCCCGGCCGTGCACGACGATGTCGAACTGGTCTGCCGAAGCGAGCAACGGCCCTGCCCGACCGGCCACCAGGCCATGCGGGCTATTGGGCATGATGTGCAGGGCAAAGGCAGCATCGGGCAGCGGATCGATCAGCCCGTCATCGAGCATGAAGCGAGCGCCGTGGAAGCCCTCCTCGCCCGGCTGGAACATGAACTGCACCTCGCCTGCAAGGTCATCAGCCCGGGCGCAAAGCAGTTCGGCGGCACCTGCCAGCATGGCGGTGTGCGTGTCATGTCCGCAGGCGTGCATTGCGCCCGGGATGGTGGAGGAGAAGTCGAGCCCGGTCTCCTCGGTCATGGGCAGCGCGTCCATGTCTCCGCGCAGCAGAACGCGCCGTCCTGGCCCGGCCCCGCCTTTCAGCGTGGCCACCAGCCCGGTCGTCGACGGCCCCTCACGCCATGTCAGCGGCAGATGGGCGAGCGCGGCGCGGACCTTGTCCCGGGTCTTGGGCGTGTGCAGGCCGAGTTCGGGTTCGGCATGGATCGCGCGTCGCAGCGTGACGATCGCATCGGAATAGCCGCGCGCCTGTTCGAGCAGTTCGTGGTGGAGCATCTGGGCCTCTATGGCTGGAATCTGACCAAGCTGACACGTCGCCGCGCCTGTGTCGAGCCTTCCGCTTTGGACTTGCACCAGCGGGCAGGACGCGTTAATCGGTCGATTAAATAGCCCAATGACGGAGAGAGTCCCGATGCCCGAAGCCTATATCATCGATGCCGTTCGCACTCCGCGCGGGGTCGGCAAGCCCGGCAAGGGCGCGCTGTCGCACCTGCACCCGCAGCATCTTGCCGCCACGGTGTTCAAGGCGCTCAAGGAGCGCAACAACCTTGATACCGCGACGGTCGACGACATCATCTGGTCGACCTCGTCGCAGGTCGGCAAGCAGGGCGGCGACCTCGGCCGCATGGCGGCGCTGGCCGCGGGGTATGACATCAAGGCATCGGGCACGACGCTTGACCGCTTCTGCGGGGGTGGCATCACCTCGGTGAACCTTGCCTGCGCCTCGGTCATGTCGGGCATGGAAGACTGCGTCATCGCCGGTGGCACCGAGATGATGAGCTTCACCGGCGCCCATGGCGCGGAACAGGCCAATGCCGGGATCAAGCCTCTGGGCATGGGTTCGGGCAACATGGCGCTCGACGCAATCCACCCGCAGTCGCACCAGGGCGTGTGCGGCGATGCCATCGCCAGCATCGAAGGCATCAGCCGCGAAGCGCTCGACGCGCTTGCCCTCGTCAGCCAGCAGCGCGCCGACAAGGCAATCAAGGAAGGCCGCTTCAACAAGTCGGTCGTGCCGGTCCTGAACGAGGACGGTTCGGTTGCGCTTGACCGCGAGGAATTCCCCCGTCCTGAAACCACTGCCGAAGGCCTCGCCGCGCTGAAGCCGAGCTTTGCCGGTCTTGCCGACTTCGATCTCGGCGGCACGAGCTTCCGCAAGCAGATCAACCGCCGCTACCCGGACGTGGAAATCCAGCACTTCCACCATGCCGGCAATTCCTCGGGCGTGGTCGATGGCGCGGCGGCGCTGCTGATCGTCTCGCCCGCCTATGCCGAAAAGCATGGCCTCAAGCCGCGCGCCCGCATCGTCGCTTATGCCAACCAGGGCGACGACCCGACGCTGATGCTCAACGCGCCGGTGCCTGCGGCGAAGAAAGTGCTCGCCAAGGCTGGCCTCAGCAAGGAGGACATCGACGTCTGGGAAATCAACGAAGCCTTTGCCGTTGTTGCCGAAAAGTTCATCCGTGATCTCGAACTCGATCGCGAGAAGGTGAACATCAACGGCGGCGCGATGGCGCTTGGCCATCCGATCGGCGCGACCGGTTCGATCCTGATCGGCACCGCGCTCGACGAACTCGAGCGGTCGGGCGGACGCTACGGCCTCGTAACGATGTGTGCTGCGGGCGGCATGGCGCCAGCGATCATTATCGAGCGCATTTAACCAAAGTAAATACTCGAGACAATTAGTGGCCCGGCGATCGAATGCCGGGCCATTGTTTTTCAAGAAGTTGCAAATGTTACGTTGCAATACGTCGCCAGCGCTGGCATTTGTCGAGCTAATATGCCCGCATTTCCGCGAACTCTTGTCAGACCCCTGCGTGGTAAGCTGTCCGGCTACGCCGTAGCGATTGGCCTTGCGGTAATCGCCACGATACTCAGGCAGGCAGCCGACAATCTTCTACCTCCCGGCTTCCCATTCCTGACGTTCTTTCCCGCCGTGATCGTCACCGCATTTGTTGCCGGACGCGGCCCCGGCGCGCTCTGTGGCGTGCTTAGTTTGTTGTCTTCATGGTATTTTTTCATTCCGCCAGCGAATACTTTTGTGCTCTCTGCTCCAGTGGCGACCGCGCTGCTATTCTTCGCAGCAGTGGTGATTGTGGATGTCCTTCTGATCGACGGGTTGCAGCAGCGGCAGGAGAAACTGGTCGAAAGCCAGCGCCAGCTTGCCGCCATGGCCGACCAGCAAACCCTGCTTTTTCAGGAACTTCAGCACCGCGTCGCCAACAATCTTGCCTCGGTTTCGGCCATGCTGCGCATCAAGCGGCGCCAAATAGAACGCGCGCCGGAGACCGCCCCGGCACTGCTTGAGAGCGCCGATCAACGGATCGAGCTGATGGGCCGTGTGCACCGCCAGCTCTACGACCCGGCCGCGCGCGAGCTGGCCCTGCCCGAGCAGATCGAAAATGTGGTCGCGCAGGCGCAGGACGTTGCCGGTGCCAGCCATGTCACGGTGATCGTCAGCGCCGTCGATGCACGCCTTGCGATTGACCGGATGATGACGCTGATGCTGCTCATCACCGAGGTCCTCAACAACTCGATAAAGCACGCTTTTCCAGAGGGTTCAGCCGGTGAAGTGCGGCTGACGCTGGATCGCGTCGCGGCGGGGCGTCTGCGTCTGACGATTGCCGATAACGGCAAAGGCCTGACACCTGAGGCTACCGGAACCGCGCGTCACAATGGCCTTGGCACCGCGATCACCAAGGGCTTTGCAACCCAGCTGGGCGGGACGATTTCCGTCGACGGCAGCAACGGCGTAACCACCGTGGTGGAGTTCCCGGAGGGCTGAGGAGAGCATTTCCAACTCTACCCCAACTCCCCCATAACTCTACCCCAACTCTCCCTCCATTCGTGCAGGCAAAGCCCCAACTCGGCGAGGCTTAGCCCATGCACCTTCAGGGTGCCGCAGCGATCGGCCCCGCCTCGTTGGCGACGACCTTGAGAACTTCGGTCCAAGCCGCGACATTTTGCGCCAATTCGGCGGGATCGACCTTGTCTAGAGTGTCGTCCGGGGTGTGATGGAGATCGAAGTAGTGGGTGCCGTCCTGGTTGAGATCGACGACGGCGAGCTTCTGCCTTTCGATCACCGGTTCGACGTCGGTCCCGCCATCGGCCTTGCCGCTTCCGCGAACGATGCCCATCGGTGACAGTACGGCAGCGATGCGATCGGTCAGCGCCTTGTCAGCCATGTTGAACTGGACGCGCCAGACGCGGGCGGCGCCGAAGTCGCTTTCCATGGCAAGGGCGTGGGGTTCGGTGTGCTTTTCGGCGTAGGCCTTGCCCCCGAAGCCGCCGAGTTCCTCCGAGCCCGCCCAGAGGACGCGGATAGTGCGCAACGGCGCCCCGCCTTCCTGCGCCTTCAGCGCGGCAGCGGTGATGATGGCGCAGCCGGCCGCATCATCGATCGCACCGGTGCCGAGGTCCCAGCTATCGAGGTGGCAGCCGAGCAGGATCGGCGGGAGTGAGGGATCGCGGCCGGGAAGTTCGCCGATGACGTTGCCCGAGGGCAAGTTGTCGGTGGTCTTGCCGGTAAGCGTCAAAGACAGGCGGATCGGCTTGCCGCTGCGGGCGATGCGGGCGATCAGATCGGCATCGGGGTTGGAAACCGCGCCGGCCGGGATCGGTTTTACTCCGTCGGGAAACGTGGTGCCGCCGGTGTGCGGGTTGCGGTGGTTGTCGGTGCCGATCGAGCGGATCACGACGCCCAGCGCGCCCTTGCCCGAGGCGATGGCGGGACCGGCGCGGCGGACCTGACCGTAAGGACCGTAACCGCTGCCGTCCTGGTTGCGCTTCATGGCGTGGTCGATGAAGGCGATCTTGCCGTTGAGCGAGCCTGCTGGCGCGGCCCTGAGGGCATCGAGCGTGGGGAAATAGACGACTTCGCCTTCGATGCCCTTTTCAGTCGTGGTGCCGCTGTAGCCCAGCGCCGTGACCGCGAGCCTGAACGGGATGGGCGCAAGGAGGCTGGCTTCGTCACGCCCGCGCACATAGCCGCGGATCCTGAAGGGTTCGACGGCGACCTTGCTGAAGCCCAGCGCCTTCAGTCGCGCTTCGGCCCAGACGCGGGCGCGGGCTTCCGCTTCGGAACCGGGCATGCGCGGGCCGACTTCGCTGGTGAGCCCGGCGAGCAGGTCCCACGCGACATCGCCATTCGTATCCTGGGCGTAAGCGGTTGAAGCGAATAGGGTGGCGGTGAGCGCGAGGGCGCGAGCTTGGTTTCTCATGCAACCGTGCTATCGCCCGGCCCACCGCCTGCCAAGCCCTGCCCGCCGCCCTTGTCGCACAAGCCCCGCTTGCCCGACCCTTCGCGCTCGGATAGAGGGCGCGCAACAGTTTTTGCCTTCTACCCAAGGACCCGAGATGGCTGCCCAATACGCCTACGTCATGAAGGACATGACGAAGACCTTCCCCGGCGCGCAAAAGCCGGTGCTGAGCAATATCAACCTGCAGTTCTATCAGGGCGCAAAGATCGGCATCGTCGGCCCGAACGGTGCCGGTAAATCGACTCTGATCAAGATCATGGCCGGGATCGACAAGGACTTTACCGGCGAGGCGTGGCCGGGCGAGAACATCACCGTCGGCTACCTTGAGCAGGAGCCGCAGCTCGACGAGAGCAAGACCGTGCTTGAAAACGTCAAGGACGGCGCGCGCGAAATCGCCGACATGGTCGAGCGCTTCAACCAGATCGGCATGGAAATGGCCGAGGAAGACGCCGATTTCGACGCGCTGGGCGCCGAGATGGCCGAGCTGCAGGACAAGATTGACGCCGTCGATGGCTGGACGCTCGACAACCAGCTCGAAATCGCGATGGAAGCGCTGCGCTGTCCGCCGGGCGACTGGTCGGTGGCGAGCCTTTCGGGCGGTGAAAAGCGCCGTATCGCGCTGACCCGCCTGCTGATCCAGAAGCCTTCGATCCTGCTGCTGGACGAACCGACCAACCACCTTGACGCAGAATCCGTCGAATGGCTGGAAAACCACCTCAAGGATTATGCCGGCGCGGTGCTGATGATCACCCACGACCGCTACTTCCTTGACAACGTGGTGGGCTGGATCCTCGAACTCGACCGCGGAAAGTACTTCCCCTACGAGGGCAACTACTCGACCTACCTCGAGACCAAGGCCAAGCGCATGGCCCAGGAAGAGCGCGAGGAAAGCGGCAAGCAGAAGGCGCTGCAGCGCGAACTCGAGTGGATCCGCCAGACCCCGGCCGCGCGCCAGACCAAGTCAAAGGCGCGTATCCGCAAGTTCGAGGAACTGCAGAACGCCCAGGACAACCGCCCAGTCGGCAAGGCGCAGATCGTCATCCAAGTGCCAGAGCGCCTTGGCGGCAAGGTGATCGAGGTGAAGAACATCTCGAAGGCCTATGGCGACAAGCTGCTGTTCGAAGACCTGTCGTTCATGCTGCCGCCCGGTGGCATCGTCGGCGTTATCGGGCCGAACGGTGCGGGCAAGTCCACGCTGTTCAAGATCCTGACCGGCAAGGAAACGCCCGACAGCGGGACCGTGGAAATCGGTTCGACCGTCCACCTCGGCTATGTCGACCAGAGCCGCGACGATCTGAACCCGGCCAACAACGTGTGGCAGGAAATCTCGGACGGCCTCGATTACATGAAGGTCAACGGGCAGGACATGTCGACGCGTGCCTATGTCGGCGCGTTCAACTTCAAGGGCCCGGACCAGCAGAAGAACGTCGGCAAGCTTTCGGGCGGTGAGCGCAACCGCGTGCACATGGCCAAGATGCTCAAGGCCGGCGGCAACGTGCTGCTGCTGGACGAGCCGACCAACGACCTTGACGTCGAAACGCTGGCGGCACTGGAAGACGCGATCGAGAACTTTGCCGGTTGCGCCGTGGTCATCTCGCACGACCGCTTCTTCCTTGATCGTCTGGCGACGCACATCCTTGCGTTCGAGGGCAACAGCCACGTCGAATGGTTCGAAGGCAACTTCGCGGCCTATGAAGAGGACAAGCGCCGCCGTCTGGGCGATGCGGCGGATCGTCCGACTGCGCTGGCGTACAAGAAGCTGACGCGCTGACGCGCTTTGGCAAGAAGCTGACGCGCTGACGCGCTTTGGCAAGAAGCTGACGCGCTGACGCGCTTTGGCAAGAAGCGCACGCGCTGATTTTTTCGCAGATTGGTGATTGAGACACCCCGTCGGTCAATGCGGCTGGCGGGGTGTTTTCTGTTTCACGCAGAGGCGCGGAGAAGAAAGGGAGACGCAGAGAGGTCCCGATTGCGGCGAAGCCGATCTTACAATCTCACGTGGCAGTTTGCGGAAACGTTGAACCTTCGGAGCGGCTTCGTCGCCTGCGCTGATCCTCCGCGTCTCCCTTTCTTCTCCGCGCCTCTGCGTGAACTATCCTGCTTTCGGATCAGCCCTTGCGGCGGAAGCGGAAGACGAGGGTTTCGGTCTTGCCGCCTTCGCTGACCTTGACCGAGGCTTTCATCGTATCGACGCCGGTGCGTTCGTAGACGAGGCCGGAGAAATCCAGCCGGTCGCCCTCGCGGTCGGTCAGGGGGAAGGACACGACCTTGTCCTTTTCTTCCCAGCCGGTGAGATCGCCGTTGAAGTGCTTGAGGCGGTAAGCGAGCGAGCCGCCCTCTTCGACGATGGTGATGAGTTCGTAGAACATCACCGTGCCGTCCTTGTTCAGCTGGCGGAAGTGGCCCACCATCTGGCCGCCTGCCGGCGGGGCATAGGCTTCGAGCGCGGGTGCGCCCTCGATACCCTCGCCTTCCCAGGAGCCTTGCAGCCAGGCAACGTCGGCCAGTGTGGCGGGCGGTGCGGCCATGGCGCCGGTGATCGTAAGGATGGCGGCGGCGAATGTGACGAGCGGTCTGATCATGGCTGTCCCCTCTTTGATCGCAGGTTACATCACGGCGCGAGCCAAGTCGCCTCCCACGGCGAGGCTGCATCTGCGCGGGTGAAGCGGGCGCGGGTGCCACCTTCGTGGGTGAGTTGCAGCCAGTCGAGGCAGCGCACCTCGACCAGCAAGACGGCGAAGTTGGCGCGGCCGGGCAAGGTTTCCTCGATGCTCGGCGAGCGGTGGCGGAGGTGTTCGGGAATGGTCGGGCCGGCGGATTCCACCTCAGCGCTGGGGCCGGTGCCGGCGAGGTAGCAGCGGCGGCTGGAGGCCGTGGCGCGCTCCCACGCGGCATCGGCGGCGGCGCCGTGATGTTCAATGCGCCCTTCTCCGCGCATGCGGAGCTGGATGCGGGTTTCTGGATCGTAAGCGAGGACGCTGACCGGGGCACCAGTTGCAATGAGGGCACACTTGGGACTGCGCAGGTCGGTGTGGAAACGCAGGGTCAGGTCCGGTGTAGCCTCGCGCAGGACCATGATCCTGAGATCGCCGTCAGAGGTGCCGACGACGGGCGTATGCATCGCGCTGCGGCGCTGCTTCACAGCCTTGGCGAGGCGATCGGTGGCATCGGCAAGAACGCTATCGAGCGTCAACTCCATTCATCTTTCCCCATGCGAACCTGAACGAAAGGCTACCAAGCCGGTTCAGATATCGGACAGCGCGAATCGTTTATTACCATCGTATTAAAGCTGCGAAGGGTGTCGCGGCTCTTCATATCGGGAAAGGGTCGGTCACGATGTCCGGCAAGTCAATCTTCAGAAGCAGTGCACTTTACGCACTGGCTGTGGCCATGACCGCAACAGCAATTCCCTCGACGGCGTTTGCCCAGCAGCCGCAGCGCGAAGAGCGTGGCGGCGGTTGGCAGCGCGGTGGCGAAAGCCGTGGCGGCGGCGAGAACCGTGGTGGTGGCAACTGGCGCGGTGGCGGCGATTTCCGCAACCAGCAGGTCCAGCGGCCGCAGACTCCACAAGTGCAGCGGCCGGCCTGGGGCGGCAGCAATCCGCAGGCCCAGGCGCGGCCGGAGCAGGCACGGCCAGATCAGTCACGTCCGGCATGGCGTGGGCGGACCGAGGGTTCGCAGCGGGACTGGGGCCGCTCGCAGGGCCGCGACTGGCAATCGGGCACCGTGAACCGTCCGGCACCGGCACAAAACGCCGGCCGGCCCGCCGTGCCCGAGCGCGGCTGGGACGGCAGGCAGTGGAACGGGACCAACCCCGGCAACCAGAACGCCGGGCGGGATTGGAACCGCGATCGGGATCGGGACGGTCGTGACTGGAACCGGGATCGGGACGGGCGCAACTGGAGCCGCGATCGCGATGGCCGGACCTGGAACCGCGACGGTCGTGACTGGAACCGCGACAACTGGCGGCGCGACGATCGCCGCAGCGACAACTGGCGCAACAGCTATCGCGGGGACTATCGCCGGTGGAGCAACGACTGGCGGCGGGACAACCGTTATAACTGGAACCACTACCGCAGCGTGAACCGCGGGATCTATCGGATGCCACGGTACTACTCGCCCTATCGCGGGTACAATTACAGCCGCCTGTCGATCGGCATTTTCCTGAACTCTGGCTTCTATGGCCAGAACTACTGGATCAACGATCCCTGGGCCTACCGCCTGCCGCCTGCATACGGTCCGTATCGCTGGGTGCGCTATTGGGACGATGTGCTACTGGTCGACGTCTATTCCGGTGAAGTGGTGGACGTGATCCACGATTTCTTCTGGTAAGGCGTCCAACCCATCGGGCCCCTGCACCACGCGGTGCGGGGGCCTTTTTCTTGGCCGGTCAGGCCTGTGTGTGCTCTGCCAGTGTGCGCAGCACGTTGAGCATCATTTCCCGACCCTGCCCGGTCAGCCGCACGTAGCGGCGGCGCGCGTCGGTCGTATCGGGTTCGCGGAAGATCAGTCCTTCATCCTCGAGACGGGCGATCCAGCGCAGGATCGTGGTCGACGGGATGCCTGCATCGAGGCACACGCTCGACACCTGGATATCGGTGCGGCGGCAATCGGCGATGAACAGGTCGAGGAGGATGTCCCAGCCGGGTTCTGCGAACAGGCCGGGCCGTCCGCTCGCCTCGTCGCGCTTGCGCCGCAGGTTGTAGAGCGCTTTGGCGAGCCGAAGGGTTTCGGCGTTGGGATCTACGTAAGCGTCCAAGCAATGCTCCATGCGAGCGACAAGAAATCACGAGAAGCATGCTGGCACCCGAAGCCGACAAATGGCATTGCGACTGTGCAGATCCCGACCCTTGAAGGTCTGACAGCATTCATGATCTATTGGTGACCCGAGATGACCTCATAAGGAAGTTTGGTTAACGCAAAGGACTGCAGAAAGCTTCGCCAAATCCATAGTATTAGTCCGGTTCGGATCAATTGAACTGGGTGGCGGTGACGAGACGATTCGAACATGAGATCGCGCAACATGGGATTGTTTTCAAAGAAGAGTCAGTCATATGCAGAGACCTCGGCGCTGCGTTCGATCGGGGAGACAGTCCGCAACCGTCTCGCAAACGACTCTGGCGCCTATCGTATCCCGGTGGATGGGCTCGAGATCTTTGGCGTGGCCGATTTCCTTTCAGCCGCCGAGTGCGAAAGGCTGATCGCCATGGTCGACAAGGTGGCGCGCCCTTCCCCCACCTACAAAGGCACGGACGCGACCGGCCGAACCAGCTATACCGGGGACGTGGATCCCTTTGACCCTTTCATCCTGATGCTGCAGCGTCGCATCGACGACCTGACTGGCATCGATCCGGCGTTCGGCGAGACGATCCAGGGGCAGCGGTATGAACCGGGACAGGAGTTCCGTGGCCATTATGACCACTTTCTGCCTTCGCAGCATTTCTGGGATACGGAACAGAAACGCGGCGGCCAGCGTAGTTGGACGGCCATGGCGTATCTCAACGCCGTGGAGGAAGGCGGGACGACCGACTTCACCCGCGTCAACCTTTCCATCCCGCCGCAACCGGGTGCGCTGTTGCTCTGGAACAACATGAAGCCCGATGGCACACCAAATCCCGATGCCCTGCACGCCGGAACCCCGGTCGTGCGCGGAAAGAAGTATGTCCTGACGAAGTGGTACAGGTCGCGCCCATGGCATTGAAACGGGGGGCCTGGCACGGCCTGATCGCTCTGGCTTTGCTGCAGCCGGGCATGAGCCATGCTGCAGCTGAGACAGCAGCCCCTTCCGTTGTCGCGGCGCAGATCGACAATGGCCCGCAGGCGCAAAGCGGTCTTTCCGAAAACGCCCAGCTGGAGCGGATCTTTGCCGATGAAATGCGGCAAGGTTTCGCGCTCGACCCGGTTGGCGCCCTGCAGCAAGGCCAGCGCGTTTCGGTCGAGGCTTTCCTCCAGCTGTTCTCGCCCGAACTGGCAAGGGCGCGGCGCGAGGCAAATGCGCAAGTGCTGGCACGGTTGCGGCAAATCACCCCCGGCAAACTGGACGAGCCGCACCGCCTTTCGCGCGAAGTGCTGATCGATGCAAAAAGCGCCGACGCCGCACTGCTGCAACCCGACCTCCTGGCGTTGACCGAGGTCCGCCCGTTCAATCACTTCGGCGGTTTCCACGTTTCCTACCCCGAACTTTCATCGCCGGGCAGCGGTATCGCCCTGGAGACCACAAGCGATTACGAGTTGCTGATCGCACGGCACCGCGTGCTCGGGCGCGTCTTCGATCAGGCTACTGCGCGTTTCCGCGAGGGAATGGCAAGCGGCGTGACTGAACCCCGGCTGACGGTGGACAACATGATCGCGCAGATCGATGCGCTGCTGGCCCAGCCGGTCGAGCGATCGCCCTTCACCAGTCCAGCGCGGAGCTTTCCGAGCAGCTTTTCGAACGCGGAAAAGCTGCGACTGCGCAAGGATCTGTACGCCGTCACCCGGCGCGACATCTATCCGGCCTACCGCAAGCTCCGCCGGTTTCTGGCAGACGATTACCGCTCTGCAGCGCGTGAGCAGGTGGGCCTTTCGGCCTTGCGCGGAGGCGGCCCGCTCTACCGCGAGCTGATCCGGGCCTATACCACGCTCGATCTTGATCCCGAGACCGTACACGCCATGGGTCTGGGCGAAGTGTCGCGGATCCAGACCGAGATGGAGCAGGTCAAGACGGAGCTGGGCTATACCGGGCCCTTGCGTGGGTTTTTCGACGATCTGCGGACCAATCCGCGCTATCACCCCAAGACCGAGCAACAGCTAGCGGATGGATTTCGCGCTGTCGGCCGCAAGGTTGACGCGCTGGCGCCGCACTACTTCCTGCATCTGCCCCGCACGCCTCTGCAGATCCAGCCCTACCCTGCCTATCGCGCAAAGTTCGAAGCCGGCGGCAGCTATGCGCAAGGGACGCCCGATGGCGTGCAGCCCGGAACGTTCTTCTTCAACACATACGACCTCAAGAGCCGCTACCTGACGGGCGTGACCACGCTTTACCTGCACGAGGGCGCGCCGGGCCATCATTTCCAGATCAGCCTTGCGCAGGAGAACACAGCCCTGCCGGATTTCCAGCGCTTTGGCGGCAACAACGCCTACATCGAAGGCTGGGCGCTCTACGCCGAGACGCTGGGGTTCGAGATGGGCCTCTACAAGGACCCGATGCAGCATTGGGGCACGCTGGACGACGAGATGCTGCGTGCGATGCGGCTGGTGGTGGATACCGGGCTGCACGCGAAAGGGTGGACCCGCGATCAGGCGGTGGATTACATGCTGACCAATTCGGGCATGGGCCGCAGCGACGCCGAGGCGGAAGTGGACCGCTACATAGCAATTCCGGGGCAAGCGCTATCGTACAAGATCGGAGCGCTTACGATCCAGCGGCTGCGCAAGGAGGCCGAAAACGCGCTTGGCCGCAAATTCGACATTCGCGCATTCCACGATCAGGTGCTGGGATCGGGAGCGCTGCCGATGAAGGTGCTGGAAGGCAAGGTGCGCGGGTGGATCGCTCGCACCCGCGCTGCCCGTTAGGGTCAGGACCCTAGATCAATCGCCCAGCGCTTCGGCGATCAGCTTGCGGGTATTGCCGACACCATAGAGTGCGATGAAGCTGCCCATGCGAGGGCCCGCGCTGGAGCCGAGCAGGGTTTCATAGAGGCACTTGAACCAGTCGCGGAGTTGCTCGAAGCCGTAGTGCGGGTCCTTGCCGATCTCGTAGACGATGTTCTGCAGTTCCTCTGCGGTGGCATCGTCCGACGTGCCGGCGAGTTCCTCGTCGAGCGCGGCGAGCGCCCTGGCCTCGTTCTCCTCGGGCTTGCGGCGTTGCAGCGTCGGGGCGATGAAATCGCGGTTGTAGGCCAGAGCGCGGGTGACGAGGCCATCGAGCGCGGGGTGCGCTGCGGGGTCTGCATTCTCGACATAGTTGCCGAGATAGGACCAGACCTGATCGCGCGTTGCCAGCGCGCCAAGCACGCCGACGAGATTGAGCAGCAGGCCGTAGGTGACCGGGAGCTTGTCGCCCTCACCCTGCGCCGGACCATTGGTGCGCAGCAGGTGCCACACCGGGTTGCCCAGCTGCTGTTCGATCGGCTGGGTCGGGATCTTCTCGCGGAACTGCCAGTATTCGTCGACCGCGCGGGGGATGATGCCGACGTGGAGGGACTTGGCGCTCTTGGGTTCGCGGAAAAGGTAGAAACCGAGGCTTTCCTCGCTGCCATATTCGAGCCACTGCTCGATGGTCAGGCCGTTACCCTTGGACTTCGAGATCTTCTCGCCCTTCTCATCAAGGAAGAGTTCGTAGATCAGGCCTTCGGGGCGCTGGCCGCCGAGCACGCGCGCGATCTTGCCGGACTGCGTGACGCTGTCGGTAAGGTCCTTGCCGCACATCTCGTAATCGACGCCCAGTGCGACCCAGCGCATGGCCCAATCGACCTTCCACTGCAGCTTGGACCAGCCGCCGAGGACTGTGTGCTCGATGGTCTCGCCGTTGCTGTCGGTGAAGCGAACGATGCCGGCTTCGGCGTCGACCACCTCGACCGGCACTTGCAGCACTTCGCCGGTGGTCGGCGAAACCGGCAGGACCGGCGAGTAGGTCTTGCGGCGTTCCTCGCGCAAGGTGGGGAGCATGATGTCCATGATCGCTTGCCAGTTGCGCAACACGCCCTTCAATGCTTCGTCGAAGGCGCCGGAATTGTAGCGATCGGAGGCCGAGACGAACTCGTAATCGAAGCCGAAGCGATCGAGAAAATCGCGCAGCATGGCGTTGTTGTGATGGGCGAAGCTTTCGAACTTCTCGAACGGATCGGGAATGCGGCTGAGCGGATGGCCGAGGTGGGCATCGAGCAGCGCCTTGTTCGGCACATTGTCAGGGACCTTGCGCAAGCCGTCCATGTCGTCGGAGAAGGCGACGAGGCGCGTGGGATGGCCCTGCCCTGATTCATTGGCGGTCAGCACTTCATAGGCGCGGCGGACCAGCGTGGTGCGCAGGACTTCCTGGAAGGTGCCGATGTGCGGCAGGCCCGACGGGCCATAGCCGGTTTCGAACAGGACGGGCACGAGCGCTCCGCTCGCATCGCGTTTGCCGCCGGGGAACCGCTTGATGAGCTTGCGGGCTTCCTCGAAGGGCCAAGCCTTGGAGGTCTGGGCGGCGGTGCTGATTGCGTCTGTCATGGTGCCCGCCCTTTTGCGCGTGGGGGCGGCGCGCGCAAGTGAAAAGGCGGCGAATAACCGGACGACGAAAGGGCGGGACCGCGCATCCGCGATCCCGCCCTTCCGTGGAGGCTTCTGAGGGAGGCTTACTTCAGAAGCGAGAGCACGTTCTGCTGGGCCTGGTTGGCCTGGGCAATCATGGCCGTCGATGCCTGCGAAAGGATCTGGGCCTTGGCCATCGCGGTGGTTTCCGCCGAATAATCGGTATCGAGAATGCGCGAGCGGGCATCCGAGAGGTTGGTGATGTTGTCGTTGAGGTTGTTGATTACCGATTCAAGACGGTTCTGACCGGCACCGAGCAGCGAACGGGCGCCGGAGATCGAGTCCAGTTCCGTGTCCAGCGTGCCGAGCAGGGTGTTGGCCGCGGTGGCCGTCGACACGTCGTAGGAGCCGGCAGCACCACCCGAGGCAGCGAGCGTGGTGAGGTCGGCGATCTCGAGGATGACCTGGTCCGAAGCATCGGACCCAGCCTGGATCGTGATCGAGGTAACGCTGCCATCAAACAGCTGCACGCCGTTGAAATTGGTGTTGGTGATGATCTGATCGACCTGCGCGGTCAGCTGATCGACTTCGCTCTGCATGTAGACGCGGTCAGTGGCGTCCTGATAGGTGCCCGAGGCCGACTGGACGGCCAGTTCGCGGATGCGCTGCAGCATCGCGGTGACCTCGTTGAGCGCACCGTCTGCGGTCTGGGCAAGGCTGATGCCGTCGTTCGAGTTGCGCACGCCCTGGCCCATGCCCTTGATCTGCGAGGTCATGGTCGTGCTGATGGCGAGGCCTGCGGCATCGTCCTTGGCTCCGTTGATGCGCTTGCCGGTCGACAGACGCTCCATCGCGGTGCCAAGCATCTTGTTGGCCGAGTTCGAGGCATTGGTCGCGCGTACCGCGCTGATATTCGTGTTGATGACTGCCATTTCCCATTCTCCACTATGGGCCGGAGCATCTGATTGGACACGCCGGTATTGGTTGCTGTGGAGAAGGACGGCGGGCGGACGCAGGTATTAAGGGTCGTGGCAAATCACGGTGAAAGGTTTGCTTTTGGTGCCATGCAGGCTTGCCCGGTGTTCCATTCCTGTTCTAACGCACAATGGTGACGGAGCGCCCTGCCCTCAATCTGCCAGCGATTCATGCAAGCCATGGCGGGTGCTGGCTGCGCGACGGCTTTGCCACGCGCGGCCTTGGCAAAGGCGAGGCGATCGTGGCGGCGGCCGATACGCCGCTGCTGATGCTGAATGCACCACTGGTGGCGAGCAGGCTGGGCTATCCGGACCTGTCCGGGCTGGATCTGCTGGAGCTGTTCGCCTTCGTCCACCCCGCCCGTTTCATGGTGCCGACGCCCAAGGGGCTCGCCCATGCGCTGGGGCTGGACGAGCCGACGGGTGACGACAAGGTGCCGCAGCTGTTGCAGGAGGCGGCAGAGGCCTTGCTGGCCACATGCGAGAGTGCGGACTGGGCCGAGCGCGAAGGCGCGTGGACGGCGCTGCAATCGCTGGTGCGGATGCGCTGGCCTTGGGCGACCTTGCTGACCCCGCGCATTCGCAAGCCTGACCGGGCGGAGCGGTGGCTGTTCGCCAAGCTGCCGGAGTGGGAAGAAACGGCCGAGCGGCCCCAGCCGGCGCAAGTGGTGCTGGGCGAGACGGCGGTGGTAGCGCGGCTGGCCGAACTGACCGGCGCCGGGGCCGAGGCGCGACCGACGCAGCAGGACTATGCGCGCGAGGCTTCGCGGATGTTCGCGCCGCGGCAGGGTCAGGGTCAGCCGCATGTCGTGCTGGCGCAGGCGGGGACTGGCACGGGCAAGACCTTCGGCTATCTCGCGCCGTCCTCGCTGTGGGCGGAGCAATCGGGCGGAACGGTGTGGGTTTCGACCTATACCAAGGCGCTGCAGCGGCAACTGCGGCGCGAGAGCCGGCGGGCGTTTCCTGCGACGCGCAACGGCAAGCCGCCGGTGGTGGTGCGCAAGGGGCGCGAGAATTACCTGTGCCTGCTCAATCTGGAGGACGCGCTGCAGGGTGGCTTTGCCGGGCGAGCGGCGATCCTGGCGCAACTGGTGGCGCGCTGGGCTGCCTATTCGCAGGACGGCGACATGATCGGCGGGGACCTGCCGGGCTGGCTGGGCACGCTGTTCCGCAAGCGCGGCATCGCGGCGCTGACCGACCAGCGCGGCGAGTGCGTCTATGCCGGGTGCCCGCATTACCGGAAGTGCTTCATCGAACGCGCAGCGCGGGCCTCTGCCGATGCGGAGCTGGTGATTGCCAATCATGCGCTGGTGATGGTCAACGCCGCGCGCGGGCGCGATGCAGCGCAGCGGCCGACGCGGATCGTGTTCGACGAAGGGCATCACGTGTTCGAGGCGGCGGATTCGACCTTCTCGGCAGCGCTGACCGGGGCGGAGACGATCGAGCTGCGGCGCTGGGTGATCGGGCCGGAGGGCAAATCGCGCGGGCGGCGGCGCGGGCTTTCAGCGCGTCTGGCCGATGTGGCGAGCTACGACGAGGAAGGCGAGCGCGCGATTGCGCAGGCGCGCGAGGCGGCTGAGGCCCTGCCCTCCGAAGGCTGGCTGGCGCGGGTGGTGGAAGGGACGCCATCGGGGCCGCTGGAGGCGCTGCTGAGCGCAGCGCGCGCGCTGGCCTATGCGCGCGACGAGAGCGGCGGGCAGGAAGCGGGCTATGGTCTGGAGACCGAGATCGCGCAGCTGGATGGCGGGTTCATTGAGGTGGCGGGGCGCGCGCAGGAGGCGCTGGAAGCCTTGCGCAAGCCGCTGGTGCGGCTGGGATTGCGGCTTGAGGCGATTGTCGAGGATGGGCCGGACTGGCTCGACGGCCCGGCGCGGGCACGGATCGAGGGCGCGCGCAGTGCGATTGGCTGGCGCAGCGATCTGATTGCGGGGTGGATTGCGCTGCTGGCGCGGCTGGGCGGTCCGGGCGATCCCGATTTTGTCGACTGGATCGCGGTCGAGCGGTCGGACGGGCGCGAATGGGACGTGGGGCTGCACCGGCATTACCTCGATCCGATGAAGCCCTTTGCCAATGCCGTGCTGGCGCCCTCGCACGGGGTGATGATGACTTCGGCGACGCTGCGCGATGGCGATGACTGGTCGAGCGCGGTGGAGCGCAGCGGGGCGCCGCATCTCGACATCGCCCCGCGCCTGTTCACGGCAGACAGCCCGTTCGACTACGCGTCCCAGGCCGAAGTGCTGATCGTGACCGACGTGCCCAAGGGCGACATTCCGGCGCTGGCGGCGGCTTATGGGCGGCTGATCGAGGCGGCGGGCGGCGGGGCGCTGGGGCTGTTCACCGCGATCCGGCGGCTGCGCGCGGTCTATGGCCGGATTGCCGACCGGCTGGCGCGCGGCGGCTTGCCGCTGTTCGCGCAGCATGTCGATCCGATCGACACCGGCACGCTGGTCGACATCTTCCGCGACGATCCTCGCGCCTCGCTGCTCGGCACCGATGCCCTGCGTGACGGGGTGGACGTGCCGGGGGATTCGCTGCGGCTGGTGGTGATGGAGCAGGTGCCCTGGCCCAAGCCTTCGATCCTGCACCGCGCGCGCAGGCTGGCGGGCGGCGGCTCGGCCTATGACGACAGAATCATCCGGGCGCGTCTGGCGCAGGCGTTCGGGCGGCTGATCCGTTCGGCGGGGGACAAGGGGCACTTCGTGGTGCTGTCCTCGGCCTTCCCCTCGCGGCTGCTCTCGGCCTTTCCGGCAGGCACGCCGATCCGGCGCGTGACGCTGGATGTGGCTTTACAAAGCGTGAGTGGCGGTGTTTCTGGACGCGAGAGTGCACAGACACCGCGCGAGGGGATTTCGTGAAGACACTGGCCCTTTTCCGCCATGCCAAATCGGACTGGAGCGATGCGCGCGCGCGGGACTTCGACCGCCCCCTCAACGAGCGGGGCAAGCGCGGTGCGCGGGCGATGGGCGAGTATATCCGCGATACCGGGCGTACGTTTGACCGCATGATCGCCAGCCCCGCCGTGCGCGCCGCCGAGACTGTCGAGGAATGCAGCAAGGCGTGGAAGTGCACGTTCAAGATCGAATGGGACCGGCGCATCTACCTTGCCAGTTCGGCGACGCTGATCGACCTGCTCAAGGAATTGTCCGGCGATCCCAAGAGCGTGCTGATGATCGGGCACAATCCGGGGCTGGAGGACCTGATCTTCGACCTCGTGCCCGATGACGGGTCCAGCCCGTTGCGCGAAGTGGTGGAAGAGAAATTCCCGACCGCGACCTTTGCGGTGATGGAGCTTGATGTGGACGACTGGGCGGACGTGACTGAGGGTTGCGCAAGGCTGGTGGAGATCAAGCGGCCGCGGGATCTGGACCCGACGTTGGGTCCGGTGTTGGTGGATTGAGTTTATGCCAAACAAGATGTTCCTGCATGTTTGAGCGGGCTTTCATTGGGTTCGGCTTTGCCTTCTTGAGCCTACTTTCGCTTCCAAGTGTTGCAACTGCTTGCATTACAAGTGGCAGTTTTTCACTCGCAGACATAAGAGAGGCAGATGCTATTTTCAGCGGCAGAGTCTTATCTTATGAAATCGTGACAGCCAGCGATACGAATATTCCGACTGAATATGGCTTAATCACAGTCCGCGTCGAAAAGTTGCTCAGGGGCGATGCTGCGGGTGACATCCAACTTTATTGGCCGAACTCAACGTTCGCGCTTCCTGAGGAACTTCTTATAACGGATCCTGCCCTGTTTGCGGTGGTGGATCCAGATAAGGAAAGCCTCCCATGGCTAGGATCGGTTTTTCCGATACTGTCCAGCCAGCGCGCAGACCTTCGGCAAGTTTTTCAACCACCTTGTTCTGGCCCGTTCATGTTACCTTTTACAAGCAGCATTTCAAATAATGTTAGCAAAGTCTTGGCGGGGAAGCAGGTTGATATTTACGCCAACCTCAACCCTGCTGAGCAACTGATCTTTCGAACAATACCCTCAACCCGTCGCACTGAAAACTCGATTAAACAGGTAGCGTTGTTGGGGGCAATCGGAGTTATTGTGATCTCAGGTTCTGGCTATCTGATCTGGCGACAGAGACGGAGACAGACACCGACATAGCTAACGGCGCTGTGACAAGCCTTTTTCAGCACAAACGCTAGCGCCCCGCCCCCAGGAGGGAGCGAAATTCACACCCAGTTCCGGGTGCGGAGCAGCAGTTTTCGATAACGAGGTGATCTGCCAATCGAATTTTGCGTGCGCTACGCTCGGCACATGGCTTGCTATTTTATGACCCCGCCTACTCTTCCAGCGCAGCGGCCAGCCGGTCGCGGATGGATTGGAGGTAGGTCAGGAGTGGGGCGGCGGGTTGGTTGTCCGTCGTGGTTGGTGCCAGTTCTGGCGCTGGTGCTGCAGGTGCAGCCGCGCCCTTCTTCCCCCGCAGTGCTTGCCTTGCGCCCTTGATCGTGAAGCCTTCCTTGTGGAGGAGGCGGTGGATCTCGGTGATGAGGGCGACGTCTTGGGGGCGGTAGTAGCGGCGGCCGCCCGCTCGGGTGAGCGGGCGGAGCATGGGAAACTGCTCTTCCCAATAGCGCAGGACGTGCTGACGGATGCCGAGCGCCTTGGCCACTTCGCCGATGGTGCGGAAAGCTGCCGGGTCTTTACCGTCGTCCGGGCCAGGTCCGGCATCGGGAAGTTCGGGGACGCTCATCCGCTGGCGATCAGCCCTGGCCGATGCGGTCCTTCAGCATCTGGCTGGCGCGGAAGCTGAGGACGCGGCGCGGCGTGATCGGCACTTCGATGCCGGTCTTGGGATTGCGGCCGATCCGCTCCGCCTTGTCGCGCAGCAGGAAGGTGCCGAAGCCCGAAATCTTCACGTTTTCACCCTCAGCCAGTGCATTGCACATGTGCTGCAGGATGGATTCAACCATTTCGAGCGAATCCGCGCGCGACAGCCCAACGCGACGGTTGATGCTTTCGGCCAGATCGGCCCGGGTCAATGTACCTACAGAACGCATCCTTTATTCCCCCCAGAAGTCAGAAGACGCCAAGGGGAATGACAATAACGCTGATTCTGCGGAACGCAATGCAATCCATTGCTTGCGAACGATAAGACTGGCTCGACGTGGGCCGGCCCGAGTCCGTCAGATCGAGTCCGTCAGATGCGGACGAGGCTGGCGCCCCAGGTGAAGCCGCCGCCCATGGCTTCGAACATCACCAGATCGCCCTGCTTTATGCGGCCATCGCGCATCGCGACATCGAAGGCGAGCGGCACCGAGGCAGCGCTGGTGTTGGCATGTTGGTCGACTGTGACGACCACCTTTTCAGCCGGAAGATCAAGCTTGCGCGCAGTGGCATCGAGGATGCGGAAGTTGGCCTGGTGCGGCACGACCCAGTCAATCTCGCCGGCATCGTGGCCCGTGGTTTCAAGCACTTCGCGCAGCACATTGGCGAGATTGGTCACAGCGTGGCGAAAAACCTCGCGGCCTTTCATGCGGACCTTGCCGACTGTACCGGTTGTTGACGGACCGCCATCGACATAGAGCAGTTCGTTGTGCGCACCATCGGCGTGGAGGCGCGAGGCCAGTACGCCAGGAGAATCGGGATCGGATTCGTCAACGTCCTGCGCTTCGAGCACGATAGCGCCGGCACCATCGCCGAACAGAACGCAGGTGGTGCGATCTTCCCAATCGAGAATCTTGCTGAAAGTCTCGGCGCCGATCACCAGCGCGCACTTGGCCATCCCGGTACGGATCATCGAATCCGCAGTGGCCATGGCGTAAAGAAAGCCCGAGCAAACCGCCGCGACATCGAACGCGATGCCACCGTTGCAGCCAAGGTTGTGCTGGACGATGGTGGCGGTGGCCGGAAAGGTCTGGTCGGGCGTTGCCGTGGCAAGGACGATCAGATCGACCTTCGTAGCATCCACGCCAGCCGCTTCGAGCGCACGACGGGCAGCCGCAGTGGCGAGGGTGGACGTGGTCTCCCCCTCCCCTGCAAGATAGCGCTGGCGAATGCCGGTGCGCTCAACGATCCATTCGTCGGTCGTATCGACCATGGTCGCCATTTCGGCATTGGTGACGCAGCGCTGTGGCAGCGCCGAGCCGCTGCCGCGAATGATCGAACGTAGGGTCATGCCGCGTCCTCACCGGTTGCGGCAGGGGCCACGCTGCGGCCAGAGCGACCGGAAGTGCGGCCAGAAGTCCTGATCGTCTCGGCACCAAGGCGCGCGAGGTCGGCTTCGATACGCTCGGTCAGGTTTTCCTCCAGCAGGCGGGCGGTGACGGCGACGGCATTGGCGACGCCGAGCGCCGAGGCGCTGCCGTGGCTTTTCACAACCACGCCGTTGAGGCCGAGGAAGACCGCGCCGTTGTGGTTGTTGGGATCAAGATGGTGCTTGAGCAGCTCGGTTGCCGGGCGCGAAATCAGGAAGCCGAACTTCGAACGCAGCGACGAGGAGAAGCTGCGACGGAGCAGATCGGCGACGAAGCGGGCCGCGCCCTCCATCGACTTCAATGCGATATTGCCGGAGAAGCCATCGGTAACGACGACATCGCAATCGCCGCGCGAAAGCTTGTCGGCCTCGGTAAATCCATCGAAGCTGAGCGCGAGGTCTTCGCCAAGCGCCTTGAGCTGGGTGGCGGCATCGCGCAGGGAATCGGTGCCCTTGGTCTCTTCAGTGCCGATGTTGAGGAGGCGCACGCGCGGGGATTCAAGGCCGTTGACGATGCGGGCATAAGCCGCGCCCATGATCGCAAACTGCACGAGGTTGCGGGCATCGCAATCGGTGTTGGCACCGAGATCGAGCATAATCAGGTCGTGCTCGCCAAGCGTCGGCAGCAGGGCCGAAAGCGCGGGGCGATCGATGCCGGGCATGGTGCGCAAGGCGAGCTTGGCCATGGCCATGAGCGCGCCGGTGTTGCCCGCGCTGACAGCAGCGCCGGCATGACCCTGCTTCACCGCGTTGATCGCCAGACCCATCGACGTGGTCTTGGCGCGGCGGAGGGCCTGGGTCGGCTTCTCGTCACCCGACACAACGTCGGGCGCGTGAAGGATTTCCGAAGCCTCGCGAAGATTGGGGTGGTTTTCGAGGGCCTGCTTGATGCGGCCCTCGTCACCAACGAGGAGGAACTTGAAACGGTCATGGCGACGACGGGCAAGCGCCGCGCCTTCGACCATCACGCGCACGCCCTCATCACCGCCCATCGCATCGACGGCGATACGCGGCAGGCTCATGTCCTCAGTCCCCCCGTTTTAAGGCTTAGAGCCCGACGGCGATGACTTCGCGACCGTTGTAGTGACCGCAAGCGTTGCACAGGTTGTGCGGGCGCTTGAGTTCACCGCAGTTGGAGCATTCGTGGAACGCTTCGACGCTGAGGGCGTCATGGCTGCGGCGCATGCCACGGCGTGAGGGCGAAGTCTTTCTTTTGGGGACGGCCATCTCGGCACCTGTTCTTAGAATTGCGTAGTTTTGTTGCGGGCGCGATAGGGAAAACCGGTCCATCGCACAAGCCCTGTTTGCGGCAGGACCCGTACGCGGCGAAGGACGCCAGACAGACACGGGATTCGCCAATCACTGGGCGAAGGCGCGCCTATACGGATTTTCTGGTGCTTTGCAAGCGCGCCCGCGCTAGCCTCGGCCCCAGATCCCAGGACGGACAAACACAAGGGGGAGTACCTGAAAGCATGCTTATACTGCCAATCACGCTGTGCGCGGCTGCGGCCGCGGCGGCGATCAACATCTGGCTTTCGATCCGTTGCGGCATGGTTCGCGCCGCCAAGAAGATCAGCATCGGCGATGGCGGCGACATGGACCTGATCGCGCGGATGCGGGCGCAGGCGAACTTTGTCGAAAACACGCCCATAGTGCTCGTGCTGATCGCGGCAGTCGAGCTTGCGCGGACTGGCAATCCTTACCTGATGGGCGCGGCGGCGGTCTATCTGCTGGGCCGCGTCGGTCACGGCATCGGCATGGACGGCGGGCCGCTGGGCTTCCTGCGCGGTGTCGGCACGCTCACGACCATGCTGACCCAGCTTGGACTTGGCGTCTGGGCGGTGTCGATCGCCTTGGACATGTGACAGCTGCAGGGGTGGTGCAGCGACATGCCCACCCCCAGCCCCTCCTGCGTGCGGGAGGGGATATTCCTCAGCTCAGGGCATAATCGCTGACATAGGCATTGGTCTGGCGTTCACGGCCGAACGTGCTGTTGGGGCCGTGGCCGGGAACGAAGGTCACGTCGTTGCCGAGCGGCCAGAGCTTCTGCGTGATCGAATCGATCAGGTCCTGATGATTGCTCATTGGGAAATCGGTGCGGCCAATCGACCCCTGGAACAGCACGTCGCCGACGATTGCCACCTGCGACGGCGCGTGATGGAACACGACATGGCCGGGGGTGTGGCCGGGGCAGTGAATCACGTCGAGCTCAACTTCGCCAACCGTGACCTTGTCGCCATCGTTGAGCCAGCGGGTGGGCTCGAACACCTCGGCGGGAATGCCCCAGCGCTGCGAATCTTCATCGAGTTGCGCGATCCAGAAGCGGTCCGCCTCCTGCGGGCCTTCGATCGGCACGCCGAGTTCGCGCGCGAAAATTCCGACGCTGCCGCAGTGGTCGAGATGGCCGTGGGTGACGAGCAGCTTCTCGATTGTGACGCCGGTCATCTCGATCGCCTTGCGCAGTTTGTCGAGATCGCCTCCGGCATCGATGAATGCACCACGCATGGTCTTGGTGCACCAGACCAGCGTGCAGTTCTGCTGCAAAGGCGTGACGGGGATGATCGCGACCTTGAAGGGCGGCTGCGCGGCGGTTTGTGTGGCGGCTTCGGTCATGCCTGCCGATTTGGAGCGAAGGCACCGCAATTGCAATGCTTCGGTCCGGTGCCTAAGCTTGCCCGATGATATCGATACGCCCTTCCCGACCTGAAGATGGCGAGCGAGCGCTGGAAATCTGGGCTTGTGCCGTGGACGCCACGCACGATTTCCTTTCAGCTGAAGACCGGCTGGCGATCGGTGCGGAAGTTGCGGACTTTCTTCCCGTTACGCCCATGACGCTCGCTGTAGATGCGAGCGACCGTGCCTTGGGCTTCATGATCGTGGACGATGGGAGCATCGAAGCGCTGTTCGTTGATGCTGCCTGCCATGGCCAAGGGGTTGGCAAAGCCTTGATCGAACATGCCACGCGGGTTCTTGGAGCGCGGCGCCTTGAGGTCAACGAGCAGAATGCAGGCGCGCGCGGCTTCTACCGCCGGATGGGCTTTAGAGAGATCGGCCGCAAGGAGGTGGACGGCCAAGGGCGGCCCTATCCGCTGATCGTCATGGAATTGCGCGGCTAGAGTCGGCCGCCTTTCCAGACGACGCGGCCGACCAGTTCGACCTCGTTCAGCAGGCGCTCCAGACGGGGATAGGCGGGATTGTCGGAGATGATCCGAACCATGCCGCCAGGGCCGGATTCGAGGCGCTTGACCAGCAGCACGTCATCGAGCCGGATCACATGGATCCCCGCGCGCAAGGGGCGCGGGGTGCGGTCGACGAGGATCTCGTCACCATCGCGCAAGGTTGGCTCCATCGAATCGCCTTCGACTTCGATCACCGAGAGCATTGCCGGCTCGAGCCCCTGCCCCTTGAGCCAACGGTGATTGAAGCGCAGGCGGCCGGAGGGAATTTCCTCTGCCGGGAGCGTGCCGGGACCAGCTGACGCGCCCAGCGGCAGGCGGGGAATGTCAGCCCATTCGGCGGCAATGGCCCGAGGGGGTGTGACGCCACGCGGTGCCCCCTGCCCGGCGGTAATTACACCGCCGCGGGGAGAGGCGCCAAGTTCGCTTTCCGGAACGCCGAAGAATTCGGCCAGCGTGCGGCGGTCATTCTCTTCGAGCTTGCGCGGGCTGCCCTTGCGGACGAATTGCTGGAGATAGGTCGTGTTCCGACCGATCAGCGCCGAGAGCGCCGAGAGGCTGACGCCGCGCTGCGTGGCAAGGCTGACAAGACGAGCGCGCGCGCCGTCGTCGGATTCGTTGTCTGCCGGGACCATCTTCGCCTTACTCCGATTTCGAAGGACTTTTCCTAGCATTGTAGGATTTGGAGATCAACATAGGAAAAATCCTATTTCGAGTCGTCTCCGCGACTCCGCAGCTGGAGGTCAAGAAACGCCATGTTGCTTCGCAAGATCGAGAGCTTCCTTCGCCAGACGGGCATGCCGGTCACCAAATTCGGCCGCCTTGCCGCCCGCGATCCCCGTCTTGTCGGGGACCTGCGCAATGGCCGGGAGCCGCGTTCCGGAACGGTGGAACGCATAGAACATTTCATGAACAACTTCGGAGGGAATGTCCATGCTGCTTGATCCTCACGCTTTCGAGACCAACGCGCTTTGTGAAACCATTCCTCCCCCGCTCACCCCTCGCCCGTCGACGGCGGAGCGCCTTCTGCGGACCGTGCGCGAGATCAGCGGGCCGCATGCCGAGGTGATCAGCCATGACGAGACACCATGGGCGAGCATCACGTTCTCGGGTGCGCGGCATCGGCTGGTCCTGCGCTTTGCCGGCAGCGAGGCAGTTAGTGACGGTGAGAACTTCATCGCGGTCCTGCCCGAGCACGAGTTCAAGCTGCGCGGGCGTCTGGTGGCGGATGCCGCAGTAACCCGGGTGGACCACGAGATACTGCCCGCGCCGCTCATGGAAGTGGAGTGCGAGCTCCTGCTGCTTGACGAGGACTGAAGAGATCGGCGGGTGCTCTCAAGCGCCTGGACGCAAGGCACAAGCGCTCAAGGCACCCGCTCTCCTCTCCAACCGATCAGTTCGTCTTCGCGAGCAGCGGCGCCGGTTTGGCGCCGACCCACAGGCTCATGTCCACAGCGTTGGACACGCGGAAGACATCGCCCTTGCTGTTAAGGAACAGCTCTTCCATCTCCGGCCGCGTGAACGGGCGGGAGCCAAGGCGGCCGAAGACAGCCATCTGGCCGCCGGTCTCGTCCACGCCGCGATCGCGATCCAGCCCCTTTGACAGAGCCAGGGCCGGTGTCGGTGTGCGAGCCCAGGCGATGAGCTCCGGCTTGGGTTCGGGCGAGAAGCCGTAGAAGTTCGGCTGGCTGGCGGGCGATGTAAGCTGCAGCACCTTCATCCCGTTCCGGCCATCGGCGACATAGGCGAAGAGCGAGGCGTTGGTCGAAGCGACGATCACGTCCTCGGCATCGTTCAGCTGCCCGTCGGCGGTATAGTTGGTGTAGATCGACGGGCGCGTTGGCGCTGTGATGTCGACGATGACCAAGCCCTGCGACTTTGCCGCGACATAGGCATAAGTGCGCGCAAGGTAGACGCGCCGAGCGTCGGCCAGCGGCACGGTAGCCGAGGGCACGGCCTTGGGCTGGGCGAGGTTGGTGATGTCCATCAGTTCGAGGCCATTGGCCGTCGTCACCCAGAGGTAGCGGAACTGCACCGCCGTGGCGCGGGGATCGCGCAGGGGCACGACCGAGGTGATGCGCGGATCGAGACAGGTCTCGCCGCCCTTCTTCTCGCTGACTTCGCACGGCTTCTGCGAAGACCACGGCTTGGGCAGGTGGACGGTCACCAGATTCTTGTCGGTGACAATGTAGGCATAGTCACCGGCCAGAGTGATATGGCGGGCACCGGTCAGCACGCCGTCCGGGTTGAAGGTCAGCGCGCGGTTGAAGAAGTTGTTGCGAAATTCGCCGTCGGCCAGCGTATCGACGTTGACCGCGATCAGACCTTCGACCGCATCGGTGATGAAGGCATAGCTGTAGATCGGCGAGAACGGCTGCTCCTGATTAAGACCGCGCAGTTCGGGCGTGTTGCGCGTGGGCGCAATCGACTGGTTGGTCGGCAGGGCCATGCAGGTCGCGTTGGTGGTGGCGACATGGGTATCGTGGCCCAAGGGCGAGAACGGCGCAGTGACAATGCGTTCCGAGAAGCCCTTGTTGCCAATCGCGGCGATGTCATAGGCGCGGAATCCGCCCTTGCCCTCGGCTACGTACATGTACTCGCCGCGCATTTGCAGGCAGCGGACCGCGTCCTTGGTGCCTTCCACCACGTTGGCGAACTGTTCCTGCCCGGTGGTTTCACCCGAAAGCTTGCCATCGACGATCTTGCCGCGGGTCCAGTTCTTCAGTTCGCGCCCGTTATCCTCGACGTGAGCTTTCCAGTAATCCGGATAGGCATAGCGATGCAGGTAGGAGCCGATCACCGCTTGCGGTTCGTCCCATTCGGTGACGCGGATAGCTTCGAAACCGCCGTCGAGACCGAACCAGGCATTCATGCCGACGAAGTTGACGTAGTTGGTGCCGAGCAAGAGCAATTGCGCCATCGTGGCGTTGTTGTCCTCGTCCTGGCTGACGTGGCAATCGGTGCACTGCTTGGTCTCGTTCTTGCGAACGGTGTGCGGGAAGTGCGGCGCGAAAGCCTGTGACGAGTAGCCGATCGAGGAAATTGGCGGCTGCTGCACGTAGATGCGTTCGCGGTTGATGTTGGTCGACGACAGGATCAGCGCCGAGGTCGAGCGGATCGGCGCGGTTATCGCCTTGCCCGAGACCGGATTGCCCGAGGCATCATACTGCACCGGATCCGAACCCGACGACTTGTTGCGCTGGTGCTTGCCCAGCTGGAACATGTCATCGCGCGCAACCTGGGGATTATAGGTCGCGTAGTTGCGGGTGTAGTCTTCCTCGTACTTGTGGGTAGCCGACTTCCAGTTCGCCTCGATCGGCAAATGGCAGCCAGCGCACGAGGTGGTCCACGACAGGTGACAGGTGAAACAGGCCATATCGTCGTCACGATGGGCGCGCGCTTCCTTGGCAACGCCGGTGCCGAACTTGTAGACCCCGTCGTCCGAGGCAGACTTTGCCATCAGCTTGGCGCGCGCGGCCTTGGGATTGAAGATCGGCTTGCCGGTGGCGTCCATCTTGCCGGCAAAGCGCGCGTCGACCGAATCCTTCACCAGGCTGACGCGCCACGACAGGTTGGGATCGATGATCGAGCGCTGGATCAGCACGCGACGGCCATCGGCCTCGTTGAACCATTCGAAGCGGCGCTGGCCATCGGCGTTGCGCAGCAGGGCAAGGTTGTTGCCCTTTTCAGGGGCCGCCATGTTCGAGGTCAGCAGCGTCGGATAGTTGTCGGGCGTGCCATGGCAGTCCTTGCAGCCGATCTCGACCGCATTGGCAACCTCGCCATAGATCATGCCGTTGCCGTGGCTGTCCTGCGAGAAGTGGCAATCGGCGCACTGCATGCCGATCTGGGCGTGGATGTCCATCATGTGGACGGCCTTGCCGGGATTGCTCTCACCCGGTTCGACGAACTTGCCCTCGCCGGCCTTGCGGAACTTTTCCGGATCGTCAGGCGAGATGATGTGCGCCTTGTCGGTGCCGTAGGAGGACATATCCCCTTCATCGTCGAGCAGGTTGCCGCGACGGTCGCGCTTGAGGATGGCGCGGAAGTTCCAGCCATGGCCGTGATAATCGGCAAACTGGGTGCGTTCCAGCTTGTCGTTCAGGTCATAGACGTTGCGCAGGAATTCGACATCGCGCCACAGGCCGCGGGTCGACGCGCCCTCAGGATTGCGGTCCAGCACTTCGCGCTGTTCGTCGATGTTCGGGTAAAACTGCTTCTTGAAGGTCTTTGCGTAGTCCGCATCGGACATGCCGGCAGGTTTTGGCGCGCGGTTCTCAGGCCCCGGCCACATGCTCGGCGCGTCGGATTCGTAGTCCCACATCGTGTAGCCGAGGTAGGAGTTCAGGAAGATGTTGGGCTGGTGCATGTGGCAGTTCATGCACTGCGCGGTCGGGATGGCGCGGGTGAAGGCGTGGACCAGCGGGTGGCCGCGTTCGCGATCCTGCATGGCGACAGGGCCAGCGCCTTCGTGCGCATCTTCGCCATGGGCATCTTTCTTCGGGTGCCCCTTGGCGTCAAGCCCGGCCATGGCGTGGGCCGAAACCTGGTCCATCTTGTCATGGTCCATAGAGCCGTGCGGCGCGACGCCCTTGCCGGGTGAATAGACCAGCTGTTCGGCCGAGGTGATTGCGCGGGCGCAATCGCCTTCCATGTCGGCCGATTGTTCGGGATCGGTCCGGTCGCCGCCGAGATAGGCGCGCTTGCCGCCGAGCACGGTGCCGCGCACCTTGTCGTGATGCTCTTCCTTTTCGGCGTCGTAGGAGCCGTAAGCGCCCTTGCGGTGCTGACCTTCGCGCAGGGAATTGATCGTCGGGTCGGCAGTGATGGTCTGCCCGTCCCGCCCGCACTTGCCGTAGTTCAGCGAGTGGCGCGGTTCGCGGTCATTCGCATAGATGACGTGGCACGCCGCGCAGCCCGAGGAGCGATAGTCGCCCGGCTGATCGTTGGTGCCCATCTGGAACAGGAACGGGTCATTCAGGCGCGTCTTGTGGATGTTGAGCACCGGGATGGCGACGCGCAGGCCCGTGGCAGGGCCGCGGTTGGACTGCTTGAGATCAGGACGCCCCGGTTCGTCGAGGCGCTGGATCAGACCTGTGGAGTTGGGCAGGCCGATTTCGGGGAACTGCGGGTTGATGGTGCGACCGCCGTCCTCGAACACGCGGAACACGTCGCCCGGCGGAATCGTGTGCCAGCGCGGCAGCGGATACATGACCGGCAGCGCGCCGCGCGCCTTTTCCTTCGGCGTGACCGTGCCCCACATCGGCTTGCCGTCCGCACCGATCTCCTTCGAGGCCGACTTGAGCAGGGCAGGCTCACCATTGCGGGTGAAGCTTTCACCGAACATGTAGTTCTTGAAGGGGACAATGCCGTTGTTATAGGCCGCACCGCCCCACAGCATCGCGCCGGTGGACATCAGCGAGCGTTCGGATGCCTCGATGATCTGCATGTGGCAGGCGCCGCAGGAATCACGGGCGACGCGATAGTCCGACGGATTGACGAAGCGGATGAACTCGGGGCTTTCCTTGCCCAGGAGCGCGTAGGAACGCTTCGGGTTGGCTGAAGAAGGCCAGCCCCATGCGGCCGGGTACTTCGGCAGGACGTGCGCGTCCTTCATGGCCGCGACATAATCGATCGAATTGCGGTTCCATGACCGGTCCGCCATGACCTTGGTGTTGCCGCCGTGGCAATCGGCGCAGGACAGCACCACGGCCGGGCTGGCGTGCATGGTGCGATGGTCGCTCTTGGTATGGCAGCTGACGCAGCCTGCGTTCTGCTTGTCAACGTAGGCCCACTGTTCCTCGACGGTATCACCGGGCTGGCCGCGCGGCGCAGCAGGGGCGCGGGTATGCGTGACCTTCTGGGCTTTCTCTTCACCCGAAGCGTAAAGGGCGCTCGGGATCAGCAGCACGGCAAGTGCCGCGGTCAGCCATGCCAGCGAGAGTTTGCGGAAGCTGCGCGTGTCGGTCATGGGCTGGGTCATCAGAAGGCCAAAGTCGCGTTGGCGAGGACGGAATAGAAGCGGCTTGCCTTGCCCATCTGGGCGAAGAGATCGTCAAAGCCCGCCCCCGGATCGAGCACGGCGCCCGAAAGGCGGAAGACGAGGTTCTGCGAGGCGTTGGGCCGCCAGATTGCCGAGACGGAAGCATCCCAGCCAATGTCGCGCGGGATCGAACCTTCGTTGCGCAGGACTTGCAGCACCTTGGTGTTCTCGAACCACAGGTGGTTGACGTTGGTCGAGACGCGCACGGTGGGCGTCAGATCGAAATCGGTGCCGAGCCCGACGAGCATGGTGCCGGGATTGGTGAAGTTCGACTGACCCTGCTCCTTCGATGAGCGAAGCGAGTTCAGGATGCCGTTGCGACCGTTGACCGAGATATTGCGGCCGCCGCCTGCGAACGGAATCGTCTGGCGGATCCAGTAGCTGGTATCAGCGCCGGCAAACTGAGGATTTTCGAAGATGGCATCGAAGCCGCCTTCAGTCTTGTCATAAGGATCGCTGTCGCCACTGGCCCAAAGGCCCGAGAGACGAACGCGGGTCCAGTCGAAATCGTAGCTAACTTCGGCAGCGGCCATGAATGCCTTGATCTCGGCCGCGCGGCTGGTGAGGAAGTTATTCCGGTCCTCACCCAGCGCGGCATAGGCCTGCGCGGTGATGTTGAGGCGACCGATATGGCCGTCAGCCGCGTAACCCAGATAGACAACGTCGTACTCGCGGCCGCGCAGATCGCCGATCAGGGCGGGCCGGACCGGAAAGCCGTTGGTGTCGACCGTGATCTCGTTGCGTTCACGGTTCATGTTGTAGGTGACCGAGAGCTGGCTGGTCAGGCCGACAAAGGGAAAGTCCTGGCGATAGAGGTTCGCCATGAACACCCAATCGTTGCGCGGCGCCCGGCTGACATCGTTCAGGCCCGAATTGGTTTCCTTCTCCAGCCGCCAGAACGCGGCGAGATTGAACTGCACGCGGTTGTTGTCACGGTTGCCGAAGAGGCGCACGCCCAACTGGTTGTCGTTGAACAGGAACCCGCGAAAGTCCGACTGCATCGGCTGGATGCCGGCACGCAAGGAGACGAAATCGTAGCGCTTCGTATCAAACCGGCCGATGTGGTAGTCGATGAAGGCTTCCTGCAGGCCAATGAAACCATCGGTGCGCCTGGTGCCCTTTGACGGTTCAACGAACAGGACGCGCCGCTCCGGCACCTGGACGTGGTTGAGGTTCGCGGCGACGGCGATGCGATACTCGATCACCGGCGGCTTGTAGGCCGTCATGCCCTTGAGCAGGGAAAGGCTGGCGATGAAGGTCTGCGACAGGACCAGGCTGTGGCTGCGACCGAAGGTGTCAATCTCGCCGGGGTTGGTCGTGGTCTGGTTGCCAACCGGGATCGGGAAACTGCGCGGTTCGACCACGGTATCGGAAACCGCGCCCGCCAGCAGGTACCAGTCATCCCCCTTCAGGAAACCGGGACGCTTGCCGCGCGCAAGCGGACGATCGCCCTTGAGCAGATTGTGATGGAACGGATCGAGCTGCGAATGGCAGACATATTCGAGCTTCGGAAATAGCGTGTAGAGCGAGCGGTCCTTCTTGCCGGTTGCCCTGTCCTTCTGCGGGCAGAGCGACGACATGATGCGCCAGCGGTCAGGCAGGGAGACGTCCAGACCGAGATCGCCCACAGGTCCTTCGCCATCGTACTTGTCGTAGAAGGCTTCGGGCGGCGGGGCATTGACCGCACCGGGATTGTCCTGCTCGACCTTCTCGGGAAGCTGCTTGTTGAAACCGGGACGGCGGCGTCCATCGATCAATGCGCCGTCGGCGTCGGTCTCGCCACCGGGCAACGGCGCCTTGCTGTCAACCGTCGGCGCTTGCTGGGGTTCGGCAGTTCCTGGCGCCGATCCTGACGCGTCCTGCAAGTAGAACGTCAGCGGCGCCGGCTGGACATGCGGCGTGGTGATGCCGAGGACCGGTGCGAGAAGGAGAGCGACCTGCTGCATCACTTGCCCTCGCAGACATTCTGGTCGGTGGTGTCGAGGAACGGCGCGAAGGGACAGTTCACATAGCGCAGGCGAACGCCCTGCCCGACCGGCACGACGATGGTATCGGCGCGGATTTCCTTTGGCGCATTACCGATGGTGCCCGCCTTGGCACCGCCATTGTGCGTTCCGAGGAATGCGATCATGTCGTCCTGATCGATACCGTCACCGGAGATGCCGATAGCGCCGACCAGCTTGCCATTGCGGTAGATCGGAACCGAGCCGGGGAAGATCTGGATACCATTGGCCAGACGCTTCTTGCCGGTCGGCGTATCCGGCACTGCAGTGCAACGCTGCACGACATCGCGCGCGTTGAGTGAGCCTTCAACAAAGACCGCGTGCTGGAGCAGGTTCGCTTTGACCAGCGCGATCTGCAGACCGGTGGCAAGCGGGCTGAAATCGGTGATCGGGCGCGAGAACGGGCCGTGGGGACGCCCTACCTCGCCATCCGGGAAGAACGGACGCGACAAGTTGCCGCCGGAACGGTCTGCAAAGGCGATCTTCCCGGTCAATGCAGTCTGATCGCCGAGGAAATCGCGGGCGCGCTGAACGAAAGCCGGGATTTCCGCATCGGTATTGGCGAGAAGCTGTTCGGCTGCGACCGGGTTCGAGAAGAAGGCTGCGGTGCGAGCTTTCTGCAGCGACACGTCGATACCAAAGATCGGTGCATCCGGGCCGCGGACCAGGCCGAGCACTTCGCCATAAGTATCGACAACGGAAATCGAGACCTGTGCGCGGCTGTCGAGCGGGCGGCGGATCTGCGCGCGGGCGCGCGTCATGATCGTGAAGGCTTCTTCCAGCACGGCACGCACTTCGGCCGCAGTCAAAGGCGTGCCGACCGCAGCAGAATCGGTCCCGGGCTTGATGGGATAGCGGTTTACGCCAGAACCGTTGCTGAGCACGTAGGCATCAGCAAGCGAGAACTCGCTGGAAGTGGCACGGCGAATGCCGCTCGCTTCGGTTCCATAGGGCGTTCCGGCGAGAACCGCGGTTCCGTCATAGTAGCCACGCACCGGGATGAGAGTGCCAGCCGAGTTGTTGATTGCGGAAAAGCTGGTCTGGAGCGGGTGAAGGCCTTCGACCCGCGCATCCGCAAAGCGCAGGGTGGAACCATCCACCGGGATGCGATCGGCGCGAATTTCAGCCGGCGGTGCGAAGCCCTGAATGCCGGCGAGCGCCATGAATTCTTCAGGATCGCCATCAACATCGGTCACATCGGGATCGTAAGCGTAATCGCCGTCCGCCATCACGCCGATGCCGCCAACGACGACTCCGTTCTTGTAAAGTGGCAGTCCTCCCGGATCGGCCGCGAGCCCCAGCGGAGCGCGCTTGGGACCGATGAAGGCCCCGCTCCCGGCGTTGCCCGTTGCGAAGCGGGCGGAAAGGTCCGAACAGGGCAGCTGGCTGAACTGCACGCCGAAGAGCGGGCCGGATTCAAGCCCCGGCGTATTAGGCGCCGGCGGGAAATGCTCCTGCACGATCATGCTGGCCGTGCGGGTGGAAAAGGCGTTGCCGCTCGACGAAAGGTACGCAGCGGTGACAGCCTTCGAAATGGCTCCCATCGTCGCTTCGACCTCAAGCCCCTGCGCGTCGACTTCACGCGGCGAAATCTCGCCCGTGGCGGTGCGCGGGCTGATGATCATCCGCGTTGCCGCCCCGTTCATGCGGAAAACGGCCAGGACGTTGCCGACACGATCGACCACTGCGATGATTGCCGGGTAGTTGAGCGCCTTCGCCTCTCCCACCGCCTGCGCAATGATCTGCTGGACTTCGGCGGCAGTCAGGGCTTCCTGCGCGGGATCGGCGAAGAAGCGCGAAGACGATGTCGGGGTAGGCGTCGGCGTAAATGTCCCGCCCGAGCCTGAATCACCGCCGCCGCACCCAGACAAGGTGAGAGAGAGCGCGAGTGCGACGGCGGTAGTCTGCCGGAAAGCCAACGGCATGCGCATCAGCGAAGGCTCCGGATGGATCGTACCGCGCTGCCCAGAGCGCGGCGGAATGCGAGAGGCTGGAAACCGTTCGGATCACGCACGGCGGCATAGGCTTGGTTGATCTGCACGCGCAGACCGCTGGCGGAACCTGCTGAAACCATGCCTTGATTGACGAGACCGTTGAGCAGCGTGTCGACCGCCATGACCGACTGCACCGCGCCTTCGTAATCGGTGTAGCGTTCGCCGATGGCGTCGCTGGCAATCGAATCCATGATCGCGAAGGTCTGCTCCCGCGTGAAGCTGGCAGAGGCGAAGCGCGCAGAAAGCGCATCGGCAGACTGGCGCAGTGCCTGGGCCGCGGCGACGGTTTCGGCACGGTTGGCCAGCATCGCCTTGTGGAAAGCCTTGGCCCGTGCGTCGAACGTGGCAGCGGCATCGGGCGCGATGACCCGTGCCGCCGCCAGCAGCATGATCATGTTCTCGTCGTTATACGGTGGCGTGCCGAGATCGATGGGGCGGCCGGGATTGCGGATTGCCGTGACGTTTCCGTCCTCACCATCATAAATGCGGCGGTGGCAGGAGTGGCAATCGTAGAACGTGAACTCGGGGAAAATGCCATCCATGGCGCGAGCAGGCTGGCTGTAGAGTTCGAGGCTGCGCTTCACGGCCTCAGCCTGCCCCACGGCCCACATGCGCATCGAGTTGGTCTTGCCGCCCTTGCGCTGAACGTAGTCGGCGTCCTCATCATGGTGCTGCTGGAGCGTGGTAAACAGGTCCAGTTCGAACGAGATGCGCGGGTGGCCAGCGGCCATGATGCGGTGGGCGATGAATTGCCCCCTGGCGTCGCCCGAGAAATGGCAGTCAAGGCAGACCTGCGCCTTGACTTGCGGGCGGGTCAGATCGGTCATGCCCTGGGCGACGTTGCGGGCGTGGCTGGCGCCGACGGTGTAGTGGGACGAGAGCCAGCCACCCGAGGCGCCGTGGCACGCTTCGCAATCGACGCCATCGGAAGGACGCGCCGAACCCGGCGAGGCGTGGCAACCGGCACATTCACGCTGAACGCCAGCCGCATCGAGCCCCATCCGCCTGACGATGGCCTGCCCGCGCGGTTCCTGGATCACGCGCCATGCACGGCTGTGCGCACCCGAGGGCGAGGAATCTTCCTGCCAGCGCATGAGCTCGTCCTGCCGAACGACAGCGCCATCGGCGACGCTGCGGCCATGGCAGGTAGAGCCTGCGCATGACGCGACACCGACGTGGCCGCGCAGCACCGCCGGAGCGGTCCCTTGAGCCTGCAGCGATGGTGAAACCAGGGACGACGCACCAAGCGCGGCTCCGGCCATGGCAAGGCAGAACGCCATCGCCATGGCAGCGGAACGCGGTAGGGCCCGGCAAGTTGCCGCGAGCTGCCTGATTCGCAAGATAGTACCCAGCATTGCCCCTCGTCCCCACCGGCCCTGCGTATCGCGCGGCTTTTGCCTTGTGCGATAGCTCTTGCCGGAAGTGCTGCAATGCGACCCCGTTGAACTTCAGGTTAGGACACTCTTACCCCTTGGTTCAAGTGGCTAATCAGAAACTTTGGAAACATATCGAAAAGACTGGCATCTTTCTGCATCGGAAATCACTTCCTGCGGATGACCATGTTCCGGATCTCGGACATGTCTTCCATGGCGAAGCGGATTCCTTCACGGCCCAGGCCGGAATCCTTGACCCCGCCGTAGGGCATGTTGTCGACGCGATAGGAGGACACGTCGTTGACGACGATGCCACCGACGTCGAGCCTGTCCCAGGCGTCCATGACCTTGTGGATGTCGGCCGTGAACAAACCGGCCTGGAGCCCGAACTTGCTGTCGTTCACTTCCTCGAGCGCGGCATCCCAATCCGTGAACTTCGACAGGATGACGACGGGACCGAAGGCCTCTTCGGTATAGACGTCCATATCACGGCTGCAGCCTTCGAGCAGGGTGGCTTCGAGCATGTTGCCATCGCAGCCACCGCCCGCGAGCAGCTTGGCGCCACCGGCGACTGCAGCGTCGATCCAGGTCTTGAGGCGCTGGGCTTCCTTGGCCGAGATCATCGGACCGATGAAGGTATCGCGGTTCTTGGGGTCACCGGACTTCAGCGTCTTGACCTTGGCGGCAAGCATGTCGCGGAACTGGTCGTAGATGTCGGCGTGGATGATCACGCGCTGGACGTGGATGCACGACTGGCCGGACTGGTAGTACCCCCCGAAGATGATGCGGGCCAGCGCGTGTTCGAGATCGGCGTCCTTGTCGACCACCACGGCTGCGTTGCCGCCGAGTTCGAGGACGACCTTCTTCTTGCCCGCCTTGGCCTTGAGTTCCCAGCCGACGCCCGGCGAGCCGGTGAAGGAAAGGAGCTTGAGCCGGTCATCGGTCGTGAACAGATCGGCGCCATCGCGGCTGGCAGGCAGGATCGAGAATGCGCCTTCCGGCAGGACATCACACTCCGCCAGCACTTCGCCCATGATGATCGCGCCCAGCGGGGTGAGCGACGCGGGCTTCATCACGAACGGGCAGCCCATGGCAATGGCGGGGGCAATCTTGTGCGCGGCGAGGTTCAGCGGGAAGTTGAAGGGCGAGATGAAGCTGCACGGACCGATCGGCACGCGCTTCCACATGCCCATGTAGCCCTTGGCACGGGGGCTGATATCGAGCGGCTGGACTTCGCCGTAGTTGCGCGTGGCTTCTTCGGCGGCGATGCGGAAGGTGTCGATCAGGCGACCGACCTCACCTTCGGAATCGGCAATGGGCTTTCCGGCCTCGACACACAGGGCATAGGCCAGTTCGTCCTTGCGCTCGGCAAAGCGGCGGACGCAGTGGTCGAGCACGTCGCGCTTCTCGTAGGACGCCAGCTTGGCCATGGGTTCAGCCGCGCGGACGGCACCGGCAATGGCTTCATCGATCACCTCGGGCGTGGCGAGCGCAGTGCGGAAAGCGACTTCGCCGGTGAACTTGTCGGTCACCGCAAGATCGGTGTTCGGCTGCACGGCCTTGTTGTTGAGATAGAGCGGGTAGACGTCCTTGAGCTGTGACACTTGATAACCTCCAACGCCATCCCGGGGCTGACCCGGGATCCCGCTATTTATCGAACCGCCGCAGGGGGAAAGCGGGACCCCGGGTCCAGCCCGGGGTGACGACATGATGAATCGCCTGAACCCTAAAGTGCCTTGGACAGTTCCTTGATATCCTTGTTGAGAATCTGGTCGTTCTCCGAATAGTCGACCGGACAATCGATGAGGTGGACGCCCGGCGTATCGCGGCAATGGGCGAGCAGTTCCTTGAGGTGTTCGGAACTGGTGACGCGATGCCCGTGCGCGCCGTAGCTTTCGGCGTACTTCACGAAATCGGGGTTGCCGTAGGTCAGGCCGAAGTCCTCGAAGCCCATATTGGCCTGCTTCCAGCGGATCATGCCATAGGCGCTGTCGTTGAGGATCAGCACGGTCAGGTTGAGACCAAGGCGGACCGCGGTTTCCATCTCCTGGCTGTTCATCATGAAGCCGCCATCGCCGCAGATCGCCATGACCTTGCGCTCGGGATAGAGCATCGCGCTCATCATTGCAGAGGGCAGGCCAGCGCCCATCGTGGCCAGCGCATTGTCGAGCAGCACGGTGTTGGGGTGGTAGGCCGTGTAACCGCGCGCGAACCAGATCTTGTAGACGCCGTTATCGAGGCAGATGATCGCGTCCTCAGGCAGGGCATCGCGGATCTGCTGCACGAGGTGCGGCGGGAAGATCGGGAAGCGGGCATCCGCCGCGAGCGGTGCGGTGTGGGCGACCTCGGCGGCGCGATAGGCCAGCATGTGATCGAAGTTCCAGGCCGGGTTCGGCTCGACCGCTTCCTTCATCTGCCAGATGGCGTTGGCGATATCGCCGATCACCTCGATGGCGGGGAAATAGACCGGATCGACCTCTGCCGTCTTCGTCGAGACGTGGATGACCGGCGTGCCGCCTTCGCGCATGAAGAACGGCGGCTTTTCGATCACGTCATGGCCGACGTTGATGATGAGGTCGGCATCCTCGACCGCGCGATGGACGAAGTCACCAGCGGAAAGCGCGGCACAGCCAAGAAACTTCGGATGCCGTTCGTCGATCACGCCCTTGCCGAGCTGTGTGGTGAGGAACGGGATACCGGTCTTCTCGACAAACTCGCGCAGCATCTTCCCGGTCATCTTGCGATTCGCGCCCGCACCGATGACCAGAACCGGAGCCTTGGCATTCTGCAGGGCGTGCACGGCCTGCGCGACCGATTTGGCATCGGCGTTGGGGCGGCGGACGAGACTGCGCTTGAGTGGGACGGAGTCGGTGTGCTCGTCGGCAATATCCTCTGGCAGTTCGATATGCGTTGCGCCGGGCTTCTCCTCCTCGGCGAGGCGATAGGCTTCGCGCACGCGGCTGGGGATGTTGTCAGACGAGGCCATCTGATGGGTGAACTTGGTGATCGGCCCCATCATCGAGACGACGTCGAGGATCTGGAAGCGGCCCTGCTTCGACTTCTTGATCGGCTTCTGGCCGGTGATCATCAGCATCGGCATGCCGCCAAGCGTGGCGTAGGCCGCAGCCGTGACGAAATTGGTGGCGCCCGGCCCAAGCGTCGCGATGCAGACGCCGGTCTTGCCGGTGTGACGGCCGTAAGTGGCGGCCATGAAGCCGGCACCCTGTTCATGGCGCGTGAGGATCAGCTTGATCTTCTTCGAGCGTGACAGCGAATCGAGGAAATCGAGATTCTCTTCGCCCGGAACGCCGAAAATGTATTCGCAGCCTTCTTCCTCAAGGCACTCGATGAACAGGTCTGACGCCTTCTTGCCTTCGGCCATTTTTGGTCGCTCCATCAACGGGAACGCGCGGCCAAGGCTGCGTTACCCTCCCCAACTCGGATGCGACCACAAGGCAAGTTCCCGGCGCGTGTCGTTATGGCCCCCGCGCCTGCCCTTGCCCGCATGGCTATCAAAGGTGCGCGCCGCTGTCACGCCCCGCCGTCAATAGCCGAGCGAAAGATCGACCTGCGGCTGGAGCGGCTCGCCTGCGCGGAAGCGGGCGAGGTTCTGGAGAAAACGCGTGACCGAACGCTCGAACATCCGGGTCTGCGCACGGCCGGATAGATGGCTGGTGATGTGGGCATTGGGCACGTCCCACAGCGGGTGATCCGCCGGCAGGGGTTCGGGGCTGACGACATCGAGGAAGGCGTGACCCGGGCGGCCTTCCTTCAGGCCCGCAATCAACGCTTCCTGATCGACGACGCTGCCTCTTGCGACATTGACCAGCGTGGAGCCGGGCTTCATCGCGGCAATCTCTGCCGCGCCGATCATGCCTTCGGTTTCGGGCGTGGCGGGCACGGCAAGGATCACCCAGTCGAAGGTGCCGAGCTGACTGCGCCACTCGTCGGGACCGAGCGTGCCCTCTCCCTGCGACCGTCGTACCTTCACCACGTCAACATCGAAGCCTTGCAGCATGCGCTCCACCTTCTGGCCGATGGCGCCATAGCCAAGGATCAGCGCCCGGCTGCCGGCGAGTTCGACCTTGCCGGGACTGTCGAGCAGCCATTCGTGCCGGTCCTGCGAGCGCACGACTTCGCGGTAGCCCTTGGCCACGGTGAGCATGCCCATCACGACATATTCGGCGATGGTGATGGCGTTGATGCCGGTACCGTTGGTGAGGATCACGCCGCGTTCGCGAAGCACATCCAGAGGGAAGAAATCGACGCCGGCATAGACCGAGTTGAGCCACTTGAGCCGTGTCGCCAGCCGGATCGCCTTGTCCATGCCGCCGGGCTGGTAAAGGTCGAACCAGCCGATCTCCGCCTCGGGAGCCAGGCCGAACAATTCCTCGGCGCTGCGGAAATAGCGCGGCTCGACCCAGTCGGGCAGGTGCGGCTCGATCAGCGGCGCTGCCATGGCGTTCATCACGAGGACGGTCATGCTTAACTCTCTCCCGAAAACATTTGCGAGAGACTTAGCCTATCGATTGCGAATTGAAACCCGTTCAGACGAGCTTCCATTCCCAACCGAGCGCGTCACCGTCCATGACCTCCACGCCCTTGGCGGCAAGGTCATCGCGCAGGGCGTCGGAGCGGGCGAAGTCCTTGTCCGCCCGCGCGGCCTTGCGGGCTTCGAGAGCAGCTTCGATTTCGGTCTCCGCGATCTCGACACCCTTGGGTTTGAGGCGAAGCGCCTTGCGATCGAGCGACAGCAGACCGAGACCGAGCACGGCGTCCATCGCTGCCAGCGCGGCAAGCTTTTCCGAGGCGTCGACCTTTTTCAGCGCGAGCACTTCTTCGAACACGGTAAGCGCGACCGGGGTGTTGAGATCATCCGACACAGCTGCATCGAAGCGTTCGAGGAAGGGCGTAAAGCGCGGACCGGGCTGGGCTCCTCCCTCCCCGGCTCGCTCCTTGAGCTGGCCCACTGCAATCAGCATGCGCTTGAGGCGCGTGAGAGCGGCAGAGAGCCCTTCCCACGAGAACTCCAGTTCGCTGCGATAATGGGCCTGCAAGCACATCAGGCGGTAGGCCAGCGGCGCGTAACCCTTGTCGATCAGAAGCTGCAGCCGCAAGAACTCGCCGCTGGACTTGCTCATCTTGCCCGAGCGTTCGACGAGGAAATTGTTGTGCATCCACACCCGCGCGCCGGAATTGGCGGGGAGGTCCAATCCATTTGTGCAGCAGAATGCCTGGTTCTGCGCAATCTCGTTGGGGTGATGGATCTCGCGGTGGTCAATGCCGCCGGTGTGGATATCGAACGGGAAGCCGAGCACTTCGCCAGACATGACCGAACACTCAAGATGCCAGCCGGGAGCGCCCTTCCCCCATGGCGAATCCCATTCCATCTGGCGCTTCTCACCCGGCGGCGTCTTGCGCCAGATCGCGAAGTCAGCGGCGTTGCGCTTGCCTTCTACGGCCTCGATCCGGCCCTCGCCGTCTTCCGTTTGGGCGCGGGCAAGGCGGCCGTAGTCGGCCACGGTCGAGACGTCGAAATAGAGGCCGCTGTCGAGTTCGTAGCAGTGCCTGGCCGCGATCTTCTCGGCAAAGGCGATCATCTGCGGTACGTATTCGGTGGCAATGGTCCACCGTGCCGGCTGGCGGATGTTGAGCGCCTTCACGTCCTCCCAGTAGGCTTGGGTATAGTGCTGCGCGATGTCCCAGATCGACTGCGCCTGCGCCCGGGCCATCTTCTCCATCTTGTCCTCGCCATCGTCGGCGTCGTCGGTCAGATGGCCGACGTCGGTGATGTTGATAACGTGGGTGAGCTTCAGGCCCTTGAACGACAGCGTGCGACCAAGGATGTCGGCGAAGACATAGGCGCGCATGTTGCCGATGTGCGGGTAGTTGTAGACCGTCGGCCCACAGGAATAGACGCGCGCCTCGCCTGCGTGGACGGGCTGGAATTCCTCAAGCTGGCGCGTCAGGCTGTTGAACAGCTTGAGCGGTGCAGAGGGCGCGAAGGGAGCGGGGCCGTGGACTGACATGGATCAGCCATTGCCCCGCCCCCCCGCATCAGGTCAAGTCACTCGCCCGTTTCGCGCGCCTCACCCAGCAGATCGTCATTGCCCGTGCCGGTTACCGGCTCGTCGATCAGCGGCTCGAAGCCTGCTGGCGCGATCTGGTTGAGCTGGATGAGCGTGGTCTTGGTGAAGCTGTCGGTCACCTGCAGCGCGCTGTCCTCGGGGTCGGTCTTCAGCACTTCCTCGACGAGATCGCGTAGCTCGATGATCTCGAATGGCAGCTTGTTGCAGGTGTTGGCATTGACGATCACGCAGCCGTTGACCGAGGAAAGATCGGTGAAGCTTTCGTCGAACGAGATCTGCTCGATTGCATCGACACCAGTCTGGCCGTTGACGATGCCATTGATCACGATGTCGAGCTGGCCACCGTCACGCGAACCGATGGTCAGGCTGTTCGCGACAAGTCCGCGGCGGTCATCCAGGCGAGTACCGAGCGAGGTGTTCTGGATAAAGACCTGTTCGTCAGACCGCAGCGTGATCGCATCAGCTTCTACCAGAGTCCGGCCATCGCTGACGCCGTCGTTCAGTCCGAGGCGGTCAGTGATCAGCGCGGTGTCAGTCAGTTGCGCAATGTCCTCGAGCGCTGTGCGCGTGACCATTGCGATCCCGCTGCCCGACAGGAGGAGCGAGCCGCCTCGCGTCTCGCCTTCGAGAAGGCGGATCGAACCCGTTGTAGCATCAAGGTAGATCCCGTCCGCACTGCTACTGACCGACAGGGTGTTGCCCGCAGCGTTGCTGATCGAAAGAGCGCCGAAGAACGAGATCAGACCGTTGGAACGCAAGGACAAGGCGCCGGTCTCACCAATCTGGCCCTGCACCGTGCCAGCCTGCGCAACAACCGCAAGGTCTCCAACGAGCATCTGCTGCGTACCACGAATGGTGAGGTTCCCGCGCGAGCGGATGCGGGAGAATTCGGCTTGCGAGATGGCATAGCCGCTCACCGTCGAAGCGATGTTGTCGCCCAGCCTCAGCGCCCCCTGGCCGGTGTTGCGCAGTGTGATCGCGTCGGTGTGCGCGGTTTCGCCGAGGCGCCCGCTGGCGCCGATCTCGAGATCGGCCGAAGTAAAGTCCATCGTCACACCGGTGGCCAGCCCGTTGAGCCGGATGGTGTTGCCGGCATTCATGGTGAAGGCCTTCGCCGCATCGGCCACGTCGTTGATGACGATATCCCCGCTCGCGACGATATCGATGTTGCCTTGGCCGGTGGCCCCGGAAGTGACAGTGCCAAGCGTGCGTAGCGAACCGCCCATGGCGTCGGCGTATCCAGCAGAAAGATGGCTGATCACGACATCACCGTTGCTGGCCAGCAGAGCGATATCGCCCACAGCTTCGATTGTGCCACCGCGGATCGAGCCGCTTGCCGAGAGGTCGACATTACCAGCATCGGCACGGATGCGAACGATCTGCAGGTTGCCCAAGGAGGCAAGGCCTACGGCATCGGCTTGGACGCTGATCGCGCCCGTCAGTTGCAGGCCGGAAACGTTGACGATTCCGCGGGAAGAAATCCGCGCGGATGCTCCAGACAACGCCGACAATGCAAGATTACCCTCTGTCGAGAGCTCTATGTCACCTCCTGCGGCGATGGAAGTTCCCGTCATCGCCGTGTTGGCGGATCGGAACGCGCCACCAGCTTTTATCGTCGAGAAACCAAGGTTCCGGGCCTCGATGTCGACGTCTCCTGCGGCATCAATCGTGCCCAAACTTGCATCACCGCTCACTGCGATGACGAGATCCTGGGTGCGTGCCGTCAGGGCACCGCCCGAAACCGTTCGGCCACCGATCGCAATGCCCCCGCCCTCGATGCTGCCATATGTGAAACTGCCCGTCCCGGTCGCAATCCGGATCTGCCCGGTGGCGACGAGATCCCCGCCAGCCACGTTCCCATCGGTGAAGACGTCAAGCGCTCCCCCGCTCGACATGCGGATGAAGGTCAGTGACCGGCTCGTCACCTCAAGACCCGTGCCCGCCGTTGCCGTGCCAACTTCAACCGTGCCCGAACCTGCCAGGGTAAGGCTGCCGGAAGCGCCGAGAACCTGTGCACTCAGCGAGCGGACATTGGCAGAGAAATCTGCGCCGGATTGCGCGCTGGCAAGTGTAACGTCGCGGGCAGTCAGGTCGATCGTTTCACTCGCAACGAGCTGGCCGGTGGTCAGATTGCCCGACACGTCGATACGGAGGTTGCCCGCGCGAGCCGTAATCGCGCCACCGCTTGCCGAGGCGGCACCGATGATCACACTGCCTCCCTCGACGCTGCCGTAGGAAAGCGCGTCTCCGGTTGCGATGGTGACTGTATCGGCAGCTGTGGCATGGCCAAGCACGATCTTGCCATCGCCATCGATGGTGATGTTCGCGCCCGAGATCAAATCACCGCCCTGCGTGCCGGTGAGCGAACGGATCTGCACATCGCTCGCAGCATCAACCAGATTGAAGTCAAGCGCACCGGTCGCGGCTGTGAACAGCCTGCCCGCAGTGGCGGTGTCGATCACGCTTGCTCGGGCGCTGGCAATCGTGATGTCGGTCCCCGCTGTCAGCGTTCCGGCATCAATCGTGGTGCCGACCAACGACAACGCAGTCCCTGCATCAGCCCCACCGAGTTGAAGTCCGCCGCCAGCATCAAGAGTGATGGCAGAAGTGGCCTGAGCGGTGCCGATCGTAAGATTTGAACCGGCCGTCACGGTGACGCTGGCCGGATTCATGGCCGTGCCACCGCTCCCCGCCCCCAGGCCGAAATTGAAGGCTATGCTGCCAGTATTGTCGCCCGCATTCGAATCCCAGTACCCGACCGAAAGGGTTCCCGTGGCCGGCGCCGTGATCGTGCCGTTGGCGCCGACAAGAACTCTCTGTCCTGCGACCTCGCCCACCAGCGCACCGAACGGCGCCGTGAAGTTGCCGATGGTCAACGAACCGAATGCTCCGCCAATCTGCGTCCCGGGTTGGACGCCCGAATCGTCTTGGGCAGTAGCCAGGCGGAACGCGATCAAGCCATCCGCGTCAGAGAAGCGCGGCAGCGCGCCAGCGCTCCACAGGTCATTCGTCGATGATGAAACCGTAAAGGTCTGCCCCTGCACGACATCGAACACCGGGAGCAGTTGCCCGCCGGTGTATGAGTTGCCCAGCGCCTGCACCACGACCTGCACGAGATTCTGACCGGTATCAGCCAAGCCCGCGAAGATGCTGCCGATCTGGGCATTCCCGGAAATTGCCAGCATGCTGTCCCGGCCGGACCTGCTCGTACCCAGCGTCAAAGATGCAGCGGAAAGGTTGAACGTCCCCAGCACCTTCACGGTGCCGAGATCTGCGCTGTTGCTGATCGTCAAAGACAAGTTGCCATCGCCGGTCAGGTTGAGCGCATCGAGGTCTGCCGCACCAATCGAAATGGCACCTCCTGCCCGTACATCCGTCAGCGAGACGCGACCGTTAGTCGCGATACCGATAGCGGTTCCAGCGTCGAGTGCGCCTGCCTGCAGGCTGTCGGCGCCGAGCATCATCGTCGTGCCCGAAGTGGCCGAGGCCAGCGTCATCGCGCCGGCTGCGGTCACGGCGATGCTGGCGCCCGCATCGAGCGTGCCGCCGGTGATCGTCCCGCCTGCCAGCGTGATGCCGACGTCGGCAGCGATCGCATCGAACGTCAGCAGCGCCGGGTCGATGAATACCGAGCCACCGGTTGACGTGACCGTCCCTAGCGCTGCCGTATCGGCAACCGTCAGCGTCACGTCGCCCGCCGCCACGAGGCTCGTCGCCGTGAGGTCCGTCGCGGTGATCGACAATGTGGTTCCAGCATTGACGGCATCGCCCGCAACGCTGCTGCCGACAAGGATGGCTCCACCAGGCGTGTCGATTGTCCCGAACCGCAAGGTCGTGGCGCGATAGTCGAGCTGGCCCACGCTCGCCAGATCGAGGTTCGCCGTGCCATCGACACGCACAAGCGCAGCGCTGTCTGTCAACAGGTTGGCAATCTGCAGGTTGCCAGCACTCAGATCCAGCGAGCCTGCAAACACATCGCCAAGGCCGACATCGCCTGCCGACCGCACGGTCAGGAGCGTGCCCGCCTCGACAAGGCTGCCGGTGATCGCACCTGCCGTGAGACTGGTTGTCGTAAGGGATGCGACATCGTCGAACGCCAGCGTCCCGGCGGTGATCGCCACCGTGCCGGTTGGTGCGTGGACGCTGCCCAGCGCGGCATTGCCGGTCACGCCGATCGTGACGGCCCCCGCCTCGATCAGGTCGAGGCCAAGGCTACCGGCAGTGATGCCCGCATTGCGTCCCGCCGTAACCCCGCCGAGCGTCGCCCCGCCCGTCACCTCGATGGTCAGGTCCCGCACGGCATCGAGCGTCGTCACATCGAGCGTTGCCGCCGAGATGAACAGGTCGTTGCCGCTCTGGATCAACGCGGCGGTGATAGTGCCCGTGGCGTTCAGCGACATGTCGTAGCCCGGACCGCTGGTCCCGCCCACGACACTGCGCACCACGATGTCCTGAGCGGTCAGGTCAAGCCTGCCTGTCAAGACATCGTGCAGGGTCAGTGTGCCGCTGGCAGTGCCGGTCAGCGCGTCGCTACTGACATCGCCGCCGGTGATCGTCCCGCCCGCAAGCGTGACCGCGCTGCTCTCCAGCGATGCAAATGTGATCGTCGGTGCCGCAATGGTGATCGCGCCGACGCCACCGGTGCTGGCACTGGTCGTGATGTTCACGCTGCTGGTGCCGGTCAGATCGATTGTCGTCCCCGCAACCAGCAGGCCCACATCGATCGTCGCGCCGGACAGCGCCATGCCCTCAACCGCCTGCGCCGAGGCCAGCGTCAGTGCGTCGGTTGCGGTCACGGCGATGCTGGCGCCCGCATCGAGCGTGCCGCCGGTGATCGTCCCGCCTGCCAGCGTGATGCCGCCGTCGGCAGCGATCGCATCGAATGTCAGCAGCGCCGGGTCGATGGACACAGAGCCGCCGGTTGACGTGACCGTCCCTAGCGCTGCCGTATCGGCAACCGTCAGCGTCACGTCGCCTGCCGATTGCAGGTTTGTCGCCGTGAGGCTGGCTGCGGTAAAGTCGAGCGTGGTTCCGGCGATGGCCGAGCCCAGCGTCGCCGTGCCGCTGACATTGCCCGCGATCAGGCCATCGGCGCTGATTGTCGCGGCATCGAGCGTGCCCGCAGTGAGCGTCAGATCGCCGCCTGCGGTGTAACCGGTGACACCGGCAAGGCCGCTCACCGTCGCATCGAGATTGCCCAGCGCGGCCAGCGATGTGCCGCTGGCGCTCGCGGCCTGAAGCGCAAGGTCGGTGCCTGCGCTTGCCGTGGCCACCGCATAGGTCCCGCCAAGCAGCGCCGTCAGGCTCGTCCCCGCGACAATGCTGCTGCCGGCAAGATCGCCGCCTTCGAGGCTCACCAGACCACCGGCATCGAGCGTGGTGAAGTCGAGCGTGCCGAACCCTGCCGAGACATTGCCCTCCGACGTCACCGCACCAGTCAGCACCGCGCCGTTGGTCACGGTGAGCGCGAGATCGCCGCCAGCGTCGAGCGCGCCTGCCTGCAGGCTGTCGGCGCCGAGCGTCATCGTCGTGCCCGAAGTGGCCGAGGCCAGCGTCAGCGCGCCGGTCGCGGTCACGGCGATGCCGGCGCCCGCATCGAGCGTGCCGCCGGTGATTGTCCCGCCTGCGAGCGTGATGCTGCCGTCCGCAGCGATCGCATCGAACGTCAGCAGCGCCGGGTCGATGAACACAGAGCCGCCGGTTGACGTGACCGTCCCTAGCGCTGCCGTATCGGCAACCGTCAGCGTCACGTCGCCTGCCGATTGCAGGTTTGTCGCCGTGAGGCTGGCTGCGGTAAAGTCGAGCGTGGTTCCGGCGATGGCCGAGCCCAGCGTCGCCGTGCCGCTGACATTGCCCGCGATCAGCCCATCGGCGCTGATTGTCGCGGCATCGAGCGTGCCCGCAGTGAGCGTCAGATCGCCGCCTGCGGTGTAACCGGTGACACCGGCAAGGCCGCTCACCGTCGCATCGAGATTGCCCAGCGCGGCCAGCGACGTGCCGCTGGCGCTCGCCGCCTGAAGCGCAAGGTCGGTGCCTGCGCTTGCCGTGGCCACTGCATAGGTCCCGCCAAGCAGAGCGGTCAGGCTGGTGCCTGCGACAATGCTGCTGCCGGCAAGATCGCCGCCTTCGAGGCTCACCAAACCACCGGCATCGAGCGTGGTGAAGTCGAGCGTGCCGAACCCTGCCGAGGCATTGCCCCCCGACGTCGCCGCACCAGTCAGCACCGCGCCGTTGGTCACGCTGAGCGCGAGATCGCCGCCAGCGTCGAGCGCGCCTGCCTGCAGGCTGTCGGCGCCGAGCGTCATCGTCGTGCCCGAAGTGGCCGAGGCCAGCGTCAACGCGCCGGTCGCGGTCACGGCGATGCCGGCGCCCGCATCGAGCGTGCCGCCGGTGATCGTCCCGCCTGCCAGCGTGATGCTGCCGTCCGCAGCGATCGCATCGAACGTCAGCAGCGCCGGGTCGATGGACACCGAGCCGCCGGTTGACGTGACCGTCCCCAGTGCTGCCGTATCGGCAACCGTCAGCGTCACGTCGCCTGCCGATTGCAGGCTCGTCGCCGTGAGGCTGGCTGCGGTAAAGTCGAGCGTGGTTCCGGCGATGGCCGAGCCCAGCGTCGCCGTGCCGCTGACATTGCCCGCGATCAGCCCATCGGCGCTGATTGTCGCGGCATCGAGCGTGCCCGCAGTGAGCGTCAGATCGCCGCCTGCGGTGTAACCGGTGACACCGGCAAGGCCGCTCACCGTCGCATCGAGATTGCCCAGCGCGGCCAGCGACGTGCCGCTGGCGCTCGCCGCCTGAAGCGCAAGGTCGGTGCCTGCGCTTGCCGTGGCCACTGCATAGGTCCCGCCAAGCAGAGCGGTCAGGCTGGTGCCTGCGACAATGCTGCTGCCGGCAAGATCGCCGCCTTCGAGGCTCACCAAACCACCGGCATCGAGCGTGGTGAAGTCGAGCGTGCCGAACCCTGCCGAGGCATTGCCCCCCGACGTCGCCGCACCAGTCAGCACCGCGCCGTTGGTCACGCTGAGCGCGAGATCGCCGCCAGCGTCGAGCGCGCCTGCCTGCAGGCTGTCGGCGCCGAGCGTCATCGTCGTGCCCGAAGTGGCCGAGGCCAGCGTCAACGCGCCGGTCGCGGTCACGGCGATGCCGGCGCCCGCATCGAGCGTGCCGCCGGTGATCGTCCCGCCTGCCAGCGTGATGCTGCCGTCCGCAGCGATCGCATCGAACGTCAGCAGCGCCGGGTCGATGGACACCGAGCCGCCGGTTGACGTGACCGTCCCTAGCGCTGTTGTATCGGCAACCGTCAGCGTCACGTCGCCTGCCGATTGCAGGCTCGTCGCCGTGAGGCTGGCTGCGGTAAAGTCGAGCGTGGTTCCGGCGATGGCCGAGCCCAGCGTCGCCGTGCCGCTGACATTGCCCGCGATCAGCCCATCGGCGCTGAGCGTCGCGGCATCGAGCGTGCCCGCAGTGAGCGTCAGATCGCCGCCTGCGGTGTAACCGGTGACACCGGCAAGGCCGCTCACCGTCGCATCGAGATTGCCCAGCGCGGCCAGCGACGTGCCGCTGGCGCTCGCCGCCTGAAGCGCAAGGTCGGTGCCTGCGCTTGCCGTGGCCACTGCATAGGTCCCGCCAAGCAGAGCGGTCAGGCTGGTGCCTGCGACAATGCTGCTGCCGGCAAGATCGCCGCCTTCGAGGCTCACCAAACCACCGGCATCGAGCGTGGTGAAGTCGAGCGTGCCGAACCCTGCCGAGGCATTGCCCCCCGACGTCGCCGCACCAGTCAGCACCGCGCCGTTGGTCACGCTGAGCGCGAGATCGCCGCCAGCGTCGAGCGCGCCTGCCTGCAGGCTGTCGGCGCCGAGCGTCATCGTCGTGCCCGAAGTGGCCGAGGCCAGCGTCAACGCGCCGGTCGCGGTCACGGCGATGCCGGCGCCCGCATCGAGCGTGCCGCCGGTGATCGTCCCGCCTGCCAGCGTGATGCCTCCATCGGCAGCGATCGCATCGAACGTCAGCAGCGCCGGGTCGATGGACACCGAGCCGCCGGTTGACGTGACCGTCCCCAGTGCTGCCGTATCGGCAACCGTCAGCGTCACGTCGCCTGCCGATTGCAGGCTCGTCGCCGTGAGGCTGGCTGCGGTAAAGTCGAGCGTGGTTCCGGCGATGGCCGAGCCCAGCGTCGCCGTGCCGCTGACATTGCCCGCGATCAGGCCATCGGCGCTGATTGTCGCGGCATCGAGCGTGCGCGCAGTGAGCGTCAGATCGCCGCCTGCGGTGTAACCGGTGACACCGGCAAGGCCGCTCACCGTGGCATCGAGATTGCCCAGCGCGGCCAGCGACGTGCCGCTGGCGCTCGCCGCCTGCAGAGCAAGGTCGGTGCCTGCGCTTGCCGTGGCCACCGCATAGGTCCCGTCCAGCAGAGCGGTCAGGCTGGTGCCCGCGACAATGCTGCTGCCGGCAAGATCGCCGCCTTCGAGGCTCACCCGACCACCGGCATCGAGCGTGGTGAAGTCGAGCGTGCCGAACCCTGCCGAGACATTGCCCCCCGACGTCACCGCACCAGTCAGCACCGCGCCGTTGGTCACGGTGAGCGCGAGATCGCCGCCAGCGTCGAGTGCGCCTGCCTGCAGGCTGTCGGCGCCGAGCGTCATCGTCGTGCCCGAAGTGACCGAGGCCAGCGTCAGTGCGCCGGTCGCGGTCACGGCGATGCTGGTACCCGCATCGAGCGTGCCGCCGGTGATTGTCCCGCCTGCGAGCGTGATGCCACCGTCGGCAGCGATCGCATCGAACGTCAGCAGCGCCGGGTCGATGAATACCGAGCCACCGGTTGACGTGACGGAACCCAGGATCGCTTCATTTACGATCGTGATCGACAGATCGCCCGCCGACTCAAGCTGGTCGGCAACAAGGTCATCGCCGGTGATGGAAAGCAGGCCACCTGCACTCGCACTTGTGCCTTCGATTGACGGCGCATCGATCGACAGATCACCGCCGACCACAAGATCGCCGAACGTGACGGCGGTGCCACCAGTGAGGGACAGGTTGCCGACGTCGGACGCCGTACCCACATGAAGCGAAGTTGCCGCATCAAAAGTGCCGTCAAAGCCAGCCAATGAGAGGGAGCCGATGCGGATTTCGGCTGTGGCTGAAACTGCGCTGGTTGCGCCGAGCGAGAGAATGCCTGTGCGCAGCGCACCGGCAGCAGCAAAGCTCTCCTCGGTTTCGCCGCCGACTGCGACTGCCGAAGTCAGCTCACGTGCCGCAACGAGAGATGCGGCATCAATGTCACCTTCGATCGCAAGTCCGATGTCGCTGACCGTCGCTTCGATATTCCCGGTGCCCGACAGGTTGGCAGCGGCTGTCAGGCTGATGAAGCCCCCTTGCAGCGATGAACCGCCAAGAACAGCGATGCCACCTTCCTCGGACGTGATCGAAAGGCCATCGACCGCTGTAATCTGTGCTGAAACCTCGGGACCGCCGATGGTTATGTCACTGGTCGCGTAAAGCACGACGGACTTGCCTGATATCGCGCCGTTGGAGCGGATATCGAAGGCCTTGAAGTCTCCGTCACCGATGCTGACGAAGTCAGCGGAGTTCACGTCTCCGATGCAGATCGCGCCCTCGAGGCAATCCGCATCAAGCGCATCGCCATCGGTTCGGCGGATCGACGATGCCGATATTGCTCCGGTGACATCCGCGCGGAACGATGCTCCGGCAAAGCTTGCCAGACGAGCATCGATGGCAGCGCCGGAAATCTCGACGCCGCCTGTGCCAGCATCTATTGCCGAACCTGCCCCGATCGACAGCGTAGCGATGTTGGAGGGCACGAGGCTGTAATCGATCCGCTGGCCGCCCGCTGCAAAAATCACGCGTTCGGGGACCGATGATGGCCCGGTGTTGGCGAGGAAGCTGTTGTTCCCGCCAATCCGGATATCATTACCGGACCGGACGCCAATGCCCGCTCCGGCTGTGAAGGCGGTGCCATCCAGAGTCAGGACGGTTCCGCCGCTGTTGAGATCGAGACTGCCCGAAGCGTCGAAGCGGCCGCCGCCCGAAGCCTCGCCAAGGGTCAGCAAGCCATCGACGTAAAAGTAATCTCCATCGAGCACCGCACCAGCTTCGGCGATGACATTTGCGCCCGAGATGTTGCGGATCGTGGCATCGTTTCCGGCTCGTACCGCGACGTTGCCATTCGAATAGTATCCGCTGCCGGCATCGCCGGTGATGTTCCCGCCCGCGTAGACTTCGAGATTGCCCAGACCTGCCAGTTCGGCCGGACCGGAAAGGCTGAAATCGCCAGACGCTTCCAATCCGAGACTGCCGCTGGCCTCGACTGGGCGGCAGACCGCCGTAGCGCAGCCATTGCTGACGATTCCGATCGAACCGAACGACAGAAGGTTTATCGTGCGGGCCGAGAAGCGGCCATCGCCCTCGCCACTTACCACGATACCGGTATCACCCAGCACAAGCGCAGTATCCGCGGTCAGCGAAGCGCCATCGGAGAGGGTGATGGCGATGTTGCCGCCAGAAGCCAGCGTCAGGTCAGCATCGACCGCAATTGCGCCGGCGGTGACGGAAATACCAATCGTCGGATCCAGGTTCGCAGGGAAACCAGACGCTTCACCCCTGAAGCTGCCAAAATGCAGACCGCCGCCAGCCGCAGTCGCCGAGTTTGACAGCGATATGCTGCCAGGTATCGTGTTGAAGCCGAAGCCGAGATCGACGAACAATTGCTTGCTCGTGACGTCTGCGATTACGGCGCCAGCCGTTACTTGCCCGAGGCCACCGTCGATATCGTCGCTCGCCGAGAACGCGATCGTTCCGCCTGCGGACGCAACGGTAGTTGAGGTACCACGAATACCTGCACCGCCTGGCCCATTGCCCCCCAGTCCAGCCAGGTTTCTGAACTGCGTGGTGCCAACCGCCGAAGCAGTAAGATCGCCGAACCCGAGCTTTCCGCCTTCCGCTCGGATGGAAATAGCTCCACCGACCCCGGACTGGGCGAGGCCGGTATTGCCGCCATTGCCACCCGCGACTCCAGTTTCGCTCGCCGAGGCACCGTTGCCGCCTGCACCGCCTCTGCCGCCGACGCCGCTTGCGGTGAGGGTCGTGCCGCCGAACAATCCCAGCGAAGCCTCACCAAGCCCGTTGGCCGAAAGCGCGATGGTGCCCCCCGAACCTGCCCCCGCAGCGCCGCCATTCCCGCCGGAACCTCCGCTCGATCCGGTTGCATCGACGCCTCGCCCACCGTTGCCGCCAAAGCCTGAAGTCGCAATCGCCAGTCCGCCATCTGCCTCGGCGATTGTGATCGAGCCTCCGAGGTCAGCGAGCAGGCTGAATGCACCACCAAAACCATCACCGCCCGCGCTGCCAGCCGTCCCATCGCCTGAGGCCGTAGATCCGGCTCCATCAGCACCGGCGCCGCCAGTGCCGTCGACGGTTGCCGTCAAGCTGCCGAAAGAAATGCTCGAATCGGCACCCGTCGAATTGAGAGCAATCAGGCCCCCGCTGCCGCGGCCGCCCGTGCCGCCGATCGAGGGGCCGGGCGTACCGCTGCTGCTGCCATCCACGCGGCCACCACCGGCACCGCCTAGACCGCTGGCGATCAGGGCCAGACCATCGAATGCAAGGCTGCCGCCACCGGATGCCGTAGCGGTGATGGCGCCTCCTGAACCGTCAGCCCCGTTGCCGCCGTTGCCTTGTGCGACGCCGCCGACCAGCGCAGAGTTTCCGCCAAGCCCGCCATTTCCGGCTCGACCGGATGCCTCGATCGCGGGGCCTGAAACCGTGAGCGTGCCAAGGTTTGCCGCCGCGAACGCAACTTCCCCGCCTATGGCCAAGCCGCCGGCTCCGCCATTACCTGCGGTGGCGGCGTCGGCCCCGCCATTGCCGCCGTTTCCACCGACGCCTGCCGCAGACAATGCGGCACCGGTTACAGTTAATCTTGCACCGAGACCGTCGGAAACAACCTCGACCACGCCACCGATGCCCGCACCGCCTCGTCCGCCATTGCCTCCGGATTTCCCATCGCCACCATCGCTCCCCCTGCCCTCGGCAGTTATGGTGAGATCGCCCAGTGCTGTCGTGCCGGCGGCAACCAGAAGACGGCCAGTGCCGCCAGTACCATTGCCACCAGTACCCCCGTTGGTGCCAGTTTCGCTGATGGCACCGATACCGTCGGCGGATACCGTAACGGTGCGGAGATCGCCGAGAGATGTGGAAGCGCCGAAATCTGCAGCGATTTCGAATGTTGCCGTGCCGCCGGTACCGCTGCCGCCACTTCCGCCAAAGAAGGCATCCTCGGCATCGTTAATGAAGTTTCCGGCGCGTCCGCCACTACCGGTCGCATCGACTCCGATGATGCCGGCATCGAACACACCAGAGAGATATCGGAGCGTAGCAGTTCCGCCGCCCCCGTCTCCTCCGGAACCGGAGTACTGGGGAGTACCGGACCCATAGGAGTAACCGCCAAGCCCGCCGCTGCCGGTAGCCCTTACCTGGACCTGTAGCGGGACATCGCGAGACGGCACAGTCGCGGACAAGGAGCCGCCATCGATCGTGACGAGCGCCACCCCGCCGGTGCCGAGCCCGCCCCGTCCCGGCTGCAGCGTTCCACCGAATTCGTAACCGCCATTCCCGAAGTAACTGATACCGCCGAAGATCGGGTCCGAAATCGGCGTGTTGCCATTGGCCTCGACCAGGAGGGAATCCGTGCGGATCGTTCCGGAAGTGATGGTTGCCGATGCTTCACCGCCAGTGCCAGCCCCGCCAACGCCGCCGTCAATGTCGAAATCCGCGAACGCCCCGTCGCCACCGTAACCCGATGCCGTGACAGTAATATCGGGTACAGAAACCAATCCACCCGTGACGTTCAGCGCTGCCGAACCACCGAGACCGAGGCCACCGGCACCCGGCCCCCCGCCAGCCGCGTTCTGGCCATTGCCACCTTCACCGGTTGCGCTGACGACGAGCGTGCTCGCCGCAAATGTGCCATCCGTGATGGTGAAAGTTGCAGTTCCACCAATTCCGCTCGCGCCATCACCGACCTGCGAGCCCAAACCGGTGCGGGCGGATTCAAACGCCGCCCCCCCTTGGCCGAGACTGGACACAGTGACCTGCGAACCGGTGAACGACGCCGTCTTGCCAGACTGGGTGAACGAGACATCCCCTCCTGTCCCGACACCGGAGAGGCCGGCGATGTCGCCTCTTCGGCCCGCGCTACCCGTCGAACGCAACGACAGGTCGCCAGAATAGGATGAATCGGAAAGGGTGAAGCCGACGGCGCCACCCGTACCGCTGCCACCATCGAAGCCACTTCCGCCGATCGCCTGCGAGCGCAAGTATGTGCCAGAACTCGATGTTACCGAAGAGCCATTGCGCAAGATCGCAGTCACAGCGCCGGATTGGCTATCTACGCCGCTCTCGTAGGAGCTCGCATCAGAGGACAGGCTCAGGTATCCTGCATTGAGCGTGCTGGCATCGCTCACGAAAGAGACATTGGCTGAACGCTGTGTTCCCGATGCATAACTCCCGCTCGCCGACAGATAGACACTCGCGTCAAGGGTATCGAGTTGGGAGTTGTTGGTGAGGTTTAGCCATACCGTGTTGGGGTTGATCAGATCGCCGTAAGCACTCGATCCGAGAGAGACGGGACCGAGGAGAGTGCCGTTGTTGGTGACAAGCGCGGTCCCTGCATTGGCATTGTCCAACGACAGTGACACGTTGCCGAGCGAGACAACGCCGCCATCGCTGGCCGAGGCATAGTTCGACACGTAGATCGAACCGGTCTGAAACCGCGTCGGGATATCGGAAAAACTGACGGATACTGCGCCCGCAGTGGCATCAAGTGGCGACTGGTCGCTAACGGAATAGGTGATCGCATCCGAATAAAGCGAGAGTGAACGGGACGAATAAGTCCCCCCGGACACTGACAGAGATACTTCACCAGATGTGGCATTGCCGCCGCTGACCGGCTGCTGACGGCTGAAAAAGCCGTGGCTGGCGGCAGACGAGATGGTGAGATCGCCGAAGGAGACACTGTTGCTGGTTGAACCGGCGGGCGCGGAAACCACGATCTTCGCTGATCCCGAAGTAGCGCTCCCAGTCGAGAGGGCGCCGAGTCCGGATGTTGCGTCGCTCAGCAAGGAAGTCGAAGTCGCGAAGACACTGCCGTTGGTGACAGTCAGCGAGACATTGCCGGCGACCGCGTCGTCACCCAAGGAATCCGGCAGCAATGCATCGCCGTTCGACGGGTCGGTCTGGATCGCCCCGGTTGCGGTGGACGCGAGGCTCAGGCCTCCGCTTACGAAGAGACCGCCATCTCCGGCAACAGACACCGCCACGTTGCCAGCCTTGGCGCCATTCGCCGAAGTCAGCGACAGATCGCCCTCGACAGATATGGACCTGTCGTTGTCAATCGTGGCGGAAAGATCGCCGCGCGCGTCGAATGCCGCGCTGCCATTGACGACCGTCGATGCCGTGGTCGCGTCAATGGCAATGCCACCACTGGCGCTACCAAGCAGCGAAGTGGCGAATCCCTTGGATCCGATCGTCAGGTTCGAGATGGCAAGGGAAGCATCGTCGCCCACGACAGCATTCGGATCGACGCGGCCTGATGCAACATTATACCCTGCCGAGAGTACGACCGAACCGTCTACCACAGCGGCGGTCGTCGCACTGTCATATCCCATCCGCCCGGAGACAATGGCAGTCATCGCCTGGTTCTTGGGAACGGCTACGAGGTAGACACCATGGTTGCTGTCGGTAGAGGAGCTGTTTGCCGCCCGCGTCGTGCTGCCGGTATGGGAGACACCCGTATCGTCAGCCGACCCACTGTCGACAACGATGTCGAACAGCCCATTGTTGATTGTCAAGGTCGCCGCTTCTGCGGCAACGAAGGCGGCGGAACCGTTCACCTTGATCGTGCCAGCCTGGTCAACCCGCGGTGCGACAAGGGCAACGTAGCTGCTGTTGAACAGCGTCGCATTGATCTGCGCGCCCGACTGGATCGAGACCGACGATTTTGGATCGAGGGCAGAACCGAAGCGTATCTCGTTCTTGTCGCCGTAAAGACGAGTGCCACCAGATGTCGCCGGGTCGACGGTGATCGGCAGCGACGTGAGGATCAGGCTGCCGACATTGAAGACACCCTTCGACCCGACCACCCAACCGCCGGCATTGTAGAACCAGATCCTGCCAAGCGGATCTGACGAGACTGTTCCGGATATCGACAGTGGACCGGTTGTAGCTGTGTCCGTGACACGATTGAGTACGGTGAAGGGCGTGCCGGTGTCGGCATTGAACCGCAAGGTCATGCCCTCGGGCAGGAACTCGCCGGTCGGGCTGTTGATCGCCCAGTCAATCAACGCCTCGTTCGCGCTGACGAAGATGGTATCGGTATTCGTGCCGTTGAAGACAGGAGCGCTCGCGCCGAACTGGACCGTTGCCGTCCCCTGCACCGCCTGCGCCCTCACCTGTGAGGGTGCCGTGGCAAGAGCGAGGGATGCAGCCCCACATGAGATTCCGCACAAAAGCCGGGCCAGTGAAACCTTGCGAGACTTATGCATCGGGCTTGTAAGCGTACGGGCCATCACAGCCTCCACGGCAGGAGCTGGAACGAAAGATTGAGCATGAAACGGGCCTTGCCCTTGACGTCCAATCCAAGCGGATCGTGCAATGGCACAGCCACGCCGGCATCGAGGCGAATGGAGTCCTTGATCGCGGCCCGCAGGCCGCCGCCGACAGAAATCACCTTCTGCGGATCGAGCCCGTCGAACGCGGCGTCATTGTTCCACACCCATGCCGCGTCGGCAAAGGCGTAAGGCTGGAAAGCACTGCCACCGGCAACCTTGGGCAAGAGCGATCCCAGGCGGATTTCGCCGCGCACGCCAACGCCGCTGTCCCCGATCACTGCGCCCGGATCATATCCTCTGCCGACGGTGTAGTTACCGCCGGAAAACTCCTCGTAGGAGAGGAGCTTGTCGGGCGAGTATTGCGCACGGGGCTGAATGCTGAGCGTGACCTTGCGCACCGGACGATAATCGAAAACTCCAGAGGCTCGCAGGACAAAGCCCTTTGCAGTGCCCTCGATCCGGCTCGGCGTGACCTTTCCGAAGCCACGGCAACTGGGCGCATTGGCACCGACGCAGCCCTTGGTGGCGTCGAGGACGTCAAGCCCATGTCGAACTTCGAGGGTCAGTCCCCATGACCAGTGTGGTTCGAACGGTGTGAAGCCGTCGCGGCCTGTCAGGCTCGGTCGGCTGATCCCGTTGGCATCGGCCCTGGCGTAAATTACCCGCAAGCGATCGCGGTTCAGCGGAATGCTGCCGAAGTCGAGATCCTGGTTGGATATCTGTCCCCCTGCGGCAATCGACAGGTTGTATGCCTGCGACCGTATGAGCGGAAAGCTGCCTTCCAGTGATGCCGACAATGTCCTCGAATGGAAATCGGCCCGCGTGTCCGTCACCGTCGGATTGGTCCAACCGTAGGTGAAGTCCCCGCGAAGAGCGAAGCCTTCCCCGCCAAGGCGCATTTCGTGGCCGAGTTGCAGCACTTTCTGCTCATGAAGGTCGGTGGTGGCAAAGAAGCTGGCTGTGGTGGAATCGCCCAGCCCGGTCAGCCCGTTGAATTGCACCCTGGCGAGACCGCTGTACCGACCGACTGCGTGAGAACCGTAGTTCTGCAGTCCGAGTTCAGCGTAGACTGGTACCCTCCTTACGGAAACCTCGCCAACGACTTCGCCCGGTGATCCTTCGAGCGGGCGAAGCGCCAGGCGTACATCCATGCCAGGCAGGTCCTTGGCCAGCAGCAGGCAACGCTCTGCGCGACGAGTGTTGAAAACCGGGTCTCTGGTAAGCTTCTGGAGATACCTGAGGAGCGCCTGTTCCGACCGCCCCACATCACCTTTGACCTGTACCCGCTTGAGATGGGCAAGGAGCACATCCAGCCGGATCGTTCCTCCATCGATTTTCTGCGGCGGTACCTGCACCGCGGCGAGATATCCGGCCTGCCGCAGCTTGGTTGCGGCGCGATCGCGAATTTCGCAGATCACCGATACCGGCTGCTCCATTCCGACGAACTCGGCGTAGCTATCCGCCAGGTCGAAGCCCGGAAGATCCTGCATGCCGGTAAAGTTGACGGCCGAAAGCTTGAAGCGGATCCCGGCGAAATCAGGAGCAGCGAGAGGGCATGGCGCGCGTTCGACTTCGGACGTGTCGACCGTGACCGGGCCACTCCGATTGAGCGTTCCTTCTGCCACGCCACGCTGAATTTCTTCGCGCGTAGGAGGCTGGACGTTGCCCGGAGGGACCGACTGGGCGAGCGCCGCGCTCACCGAAAGAGACAGGGTCAGAAGGGGAAACAGGCCTGCCGCAGCCGTCCCGCGAAGCCTGAAAAACCGGGCTTTGTCTCGGAAACGAACTGGTATCGTGCCCCCGAGGAAGGGCAAAGCAGCAACAGGATCGGCCATTTGAGTCGAATCTCCACAGGCGCGACCCGTGATGACTTAACTTGTTGGCCCGGTAAGGCTCTGTAACGTTGGGAATGACCTGTGGTGGAGAATCACCCTAAGTAGTTCCACTATGGATGTTGCTCTTGTATGTCCGGTTCTGCAAGCGTCGCCGCAAGCCAATCGAATTGCGCTTTGCAACCGTTGTCCAGCAACAGCGTGCCCAACGAGGCCGCATCGGCTGGAACGTCCTCAGGTTCGAGCATGACGATCCGGAACTCCGCCGCCTTGTCCGGCGCCGTTTCATCATAGATGCGGTAAGTGCGCCCTTCCTGCGGGGCGAGCATGGTCTTGGGCCAGGCGATGCCCACGGTCTTGGGCGGCCATTGCATGCGCACCATCTCGCCGCCCGCACTTTCGGTGAGCCAGGTAAAGCTTCGAGCCTTGGCTTCCTCTCGCCACAGATAAAGGTCGCTGCCACGGGGAACGCAGACGTTCCCGCCCTCGCTAGTGTCTGCCAGCCAGATGCTTACAGGCAGTACGTTTTCACCCGAGGTATCCCCGGCGCCGCGCACGGCCCCCGCCCTGACCGATGCAGGATTGCTGAGGGACCGCGCCAGAAGCGCCGCCGCACTGCGATCACGGTTCACTGCATTGTCGAGCGTGAAGGTGCCCACACCCCTGAGTACCCTCGTTCCGGCCTTGTCCAGAACAGTAACCACGTCGCCGGCTTTCAGCACGACCTGTACATTCGCCGGGAGCCGCTTGCCCTTTGGGTACGAAGCGGCCGATGGACCGGTCGATCGTACGACAACGGCCTGTGCGAAGGCGCCGCTCGTTATTGTCGAAAGTGCTGAGGCAACAGCAATGCTGAACGTAACCAGTCCCTTGCGGCGCATTGTTCAGCCTCCGGCCTGGGTTGATTGCGCAAGGTTCGCAAGAAGATCGAGCTGCGCATTGCAGCCCTTGTCCGCCATGGCCCCTGCCACCTCAAGTTCGTCAGTCGGCACGTTGGTCATGACCACGGTGCGGATCTTTACCGGCGCGCCCACAGCATTGCTGAAAGTGTAGGTCTGCCCGTCGACGACGGGCACGCTGGCGGCCGGCCAGACCTTGAGCGCGCTTCCGGCACGCCAGGTTACATCCGCAGAGCTTCCGTCCTGCGAAAGCAGCTTGCCCGTGCCTTCCTCAACCTTTTCAGGACGCCAGAGCACGACAGTTGCAGGGTCGGCAATGCAATAGGTTCCGCCCTTGCTCACATCGATATACCAGACGTTCTCCGGGCCGGTCGGGGTGGCCAATGCCGGAGCGCTGGCGGCGCCACGGACAGCCCCTGTGCGCGTGCGCGAGGCGCCGCCGCGGGCCATCATTGCCGCGAGTTGCGTGCCTGCTGCGGCATCGCGGCTGACTTCGCCGTTGAGTGCGAAAGTTCCGGGACCGTTGAGAACCCGGGTCCCGGCCTTGTCGAGAACCGTTACATGGTCGCCGGACTTGAGGACGACCGACGCTCCTGCGGGCAACTTGCGCCCCTGCGGATAGGCGCCTGCCGAAGGTCCGGTTGACCGGACCACAACCGATTGCGCCATGGCATGGCCTGCCAGTGCAAGCCCGGCAATGGCCGACGCGCCCGCCACGAAGGCGCGCAACTGCTTGCCATCAACCAAGAACATAACTCTCTCCCTTGTGCGTTTGCCGCAACCTCTGGATCAAATTCATCATCGCGTCATCATCATGGACCGATTCGAGAATTGTGTCTGTGAGAGCTTTCACACGTTCCGCGTCTCCCTGCGCGTGCGCCTCGACCGCCGCGATCGCAAGCCCGCGCTGCTCCTCGGCCATGTCCGGAACCGGTTCGAAGATTTCAACAGGCGTCTTTCGCCCCCGCAGCGTCACAGCCCCCATGGGACGGAACCAGTCAAGCCCGGACCGCTCGGCTGCTTCACGGCTGACGAGCACGCGCGTATCCAGCGGCTTGTTAGCGCCCTCAAGCCGGGCAGCAGTGTTCATGGCATCGCCAAGAGCGGTGTACTGTATCCGCCCTTCCCCCCCGAAATTGCCGACGACCGCTTCGCCATAATGTACCCCCACGCGGGTCCGTCCGATCTTGGGCACGCCTTCCGGCACCGACTTGCGAAACTCTTCGCCAGCGAGGTACATCGCCCATGCCGCCTTCACCGCGCGCTCACCGTCATCGGGGTAGGCAATCGGGGCGCCCCAGAAGGCGACCACGGCATCGCCGACGAACTTGTCGAGCGTGCCGCCATACTCCAGTACCACGGCACTGAGCCGGTCGAGATAGTCGTTCAGCAGGCGCGCGATCATTTCCGGCTCGACTGCATGCGTCAGCTTGGTGAAGCCTTCTAGATCGCTGAAAAGGCAGAATATCTCGCGCTTTTCTCCGTGCAGCGAGAGGCGGTCCGGGTTGCGCATGATCTCTGATGCAACCGATCGAGGCAGGTATTTGCCAAGTGCGCCCTGCGCGAACTCACGCTGCGCTGCGTTGATAGCACGCAAGCCTGAACTGATGGCGGTATAGGCTATCAGCCAGCCGATCAGCCAGCCTGTCGCCGGCAGGTCAAGCGTGTCAAAGCCCGCCCGCTCCACAAGGAACGGCACCGCCAGGAACAGCGAAAACTGCGCAAGCACACCGATCGCCAAGACCCAGGTGCGGGTCTGGATCATGGCGGTGGCAGCGCCCAGCGCGACGGCGAGGATACCAGCCAGGATCTTCAGCCCCATCGCGGGCCGCTGCTTCCAGGCCTTGTCCAGCAGTTGCGCAAGCATCGATGCGTGGACTTCGACGCCAATCATGCGGGTTTCGCCTGTCACGGGATTCCCGGTCCGGGTAAAGGGCGTATCGAACTGGTCAAAATCCGAAAAGTCCCCGCCAATCAGGACGTAGCGCCCCTTGATTGCGTCCGCCACCAAGGGCGCCGTTTCAGGATCGGCCACAAGATCGATCGGGATCTTGTCGAACACTGGCCGGTCGCTCGCCGAGGGCACCCGATAGCGGATCGGTCCCGTAAAACTGGCGAAGCGCGGATCGGCATCGGCACTGCCTTGCGTCAGGGCGATGGATAGCAAAGGCGGCAACCCCGGATATTGCCGAGGCCAGCGGCGGGCAACACCGTCCGTATCTGTCTCAAGCAGGATCGAGGCGGGCTTGGTCATGGCCCCGCCTGCACTTTGCATGAAGGCGCGCAGGTCCTGCTCCTGCTCGTAGGTGATGGCCTCCGGATTGGTGCGGTTGTCAGCAAAGGCCAGAAAGACAGGCGTTTTCATTCCCTTGAGCGACGCCCTCAAGAGGTCATCATCATCCTGCGGGCTGTCGAACAGGACGTCGATACCGATGCCCTTCGCTCCCAGTTGGTCGATCTGCCCCAGTGCTTTGGCGAGGATCGTCCGGTCGACCGGAGAAATCTGTCCCGTCGCCCGATTTGTATCGGCCGTGTAGACGACCAGCGTGATACGCTTGTCGGTATCGGTCGGTGGGGCGAAATTGGCTGCACGCAAATCGTACAGCGCCGCTTCCGCATCACGCAAAAGCGGCAGCCGCCAACTGTTCAGGGCAATGAACAGGGCCAACGCCAGCAGGATGAGCGCTACGAAACTGCGCTGCCAGCCAAGCTGCGACAGGCTGCGCCGCGCCGTCCTGCCAATCTCGCGCGGTCCTTCACTGACCACACGCGGCTCTTTGGCCATGCCTTAAATTCCCTCCCTTACCCGTGAAGGCGCCACGGCCGAACTTCCCCCGATGGCAACCATCCGCGCGCCCTGAGACACGAGCGGCCGGGCTCCGTCTCCGATAACCGCAAAGCCGGCCCAATAATAAGGGTGAGATGTATCGACATCGGACATGAGCGCCTGCTGCGCCTTGAGCAGGGCCTCTCCGGAGGCCGTGCCGGGCGCAGCGGCAAACAGACCGTTGATCAATCGCGCGGTGGCGTCGAAGTCGTCGGGCGCTGGCCAATGGCTGGCAAGGACGGATCGGCTTCCGGCACCGATGAACGCGCGGACCAGTCCTTCCAGCGCTGACCCGCCACCCGTGGCAAGGCCCGTCTCGCGCGTGGCAATCACGTCCGCTTCACCCGCCGTATCGCAGGCCGAAAGGATGACCATGTCAGCGTCGAGCTTCAGATCGAATATCTCGGCAAAGCTGAGCAGGCCATCCGACCCCTGCGCGCCGAATGAGGTGACAAGCGCTGGCCGTGCCGCGCACGACGGCTGTGGCGGGGTAACGAGGCCATGTGTTGCAAAATGAAGAATGCGGAAATTGTCGAGGTCGCCCCGCGCCTTGATCGCCGTGTCCGAAAATGCCGAACCGACCATCAGATCGGTGCCCTGCCCGGAAAGCAGCATCCGGGCCTTGAGAAGCTCGGCCTCGGAGATGGGCCTGCTCCACGTCGTCAACGGCCAGTCGCAATCGCTGCCTGCGGCCCCATCGCCCCCCCTCACTCTCGAACCGACTTGCCCGCTCGATGCTACAACCGCAGCATTTCGGCCCATGCCGAGATAGGCCTCGTGCGCCTTCGAAGCAGGCTGCTTGCGGGCATCCATGAAGGACCGTGCAGACACCGCAGTGGAAACAAGCTTGTCCTTTGCAAGCCATTGAACAGCCCGTAGATCGAAGGGATCGCCGGCCGGGCTTTCGGCTTGCTTTAGGTATTCCTGTGCCGAACCTTCGTCGGCAATCAGCACATTTATCGGCAATTTCAGCATCGCCCCGTCTGGTTCGAAGATCAGATGCCGGGCTGCCTGCAGGTCCGATGCGACAGGACCAAACAAGGCCTTGTAGACGGCTACCGCCTCTTTTGCCGCAAAAGTGCCGGTTACATATTGCTTGCCATCGAAGCGCGAGATCGAGTCACGGACCGCCTTGACCGACGATTCCAATTCCGCCGCAGTGATGGGCGCCCGATAGCCAACGGCCTTGTCCTTGTTCGCAAAGAACACGAACACATCAGGACCAAGAACAGCCATCTTGGCGTAGGCCTCGTTCGGAGCGAGGCCTTCCTGGAGCTCCTTCTGACCAATTACCCGCTGCGTCACAACGCGATAGCGGGCATAGTTGGCAAGTTCGATGACGGTTGCCTGTTCCTGCGCTTCGAGTTCGCTGACCCGTTTTGCAGCATCGGCAATCTCGTCTGTCCAGGCCGACGCATCATCCAGCCGTTGCAAGGCCGCATAGGTCATGCGGGCGCGTTCCACGGCGCGCGTCAGGCTGTTGGACTGCCGGAACAGCCGTGCGGCCTCGTCGCTGCCGCCTGACAGTTCGCGCGAAAGCACGGCCTGCGTTTCGGCAACGCCCGGACGCACCAGCACTTGAGATGCCTGGAAGAAGGCATCGCTCGTTCCCGCATCCCCATTCATTCGCGTGGCAAGCAGATCAAAATAGGGAGCCATCTGCCGAGACAGGCCGGAAAGACCATTCTCGCGCTCGACCGAACGGGCCACGACCTGGCGGTAAAGCGGCTCTGCTTCCGAAGGGCGCCCGCGACGCACGAGGAAAGCCGCCAGCCTAGCCTGGGCCGCTGCCATGCTGCGGGTTTCCGGATATTGTACGCCGACAATCTCGAGCGCAGAACGCAACAGCGCTTCTGCGTCAGACATCCGCCCCTCGTCTTCGGCAATCGTAGCAAGCTCGTTCAACACTTGCGCACGCATGCGCACGATCGAGACAACGCGGCCATTGCGCACTGCCAAAGCCCGTGCCTGCGCTTGCTCCAACGCAGAACGAGCCTCGGCCTTCCGCCCGACTAGACGCAATGCCGTGCCGCGCAACTGGAGGCTCTGTGCATCGAGGATCGTCGCGCGTTCATCATCTGTCAGCCGCAGATCGTCGACCAGTCCCATCGCATTGGCCGTCAGGTCCGAAGCGTTGATGCGTCGCGAGACCGATGGCGTAAGTTCCATGGTGTCGCGCAAGCTCTCCGCCCCCATCGCGCTGGTCTGGCGCAGGGGCTGCCCCAGCCGCTCAAGTGCCTGAGCGTAGCGCTCCTGGTTGAGAAGGTGGATTACCTCGTAATTGCGGCGCAGCCGCTCCACCACACCGCTGCCGGCAGGCATGGCGCCAGCCTCTGCAAACAGGCGGTCGGCTTCGGCGAACTGGCCAAGATTGGAACGTTGCAGCCCAGCGTTCACCAGGAACTCGACTCGGTCGATCGGCACATCGCCCGTCGACGCCTGCCGCTGGTCGAGCGTCTCGAAGTAGGCCGCAGCCTCGGCGTAATCGCCCGAATTGTTACGGCGATAGCCTTCTGCCAGCGCCGTTGCCGGATCAAGCGTCAGAGCCTGGATCCGGGCATAGGCTTCGGTGTCGTTTATCGAGGTCATGGCGATCTCGATCGGCTCGTCGATCAGGCGATCGGCATAGATCGAGCGCAGAGCCAGATCGAGCGCACCGTGGTAGGCGGAAAAGCCCTCCACCACGAAGGTTGTATTGCCCCTCGCCACGCTCACCACTTCGTAGGCCAGATCAGGATCGTTCCAGCGGCAATCCATCCGCATGCGCCCGGCAACTGAAGCGCGGCCTGCATCTTGGCAGGTGACTTTCTGGCGACGCCGATCCGCAAGGCGGGCCAGTTCGTCATCCTGTCCGTGCCGCAGCGCAAAGACATATCCGACCGGCAGGGCCGAATCCCGGCAGACGATGGCCCATGTCCTGTCCAGGGGCGACCGGTTGGCCTGATCCGTCGTGCGTGACTGGACCTGGCAGAGCGCCTTGCTGCCACCCGATCCGAGCGGGAAACTGTCGCGCAGGAGCAGCGATTCCTCAGCCGCCACTGCGTGCCCAACCGAAGGGCCGCACACCAACGCAAGCGCAGCAACGCCCGTCGCCAGTCTGATTCCGAAGCTCGCCAGTCGGTTACGCATCGCCTGCTCCCTCAGCCCGACCTCCACGATCCACGTGAACGCCAAGACCATTGCATCGAATAACTGCGTATCCCGAAGACTCTTGTGCCCTTTGCCACAGCATAGGCGCGTCAACCCGGCAATGCCAAGTGATACCCCGACGATGTGTGACAAAATGTCGCCGTCAGGCGTCAGAAGCCCTCAAAAGTCACAGCCTCTTCCAGCGCCGCGCGAGGTACTTCAAAACAATTTATGGCTGCGTCCTCATCGCGATAGCCGATCGCCAGCCCGCAGAAAAATACGTGGTCGTCGGGGATGGCGACGCATTCCCGGACTTGCTTCTGGTAAACTGCCCACGCTTCCTGCGCGCAGGAATCAAGCCCTGCCTCTCGCAGCAGAAGCATGACCGTCTGCAGCCACATTCCGATGTCAGACCACTGCGGCGGTCCCATGTAGCGTGGTGTATGGACCAGCATGAGCGCCGGGGCACCGAAGCCTTGGAAGTTGTGCATGAACTGCGCCAGGCGCCCGCGCTTGTCGTCCCGCTCGATACCAATCGCGGCGTACATCGCCTCGCCAACACCGAAGCGCCGCGCTTCGTATGCACCATCAAGCTCTGGCGGATAGATGGCGTATTCGGGCGCATGCGCATTGCGGCCGAGTGGTATGACGGCTCCTACGGTCTCGACCAGCCGGACGAGCGGCTCACCCGAAATGACGTGGGCATTCCATGGCTGGACGTTGCCACCCGATGGAGCCCTCTGAGCCTTCGTGAGGACACGGCGCAAGAGATCGAGCGGGACAGGATCCGAGCGGAAGCGGCGCACCGATCGCCGCGTCAGCACTGCGTCGGTTACATCCATGGAGCCACTCAGAAGCCAAGGAACCGTACGTTGCCGTCAACCGGTTCGCGCTCGCGACTGAAGCCGTTCACGGGATTGCCTTCATCGCGATAGCCAATGGCGATGCCACAGAAGAAAATGTGGGTTTCATCAGAAACGCCAATGAACTCCTTGATAAGCCTTGCATACATCGAGAGAAATTCCTGAGGACAGGAATCAAGCCCCTCTTCGCGCAGAAGCAGCATGAACGTCTGCAGCCACATCCCGACATCGGACCACTGCGGTGGCCCCATGCGACGGTCGAAGTAGCACAGCAGCACGGCCGGAGCGCCGAAAGACGTGGCATTGTTGCGAACGAAGTCAGCCCTTGCATCCGCATCGGCGCGTCCCACGCCCATCGCCTGATACATGGCAGCGCCCACCGCATGAAGGCGCGCCTTGCATTCAGGGATGACCTCGGGGTCCGACCACGAATACTCGATCGGATCCTGCATCGGTGACGACAACATCTTTGCCTGCAACTCGGCAAGCGGTGCGCCTGTCACGATGGTCGCTTCCCAAGGCTGAAAGTTGCACCCCGACGGCGCCCAGCGCGCCTTGTCCATCACGCGACGCAGGGTTTCAAGCGGCACGGGATCGGGCTTGAACGCCCGGATGGAACGACGGGAGAGAACGGCCTCGCTGACTGTCATGGTGCTCATGCCGGATTAACTGCCCGGTTAAACAAGCGTCGTCAAGCTGGACCTACTCGTCCTCGAATAGATCCGCCAACTGTTCGATGATCGTGCCACCGAGCTGCTCCGCGTCCATGATTGTCACCGCGCGGCGATAATAGCGGGTCACGTCATGGCCGATGCCGATGGCGACAAGCTGCACTGGCGACTGTTTCTCGATCCAGTCGATCACCTTGCGCAGGTGCTGCTCCAGATAACCGGCGTTGTTTACCGAAAGGGTCGAATCATCGACCGGCGCGCCGTCGGAAATGACCATCAGGATGCGACGATCCTCGGGCCGGGCCAGAAGCCGGGTATGTGCCCACAGAAGTGCTTCGCCGTCGATGTTTTCCTTGAGCAGGCCTTCGCGCATCATCAGGCCGAGGTTCTTGCGCGCGCGGCGCCAAGGCTCGTCGGCCTTCTTGTAAACGATATGGCGCAAATCGTTGAGGCGGCCGGGTTGGGAAGGTTTGCCACCGGCCAGCCAGGCCTCGCGGCTCTGCCCGCCCTTCCATGCGCGGGTGGTGAAGCCGAGCACTTCAGTCTTCACGCCGCAGCGCTCAAGCGTGCGCGCGAGAATGTCGGCGCTGATCGCAGCGATCGAGATCGGGCGACCGCGCATAGAGCCAGAGTTGTCGATCAGCAGCGTGACAATCGTGTCCTTGAACTCAACGTCGCGCTCAATCTTGTAGGACAGCGAATGCCCGGGCGAGATCACCACGCGGGCAAGGCGCGCGGCATCGAGCAGGCCCTCTTCCTGGTCGAAGTCCCACGAGCGGTTCTGCTGCGCCATGAGGCGGCGCTGCAGCCGGTTGGCGAGGCGCGTGACCACGCCCTGCAGGCCCTTGAGCTGCGTATCGAGATAGGCACGCAGCCGCGTCAGTTCTTCCTCGTCGCACAAGTCCGTGGCCGAAACGACCTCGTCGAACTGCGTTGTGTAGCTCTTGTAGTCGAAGTTTTCTGGCAGGTCGGTCCATGGACGGTTCGGGCGCGTGGGCAGCATGCCCTCTTCGCCTTCGTCGGCCATGTCGGAGTCGGCGGCATCGTCGTCCTGCTCGATTTCCTGCTCGGACTCCGAATCCTCGTCGCCTTCGCTGGTATCGCCTGCGACTTCGGAAGGCTGTTGCTCCTGATCGTCGGAGTTTGACGGCTCTTCCTCGCCCTCGTCTTCCTGATCCTCGCCTTCGTCTTCCTGCGTGTCCTCGTCCTGTTCTGACGCCGATTGCGTGAGGTCGAGGTGCTGCAGCATGTCGAGAGCGAGTTGCTGGAACGCACGCTGGTTATCCAGCGATAAGGCCAGCCCCTCAATGTCGTTACCAACCTTGCTCTCGATCCAGGTGCGCACCATCGCCATGCCAGTGTCGGTTGATGTGGGCGACTCCTGCCCCGTCAGCTTCTCGCGCAGGAGCAGCGCCAGCGCGGTCGGCAAGGGCACGTCCTCCGGCTTGGCGGCGCGGCTGATCGGGTCTGAAGCCATCCGCATGGCAAGCGCCGCACCGAGATTGCCGCGCATTCCGGCATAGGCATTGGCACCAAGCGATTCGTAACGGACCTGTTCGACCGCATCATAGCACGCCCGCGCCAAGGCTTCGGCCGGCGCATTGCGGCCATGGAGCGCGGCATTGTGGTGTCGCAGCCGCAGGGCCATTGAATCCGCGTGGCCCCGCGCTTCGGCAACCTGCTCTGCCGGAAGCGAGCGCCCCGGCATCGGCACACGCATCGACTGGCCTGATTGCACCGGCGCATCGGCCGTCCACGCCACCTCGACCTCGGGATCGAGCGAGATCGCCCGCGCGGTGCCGGTCAGCACCGAGCGGAAACGGTCGAGGGGAGTTTCGTCAGCCAATGCGCAAATGCCCGTGTGTCAGAAGTATCAGCCGATCTTCTGGCCGGTCTTAGCCCAGTCCGCAAGGAAGCCTTCGATGCCCTTGTCCGTAAGGACATGTTTGAACAGGCCCTTGATCACGGCGGGCGGCGCAGTGATCACGTCGGCACCGATCCGCGCGCTTTCCAGCACATGGACGCCGTGGCGGATCGACGCGACGAGGATTTCGGTCTCGAATGCGTAGTTATCATAGATCAGGCGGATGTCGCGGATCAGGTCCATGCCATCGAAGCCGTTGTCGTCATGACGGCCGACAAACGGCGAGATGAAGGTTGCGCCGGCCTTGGCTGCCAGCAGCGCCTGGTTGGCCGAGAAGCACAGCGTCACGTTGACCTTGGTGCCGTCGTTGGTCAGCGCCTTGCAGGTCTTGAGGCCGTCGATGGTCAGCGGCACCTTGATGCAGACGTTATCGGCGATCTTCCGCAGGATCTCGGCTTCACGCATCATGCCTTCGTGGTCCAGAGCCACGACTTCAGCCGAGACCGGACCATCGACCAGACCGCAGATTTCGCGGGTCACTTCGATGAAGTCCTTGCCAGCCTTGGCAATCAGGGTCGGGTTGGTGGTCACGCCATCGAGAAGGCCGGTGGCGGCGAGGTCGGCGATTTCGGCGGTATCGGCAGTGTCGACGAAGAACTTCATGGGACGAGGCCTTCCAGCAGGGAGGAGTGATTCCCCGGTGCCTATAAGGAAAGCCTCGGCCAATGTCAGTGCCTGCGCGCGGGAATTTGTCAGACTACTTCAGGCCAAAAGCGGCTATCAGTACCGGATCGTTGGTCGAACGGGGGTCCGAACGGATGGCGGCCTCTTCCCGGCCGATCGCGCGGAAGATCGCATTGTCCGCCTCGTAAGCCAGCGAGTTTGCGATGCCGCCGACGTCCACACCGGTCAGCGCGCCCAGCACCTGCCCCAACAGTGGGTCACGGCTCACCCGGATCGCATCGCCGAATTCGGGCACCATGATCTCGACAAGGCTGGTCCCCATCTCCTGGTGCAGGAACGCCGTCGCCCCCATAGGGTCGCTGCCGCGCAGCAGCGCCAGAGCATTGCGAATGCCGATCGTCCGGACGGCGTCTGTCACCGCAGGCGCTGCGCGTTCCGCCGCGTCATAGGCCATGTCGTTGAACGCGCGCTGCAGACGGTCCCTGACGATCGGCCCAGTCAGAATTCGCGCGAGAACGCTGCCACGGTTGCCGATGGCCTCTGGCAGCGCAAGCCGCGTCACCTGATCGTCCCAGAACCCTCCCGGTGCCAGCAAGCGCGCGAAGGCCCGATCGGTCGACAGGAACAGCAAACGTCTCACCGCCTCTTCCAACGAGAACTGTGGATAGCTCGCGCAGCCGGCAACGGAAAGCACGGCAGCTGACGTCATGCCGCCAAGCAGGACCCGGCGGTTCAGGATGGTGGAAGCCTGCGACATGTTTTTCTCCTCAATTCCTTTGCGCCCGGGCTTTGCCGGTTGCGATGCAGCCCCATATAGACCGGCGAACATGAACCGCGTCCGATGCCTCGTCTTCAATTCCGCGCTCGGCCCGCTGGATTATCGCGTGCCCGCCGGTATGGACGTGGAACCGGGCAGCGTCGTCATTGCACCGCTCGGACCGCGGCAGATCATTGGCGTGGTCTGGGAAGCGGAACGGCTGCCGGGAACCGAAGTTCCGGATGCGAAACTGCGCCCCCTCCTCCAGGTCCTCCCTGTCCCTCCCCTGCCCGCACCCCTGCGACGCCTGATCGAGTGGACCGCCGACTATTACGTCGCGCCGCTTGCGGCAGTGGCGCGCATGGCGCTGTCAAGCACGGCCGCGCTGCAGGGCGGCGGCACCGTCACCGAATATCGCCTGACCGGCCGCGAGCCGGAACGCATGACGCCCCAGCGTCTCATCGCTCTGGACCTGTTGCAGGACCAGCAGGCAACGATCCGCGAACTGTCGGAAATCGCCGGCGTCTCCGATGGCGTGCTACGCGGCATGGTCAATGCCGGGCTGCTTGAACCGGTGGTGGTCGATTCTGACCGGCCTTATCCGCCTGCCGACGCCGGTTTCGCCGCGCCTGACTTGTCGGATGAACAAGCGGAAGTCGCTGCCCGCTTTGTCGCGGCGGTCAATGCACATGACTTCCATCCGTTTCTGCTCGACGGCGTGACGGGCTCGGGCAAGACGGAAACCTATTTCGAAGCGGTCGCAGCCGCGATCGAGCAAGGGCGGCAGGTCCTCGTGCTCCTTCCGGAAATCGCGCTTACCGAGACTTTCCTGAAGCGCTTCGAAGCGCGCTTCGGGGTGCCGCCGGTTACATGGCACTCTTCGCTCAAGTCGTCGGAACGGCGGCGCGCATGGCGGGCCGTGGCAGCCGGAACGGCGCAAGTGGTGGTCGGTGCACGCAGCGCGCTGTTCCTGCCCTTCGCCCAACTCGGGCTGATCGTCGTCGACGAAGCGCACGAGATCTCGTTCAAGCAGGACGACGGGGTGCGCTACAATGCCCGCGACGTTGCAGTGATGCGCGCGCATTTCGAGAAGGTGCCCGTCATCCTGGCGAGCGCCACCCCGGCACTGGAAAGCCTGCAGATGGCTGAAGCCGGCCGCTATGAGCGCGTGGTCCTGCCTGCGCGCTTCGGCGGAGCAACGATGCCTGTCATCCAGATCGTCGACCTGCGCGAACAACAGCCCGAGCGCGGACACTGGATTGCGCCACCGTTGGTGGAGGCGCTGAAGGATAGGCTCGGCAAGGGCGAACAGTCACTGCTGTTCCTTAACCGACGCGGCTATGCTCCGCTTACCTTGTGCCGGACTTGCGGTTATCGTTTCCAGTGCCCGAACTGCTCCGCCTGGCTGGTCGAGCACCGCCTCTCGCGCCGCCTCGCCTGCCACCACTGCGGACATGAGATCCCGCCGCCCGATGCCTGCCCCGAATGCAGCGAGCCCGATTGCCTCGTCGCGTGCGGCCCGGGCGTGGAGCGCATCGCTGATGAAGTCGCCGCGATCCTGCCTGAAGCACGCGTCGCGCTGGTCACCTCCGACACGCTGACCAGCCCTGCCAAGGCCGCCGAGTTCGTCGAGATGGCAAGCAACAAGGCGATCGACGTGATTGTCGGCACCCAGCTCGTCACCAAGGGCTATCATTTTCCCGAGCTTACGCTGGTCGGAGTGATCGACGCCGATATGGGTCTCGAGGGCGGCGATCTTCGCGCGGCCGAACGTACCTATCAACAGGTCGCGCAGGTCGCGGGCCGCGCCGGCCGTGGCGAAAAACCGGGCGAGGTGCTGATCCAGACCCGGCACCCCGAAGCCCCGGTAATCGAGGCCCTGGCCAGCGGAGACCGTGACGCCTTCTATGCCGCCGAAGCCGAAGCCCGGCGTGATGCCGGAGCGCCGCCTTTCGGTCGTTGGGCGGCAATAATCGTCTCCAGCGAGGACGAAGCCGAAGCGCGCGACGCTGCAAGGGGCATCGGAGGCTCCGCTCCGCGCCTTGACGATGTGCTGATCCTTGGCCCCGCACCCGCCCCACTATCGCTGCTGCGGGGCCGCTATCGCTATCGCCTGCTCATCAACGCTCGCCGTTCCACCGAACTGCAGCGGGTAATCCGCAACTGGCTCGACCCGCTGCGCTTCCCGCCGGGCGTGCGCGTCGCCGTTGATATTGATCCCTACAGCTTTGTCTGACCCTTAGGGTCAGGTTGAACGAAACCGCCACTCGGCCATTCCGCAAGGATGACCGGCCCCGTTCTCGTTCCCATCCTCGGCGACCAGCTTTCGCCCGACATCTCCAGTCTTGCCGACCTCAGGCCTGAGGACACCGTGGTCCTGATGATGGAAGTGGTCGAGGAGACCACTTACGTTCGCCACCACAAGGCCAAGATCGCGCTGATCCTCTCGGCCATGCGACACTTCGCCGAGGAATTGCGCGAAGCTGGCTGGATGGTCGATTACGTCCGCCTCGATGCCCCTGAAAACACCGGCAGCTTCACCGGCGAAGTTGCCCGCGCCATAAAACGCCACAACGCACGCGGCGTGCAGGTTACCGAGCCAGGCGAATGGCGCGTACGGCAGGCAATGGAGCAGTGGCGCACGGACCTCCCCGTTCGCGTTCGCATCCTGCCCGATACCCGCTTCATCTGCCCCCTCCCCGACTTTTTCGAGTGGGGTGCAGGTCGCCGCGAATTGCGCATGGAGTGGTTCTACCGGGAGATGCGCCGCAAGACTGGGCTGCTGATGGATGGGGACAAGCCGGTCGGTGGCCGCTGGAACTTCGATGCGGAGAATCGCGGTGGCCCCGAAGCTGGCCTCGCCCCACCGGGGCTGCCGGCATTCAAGGCTGACGACACGACGCGCGAAGTGCTCGAAATGGTTTCAACCCGCTTCGCAAGGCACTTCGGCTCGCTGGATAAATTCGCTTGGCCGGTAACCCGTGCCGAGGCCGAGCAGGCGCGCGACGCTTTCCTCAAGGACCGACTGCCATTGTTCGGCAAGTATCAGGACGCGATGGTGTCGGGACAGGATTTCCTGTTTCACGCAGCGCTCTCGCCTGCGATCAATATCGGCCTGCTCGACCCGCAGGACCTGTGCCAGCGCGCCGAAACGGAATGGCGCGAAGGCCGCGCACCGCTGGAAGCCGTCGAAGGCTTTATCCGCCAGATCATTGGCTGGCGGGAGTATATCCGCGGAATGTACTGGTTGGAAATGCCGGGGCTCGCTGATGCCAACGGCCTTGATGCCCACCGTCCGCTCCCCGAATTCTACTGGACGGGCGACACGCCGATGCACTGTATCGCCGAATGCGTTCGCACCACTCGGGACAATGCCTATGCCCATCACATCCAGCGGTTGATGGTGCTCGGCAATTTCGCGCTGCTTGCCGGCCTTGCCCCCCGCGAAGTGGCCGAATGGTATCTGATCGTCTTTGCCGATGCCTATGAATGGGTCGAACTGCCCAATGTGTCGGGCATGATCCTTCATGCCGACAAAGGCCGTCTGGCGTCGAAACCCTATGCAGCCAGCGGAGCCTACATCGACCGCATGAGCGACTACTGCGGCAAATGCACTTTCAACGTGAAGCAGAAGACCGGCCCCGCTGCCTGCCCGTTCAATGCACTCTACTGGCACTTCCTTGCACGGAATGAAAAGCGGCTGGCGGGTTATCATCGGCTCGCCCAACCCTATGCGACATGGCGAAGGATGAGCGAAGATCGGCGTCATGAATACATCGCCAGTGCCGAGGCTTTCCTGGACAGTCTTTCCGACCAGCCATCAACTTGGGGCTGAAATCGATCCGGTGAAGATTGTGCTTGCCGATAATGCCAGAATGAAGGACTGCTCTTCCTAAGTGGTTTGACAATGGGTGGTAGATCCGGCGTGAATATTTCTGCGTTCAAGAAGTTCCTGCGGACCATCGCCGTAGGCGCAAGCATCTTTGCAGCAGCAACTACACCAGCCGCCGCAGAAAGCTGGTACAGACTCAACTCCCGCCATTTCGCGCTGCATAGTGCAGGCAGCGTCGAACTTGCCACGAAGTTGTCAAATGACCTCGAACGATTCGATTTTCTGGTACGGCAGATGTTCGGCATTCCGGATGATCCCAATGCCATGCCGCTGCCGATCTACTTGCTGCCGAACAAGGCTGCGGTCGGCGCAATGTACAAGGTCCCGGAGGTAGCGGGGTTCTTCTCGCATGACATCGAAGGCCGCTTCATCGTTTCGCATCGCGAAGTCGCCATGTCGGAACTCGAACTCGGTGCCCAGACTACCTTGTTTCATGAATACGCCCACTTCCTGATGTTCCGAAACTTCCGCTTCGCCTATCCCTCGTGGTACGTCGAAGGCTTTGCGGAGTATCTTTCCACCGTCGAATTCGACAGTCAGGGCCGCTTCGACCTTGGCCGTCCGGCTCGCCATAGAGCGTGGAGCCTTGCGCGGGACGACATGCCTCTGACCGATGTGCTGGCCGGCAAGCAGGGGCACAATTCGGATCTGTTCTACGGCAAGTCCTGGCTGCTGGTGCACTTTCTCAGCACGAGCCAAGAGCGCAAGGGCCAGCTCGGCAATTACCTCTCGCTCGTGGCTGGTGGAATGCCACCGGACGAAGCCGGCACCGCTGCATTCGGTGACCTGAAGAAGCTCGATCGCGAACTCGACAAGTACATGCGCGGAAGCATCAAGTTCTCACGTTCCGCCACGCCCTTGCCGCAGCCTGCCGCCCCTGCCCTCGAACGCTTGTCGGCGGTCGATTCGGCCATCGTGCCCCTCCACCTCATGCGCTTCATCGACAAGCGCGAGGAAGAGGCGCTTGGCGAACTGCGCCAGATCGCTCTGGCAAATCCGCAGTCCGCCAATGCCGCTTACGAGTTGGCAAGAGCAGCTCAGGCGCTCGCGAACAACACCGATGATACGGCCAGAGAGATCGCCTTGTGGAACGAGGCCGAGAAGTTCAACGAACTTGCCTTGAAACTGGCGCCAGGGATGGCGCGGGCGAACCTCCTGAAGGGCGAAATCGAGATGCACCGGCTCGAGAACCTGTCCATCAGGGCGCCCGAACGTTGGACTGCGGCCAGAAGCTGGGTCAAGAAGGCCAGCGACGCATCACCTTACGATTCCTTCGCGTTCTGGACGCTGTTCCAGAGCTACAGCAGCGAGTCGGCAGATATACCCGGTTCTGCGCGCTACGCCTTGCGACGGGCGCTCGAACTCGCGCCGGAGGCGAACAGCATACGCGCAGCCTTTGCCTGGGACCAGGCGAACCAGGGGCGGTTCGATGACGCTATCGCCCATGCGCGCATCCTCGCCAACGATCCTCACGGCGGACAGTACGGCAAATCCCTCCTCGCCCGGATCGAGCGTTGGAAGTCAACAGGGCAACCAGAGAAACCTTGTACGGCAGAGGAAGACGCCTGCGAAAGTCAATGATGCCTCGGCACTGACGAGGCGACCGCTCCGTCAGCGCCGCGCCCACATGGGCGGCCTTATACCGCCCTCACGAATGACGCGCAGGAGCAGGAGCAAGCCCGCGCCGGTCGCCACCAGCATGGCGATCACGCTTGCCTCCAGGCCGAACGCGCCGCCGGTCAGCCAGTCAGGTCCGTTGCGGGTCGTTATCAGCAGGCCCTCGGGCGCATTGCCCCCTGATACCGGCACGCTGAATACCCACCCTTGGGTGAAATTCCACGCGGCATGAATGCCGATCGGAATCCACAACCGTCGCTTCCAGAGGTAAGCCGCGCCCAGCAGGATGCCGGCCTCCATTGCAATCGCAAAAGCGGCAAACAGGCTCGCCCCGTCGTTGGCCAGGTGCGCAGCACCGAACAGCGCCGAGGTGACAACCAGCGCTGTCCAGGTGCCAAGCATCGCCTCGACGTGCCGCAGCAGTATGCCCCGGAACAGAATCTCCTCGATCGTCCCCGAGGTGACCGCCATCGCCAGCATCGCCCACAGCGCGCCAATGCCATTCACGCCTTCGACAGACAGTCCGCCCAGCAGCGCGACAATCCCCGTCATCAGGGTGAAAAGTGCGCCGCCGATCAGAATTCCAAGCGGCAGGTCCTTGGTCATGGTCGCAAGCGGAAGATCGTGGGCCGACCGCCGCTCGATCCAGCGAGTGCAAGCGAGGTAGACCAGTATTGCCAGAACAGCCACGCCAAGGCCGCCAAGGAAGTAGCCGGGCGTTCCGTGCGAAAACAAACCTTTCAGACCAACCGTCGCAGCAGACGCAGCCATGGCAACGGCAAGGAACTCGAGAATCATCAGTGTCAACGGGAAGGCGATGATCCTGCGCAAGATGCCCGGTCTTGCCGTCTGAAGATCGTCCATGCCTTACCCCCGGTTGGTTTCGCGCTCCTTGTCGAGCAATCGCTGCTTGATCTCAAGCCCATAGGCATAGCCGCCAAGCGAGCCGTCCGAGCGGATCACGCGATGGCACGGGATCAGCACCGCCACGTTGTTGGCCCCGTTAGCCGATCCCGCCGCGCGCACCGCGCCGGGCTTGCCGACCGCTGCGGCGATTTCGGCATAGGAGCGCGTCTCTCCCGGTGGAATGGCCCGGAGTGCCTGCCACACCGCTTCCTGGAAAGCAGTGCCCTTCACGTCGAGCGGGATATGCGAATGGTCTCCCGGCGTCTCCACCGCCGCAATCACTTGCTCAAGCAGGCCTGCGAAATCTTCGCCGCCCTGCTCCAGCGCGGCATTGGGAAAGCGCGCCCGCAAAGTCGCTGCATCCTCGTTGAAAGACAGTCGGCAAATGCCGCGTTCTGTCGCCGCGACCAGCATCGCGCCCAGCGAGGTCGGCACCACTGCCCAGCGGATCGTCACGCCGCGCCCGCCGTTTGCCCAAGCCGAAGCCGTCATGCCCAAGCGCTCCTCTACCGCAGCGTAAAATCGCGAAGGTCCGGAAAACCCGGCGTCATAGATCGCATCGCTGATCTTGCCCGCGCCCGACAGCGCTTCAGCCATGCGCTCCTTCTGCAGCGCGCGCGCATAGGCCGCGGGTGAAAGCCCGGTCGCCTTTGCAAAAACCCGCTGAAAGTGCGTTGGCGAATAGCCGCAGCGCTCGGCAAGGTCGGCAAGCGCCAAAGGCTGCCCCGCCGCCTTGATCGCCTCGATCGCCATCAACACCGCGCGTTCATCGCGCGAAACGTCATCGGGCGAACAGCGCAGACATGGGCGCAAACCGGCCTCTCTTGCCGCAACCCCGTCGGTAAAGAACTGGACATTGGCACGACGTGGATGCCGGGCCGGACAGGATGGACGGCAATAGATGCCGGTGCTCAGCACGCCAGTGACGAAACGCCCGTCAAAAGCGCGATCGCGCGCCAGCACAGCACGCCAGGCTTCATCGTCGGGAATGTCCGCAGTTGCGCCCATGTCCTGTCGATAATGCGCAGAACGATCTCGGCAAGCCTGTGTCGCATCGTGCATCGCTTCGTCTCCTCGTTGTGGAGAGAATCTGGCCACACTGCGCCACCAAAGCGTCCCGCACCTTGCGGTCAAAGCAAATCAGCGCAAAAAGCGCCTCCATGCGTGTCGCCAAACAGTTAATCGCCTTTCTGGTTGCCCTACTGGCGCTTGGATCCGCACCGGTCGCTCTTGCCGACCCCGCGGACATCAGCGCGGCAAGCCGATCCGTGGTTCGCGTGGTGATCATCGAAAGCGACGGGGATCGGGCCCGGCTGATCACCCATGGCACAGGATTTGCCGTAACCCCGAACCTGATCGTCACCAATGCCCACGTCGTCGAAGAGCTGCGCGGGGACGACACGCTCATCGCTGGCGTCGTCCCCGCCGAAGGCCGCAACGGCTATCCGGCGAAGCTGGTTGCCTATTCGCCCGGCAATGATCTTGCCCTGTTGCGCATCGAAGGTGGCGGCACCCTTACACCGATCACGCTCTTTCCCGGCGCGCCTACAGACGGTTCCGAGGTCTATGCCGTGGGTTATCCCGGCAACGTCGATCTGGCGCAGGGGCTGTCGATGGCCGATCTTGTCACGCCGCAGGAAGCGGTCAAGACGCGCGGCTATCTGTCAGGTGGGCGCTCTTCGCGGTCATTCGATACCCTTTTGCACACCGCCCCGCTGGGATCGGGCAACTCGGGCGGCCCCCTGCTCGATTCCTGCGGCCGCGTGATCGGCGTCAACTCCTTCGGCACGGTCAGCGACAACAGCACCGATTCGTCGTTCTATTTCGCCATTTCGATGCGCGAGATCTCGGCCTTCCTGCTCCGCGCCAAGGTTGATGTGCACAGCAGCGGCCTGCCCTGTCGCTCGATCGCGGACCTCGATCGCTCCGAAGCGCAACGCGCGGCGGGAGAGCAGGCGCGCATGGCTGCCGAACGCGACGCACGCGCGCAAGCCAGCCAGCAGCAGTTCGAAACTGCGCGCCGCGAGGCCGAAATGGCCGTCCTGTCCGAGCGCGACAACGGCATGGCCCTGGCCGCACTGCTTCTCGTCGGTGCACTTGGCGCCGGTGGCTGGGGCATGGTCCAGGCCTCCAGACGCCGCGGCAAGTTCCAGCGCAAACACATCTTTGGAGCCGCAGCCTTGCTGGTGTCCGCCGTCGCTGTCTGGTTCCTGCGGCCGTCACTTGCATCGATAGACAGTCGCGCACGGGAAAAGCTCGAACAGCCACACACGTCTTCCAGCGCATCGGCAGCAGCACTCGATCGTGCCGGCTCCGGACGCATGATCTGCGTGCTCGATCCCGAACGGAGCCGCGTCACTGTTTCGGATATCACCGATGTTCCGATCGAGTGGACTGAAAGCGGCTGCATGAACGGAAAGACCCAGTACGGCCTCGCCAACGATGGCTGGAGCCGAATCCTTGTCCCGAATGGCGAGGAGACGGTCTCGGTGAATTCGTATGATCCACAATCCCGGACCTACACGGTGGAGCGGTTTCTGGTGGGGCTGGATGCCATGACCGAGGCTCGCGCCGCACGCGCCAGGCTCAATGCGCCCGCATGCGGCGCGGGCGAAGAAGCTGCCCGCCAGTTCGGCCAGAACCAGCAGTCGATCAAGGCGCTTCTGCCGCCTGAACCCAACGAACGGATGCGCTACAACTGCCAACCCGCTCCCTGATCGCCCCGCATCAGGAAAAACACGATCATACCTATGCACAAGAAGCCAAGTCGCATCTTGTCATATCGGCCTGACGTTGCTAGGCGCGCCCCGTCTGCAGGCCACCCGGTGTTCATCGCCGGGCAATGGTCTGCCTCGGCTTATCCTGGATGAAGGAACTTCGGCGCGTGGAGATTTCCAGCGGCATTACGGCCAGCCTGTCAGGGCGTTACGCCTCGGCACTGTTTGATCTGGCCAATGAACAGAGCTTCGTTTCGGCGGTCGAAGGCGATCTCGAGAAGCTCGATGCTGCACTGCGCGAATCGGCTGACCTCAAGGGCCTGATCGGCAACCCGCAGCTCGGCCGCGATGCAGCAGGTCGCGCGATGGATTCGGTTGCCGGCCTGCTCGGCCTTGGTGACCTGACCAAGAAGTTCCTCGGCGTGCTCGCTTCGAACCGCCGCCTCTCGGCCCTGCCCGACGTGATCCGCGCCTTCGGCCAGATCGCTGCCGCCCATCGCGGCGAAGTCAGCGCCGAAGTCGCCAGCGCTCACCCGCTCGACGACGTACAGGTCGCCGCCCTCACTGAAAAGCTGAAGGCCCGCACCGGCAAGTCGATCAAGCTCAAGACCAGTGTCGATCCCGACATTCTCGGTGGCCTCGTCGTCAAGATCGGCAGCCAGATGATCGACAGCTCGATCCGCACCCGTCTCAATTCTCTCGCCCAGGCGATGAAGGCCTAACGGCCCGCACAGGTTCCAGGAAGGACAGAACATGGAAATCCGCGCCGCTGAAATCTCGAAGGTCATCAAGGACCAGATCGCCAGCTTCGGCACCGACGCCCAGGTGTCGGAAGTCGGGTCGGTTCTCTCGGTGGGTGACGGTATCGCCCGCATCCACGGTCTCGACAAGGTCCAGGCCGGTGAGATGGTCGAATTCGCCAACGGCGTGAAGGGCATGGCCCTGAACCTCGAAGCCGACAACGTCGGCGTCGTGATCTTCGGCTCGGACGCCGAGATCAAGGAAGGCGATGTCGTCAAGCGCACCGGCACCATCGTCGACGTGCCCGTCGGCAAGGGCCTGCTCGGCCGCGTGGTTGACGCTCTTGGCAACCCGATCGACGGCAAGGGTCCGATCGTCGACGCCACTCGCACCCGCGTCGAAGTCAAGGCTCCGGGCATCATCCCGCGCAAGTCGGTGCACGAACCCGTGCAGACCGGCCTCAAGGCAATTGACGCCCTCGTCCCCGTCGGCCGTGGCCAGCGTGAGCTGATCATCGGTGACCGCCAGACCGGCAAGACCGCCGTCGCGATCGACACCTTCATCAACCAGAAGGCCGTCAACGCCGGGACCGATGAAGGCAAGAAGCTCTACTGCATCTACGTCGCCGTCGGCCAGAAGCGCTCGACCGTCGCGCAGATCGTCCGCCAGCTCGAAGAAAACGGCGCGATGGAATACTCCATCGTCATCGCCGCAACCGCTTCGGAACCGGCTCCTCTGCAGTACCTCGCACCCTACACCGGTGCGACCATGGGCGAATTCTTCCGCGACAACGGCATGCACGCCGTGATCGTGTACGACGACCTTTCCAAGCAGGCCGTTGCCTATCGCCAGATGTCGCTGCTGCTCCGCCGCCCGCCGGGCCGCGAAGCTTACCCCGGCGACGTGTTCTATCTCCACAGCCGCTTGCTCGAGCGTGCTGCGAAGATGAACGACGAGAACGGCGCTGGCTCGCTCACCGCCCTGCCGATCATCGAAACCCAGGCGGGCGACGTTTCGGCCTACATCCCGACCAACGTGATCTCGATCACCGACGGTCAGATCTTCCTTGAAACCGGCCTGTTCTACCAGGGCATCCGTCCGGCCATCAACGTCGGTCTGTCGGTGTCGCGCGTCGGCTCCTCGGCCCAGACCAAGGCGATGAAGAAGGTGGCCGGCTCGATCAAGCTCGAGCTTGCCCAGTACCGCGAAATGGCGGCCTTCGCCCAGTTCGGTTCGGACCTCGACGCTTCGACCCAGAAGCTCCTCAACCGCGGTGCGCGCCTGACCGAGCTGCTCAAGCAGCCCCAGTTCTCGCCGCTCGGCTTCGAAGAGCAGACCTGCGTGATCTTCGCCGGTACGCAAGGCTACCTCGACAGCGTTCCGGTAACGCGCGTCACCGAGTACGAAGCCGAACTGCTCAGCTTCCTGCGCACGCAGCACGCTGACCTGCTCGGCCTGATCCGCGACACCAAGGACCTTGGCGACGAAGCCAAGGGCAAGCTGGTCGCGGCGCTCGACGCTTTCGCAAAGCAGTTCGCCTAAGTCTTTGAAGTCAACGCCACCCCGTCCAGCGCGGCGGGGTGACGGATCAAGGGAGCCGTCATGGCCTCGCTGAAGGAACTCAAGGGCCGGATCAACTCGGTCAAGTCGACCCAGAAGATCACCAAGGCCAAGCAGATGGTCGCGGCGGCCAAGCTGCGCAAGGCGCAGGCGGCTGCCGAAGCCGCACGCCCCTATGCCAGCCGCCTCGCGGAAGTCATGGGCAGCCTTGCCGCCAAGGTCGCAGGCCAGGACAATGGTCCACTGCTCATGCGCGGCACCGGCTCTAACCAGCGCCACCTCCTTGTCGTGGTCAACACCGACAAGGGCCTGTGCGGCGGTCTGAACTCGAACCTCGTCAAGGAAGCCAAGCTGCAGGCGCGCGCGCTTGAAGCCGCTGGCAAGACGGTGATGTTCTACCTCGTCGGCAAGAAGGGTCGCGCACCGATCCGCCGTGACTATCCGAACGGCATCGCCGCCGGATACGACACCAGCAACGTGCGCACACCTGGCTTTGACGAAGCAGCCGCCATCGCGCGTGAGCTGATCGCCATGTTCGAGGCCGGCAAGTTCGACGTCGCCCACCTCGTCGCCCCGGTGTTCAAGAACGCGCTGACGCAGCAGCCGGTCACCACGCAGATCATTCCGGTCCCCGCCCCCACCAGCACCGTCGCTGTCGACTCTGTGGTGGAATACGAGCCGGGCGAGGAGGAAATCCTCGAGGAACTGCTGCCGCGCTACGTCACCACGCAGCTCTTCGGTGCACTGCTCGAGCGTGAAGCCTCGGAACAGGGCGCGTCGATGACCGCGATGGACAACGCGACGCGCAATGCGGGCGAGCTGATCAACAAGCTCACCATCCAGTACAACCGCAGCCGCCAGGCCGCGATCACCACCGAACTCATCGAAATCATCGCGGGCGCCGAAGCGCTCTGACGACGACATAGAAGGCAAGGAAACGAAAATGGCCACCGCAGTAGCTACCGGCAAGATCAGCCAGGTCATCGGCGCCGTCGTCGACGTCGCGTTCGAGGGCGAACTCCCCGCGATTCTCTCGGCGCTTGAAACCGACAACAACGGCAACCGCCTCGTTCTCGAAGTTGCGCAGCACCTCGGCGAAAACACCGTCCGCACCATCGCGATGGACTCGACCGACGGTCTGACCCGCGGCCAGCCCGTGCGTGACACCGGCGCGCAGATCTCGGTGCCGGTCGGCCCCAAGACCCTCGGCCGCATCATGAACGTCGTCGGCGATCCGATCGACGAGCGTGGCCCGGTCGGTGCCGAGCAGACCGCTCCGATCCACGCCAAGGCTCCGGAATTCATCGAGCAGTCGACCGAAGCCGCGATCCTCGTGACCGGCATCAAGGTCATCGACCTTCTCGCTCCTTACGCCAAGGGCGGCAAGATCGGCCTGTTCGGCGGCGCCGGCGTGGGCAAGACGGTTCTCATTCAGGAACTGATCAACAACATCGCCAAGGGCCACGGCGGCGTGTCGGTCTTCGCAGGCGTCGGTGAACGCACCCGCGAAGGCAACGATCTCTACCACGAATTCCTCGACGCCGGCGTTATCGCCAAGGACGCCGATGGCAACCCGACCCCGGACGGCTCGAAGGTCGCCCTCGTGTTCGGCCAGATGAACGAGCCCCCGGGCGCCCGCGCTCGCGTCGCTCTGTCGGGTCTGACCATGGCAGAATACTTCCGCGACCAGGAAGGCCAGGACGTTCTGTTCTTCGTCGACAACATCTTCCGTTTCACCCAGGCGGGTTCGGAAGTGTCGGCACTGCTTGGCCGTATTCCTTCGGCCGTGGGCTACCAGCCGACGCTCGCCACCGACATGGGCGCGCTGCAGGAACGCATCACCTCCACCACCAAGGGTTCGATCACCTCGGTGCAGGCGATTTACGTCCCCGCCGACGACCTTACCGACCCGGCCCCGGCCACCTCGTTCGCTCACCTTGACGCAACGACCACGCTGAACCGCGCCATCTCGGAACTCGGCATCTACCCGGCGGTTGACCCGCTCGACTCGACCTCGCGCGTGCTGACGCCCGCCGTCGTCGGTGAAGAGCACTACCAGACCGCTCGCCGCGTTCAGGAAACGCTGCAGAAGTACAAGTCGCTGCAGGACATCATCGCGATCCTCGGCATGGACGAGCTTTCGGAAGAGGATAAGCTCACCGTCGCCCGCGCCCGCAAGATCCAGCGCTTCCTGTCGCAGCCCTTCCACGTCGCCGAAGTGTTCACCGGCATCTCGGGCAAGTTCGTCCAGGTCGAAGACACCGTGCGTTCGTTCAAGGCAGTCGTCGACGGCGAGTACGACCACCTTCCCGAAGCCGCGTTCTACATGGTCGGCGGCATCGACGAAGCGGTCGAAAAGGCCAAGAAGCTGGCTGCTGAAGCTTAAGGCTCTCTAGCCCTCTCCCCTTCAGGGGAGAGGGTTGGGAGAGGGGTTGCACCGCCCTTCCCCCTCTCAACTTCGGCTAGGCAGACAAGCTGCCAAGCCTTCGTATCTCTCCCCTCAAGGGGAGAGAGCATGCGAGGAATGAAATGTCCCTTCACTTCGAACTCGTCACCCCGGCCCGCCTCGTCCGTTCGGAAGAGGTCCACATGGTGGTCGTTCCCGGCACCGACGGTGAATTCGGCGTGCTGGAAGGCCACGCGCCGTTCATGTCGACGGTCAAGGACGGAACGATCAAGGTCTACAAGTCGGCAGGTTCGGCGCCTGAAGAGATCACGGTCCAGGGCGGCTTCGCCGAAGTCGGCGCCAAGGGCCTGACGGTTCTCGCCGAGCACGTCGAAGGCTGATCCGCCGAAACCGACACGCAGAAGGGCTGGTCCGCAAGGACCGGCCCTTTTTCGTTTGCGTGACTGCGAAGACGGGCCTTCGACAAGCTCAGGCTGAGCGGGATTGGTTAGTGAACCACCTTTTCAAACACCCGCGTATCCAGCGCTTGTCGAAGGATGCAAAGCGCGACACTCCGTATGCAGCACATACAATATTTCACCCAATTCAGCATTCCGAACTTTTCAAGCACGCGAAAATGAGGCATGACGAGTCCATATCCGTGAAATCGCATCGGGAGAGCTTGAGAAATGTCCCAGACCCTCGAACAGGTCATCCAGAACGCCGGTGACCTTGTAAACTTCGTCCGCAATCAGCAGGTCGGCCCCAACGTCTACCCCGGCGTCCCGGCAGAGTATTCGAACTGGCGCAACGAACAGTGGGCATGGGCGCATTCGGCGGTGCTCTACAACCAGTCGTACCACATGGTCGATCTCGCGGTTAAGGGACCTGACGCCTTCAAGATGCTCGAGCACCTCGGCATCAACTCGTTCAAGAACTTCCAGCCCGATCGCGCCAAGCAGTTCGTTCCCGTCACCCCGGATGGCTACGTCATCGGCGACGTGATCCTGTTCTACCTCGACGAGAACCACTTCAACCTCGTCGGCCGCGCGCCGACGATCGAATGGGTCGAATACCACGCGGCGTCGGGCAACTGGAACGTCACCGTCGAGCGTGACGAACGCTGGGCGATGCGCACCGATGGCAAGCGCAACTCCTACCGCTTCCAGATCCAGGGCCCGAACGCGATGAAGATCATCGAGAAGGCCACCGGCAAGACCGCGCCCGACCTCAAGTTCTTCCACATGACCCGCATGACCATCGGCGGCAAGGAAGTGCGCGCCCTGCGGCATGGCATGGCCGGCCAGCCCGGTTTCGAGCTGATGGGCCCGTGGGAAGACTATGGCGCCGTCCACGCCGCACTGGTCGAGGCTGGCAAGGAATTCCAGATGGCGCTGGTCGGGGGTCGCGCCTACTCGTCGAACACGCTGGAATCGGGCTGGATCCCCTCGCCCTTCCCGGCGATCTACACTGGCGAGGCGCTGCGCCCTTACCGTGAATGGCTTTCGGCCAATTCTTACGAGGCCAAGTGCTCGGTCGGCGGCAGCTACGTGCCCGAAACCATCGAAGGCTACTACACCACGCCGTGGGATCTCGGCTACGGCCCCTTCGTCAAGTTCGACCATGACTTCATCGGCCGCGCCGCGCTCGAGAAGATGGCCGCAGAAGGCAAGCATCGCACCAAGGTGACCCTGGCTCTCGACAATGAAGACGTCATGCGCGTCCAGTCCTCGGCGCTGAGCAAGGGCGATCGCGCCAAGTTCATGGAGTATCCGAGCGCTGTGTACTCGATGCACCCGTTCGATCAGGTCCTCGCCGGTGGCAAGCTGGTCGGCCTTTCCACCTGGATCGGCTATACCGCCAACGAAGGCAAGTTCCTCACCCTCGCGATGATGGAACCCGGTTACGTCGAGCCCGGCACCGAGGTCAGCCTGCTGTGGGGTGAACCCGATGGCGGCACCACCAAGCCGACCGTCGAACCCCACGTCCAGACCGAGATCAAGGCTACCGTTGCCGCCGTTCCCTATTCGGAAGTGGCGCGCGACAACTATGCCGAAGGCTGGCGCACGAAGAAGTAAGACTGAGGGCAACAGCCCGAATGCGAGAGCGCCGGCCCATCCCGACGGGTCCGGCGCTCTTTGCGTTTGGGTGGCAGGCTAGGCCTTCGACAGGCTCAGGCTGAGCGGGGAATTGGTCCTCGATCAGAACCTTAATCCCGCTCATCCTGACCTTGTCAAAGGATGCCGACCGACCCAGACAAAAACACAGATTTCGTTTGTGTTACTAACAATATCTGGCAAACTGCTCGCAACGACGAGAGAGGATTCCCATGGCCGCCAACAACACCATCACCTTCTATGACCTCGCCCTTTCCACCGGCGCGACGATCAGCCCCTTCGTCTGGGCAACCAAGTACGCGCTCAAGCACAAGGGCTTTGATCTTGACGTCGTACCCGGCGGCTTCACCGGCATTCTTGAGCGCACCGGCGGCAAGACCGAGCGCCTGCCCGCCATCGTCGACGACGGCGAATGGGTGCTGGATAGCTGGGGCATCGTCGAATACCTTGATGCCAAGTATCCTGACCGGCCAACCCTGATCCCGCACGAAAGCGTCGCCGTCACGCTGAAGGCGCTCGACCACTGGTTCTGGAAGGCGGCCGTCGGCCCGTGGATGTTCTGTTTCTGTGCCGACTACCGCGACCTGTCCGTGCCTGCCGACCATGAATACGTCACCCACAGTCGCGAAAAGATGCTCGGCCGCAAGCTTGAGGACGTGCAGGCCGGCCGCGAAGAGCGCCTGCCCAAGATCAGCGCCGCGCTCGAGCCGCTCCGCGCTGCGCTTGGCCAGCACGAATGGCTCGGCGGTTCCTCGCCGAACTATGCCGATTTCCGCATCATGGGGGGCATCTTGTTCACCGCTTCGGTCTGCAAGACCCCGGTGCTCGCCAACGACGATCCGCTCCGCCCGTGGATCGAGCGCTGCCTTGATCTCTACGGTGGCCTTGGGCGTCACCCCGGGCTATTCCCCCTTTTCGGCCTCCAACAGCGCGAAGGCGATCCCGACCTGTTCAATCGCGCTGCAGGCCAAGGCGGCATCTACAAGCGCAACACCGGCCCGGATTCGACCCGCGCAGAAACCCAGCGCATTACCGAAGGCATGAAGAAATAAGCAATCGGGGCCGGAGCGATCCGGCCCTTACCTTTTGAGCTTGGCCATCATGTCGCCAAAGGTCAGTCGGGTGTCGATGGTCACATAGACGCGGATCGGCCTGCCCTCAGGGTTCGGCTTGAAGGTGCCGTCTGCCTGCACGATCGGAGCAGGGATCATCACATAGTCGCTGGAGGATGGATCAGGCTCGAACGAGGATTGCAGAACAGTCAGCGTCACCAGCGGGCTGTCACCAAGGGCATAGGCCTCGCCCACCTTCAGGCCCATCTTGGCCGCGGCCTCGGACAGGCCCGATATCTGGCCCGCCAACCAGGCACCGGTCCCGCCGCTCTCTTTCATCGCTTCGAGTTCGCCCATCGAGAACAGCATCCGCCGATAGGTATTGCGCGGCACTTGCCATATCGCAACGTCGGAGCGGTTGAAGACCACCTGAGCCGCGGCGACATCGATGGTGATGTTGTACTCGCCCGGCGATCCACCGGGCACGGGCAGGCCAAGGCCGGGATACTCGGGCCCACCAATCCACACCAGCGTCAGCCGCTTGGCGATGCGCGGCTCGAACAGCAAGGCTGAAGCGAGGTCGGTCAAACCAGCGCCGGCGCAATAGAACAGCGGCAAGGGATCGTCCCGCATCGCCTCGGCAATGATCGCATCGGCTGCCGCCGAGCGCGCCGGGACGGACGCGGAGATCATGGCCTTCTCGGAGCCGACGAAGACCGGGACCTTGCCGGTCAGCCCCATGACTTCCAGCAGTTCGCGCGCCCGGTTTGCCCCATCGGTCGCCTGATGGTCGGACTTGGCCCACTTCTCATCAGCGTGGAGATGCGACCCGATGATCGCCCGCACCTCGACCGAAGGCGAGCGCAAGTGATGCGCCAGCTGAAACAGGCCGTCCGGATCTCCTGAAAAATCGTTATCGCAAATCACCCGGAAGCGTCGCTGATCGGCCGCCGCTCGCACAAGGCCGGGGACCACCATCAGACCTGCAGCCGCTGGCAGAGCCCCAAGAAAAGACCTGCGCTTCATCACTTTACCGCTCCTGCCAAGCGCAGCAGCAACTGGCGCACCCGCTCGGCTAATTGTTCATCGAATCGCACCGCCGGGACGGCCACACTGAAAGCCCCCGCAAGCTGCTCGTCGATCCACACCGGCACCGCCATGCCGCAGATCCCGACCGTCGCCTCTTCCCGGGCGAGGCTGAAGCCAGTGGCCATGATCTGGGCAAAGTCTGCACGCAGTTCTGCCTCGGTCGTCCGCGTCTGCGGCGTCAGCTTGGCGCGCTCGGTCTCGGCGAAATAGCGCTCCATCTCGGCCGGCGGCAGCCACGCCGCCATAATCTTGCCAGCAGCCAGCGCATGGAGAGGACGGCGCGTGCCGGGATCGACGGCATAGCGCAGCGCTTGGTCGCTGGCCTCGGTGACCAGCGCCTCCACTTCCCAACCACGGCGGACCATGAACGAGGAGGTCTCGTTGAGTTCGCTGCGCAAGGCCCGCACCAGCGGGGCCACGCGATCCTCGAGCGTGAGCGCAGCGTCCGGCGCGCGCAATCGCTGCAGCCCCGGCCCCGGCAAATAGCGCCGCCCTTCCCGCGTCAGGTAGCCACGCTCGGTCAAGGTGGCGAGCAGATAGGACAGGCTGCTGACCGGAATGGCCAGCGCGCCCGCGATCTCCTGCGCCACAGCGCCCTGGCGGTTTGCGACGACGTACTCGATCACGTCGAGCGTGCGCATCGCCGACTTCACTGGGTTCGAGGCGGCAGGGGCGTTCACTTGAACGTCAAGCTCCCGCGCCGCTCGGCAAACCGCCAGCCTTCGGCAGTCAGCACGAAGCGATCGTGGAAGGAGCCGACCAGCGGCGCGCCCTCGCCCGTGAAAAGCAGCATCGCGCTGGTGCCTCGTGCTGTGGCCGGGCCTTCAACGTCAATCACCACGTTCGAGCAGACATGCCGTGTGGTGCGCGGCGGCCTTGCCTTGAACGCCGCAAGGATGGCCTCGCGCCCTTCCACGCCCTGATCAGGCGCAGTCGGACGGTACATGACGCCATCCTCGGCATAAAGCGCTGCCACCTCCTCCCACCGCGCCTCGTCGTTGAGGTTGGCGTAGAGCGCAACGAGGCGGGCACAATCATGCTCCGCGGCGCGGCGGTCTTCAGGAGTCAAGCTCACCTGGCTCACAGGCGGCTCGCGGCGATGTCCGCGCCTTCGCGCAGCGACTTGAGCTTGCGCCACGTCACGATCGGATCGAGCTTGCCGTACCCTGCGAAAGTACCAAAGCCGCAGTCGGTGCTGGCAACCACGCGGTCGGCGCCGACGAAGCCGGCAAAGCGCTCGATACGCTGGGCAATCAGTTCGGGATGTTCGATGTAGTTCGAGCAGGTGTCGATCAACCCCGGCGCAAGGATCTTGTGATCGGGCAGCTTGGCGTCCCGCCACACTGTCCATTCGTGTTCGTGGCGGGGATTGGCGCCTTCGAACAGGATCGTGGCGGGGCGCGCCTTGATCACGATGTCGACCACGCGTTCGAGCGGGATGTCGTGGTCGTGGGGGCCTTCGTAGTTGCCCCAGCAGATGTGCATGCGCATCTTCTCGGGCGGAATGTTGGCCGTTGCCGCGTTCAGCGCCTCGACGTTGGCGGCGGCGACCTTGAGGAAGTCCTCTTCCGACATGTCCTGATAGCCGGTGTGGCGGCTCATCGCGAGGTCGGGGCAATCGAGCTGGAGGTAGAACCCCTCGTTCACGATGGTCTCGTACTCCTCGCGCATCGCATCGGCGAGGTCGGCGAGGTAAGCTTCGTGGCTGGGGTAGTGGCGGTTGACCTGGAAGGCGGTGATCAGGCCCGGCGATGCTGCATTCATGAAGGCTTCGGTATCGGGCGCCGCGTGGTTGGCGAGCGCGGCCTTGAAGCGGCGGATGTCGTCATGCAGCGGCTGCAGCGTGACCTTGCGAACCGGGCCGATGCACGAGGCGCGGACGAACTCCTGGCTGCCCATGATCGCCGAGAGCTTCTTGGCCAGGTTCGGCACTTCGGCGAGGTCCGCCGCAGGCTTGCGATCAATGTGGCCGCCGAAGCCGGACAGGCGTTCGATCATGTAAGTCGAATATCCGACCTTGCCGAGCTCGCCATCGGAGACCACGGACACGCCGGCATCGACCTGCATCTTGACTGCGGCGTCGACTGCGGCCGAGACTTTTGCATCGAATTCGGCGGCGTCGTATGCTTCGCCCTTGTCTCGGGCGAGCAGCAGGGGCGTCAATTCATCGCCGCGCGGGAGGCTGCCGACGTGGGTTGTCTTGATCTTGGCCATTTCAGTTGCCTCTTCCGCAGTTCATATCCATGAAAAATTCATAGCGCAGTTCGCGGTCGAAACAAGCGGATTTGCGGGGTTTTCGCCAGAGCGCCGCTGCCTTGGGGTTTACGGGTTTACACAGTTCAAAGAGAAAACATTCAGCCCCACCGATTTCGCCATTTCGACGGCCCGCTTGCGTCCGTCGAGCCGCAAGACGAGGCCACGGCGGTGGCAGCGACGCAGTAGCTCCGAAAGGGGCGAATCCGAATTTGTGCATGACCGGAGTTTGCCGCAGCACTGACGCTGTAGGAAAGTTGTTTTGGAGCGCTGTTTGCGATGGCTGACGGTCCAAGGTGAAAACGCGTTTCCAGAAATCCAAAAAGGTCGTTTCATGAAGTGAAATTTGCGATGGCGGTGATGGTCGAAAAATCTCTCGAATAAACAGCAAATCACTTATCCAGAGAAGTAAAGGATTTTGAACTTTAGATAATCTCACATGTTTTAATGACTATTCGAAAGACAGTCCCGCTTTGGATCATTAACACTTTATGACTCCTAACCATACCATTAATTACGTATTAAGCATCTATAACTCGATAAACCGGCGAGTCGCGCTCAAGCACTCAAGGTTAACGCCCGACCATGGGGGTCCGGGACTTCGAGCGCAACTGCTGGGGGAGTTCCCAAATGAAGACTGTAAAGATCCTGACGATCGGCGCTCTGTGCGCCTCTTCGCTGAGCCCGCTGGCAATCACGCCGGCCTTGGCGATCACGCTTTCAGGCGACACGACCACTGCAATGGCAGGCGTGTGCGACGCTGACCTTGCTGCCAAGCTGACTGCGCCGCTGCATGACGGCCGTCCTTCGCTGACCGTGGAAGTCGTCGAAACCGGTCAGGCCGATGCTGATCCGGTCGAAAGCAACCGCGTGGAAACGCCGGACACCCGCTTTGGCACCGGCACGCCGACCTATTCAGGCTTCACCATTGAAGGAATGCCCTTCCGCACCGGGGGCAGCGTGAACCTGTTCGGTGACAAGGTTGCCAAGAACAAGAACTGGCCCGCGAGCGAATACGACTTCACCGCCGATTATTCCACCACCACCACGGTGAGCTACAACTGCGAATACACGCGCTACAGCGAGACCCACATTCCCGCGGTCGAGGGTTCGCCGGTCCAGGGCTATTACATTCGCGATCCCGAAGCGAACGGCAATGTCACTGCGGTTGAAACGGCGTGCGCACGCTTTACGGAAAACGGTTCGGCGCAGCCGTTCTGGGGCGAAGATCACGCACAATGCCTGTTCATCAAGACCGCCGACGCCGTCGATCCGGTTGAAGAACAGTGGATCGACAATGCGCCGGAGGCCGCACCCGAGCTGACTTCGAACCAGACGATCGACGAAACCAACACCGTCTATGGCGTTGCCGGGCATGAAGCTGCTGCTGGCCCGTGGACAGAAGTCGGCAACTGGCTGGCCGAAAAGGTCGTCGTCTGCATTTCGCCCAAGAGGCTGCCGGGCATCTGGACCGCACAGAACGGCTATGTCGGCACCAACTGCAACACGACCTACTTCAATACGGCTCCGTGGGGCGGCGGTTCGCAGACCTCGAACGGGACCTATATCTCGGTTCCGGGCGCCTGAGCGATCTGACCTCGGGTGAGGGTGTCTATGGCTCCATCGGCAATGGCCGGTGGAGCCTTGCGCCTTTTCACGACGCTGATGACAGCCCCTCGTCACCCTTGTTACCCCGCCAATGGGCAGAGCTCTGACAAGAGCGGACGGACCGTCTGGTCTGCGCCGCGCTTGCAGTGCCTCGGCACGCTGAGGCCGGGACTTGCGATACCTGCACTGGTGCTGTCCTGCCTGTCGGTCGCGGCCCATGCGGCCAACGGTGCTGCCGATGGCAGTGAAGAGGCAGGCTCGGGCAGTGGTGACGGCGCGCCGCAAAGCGAATCGGCGCAAACGCGGCCGTCCGGGCTGGAACTGCCGGTTCCACTGTTTGACCGGCAGATCGTGGTCGTGGGCGATCGCGCCATCGTATCGCAACTGTCCGACGTCGCGCCTGAGCAAGATTACGAGGAAGACCGCATCGCATCCTACGGTGCCAGCACGGTTGGCGAACTGGTCAATCAGATCCAGGATGAGAACGGCGACGATCAGCCGGCAGTGCTGGTAAACGGCCAGCCGGTCAGCGACATCGGTGACATATCCGACTACCCCGTAGAAGCCGTGCGCAAGATCGAAACGCTACCACGTGGGTCAGCCGCGCGCGTCGGTGGCGGATCCACGCAGCGCGTCTACAACATCGTGCTGAAGCCTGCGGTCAAGACGCTCACCGTGACCGGCAGCCGCGAAATCGCCACCGAGGGGGACTGGGGCCTGAGCCGGGGTGAGGCGCAACTGACCTTCATCCGCAAGCGTGACCGCATCAACCTTTCGGTCAAGGCATCGCAATCGGACAACCTCTTCGAAACCGACCGCAATCTGGTGCGGCCGGACTCGATCATACCGTTTGCTCCGCTGGGCAATGTGATCTCTTTCCGGGGCACGGAGATCGACCCGGCGCTTTCGGCGCTTGCCGGGAGCCTGGTAAGCACGATCGCGCTGCCGCAGAATGCCGGGACGCCGACGCTGGCCAGTCTGGTGCCTTTCGCCAACAAGGTGAACGACAGCCGGATCGGCGACTTTCGCACGCTGCGCGGCGCGTCGCAGCCGCTCGAAGCCAGCCTTTCAGGCAACAAGACGCTGGCCCCATGGCTTTCGCTTTCGTTCAACGGGCGGATCGGCCGCACGACGGCTTCGAGCCTCAACGGCTTGCCGACAGCGCGGTTTCTCCTGGCGGCGGATCATCCGGCAAGTCTGTTCACGACACCGGTGGTGCTGGCATTGAGCGACGCCTCGCGGCCCTTGCGCTACGATACGCGCAGCGACGCAAGGAGCCTGACGGCATCCCTGATCGCGACGCGGGGGCCGTGGCAAGGCACGTTGCTGGGCCGCTACGAACAACGCGAGCGCGCCTCGGGCAGCATCCTTAATGGCACAGTAGCCGGAGGGCTGATCGCCATTGATCCGACGATCAATCCCTTTGCCGACGGGCTGGCCGCGCTCATTCCGCTTTCCGTGCGCACCACGCGCAACAAGACCACTGCGCGCGAGGTACGGCTCGATGTTCAGGGACCGTTGTTCGGGCTGCCTGCAGGCACGGTGCAAGTGCGCGGGGGCGGCGCGCTGGGCGGTGGCACGCTGGATGCGACGGACCAGCAGGGCCGCGATTCGAGGATCGAGCGCAACGACTGGACACTGCGCGCAGGCGTTACCGTGCCGCTGACGAGCAAGGCGGGAAATTTTCTCGGCGCGCTGGGCGACATAGACGTTTCAGCAGACGTCTCGCGACAGAGGCTGGGGCAGTTCGGGCGGATCAACGAGCATGCGTTTGCACTCAACTGGCGGCCGCTGGCATGGCTGCGTTTCAACCTGACCGACAACCGTGACGGGCGGGCCATTCCGCTGGAACTTGTCGCCGCGCCGAGCACGATTGCCGAGAACGTGCCCTACTTCGATCCGGTGCGTGGCGAGACGGTGCCCGTGACGACGATCTACGGCGGCGGCGGCAGCCTGAGGAGCGAGACGCAACGCTTGCGCACGCTGTCTGTGTCCGCATCGCCATGGTCCCGCTACAAACTGCAGGTCAACGCGGACTATTCGATTTCGGACACGCGCAACCAGTTCGGTGCCCTGCCCTTGCCGACGCAGGCCGTGGTGGCGGCGTTCCCCGACCGCTTCGTGCGCGATGCAAGCGGGCGGTTGACGCTGGTGGACAATCGCACGGTGAACTTTGACCGGCTGCGCTCGCGGCAATTGCGACTGGGCACGAGCTTTGCTGTGCCTCTGGAGCCGATGCCGCTCGATGCGAATGGCAAGGCCAGGGCTTATGGGCCGAGGATGACGATGCAGGTCAATGCGGCGCATACCATCGTGCTGGAGAGCACTTCGGTGATCCGAGCAGCTCTGGGGCAAGTGAACCTGCTTTCGGGTGGCGCAATCGGCATCGGCGGCGGTCAGCAGCGGCACCTGACGACCGCCAATGTCTCGGTGATGCGGGGGCCAAGCGGGTTCCGGCTTTCAGCCAGCAGGCGTGGGCAGAGCCAGCTGCTCTATGGCTCGCAAGCCGCGCCGAACCAGCTGACGTTCCAGCCGATCAGCACGTTCGACCTGCGCGCGATTGCCGACATGGGCTCGCTCGTGCCCAAGTCTCCGTTCTGGAAGGGCGCGCGCATTTCGCTCGTCGTCGACAACATCGGTAATGCCCGCCAGCGGGTGACTGCAGCGAATGGGGATCTGCCACTGGGCTTTCAGCCCGCCTATCGCGATCCGATCGGGCGCACCGTGGCGCTCGAACTGCGCAAGGTATTCTAGGCGGCGTGGACAAATTCCACAACGCCTAGGCCGCCTTGTCCTGTGAAGGTCGCCTGCCGGTAACCCGTTGGTAGAAGCGGGAGAAATAACTGGGGTCTTCGAAGCCGAGTTCGGCGGCGACTTGTGCCGCCGTGGCATTGGTGTAGCGCAGCAAACGGTGGGCTTCGAGGGCGAGGCGGCGGTGGATCAAGTCCATCGGACTGCAGCCGAGGCGCGCTGCGGTGAGACGCGACAGCGTGCGGCGGGTAAGGCCGAGCGCGCCGGCATAGAAATCGAGATCGCGGTGCTGGCGGTAATGCAGTTCGACAAGCTGGCGAAAGCGATCGAGCCGCCGGTCGGCACGCTCCTGCGGATCGGAAGCGTCCTCCTCGCGGGCGATTGTGCGGATGAGGCTTTCAGCCAGCGCCATGAACAATGGATCGCGCTGCTGCCATTCCTGTTGAAGGCCGAGCATTTCACGCGCGAGCCAGACGGCGCGGCGGGCAGCTTCGGGGCCAAGCGGCGCAGAACCGCCGCGTGCCAGAGCGCCGAGCAACGGATCGGCCGGGCCGGCTGCCCTTGTGGAAAAGTCAGTGGACAAGGTGAGGACAAATCCGCGGGTGCCCTGGCGGAAGCGGAAGCCATGGACGGCGGCGGCGGGCACGATCACGCGCGCCGGACCTTCGAGCCCGACGGTGATGGTATCGAGGGTCACTGCAGCGTGTCCCTCTTCTACCAGAAGAACCTGAACGAAATGATCGTGGCGGTGAATGCCGATTTCCCAATCGTGCAGGGCACTCCGCTCCGCGATGGTCTCGATATGGGCGAAACCGCCGGTGTTCCGCGCCGTGCCTTCACCATAGAGGGCATATCTTGGTATCGCCTCGGTCATGTCCCGAAAGTGCTAGCAGTTTGTCCTGCGGCTGCATTCACCCGCAACCGCGCTTCTGTCAAATTCTCCAGCATTGACCCCGCATCCCAGTGCGGGCGCGTGGGAGAACTGTCATGAAGACTCAGGTCGCCATCATCGGCGCAGGCCCGGCCGGCCTGCTGCTCGGACACCTGCTGAAGGCTGAGGGCGTTGACTGCGTCGTGGTCGAGCGGCAGCAGCCGGACTATATCCTTGGCCGCATCCGTGCAGGTGTGCTGGAGCAGATCACCGTCGGGCTGATGGAACGGCTCGGCCTCGATGCTCGCCTCAAGGCCGAGGGCCTGGTGGAAGAAGGCTTCAATCTCGCCGATGGCGAACGCCTGATCCGCATCGATGTCGCCAATCTCACCGGCAAGACCGTGGTGGTCTATGGCCAGACCGAGATCACCCGCGACCTCATGGACGCCGCGCCCGAGCGTGGGCTGCAGGTGATCTATGGCGCCAGCGATGTGGCTCTCCATGCCATCGAGAGCGACGCCCCTTACGTCACCTATTCGCTTGAGGGCAGCGAACAGCGCATTGATGCGCGGTTCATCGTCGGTTGCGACGGGTTCCATGGCCCCAGCCGGAAGGCCATCCCGGCGAGCGTGGCGCGCGAATTCGAGCGGGTCTATCCGTTCGGCTGGCTTGGCATCCTTGCCGACGTGCCGCCGTGCAACCATGAATTGATCTATGCCAATCACGAGCGCGGCTTCGCCCTCGCCTCGATGCGCAGCCACACGCGCAGCCGCTACTATGTCGATGTGCCGCTGACCGAGAAGGTCGAGGACTGGTCGGACGAGCGCATCTGGGACGAGCTGGCGGTGCGCCTCGGGCCGGAGGCTGCGGCGAACATGACGCGCGGGCCTTCCATCGAAAAGTCGATCGCGCCGCTGCGCTCCTACGTTTTCGAACCGATGCGCCACGGCAGCCTGCTGCTGTGCGGCGATGCGGCGCACATTGTCCCGCCGACCGGTGCCAAGGGCCTGAACCTTGCCGCAAGCGACGTCCATTACGCCGCCGAAGCCCTGAGCAGCTTCTTCAAGCGGGGCGATAACGACGCGATCGAAGGGTACTCCGCCAAGGCACTGGCCCGGGTGTGGAAATCCGAGCGCTTCTCGTGGTCGCTGACCAAGCTGATGCACCGCTTCCCCGAGGATGGCCCGTTCGAGCGCGCAATGCAGGTGGCCGAGCTGGACTATATCGCTTCCAGCAAGGCCGCACAGACGAGCATCGCCGAGAACTACGTCGGTCTGCCGGTGTAACAGCTGCCAGGGCCTGCCCCAAAGGTCGGCCGGCGCAGTGTAACATCGTCATTTCACCGTCACAAAGTCGATACAGAAAGCTCCTGGAAACAGGGGCTTTCTTTTCATGCGGCACATCGACATCCTGCTGACAGGCAACCTATCCGGAGGACGCGAACCCTTCGTGCATTCCGATCTGCGCGTGGTGTTTCACCGCTGGAAATCGGAGGCCCCCCTGCCCCTCATGGAAGGGCGGCCATGGGCGTTCATAGACTGGGTGCTTGACGAGATGTCCGGGCTGGAACTGTGTCGTCGCTTGCGCTGCGGGGACAGTCTCGGGCAGGAAGCGCACATCACGATGATCCTCGAGGAAGACGATGCCGAGGCCAAGCGCCGCGCCCTGCGCGCGGGGGCTGACGACTATATCGTCGGACCGGTGGACCGGGGTGCGATCCTCGACCGGGTGCTGTCGATCCAGCTTCCGGAGCATGAAGCGCCGGCGCGGGTGTTGCGGCTGGGCGACCTGACGCTGGACCTTGCCGCGCTGCAGGCCCGCTGGCGCGAAAAGCCGCTGTTGCTCATGCCCAACGAAATGCGCCTGCTGCGCTATCTGATGGAAAAGCCCGGCCACGTGTTCAGCCGTACGCAGCTGATTGCGGCATTGGGCAAGCACGACCAGCCGATCGACGAGAGGACCGTCGACGCCTGGATCAGCCGCCTGCGCCGCGCCTTGCGCGATGTCGGCGCAGGATCGCCGCTGCGCACGGTGCGCTCAATGGGGTATGTGCTCGACCGGCCTTGAGGTCAGGCCTGCAGGAATTCCTCCAGCTGGCGCAGGCTCTCGGCGGTGCCGTCGCATGCACCTGAGGCAAGCTCCTGTTCGAGCGCTTCGGCATTCGGGAACAGGTTGGAGATGGTGACTTCGGTGCCGCCGTCGTGCGCGACAAAGCTGACGGTGGTCACCGCCCCTTCCGGGCTCTCCTCATTCGTCCAGACAATCCGCTGGTCCTGCTCGACTTCGAGATAGGTGCCGAAGAACGCCATCGGCTGGTCCATGGAAGCGTGGCCGATCTCGAGGCGATAGGTGCCGCCCACGCGCACGTCCATCTCGCACGAAATCAGCGTCATGCCGTAGGATCGCGGCACCCACCATTGCCGAAACAGCGCGGGATCGGCCCAAGCGCGGTAGACCAGATGCACTGGCGCGTTGAAGTTCCGAACCACGACAAGTTCGAGGTCGGACGGGCGCTCCACCCGCGTGTGCGGGTCGGCGCTTTCAAGCTTGTCGGTCATCGTCGATCTCTCCTTGCATCATGCCTTCCAGAACATTGTCCAGTGCGTTGAACCGGGCGTCCCATAACTGGCGATAACGCTCGATCCAGGCGGCTTCCTCGTCCAGGCGCATTGGCCCCAGCCGGCACTTGCGCACGCGACCGATCTTTTCGGTGGCCACGAACCCCGCGGCTTCCAGCACGCTGACATGCTTCTTCATGCCGGTGAGCGTCATGCCGAAGCGTTCGGCCAGGTCGCTGATCGAAGCGTCTGCCTGCCCGAGATGCAGGACGATCCCACGCCGGGTGGCATCGGAAAGCGCCGCGAATGTGGCATCGATATCGGACACACAATGCTGAACCATGTAGTTCAGTATTTCACGATCTGGCCGATACGGCAATAAAAAAGAGGCGGCCCGCTTCGGAGCCGCCTCTCGAGGTGGATTGACTGGTGAAAGGCGTCAGAACGTCATCGATGCCGACAGGGCGAAGGTGCGCCCCACGTCGTACGAGTTGACTTCGACGCGGTTGGCGCCGGACTGCTGATATTCGTAGTTGCGGCGACCGGTGATGTTGCGTGCTTCGAACTTGAGTTCGAGATCGTTCTTGAACAGCTTGAAGCCCTGGCGCGCGACGAAGTCGATGCGCAGGCCCGGGTCCTGGATGACATCGGGCTGGCCGGTGTTGAGCAGACCGCGGCTGAAGACGCGCTTGCTGGCGTAGCTGAGCAGGATGGTCTGCTGCGACAGCTTGTCGGTGTCTTCAAGGCCGAGCTGAACGTTGGCAATGTGCTCGCTCTGCCCGGTCAGGGGTGCGCCATCGCGGAAGTAGTCCAGCGCACGGGTCGATGCGGCGAGGTAGTAGGAAGTCTGGTCGCCTTCCTTCACCTTCAGCTTCGACTTGGTGTAGGTGTAGTTGGCGATCACGGCAAAGCGGCGCGACTCCCACATCCCGCCCCAGTCGGCGAGGTCAAAGTACTTCTGCAGCTCGATTTCCGCGCCGTAGAGATCGGCCTTCGGCGCATTGGCGAAGCTGGTGATGAAGTTGTCGCTCTCGAGGCTGACGAAGCTTTCGATCGGCTTGTCGATGCGCTTCCAGAAACCGGCGATCGAGAAGCGCTGATCCCGCGCATAGTACCACTCGTAGCGGGCCTCGGCGTTGGTCAGCGTGCTGTCCTGCAGGTTGGGATTGCCGCGATAGGTGCGGTTAGTGTCGGGATCGAAGTAGAACTGGTAGATCAGCTCGCGGAATTGCGGGCGGGCGATCGTCTTCGACGCGTTGGCGCGCAACTGCATGTCATCGCGGAACGACCAGGTCAGCGTGGCCGCCGGCAGCCAGTAGTCGTTGTTCAGGCTGGTCGGCGCCGTGATAGCCGTGACGTCCTTGAACACCGGAATCGCCGATACGGCCATCTTCGCCGTTTCGTAGCGGACGCCTGCATCGAGTTGCAGGGTATCGGTCAGCTGCGCATCGATCTTTGCGTAAGCCCCGTGGTTCTTCAAGGTGGCGAGGAAGGCGGGATTGCCTTCGTTCGTATCGACGAGGCCGATGTTGAATGCCTTGATGACCGCATTGCTGAGCAGGTAGTCGGGGCGGAACAGGTTCACGCCATCGGGCAGATCGACCGCACGCCACTGGAAGTCGCGGCGCGAGCTGGTGCGGCGAGTATCGGTATAGGCGTAGCCGACCGTCGCGGTGATCGCGGGCGAAACCTTGTAGGACACGTCGATCCCGCCCGACCACAGGTCTTCGTTGAGATCGGAGAAGCTGACATTGGCGCGACCGGCATTGCCATCGAGATTGTTGACGAAAAATTGGCCAAGCGGGTCCGAAGCGACATTGGTGCGCACATACTCGAAGCCGAGTTCGTAAGGCGCTTCACGCTGCGAATTGGCATAGCCGCCGCGCAGGTCAACGCTGAGGCCGTCGAGCGGCTTCAATTCGGCGACGATCTGGCTGTCGATCAGCTGGCGCTCGTACCAGGCGGTTTCCTGCTGCTGCCAGTCCGCCGAGGTCTGGTTGCGCTGGCCCAGGCTGATGCGCGTGTGCTTTAGCGTGTCGCGGATGTAGAGGTTGGTCCAGCGGATCTTGTTGCGCCCGAATTCCAGGCCCAGCCCCAGCATGCCGTTGACGACGATGCGGTTGTCGGTGGTGACGCGGCGGAAATCGGACTGCAGATCAGCGAGATCGGATTCGACCGATGTCTGGCTCAGAACGTCACGGGTCAGCCACTTGTTGTTGTACCCGGCGGTGGCGATGATGCCGAGTGTCGCGCCGCCAAGCTCGAACGACTTGCCCGCCGAAAGCGAGAGCGAGCCGTTACCGGGCATGTTGGGGATGCGCTGGGTGAGGCCATTGCGGGTGTTGACGATGCCCTGCCCCACGGCAACGGCATCGACATTGCCCGAGGAGAGGCGCTCGCCGCTGGCGAAGAAGCTCTGCAGGGCCTTGGTGTAATCACGCTGGCCGTTGTCGAACCCGGTCCAGTCGGTGCTCGAGCCATAGTAGGTATAGCCAAGCTGGTTGGTCGTCTCCGTATCCCAGGCGCCGCCGATGCCGACATTGACGAAGGCTTCCTGCGGGACCGACTTGGTGGTGAGGTTCACCACGCCGCCGCCGAATTCGCCGGGATAGTTGACCGAGTAGGACTTCTGCACCAGCGACGAGGCGATGATGCTCGAGGGAAACAGGTCGAGCGGGACGACGCGCTTGAGCGGTTCGGGGCTCGGCAAGGGAGAACCGTTGAGCAGCGCGAGCGAGTAGCGATCGCCGAGGCCTCGCACATAGACATAGCCATTGCCGACGACGCTGAGGCCGGTCACGCGGCCGAGTGCGCCGGCAATGTTGCCTTCGCCGGTCCGCGCGATTTCGGCAGTGCCGAGAACCGAAACGACTTGCGGAGCGGCGCGTTGCAGGTTGCGATCGCGCTGTCCGGTCACGACGATCTCGCCACCGGGAATGGAGACTTCAGGGGCGGCCTCCTGCGGCTGATCTTCGGCCTGCGGATCCGCCGCGGCCTGATCGGCGGAAGCTTCCGGAGCCGGAGACGGCGCCGGCGCGGCCTCTTGCGCATGGACAAGCGCCGGCGTGAGCAGCGCGGTGGACAGCAGCAGCAGGTGTGCGAGCCGCGAGGTATTCATCTGTCGTCCCCCCTGGGGAAAAGGAAAGTTCCGTGGTGCGGGAAAGGGGGCAGCCGTTGCCGGCCACCCCCCGGATTTCCCGAAAGGCGCCGATCAGGTGATCGGCAGCAGCGTGCAGGACTGGCTGGTGGTGCCGAAGTTTGCCGCAGCGCTGTTGCAGGTCCAGCCGGCGTACCAGGTGTCCGAGCTGTCACGGACCGCGCCGATGTAGGCCGCCGTCGAGAAGAACGAGGACAGCGTGGTCACGTTGAACGCGGTGACGGCGGTTTCGTTGGCACCGTTGATGTACAGGCTTGCCAGAGTGGGCGTGAAACCGGCGTTGTTGTTGTTCGAGCCCGAGCCGAAGAAGCCCGCAACCTGCGCAGCGGTGTAGGCACCCGTGCCGATGAAGCGATCATCGCCAGTGCCTGCGCAGGACATGACCACCGAACGCGCAGTCAGGGTCGAGGAGGCCGTGCCGCCCGAGCCGTTCATGCGGATGCACTGGTTGGCCGGAGCGACGACGACGCCGTTGTAGAGGCTGATGTCGGAATTGCCGCGGAAGAACAGCGCCGCCTGGCCATTGGCTTCGTTGTTGCTGCTGGTGGCAGGCTGGATCGCCGTGAAGTTGGCAATGCGCGAAACCTGACGCGGCGTCTGGCTTTCGTTGCCGTTGCTGTCGAGCTCCATCAGCGTATCACCTGCTCCCGAACGCTGGATCAGCAACAGGTACTGCAGGTTGGCCTGGACGCCGGTGTCCATGTCGAGGCTGTCGTCATCGGCACCGACAGAGATGTAGTGCTTCATGTTCACGGTGCCGCCGAAGAACTCGGCCCCGTCATCCGAGCTGTTGTAGCTCTGGATGTAGTCCAGTTCCGTGCCCGAACCGACACCTTCAAGCGTGAGAGCCTGCAGTTCCGAGTTGGAACCAAGCACGTAACCCGAATAACGGATCTGGACGTACTTCATGGCACCGCTGCTGTCGGCGCTGTTGGTGCCACCGAACAGGGCGGGGTCGGCCGAACCTTCGGTCTGGCGTTCGCAGGTGCTGGCAGTAGATCCGCTGGCGACCGAACCGGTGGTGCAGTCAGTGATCGGCGCACGGCCCATCAGCACGACGCCGCCCCACTGCCCCTGCGAAGTTTCGGTGTTGAGGCCGAGCACGTTGTCGCGGCTGGTGAAGATGATCGGTGCGGTTGCCGAGCCGACCGCATTGATCTTGTTGCCGCGGTTGACGGCGAGCCAGGACGTGCCGGTGTTGCCGAACAGGATCACGCCCGGCTGGATCGTCAGCGTAACGCCAGTGCTGGTGCTGCTGAAGCCGGCATCGGTGCCGACATCGACGCGACCGTTGATCGAATAGAGCAGCCCGGCGATCTTGGGCAGCGTGGTCGAACGGGTGATGCGGGCAGGCAGCGTGCACACGCGCCACGAGCCCTGCGCCGAAGTGACCGTACCGGCATCGGTGAGCCCGGTGGGGTCTTCGATGGTCGGGCAACCAGCCGCGGCGGTGACGGTCGGAGTCGGGGTTGGCGTGGGGGTCGGCGTCGGCGTCGGCGTCGGCTGGTTGATGACAACGTTGCCGCCGGTGCCGGGCGAGGCGATGTCGGTCGGGCCGCAGCCAGCGAGCGCCAATCCGCTGCAGCCAACGAGCATAAGGCCGTGGAACTTCTTCACTTGGTATCCCCCATGGATAACAGCGGGAGCGATTCCCGCCGGGTCGAGGGGTGATCTAGGCCTGCAAAGTGACAGCCACTTTGCGGTTTCCTGACAGAAATAAGTCAGAATATCTGACGGTTATTTGACATTTGTGACGACAGCACGGAAATCTGCCGGATAGAAAATTGCAGTTTTGTGACAATGTTTCACTTTGATTGCAGTCGCCGCCATCGGATGCATAATCAGACTCAACAAGCCGAAGCGCTGACCGAATGCGCAAGGCCGACAAGCAAAGGAGAGTCTCGATGTCCGCAACTCTGTTTCTCGCAGCCGCACTGATGGCACAGGCTCCCGCCACGTTGACAGTGCCGGCGCCTGCTATCGAGAGCGGTGATGTCGGCTATCATGAAATCATGGCTGGCCGTCCCCGCGCGGCGATTGCCAAGATCGAGAACAGCGATCTTGTGCAGAAGCAGGATCCCTTGGCTCTGATCAACCTGGGAACGGCCTACAAGCTGGTGGGGGAGAAGCAGAAGGCGGCCGAGTTCTACCGCGACGCAGCATCGAGCGACGAGCGCTATGACGTGCAGCTGTCCGATGGGCGCTGGGTCGATTCCCGCCGTGCCGCCTCACTTGCGATGCGCGGACTGGAAACCAACGAGGTTCTTGCACTGCGCTGATCGCTGTTCGGATTCTTGCGTGTGCGAAAAGTGAAAAACGATCTCGCAAAATAACTTTCGTTGAATATTCAAAGCGGAGATTCTTTGCTTCACTCTGGAAGTAACTCTGGGGTGGGTTTCATGGTCTCGTTGAAATGCTTGCTGGGCTATCATCGCCCGGTACGATCAGAAGTGTCGTTTGAATTTGATGGCTACGTCGGCAAGTGTGAGCGCTGCGAGGAGAGCATCAAGCGCTTGCGCAAGGGGCGCTGGGTCAGGAGGCGACGTTCCCATCGTTGACCACGGCGACCGGCCGAAGATAGCAACAGGCGGGCACTAGGCGGCGTGGACAAATTCCACAGCGCCACGGCTGGAGGCAAAAACCGCCAGTTCAAGGAGGCGAGGAAGCGCAATATCGGGAATATTGTGCGACGAGCCGACGCCGAAATGGCGGTTTTTGGTCCAGCCCCGCAGGGGTTGCCCTGTAAAAGGCCTTGGCAGCGTTGCTCGGCCTTGAAAGAGGCCCACTCTTCCTGCGCCCTCGCGCCTCGCCAAGGCCTTTTACAGGGCAACCGTAGCGTTGTGGAATTTGTCCACGCCGCCTAGCATCTGACCCTGTGAAACGTCGGTTCGTATCGGGTGCAGGAGGAGCTACGGAAGCCGCTCACCCCGCGCCGCAACGAGCACGGCGTACCACTCCGTTCGCGTCCACCGCACCTTGAGCGCGGCTGCGCCCTCGGCAATGCGCTGCGGCTTTTGCGATCCGATGATCGGCACGATGCCCGCAGGATGCGCCAGGAGCCATGAATATGCCGCGACTGCGCGGGATACGCCCTGCGCGTCGGCCACGACATCGAGCGCGGAAGCCACTGCCATTTCGCGATCCAGCTTCGGTCCTGTCAGACGGCCACCACCAAGCGGCGACCAGGCCATCGGCGTCAGGCCCAGCTGCATTGCCTGATCGAGTTCGCCGTTCTCGAAGCAGTTGATCTGCAGCGGGCTGATCTCGGGCTGGGTCGTCGCCAGCTTTTCCCCCAGAAAGTGGTTGAGTGCGGCGATCTGGTGGGTGGTGAAGTTTGATACGCCAAGGGCGCGTACCTTGCCCGCAGCCACCGCATCATCGAGGACCCGCGCAGTTTCGTGCGGATGGGCCAGGATGTCCGGCCGATGGATCTGCCACAAGTCGATAACGTCGGTCTGCAGGCGTCGCAGGGAATCCTCGATCGCCGAGCGCAGATAGTCCCGGCTCTGGTCATAGGGCAGTGGCGGCAGGATGCCGCCTTTGGTGGCCAGCACCACGCGATCGCGCAGCGCAGGTTCTGCGGCGAAGACTTCGCCCAGCAAAACCTCGGCATCGCCAAAGCCTGCCTGCCCGTCAAACCCATAGATGTCGGCGGTATCAAGGAAGGTGATCCCGGCGTCGAGCGCTGCGTGAACCAGCTTCGCCGCGTCAGCCACGCTGCGGCCGTCCTCGGCAAGGCGCCACATGCCCCAGGCAAGCGGCGAAACGGCAATGCCGGAAGACCCGAGCGGGCGGAAAGCAGGTGGCAGGGGCAATTCGTTCATGAAGAAGTCCTGATTGGTGGCGCGGTTGCGCTATCCGGCCGGGAGAATAGCGACGGCTGGCCGATGGGGCCAGCAGGGAACGTCACCGCGAAAAGGCGCAAATTCCTGCGGGAGAAAACAACGGGATGACTGCAGGTTCCCGGGTTGGGAAGGTCTCGTCGCACCGTTTGAGCGCAAACCCGGCGGTCCATTTTCGCCCAATCCGCTCAGCGACGGCCAAAAGGTTAATATTTCCTAATTTTTCATTGGTATTCAAAGGTTTGTAATTGCAAGGCAAATGACATTACAGCATATGTCTCGTGGGGGTGGCCCGGGGGTATGTCAATGAACAGCCAGGAACGAGAAAGGATCGCAAGGATCACGCTCCTGCTCAACGAATTGCTTTCTGCACCGGAACAGCAGACGTCGCTGGAAACGCCTCCTTCCACCGCAGACCTCGTTGCCATCGCCAAGAGCGAAATCCGTGCTCGCCGTCACCGGCAGGAGCTGTTCCCGAACATCCAGGTCGCAGATCCTGCATGGGACCTGATGCTGGAACTGTTCATCAATCAGGCCGAGGGACGGCGCATCTCCGTGACCGGTCTGGGCCTCAGCGCGAATGTGCCGGGTGCAACGGTGCTGCGCTGGCTGGCCATGTTCCACGAATCCGGGCTGATCCTGCGCGAACCGGACTCTGCCGACCGGCGGCGCATCTGGGTATCGCTGACCGAAAGCGGCTGGGAAAAGATTGCGTTGGGCATCACCCCGTCAAAGGCGGGGCGGCAATCGCAGCGTTCTGAACGAGCCGAGGAAAAAAGCCCCGGCTCGCCTTGGCTTGCGGCCTGACGCCTTCAGCCCCGACCACGATAGGGCGCAACCCCCTGGTCAGGCAGCCACAGACCCGCCGGCGGGGCATCCGACTGCCAGAACACGTCGATCGGAATGCCGCCGCGAGGATACCAGTACCCACCGATCCTCAGCCATTGCGGCTTCATCTCGGCAAACAGGCGCTGGCCGATGCCGACGGTCACGTCCTCGTGAAAGCCGGCGTGATTGCGGAAAGATCCGAGGAACAGCTTGAGTGCCTTGGATTCGACGATCGTCTCGCCCGGCGCATAGTCAATTACCAGATGGGCGAAGTCGGGCTGCCCCGTCACCGGGCACAGCGAGGTAAACTCGGGCGCGGCGAAGCGGATCATGTAAAGCGTGCCCGGGCGCGGATTGGGCACATAATCGAGCACGGCTTCGTCCGGCGATGCCGGCAGGGCGGAGTTCTGCCCGAGGAAAAGAGGAGTCTTGGTCATTGTCTGGCCTCTGGACGCGCAGGCGGTGCGACTTGATCCGCCACCATGCGATCGCTTGAAGTAAGAAAGGAAGTGGCTCGCCCATGCACCCGTCGCAGGCCGGGAGCAAGTGGCCCGATCGTGCCTCTTGGTTCACGGGGCATTAAACTGGCGGGCAGTCATGCCACGGCGATGAGGTTTTTTTCGGGGTCATTCGTAACTTCGGCAGCGACGCTTGCGCTTTGCGCAGGCGCTGCATCCGCGCAGGATGCCACCACATGGCAATTGCCCCCGTCGCAAAAGCCGAGTTCCGCCGCGCAAGGGCCAGTCGTTCCCGATGCGCCGCCGCCTCGGGCGACGACAGAGCAGCCCGCTGCACCGCCCTCGCAACCGGTCGTGACCGTGCCGGTACCGGCGCCGGCTCCTTCGCCCGCAGCGCCCGTGGCATTACCTTCGCCGAGGTCCGTGCCTCGACCAGCGGCTGGCGCTGAAGCATCCGAAGCCAAGTCCGCCGAAAGACCTACGCAAACAGCCGAAAGCGCGCCCCCGCCTCCGCAACCCACGGTCGCAGCAACTGAACTGCCGGAGCCGGTCCTGCCCTCCTCGAGGCCGGTGGTGGCGGCTCCCGCAGCGTCTGAGCGGAGGATTTCGGCATACTGGCTGTGGGCAGCGCTTGTTGCCCTGCTTGCGATAGGCGGATCTTGGGCGCTCCTGCGGCGACGTCGCGCAGCACCTCCGCCGGCCGTTTTCGAACCGCCTGTATTACCAGCCAGGTCTCCAGCCGAGGCCCTTGCCACGCCGCCCTCGCCCCGTCCGACCCCGCCAGCCCCCGCCCTGGCGCTTGACCTTGCCGCCGCGCGCATGAGCGCGAGCCTCGTCAATGCCACGCTTTCCTATCGGCTGGTGCTGACGGCAACAGCGCAGGCGCGCGACGTGGTGATTGCAGGCGGGATGACCGCGGCTCACGCCTCGCGGCCCCAGCAGGACCAGCTCGACCCGCGCAATGCGCCGCAATTGCATCGGCTGGAGAGCGTGGGCGCTGGCGAGATCATCGAAGTGTCGGGCGACATCCGTCTGCCGCTGGCCGAGATCACCCCGATCCGCCATGGCAGTGCCGCATTGTTCGTGCCGATCGTCAGGCTTGAAGTGACGGCCGTGGTCGATGGGCGACCGTTCACCATGCGCGCTGCCTTCGTTGTCGGGCTGGAGGACGGTGCCGCGGGGCAAAGGCTCCAACCCTTCCGCCTGGACCTCGGCCCGCGCATCTATCCGAAGATCAGCCAGCGCGCTCTTACCGTTCCGGCCTTTGCGTAATTTCTCGGAAAGGTCGCGCGTCTGTCCGTTTTTGTGGTCGACGCACCCGATTGCGGCGTCTAGTCTCGATCCAACGAACCCGCGCCAGACGGGTCGCGCAGCAGGCAGGAGCACGGTTAACCATGGACTCACTGGTTTCGACCCAGTGGCTCGCGGACGAAATGGGCGCGAGCGATCTACGTATTGTCGACGCTACGGCATTCTTGCCAGAGCATGGTCGCGTTCCGCGCCTTGAATATGAGGCATGCCACATTCCCGGCGCCGTTTTCATGGATCTGGCCGAGCTGGTCGATACAGCCTCGCCCGTGCCCAACACCTTGCCCTCTGCCGAAAAGTTCGCCAGCCGCATGCAGACCCTTGGCCTTGGCGACGGCAGCCGCATCGTGATCTATGATGACAGCCCGGTGAAGACGTCGACACGGGCGTGGTTCATGCTGACCAAGTTCGGTGCACAGAATGTGGCGCTGCTCGATGGCGGGATCGCCAAGTGGAAAGCCGAAGGCCGCAAGTGCGCACAAGGTGTTGAAACCTTGAGACAACGCCACTTCACAGTGTGGTCCGATGACAGCCATGTGCGTTCAAAGGCCGATGTGCTCGCCAATCTCGACAGCAACGCCGAACAGGTCATGGATGCGCGGGGCGCCGGACGCTTCACGGGCGATGTCCCGGAGACCAACCCGGCGCTGGCAAGCGGCCATATCCCCGGCGCGCGAAACCTGCCCTATTCCAGTCTTTTCAATCCCGATGGCACGTGGAAATCGCCCGATGCGATCCGGGACCTGTTCGAAGCTGCCGGCATCGACCTGTCGCGTCCGCTGATCTCGTCCTGCGGCTCAGGAATGACCGCCAACGTGCTGATTTTTGCGGCCCATCTGATCGGCAAGGAAGACGTCTCGCTCTATGACGGATCGTGGAGCGAATGGGGGATGGACCCGGCGACGCCGAAGGCGACCGGCGCGGCCTGAGGTTCCTGTCGGCGATCATTGCTGCTATCGCCCGAGGCCATGAGCAGTTCTGACGATTTCGAGAATTTTGGGCCGGCGACGCGGGGCGTGCTGGCCGGGCGGCGCGAGGAGTGGACGGGGACGCCGGGCCATCCCGGTGCGGTCGTCAACCCCGCAGTATGGCGCGCCTCGACGCATCTTTATCCCGATATGTCAGCGCTTCGCGCCCATCCGGCGAACGAGGATGGGCGCTTTTACTATGGGCGCAGGGGATCTCCAACTCAGTGGGCACTCTGCGAGGCACTGACCCAACTCGAGGGTAACTGTGCGGGAACTGTGCTCTATCCCTCGGGGGTAGCAGCCATCGCCGGAGCGTTGCTGACGGTGCTGCGTCCCGGTGACGTGCTGCTGATGACCGACAACGCCTACGAACCCTCGCGGGCGATGGGGCGCGGCCTGCTGAAGGACTTCGGGATCGAGACGCGCTGGTTCGATCCGACCGACCTTGCGTCCTTCGAAGCGGCCTGTTGCGAACGGACCCGCTGCGTCCTGTTGGAAAGCCCCGGCAGCCTGACCATGGAAGTGCAGGACGTGCCCGCCCTTGCTGCAGCGGCCAGGGCGCGCGGGATCGTCAGCGTGCTCGACAATACCTGGGCCTCGCCACTCGGCTTTCAGGGGCTGCGCCATGGTGTGGACATCGTGGTGATGAGCCTGACCAAGCACGTTTCCGGCCATTCCGACTGCATGATGGGCAGCGCCAGTGCGGGGGTGGAGTGGTATCGCAAGCTGCGGCTTCGCTCGCAGGGTCTGGGAACGGTGGTCTCGCCCGATGATGCTGCGCTGATGCTGCGCGGTTTGCGGACGATGAAGCACCGGCTTGAGGCCGAGACTGCATCTGCGCTGGCAATTGCGCGGTGGCTGGAGGGGCGGCCGGAAGTGGCGCGGGTGCTGTGCCCGATGCTGCCTGGGTCGCCAGGGCATGAGCTTTGGAAGCGCGATTTCACCGGCGGCTGCGGCCTGTTCAGCTTCGTTTTGAAAGGTGGAACGAGCGAGGCGCGTGATGCGCTGATCGATGCCTTGTCCTTGTTTGGCATCGGTTATTCGTGGGGCGGGTTCGAGAGCCTGGCGACGCCGGTCGATCCGGCGAGCATTCGCACTGCCAGCCAGTGGCCGCTCAAGGGGATGGACGCCGAGGACCGCTTCGGCGTGCGTCTTTCCATCGGGCTGGAGGACAGCGCCGACCTGATTGCCGATCTCGAGCGCGGGCTTGCCGCCTGGGCGGGAGCGAGCGCATGAACAGCTTCAGGCAACAAGTGGCCGAAGTGATCCGCGCGCTGAACGAGATCGGGTTCGATCTGGGGACCTATCACATCTCGGTGTGGGGCGCCTTGCGCATCGTGATCGTGATGCTGCTGGTGATCGTGGCGGCGCAGCTGATCGGCAAGCTGGCGCGGCGTTTGTTCCGGCGGCTTACCAGCCTTGACCGCACGCAGCAGCTTCTGGGCGAGAAGATCGCGACGATCGTGGTCTGGGGCATCTCGATCCTTGTCGGGATCGACGTGCTCGGGATCAGCCTGACGGCCCTGACGGTGTTTTCCGGCGCCTTTGGCCTCGCCATCGGTTTTGGCCTGCAGAAGACCTTCGGTAACCTGATCGCCGGGATCATCCTGCTGATGGACCGTTCGATCAAGCCGGGCGACGTGATCGCGGTGAACGACGGCAAGGGCAATTCCTTCGGCGAGGTCAAGAAGATCGGCATCCGGGCGGTTTCGGTCACAACACGCGACAACCGCGAGTACCTGATCCCGAACGAGAACCTGATGACCCAGCAGGTGGAGAACTGGTCGTACTCCTCGCGCGAGGTGGCGATCAACATCCCCGTCGGCGTGGCTTATGGCAGCGATCTGGAACAGGTCGAGAAGCTGATGCTCGAGGCCGTGGGTGGCGTACCGCGCGTGCTGTCCTTCCCCTCGCCCGGCGTGCTGCTGAGCGCATTCGGGCCGAGCAGCATCGACATGACGATCGTTGTATGGATTGACGATCCCGAGGGCGGCGTGGGCAATGTGCGGTCGGACATTCTCAAGGCGGTGTGGCGACTGTTCAGGGACAACGGGGTGGAGATTCCGTTCCCGCAGCAGGATCTGAGCCTGAAGGACAGCGAGGGATTGCGGGTGCTGGTGGAGGCTTTGCGGGGCGAAGGTTATCCTCACTCTCCACCGTCACCCCGGACTTGATCCGGGGTCCCGCTTGTTCTGCACCGTCGCCCGAAGTGAAAGTGAAAGCGGGACCCCGGGTCAGGCCCGGGGTGACGTTAGATATCGAAGATCGTGTGACCGGTTTCACTGCGGCGCTAAAGAACATCTAGGCGGGGGGAAAAGCATTCTCGCTGGTGACTTGGCTCGCCCGCGCCCATCTGGCCCGCATGAGCAATCCCTCTTCAAGAGTCGGAACCGTATTCCTTGTCGGCGCAGGCCCCGGTGATCCGGATCTGTTGACGCTGCGTGCGGCGCGGCTGGTGATGAATGCGCGGGTGCTGGTGCATGACGGGCTGGTCGATCCCGCGATCCTGGGCATGGCGCCAAAGGGTTGCCGGATGATCTCTGTCGCCAAGCAGCGGTCGCGCCACACGATGCGGCAGGAAGAGATCAACGCCCTGCTGGTGCGCGAGGCGCTGGCCGGGAACGACGTGGTGCGCCTGAAAGGCGGCGATCCGTTCGTGTTCGGGCGTGGCGGCGAAGAAGCGGAAGACTGCTTTGCCGCAGGCGTGCCGGTGCAGGTCATCCCCGGCATCAGTGCAGCGATGGGCGCGGCGGCTTCGGCAATGATCCCCCTCACCCACCGCGACGCGGCAAGCATCGTCTCGTTCGTGGCGGGCCAGTGCAAGGGGCTGACCGACCAGAACTGGGCAGGTCTTGCCGGGGTTGGCAGGACGCTGGTGATCTATATGGGCGTGGCGACTTCGGAAGCGATTGCCGAAAAGCTGATGGCAGACGGGCTTGCGCCCGACATGCCGGTAGCGGTCATCGAGAATGCCGCGCGGCCGCAGATGCGGGTACTGCGCGGGACGCTGGCGGCTTTGGGGCCGCTGGTATCGGACAACAAGGTCAAGAGCCCTGCCCTGATCGTGATCGGCGAAGTGGCAGGCCGGGGAGACATGATGGAATTGAAGCAAGTTTTGGAGGCGGTTCAGTGAAGATCATTACCGGAAGTAATCTGCGCACCGGCGACGTGATCTGGTGGACCGGTGAAGGCTGGTCGCGCCATGTCAACGATGCGGTGGAAGCAGGCGAACATGCCGAGGCGATCATCGCCCGCGAGAACGCCAAGCAGATCGTCACCGACACGCAGGTGATCGAAGCCACCGTGACCGACGAAGGCGTGCGCCCGGCGCACATCAAGGACCGCATTCGCGCCCTCGGGCCGACCGTCCGCCTCGACCTTTCCCTCAAGCCTGCCGACCCTGACGCCGGCACCTGGGTGATCTGAGATGTATCAGTACGACCAATACGACCAGGCGATGGTCGATGCCCGCGTCGCGGAGTTCCGCGATCAGGTGGAGCGCCGCCTCGCCGGTGACATCACCGAGGACCAGTTCAAGCCGCTGCGGCTGAAGAATGGCCTCTACCTGCAGCTTCACGCCTACATGCTGCGCGTGGCCATTCCCTACGGCACGCTGAACAGCCGCCAGATGCGCATGCTGGGCGATATCGCGGACAAGTATGACCGCGGCTATGGCCACTTCACCACGCGCCAGAACATCCAGTACAACTGGATCAAGCTTCAGGACGCGCCGGACATTCTGGCCGATCTCGCATCGGTCGAGATGCATGCGATCCAGACCAGCGGCAACTGCATCCGCAACACCACCGCCGACCAGTTCGCCGGTGCCGCTGCGGACGAGCTGGTCGATCCGCGCCCTTATGCCGAGTTGCTCCGCCAGTGGTCGACCTTCCATCCGGAGTTCGACTACCTGCCGCGCAAGTTCAAGATCGCCATCATCGGTTCGGAAACCGACCGCGCGGCGATGAAGCTGCACGATATCGGCATCCAGCTGGTGCAGAACGATGCCGGCGAGATTGGCTGCCGCTTCTACGTTGGTGGTGGCATGGGCCGCACGCCGATGATCGCTCCGGTGATCGGCGATTTCGTGCCGCCGCTGCAGATGATCTCGTACCTTGAGGCGTGCCTGCGCGTGTACAACCGCTATGGCCGCCGCGACAACAAGTACAAGGCGCGCATCAAGATTCTCGTCCACGAGATCGGTGCCGACGAATACCGTCGCCAGGTGGAAGAAGAGTTCAAGCACATCCTGACGCTGGGCCTCGAACCGCCTGCGGCTGAGCTGGAGCGCATCAAGGGCTACTTCGAGCAGCCGGGCTTTGACGCCAATGCGTCTGACGAGCTGGACCTTTCCGATCCCGACTTTGCGCTGTGGGTGGACCAGAACGTCCATGCCCACAAGCAGCCGGGCTATGCCATCGTGAACATCAGCCTGAAGCCGGTTGGCGGCATTCCGGGCGATGCCACGGCTGACCAGATCCGCCTGATGGCAGACCTGGCGCTCGAGCATTCGTTCGACGAACTGCGCGTGACCCATGCGCAGAACATCGTGCTGCCGCATGTGAAGAAGGCTGACCTCTATGGCCTGTGGCAGAAGCTCGACGAAGCGGGCCTTGCCTCTGCCAACCTCGACCTGATCGGCGACATCATCGCCTGCCCGGGTCTGGATTATTGCGCGCTTGCGAATGCGCGGTCGATCCCGGTGGCGCAGAAGATCTCGGAGCGCTTTGCCGACCTCGGCCGTCAGCGCGAGCTGGGCGAGCTGAAGCTGAAGATTTCAGGCTGCATCAACGCCTGCGGGCATCACCACGCAGGCCACATCGGCATCCTCGGCGTCGACCGCAAGGGCGTGGAGAACTACCAGCTCCTGCTCGGCGGATGCGAAGGCGCGGACACCTCGCTGGGCACGATCACCGGTCCTGGTTTCAACGAGGACGGCATCGTCGATGCGGTGGAAAAGGCCACTGATGTCTATCTCGCCCAGCGCGCCGAAGGGGAGCGCTTTGTCGATACCTTCCGCCGCATCGGCATGGCTCCGTTCAAGGAGGCGATCTACGCCAAGGAGACTGCAAATGGTTGAGCAGAACCTGCGTTTTCGCGATGACGAACCCGTGGGCGATCCGGCGGTGACGGTCGACGCCTTTGCCGACCAGAGCAACGCAACGGCTGTGCGGATCGAGCCGGGCGACGATGCGCGCGCGCTGCTGCCGCATCTCGATCGGCTCGCGCTCGTGGAAGTGAACTTCCCGGCCTATACCGACGGGCGCGGCTATTCGGCGGCACGTATCCTGCGCGAGCATGGCTATGCCGGCGAACTGCGGGCCGTGGGCGACGTGCTGCTGGACCAGCTTTCGCACATGCGCCGCTGCGGGTTCGACAGCTTTGCACCGAACCAGGCAATCAGCGCCGAGGCCGCCGAAAAGGCCTTCGCGACCTGGCCGGAAGTCTACCAGAAGACCGTCGACGGTCGCCCGGCAATCTGGGCGAAGCGTCACCCCGCCTGAGCTGCGGGAGAAGGACAGAAAGTATGGACAGCACCGTAAATCGCAAGATCGATCTGATCGATGTGCGCCCGCGCTTTACCGAGACGGACGCGATCCGCCTGAACAACCTGTTCCGGGGCACCGACACGCACGAGATGCTGCGTTCGGTGATCCGCGACGGGCTGGCGGGCGATCTTGCGGTTGTTTCGAGCTTCGGCGCGGAAAGTGCTGTCCTGCTTCACCTTATTGCCGAGGTCGACCCTTCTGTGCCGGTGCTGTTCCTTGAAACCGGCAAGCACTTCCCCGAGACCGTCACTTACCGTGACGAGCTGATCGGGTTCCTGGGGATGACCAATCTCCAGATCATCGAGCCTGACCCCGAAGTGATCGCAAAGAAGGACGAGAACGGGCTGCGCTGGTCGTGGGACCCCGATGGCTGCTGCGAGATCCGCAAGGTCGAGCCGCTGGCCAGGGCGCTGCTGCATTTCGATGCCTCGCTGACCGGGCGCAAGGGCTTCCAGTCGAAGACCCGCGCGGGGCTGCCGCGCTTCGAGATCGACCATTCCGACGCGCAAGGGCGGTTGAAGATCAACCCGCTGGCGTCGTGGGACAAGGCGGCGCTGGAAAGCTACTTCGCCCAGCACGGCCTGCCGGCACATCCGCTGGTGGCGCAGGGCTATCCCTCGATCGGCTGCGCGCCCTGCACCAGCAAGGTCGCGCCCGGTGAAGATCCGCGTTCGGGCCGGTGGAAGGGCTGGGACAAGACCGAGTGCGGGATCCACTCGCCCACAGACGCCCAGAAGCCGGGCGACGAACTGCCTCCGGGCTACGACCCGATCTTCTGATCGGCATTTGCCAGTCGTGACAGTGCTCTGCTAGGTCCCTTCGCCGGGACATGGGGGAGTGATCGGTTGGCACTGGATGCGCGCAGGATCGGGTTCTGGGCAGGGCCGCTGGGGTTTGCTGTAACGCAACTGGCGGCAGCGCCGGCCGGCATGCCCGATGCGGCATGGAGCGCGGCGGGCCTCGTCTGGTGGATGGCGGCCTGGTGGATGACCGAGGCGATGCCGCTTTCGGCAACGGCCTTCCTGCCCTTTCTCGTACTGCCGCTGACCGGCGTGGCCGATGCCAACAAGACGGCGGGCGCCTATTACTCGCCGATCATGTTCCTGTTCGTGGGCGGCGCGTTTCTGGCGCTGGCGATCGAGCGGACCGGGCTGCACCGGCGGCTGGCGCTGTTCATCATGGGTCTGGCGGGTGCGAAACCGGGGCAATTGCTGCTGGGCGTGATGACGGCGACCGCCGTGCTCTCGAGCTTTATCTCCAACACATCGACTGCCCTCATCATGATGCCGATGGCGATCGCCATGCTTCGCGCGGGCGGCGTGCGCGAGGGCGAGACCGGAGGCATGGCCGGGGCGCTGCCCATGGGCATTGCCTTTGCCGCATCGATTGGTGGCCTTGCCACCCTGATCGGCACGCCGACCAATGCCATCGCGGCGGGACTGATCGAGAAGGCGCTGGGGACTAGGGTCACCTTCCTGCAGTGGGCGATGTACGGCGTGCCGATTGCGGTTGCCGCCGTGCCGATTGCGGCGTGGATCATCGCGCGGGTGCAGAAGTTGAAGGACGATGCGTTCGATCCTGCGGCCGCGCGGGATGCCATCGGCCATTCCGCGCAATGGAGCGTGGCCGAGCGGCGGTTGCTGCCGGTGGTGCTGCTGGCCTTCCTGGCGTGGGTATTCCAGCCGCTGATCGAGGGCGTGTTTCCCAAGGGCGGCTTCACCGATGGCACGGTGGCGGCGATTGCCGGGCTGATCCTGTTCTTCCTGCCTGATGGCACCGGCCGCCCGATGCTGACCTGGCCGGAAGCCAATCGCGCGCCGTGGGACGTGGTGCTGATGTTCGGGGGTGGCCTTGCCATGGCCATGGGCATGACCGAGAGCGGGCTGACCAAGTGGATGGGCGAGATGCTGCTGCCGCTTGCCCATGTCCCGCTGCCGGTGGTGGCACTGGTGCTGGTGGCCTTCGTGATCGTTGTAACCGAGTTCGCCAGCAATATTGCGGCGGCGAGCGGGATCATGCCAGTGGTGGCAGCGCTGGTCGCGGCGCTGGGAGCCGATCCGATCCTGCTGGCCCTTCCGGCAGCCTTTGCCGCGACCTGGGGGTTCATGCTGCCGGCGGGGACCGGCCCCAACGCCCTCGCCTGGGCTACCGGACACTGTTCGATGCGCGCGATGGTGAAGGCCGGCTTTGCGCTCGACGTGGTTGGCGTGTTCCTGCTGGTCGGCGTGGTCTGGAGCGTCGCTGCCTTTTCATGAATATGTTACGTAGTTTTGCTTGATTTGGGCTTCACGATTAGGTGCAAAATGGTTTAACGTCTCGGAAAGAGGCCTCCCGCTGACTCCCTGTGAACCAGTTCACAGCCGACAGCGCAGAATGAGGCGAAAGAGTGGTCGCACGTTCTTTCGTCTGATTCCGAAGTGGGGAGATTCGCCGTGCGCCGCATTTTCAAGACACTGCTGGCGGGCAGCGCCGGGGCCGCAAGCCTCGCCGCGCTGATGCTGGTACCGACAGGCGTCGCGGAGAGCGCCGACCACCTCGATCCGCCCAGTCGCACCGACGGCGGCGTAGATCCCAACCCGGACATTCCGGCCGATATCGCCGACGTCTTCGCCTGGCATTCCAACGGCACGACCAAGATCGCGATGACCTTCGCAGGGCCGGTATCAGCATCCGGAACGACGCCGCTCTATTACGATCGCGATGTGCTATACAAGATCAACATCTCGACGGCGGCCCCGGCGAACACGCCGGAATTCACGATCAAGTATCGCTTCGGCAGGGGGCAGAATCCTGGCGAATGGGGCGTGCGGGTCGAAGGCATTCCGGGCGTTTCGGGCGTGGTCGAAGGACCGGTGGAGCAAAACCTCGAGAAGGGTGGCGTAAAGGTTCGCGTGGGCCTGTTCGACGAGCCGTTCTTCTTCGACCTGATCGGATTTCGCGAGACTCGTTCGACCGGCACCTTGCGCATCCGCAACGACCGCAATTTCTTCGACACCCAGAACGATACCGCGATCGTGCTTGAAATCCCTGACGCGAACCTTGGCGCAGGGGTCACCAATCTCGGCGTCTGGGGACAGACCGCCCGCTTTGGGGGGAACATCTGATGAGCCTGCGCAAAATCATCCGGATCGCAACGCCGTTCGCCTTGGCCCTGACGCTGGTCGGTTGCGGCGATGATGGCGCCGGTAGCCAGGTCGTCGTCCCCGCCCCGCTGCCGAGCACGACATCGACCGCCACTCCGACGGCCACGGCAACAGCGGTCGCCTATGACTCGACCAATTGCTTCCTGCAGCCGATTCAGGGCCAGAACGGGGCAAACCTGAAGTCGTTCATCATTCCTGACACGTTGAAGCTGGATTTGACACGTTCGACGCGCTTCCCCAATGGGCGCCATCCTGCAGACCCGGTTGTCGACATTCTGCTGGCGACGCTGCTGCTGGACATGAGCGTGACCGGCCAAGGTCCGAATACCCTTGCCACGGTCCCACTCAACCCACCCAGCAACGACAAGTTCTTCCTGCTGACCTTCCCGTTCCTGCCAACGCCGAACGGAACGCCGCAGGTGGCGACGGGTACCGGCAGCAACTTCGATTTCCGGACCGATCCGGATTCGGCCTATGTCAGTGTGGACCGCATGGGCAATCCCGCCATCGCAACCGCGCTTGTGGGATCGTCGATGAAGTTGACATTCAACGATGATACGCCGACCGGCGACATTGCCGGTGACAAGTATTACGCCGAATATATCAGCGAACTGAACAAGCTGTTCGGCCTGATTGGCGACGATGTCGAGAAGCTGCAGCTCAAGATCTGCGCTACGAAGTCCTGACACGTATGAGTGACAAGCCCGGCCCGAAGTGGCCGTGGATCCTGTTGGCGGCGGTTTTCCTGATAACCGCCGCCAGCATTGCCTTTGACAGATACAAGGCTCGGCAAGGCCCACCGGATCCGCTGCCTTCGGAAGTCAAGCCATGGTTCGGACCACGCAACCAGCTGGAGCTGGAACAGGCAGCGCAAGTTGCTGTCGATGGCGCACGCGCGCGATTGGCGACCAGTCCGGACGAGTGGCTGCGGCAGGAGGTTCTGGCGCGGGCTCTGGTCAGGCGCTTTCGCGCGATTGGCTCTTATGAGGATCTCGCCGAGGCGGACGGATTGCTGGACAAGAGCATGGCGGGCGCCCCCTTCCCGGCCGGGCCCAGCCTGTCGCGCGCCGAGGTTTCGGTGCTGGCACACAGGCTCGAGGCTGCCGACAAGGGACTCGAACGATTTTTTGCGCAAGTGGGTGAGCCAGACGACGGGGAGTCTGCCGGTGCATGGAGCCTGAAGGGGGACATCGCCTTCCAGCGCGGAGACATGAAAGCCGCGCGCCTCGCATTCACCCGGGCGGAGGAATACGACAACAACGCCGCCGTTGCATTGAGGCAATCGATGCTGGCCTTGCGGACAGGCGATCCTGATCTGGCCCGCCGCCGGATCAACGCAGTGCTGCGTGCGCCGAAGCTGAGCCGCTACGTCAAATCGCAGGTCAGCTTGCAGCGAGTGACGATCGCCTATGGCACCGGCGACTGGAAGGCGGCTGGCGAATGGGCACGTTTTGCCGACGGGTTCTTCCCCGGCAATCCGCTTGCCATGGCGCATGTCGCACAACACAAAGCGCTCGAAGGCGATGTCGCTGGCGCAGTGAAGCAATACGAGGCTGTGCTGGCCAAGGCTCCCCTGCCCGAGATCATGGACGCCCTGGCATTCACGCTCCGCTTGCAGGGGCGCGGGGCGGAAAGCCGGGCCTGGGCGTACAAGGCTGGCGCACTGTGGGCGGAGCGCTATCGCCTTATGCCCGAAGCCGCCGCTGCGCATCTGGTGGAACATGAGCTGGCGCTGGGCGATCCGGCCAAAGCCCTGGCCGTTGCCAAGGCCGACGCGCAGGCGCGCCCGCATGGCGCGAGCCTTATCCTGCTGGCGCGCGCGCAACTGCTGACCGGCGATGCCAGGGGCGCTCTCGCGACGCTGGAGCGCGCCGAAAAGACCGGATGGCAAACCGCAGGGCTTTACCTTGCCTTGGCCGACGTCCACACCGCGCTTGGAGATACCGATGCCGCCGAAGATGCGCGGGAGGACGCGCTTGATCTCAATCCCAAGGCCATGGATCCCGCGGCGCGCTACATCTGGTTCGGTCACGATTAGGGCGCTGCTGGCTGCGCTGGTCTGGCTTTGCCTCGCCAGCCCCGTGGCTGCCCATCTGACGCCCAATTCGGAAATCCGGCTCGACTTTGCGCCGGGGCTGGTCAAGGCCGACGTGGTCGTGCCGCAGGCCGAGTTCGGTTATGCGACCGGCCTGTTGACAGACAACAGCCCGGACAGTCTTGCCATGGCGCGGGCGCGGGTGCTGGCGGACATGGCGGTGCTGGATGCGCAAGGGCGGCCGTGGCGCATTGCCGTGGATCGCATCGCCTTCGAGCAGATTGCCGGACCGCCCGACCTGCATCTCGAACTATCGCTAGCGCCGCCGCCCGGAGCTTCGGACCGGTCACTGCTGTGGCGCTGGCACGTGGTCACGCGCGAGGCTCCGAGCCACTTTGCGCTGCTGGTGGTCGATGGAGATCTGGCGGGCGGTGTACTGGGCGAACGCGAACTGGTCGGCGCGCTGACGGCGGGGCGCAGCGAATTGCTGGTCAACCGTGGCCACGCTAGCCTCGGCAGCCTGTTTGCCAACGCCTTCGGGCTTGGCGCGCATCATATTGCCGAAGGGTACGACCACCTGCTGTTCCTGCTGGCGCTGTTGCTGCCCGCACCACTTCTGGCCGCACGGCGGCGCTGGTTGGCGCCGCGACCTGCGCGCGAGACGTTTGCCAAGCTGGCGTGGATCGTCACCGCCTTTACCATCGGCCATTCGACAACGCTGATCCTTGCGGCGTTTTTCGGCGTGCGCCTGCCCGCGCAGCCGGTGGAAGCCGGCATCGCGTTATCGGTGCTGGTCTCTGCCATTCACGCGGCACGGCCGCTATTTCCGGGGAAGGAGCCGGTGGTGGCGGGGCTGTTCGGCCTTGTCCACGGGCTTGCCTTCGCCACGCTGGTCAGCAACTTCGGCCTTGGCACAACCACGCGCGTCGTCGCCATCCTTGGCTTCAACCTTGGCATCGAGGCGGTGCAGCTTGGCGTTGTTGCGCTTGCTCTGCCGGTCCTTTTGATGCTGGCCCGCTGGCGACATGGACATCGCGCAAGGCTGGCTCTGGCAGTGCTGACCGGTATCGCCGCCCTTGTCTGGCTGACGGAGAGACTGGGCCTTTCCTGATATGGACATATCGGGCCGCGGCACCCTATCAGGAGGCCGAGGGGGCTGTGAATGATACGCGATGATGACAGCTCTGCCCTGACGCAGGGGGCAAATTCAGTGCTCGGATCGCCGTTGCGCCTGCTGACGGGGACGCTGATCTTTGTGCTCGCCGTCTATGTCGTGTCGACGTGCGGGTTCGTCTACGCGGGCTGGCCGTTCGGCGATGCCGCCTACATGGTGCTGCTGACGGTGTTCTCCGTGGGCTATGGCGAGATCCGCCCGGTCGACACCCTGTTCCTGCGCTGGTGGACGAGCGCGACGATCATGCTGGGCTGCACCGGAATGATCGTGCTGACCGGCGCGCTGGTGCAAGTGTTCACCCTCTTCCAATTTCGCCGCCTGCTGGGCCTGGACAAGATGATGACCGAAATCGAGAAGCTGACCGGCCACGTGATCATTTGCGGTTACGGCCGCATCGGCGTGCAACTGGCCAAGGCGATGACCGAGGCGAAGAAGCCGTTCCTGATCCTCGAGCGCGACCATGCCAAGGCAGAGGATGCCAAGGCGCAGGGCTTCCTGTGCATGGTAGGCGAGGCAACGCACGAGGAGACGCTCAAGGCTGCCGGGATCGCGCGGGCGAAGGTGCTGGCATCGGTCCTGCCCGACGATGCGGCGAACGTGTTCATCACGCTATCGGCGCGCAATCTCAATCCGGGCATCGAGATCATCGCCCGCGGCGAGGCGCCGACGACCGAGAACAAGCTGTTCCATGCCGGCGCCGACAAGGTGGTGATGCCGACGCACATCGGCGCCGAGCGCATCGTCGAGATGATCCTTTACCCCGCCACTGGGCAGCTGGACGACATCGGCGCAGTGCGGCGCAACCTGCACGACTTCGGGCTCGACATCGAAATGGTCGAGATCGCGGCGGACAGCGCCCTCAATGGCGAGACTGTCGGCGAGGCCGAGCGCCGCGGCAACGGGGCGTTCTTCGTGGTGCAGATCGATCGGGCGAGTGGCCAGTCGATCCAGCACCCCGGAGAGGATGTGACGCTGGAACAGGGCGACAAGGTGATGCTGGTCGTGCGTGGTAGCAGGCTGTCAGCCGGGGCTGTGTTCAGTGCAGTGAAGGCACCGGTGCGGCATGGGCGGTCGTTTGTGGGGTGACGAATTGCCCCTCCGTCAGCGCTGACGCGGCCGCCTCCCCATTCGTCCTGCGGAAAAATGGGGAGGATCATAGGTATCTGGCCCATTTGTCCTGCGGAAGAATGGGGAGGATTCTCAGTTACCCGTGTGCGCCGAAGTAGTTGGCGATAGCGACGGCGACGCGGATGTTGAGGGCGTGGGCGCGGTCGATCGGGTCGATGAAGCGGGCGCGGATGGCGCCGTAGTCCTCGCCGCGATGGTCGGGATAATCGGTCGGCTCGTCCACCGGGAAATCGGTGATTTCGGGCTCGATCACCGGATAAGCGCGGCGCAGCTGGGCGAGCGCGTCGTCCACGCGGAGCGACAGGACCATTTCCAGCACATCCTCGCGGCTGACGTCGTTCGAGCGGGCGAACGGCGGGACCTGAACAGCGCGGATGAACATGTGCATCAACAGGGCAAGGCGGACCGATTGCAGCAGGCCGATGTTGCGACGGTCGGCGTCCTGCGCGGCATCGCGTCCGGCCTTTTGCCCGGGCACGAGCGAGAGCAGGCGGTGGACTTTCATCCAATCGACCCGCAGGCGCGAGGTCAGGCGGCGGAAGACCCCGGACCTGTCATCCTTGGTCAGGTATTCGGCAAGCGCGAGACATGCGCCTTCCAGCGCGGTTTCGGTGCCGCGATAGGGACGGCTGGCCCAGTAGGCAGAGTTGAACAGCTCACCATGAGCGGCCACGGTCTTGATCGAGGCGAGACCGTTGGCGGCGCGCAGCAGGCGCACCAGCTGGTTGCCACGTTCGGAGCGCCCGAGCAGTTCGGCGACCGACTCCATCTCCTCGCCGGCAGCGGTCCCTGCTCCGGCGATGACGTTCACCGGATAGCCGATCTGCTGGAGGATCGCGTTGTGCGGGATCGCGCGGATCTGACGCAGGCTCATCGTGCGGTCGGCGCCAATGTCGGACTGGCGGCGCGAGACACGGCTGCCCGTGCCTTTGAGGAGGCCCAGACCGAACGCCGTCAACGCCCGCGAATAGGTCGCGCTTTCAAGATGTTCGCGCTGAACGCGGCGGATCGAGCGGTAGAAATCGAGGCTGAGATCGGTGCGGTCGTAGAACGGGTCCTTGGCCGAAAGATCCTGATCGCGCGCCTCGTGCTCGGCAATGCGGGTAAGCGTAGCGAGGGCGAGTTCATCGTTGCGGAAGAACAGATAGCCGTCGCCACCCTGAAAGCTCGCTTCCGGCTCGATCGTCACGCCAGCGCGGGCAAAACGGCGGCGCGCCCAGCCGGACAGCGGCCAGGTCAGGCGGTCGGCAAATCCCGAGGGATGTGCGCCGCGGCCCATGGATTCGCCATGGGTATTGAAGATCAGCGCGGCGACGTCGGTCAGGCCGTTGGCCTTCATCGCTTCGGCAAGGCGGCCCTGCAGGCGTTCGATGGCGAGCGCTGCGGGGATTTGCCCCATGAAGCGGCCAGCGTCGGAAAAGCCGGTCTGGATCGAAACGCGACCGCGCTTTCGGGCGTAGCTGCGGTAGGATTCCTCGGACAGCAAAGCTTCGAGGAAGCGGCCACCGTGTTCCAGTGCGGTCTCGGTCTCGAACAGGGGGGAGACGTCGACCTTGCCTTCGATGCCGAACAGCTTGGCGAAATAGAGCGCGGCCAGCACCGTCTGCGGTTGTTCGCATTCGGCGATCAACATGCGGATCGGCGCATCGGCGTCGATGTGCTGAAGCATCTTCGCCATGACCAGGAACTGGCGCATCGCGGTGCTGGTCTCGATCGCGAGCGCGCCGAAGTTGACGCGCAGCGGCTTCACGTCGGCCAGGAGTTCGCGCAGGCGCGACAGCGCGCTCTTGCTGCCGAGATCGAGCGTGCCTTCCGGGTCGATCCGGCGGCGCAGCGCATTGAGCAGCTGCGACGAGTTCACGCGGAAGTGGATCCAGCCGATGCCGAGGCCATCGGCGCGCATCGCCGCGGCGAGCGTGGCAAGCGGGATGGACTTGGCCTCGTCGGCCTTCTTCGCTTCGCTTTCCAGCGACTCGATCAGCGGAGCAAGGCTGAGCAGCTTGGCATCATCGTCCGCGCTCAGGCGGTTGGCGGCGGCGGCAAGCGCTTCGGGGCTGTCGAGCGGCGAGGAGAACAGCTCGGCCATCTCGGATGAATGAGCGTGAGCGGCATCGAGCGTGGCGAGCAGCGGGTGGGAATCGTCGATCGCGCGCAGCGACGCCGCATAGCTGCCCAGCCGCAGCGCCTTCTCACGCAAGCGGAAGGCGATAGACGTGGTCCACCCGATATCGGTGCGGCCATCCATGTCATAGCCGACCCAAGTGGCGAAGCGGAACGGCAGCGGCCTGAAATCGAGCCAACGGCCCGGCCAGCGCTGACGGGCATGGCCGAGCAGCGTGGCGTTGATCGCGTCACGAGCCTTCGCGGCGCGCTGGATGGCGTTGCAGACTTCGACATGCTCGAACTCGAGCGTGATCTTCGGGCCTTCGTGCGGGACGGTGCAGACGGTCGAGGCCTGCGGATCATCAGACAGGGCGGCTGTGGCAACAGCGTCGGACTGCGCGGGGCTGAGCAGGAATGTTGGGTGCGCGGTGAATACCGCGTGGAGCAGCGGCTTTTCCCAACGCTGGCGGAACTCGGAGAAGCCCGCCTCTTCCGGGTTCAGCGCTTCGATCTGCGCGAGGTTTTCGGTAGCGGAGGTCGGCGCGACAAGGCGCTTGAGGCGCGCTGCACGGCTCTTCAGCGCCTCGCACTCCAGCTCGGCAACCAGCGCGTCCATGTCGGACAAGGAAATTTCGCCACCTTCAAGCGAACGCGAGAGATCGTGGCTGAGCTGGAAGACCGGGTTGAACAGCGGCGTTTCGGCCGTCCGCTCATGGAGTTTCTGCAACCTGGCCTTGAGCTTGGCGACCGTCTTCATGGCCCTTGTATTCCCTTGAATTCGTTACTTCCCCAAAGCCGAGGCTTCGCGCGCTGCGGCTTCGATCGCTGCTTCATCGGGCGTGCCCTTGCCGACCACCCAGCTGCCACCGACGCACAGGACCGGATCGAAACCCAGCCATTCCGGCGCGGTGGCGGCGGTAATGCCGCCGGTGGGGCAGAACTTGCACTGGTAGAACGGCGCAGCCAGAGCCTTGAGCGCGGGAAGTCCGCCCGAAGTGGAAGCGGGGAAGAACTTGAAGTGGTTCAGGCCAAGGTCGAGACCGCGCATGATATCGCCCGCCGAGGCGATGCCCGGCAGGAACGGGATGCCCGAAGCCACGGCGGCCTTGCCGAGATTTTCGGTGAGGCCGGGCGAGACGATGAACTCCGCACCTGCATCGATGGCAGCCTTGAGCTCGTCGGGATTGGTCACCGTACCGGCGCCGACAATGGCACCCTCAACCGCTTTCATCGCGTGGATGACATCGAGCGCGGCAGGCGTGCGCAAGGTAACCTCGAGCACACGCAGACCGCCCTTCACAAGCGCGCGGGCGACGGGAAGCGCGTGGTCGACGTCCTCGATCACCAGAACCGGGATGACCGGCGCGGTGCGCATGATGGATTCGATCGGCTTCATGGCGTCTCCCCTGGCGCAGAACTGCCTGCGCGCTTCCTTTGATGGAAGCGGGCTTAACCCGACTCAGCCGGATTGTGCACCTGCTAAGGGCAGGCGCATAGCTATTCTTGGGAAACGCAGGACTGCAGGAACGTCACACGGCCGAGCTGAACTGGCGCTCACCGGTGCGATAGGCATCGAATACCGAGGCGATTGACCGGGCGTAAGGTTCATTGCCCGGCAAGAGGATGAGCACGTTGCCTTCGAGACGGGCGAGGCCCCGCGCGACGAACGGCTCCAGGCGGCTGCGGTTCATGGCCAGAAGATCAGCGTCGATCTCGGCCCGGCCCCGGCAAAGGATATCGTTGATGATCCCGCCGCGACGGCGATCTTCCGCCGTGCGCACGATCCCCTTGCGTCCCGGCAGCTGATCGGCGCCGACCAGCATGCGGTAACGGCCGGCGTTCTTCTCGGTTTGCACGTAAAGCTCGGGGAATTCGCTGATCGAGGATGCGCCGAGGCCGATGAGGACTTCGGACTGGTCTTCAGTGAAGCCTTGGAAATTGCGCCGCAACGTGCCCGAGCGCGAGGCAACGGCAAGATCGTCGTCCGGCAGAGCGAAATGATCAAAGCCGACGGCCTGATACCCGGCACCGACCAGACGCTGATACCCTTCGGCGGCCATGCGAAAGCGCGCGCGCTGGTCCGGCAGTTCGCTGGCATCGATCCGCTGCTGGCGGGGGATCATGTGGGGCACATGGGCATAGCCGAACAGGGCAAAGCGATCGGCACCCATGGCGACCGACTGGACCAGCGTTTCGGCGAGAATGTCGTCATTCTGGAACGGCAGGCCGTACATCAAGTCAAAATTGATGGAATCGACACCCGCCTTGCGCAGGCCTGCGACGGCGCGTTCGATATTGTCGCGTGGCTGCACGCGGCCGATCGCTTGTTGAACGCGGGCGTCTAGCGTCTGCACGCCGAGGCTGGCCTTGATCACGCCGATACCGCGGATCGCCATGAACCAGCCCGGCTCCAGCGTGCGGGGATCGAGCTCGATCGACAGGACCGGCTTCTCGAGACGGAAGCTGAGAGTCAGCTTGTCGACGAGGCGGACGAAATCGGTGGGCTTGATGGCGTTGGGGCTGCCGCCGCCGAAAGCAATGCGCGAGACCTTTACCGATGGGTGCAGCAGGCGCGAGACCAGATCGATCTCGTGGTGGAGCGCCTCCATGTACGCAGCGAGGCGCTGGGTCTTGTTGGCGGCGCCGGTATTGCAGCCGCAGTACCAGCAGATTTCCTTGCAGTAGGGGATGTGGAGATAGAGCGAGACCGTACCGCGCAGGGCCTGCAACGCTTCGCGCTGACGATCCTCGAAGCTCTCCTCGACGAATTCGGCAGCGGTGGGATAGCTGGTGTAGCGCGGGACCGGGCGTTCGAGCAGCTCGGGCCAATAGGTCCACTGGCCGAAGACTTCAGGCCCGGTCATCATGTCAGCAGCCATCGCCTTCGCCTTCTCCGTCATCGCCATTGTCACAACAGCTATCGGCGCTGGCGCGCTTGCGCATTGAGATATGACAAATCTTGCAGCAGGGCAGATTCTCGCTGCCATCGTCCTTGGCGGGGATGCGGATCGGGATTGGCGCACCGCTGCCGCCGCAGGAGGCGACCATCATGACGCTGGCGTGCGACGGCGCGGGGCTGGCCATCTGCAGAACGGCCAGTGGCGCGAGAAAGCGCATGAGTCGGCTCATGGCTGGTCCTCTTCCTCGATAAGGATGCGCGCCGCAGCGCCATCGAGATCGCTGAACTGGCCACGCTTCAGGGCCCAGAAGAAGCCGGCCAGCCCGAACAGACCCATGCCGAGCGCGATCGGGAGCATGAAAGCGATGCCGTTCATTTCGTCTCTCCGGCAAGGCGCAGCGAGTTGGCGACGACGATCAGCGAACTGGTCGACATGGCGACGGCCGCGATCAGCGGGGTGACGTGGCCGAGGATGGCCAACGGCACGGCCAGCACGTTGTAGCCGATGGCGAGCGCGAAGTTTTGGCGGACGACGCGCATGGTCGCCCGCGAGACTCGGACCGCGCGGGGGATGGCGAGGAGCGACTCTCCGGTGAAGACCATGTCCGCCGCTTGCCGTCCGACATCGCTGGCCGAGCCGGGCGCGATCGAGGCGTTGGCGGCAGCGAGCGCGGGACCATCGTTCAGGCCGTCGCCTGCCATCATTACCTTCCAGCCGACACGTTGCAGGCGCTGGAGCGCTTCCTGCTTGTCGGCCGGAGAGGCAGCGGCTTGCGCCGTCAGGCCAGTGGCGCGGGCAACGGCGGCCACCGCCGGGACGGAGTCGCCCGACAGGATCGAAGGATCGACGCCAAGAGCCTGCAACTGCGCAAGCGCTTCGGGCGCATCGGGGCGCAGGCGGTCGGCGAAGGGGATGACGCGGACGGCATCGCCTTCGATGCGAAAGGCCGTTGCCATGCCTTGCGACGAGGCAGGACGGCCCAGCGCGACCGCCAGACCGTTCCAGCGTGCGGTGATGCCCTGCCCTGCTTCCTCGCGCACATTTTCCAGGACTGCCGCCCGCACGCCGCGTGCGCCAAGCGCCTGGACCAGTCCGAGCGACAGCGGATGGCGGCTGTGGCTGGCAAGGGCCATGGCAACCGAGGCTTGTGCATCGGTCAGCGCGCCCAAGGCTACCTCATCGGGCACGGGACGGCCGAGTGTGAGCGTGCCGGTCTTGTCGAGCAGGATGCGGTTGACTTCGGCCATGCGTTCGAGCGCGGAACCGTCCTTGACCAGAATGCCCTTCTTCATCAACGCGCCTGCCGCGACGACTTGCGCCACCGGCACGGCGAGGCCGAGTGCGCATGGGCAGGTGATGATCAACACCGCGATGGCGATGACCAGCGACTGGTAGACCCCTGCCCCGGCGATCATCCATCCGGCGAACGTCAGTGCAGCCAAGGTGTGGACAGCGGGCGCGTAGAGCCGCGAGGCGCGGTCGGCGATGCGCACGAACTTCGAGCGCGACTGGCCTGCCGCTTCCATCAGCCGGGCGATTTCGGACAGGGCGGTGTCCTGCCCGATGGCAGTGACGCGCACGTCGACCGGGGCATCGACGTTGAGCGTTCCGGCGTGGACCAGCGTGCCAGGAGCCGCTTCGACCGGGGCGCTTTCGCCGGTCAGCAGCGACTGGTCGAAGCGGGTGGTGCCGCGCAGGACTTCGCCATCGGCGGCGAGGCGTTCGCCGGCTGCCACGCGCATGAGCATGCCGGGCTGCAGCGATTTCGTATCGAGCCAGCGGGTTGCGCCGTCTGCCTCGACGACCATAGTGCCGGTAGCCACCTGCCGCAGGAGTGCATCGACGCCCGAGCGGGCGCGGTCGCGCATCATGGCGTCGAGCACGCGGCCTGCCAGCAGGAACATCAGCAGCATCAGCACGCCATCGAACCATGCCTCAGTGCCGCCGGTCAGCGTTTCGTAGAACGACAGGCCGGTGGCGATGGTCACGCCGATGGAGATCGGCACGTCCATGTTGGTCCTGCCGTGGCGCAGCACTTTCCACGCCGAGGTGAAGAACGGGCGTCCGGCATAGACGATGGCCGGCACGCCGATCATCGCCGAGACCCAGTGGAACAGCGACCGCGTGGTGCCATCGGCGCCGGACCAGACGCTGACCGACATCAGCATGACGTTCATGCAGGCAAAGGCAGCGACACCGAGCGGTGCAAGCAGCGGCTTGACCGCCGAGACAGGCTCGGCCTCGATCTCGCGCGGTTGCGCCTCGAAGCCAGTGGCCGCGAGCGTGGCGACCAGCGTGGGCATTTCGACCTGGCGAGCGTGGATCACCTCCACGGTGCGCGCGGTCAGGTTGGTCCGCGCGCTGGCAACGCCATCCAGCGCAGCCAGGGCGCGCTCGACCTTGCCCATGCAACCGGCGCAATGCATGCCGGGAACGGCAAGCACGGTGTGGACCGCATCCGCAGGTACGGCGCGCAGACGGGCAGCGGCGGTCACAGCACTTCGCCCACGGTGCGCCAGACCTTGCCCTCGGCCTCGACCATCACGCGCAGGCGCCAGCGGCCGGCTTCCAGCGGAGCGGCGTAAGTGCCCGGTGCGGTCTCGCGTAGGGTCAGGTCCGTCTCGGGACGCTGGCCAAGCGGGTGTTCGGCCACGGCCGTAACCTTCGCCGCAGCGATGGCCCGACCGGTGCGGTCACGCAGGGTGATGGCCGCCCTGCCCTGCCCGTCGCGAGCGATGCCGGCCTTCCAGCCAAGCGCCTGCTCGGCACTGGCTTCCTTGAGCCAGCCGTTGAACTGCTGGCTGGCGACATAGGAATTCTCGACCACGACGCCGCCGAACGTGGATGACGCCAGACGCGCCATGAGAACGTTGACGGCGATGACTACGCCGAAAAAGCTCACAAGGATCAGGGTGATGTGCTTGCCGGTGAACGGGCGAGCGGTACGGCTGTGCTGGGTCATTCGCCGTGTCCTTCCGGAGTGGTGAAGCTGGTTTCGCTGCGGTCCGTGCCGCCTTCATCGTCGGGCGCGGTCAGTACGAAGGCGAATTCGCCGCGGCCCCGTTCGTGGTGACCTTCGTGGTGTTCCCGATGGTGCTCGCCGTGTTCAACACGACGCTGGTCGACGACGTAGATGCGCAGGCGTTGCGTGGTGTCGGCGGGGACGCGGAACGTTAGATCGCGCTTGGCGGCGGCAGCGTCCATCTCGTCGGTGAACATGGCCGCGCCTTCGAGGCCTTCCAGAGCGACGCGGAAGGTCCGCGGGCGCTCTTCCATGTTGCGCAGCTTGATCGTGTAGGCGTTGCGGATCGTCCCGTCAGACAGCGTCACGAACTCCGGGTTGCGATCCTTGGCGACGGAGATGTCGAGCCGCGCGCGCTGGCCGAGCATGAACAGCATGGCCGCGCCGATCGCCGACCACACGCCGAGGTAGATCAGCGTTCGCGGACGGAACATGGTCTTGAGGACCGGCGTCGGTTCCTCTCCCCGCTTCTCCTTCTCGGCATCGACCAGTGTGCAGTAGTCGATCAGGCCGCGCGGGCGGCCGACGTCGGCCATGGCCTTGTCGCAGGCGTCGATGCACAGCGCGCAGGTGATGCAGCCGATCTGCGGCCCTTCGCGAATGTCGATGCCGGTGGGGCAGACCGCGACGCACTGCATGCAGTCGATGCAATCGCCCAGCGGAGTTGCCGCCTTGACCGCGCTCTTGACCGAACCGCGCGGTTCGCCGCGCCAGTCCTTGTAAGTGACGATCAGGCTCTTCTCGTCGAGCATGGCCGTCTGGATGCGCGGCCAGGGGCACATATAGATGCACACCTGCTCGCGCATGAAACCGCCGAAGATGAACGTGGTCATCGTCAGAACGAAGGTGGTGGCATAGGCGACGGGCGCGGCAGTGCCGGTCCAGAACTCGTACTGTAGCGTCGGCGCGTCGGCGAAGTAGAAGATCCACGCGCCGCCGGTGGCAAAGCTGATCGCGAGATAGATCGTCCACTTGAGCGCGCGCTTGCCAATCTTCGCCGCGGTCCACGGAGCCTTTTGCAGGCGCAGTTGCGCGTTGCGGTCACCGTCAACGAAGCGATCGACGTGCTGGAACAGGTCGGTCCACACCGTCTGCGGGCAGGCATAGCCGCACCAGGCACGGCCCACCGCCGAGGTGACGAGGAACAGGCCGATGCCGGCCATGATCAACAGGCCCGCCACGAAATAGAATTCGTGCGGCCAGATTTCGATGTCGAACATGAAGAACCGGCGGTGTGCCAAATCAATCAGCACCGCCTGGTCGGGCGCGTAGGGGCCGCGGTCCCAGCGGATCCACGGGGTGCCCCAGTAGATGCCCAGGCACACGATCATGACCAGCCACTTGAAACGGCGGAATGGTCCGTTGATGGCCTTCGGGAAAACGCCTTTGCGCTTTTCGTAGAGGCCGATTTCATTCGAGTGGTCCGCGCGGAGTTTGGGATCGTGCGCAGTCATGACCGTGTTGTCCTGTGTTCGGGTTATTTGGCAGCAGCGGGGGCTGCGGCAGTGTCGGGAGCGGCAGGATCAGCGGCAGGAGCCGGAGCTTCCTCGCCGCCACCCAGCGAGTGGACGTAAGTGGCCAGCATCTTCACCGTCACCGGATCGAGACGCGCACCCCACGATGGCATCACCCCGTAACGGGCGTTGGTCACCGTCTGGGTCAGCGCCTTGCGGTCACCACCGTAGAGCCAGATCGCATCGTCAAGCTTCGGCGCGCCGAAGGCCCGTCCGCCCTCCCCGTTGGTCCCGTGGCAAGCGACGCAGTTGGCGGCGAAGATTTCGGCACCGCGCTGCGAAGAGCCGCTCGGCCTTTCCTGTCCGCTGATCACGCGGACATGGCTGACCACGTCCTGCACCTGCGCCGGAGTCAGTATGCCGTCGCGCCCGAAGGCTGGCATCTGGCTCATGCGCGTGGCGTCGTCGCCGGGCTGGCGCACGCCATGCACAAGCGTCTGGTGGATCGTGGCGACGTCGCCGCCCCACAGCCAGTCGTCGTCGTTGAGGTTGGGATAACCCGCACTGCCAGCCGCGCCATTGCCATGGCACTGGATGCAGTTGACCTTGAACGCGGCGCGGCCGCCGTCGATCGCGGCGCGGCGCAGGCGCGGATCGGCAGCGATCTGTTCGATCGAGGCCTTGTCGAGCTCTGCCATGAGGCCGGCCTTCCGGGCGGCTTCTGCCTTCATTTCCTGATCGAGCTGGCCGCGGCTGGTCCAGCCGAAGGTTCCTGCCGTCGCCTTGTCGATCATCGGCCAGGCCGGATAGACCACGCAGTAGGCGATGGAAAAGGCGATGCAGGCGTAGAAGCTCCACAGCCACCAGCGCGGCAGCGGATTGTTCAGTTCCTCGATGCCGTCCCATTCGTGGCCGACGGTTTCGACGCCGGTTGCGTCGTCGATGCGCTGCTTAGACATCGGTTTCGTCCTTGAAGATCGAGTTCGCGGCTTCGCGGTTCAGCGGCTTGGCGCCGGGACGGAACGGCCATGCGCTCAGCCCCAGGAAAATCGCCGTCATGACCACAAGCCCCCAGCTGTCGGCGAGGTGCCGCAGCAGGTCGTAGGTGGAGTGGGTGCTCATCGACCCTTCTCCTTCGCGAGCTTCTCCTGCGCGGCAGGGGCATTCACGTCGACCAGCGTGCCGAGCATCTGGAGATAGGCGACAAGCGCATCCATCTCGGTCAGGCGCTTCGGATCGCCATCAAAGTCGCGCGCCTGAGCCTTGGGATAGCGCTTGAGCAGATCGCTGGCATCGGCGTCGGGATCGGCCTGGGTCTTGAGGTCCTCGTTGGCCTTGTCGATGTCGGTCTTCGAGTAGGGCACCCCGACCTGGTAGAGCGTGCTCAGCTCTGCGGTCATGTCGCCCGGGTTCAGGTCATGCTCGGCCAGATGCGCGTACGTGGGCATGATCGATTCCGGCACCACGGCGCGCGGATCTTTCAGGTGCTGCACGTGCCATTCGTCGGAGTAGCGATTGCCGACGCGGGCAAGGTCTGGCCCGGTGCGCTTGGAGCCCCACTGGAACGGATGGTCGTACATCGATTCCGCGGCAAGGCTGTAGTGGCCGTAGCGTTCGACCTCGTCACGGAACGGACGGATCATCTGGCTGTGGCAGACATAGCAGCCTTCACGGACATAGATGTCGCGTCCGGCCTGCTCGAGCGGCGTGTAGGGGCGCATGCCATCCACCTTCTCGATCGTGTTGTCGATCCAGAACAGCGGGGCAATCTCGACGATGCCGCCAACGGTCACCGCGGCGAAGGCCGCGAGCCCAAGGAGCGTCACGTTGCGCTCCAGTTTCTTGTGCTTTTCCACGATTGTCGTCATGGGATTTTCTCCGGATGCGTCTGATCAGGCTGCGGCAGGCGCGGCGAGGATCGGACGGTCCTTTTCGGGATCGTAGGCGGCGTCGCTCATCGGCGCTTCGTCACGCAGATGGCCGAGGATCGTGCGCCAGACGTTGATCGTCATGACCACGGCCCCTGCGAGGTAAAGCAGGCCACCGAAGGCGCGCAGGAAGAACATCGGCTTCAGCGCAAGGACGGTTTCGGCAAAGCTGTTCACCAGGTAGCCGTCAGCGCCATATTCGCGCCACATCAGGCCCTGAGTGATGCCTGCCACCCACATCGAAGCGGCGTAGAAGACGATGCCCACGGTCGCGAGCCAGAAGTGCCAGTTGACCATGCGCAAGCTGTAGAGGCGTTCACGGTTCCACAAGCGCGGCACGAGGTAATAGACCGCGGCGAAGGTGATCATTCCGTTCCAGCCCAGTGCGCCGGAGTGAACGTGGCCGATGGTCCAGTCGGTATAGTGCGACAGGCTATTGACCGACTTGATCGACATCATCGGGCCTTCGAAGGTGCTCATGCCGTAGAAGGCGAGCGCCATGACCATCATGCGAATGATCGGATCGGTGCGGACCTTGTCCCAGGCGCCGTTGAGCGTCATCAGGCCGTTGATCATCCCACCCCAGCTCGGCATCCACAGCATGACCGAGAAGACCATGCCCAGCGTCTGCGCCCAGTCGGGCAGCGCGGTGTAGTGGAGGTGGTGCGGACCTGCCCAGATGTAGAGGAAGATCAGCGCCCAGAAGTGGATGATCGACAGGCGGTAGGAATAGACCGGGCGTTCGGCCTGCTTCGGGACGAAGTAGTACATCATCGCCAGGAAGCCGGCGGTGAGGAAGAAGCCGACCGCGTTGTGGCCGTACCACCATTGCACCAGCGCGCCCTGCACGCCTGCGAAAATCGGGTAGCTGCGGCTGCCGACGAAGCTGACGGGCCAGTTCAGGTTGTTGACGATGTGCAGCATCGCCACGGTGACGATGAACGACAGGTAGAACCAGTTCGCCACGTAGATGTGCGGTTCGGTGCGCTTGACGATCGTGCCGACGAAGACCGCGAGGTAGGCCACCCAGACGATGGTCAACCAAAGGTCGACGTACCATTCCGGCTCGGCGTATTCCTTGCCCTGCGTGATGCCGAGCAGGTAGCCGGTTGCCGCCAGCACGATGAACAGCTGGTATCCCCAGAACACGAAACGGGCGAGGCCGGGGAAGGCCAGCCTCGCCCGGCAAGTGCGCTGCACGACGTAGAACGACGTGGCGATCAGCGCGTTGCCTCCGAAAGCGAAGATGACCGCAGAAGTATGCAAGGGCCGCAGGCGGCCGAAAGCGGTCCATTCCAGACCGAGGTTCAGCACCGGCAGCGCCAGTTGCAATGCTATGTAGAGTCCGGCCAGGAACCCGGCCATGCCCCAGAAGACTGTCGCGATCACGCCCCAGCGGATCACGTCGTCGTCATAGCGGCCCTGGTCTGGGGCCAGGATGGCCTTGGACAGATCCACCCCGCGCAGCGTGACGATCAGCCCGAGGATGCAGGCGAGCGCGACGATGCCCATGTGGATCGCGAAACCCGTGTCGACGGCTGCAGCGCAGGCGGCGACGGCGATAAGGAGCGCAACGAGCCATAGCCCTGTGCGCGATAGTGCCGATTCCATGGAGCCTTCCCTTCCATGAGTGATGTGCATGTCGCGCTGCACCCACGGGAGGGAAGGAACATTGATCGGAGTCAAATCACGCAAAATCAGTCTTATACTTTGGTCGAAGATCGCGATTTCGCATTTTTGCGCTTCGTCAATGTCTGATGATTCGGTGCGGTGCATCAGGCTGTCCAAGCCATGGACGATCTGGGGCCAGCGAGGGGCTGGCCATCCGTGGCGCAGGACAAGAGCAATGAAGAAGCTGATTACCGCCGCCCTGCCCCTGGCCTTCGCAGCCGCCGCGCTTGCACCGGCACCGGCCCTTGCCGGCTCGGCCGAAGGCAAGTTGCAGGTCAAGGTGCTCGGCACCGGCGTGCTTCCGGACGGCAAGATCGTGGAAGTGAAGAACGACCCGCTGGGCCTGACCACCGGCGCACAGACCAAGGCCAACGACAACTACGTGCCGACGCTTGCGGTCGAGTATTTTCTGACGCCGAACATCTCGGCCGAGACGATCTGCTGCTTCACCCAGCACCATGTCAGCGGCGTCGGTGCCCTCGCGCCAGCAACCAACATCGTTGATCACGTGTTGGTCCTGCCGGCCACGTTGACCCTGAAGTATCACCTGCCGCTGGGCGGCGGAATCAAGCCCTATGTCGGTGCAGGTCCGTCGATGTTCCTGATCTTCGGGGAGAAGCCCGGCTCGAGCATCACCGGCCTCGGCGTGACCAAGGTGAAGATGTCCAACGAAGTCGGCTTTGCTCTTCAGGCCGGCGTGGACATCCCCGTCAACGACAAGGGCCTTGGCGTCAGCATCGATGCCAAGAAGTACTTCCAGGACACGACCGCGCATTTCTACGCGGGCAATGCCGAAGTCCTGACCACCAAGCACTCGCTTGACCCGTGGGTCGTGAGCGCCGGGCTGGCCTACCGCTTCTGACGAAATCCCCTTCCCGTCCGGCGCCCCCCACGCGCGCCGGATCTGGGGACGGCGGGCAGGAGATCACGAGGTTCTGGGATCGCCTCGCTGGTTTCCTGCCCGCCACTTTTTCGTTTGTCGAACTTACGAATCCCAACATTTCAGGGCGTTTCAGGCCTGTTGCGTTGCCGCCACAGGTGTGGCTGAATAGGCGGAACTTCCCCAAAGCCTGATTGCGCCGACCCGTTGCCCTGGCGCATGGGAACTCCAGCGCTTGTCAACGAACAAGTTGCCATCGCAACGACATTTGCGCCATTTTGGGAGGATACAACAATGGCTAACCCAGCCCGCATTCGCAGGATTCTGCTCTCGTCCGTCGCCTCGCTGGTGATCGCGACGCCCGCCCTTGCCCAGTCCGCCGATGAAGCACAGGCTGAAGACGGCGGCACCGGCAACGAAATCGTCGTCACCGCCACCAAGCGCGCCCAGACCATCCAGGAAGTGCCGTTCTCGGTGAACGCGCAGACCGCAGCCGATATCGAGAAGACCGGCGCCACCTCGATCGAGGACATTTCGCGCTCGGTCGCTGGCCTCACTGTCCAGAACCTCGGGCCCGGCCAGAGCCAGGTTTCGGTACGCGGCGTCTCGGCCGGCCAGATCGTCCGCGACCAGCCCGGCGTGAAGGAACAGGTCGGCATCTACCTCGACGAATCCGTCACCTCGCTCTCGCTGTTCACGCCCGATTTCGACCTGTTCGACCTCAATCGCGTGGAGACGCTGCGCGGCCCGCAGGGCACCCTGTTCGGTTCGGGTTCGGTCGGCGGTACTGTCCGCTACATCACCAACCAGCCAAAGCTCGGCTCCACCGAAGGCCAGGTCGCCGCTGACGTCAACGTGCTCGACGGCGGCGATGTCGGCTATTCGGCCAAGGGCGCGGTCAACGTGCCGCTGGGCGAGAACGCCGCGCTGCGCGTCGTCGGCTATGGCGAGCACTTTGCCGGCTTCATCAACGCAGTTGGCCCGGCTGCCGGCAAGAACATCAACGACGGCGAACGCTACGGCGTGCGCGCAGCAGTGCTGTTCGAGCCTGTCGCCGGCGTGAAGATTACCCCGCGCATCGTCTACCAGGACATCAAGACCAACGGCTTCAACCGCGCGGACGTGTACCACTTCTACCAGAGCCCACTGGCCGGCGCTCCCGCGCTGCCGGAAAACACGCAGTACCTGAAGCTGCGCGAAGGCTTCCGCGACAAGACCACCTTGGCTGATCTCACGATCTCGGCGCCCGTTTCGGATTCGATCGAGGTCACCAGCGTCACGACCTATATCAACCGCGATATTCTGGTCAGCCGCGATGCTTCGGCCCTGACTGGTTCGGTATCGGTGTCGTTCGCCGGTCTGGAACCGCTTGTGGCACCGGGCGCAAACCTGCCTTCAAACCTGCGCGATGGCACCAAGCTGAAGACCTGGACGCAGGAAGTGCGCCTTGCCTCGTCAGGCAAGGGTCCGCTCCAGTGGGTCCTTGGCGGGTTCTACAGCAAGATCGACCGCAAATACGCACAGCGCCTGCCCACCCCGGGTTACGACGCCTTCGGCAACCTGTTCCTGGCCGCCCTCTGCCAGGCCGAAAATACGTGCCGCGTTCCCAACGCCAATCCGGCGTTGCGGACCCCGTTCGTGTCGACCGATGCGGCAATCGCCAACGGGTTCCCCGCGAACTCGCCGTACAACGCCGATATCCCTTACGACATCGAGCAGTTCGCGATCTTCGGTGAAGCCAGCTACAAGATCGGCGATTTCAAGATGACCGCCGGCGGCCGCTACTACGACTTCAAGGAATCGCGCGACTTCATCTCGGGCGGCGTCTTCGCCAACGGTGACCGCCGGATTGCCGACAAGACCAAGAGCGACGGGTTCAACCCCCGCTTCATCGTCAGCTATCAGCCGAGCCGGGATCTCTCGATCAACCTGCAGGCTTCGAAGGGCTTCCGTCTTGGTGGCGTGAACGACCCGCTGAACCTGCCGCTCTGCTCGGCCAACGACAAGGTCATCTTCGGCAACAGCCAGACCTACAAGGACGAAAGCCTGTGGAACTATGAGGCAGGCGTGAAGCTCGCCAGCGGCCCCGTCACCTTCAATGCGGCTGCGTTCTACAACGACATCCGCAACCTGCAGGTCACGGCCGACGCCGGAAGCTGCTCGTCGCGCGTGGTGTTCAATGTGCCGAAGGCCCACACCACCGGCGTTGAAATGGAACTCGCTGCCGAGCTTGGCATGGGCTTCTCGCTCGCGGTCAACGGCTCGGTGATCGAATCGCAGTTCGACAGCAGCGTCAAGGATGGCACCGGCGCGATCATTGCGGGAATCCGTGACGGCAACCGCCTGCCGACCGTGCCGAAGTTCCAGATGTCGGCAACTGCGGGCTATACGACCGAAGTGTCGAATGGCATGGACTTCTCGGCCAATGCCAGCTTCCAGCATGTCGGCAACCGCTTCACCCAGCCCTCGGATCAGGAAGCCGGCGCGGGCGTATTCAGCAACTCGCTGTTCTTCAATCCGGCAACCGGCGCCTATGGCGGTGGCAACTACAACTTCGGATCCTACCAGCTGCCCAGCTACAACCTCGTCAACATTTCGGCGGGTCTGAACTGGGAAAACGGCCTTTCGGTCCTCGTCTATGCCAACAACCTGTTCAACGAAACGCCGCTGCTTTCGCTGGACCGCGAACGCGGTGGCCGTGCACGTCTCGGCTACAACGTCGGCACGCCGCGCAAGATCGGCATGACCGTGCGCAAGTCGTTCTGATCTTCCGGGTCGGACAAGAAAAAGGCCGGTCCCGCAAGGGGCCGGCCTTTTTCGTATCCGAAGCCTTGGAGGCCGGGATCAGCCCGCCAGCGAGACCAACGCCTGCCGGTTGAGAATCTCGACCTCACGACGCGAGGGCAGTTCGATCACGCCGTCGTTCTTGAGCTTGGTGAACTGACGGCTGACCGTCTCGATCGTCAGGCCCAGCACATCGGCCACCTGCTGGCGCGAGAACGGCAGCGAAAAGCGCTTGGCGGGGCCAAACGCGGGAGTGCAGCCCGTCTCGGCAAGACGATCGGACATTTCCAGCAGGAAGGTCGCGATCTTTTCCGATGCGTTCTTGCGCCCGAGGAGCATCATCCACGAACGCGTGCGGTCGAGTTCCGCAAGAGTGCGCTCCAGCAGCTTGTGCTCAAGCTCGGGATGTTCGCGGGCGAAGCGGTCAAAATCGTTGCGGGAGAACACGCAGACACGCGCGTCTGTCAGCGCGACCACGCTGGCACTGCTGGTCTGGCCGAAGGGGCGGCCGATGAAATCCGATGGATAGGCAACGCCGACGATCTGCTCGCGCCCGTCCTCCGTGCTGGTGGTCAGCTTGAGGACGCCTTCGATCACATTGGCGACGAGCAGCGAATCATCGTCTTCCCAGATCAGCGGTTCGCCCGCCGTCACCACTCTGCGTCGACCGATCTGATTGAGGGCTTCAATCTCACGGTTGTCGAGTCCGGCGCAAATGGCACGATTGCGGACGACACAGGTATCACAGGAAGACATGGCGCTTCGTTATCATTCCGAACCATTTCGGGCAATTGGCGAAAAGGATCGGTCTTCGGGCTCTCCGAAGCACGAAAAAATTGGGCGGTCCGTTTCTGCCGGGCCGCCCGAGTTGGGGAGAAATCGCCGAAGCGGGGCGGAGGCCGGTGGGGTGCATCCACCCCGCTTCGTCGAAGTCATGACTATCCGCGCGCGCCCGAGCCCGCGTTGACGGAAGTCAAAAACACCAACAATTTTTAGGATTGCTGCAGAATTCAGAGCGCGGGGAGCTGCGTCACGTCGTGATATTGGCCCCGGAAGAACAGCAGCGGCGTGCCTTCTTCGCGCCGGTCCAGCGCCTCGACTGCGCCGACCACGAGGAAGTGATCGCCGATGTCCTCGACCCGCTCGACCGTGCAATCGATCCAGGCAATTGCATCCTCGAGCAGCGGCATCCCCGACGGCGTGTGATCGTGCGCCAATTCGGCGAACTTGTCTTCGGCCTTGGCCGCGAAGCGCTTGCACAGCTCCAGCTGGTCGGCGCCCAGAACGTTCACGCAAAACCGGCCCGTTTCCGCGATCTTGGGCCAGGTGCTCGATCGCTTGTCGGGGAAGAAGCCTACAAGCGGCGGATCGAGCGAAATCGAACTGAACGAGCCCACGACCAGACCGTGCCGGGTTCCGTCCGACTCGACCGAAGTGATGACGCAGACACCAGTGGGCCAGGTGCCGAGGACGTTACGGAAATGGCGGGAATCGATCATGCGCGCCCGCCTGTCGCCAAATCGCGCGCGCGTCAACCATCCCCGAATGACTCGAGACTATTCGAAAAAGGCGATGCAGCGCACCTCGATGCTTTCGCGCGTCTGCGCATCGGGCAGGCTGGTATCGTGAAACGCCGTGTGCGGGCAGCGCCAGGTCACCGAATGGTCGCTGTCCTGGAACTTGAACAGCAGGACGTCATCGGTCTGCATGTTCGAGAAATACCACCAGCGATGCCGTTCGCGATGGCGAAAGATCGTGGCTGCGATCATCTGGTCCTCGCCTTCGACGGGCGCGGTCAGGGCATCGCCCGTGGGAAATTCGTCCACTACGAACAGCGTGTTCGCTGCCGTTTCCTCGTCACGCACCGTACGCCCGTCGCATACGGCCAGCGGCCAGTCCTGCGGCCCGGGGGAGAACGTGCGCCACAGCGAAAAGCAGATGTAGCGCTTGTACCCCGGCCCGTCGGGAAACCGGTCGGCATAGACTCGGGCGGCGGCACGACGCCCGGTGATCTCGTTGTAATCAACGTGCGCTTCGCCAGCCGGGGGCTGGATGCCGCCGGAGTGCTTGTACCCTTCCACCTTTTGCTTTGCCCTTGCCGAGAGATCGGCTGACGTCCGGATCATCCACCCTTGGGCAGCAGTGCGGCTCGCCCCGGAAAGGCGCGTCACCAGTTGCTCGACTTCGGCAAGATAGGCCGCATCGACCGCTGGCCTGTCATGAAAGTCGGCAATGGATGAGCGATGCTTGCCGAGCACGAAGCCATGCACGTCGAGCGTGAAGTGATCGCGGATGGTCATTCCGTCGCGCACTTCGCAGGGGTAATCGAAATAGTCCCCGGTATTCATCTCCGCGCCTTGGGAGACATAGCGCCGCGTGACGTAGTCCCCCTCTCCCAGATAGCGGATCAGCGCGGGCGCGCGGCGGACAGAGTCCTCGATCGGTGCAAGTTGCGCAGTCTCGTTCATCTGCCTCTCCCAAGGCCTCGTTCCTGATTGCGGCGATCTTCCCATATGTTAGGCTGCCTAATCAAGTGGCGCCTTGAAAAGAAATGCAAGCCAAACGCGCAAAAGGCGTGTAGGGGCCGCCGCACAGGTATCGCCGTGCACTGTGTGGGAACGGGCTGAGGCGATTCGTGCCGGGTAAATCACCCGGCCACCCAGCCGATATTGGCCCAACACATATGCGAATGTCGCTCCGGCGGCAGGAATGGCGATTTTGACGATGACTTTTGCACACCTCCCCAGCCCGCTCGCGCAGGCTCTCGAAGCGCATGGCTACACCGCGCTGACCCCGGTCCAGGCTGCCGTCACCGAACCCGAAGCTGCTGGCCGCGACCTCGTCGTGTCGGCACAGACCGGCTCGGGCAAGACCGTGGCCTTCGGCCTTGCCATGGCGCCCGAACTGATCGGCGATGAAAGCGCCCTCCCCTTTGCCACCGCGCCGCTCGCGCTGGTCGTGGCGCCGACGCGCGAACTCGCGCTGCAGGTCAGCCGCGAGTTGCAGTGGCTCTACGCGCCGACCCACGCGCGCATCGCCACCTGCGTCGGCGGCATGGACCCTTCGCGCGAACGCCGCACGCTGCAGGGCGGCGCGCATATCGTCGTCGGCACGCCCGGCCGCCTGCGCGACCACCTAGAACGCGGTGCGCTCGACCTCTCGGCGCTCGCGTGCGTCGTTCTCGACGAGGCTGACGAGATGCTCGACATGGGCTTCCGTGAAGACCTCGAGGAACTGCTCGACGCAACGCCCGAAAACCGCCGCACCCTGCTGTTCTCGGCGACGATGCCCAAGCCGATCGAGGCTCTGGCAAGGCGCTATCAGAAGAACTCGCTGCGCATCTCCACGGTTGGCGAAAATCGCGGCCATGGCGATATTGCCTACCGCGCCGTTGCCGTTGCCCCGGCTGAGATCGAAGCTGCCGTCGTCAACCTGCTGCGCTTCCACGAAGCGGAAACCGCGATGCTGTTCTGCGCCACGCGCGACAACGTCCGCCGCCTCCACGCCACGCTGGTCGAACGCGGCTTCACCGCCGTCGCGCTTTCGGGCGAGCATAGCCAGTCGGAGCGCAACAACGCGTTGCAGGCCCTGCGCGATCGCCGTGCCCGCGTCTGCGTCGCTACCGACGTCGCAGCGCGCGGCATCGACTTGCCGTCGCTCAGCCTTGTCATCCACGTGGAAATCCCGCGCGATGCCGAAACGCTGCAGCACCGCTCCGGCCGCACCGGCCGCGCCGGCAAGAAGGGCACCGCCGTGCTGATCGTGCCATTCCCGCGCCGCCGCCGCGTCGAGATGATGCTGCGCGGAGCCAAGATCAACGCCGAGTGGGCCGAAGTGCCGACGCCGGAAGCAATCCGCGCGCAGGACCGCGAACGCCTGCTCGAAACGATCCTCGCGCCGGTCGAGCCGGACGAGGCCGATCTCGACATTGCCCGCACCCTGCTCGAACAGCGCAGTGCCGAGGAACTGGCCGCAGCGCTGGTCCGCGCCCATCGCGCCGCGCTGCCCCAGCCCGAAGAGCTGCTCTCTGGCTCCGACGAAGGCCGCAAGCAGGCTGCGCACCGCCCCGGCTTTGACGATGTGGTGTGGTTCCGCATGGACGTGGGCCGCCGCCAGAACGCCGATCCGCGCTGGATCCTGCCGACGCTGTGCCGCCGCGGCCACGTCTCGCGCCAGGAAATCGGCGCGATCCGCATTGCTCCCAACGACACCTGGTTCCAGGTCCCGCGCGCCATTGCCGACCGCTTCGCCGATGCCGTGCGCCGCACCGCCGATCCCAAGGGCGAGGACGAGAACGGAATCCACATCGAGGCCGCGCCCGATGGTCCGCGCGAAATGGCGCGCGACAACCGCCGCGGCGCCAACGATGGCCCGCGCAAGTTCCACCGCAATGATGGCCCGCGCGGCGAAGACCATCGCGGCCCCCGCCGCCCGCACCCGGCAGGCCAGCGCCCTCAGGGAAGGCCTCACCGCAAGGGCCCAGCCCAGCCACGCTGATCAAACCGGCGGAACGAAATCAGCAGCTCCGGCTTGGACTACCGTTCAAGCCGGAGTTTTTGCATGTCCCAGATACCCAAACCTGCCACCTTCCGCCTGCTCGGCGCGCTGGCGCTGCCTCTCGCCCTGATGCTGGGCGCGTGCGATACGGCCGACAAGCCGACGCAGCCGATGGATGCCAAGGATATCCCTGAGAATCAGGGCATGGGCGGGGTATATGACGGCAACCCGTCCGGCACGCCATCAGGCGCCGGGGCCAATACAGCCGCCAACATGCCAGCCGAGGATCGCTCCTCGGCCGACGGCACTACGCCGATGCAGTCTCAACCACAGTAAGGCGGCTTATTCCTCGCCCATGCGCAGCGCGGCGATGAAGGCTTCCTGCGGGATCGAGACGTTGCCGTACTCGCGCATGCGGGCCTTGCCCTTCTTCTGCTTTTCCAGAAGCTTCTTCTTGCGGGTAATGTCGCCGCCATAGCACTTGGCGGTGACGTCCTTGCGCATTGCCGCGATCGTCTCGCGCGCGACGACCTTGCCGCCGATTGCCGCCTGGACCGGGATCTTGAACAGGTGGCGCGGGATCAGGTCCTTGAGGCGTTCGCACATGTGACGCCCGCGCGCCTCGGCAGCGCTGCGGTGCACGATCATCGACAGCGCATCGACCGGCTCGTTGTTGACGAGAATGCTCATCTTCACCAGATCGCCCTCGCGCAGGCCAATCTGCTCGTAGTCGAACGAGGCATAGCCCCGGCTGATCGACTTGAGGCGATCATAAAAGTCGAACACCACTTCGTTGAGCGGCAGCTCATACGTCACTTGCGCACGCCCGCCGACATAGGTCAGACCGGTCTGCACGCCGCGACGGTCCTGGCACAGCTTCAGCACCGAGCCGAGGTATTCGTCGGGCGTGTAGATGGTGCCCTTGATCCACGGTTCGTCGATCTGTTCGATACGGCTGGGATCGGGGTAGTCGGCCGGATTGTGCAGCAGGATCTCGCGCGCATCGTCATTGCGGCTGGCGCGCAACTGGATGCGGTAAACCACTGAAGGTGCAGTGGTAATCAGGTCGAGATCGTACTCGCGGCTGAGGCGTTCCTGAATGATTTCGAGGTGCAGCAATCCGAGGAAGCCGCAGCGGAAACCGAAGCCCAATGCTGCGCTCGATTCCATCTCGAAGCTGAACGATGCGTCGTTCAGACGAAGCTTGGCGATGCTCTCGCGCAGCTTTTCGAACTCGGCTGCGTCGACCGGGAAGATGCCGCAGAACACCACCGGCTGGACTTCCTTGAAGCCCGGCAGCGCTTCCTTGGCACCCTGCTTGACGGTGGTGATCGTGTCCCCCACGCGGGCCTGCGCCACTTCCTTGATCTGCGCGGTGATGAAGCCGATTTCGCCCGGGCCCAGTTCGTCGAGCGTCTCGATCTTCGGCCGCATGCAGCCGACACGGTCGATCAGGTGCTCGGTCCCGCCGGCCATGAACTTGACCTGCAAGCCCTTCCTGATCACGCCGTCGATGACGCGGACGAGGATGACGACGCCGAGGTAAGGATCGTACCACGAATCCACCAGCATGGCCTTCAATGGCGCGGTGCGGTCGCCCTTCGGCGGCGGAATGCGCTCCACCACGGAATCGAGCACTTCCTCGATGCCGATGCCGGACTTGGCGCTGGTCATCACCGCGTTGCTGGCATCAAGCCCGATCACGTCCTCGATCTCCGCCTTGACCTTCTCAGGCTCGGCGGCGGGCAGGTCGATCTTGTTGATCACCGGCACGATCTCGTGGTCGTGCTCGATCGACTGGTAGACGTTGGCGAGCGTCTGCGCTTCCACGCCTTGCGCCGCATCCACCACCAGCAACGCGCCTTCGCACGCGGCAAGGCTGCGGCTCACTTCATAGGCGAAGTCGACGTGGCCCGGCGTGTCCATCAGGTTCAGCTGATAGGTCTTGCCGTCCTTGGCCTTGTAATCAAGGCGCACGGTCTGCGCCTTGATGGTGATGCCGCGCTCCTTCTCGATGTCCATGTTGTCGAGCACCTGCTCGGACATTTCACGCTCGGAAAGGCCGCCGGTGTACTGGATCAGACGATCCGCCAGCGTCGACTTGCCGTGGTCGATATGGGCGATGATGGAGAAATTGCGGATCAGCGAAAGGTCGGTCATGTCGGTCTTTGAATGAAGCGGTGCGGTGCGCACCGGAGGGCCGTTAGCAGGTGTGCACCTGCGAGTCACGATGGCCCGAGTCTGCATTGGCGAAAGCACCAAAGCGCGATTCTTTGCAGATGCGGGTCAGTTTTTCGACATCGGACACAAAGCCGAAATATTATCTTTCCGTGCAGAATCAGAAAGATAAGTCGAACTTCTCGAAGCGAAATCCGCCATTGCGTCAACTGACTGTCACAAACCCGTCATTTTCAGCGCCTAGCGGCTCCGGCAACACAGTGAACGGAGAAGCAAAGTGTCGGCAAGCAAGGCGTTCAAGGCGGCTCTGGCAGCAACCGTCTTCCTGTCTGCACCGCAAGTCGCGGCAGCGGCGGAAGATCAGGACGCAAAGATCGCCGATCTTCAGCGCCAGGTCGATGAGCTGAAGGCCATCGTCAAGGCCATGCAGTCCGCCCAGGTTGCTCCGCAAGTGGCTGCTTCTGCCCCTGCTGCAACTTCGGCCCCAGCCACGACAGCCTCGTCGCAAACCGGCACCGCCGCCGCTCAACCGGTAGTGCTTGCTGCAGCGACGCCCGAGGCCAAGCCTGCGCCCAAGAAGAAGGCCTGGCACGAGAAGCTGATGATCCGCGGCTACACCCAGTTGCGCATGAACGAGATCGTCCGCGGCCCGAAGAACGCGCCTGCGGGCGTATCGCGCCTGCGTTCAGTGCAGGACAGCGGGATCAGCGAGAACGGAAACTTCACGCTTCGCCGCGCGCGCCTTGTCGTGCAGGGAGACATCTCCGACCGCGTCTCGCTCTATATGCAGGGCGATATGGCCGCTGCGGTCAGCAACCAGTCGGCCAATGAATCGCGCCAGCATTTCTTCCAGATGCGCGATGCCTACGCCGACGTGTTCCTCGACAAGGCCAAGACCCTGAAGGTGCGCCTTGGCCAATCGAAGGTGCCCTACGGCTGGGAAAACCTGCAGAGCTCGTCGAACCGTGTGCCCCTGGATCGTACCGATGCGATCAACGCGCCGGTTCCCGGAGAGCGCGACCTTGGCGTGGTACTCTATTACACCCCCCCGAAAATCCAGAAGATCTGGGACGAGCTTACCCAGGATGGCCAGAAGCTGTTCGGCAATTACGGCGCCTTCGCCCTTGCCGCCTACAACGGGCAGGGCATCAACAAGGTGGAACGCAACGGCGGGCTGATGACGGTTGCCATGGCGACGATGCCGTTCCGGCTCGACGGCATTGGCCTTGACGGGCAGGTCGCGGAATTCGGCGTGACCGCGATGCGCAACCAGTTCCGCCCGGAAATCCGCACCGGTGGCGTTTCGACGATCTCCTATGACGACAACCACGTGAACTTTCACGGCATGATCTATCCCAAGCCCTTCGGCATCCAGGCCGAATGGACTTTCGGGACTGCGCCACAGTGGGACCGCACGCTTGGCGCAATCCGTTCGCAACGCGCGTCCGGCGGCTATGTCATGGCCATGTACCGCATGCCGGAAACCCCGATCGGCCAGCTCATTCCGTTCGCACGCTGGCAGAAGTACCGCGGTGGCTGGAAGAGCGCCATCAACGCACCCCGCCTCGAAACCGACGAGTACGAGGTGGGCGTCGAATGGCTCCCGCTGAAGGAGCTGGAAGTGACGCTCAACTACGCCAATGTTTCCCGTACCGAAGCAGACGAACGACGGACCGGGCAGGCCAAGGGCGACGTGATCCGCGCGCAGGTGCAGTGGAACTACTGAACTCTCGCTCCTGAGGGTATCGGGCACTCCGGCACCGAAGGAATGGCTACCCGCTGGCGTCCGCTTATCGCAGGCCAAAGGCGGGTCGTCGCTTGCTGCGCACAAGTCTCGCCCGTTCATCCGACGTTGTGGATCGTGCCGCAAGGATCGCCGTTGTCGCAGCAAATCGGTTCAACCGAACTGCAAGCATAGTTTCGACTACGGGAGCATCCCATGAGAAAGACCATTCTGGCCGCAACCCTGGCGGCCATCGCCCTTCCCGCTGCACCGGCCCTGGCAGATCCCCCGCACTGGGCTCCGGCTCACGGTCATCGGGCCAAGCATGACCGCATCTATGACAGCCGCGGTCGCTATCTCGAGCCGCGCCGCATCAGCAGCCGCGATACGGTTTGGCGCGGTCGCGACGGTCGCTATTATTGCAAGCGCAGCAACGGCACGACCGGGTTGATCATCGGCGCGGCCGGCGGCGCGCTTCTGGGCCGTGCCATCGACACGCGCGGCGATCGTGCGCTCGGCACGATCCTCGGCGCAGCCGGTGGTGCGCTGCTCGGTCGGGAGATCGAACGCAGCGGCGGTCGCTGCCGCTGAGCGGATTGCAGCCAGACATATTGGGGCGGTTCTGCGGAGCCGCCCCTTTTGCTATTTGTGGACCAGTTCCTTGACCAGCGCCGGCGCCGGGTAGATCACTTCCAAGGCATGCTGGATTGCTGCCGTACTCACGACAACGGTCCTGTTTAACGCGCCCTGATAGCCATAGTTGCCACCGATCGAATGGATATTGCCGTCAAACGCCGCGCCGATCACGCTGCCGTTGCGGTCAATTACCGGCGAGCCTGAGTTGCCGCCAATGATGTCGTTGGTCGTGACGAAATCGAACGGCAAGGACTTGTCGATCTTCGCCTCATTCGCCGCAAATGCACTGGCCAGATCGAACGGTTCGGCGCCTGTCGCCCGGTCGAATGCGCCGCCGATGGTGGTGACCGGCGCAACGTCCCGCCCGCGCTCCTTCCAGCCTTCGACCTTCCCATAGCTGATGCGCAGCGTGAACGTGGCGTCGGGATAGACATTGTTGCCATAGGCCATGAACCGCGCATCGGCGAGCCGGGCTCCCGCCTCGGCCAGAGGTCCGGCATAGCGTTCGTCCACCAGCTTCTTCAGTTCCCGCTCGCGTGCGTCGATCTTGCGGGCATAGACGATCATCGGGTCGGACGATGCCTCGATAGCCTTGCGCCCGCCTTCCCACAGCGCCTTGCGTGCGGCCGGATCGGCCAGCGTCGTCCCGCCAACCAGCCGCTCGGCCAGGCCCTCCGGCGATTCCTTGCCAAGCAGGAGCCGGGTATCGGGATCATCGGCGCCGAGATACTCGCGCGCCTTCGACAGGCTCCATGCCAGCTCCAGTTGCTCCATCCACGGATAGACCGGGGCCTCGTCGAGCAGCGTCTTGGCGGTGAGTTCGAGGCTGGAATCGCGAAATTCCGGCAGACGCTCGGCGTTGGGCTTCTCCCGCTCTGCCGCGCCCTGCACCAGCTTCATGGCCTGATCCATCAGCGCCGAGTGCGGCACGATGAAACGCCACGGCACATAGATGTCGCGATAGGCCTGCACTGCCTTGGCGGTATCCGCCCAAGGATCGCCGATTCCCGGCTTGCCCATGGTCTTCGCCTTCAGGTCCGCCTCGGCATCGCCCAGCATCCTGAGGAACGCCGGATCGTTCAGCGCCTTCTGCCGCCCGATATAGACCTTGAGGCTGTTCTCGATGCCGAACAGTTCGTCAGCGCCCTCACGCTTCTGCTGCGGGCTCTTGTCCATGGCCGCGATCAGGCGCCCGCGCAGTTCGGACAGGATCGTGGTGGTCAGCGGAAGTCCAACCTCACGCTGGAAGGCGATCTGGTCGGTGGTGAATAGCCGCTGCGTTGCACCCGGATTGCCCACCACGAACGTCGCTTCGCCTACCTTCGGCCCGCGAGAGTTCCATGAGAGATGGGCAGGAGTTGGAACCGGTTTGCCATTCTCGTAAGCCCGCAGGAACGCAGCGTCGAGCGCATAGCGCGGGTAATTGAAATTGTCGGGATCGCCGCCGAAGAAGGCTGCCTGGAACTGCGGCGCCCAGGCCAGCCGCACGTCCGAATACTTGCGGTAGGTATAGAGCTTGTACTGCCCGCCTCCGAACAGCGTCACCACCTCGCAGCGCGTGGTCTTGCCATCCTTGCACCCGTCCTTCTCGATCCTCGCCACTTCCGCATCGCGCGCCTTGACCAGCGCTTCGCCAGTCGAAGCGCCGATCGCCGCCTTGACCCGCGCGGTCACGTCGGAAATCGCGGTTACGACCTCGGCCTGCTGGCCCGGGCATTTGAGTTCCTCCTCGCGCCGGGTGGGCACGAAGCCGTCCTTCAGGAGATCGCGCTTGTCGGTGGAGTTGTCCTGCGCGCATTCGACGACGCAATGGTGGTTCGTCAGGATCAGCCCCTCGGGCGAAACAAAGCTGGCCGAGCACCCTCCGGTCAGGCGCACCGCAGCGGCCTGCACGCGGCCAAGCCACTTGGCATCTGGTGCCCAGCCATAGTCCTTCTGCATCCTGGCCGTGGGGAAAGCATCGAAAGTCCACATACCTTCATCGGCCAGCGCCTGCGAGGAATGGAACGACAACGCCAGCAGCGCAGCGGAAGCAGCGAGACGGAACTTGGCCATGCACCCGGTCCTGAAAGTTACAATTGCAATCGCATTAACCATTGCACGACATGAACGGATTTTAAAGTGACAATGTTACATGCACTGTTCGTCAATAAAGCCTTGCGACAGGATCGGCTTCGCATAACCTGTGTGCATGTGGCTGCTAGACCAGATGCTCAAAAGGCTGATCCGCAAGGGTAAGCTTGTCGTAATCGATCATGATGGCAAGGAGTATGCCTATGGCGAGCCATCCGCCCCGCCCCTGAAGATCCGTTTCACGGACAAGGGCGCGGCCATGCATGTCGCCAAGGACCCGCGAGTCGGCGCGGGCGAGGCGTACATGGACGGACGCATGGTCATCGAACCGCCGCACGATGTGCGCGATTTCGTCCTGTTCGTCATGGGCAATGCCAGCAACGCCGGCGGGATTGACCGCAAGGGCCCGGTCCGCAAGGCGCTTTCAAAGGTCGTCTCGCGCATCGACCAGATCAACCAGCGGGCGCAGGCCTCGAAGAACGTCGTTCACCACTACGACCTGACCCGCCAGTTCTACGAGCTGTTCCTCGACGAGGACCGGCAATACACGATGGCCTACTTCCGCGATCCGGAAAACACGCTGGAGCGCGCTCAGGTCGACAAGAAGGCGCTGATCGCCTCCAAGCTGCGGCTGGTGCCGGGGCAGAGTTCAGGGATGCGCGTGCTGGACATCGGCTGCGGCTGGGGCGGTCTGGCGCTCTATCTCAACCGTCACTTCGGCTGCGAAGTGCTGGGCGTCAGCCTCGCCCCTGACCAGATCAGGTTCGCGCAGGAGCGCGCCGAGGAGGCCGGCGTGGCCGACAAGGTCAAGTTCCAGCTGATCGACTACCGCGATGTGCAGGGCCAGTTCGATCGCATCACCAGCGTCGGCATGATCGAACATGTCGGTGCGCCCAACTTCGGCGAATACTTCGCCAAAACCAATGAACTGCTCGATCCTGATGGGATCATGCTGACCCACACGATCGGCCGCAAGGGCGCACCGGGAACGACCGACAAGTGGACGCGCAAGTACATCTTCCCGGGCGGCTACATCCCGGCGATGAGCGAACTGGTTTCCGCACTGGAGAAGACCGGCTGGGAAGTCGGCGACATCGAGGTCCTGCGTTACCACTATGCCTATACGCTGGCCGAATGGTACCGCCGCGCCACCATGCACCGTGAGGAGATCGTCGCGCTTTATGACGAGCGCCTGTTCCGCATGTGGCAGTTCTACCTTGCCGGAGCCGAGCAAAGCTTCCGCCACGGCGGCATGGTCAACTTCCACATCCAGAGCGTGAAGCGTCGCAGCGCGCTGCCGATGACCCGCGACTACATGCAGCAGGAATGGACGCGACTGTCCGCTCTCGACGAAGCGCCGGAATGGCATCTGGAGCGCAAGGCGGCGGAGTAGGCGCGAATGCGTCAAGCAATGGCGATTGCGCTGTTGGGGCAAATCGAGTGAACTGCCTCTCATAAACAGAGAGGACATCGCTTGAGCTGGGAACCCGAGGTCGAGGAACTGCGCCGTCGTGAGGCGCTGGCCGAGCAGATGGGCGGCGCCGAAAAGGTCGCACGCCAGCACGGCCGCGGCAAGCTCGATGCCCGCGCGCGCATTGCCGGGCTGGTCGATGCCGGATCGTTTCGCGAGATCGGCAAGATCGCCGGCAAAGGCTCCTACGGGCCTGACGGCGAACTGCTCGATCTCGCCCCCTCCAACCTGATTTTCGGCCGCGCCAACATCAAAGGGCGCCCGGTCGTCGCCTCGGCAGATGACTTCACCGTGCGCGGTGGGGCAGCCGACGCCGCCATCGCGCGCAAGTTCATCCAGTGCGAGCAGATGGCGCACACCCTGAAGATTCCGCTGATCCGCATGATCGACGGGACCGGCGGCGGCGGATCGGTGCGGACTCTCGAAGACATTGGCGCGACTTACGTCCCGGCCACGCCCGGCTGGGGCCAAGTCGTCAAGAACCTCGAGACCGTGCCGGTCGTCGCTCTATCGCTCGGCCCGACTGCTGGCCTTGGTGCGGCGCGCGTTGTCGCCAGCCATTATTCGATCATGGTCAAGGGCCTCTCCCAGTTGTTTGCTGCAGGCCCGGCAGTCGTTTCCGCCATCGGTGAAGACCGCAGCAAGGAAGAGCTTGGCGGCAGCGCCATCCACACCCGTAACGGCGTGGTCGATGAGGAAGTTGCCAGCGAAGCCGAGGCGTTCGCCCGTGCCCGCCGGTTCCTCTCCTACCTGCCGAGCCACGTCGGTGCCCCTGCCCCTCGCGCCGCCGCGACAGACCCGGCCGAAAGGCGCGAGGACTTCCTGATCGATCTTGTCCCGCGCGAGGCCAAGCAGGTCTACTCCATGCGCCGGCTGCTCGACGCCGTGGTCGACAGGGATTCATTGTTCGAGATGGGTCGTCTGTGGGGCCGCGCTGTCATCACCGCCTTTGCCCGGCTTGACGGCTGGCCTGTGGCAGTGCTGGCCAGCGATCCAAGTTATCTCGGCGGATCATGGGATGCGCGCAGCAGCGAGAAGGCCGAACGCTTCATCAAGCTCGCCGATCAGTTCCGCCTGCCGATCGTCCACCTGGTCGACAACCCCGGCTTCATGATCGGCCACACCGCCGAAAGTACCGGCACGATCCGTTACGGCGTGCAGGCGATGAATGCGATCTACAAGGCTACCGTGCCGCTTTGCTCCGTTATCGTCCGCCGCGCCTACGGCATCGCCGGCAGCGCGATGAGCAATGCGGAGAACTTCCAGTACCGCTTTGCCTGGCCATCGGGGGACTGGGGCAGCCTGCCCATCGAAGGCGGTATCGAGGTCGCCTACAAGGCAGAGATCGAGGCGGCCGAGGACCCGACAGCGCACCTCGAAAGCATCCGTGACCGGCTGAACCGGGTGCGCTCACCCTTCCGCACCGCCGAGCGTTTCGGTGTGGAAGACATCATCGATCCACGAGACACCCGTCCCCTGCTCTGCGAATTCGCCGATCTGGCCTGGCGGACCCTGCCCTGAGCCATCAGGTGAAATCTGCGGCACTGGCAATGGAATGAAACTCGCCGAGACGTTGCCATCGAAGAGACTGTTCGTTAGCAAGACTAACGAACAAATCTCAGCAGGGTGCCTTTCGATGACCGCTCCTACCGCAGCCGACCTTTTCGCCGACATCGCCCGCGTCTTCGCGCTCCAGCAGGCGCACATGTGGGAAGCAAAAGCCTCCAGCGCCGATGTGCGCAAGGAGAAGCTCGCGCGCCTGAAGGCTGCGGTGGAAGCCCACGCGGACGACATCGTCGCAGCCGTGCTGGAAGACACCCGCAAGCCGGTCGGCGAAATCCGCGTTACCGAAGTGCTCAACGTTACCGCCAACATCCAGCGCAACATCGACAATCTCGATGAGTGGATGAAGCCGACGGAAGTCCAGACCTCGCTGAACCCCGCGGACCGCGCGCAGATCGCCTATGAGGCGCGCGGCGTCTGCCTGATCCTCGGGCCGTGGAACTTCCCTCTCGGCCTCGCCCTCGGCCCGGTGGCCGCCGCCATTGCGGCCGGCAACACCTGCATCGTCAAGCTGACCGACCTGTGCCCGGCCACGGCGAAGATCGCCTCGGTCATCATCAAGGAAGCTTTCGACGAAAGGGACGTGGCGCTGTTCGAAGGCGACGTTTCGGTGGCAACTGCCCTGCTGGACCTGCCCTTCCACCACATCTTCTTCACCGGCAGCCCCCGCGTTGGCAGGATCGTCATGGCCGCCGCCGCCAAGCACCTCACCAGCGTGACTCTGGAACTCGGTGGCAAGTCTCCGGTCATCGTCGACGACAGCGCCGACATCGACCAGATCGCCGCGCAGCTTGCCGCTGCCAAGCAGTTCAATGGCGGGCAGGCTTGCATCAGCCCTGACTACGTGTTCGTGAAGGAAGACAAGAAGGCTGCGCTGGTGGAAGGCTTTCGCGCCAACGTCGCAAAGAACCTCTATGACGAAAGCGGCGCGCTGAAGAAGGACAGCATCGCACAGGTCGTCAACAAGGCGAACTTCGACCGGGTGAAGGCAATGTTCGACGATGCCGTTGCCAAGGGCGCGACCGTTGCCGTTGGCGGCACGTTCGAAGCCGCTGACCTTACCGTCCACCCGACGATGCTGACCGACGTGACACCGCAGATGACGATCCTGCAGGACGAAATCTTCGCCCCGGTCATCCCGGTGATGACCTACGACACCCTCGACCAGGCCATCGGCTACATCGAGGCACACGACAAGCCGCTGGCGCTCTACGTCTACAGCAAGGACGAGGACAACATCGAGAAGGTCCTCGCCCGCACCTCGTCAGGTGGCGTAACCGTCAATGGCGTGTTCTCGCACTACCTTGAGAACAACCTGCCGTTCGGCGGCGTGAACACCAGCGGCATGGGTAGCTATCACGGATACTTCGGCTTCAAGTGCTTCAGCCACGAGCGCGCGATCTACCGGCACAGCTGAGCCAGGCCCCAAGCCTCGGAACCAGACGCAACTCCGGAGGTTGCTGCACCAAACGGTACAAAGGCGGCCGCGCACCATTCCGCCGCCTTCGTCTTGGGAGGCGCCTCGTGTCGGCATTGAGTTATCACGCAGCAAGCGCTGCCAATCTGGTAGAGGGCGTCGCCGAGATCACCACCGACGTACTTCGCCACCACCTCTACCAGTCGCTGATGCTGGCGGACGAACTCAAGATGCACGCCCTAAGCGCGAGCGTATGCGAACTTCTCAGATCACTCGATCCCTGAGCCCGGAGGTCTCGGTGAGGCAGGGTATTCAAGCTTTGGTTGCACCCCTGCCCCCCGCCTGTTAGGCGCGCGGCGCGTTATTCAAGGGGAGTCGCTCCGCCCATGTCCGGTCCTGACAAGTCAGATATCAAGAAGGTCGTCCTCGCCTATTCCGGCGGCCTCGACACTTCCGTCATCCTCAAGTGGCTGCAGGTCACCTACAACTGCGAAGTGGTGACCTTCACCGCCGACCTCGGCCAGGGCGAGGAGCTTGAGCCCGCGCGCGCCAAGGCCAAGCTGATGGGCGTGCCCGACGAGAACATCTACATCGATGATCTGCGCGAGGAATTCGTGCGCGATTTCGTCTTCCCGATGATGCGCGCCAACGCCCGTTACGAGGGCGACTATCTGCTCGGCACCTCGATCGCCCGCCCGCTCATTTCCAAGCGCCTGATCGAGATCGCGCGGGAAACCGGCGCCGACGCCGTCGCCCACGGCGCGACCGGCAAGGGCAACGACCAGGTTCGCTTCGAACTGTCGGCCTATGCGCTCGAACCTGGCATCAAGGTCATCGCCCCGTGGCGCGAATGGGACCTCACCAGCCGCACCGCGCTGATCGCATGGGCCGAAGCGCACCAGATCCCCGTCCCCAAGGACAAGCGTGGCGAAAGCCCGTTCTCGACCGACGCGAACCTCCTCCACACCTCGTCCGAGGGCAAGGTGCTGGAAAATCCGTGGGAAGAAACCCCGGACTACGTCTATTCGCGCACGGTCAATCCCGAAGACGCGCCGGATACCCCGGAATACATCACCATCGACTTCGAAAAGGGCGACGGCGTTGCGCTCAATGGTCAGGCGATGTCGCCGGCCACCCTGCTGGCTGCGCTCAACGACCTTGGCCGCAAGCATGGCATCGGCCGTCTCGACCTCGTCGAGAACCGCTTCGTCGGCATGAAGAGCCGCGGCATGTATGAAACGCCGGGCGGCGAGATCTATGCTCGCGCCCATCGCGGGATCGAAAGCATCACGCTCGATCGCGGTGCGGCGCACCTCAAGGACGAGCTCATGCCCAAATACGCAGAGCTCATCTACAACGGCTTCTGGTTCAGCCCCGAGCGCGAGATGCTGCAGGCGGCGATCGACCACAGCCAGGCCCGGGTCAACGGTACGGTCAGGCTCAAGCTGTACAAGGGCAATGCCTCGGTCGTTGGCCGCAAGTCGCCCGACAGCCTCTATTCAGAACGCCACGTGACGTTCGAGGACGATGCCGGTGCCTATGACCAGAAGGACGCGGCGGGCTTCATCAAGCTGAACGCGCTCCGGTTGCGCCTTCTGGCGCAGAGAAACCAGTAAACTCTTGCGCTTGCTGGCGCAACAGGGCCGCTAATTGCTGCGCTTCGGCGCTGCACAATAACTATCCACCGAAAGGTGCGGGGGTTGTGGATAACTCCCGCACTTTTTGCTTGCGCGACTCAGGGATGAGGCGCAGCTTTTACATGTCGAGAGTGCACAAAGCCTTGGAAATCAGGACTTAAAGCCCTGAACTTTCAGGATTAAGTGCACAACGGCACGAACACGGACAGTTTGCAGCGTAACCAACCGGCAGGCACCTTCGGGCTGATCTGCGGATGCGCGAAACTGCGGCTTTCGTGATCGGACACGGAATGCAAAACGGCATCGTTTTCCACGGTGCAGCGCGCGGTCAGGCTTCGGTCTCCATCCGGCGCGATGCGGCGCAGACAAAGGTGACGGACAGCATTTCACCCCGCCGAACGGGGGCAACCTACCGGCCAGATATCGGTCTGGACGGAAGTGGGCCACCGGCCGAAGGGGAAACGCCCACGAACGGCTTTACCGGATCGCTTGCAAGCGCAACCGGGACGGTCGCGGAAATGCGGAGCGACGGAGGAGTGCCTGCACTCGACCGGCGCAGGCGGACGAAAGGACGGATAGCGGCGCGACCTTGTGCGAAAGCACGGATCGGCAGCAGCCCAGGGGCTACGCGCCCCGGACGGCATCCGCCTCGACGACCGCCAAGCGCAAAGCGCGCTCCGTCAGGCAACGCCAGGCAGCGTTTGGCCGTCAGCAATGACAGCCCAGCGCGAAATGGTCGAAGCCAGCCGCGACCAGACAAGCCTGAACGGACGTAGAGTGGGGGCCGGCAGCAATGCTGGCCCCCATTTGCTGTTCTCCCGCGCGACCTCCAACCTGTGGAGCGAGCAGGCGGGTCACTTCACCTTAAGCTGCCCCCGCACCGCACCCTTCGGGAAATCGGCGGTATGGACATTGACGTAATAGACTCCCGGCGCAGCGACGATCTTCTTGAGAAGTTCAGGTTCCATCGCGATGCAATCATCGCTGTCCTTGCCGGTCACGTCGATCGCGGCGACCGGCTTGCCGTCGTTGCCGGCGGTGCCTTCATGGACGTGGGCCATGGTCGGCTTGGCGATCTTGTCGGCCCACAAGGTAAAGCAGAAATCGCCAGTCTCGTCATCGGCGTCGGCCTTGAAGCCGCCCATGCCATCGGGATCGCCGCCCGCCGTCTCGGCAGCGCCGCCAAGCGTGGCGACGAGTGTTACCGGCTTGGCCACAGCCGGGCTGGTTGCTCCTGCGGCCAGGGCAATCATGGCGGTCATCGCTGCGAGGTCTGCATGCTTCATCGCGATCTCTCCCTGTTTCGGCCCGTTCGCAAGCGACTCCGCCTGACTGCAAGCCACTCCGCCAGACTACACCCTCCTGGCACTTGCGGAAATTGATTGCGCGCAAGCTGTCAGTTCTGGCTCCGCTCAGCCACAGGGATAGGCCCCGCCTGTTCCGGTAACCCCCGGCGTGAGGTTGCGGTTGTCGCGGATCAGGAATGCTCCCTCCTTGCGCATCACGGGATTGTCGACGAACAGATCACCCATCAGCCCCCGATGCTGATAGTAGACTTCGACAAACATCACCGCGCTGTTGGCCGACGCCGTGATCTTGGTCGGCCCGCTTCCCATTCCGGCCAGCGCCGTACCGTTCAACCCGTTGCGCGTGCTGTCATTGCCATAAGCGGATTGCCGCGATAGCCGCCCGTAGCAGCGCTGCCAGCGGATGTACTGCTTCCCCGTTGCGGCATCGCGTTCAAGGCTTGAGAGAATGATCCTGCCCCGGGCCGCGAAATCAAGGCCTGCTGCCTGCTCCTGCGCGCCACGCATGACCTCGTTGATATCGCCTTCACTGACTGTCGGCGTGACCACGCTGTTGTCAGTCTGGCCGATGCGCGAAGCATTGTCCGCCAGCGACAGCGCGATCTCGCTGATCTTCATGTCGACAGAGTTCATGTAGGCCACTTCGAGCCCGTAGAGCGCGATCGACAGGATGAACGGCGTGATGATCGCGAACTCGACAACGGAAACGCCCGAGCGATCCCGAGCGAGACGTTTGGCACAACGGCCTAGTTTGGCGGAAACTGTCCTCAGCATACGCGCGGAGTCGAGCCGTAGCTGCCGTCCTGCAGCGCAAAAGGCTGGTTGCGCTTCACCGCAATGGCGGTGATCTCGCGCCGGCTCCAGTCAAGCGGCACGATGGGCACGGCGAACACGGGATCGTATTGCACCCGCACCGTATAGACGATCACATCGTTCGCGCCGCCATTGCCGGTCCGGCCCAGGTCCTCGTCCCACGATCCGTTGCCGTTTTCGTCAGTATACCCCTCGCCCGGCGAGCACGCCCCATCGCCATTTCTGTCGTCGAGCGGCTCACCCTTGTTGGTGCGGGCAAAGTCGTAATAGCTCTTTCGGGTGGAAGTCACCTGCGCGCCGGGCACGATCGGCCGCATGGCGCTGATCACCTTGGCGTCGGCAACGGAGGTGTCGCCGGTCTCCAGCGTGGAATCGCGTGCAGCCTTCTCGACCGCGCCATCCAGGACACCTTTGGCATAAACCATCTGGCCAAGATCGAGGCAACCCACCAGCGCCAGCAGGAACGCCGGAGCCACAAACGCGAATTCGATGGTGGTGACGCCGCCGTTCTCGCCGCGCAGGGTAAGAAGTTTCTTCATTGATACACCCGCAATTCGCCCACGTTCTTCGCGATTTCCTGGAAGGCGCTGTTCAGCTGTGTCGCATTTGTCGCCAGAAACGAGCTGTTGCTCGATGCGCAGTAGGTCAGGTCCGAAGTGAGGCTCGAGGCGAAGGCGATGACCCACACGCGAAATCCCTTGTCCTTGGCGTTATCGCAAAGGGCGCGGAAGCGCAGCGTGTGCCGGGCCGCCTGATTGCTCACGCCATCGTCGGTAACCCGGCGGTCATGCCATTCTATGCCATAGCTCGACTGGATCGTGTTGCTCGGCTCCATCAGCCCGTCAGTCATGAAGATGATGTGGCGCGAAACCTTGCCACCGTTGGTGGGCGCAATGTTCACGGTGTCTGCCCACGGCCCCTGCGGCGAGCTCAATCGCAGTCCCCACAGCATGCCAAGGTCATGATAAGTTGATCCGTCTGCGATCAACGAGTCCGCATAGGAATAAAACGCCGACTGGTTCATCGTTGACAGCAGTTGCGCTTGGTAAGGGCACTTGGAAGTAGCTCGGCTACCTTGGGAAGTCTGCACCGCGTTGGTCAGGAATGTACCCTGCCAGTTAGATACTGTCCGATAATAGGCAAGCTCGGGCCACATCGGCCCCCACTTCGTGTCGGGGTCGTCGTCCGGCACCATGTCAACATTGAGGTCAAGCGCGGTAGACGGCGACATGCCGTCAGAACTCGAATAGCTGATGCTGTCTGTAGCGTCGCTCTCGCGCTCCTCGATGCAGCCGCCCCAGGTATAGCTTGCTGCCGCGCCGCTGGTGCCGTTGGGTTTGCTGACGGCTGCGAAGGTCTTGTAGACGCTCGTATCTACGCTGACTTCCTTGTACGCCCAGCTGGCAAACTCCTGGCGGGTACGTGTCTCGTAGATGGGATCGGAGGTGGCATAGCTGCGCATGATGTAGTTGCGGGTGGTGTTGAACGAGAACACCCGCCAGCGATTGTTGTTGGTCTGCTGGCAAAGGTAAGTCGTCTTGCGTTGCGGCTGCGTCGTCGTCGTGGTCACGACCTGCTGTCCGCTGCCATTGGTGACGGTCGAGCTGCTGGTCGTGGCATTGCCATTATTGGCCCATGCGAGGTCGGCAGGGCGCGCATTGTTGCAATTTGCTTGCGAGGTGTAGTTCGTTGAACTGTACTGTGAGGTGCTGCCGACAATCTCGGTCGAATAGGTCTGTTCGCTGGTGTTGACCGGTGCAGCCCAGCCTGTGAAAACCTGCTCGGTAATGGTATTGTAAACTGGTTCGCGGGACTGGATTTGCCACGTGTCGGCAAGGTAGGCCGGGTCCAGATTGTAGATCAGGCGCCCGACGTTCACCGAAGAGCTGTAGGGTACAAACGAATAGCGGATGCGCGCGTTCGAACCTTGCGTGGCCGTGGCAACCGTATCGTAGAAGTTCTTCATTGCCACGCGCAGCGCCTGGATGCGGGTCTGGCTGGTGCCGGACAGCGTGTTGCCCATGGAGCCGGTGGTATCGAGCACCATGGTAATGTCGCTGTTGCCCACGCCCATCGTGGCGCTGCAGGCCACACTGACCGGGATCGTTTCCACGCCCAGCAGGTTCATCACTGCCGTCTGAACCGTCGTCGAAGCCGTGCCCGAGATCAGATTGCCGTTGTTGGCCGATGCCGTGGTGAATGTTGTCCCGGTCGCACCAAGCTCACCTTCCACGAAGTTGGTATTGAAGTAGGCGTTTGCCTGATTCCGCGCGGCCGTGTCATAGCCGTTGGTCGTAACGGCGCGTCGTCCGGCGAGTGTGCCAGCATCACAAGCCGTCTGCAGCCGGTTGCGCGCCTTGTAGACCCGGTTGATATCAAGCCCGCCGCCGATCAGCGCGACGATGACCGGCACGCTGGCAGCAGCGATCGGCAGAACGCTGCCGCCAGTGCTCGCAAAAAGCCTTCTGATGAACCTCGCCATGCCGTCCCGCTTTGCCCTTGCCATCGCTGACACTGGCTAAAGCGGCTCAAGACGGTTTCCAGAACCTTACCTTTATCGGGAATTCATAGGAGCTTTAGTCGTATTTAATCCGTAGTTTTATCAATAGAAACAAACACATATTTTAACCATCTTTAGTGGCTGAAAAAGCCTGCCATCCGTGAACCCTGACCTCCTCACTGTTGGCACCGCCCACCGGCGGGAAGAGCACCGGTTTACCATTCCCGGAAACCGCAAAACGCACCGGAGCGGCCTGCTCGAAGTATGCGCCCTCCACCGGGTGCTCGCGTCGGCGGAAAAACCCTGTCTCCTGCAGATGCGGATCATCCATCACGTCGGCCAGATCGCGTACCGCTTGCGCGGGGATCTGGGCTGCATGGCACCGCGCCAAGATCTCCGCAGTCGGCAAGGCCGGGGTGAACCGCGCTATCGCCTGATACAGTTCGGGCTGGGCCTTCAACCGAAGTTGCGGCGTCGAGAGGTGCTCCTGATTCAGGAAGTCCGGCTGCCCGAGCAGCGCGAAGATGCGTATCCAGGCATCGTCGGTATAGGCAACGATGCTGATCCAGCCATCGGCTGTTGGGAAAGGCTGGCGATCGGGATCGATCTGCCGTGCATAGCCCGCAGGCCCGTTGGGTGGGTCGAACGTCTTGCCGCCAAGGTGTTCAAGCAGCATGAAGCTTGAAAACACCTCGAACATCGGCACTTCCACCCTTTGCCCTTCGCCTGTCCGCTGCTTGTGCACGATAGCGGCCATTGCTGCATAGGCGGCATGCAGGCCTGCCACCTTGTCGGCGATGAGCGACGGGAGATAGCGCGGGCGCGGGTTGCCATCGACACGAGGCAACAGCGTCGCCGTGCCGGTCGCCGCCTGGATCACGTCATCGTAGGCCTGCAGGTCGGCATAGGGACCGTCCTGACCAAAGCCGACGCAATGGACGTAGATCAATCCGGGATTGACGGCCTTGAGCGCCTCGTAATCCAGCCCGATCCGCTCAAGCGCCTTGCCCCGCACGTTCACCACGAACACGTCTGCATCGCGCAGCAGTTTGAGCATGACGGCGCGGTCGGCCTCGTCCTTCAGGTCGAGGGCAACGGACTTCTTGCCACGGTTGAGCGCCATCCATGCCGGTGCCATGCCCGGCGTCACCGCTGCTCTTGCCGACCAGCGAAACGCATCGCCAATGCCGGGCGCCTCGACCTTGATCACGTCTGCGCCGAGATCCGCCATGATCTGGGTGGCATAAGGGCCGAAGACCACGGTTGTCAGATCGACAACGCGGATGCCCTCAAGGAGAACCGGATTTTCCGCCACCTGCCCTGTCCCTTCAGTCAAACGCAAAGCTGTTTCTCTTGTCACCAGGCGTAATCACGACGCGCCTGCCGAGCGGATCGCTCTCCAGCATCGTGGCAACGGTGGTGGCATCGCGCGTGGTGGCAACGAAGCGCCCACCTGTGTCGAGTTCGCCGATCACGATGGCCTGCTCGGGCACGCTTTTGGCAAAAATCACCGTAAATGTGCCGATGCGGCCCTGCCCTTGCGCTGCAACCGCCATGGTGGCCATCGGCACGGCATCAAGTTGCGCCTGCAGTTCCGCACTCTGGCACCCCGGCCATTCACGCGGTTCGCTGGACAGTACCGCTGCACCATACTTGGACTGGAAGCCTCCGTTCAGGCCAACCAGACCCTTGGCTCCAGGCTTGCCGCGCAAGACCTCGACCATGCTCGCCAGCGCATGGGTGGAGTAGTTGTTGCCAGCGCCGCCGAAGTAGGGAAGGCCGCCGGTAACCGTCAGACCGCGCGGATCGTCTGCCGCAAGGCCCAGCCCGTCTATCGCGGCATTGAACACCGGAACGGGGAAGCAGGAGTAGAAGTCGAACGCTGCGATTGCGTCCGCGGTGGCGTTCGCCTGCGACAGCGCGGCGGCGATGGCAGCATTTGCAGCGGGATAGGCCCCGATATCCGGCCGTTCCAGCAGTTCTCGCTCGTTGGCCAGGGCGGCCCCATGAAGATAGATCCACCTGTCTTCGGGCACTCCGGCCCCGCGCGCCGCCTTGGCCGACATCACCACCAGCGCCGCTGCCTGGTTCACCTGATCGCGGGAGACGAGCTTCAGCGGATAGGGATCGCAGATCATCCGGTTGCGCTCGCTGGGGGTGGCAATCTCCGCGGCGCTCATCGGCTTGACCGCGCCTGCGCTATAGGGATTTCCTGCCGCAACATTCGTGAACGGCGCGAACAGGTTCCCCATTTCGCGGCCATAGGCTTCGCGCGACAGCCCCAGCCGCGCTCGGCGCGCATTCTCGCACAAGGCATAGGCCGTAACCGGTGCGCGAATGCCATGGGCTATGCTGGTGGCCGAAAGCGTACCTTCAAAGCCCAGGCCTTTGTCGATCCACTGCACACCCATCGCATCGGGGTCATCGCTCTCGGCCCAGTCCCGCAACTCACCCTTGGCCACGAGATGGCGCACCGTCGAAATCGCCTCGCTGCCGAACATCAAGGCTGCGGACACGGCACCTGCCGCGATGCGATTTCCAAGATCGGCCAGCAGGGCCAGCGGAGACTGCCCCCCCACCTTCTCGAGGATCGCGACCTCAGGCTTGATGCCAAGCCTTCGGGCAACTGCCAGCGGCAGCTTGTCGGCCCGGCCGAACGGAACCTGCATGGCGCCTGATTCCTCGAACGTCCGGATTGAACCGACCGCTTGCACCAGCGCAGCGACCGCCGGACCTGCTTGCGTATCGGCAAGAGCCGCGCGGGCTGCCGCAGCCGCAAGATCGGCAAACGACAGGCCGACATATCCGGGCTCGTCGATCCGTTCGACGAACTGGCCAACCCCGACAATGACCGGGGTGTTTTCCGACAGGGGCATGGCATCCTTTCCTGCTTTTTCGGCAGGCTAGGAGCGCTCGGTCGCAGCGTCCAATCGATTTAATCTTTCGATTTATAGTGAGTCCGAATATATAGACGCGATGCAGTCCGATGTTGATGTGAAAGCGATCCGATGCTTCCTCGCACTTGCGCAGGAACTCAGCTTCGGCCGCGCGGCGAAGCGCATGAACCTGACGCAGCCCAGCCTGTCTGCGCAGATCCGCAAGCTAGAAGAACAGATCGGCCAGCGTCTGTTCGACCGGACGACGCGCGCGGTCCAACTTTCACCGGTTGGCAGGGCGCTACTCGACCAGGCCGGCACTTTCGTCGCTCAGGCTGACGCCTTCGCCGCGCAGCTCGCCGCCTGGCGGGACCGACCTGATCGCCGGATCGTCCTCGGAGCGCCGATCTATACGTTCGAGCTGCCCCAGCATGGAGCGCTGCTATCGGCGATCGCGCGCGAGATTCCGGACATATCGCTGCGGGTGGACAACGACTTTGCCTATTCCCTGTGCGAAGGCCTGATCAAGGGCACCGTCGACCTTGCCTTGGTCGTTGCCGCGGTCGTGCCCCATGACAAGTATCTTGCAGACATGGCGCGCCAGCAATGCGGCGAACTTGAAATTCCCGATGGCCTGCCACGCCTGACGCTGAGCCGCGAACCGATCGGCCTTGCCATTCCGCAAGAGCATCCGCTCGCCCGGTTCGACGTCGTGCCGCAGGCTGCTTTGTCCGGATCGGTCATTGCCATGCTCGCGCCGCTGCACGGCAAGAGCCTGTACCAACCGATATCGACGTGGCTTGCGGCTGCCGGGGCGACAGGCTTCCTTCCGCCCGAAGCCCACGCCTTCGCTCTGGAACGATACTGCCGCGAGTATCGCATCCCGGCGATCTCCATAGCGCAATTTCGCCCCAGAGATCATGGGAACGTGGTCTACAGGCCCGTCGCAGGCCTTTCCGTCGTCACGGAGCTGGCGGTTCTGCGCAGCTCTCGCCACATGCGCGGGGCGAGCGAGGAGCAGCTCTGGAAAATTGCAGAATCGCTTGTGCCTCAGGCATTTATCGACTGACCGTCGGGGCCCTTGCGCGGGCGCGCTTGCGCCATCAGGGCCCGCGCTCCGGTCGACATATGCTGGCGCAGGAAGCGGCTTGCCGCGCTGGCATCGGTATAGCCCAGGCGATGCGACAGTTCGGTCAGGTTGGGCCTTCGCGCAGTGCGGAAGTACTCGTCGGCAGTGTGCTTGCGTACCTGTTCGAGAATGACCGCAAAGCTCGTGCCCCGTTCCGCGAGGCGGCGCTGAAGGCTCTGCGGCGAAAGACCGGCAAGCCCCGCGACATGCGGCAGGTTTGCCCGCCGCTCGGTGAGATTGGTGGCGATGAAGTAGCGCACCTGCTGCATAAGGTCGCCGGGCCACTGGCTGTCGGCCTGGGCCAACTGCCTCTCAAGGTAGCGAACCATGTTGGGATTGGCTCGCTGCGAAGGCCGATGCAGGTCAGACTTGCGGAAGACCAGCGCGCAGCGATCGGATCCAAACTCGATCGGACAGCGGAACACCGCCTGATGGTATCGCGAACTCTGCGGCGCCGGATGATCCAGCTCCAGCCTGATCGGCGTCCACTCCTCGCCAAGCAGCATTCGCGTGATGCGCAACTGGAGCGTCAGCGTAGCCTGCAGGAATTGGGAACCGCCGAACCGTGCCGGAACCATGAGCACATGGCGCAAGGCCGCCTCATGACCGGTGATGTCAGTGCTCGACCGCATCGCCGCGCTTTCGAGGTGCATGTAGCGTCGCGTTATCCGGGTCGCCTCGTCAAGCGTGGTGCAATGATCCCACAGCAGGCTGATCGGGCCAAAGCCGCGCACGTTGCACCACATCGAGAACGCCACGCCGAGGTCCTCGCGGCCCGATGCGATCGCAGCTGCCTGCAGAACGTCGACATGGGCGCTTGCCGGCAGCCATTCCGCCTCGTTGGCCTGTTCCACGTGGGCGAACACGTCAGGAGGGCAAAGGCTTCTCAGGTCGAGCCCTGAAACCTCCGCGAAGTGGGCGAACTGACGCATGGCGCTGGAATGTGCGAGACCGGTTTCCGATTCCATCATGATGCAATCTGACAATAGTGTGCCGCGATCCGTCAAGATCAATTAAGCGATTAAACGCACAATGCCGATGCAGCCAGCTTCTGTCCAGTCAGGGACAGCGTCTGGAACACCAATTACAGCCGCCACAAGGCGGCGCATGGGAGGCAGCCTTGAAAGCATTGTACTTGCGTAACGCAGCACTGGCCGCAATCGTCGCCTCGGCCGCCGTGCCGAACCTCGCGCACGCCCAGCAGGCCGAAGAACAGTCTGCCACCGGCCTCGCTGAAATCATCGTGACGGCGCAGCGCAGGACCGAGAACCTTCAGGACGTGCCGATCGCGATAACGGCGGCCAACGCCGAAACCCTCGCGCAGGCGCGCGTCGAAAACGTCGCCAACATTCAGGCCATCAGTCCCTCGATCAGCTTCCGCGTCACAAACATCGCAACGTCGAGCGCGAACCTCATCATCCGTGGCCTTGGCACGACCGGCAACAGCCGCTCGTTCGAAGGTTCGGTCGGCGTCTTCATCGACGGGGTCTATCGCACCCGCGCGGCAGCGGCGCTGCAGAACTTCCTCGACATTGACAACCTGCAGGTGCTGCGCGGCCCGCAGGGCACCCTGTTCGGCAAGAACACCACCGCCGGTGCCCTGTTGCTCGCCTCGGCATCGCCATCGCTCAACGACGTCAATGGTGCCGTTGAAGTGACCTACGGCAATTACGATACGCTGATTGCCCGCGGCGCCATCAACGCTCCGCTTTCCGACAAGGTGGCATTCCGCATCGCCGGACTCGCCTCATCGGCCGATGGCTTCTTTACCGACAGCACCACCGGCCAGAGCCTCAACGACAACAAGACCCGCGCGGTCAAGGCGCAGTTGCTGTTCGAACCGAGCGAGAATCTCACCGTCCGCCTGATCGGCGATTACTCACACAGCCAGGGCAACTGCTGCTACGCCACCTCGGCGTTCATTGATGGTCCGACTCAGCCGATCATCGACCTGCTGACGCTCTACCAGCCGGCCAGCAGCCAGCAGTTCCTCGGCGTGCTTGCCGGCCTGATCCCGGCCTCGTCGATGACGCCGACCGGCCGCAAGCTGCCCGCGCGCGATCCTTCCAAGTTCGAGCAGACCCTGAATGGCAACGGCCAGCAGGAGATCGAGGATTACGGCGGCACCATGCTGATCGACGCTCAGGTTGGCGAAGGGACGCTGAAGTCCGTCACGGCTGTGCGCAAGTTCACCGTCGACCAGCGCGATCTCGACCCTGATTTCTCGGGCGCTGACATCTTCCGCTACAACGAAAGCTTCTCCAGCCGCTTCATCTCGCAGGAACTGACCTACAACACCAAGATTTCGGCGCTCAACGCCGAGGCGGTCTTCGGCCTGTTCTTCTCGGACGAGAAGCTCAAGATGGGGCGCAGCCTGCCTTGGGCCAACCAGGCGCAGTTCTACTGGGATGCGATCTTCGCCAGCCTCGGCGTCGCGCCGGGCACCGCTAACGCCGCCCCCGGCACGTGGACCACCGAGCGCATGGGCGGCACGGCCAAGTCCTATGCAGGCTTTGCCCACCTCGATTTCGCGGTGAACGACAAGTTCAACGTCATCGCTGGCGTGCGCTACTCGATCGAGAAGAAGCGCGGCTTCTTCAACAACGCCTTCTATCGCCCGAACCCGACAGATGTGTTCACCCTGCTCGGCATCGCCCCGTCGCCGGCATACGACGCCACGACGACCAACAAGGCGCTTTCGGGCACTCTTGGCCTTCAGTACCGTCCAAACGACGATATCATGCTCTATGCAACGTACAACCGCGGCTTCAAGGCGGGCGGCGTCAACATGGACGTCAACGCGGCGGGCACGCTGATCAACAACGCGGCTGTCTACAATGCCCTGCCCGCCGCCATCCGCATCGGCTTCTTCGGCAATGCGCCGGCACAGGCCCCGCTCAACCCGCGCTACAAGCCGGAGAAGGTCAACGCATTCGAAGTCGGCGGCAAGTTCCAGTACCTCGACGGACGCGCCCGCACCAACATCGCCTTCTTCTACTATGACCTGTCCGATCTCCAGATCGCGCAGTTCATCGGGCTGCGCTTCACCGTGCTCAATGCCAAGTCGGCAAAGGACTACGGCCTCGAAATCGAGAACCTGTTCCAGATCACCGACAGCCTGACGCTCGGCCTCGATGGCACGTGGATCCCGCATGCCCAGTACGGCAAGGATAGCAACATCGACCCGGTCCTGTCGGGCTCGCGCTTCCGCTTCAGCCCGAAGTTCTCCGGCAATGCCACGCTGAACCTGGACCAGCCGGTCAACGACAACCTTAGCGTGCTGGCCCGCGTGCAGGCGCAGTATCAGAGCCGCCAGTTGATCAGCACGGCCACTTCGGCCGAACAGGGCGCGGTGACCTTGGTCAACGCCAACCTCGGGTTCAAGCTGCCCAAGACCGGTCTGCTGATCGAAGGCTGGGTGCAGAACCTGTTCGACAAGACGTGGTTCACCCAGTCCTTCCCGACGCCGCTCCAGACCGGCGACCAGAACGCCTATCCGGGCTCGCCACGCACCTACGGCATCCGCGTCCGCGCTTCGTTCTGACCTCGCAGGAATGGATGCAAAGACCCTCGCTTTCGAAAGATGGCGAGGGTCTTTTGCGTGGCGAATGGGCCATTAAGCTGACTGCACAGAGTCGCATGCAGCGGCCGAAAGGGAGAATGATGATCGACGATACAGACTTCACCGGCAGGCATGTCCTTGTCGTCGGCGGCTCCAGCGGCATTGGCAACGGCATCGCCCACGCCTTCCGCGAACGCGGTGCCACGGTCCACGTCTGGGGAACCCGGCCAAGGGCGGAAGACTACGATCCTGCCGAAGGGTCCGATCTCTCCGGTCTCGGTTACACCTGCGTCGATGTCGGCGATCCTGATGCCATCGCGGCCGCCCCGTTCCCCGCTTCCAGCCTCGATGTGCTCGTCCTTTGCCAAGGCACCGTCGTCTACAAGCGCGGAGAATTCGCGCGGGAAGGCTGGGACAAGGTCATGGCCGTCAATCTCGACAGCGTGATGCACTGTTCGATGAAGTTCCGCCCGCAGCTTGCCGAAAGCAGCGGCTCGATCATTGTCGTAAGCTCGATCTCCGGTCTCAAGGCCAATATCGGCAACCCCGCCTATGCTGCCTCCAAGGCCGGCGCGATCAGCCTGACCAAGACGCTGGGGCAAGCGCTCGCGTCTGAGGGTATCCGCGTCAATGGCCTCGCCCCCGGCTTGGTCGACACCAAGCTGACCAAGGTCACCACTGCCCACCCGCAGCGCCTAGAAGGGGCGCTCGCCAGCATTCCGCAACGCCGGATGGGGACCCCTGCCGACATGGCCGGTGCCGCAATCTTCCTCGCCTCCCCGCTCGCTTCCTACGTCACTGGCCACACTCTCGTGGTCGACGGCGGCCTCTCGCTCTGAAAGATTCCGGGATGCACTTCGAACATACCGACAAGGTCAAGGACCTCCTCGCTCGCCTCGAAGCCTTCATGGACGAGCACATCTATCCGGCCGAACAGGACTATTATGACTTCGTCCATGACCAGCAGAACCTCTGGGCCGAATGGCCGGGGATGGAACCGCTCAAGGACAAGGCGCGCGCGGCCGGCCTGTGGAACCTGTTCCTGCCCCATGAATATGGCGCATGGTCACCCGGCCTCACCAACTTGGAATACGCGCCCCTGGCCGAAATCATGGGCCGCGTGCCGTGGTCGAGTCAGGTATTCAATTGCTCCGCTCCCGATACCGGCAACATGGAAGTTCTTGCCAAGTTCGGCAGCCCCGAACAGCAGGAGCGCTGGCTGCGCCCGCTCCTCGAAGGCACGATCCGCTCGGCCTACGTGATGACCGAACCGCAGGTCGCCTCGTCCGACGCCACCAACCTTGAACTCTCGATCATCCCCGATGGCGAAGACTACGTGATCAACGGGCGCAAGTGGTGGATTTCCAACGCCATGCACCCCCGCTGCGAACTGATGATCGTCATGGGCAAGACCTTCTTCGACGGACCGCGCCACAGCCAGCACTCGCAGATCCTCGTCCCGCGCGACACGCCCGGTGTTACCGTGGTTCGCCACCTCAAGGTCTTCGGCTCGCACAATTCTCCGGGCGGCGAAGTCGAACTGCGCTTCGACAACGTCCGCGTGCCACGCGCCAACATGGTTCTTGGCGAAGGACGCGGCTTCGAGATCGCGCAAGGGCGCCTTGGGCCCGGCCGCATCCACCACTGCATGCGCTCGATCGGCCAGGCGCAGCGCGCGCTCGAATGGATGGCCCGCCGCGCCGACAGCCGCGTCGCTTTCGGCAAGAAGCTGGCTGACCAGTCGAGCGTGCGGCAGGACGTCGCCCGCTCCTTCTGTGAGGTGGAAATGGCCCGGCTGCTCACGCTCAAGGCGGCCGATGCGATGGATCGCAAGGGCAACAAGGAAGCGCGAGACCTGATCGCCGCGATCAAGGTGGTCGCGCCCTCGATGGCACAGCAGGTCGCTGACCGCGCGATCCAGGTCCACGGCGGGATGGGCGTCAGCGAGGACGGCCCGATGGCCTACTTCTTCACCCTCAACCGCTACGTCCGCCTCACCGACGGCCCGGAGGAAGTGCACATGAGCCAGCTCGGCAAGCTCAAGATCGCCGAATACGTCGCCTCGCACGCCCGCTGAAGGACCCGCTGCCATGAAAGCTCTGCGTTATTACGGCGCTCGCGACATCCGCCACGAAAGCATGGACGATCCCGCGCTCCACTCGGATCGCGATGCCATCGTCAAGGTCGATGCCTGCTCGATCTGTGGCTCCGACTTGCACATCTATCATGGCCACGGCTTCTCCGAAGACGTCGGCTTTTGCGTCGGCCACGAAGCCGTGGGTGAAGTGGTCGAGGTCGGCCGCGGCGTCCATCGCCTGAAGGTGGGCCAGAAGGTGATGATCCCGGCGGCGGTCGGCTGTGGCGCCTGCCGATCCTGCCTCGCAGGCGTGGTCAACACTTGCGAGAACAACGGATCGGGCTGCTACGGCCTTTCGGCAAAGCTGCAAGGCTCACAGGCCGAAGCGGTGCGCGTGCCCGCCGCCGATGCCAACGCCGTTGCGATCCCGGATGGCGTCAGCACCGACCAGGCCCTGATGATGACCGATGCCCTCGCAACCGCATGGTTCGGCGCGCGGCAGGCGGACATCCGCCCCGGCGCGTCGGTTGGCGTGATCGGCCTAGGCCCGATCGGCCTGATGGTCGTCGAAAGCGCCTTCGTCATGGGCGCGCACGTGGTCTATTCCATCGATCCTGTAGCCGAACGCCGCTCCATTGCCGAAAGTCTCGGCGCGATTGCCCTCCATCCCGACGAAGCTTCAGCACGCATCAAGGAGGACACCCACGGCAGGCGGCTGGACTGCGTCATCGAAGTCGTCGGCGCCGATGCCACGGTGGACATGGCCCTGCGCCTGGTCCGCGTGCGCGGCACCGTCTCGGTCATTGGCGTCCAGCAGTCGCGACGCTTCCCCTTCCCGCTGGAACGCGCCTTTGCCGGCGGCCTGACCTTCCGCGTCGGCACCTGCTCCGTGCCCGAGGAACTGCCGGCGCTGTTCCCGCTGGTCGCCTCGGGCCGCCTCAAGCCCGAACGCTACATCAGCCACCGCCTGCCCCTGTCACAGGGCGCCGAAGCCTACCGCCTGTTCGAGGCGCGCGAGGCAGGTGCGCTCAAAATGGTGCTGGCCCCCGACTAACCCTTCCTCCGTGCCGCAAACCACGGCCCGATCCGGCGCATCGCCTCTTCCACCAAAAGCGTGGAAACCGCGAAGCTGAAGCGGATGAAGCGTTTGCCGTTGACTGGGTCGAAGTCGATCCCCGGCGCAGTCGCCACGGCAGTATCGCGCAGCAGTTCCTCGCACAGCGCCAGGCTGTTGTCGGTGAACTCGCTCGCATCGGCATAGATGTAGAACGCGCCATCGGGCGGCGCAATGCGTCCGAGGCCCATGAGGGGCAGCGCCTCCAGCAGGATCGACCGGTTCCGGGCATATGTCTCGACATGCCCGTCCAGCTCGTCACGACACTCGAACGCCATGAGACCAGCCTTCTGCGCCAGCACCGGCGGCGTCAGGAACAGGCTGCCCATGCGCGCCCGCGCTGCATCGATCAGCGAAGGCGGCACCACAAGCCAGCCGAGGCGCCAACCCGCCATGCTGAAGTATTTCGAGAACGAATTGACGATCACCGCATCGGGCAGATGCTCGAGCATCGACGCCGCCTTCGCCCCATAGCTCAGGCCATGGTAGATCTCGTCGGAGATCACCCTGATCCCCTTCCGGCGACAAACCTCGGCAATTGCGACAAGCTCTGCAGGCTCGATGATCGTGCCCGTCGGATTGGCCGGGCTCGCCACGATCAGTCCATCGGGCGCCGGGTCAAGCGCATCGACCGCCGCCGCAGTGACCTGAAACCGCTCGGCCGGGCCGCAATCCATCTCGACCGGCTCGAGGTACATGGCCTTCAGCGAGTTGCGGTAGGCAACATAGCCCGGCCGCGCCAGAGCGATGCGCGCACCCGGCCGGAACAGGCACGACAACGCCATCACGAAAGCGGGCGAAGCGCCGCACGTCAGGATCACCTGCTCGCGCTCCACCGTAACGCCATAGTTCTCGGCATAGCTGCGGGCGATGCGGTCCTTCAGGGCCACGCTTTCCCAGTAGCCCATCGCCTCGCTGTCGAGCACCTCGTGCGCCAGGGCAATCGCCTTGGCCGGAGCGCCGGTCGATGGCTGGCCGAACTCCATATGGATGACACTGGCTCCCGCCGCCTCCATATCGTGCGCGATGCGGGAAACGGCGATGGCGTGGAACGGTTCGACTTCGGCGATCATCGCAGCGTGCTAGTTGCCACCGAAACAAGTTGCAACCCTGCCGACCGCGCCGATAACTTGCCGCCGATGCAGCGCCTCAAACTGAAGATCCAGCTCTACTGTGGCGACGAGATTGCCATGGGCCCCGGCAAGGCCGACCTGCTCGATGCGATCGACCGCGCAGGCTCCATTTCCGGCGCAGCGCGCGCGATGGACATGAGCTACCGCCGCGCGTGGCTGCTGGTCGATGCCATGAACCGCTGCTGGCGAGAACCCTTGGTCGAAACCTCTCCCGGCAGCGCCAAAGGCGGCGGGGCGAGATTGACCGCGCTGGGAACTGCCGTTCTGCAACACTATCGCGCGCTGCAAGAACGCCTTGCGGGGACGTCGGATTGCCCGGACTATGCCGCGTTGGCAGGCGCCATGCTCAAGGAGCCGAAAGCAAGCCAGAAGGCCTAGCGCCCGACCGGCCCCTTCCACAGCACTCCGTCCTTCATCACCAGCGAGACCTTGCGGATCACGCTAATGTCGGTGAGCGGATTGCCCTCCACCGCCACCAGATCGGCCAGCATTCCCGTCTTCACGCTGCCGAGCCGGTCAGCGATGCCAAACATCTTCGCATTGCCCGATGTGGCCGCAATTGCCACCTCGGCAGGCGTCATCCCGCCCTTGACCATCAATTCGGCCTCCCGCGCGTTGTCGCCATGGGCATAGACGCCGACGTCTCCGCCCATGCAGATGGCGACCCCGGCCTTGCGGGCCTTGGCGAGCGCGTCAAACCCTTCCTGCACGCCCTTGGGCACCGGCGCCTCGCCATTCCATCCGCGATAACGCGCAATCGCATCACCTGCGGCAAGCGTCGGACAGAAGCCAACGCCCTTGGCCTTCATCGCCGCGAACACCTCCTGCGTCCCTTCGTCGCCGTGCTCGATCGTATCGACACCAGCTGACACGGCGCGGCGCATGCCCTCTGCCGTGCTGGCGTGGGCAACAACCTGCCGTCCGGCCCCGTGCGCGGCCTCAACCACGGCCTTCAGTTCCGCTTCGGTAAATGTAGGTCGGCTCGGCTCGCCTGGTCCCCAGCGATAGTCGGCATAGACCTTCACAAGGTCCGCCCCGGCGCCGATCTGCCGCCGCACGGCATTGATCAGGTCCGGCCCGCCCGCTTCCTCTGCTCCCAGAGGCACAACGACGCCCGGCTCAAAGCCGCGCGGCCCATAAGCTCCCGGCGCGACGATGGCGCGTGTCGCCACCAGCATGCGTGGCCCCGGCACGATCCCCTGCTCGATTGCCCGCTTCAGCCCGACATCGGCATAGCCCGCCCCTTCGGTGCCAAGATCGCGCACGGTAGTGAACCCCGCCATCAGCGTCACCCGCGCATGGACAGTGGCGCGAGCGGTGCGCAGCGCAATCGGTTCGTGCAGGACCTGATCGTCCCAGGCCGTCTCGTTGTAGGGGTGAAGGAAAAGGTGCGAATGCCCCTCGATCATGCCCGGCATGAGGGTCGTGCCGGGCAGAGCTATGACCGAAGCCTCGGCTGGCGCGACGATGTCAGGGCCGACCGCTTCTATGCGGTTGCCTTTGACCAGAACCGCCCAGCCCTTGCGCAGAACTGCGGTCTCGCCATCGAACACAGCGTCCGGCCGCAACAGGGTCAGCGCCTCGGTTCGATCGCCGGCAGACGACGGGGCCGCAAGTGTGAGCGTTGACGCCAGGGTCAGGGCAGCAGCAAGAACCTGTGTGACAATCCGCATCCGCCATCCTTTCGAATGGCGCCATCATACCTGCGCAACAAGGAGCGGCAACCAGCGGTGCCGTCCTTTTTCCCTTGAAGCGGATTCAGGCCGCTTCCTCTTGCCGCAGTTCCGCAAGCTGTGCGTCGGTCCGGGGCAGGATGCCCATGCCGTTCACAGTGCGCCGATCAAGATGCTGAAGCTGCATGTCAGGGCTTTGGCGGGTGAGTTCGCGCAGATGTTGCACGCGGATCACCGCCATGACGCAGCCGAGCGTGGCAATGGATACGCCCAGCCGCCAGATCGCGAATTGCCCGCTCTGCACGGTCGAAAGGAACTCGGCAAAGCACTGCCATACCGTCACAGCGCCAAGCAGCTCGGTCGCTCGCTGACGGGGAGCGGCCAGCAGCAGCGAGCACGCCAGAAAGAACGACCCGACCCCGGCTGTCGTCACGGACAGCTCGTTTGTCACATAACCGAAGCTGAGCGCAACCGCGCTGGCAACTGCAACAACGCGGGCGGTGCGGGAAATCTGACCAGGTGTCAGCAGATCGAGTGGGCTACGCATGCGCAGGATCATTGCCCAAGCCTCTCAACAATTCGTTACGGCACGAAAGGTCCAGAAACGATCCTAATAAATCCAAAAATTACAGTCCAAAGCAGAACCGACAGCCCAAGTGGCAACGCAAGGCGGACCCAGCCCGAGGCACTTTCCGGTGGCGAATCACCCTCCGCCTGCCCGAATCGCCCGGCCAACAGCTCATCCTGCAACTGATGGACTGGCGAACGAACAGGCGCGTCTTCCCGCCTGGCGGGTCGCGGCGCCGTGGTGGTCAGCGCGATGCTCTCGGCAACTTCTGATGGCCGTTCGGCAGACAGTACCGGCAATCCCGACATGATGGCTCCTCGACATCACAGTGCCACAAAGGTCACCAACAGCATCTGACCGCCAGCCTAAGGATTTACGCTTAGCCTCGTTGCGCCATGTCGAGCGGTTCGCCACGGACCGGGTATCCCAACCCGTCCGGGATCATCAGCCAGCGCCGCCCTTCCCGCTCTTCCACAAACGGGCTGATCGTGCCGATCGGTGTCGTCTCGGCATGATTGCGCGCTTCGTCGTAGTTGCCGAACAATGCCAGGCGCTCAAGATTGCGTCGCGTCGGAAAGATGACCTTGATCTTGCCCGCCTCGGCAAGATCGAGAGCTTCCTGCGCGCTCGCCCAGAAGAGATGCCGGTTCTCGGTGGCATCAACCTCGATATCAACCGCACCTGTGCCAAGGTTGGCGAGATAGAAGCGAGTGTCGAAAATTCTTTCAGTCCGGTGCTTAGGCCACCAGCGGGCGAACGGCACCAGGCGATCTGCCTCAAGCTGCCAGCCAAACTCGGCCAGTACCGGGGCAAGATCACCGCCCGAAATCAGCATGCGGCGCGCTTCGGCCGCAAGCCTGCCATCAACCTCGCCCGATATGCCAACCACCAGGCCGGTCTCTTCCAGGGTCTCGCGGACAGCAGCCACTCGCGCCGCCAGGTCATCCAGGTCATCCCCACCGCCCCGTGCCAGGCTTTCCGCCAGCGTAAAGTCCGATGCATCGATCTTGCCACCCGGAAAGACGGTCGCGCCACCGGCAAACTTCAGACTGGCATTGCGCTCCACCATGAGAATCTGGGGCGCGCCACCGGCAGGGGCATGCCGGAAGATGATCACGGTTGCCGCGGGAGTGGTCTTGCTCAGCCAGTTTTCGGGCTCGATATCGTGCGTTTCCATCTTGGCAATCATGTCCCGCCAACGCGCGCTTGCCAACCCTGGAGAAACTGTCGGATCGCTTTACATCGTCGCAATCGACCTCATGACCTCGCGATAGGAAAAACCAGAAGAACAGGGCTATTCCGCAAACTGGCACGGAACATGCTTATGTCTTGATGTCCCGAAGAGTAGCTTCTTCTCGAGGCGGAGCCAGTCCCCCCGGTCTCTATGGCTCCGCCTCTCCCGGGACCTCCCACAACAAGCAAGTCACAAAAAAGACGCGACCGGCATTGCCGACCGCGCCTCCCAAAACGCTCTCGTTGTGGAGTTCAGGCTGCCTTGACGCCGGAATCTTCCATCAGCTGCTGCAATTCACCAGCCTGGAACATCTCCATCATGATGTCCGAACCGCCCACGAACTCGCCCTTGACGTAAAGCTGCGGGATCGTCGGCCAGTCGGAATACGCTTTGATGCCGCTGCGGATTTCCATGTCCTGCAGCACGTCAACCGAGGCGTATTCGACGCCCAGATGCTCGAGGATGGCAATGGCCTTGCTGGAAAAGCCGCACTGCGGAAACAGCGGCGTGCCCTTCATGAACAGGACGACGTCGTTGCCGTTGACGATTTCGGAGATGCGCTGCTCGGTCGACATGGTGGATGAGTTTCCTTTCCGCCCTCAGTTGGGAACGGCAGTGGTCAGTTGCAAGGCATGAAGCTCGCCGCCCATGCGCCCGCCCAGCGCATCATAGACTAGCTTGTGCTGCTTGACGCGGCTCAGGCCAGCAAAGGCGGCAGATGTGACACGGGCGGCATAGTGGTCGCCGTCGCCCGCAAGGTCCGTGATCTCGACCTCTGCGTCCGGCAAGGCCGCACGGATCATCGCCTCGATCTCGGCCGCAGGCATTGCCATCAGGCTTCGCCCATCAGCTGGCGGCGAGCGTCGACCTGCTTGGCTTCCATCGCCGCGCGGATTTCCGCTTCGTCGGTTTCGATCCCGGCCGAAACCAGGTCGCCCAGCAGCTTGCGGATGACGTCCTCGTCGCCGGCTTCCTCGAAATCGGCCTGCACGACCGACTTGGCATAAGCCTCGGTCTCGGCTGCATCGAGGCCCATGCGCTCGGCGGCCCAGGTGCCCAGCAGACGGTTACGGCGGGCGTGGACGCGGAACATCATTTCCTCGTCACGGGCGAACTTGGCTTCAAAAGCCTTCTCGCGATCGTCGAACGTGGTCATCGGCCGGATATCCTTCGTAAAAGGGTTTCTCCAGCCGATAATCAGCGAGCGCGTTCCCTGCAAGGCGTCACGAAAAGAAACACTGCCCGGAGTGTGAAAGGCTGGCAGGCCGGCTCAGATCCGCCCGCGGCGAATGTCGAGCAGGACCCCGCCTTCGCGGCTCACATCACAGGAGAAGCGGTCGCCATTGCGCAGCGTGCCGGACACCCGGTAGCCATCGCCATTGCGAGTAGCGTCGTAGACCTCGTCCACCTCACCCGTCCGCTCGGCTTCGGTGACGCAGGAATCCACCGCGTCGTTCAATCCGCGCGAGCCGACGCCTGCCCGGCTGTCATCGCGCCAGTCGTCGGGCTGCCGGTCGCGCTGAACGTCCCGCTGATCGTTGCGCTGATCGACCTCGGGGCGATAGCGATAGCCATCGTCCTCGGGCGCATTGCGCTTCTTCTCGGCCTTGCTGGCAGCCGTGGCGATCGCCGCGATGCCGCCGATGATCAGCAGCCCGGCCAGCACATCCCCGCCGTCAATGCCGCCGCGATCGCGGTGCCATCCGCGTCCGCCCCAGCCGCCGCGATCCCAGCGTCCATGGGCTTCGGCAGCAACCGGCAGTGCCGTCGTCGCCAGCGCGGCCAGCGCCATTGCAATCCTGGAAAAACGTCCCGCCATCATCATCCCTCCACAACCGACCGCCTGCCCCGATCCATGGGCTGGCCGTCGGCGCCCGTCATTCCTGCAGGGCTAGGCGGCCCAGGCTTTCCGATGCCTGAACCGCCTGCCTTTTCATGCGTCAGAGGCCGCGAATGCCGCTGTAGTCGAGATCGACCACCCGGCCCCGCTCCACCTTGCACTTGAACGAGCCGCTGTCGTAACCGCGCAGGGAGTTGTTCCAGCCGCGATAGTCGCCGCCCCAACCGTTACCGTAGTAGCGGTCGCCACTGCGCCAATCGCGCCCGCGCGTGTTCACCGCGATACGACCGCGCACTTCATAACCCCAGCGGGTGTTCCTCACGTCGCGGATGTCGGTAACGTCGGCCCGGCCATAGCTGTACCGGGCAGCGTTGCGCTCTGCCGTGCGCACGCACTGTTCGATTGCCTGGCGCGGGTTGCCGCGGCCATAGTAGCCATCGCGATAGCGCCCGTCGTTCCAACCGTCCCGGACCCTCCAGTCCCTATTGGGCCAGTCATCGCCATAGCCATAGCGGTCATAGTCGCGGTCGTTGTTGTTGCTTGCCGCAGCAGCGATGGCGGCAATTCCGCCGATCACCAGCGCTCCAGCGATGATGTCACCTCCGTCGATGCCGCCGCGATGATCGCGGGCAACTGCGGGAGAGGCCGAAGACACCGCGACCGCGGCGGCGGCAGCAGTTCCGACCAGGGCCTTGGAAAAAGTCTTCATGGCTCAGATCCTTCAAAGCGGCGGGCCTTTCCCGCCATGCATGAAGGTTTGCCTGATTCGCCGTGATAAGACGCTGAACCGGGCCGACAGGGTTTGTTCAGATAAACACCAGCCAACCTGAACGATATCACTTGCCCTGCGCGTTAGCCGCCAACCCTGTCCAGTAGGCCAGAAACGAAAGCACATCCGCGCCTGCGCCGATCACCTTGTCCACCGGCTTGCCCGCCCCGTGCCCCGCGCGGGCCTCCACCCGCAACAGGCGCGGCCGCTCACCGATGTCAGCCGACTGCAGCGCCGCCACATACTTGAAGCTGTGCGCCGGGACCACGCGGTCATCATTATCCGCAGTGGTCACGAGGATGGCCGGATAGGTCCTGCCCCCGATGATGTTGTGATAGGGCGAATAGCTGCGCAACGTGTGCCAGTCCCCCTCGCGATCAGGACGGCCATAATCGTCCACCCAGAACCGGCCCGAGGTAAAACGGTCAAACCGCAGCATGTCCATCACGCCGACATCGGGATTGGCCGCGGCGAACAGGTCGGGCCGCTGGTTCACGACTGCTCCCACCAACAGGCCGCCATTCGATGCGCCCTGGATCGCAAGGCCGCCCTTGGCCGCGATGCCTTCCTTCACAAGGTATTCGCCTGCCGCGATAAAGTCGTCGAAGCTGTTCTGCTTCTTCTCGCGCCGCCCTGCTTCGTACCAGGTGCGCCCCAGCTCGCCGCCGCCACGGATGCTTGCCAAGGCGAACGCTCCGCCCGCCTCGAGCCAGGCCATGCGCACCGGCGAATAGCCCGGCGTCAGGGCAATGTCGAAACCGCCATAGCCATAGAGCAGGGTCGGCAGCGGCTTGCCTGCCGCCGCCAGCGCCTTCTTGCGCACGACGTAAAGCGGCACCATCGTCCCGTCCTTCGAAGGGTACTGGCGCTGCTCGACCAGATAGTCTGCCGGATCGAATGCCATCTTGGGCACAGCAAACGGTGTCACCGCGCCGCTCTGCAGGTCCATGCGGTAGATCGCGGGCGGCAGGTTGAAGCTGGTGAACTGGTAGAACGTCTCCGCATCGCCCGGCCGTCCGCCGAAACCGCTTGCCGTGCCGATGCCGTTAAGCGTGATCGCCTTGCCTGGTCTGCCGCTGCGATCGGTCATCACCGCAATTGTCTGGCCATCCTTCAGGTAGGACAGCAGGAAGCGGTCGCCGATCATCCGCGCGCCTTCCAGCGTATTGCCGCGCTCGGGCACGACCACGGCCCAGCCCTTCCGGGGTTGGGCAAGGTCGATATTGACCAGGTGATAGTTCGCCGCGCCACGATCGGTCAGGAACCACAAGCGATTGCCAATTCCTGCCACCAGGCGCCAGTGGTCGGCGATCTCCGGAACCAGCGGCTGGACGATCCACTGCCCTGCCCGCCTGCCACCAAGCTGGATCAGATGCACCGCGTTGCGCTTGTCGGTGCTGACCTCGCTGATCACCACGGCCCAGCGTCCGTCACTCGTTACCAGCGCCTTGTGGCTCAACTCCGGCTGCCCGGGCGTTGCGTGAACCAGTTCGTCCCGATCCTGCGCAGTGCCTACCCGATGGAACCACACCGCCTTGTTGAAGCGCGGCGCCCGCGGATCATCGCCCGGCCGTGGCGCGGGAAAGCGGGAATAGAGGAAACCCTCGTCGCCCACCCAGGCAATATCCGTGTCGTTGGCCCAGGCGATGCGCTCATCAAGGATGCGTCCGGTCCCGACATCGACGACGCGCAAGGTGCGCCAGTCACTGCCCGCCTCCTGCTCCGCAAAGGCAACGTACCTTCCCGAGGGCGATGGCTCCCATTGCGCCAGTGCCAGTGAACCATCGGCACTCCAGCCATTCGGATCGATCAACAGGCGCTGCCTGCCCTCCACGCCCTTGCGGACCCACAACGCCGACTGGTTCTGCAACCCGGAATTGCGTGTGTAGAAATAGCTGCGCCCCGCCTTGCGCGGCAGGCCATAGCGCTCAAAATCAAACAGGGCGCGAATGCGACCGGCAAACCGCTCACGGCCGGGGAGCCTTGCCAGATATTCCCCGCTCAAGGCGTTCTGCTCCGCCACCCACGAAGCAACCGCGCCATCGGTGCGCGGATCGGCTTCAAGCCAGCGGAAGGGATCGGCAACCCGCTGCCCGAAAACCTGCTCGACCAGCGCATCGGCCCGGGTCGCTGGATAAGCTGTCTTCGGCAGGACAAGCATGGCCTTGCCGCTACCGGGGCTGGAGCCGCCAGTGGCCTCAGGAAAGGCCGCTTCGGAACTGTCCGCAACTGTCCGGCCTGCTGGCAGCAGCGCCGCCAACAGAAGTGCGCCGCCCAACAGGCCGCGCGCAGACCTTGCCATCTCCCGCATCATCGTTGGCACAAGCCTAGCACAACGCAACGTGCTGCGGGAGATGCCCTTATCCCTCAGTCCGTGGCTTTCAGCCCCGTCCAATGCGCCAGAAAGGCATAGACGTCAGCCGTTTCCTCGATCAGCTTCGAGATCGGCTTGCCGGATCCGTGCCCCGCGCGGGTTTCGATGCGGATCAGTTGCGGCTTCGGCCCAAGTCCGGCGGCCTGAAGCGCGGCGGCATACTTGAAGCTGTGCCCCGGCACCACACGGTCGTCGGTATCCGCCGTCGTCACCAGCAGCGCCGGATATGGCGTGCCAGCCTTCACGTTATGATAGGGCGAATAGGCCCGCAGCACCCGCCAGTCCGCCTCGACATCGGGCCGGCCGTAGTCATCGGTCCAGTAGCGCCCAGCGGTAAAGCGGTCGAAGCGCAGCATGTCCATCACGCCCACCGCCGGATGCGCCGCTGCAAACAGGTCGGGCCGCTGGTTCACCACCGCGCCCACCAGCAGCCCGCCGTTCGATCCGCCTTCCACCGCAAGACCGGTCTTCGCCGTCACGCCATTGGCAATCAGCCATTCACCTGCCGCGATGAAATCATCGAACACGTTCTGCTTGCGGGCCCGCCGCCCGGCATCGTGCCAGGCATCGCCATACTCCCCGCCGCCACGCAGGTTCGCAACGGCATAGGCCCCACCGCTCGCCAGCCAGGCCATGCGCGCCGCCGAATAGGCTGGCGGCAAGGAGATATTGAAGCCGCCGTAGCCATACAGGATCGTCGGCACCGGCCCCTTTGCATCCTTGCGCCTGACCACGAACATCGGGACCTTCGTGCCATCCTTCGATGGATAGAACACCTGCTCGACCTTGTAGTCCTCGGGCACGAAGTTCAGCGGCACCTTCTGCCACGACGCCACTTTGCCGCTGGCCGCGTCGAAGCTGTAGACGGTTCCGGGCGTGGTGAAGCTGGTGAAACCGAAGTATCCGGTCCGGTCGCCGGGCTTGCCGGAGAAGCCGGTGATCGATCCGATACCCGGCAGCGCCACCTCACCCGCTGGCGTCCCGTCAAGGGCGTAGACCTTGATCTGCGATTTCACGTCCCGCAGGTAATTGAGATAGAGCTTGCCCCCGACGATCGCCGCCCCGTCGAGGTTCGCATCGCTCTGCTCCACCACCGTAGTCCAGACCGGCTCGGCCCCCGAAAGGTCGACCTTCACCACTTTCTTGAGCGGCGCGTCCTTGCTGGTCACGAACCACAGCGTATCGCCTGTCGCGTCAAAACAATCCCACTGCGCGGTCATGTCGGGGATTAGCGGCCGCAACTTCCAATCCGCTTTGCCGATGGGCGCCACGAACACGGCTGACAGGGGATCGGTGCCTTCATGGCTCGTCACCACCAGCCAGCGCCCCTTACCCTTGACCTGCGCCACGTGTCCCCACTTCGGCTTGTCAGGCGTCGCAAAGACGGGCCGGTCCTCGGTCTGCGGCGTGCCCAGCTTGTGATACCACACGGTCTGGTTGTAGTTCAGCGCCTGGAACGCCTCGCCTTCCTTCGGTGCCTCGAAGCGCGAATAGAGCACGCCATCGTTGCCGACCCAGGCAATATCGCTGAACTTCACCCACTTGATTTCGTCGGACAGCGCCTTCCCGTCACTCGCACTGACAAACTTCATCGTCCGCCAGTCCGAACCGCCGTCCTGCACCGTATAGGCAAGGGTTCCGCCGTCCGGCGAAGGCTCCCACGCGTCAAGCGCGGTTGCCCCATCCTTCGCCCAGCCATTGGGGTCCAGCAACACGCGTCCCTGCGGTGAGGCTGCATCGCGCACCAGCAATTGCGCCTGGTTCATCAGGCCCGAATTGTAGGTGTGAAACAGCCGCCCCCCTTCCTCGCGGGGCACGCCCCAACGGGGATAGTCGAACAGCCCCTTGAGCTTCTTCTCGAACCCGGCCCGCTCCGGCAGCGCCTTGAGATAGGCATCGGTCAACTTGCTCTGTGCCTCGACCCAGGCCGCAACCTTGCTGTCAACGCGAACGTCCGCTTCCAGCCACCGGTAGGGATCGGCAACCTTTTCGCCGAAATGGGTCTCGACCACCGGGCCCCGGTCGGTCTCGGGATAGTTCACGGCTGTTTCTCCGGCATGGGCAGGTGCAGACAGGCTGACGGCCGCCACCGCAGTGGCGAACAGGAATTGGCGCAAAGGCATGGGAAGGCTTTCCGGTGAATCATTCGGTTGCAGCCGAAACTAGCCGCCTCCCTGTCACGCACAAGTCCCACTCAAGAAAAACGGGCGGAGCCAATGGCCCCGCCCGTCAATCTCGTCAGTCGAACCGAAACGCGAATTACGCGGCTTCGTATTCGTCTTCATCGGCGGTCATCACCGGGCCCGAATCCTGGCCCTTGGCCGAGGTATCACGGTCGACCAGTTCGATCACGGCGATCGGCGCCGCGTCCGAAGCGCGGATGCCAGCCTTGATGATGCGGGTGTAGCCGCCGTTACGGTCGGCATAACGCTCGGCCAGAACGGTGAACAGCTTCTGCAACTGGGCGTCGTCAAGCAGACGGGCATGGGCGAGACGACGGTTCGAAAGGCCGCCCTTCTTGCCCAGCGTGATCAGCTTTTCGATGTAGGGGCGCAGTTCGCGCGCCTTCGGCGTCGTCGTGGTGATCTGCTCATGCTTGATCAGCGCAGCAGCCATGTTGCGCAGCATCGCGATGCGGTGGGCAGAAGTACGACCCAGCTTACGCTGGCCAAGTTTATGACGCATGGTATTTCCCTTCCGTTCGTAGGGGGGCCGTACGAGGTACCCCGATCCAGGTCAGTTAGCGGGCTGACCAAATCCCGTAATTCGCCAAGCCAGGCTCGGCTAAAACCATTTGGGCCAGGTAGAAGCGAGAAGCGTGGTTTCCGAGTGCCGGAGCGCACCGTACTTTCAGTACGTGAGCACCTGAACGCAAGAAACCGCGCTTCGCAGCCCCGCATGGGCCGAATGGATCAGCCCAGCAGCTCCTGCTCGAGCTTCTTGGCCATCTCTTCGATGTTCTCCGGCGGCCAGCCGGGGATGTCCATGCCGAGGCGCAGGCCCATCGACGAGAGGACTTCCTTGATCTCGTTGAGCGACTTGCGGCCGAAGTTCGGCGTGCGCAGCATCTCGGCTTCGGTCTTCTGGACCAGGTCGCCGATGTAGATGATGTTGTCGTTCTTGAGGCAGTTGGCCGAACGCACCGACAGCTCGAGCTCGTCGACCTTCTTGAGAAGGTAACGGTTGAGCTGGTTGGCATCGCTCTCTTCCGGCGCATGGGCAGCAACGCCACCGGCAACCGAGGGAACGTGGCCGACCGGCACCTGGTCGTCGAAGTGGACGAACAGCGCGAGCTGGTCCTGGAGGATGCGCGCGGCATAGGCCACGGCGTCTTCCGGAGTGATCGTGCCGTCGGTTTCGACCGTCAGGTTGAGCTTGTCGTAGTCAAGCTCCTGACCGATACGGGCGTTGTCGACCTTGTACGAAACCTGACGCACCGGCGAGTAGAGCGAGTCGACCGGGATAAGCCCGATCGGCGCGTCAACCGGACGGTTCGACACGGCGGGGACGTAGCCCTTGCCGGTGTCGACGGTCAGTTCCATGTTGAACGTCGCGCCTTCGTCGAGATTGCAGATCACGAGGTCCTTGTTCATGACCTCGATGTCGCCGGTAACGGCGATGTCGCCTGCCTTCACTTCGCCCGGGCCAGTGGCCGAGAGCTGCAGACGCTTCGGGCCTTCGCCCTGCATCTTGAGGGCAATCTGCTTCACGTTGAGCACGATGTCGGTCACGTCTTCGCGGACGCCAGCGAGCGACGAGAATTCGTGAAGGACGTTCTCGATCTTGATCGAGGTAACCGCCGCGCCCTGAAGCGAGGAGAGCAGCACGCGACGCAGCGCGTTGCCGAGGGTGAGACCAAAGCCACGCTCAAGCGGTTCGGCGACGAAAGTCGCGCGGCGCTTGGCGTCGTTGCCCGGCTTGATCTCGAGATTGTTGGGCTTCTTCAGTTCCTGCCAGTTCTTGATGTTGACAGTCATGGAATTCCCCTGGGGTTTGTGCGGGCTTTTGCCGGTTGCCGGGATGCTTAATTCCCGGCTCCGGTCGAGATATTGGGTGAAAGGGGCGCCGGTACCTGCACCCCATCCACCATAGGCAGGATCAGACGCGACGACGCTTCGACGGACGAACGCCGTTGTGCGGGATCGGAGTCACGTCACGGATCGCCGTGATGGTGAAGCCGACCGCCTGGAGTGCGCGCAGGGCGCTCTCGCGGCCCGAACCCGGACCCTTGACTTCGACTTCGAGGGTGCGGACGCCATGTTCCGCAGCCTTCTTGCCGGCATCGTCAGCTGCGACCTGCGCAGCGTACGGCGTCGACTTGCGGCTGCCCTTGAAGCCCATCATGCCGGCCGACGACCACGAAATGGCGTTGCCCTGGGCATCGGTGATGGTGATCATGGTGTTGTTGAAGCTGGCGTTTACGTGCGCAACACCGCTGGTGATGTTCTTGCGCTCGCGGCGCTTAATGCGCTGAGGTTCGCGTGCCATTGTTTACTATCCTCGAGAAACTGGGACGGAAGAAGGACCTGAAAAGGTCTTACTTCTTCTTGCCGGCGATCGGCTTGGCCTTCCCCTTGCGGGTGCGGGCGTTCGTGTGCGTGCGCTGACCGCGGACCGGCAGGCCCTTGCGGTGACGCAGACCACGATAGCACGCGAGGTCCATGAGGCGCTTGATGTTCATCGCCACTTCGCGACGAAGATCGCCTTCCACGGTGTGCTCGGCATCGATCGTTTCGCGGATCTGAAGGATCTCGGCGTCCGAAAGATCAGCCACGCGACGGGTGTGTTCGATACCCAGCTTGTCGGCGATCTGCTTGGCCTTGTGAGCGCCAATGCCATGGATATAGGTGAGCGCGATGATCACGCGCTTGTTGGTGGGGATGTTGACCCCGGCAATACGAGCCACTTGCTTCTCCGTTTGCTCCACAGGCCGCGCGAATCACTCACGCCGCCTATCTCATCGCGAAAACTCACTCGGGAAATCCCGGATTTCTGCAATATTTCAGAGCCTTGACCCTGCACCTGCAGATTGCGTCCGGAATTGAGTGAAAGGCGCGATTAGGCGGTTTCGACTGCAACGTCAACCGCTACGCAAGCACAAAAGGCGGACTGCGCGCCGTTCGTGGCACGGTCCTGCTCGGATATGGAGCAACCTTTACCCCAATCGCGGCGCGAGGTCAAAACCCCCGGCGCGCAGTTTCACTCGGCCGAAGCAATGACCCTTGCCCACCATATCGTCGCGGTGGGCTACGTCGTGACGCGCGACGTTCCGGGTGACTTCATCGGCCCGGGCAACCCCGCCCGCATCGTGCGGCAGGGCATAGACGCGGGATGGCTCGGCCGCCTGCTCGAAGCCCACATCAACCAGCGCCTGATGCATGCGCGCGAGGCGATCAAGCTCAGGCTGGCAAAGCGCGGTCCGGTTGCCCTCGATGCCACGTACGACACCGACGACTGACCTCCAACCTTACCGATTGTCACCACCCCCGATCCATATTAGACCACAGGTTCTAATAATATAGGGGGAGAGAATTCGATGGCCGCACTGCGTCTTCCGCCGCTTGTAAGACTGGCCCTGCTCGTGCCGCTGACCTTGCTGCTTGCGGCATTTCACGGGTTCGTCGGCTGGCACAAGGTCTTCTCCTCGCGCGAGGAACTGATGCGCCACACCGCATGGACCGTGCATCTGCCGGAATGGCTCGGACGCTTCGTCGGCATCACCGAGCTTGCGCTCACGCTACTGCTGCTGCTGGCACTGGTCCGGCCACGATACAGCCGCCTCGGCATGTTGGCGGCGTGCGGCTTCATCGCGCTGGAACTGGTCTCCACCGTAACCCATCAAATCGCGCAGGACGGCGCATCGCTTTCCCAGAACCTGCTGTCGATCTTTATAACGGCCGTCGTCGCATGGCTGTTTGCGCAAAGGGCTGCGGCCGCTAGATAGCGAAGCGTTACGGCGCCGACTGGGCGGCCGTCCCTCCAGCGTCGGATATCGCCATCACCACTCGCCTGCGCATCGCCGCATCGCTCGACTATGCCATGGCTGGCCCCGCTCCGGTGCTGATGCAGCTCGGCGTTGCGGACTTGGCGGGACAGCGCCTGCTCGAAACCCGTTGCATCACCATGCCCGGCATCGCCCACACCGTCCCCGGGCATGACGGCCTGGGCGAGCGCCTCTGGCTCGAGCCGCAAACGCGGTTCGAGGTATCCTACAACGTCACCGTCGAGATCGACCGCCAGCCCCTGCCCCTTGCCAATTTGGCCGCAGACAACCTCACCGCCCTGCCCGGCGAAGTCCTCGAATACCTGTTCCCCTCGCGCTATTGCCCGGTCGACACGATGCACGCCGCCGCGGTCGACATGTTCGGCCACCTGACCGGCGGCGCGGCGGTAGAGGCCGTGCGCGACTGGATCGCCACCCACCTCGCCTACGTCCCCGGCGCCAGCCACGGCGGCACCACCGCGCTCGACACCTTCCACGCCCGCGAAGGCGTCTGCCGCGACTACGCCCACCTCCTGATCGCCCTCGTCCGAGGCCTCGGCATCCCTGCGAGAATGGTCAGTGCCTACAGCCCCGACGTCACCCCCCAGGACTTCCACGCCCTCGCCCAGGTCTGGCTCGCCGGCGACTGGCACCTCGTCGACGCCACCGGCATGGCCGACCCCGCCACAACCGCCATCATCGGCGTGGGCCGCGACGCAGCGGACATCGCATTTCTGACGATCTTCGGCGGGGCGATGCTGAATGAACAGGTGGTTGAGGTGGCGCTGCAGGCCTGACGGGCCAGACAACTAACCCTCAAACTCAGCCTCTCCTCTGACCCCGATGCGGGGTCCCATTTTCTTCCGGCCCGCAAAACGCCAAAGAAAGCCCTATCCCGGATAAAGTTCGGATGACGTAATCTGGAGATCGTAAGATTACCCAGTGGTCAGACAGCCAGAAGAAAGCGTGATGACCACCACCAACCAAACCCATCCAATCAGCACCAAACCCGCGCCTTGTGATCGTGGACTTGAATTCGGGGATAGGGTAAAATGTTGCTGCGGCTTATACACATCTAGCCAGATCTCTCCCTCAAACGCACCAACTGATGGGTTGGACTAATAACTTCAAAATCGAACATCGCATGAGATTCAAGGAAAGGCTTTAGCTTTGAAAAGCCTAAAGTCTTATAATCAACTGGGGTGTATCTCGCAAGGTATCCAGCCAATGTTGAAAGATTAGCTGAACCATCTTCACGAGCCGTTATTGCAAAAGCCTTAAAAAGCCAATTACGAATTTCATCCTCTGTAAGATTAGGAACATAAGCAGTCTTTATAGCCTCTACCTTTGTCTTTGCTATCTTCGCCCTACCCTGCGATTCCGATACAATTCGACCAATTGTCATACCTAATTGACGTGAGAATTTTGCCCTGAAATCATATAAATCGGAAAATGTTTCAATCAATCCCTGAGATTTTATTTCCTTCTTAAAGGAATTTAACTTTAGGAGTTGCTCCGCATCAATTTTGTTCGGAGGAACCGGTCTTTCCGAAAAATATAAAAGAGCAGGCTTACCCTCGCCAACAAATTCCTTTATCTCCTCCACAGTTCCACTTTCTTCTTTTCCGGTACTCTGTCCTATCCGAGTCCAAAATAATGCAACTAATAAATCGCACTCCCTTAGTATTTGTTGATTTATAATTTCCTGAGGCCGCTCACCAAGTTGGGGAGTAGCGTGTGTCTCCCATTTTATGGGCAGGAAAACTATATTGTTGGGCAACCCATGAGAAGCATTCCAGTCGTTTATCACCTCTGGTATAACTATGCGCTCGTCAATAAGATCAGAAGGAGACGCAATAAAGACCGTATATACATCGCATTTACGAGACATGAATTTCTCCGAAGGACTGAGAATGTAACTTAGCTTGAGGAAAACGGTTGATTGAATTATATTTATCCTGAATTACTGGGAGGTAAAGACCGCAGCCTTACAATAACACGTCCATAAATCCCCAAGTCCATCATGCGCACCGCCGTCACCCCCTCAAATCCGCTCCGCCTGCGCCACAGCCTCGCTCGCCCGCAGCGCCGAAATAATCCGCGTCAGATGCGCCAGATCGCGCACCTCAAGATCCACTTCATAAGTATGGAACGGGTTCTCCCGCTGCGTCATCTCGAGGTTGACCACGTTGGCGTGGTTCTTGGCGAAGATGCCGGCCATCTCGGCCAGCGTGCCGGGGCGGTTGTACAGTTCTGCCCGCAGCCGCCCGATTGCGCCGTCGGTGCGGGCGTCCCATGACAGGTCGATCCAGTCGGCATCGACGCCGTCGGCCAGCTTCATGCAGTCGATCGCGTGGACTTCCACGCCCTTGCCGGGGCGGCGCAGGCCGACGATGCGGTCTCCGGGCACGGGGTGGCAGCAGTCGGCCAGCTTGAAGGCCATGCCCGGCGTCAACCCGCGCACCGCAATCGCGCGCTTCTGGCTCGGCCAGTTCTCTTCCGGAATGTTCGCCGCGCTGCCCGGCACCAGCGCTTCCATCACGTGCCGGTCGTCCAGTTTGGCCGAGCCGATGGCGAACATGAAGTCTTCCTCGCTCGCCAGCTTCAACCGCTTCAGCGCATCGTTCAGCGCCTTCTTGCCGATCTTGGTCGGCAGCCGCTCGACGATTTCCTCATAGAGCTTGCGCCCGATGGCGGCGACTTCGGCGCGCTCCTTCTGGCGGACGAAACGGCGGATCGCGGCCCGCGCCTTGCCGGTGACGACAAAGCCCAGCCACGATAGCTGCGGCTCCGAGGTGCGGCTCTTGATGATCTCCACCACGTCGCCATTGCCGAGCGGCGTGCGCAGCGGCACGTGCCGCCCGTTGATCTTGGCGCCAACAGCCTGCGCGCCGAGCTTGGTGTGCACGGCAAAGGCAAAGTCGATCGGCGTCGCGCCCTTGGGCAACTGGAACAGCGCCCCCTTCGGCGTGAAGGCGAAGATGCGATCCTGATAGATCGCCATCTTGGTGTTCTCGAGCAGTTCCTCGGCATCATGGCTGGATTCGAGGATTTCGATCAGGTCGCGCAGCCAGCCGACCTGCCCGTCGGGCCGGTCGCCCTGCTTGTAGGCCCAGTGCGCCGCCAGGCCGAACTCGTTGCGCTCGTGCATCTCGTGGGTCTTGACCTGCACTTCCACGCGCATCGCGTTGGAATAGATCAGCGCCGTGTGCAGCGAACGATAGCCGTTCATCTTCGGCGTCGAGATATAGTCCTTGAACCGCCCCGGGATCATCTGCCACTCGCGGTGGAGGATGCCCAATGCTTTGTAGCAGTCGTCCTCGTTGTCGGTCAGGACGCGGAAGGCCATGATGTCGGTGATCTGCTCGAACGAAACGTGCCGTTCGGCCATCTTGCGCCAGATCGAATAGGGGTGCTTTTCCCGCCCTGAAACCTCAACGCGCATGCCCGCCTCGGCCAGCGCCTTCTTGATTTCCAGCGCGATGGCATCGACTTGCGCGCCTTCCTCGCTGCGGATCGCGGCCAGCCGGCCGGTAATCGTGGCATAGGCTTCGGGCTCGATCTGCTCGAACGCCAGCAGCTGCATCTCGCGCATGTATTCGTACATGCCCACGCGCTCGGCCAGCGGCGCGTAGATATCCATCGTCTCGCGCGCGATGCGCCGGCGCTTTTCCTCGCTCTTGATATAGTGGAGCGTGCGCATGTTGTGCATGCGGTCGGCCAGCTTAACCAGCAGGACGCGCAAGTCCTCGCTCATCGCCAGCAGGAACTTGCGCAGGTTCTCCGCAGCGCGCTCGCTCTCGCTCATCGTCTCGATCTTCGAGAGCTTGGTCACGCCATCGACCAGCCGTGCCACGTCCGGCCCGAACAGGCGCTCGATCTCGTCCACGGTGGCGAGCGTATCCTCCACCGTATCGTGGAGCAGCGCAGTGATGATCGTGTCCTGATCGAGCTTGAGCTCGGTCATCAGGCCCGCCACTTCCACCGGGTGCGAGAAGTAGGGGTCACCGCTCGCCCGTTTCTGGGTGCCGTGCTTCTGCACGGTATAGACATAGGCACGGTTGAGCATCGCCTCGTCCGCATCGGGATCATAGGCAAGCACACGTTCGACAAGTTCGTACTGGCGGAGCATCTGTGCCCTAAATGGCGGCAAGCGGGCGTTCCCTGCAAGGGGGAATACCGCCTAAATGCAATCGACTTGCTCTATCAGAGGATAATCGGAGCGCTGCCCATGTCCTGCGGCAGAAGGCCGGCGACGCGCGGGTCTGGCAGTATCTCCACGAAGCGCGCAAAAGGCGCAAAGCCTTGGCTTTGGTAAAACGGCAAGGCACGCGGGTCATCCGTGGTGCAGGTGTGCAGCCATACGCGCTTCACCCCCGGCCCCCACGCCAGTTGCAAGGCCCGCCGCATCAGCCATTTGCCCAGCCCCTTGGCCGTAGCCCCCTTGATGAAGCCGAAGAACACGATCTCGCACGTCGCTTCTTCCCGGAAGTCGAGTTCCAGCATCCCGACTTCGACGCCCGCCCGGTCGGCCACGGCAAAAAGCTGCACGCGCGGGTCATGGATGATCTGCGCAATCTCCGCATCGCTCTTGCCCAGCCGCGTCCACCACAGCCACGGCCCACCAATACGCTTGTAGAGCAGGCGGTACTTCTCGGGCGCCGCCTCCTTCCATCGTACCAGCTGCACCGGCACGTCGCCCTCGGGCACCAGCCGGCGCAAGCCTTCGGGCGGCGCCAGCATCTCGAGCGCAGTGACCACGCATGCCAGATCACCCGGCGCTACGTTGTGGAACCCGTGCCTCAGCGCCGGGCCTTCCGCCTCGATCACGTCAGCTCCAGACAGCTTCCGGCGGCAGGCTCATCAGGATGGCGTCGATGTTTCCGCCAGTCTTGAGCCCGAACAGCGTGCCGCGGTCCCACACCAGGTTGAACTCGGCATAGCGGCCACGATACTCGAGCTGCGTCAGCTTCTCCTCCGGCGAGTAATCCATCCCCATCCGCTTGCGCACCAGATGCGGGAACACGTTGATGAAGGCATCGCCGACATCGCGCGTAAAGGCAAAGTTCGCCTCGAACGCCGCATCGTCCGCGCATTCCAGATGATCGTAGAAGATGCCCCCTACCCCGCGATGCACCTTGCGGTGCGGGATCCAGAAGTAGTCGTCCGCCCACTTCTTGAACTTCGGATAGTATTCCGGGTCGTGCCGGTCGCAGGCGACCTTGTACTCGGCGTGGAACTCGGCCGTGTCTTCATCATAGGGGATCGGCGGATTGAGATCGCCGCCACCGCCGAACCACGCCTTGCTCGTCGTCAGGAAGCGCGTGTTCATGTGGACCGCCGGCACGTGCGGGTTGCGCATGTGCGCGACGAGGCTGATGCCGGTTGCGGTAAAGCCCGGCGCCTCCGCACTCGCCCCATTGACCGACCCGGCAAAGTCCTTCGAGAACTCACCCTGCACGGTCGAGACGTTCACGCCGACTTTCTCGAACACCTTGCCCTTCATCAGGCCCTGCACGCCGCCGCCGCCGTTCTCGACGGCCTCGCCCTCATGCTCGCGGTTCCACGGCGTATAGGTGAACGACGCATCCGAACCCGCCTCGCGTTCGATAGCCTCGAACTCCGCGCAGATCCGGTCACGCAAGCTCTCGAACCAGGCACGGGCGCGGGTGGTGTGGGTCGTCCAGTCGGTCATGCATTCCCCCAAATCAGTCTGACCGACTTGCCAAGGGAATCGCGATCCGGCAAGGGAAAGCCATGGTTCCCTTTTCGTTCGCTTCACAGGAATTCCGCCTCGGTGCATCCCGTGCGCTTTATTGGGCCGAGGAGAACGCACTGTTGGTGGCAGACCTGCACCTCGAAAAGGCCAGCTTCTTTGCCCGCCACGGCCAGATGCTCCCGCCGTATGACAGCCGCGCCACGCTCGAACGCATCGCACAGGCCCTGCGCGAGACCGGCGCCCGCCGCGTCTTCTGCCTTGGCGACTCGTTCCACGATGCCGCCGCCGTTGCCCGCATGGAGCCCCACGCCGGCGGCATGCTCGATGCCCTCACCCGTGCCACGGACTGGGTCTGGATCACCGGCAACCATGATGAAGACGCCTCGGCACCGGGCGGAACCTTGGTCGATGAACTCACCGTGCGCGGACTCACCTTGCGCCATATTGCCCGCAAAGGCACCGCCGATGCGGAAGTTTCCGGCCACTTCCACCCCAAGCTGCGCGTCTCGATCCGCGGCCGCACGATCGCCCGCCCTTGCGCCGTGGCCAGCGAGAACCGCTTGATTCTCCCTGCTTTTGGATCGCTGACCGGCGGAATGAACGCTGGCGACCCGGCGATCCTCAGGGCGCTTCAGCCGGCCCGCTCGATCGACGCGATCGTTCCCGCCGGAGAGAAGCTCGCCCGCTTCAACCTCTGGCGCGCTGCAGCCTGAAAGCAACAGGCCCAAACCAATCCGGCACGATCAGGAACCAAGGGCAAAACCGCCCTTTATCTGAACGCACATTGTGATATGAGCGCCCGGAACCATATTCGGCAAAAACTGCAGGAGAAAGCACTATAGCTCCCCCACCGCGGCGCATGATGGCGCCCCCCGTCAAGAGCGGGCCTCGCTACAACCAGATGATCAACGTGCCCAAGGTGCGCGTGATTGACGAGAACGGCGAGAACCTGGGTGTGATGTACACCCGCGAAGCGATCGAACAGGCTGCCGAAGTCGGCCTTGATCTCGTTGAAGTTTCCCCGAACGCTGACCCGCCGGTCTGCAAGTTCCTCGACGTGGGCAAGTTCCGCTACGAGGCGCAGAAGAAAGCGAACCTCGCCCGCAAGAGCCAGAAGACGCAGGAGATCAAGGAGATCAAGATGCGTCCGAACATCGATGACCACGATTACGACACCAAGATGCGGAACGTCGTGAAGTTCATCGGTGAAGGCGACAAGGTCAAGATCACGCTGCGCTTCCGCGGTCGTGAGCTTTCGCACCAGCAGCTCGGCATGAACCTGCTGCGCAAGGTGCAGGACGACGTTGCCGAGATCGCCAAGATCGAAGCCTTCCCCCGCATGGAAGGTCGCCAGATGCTGATGGTCCTCGCGCCGAAGTAAGCGCCGGATCTCACACTGCAAACCGCAAGGGGCGTGCCGCAAGGCGCGCCCTTTTCGTTTGCGAAACTGCCAGAACGCCTAATCTCCCCTCCCGCAGGCGGGAGGGGTCGGGGGTGGGCAGGCGACACCCGCAACTACCTGCTCAAACGCCTGTCGCGACCACCGGCCGTCGACATCCCGAAACGCCCTGTCGCGCGTTCGGCAACTCGCCCCCGCCAGCAAACGCTCCGCCGATTCACCCATATCTGTTTGGCCCATCTGCGCGTTGCCGCTGCGGTTCGCCAAAAAACCAACAGGTTTCATCAAGGAGCATTACATGACGCCGTCCCTCAAGATCATTCCCGCCGTCGCAATTCTCGCCGGATCGCTGGGCCTCGGTGGTTGCGCCACCAAGGGCTACGTCAACGAGCAGATCGCAACGGTAAACCAGCGCATCGACGGCGTGGAAAGCCGCCTCCAGGCAACTGACGGCGTTGCCCAGGCCGCCCGCAGCGAGGCCCAGGCCGCCAACGCGCAGGCTCAGACCAACACCCAGCGCCTCGACCAGCTTACTGGCCGCGTCGACAGCATGGACCAGCGCATGATGCAGGCCCAGCAGAAGCGTCCGCGCAACTAATCAGCGCTTGTTGCGTTAAAATGCCGGACAGGCCTCCTGTGGTCGGACGACCAAGGGAAACCTGTCCGGTTTTTCGTTTCTGGTGCGAGTGACGTTTGAAATGATGAAGGCTCTTGCGGCGATTGCCGGTGTGGCGCTGGCGCTCCCCTCCCCGATGACCGCGCCTGCCCAAGCGGCAACAGCGACCGCTTCGCAAGCCAAGGCGCAGAAGCGCAAGAGTGCCAAATCCGTCCAGAAGCCGGTCGAAATGCCCGACCTGACAATCCCCACGCAGCGCGTGACGTCGTGGGTGAACGAAACCGGCGACAACAACGGCCTGCCCTATCTCGTGATCGACAAGCCCAGCGCCACGATTTTCGCGTTCGATGCCAGTGGCAAGCCGGTCGGCTTCGGCCCCGTGCTCATCGGCCGTGCCTTGGGGGACGACGCCACGCCCGGCATCGGCAACAAGAGCCTCGCCGAAATCGGCCCGGCCGAAAAGACGACGCCGGCAGGTCGCTTCCTCGCCCGCTTCGGCAAGGCGGCAGGAAACACCCGCGTGCTGTGGGTCGATTACGCAACCTCCGTCGCCATCCACACGATCCCCAGCGGCAATCCCAAGGAAAACCGCACCAGGCGCATGCTTTCGCCCGACATTGACGACAACCGCATCACGTTCGGCTGCATCAATGTCCCCAAGGCGCTCTACAACGGCAAGATCGCCCCGATGTTCGGCAAGAAGGGCGGTTATGTCTACATCCTGCCCGATACCAAGCCGCTGGAAGACGCCTTCCCGCCGCTCCACGCCCGGCCTTTCAATGCCGCAGCCGCACCCTCCTCGGAAGCGATGCCGAGCCGCTGAACGGCGACAAGCGAGTTCCCGTCTCGAAACTCGCGCCACCCACAAGCCGAGTAGATCCCGGCCTTCGCCGGGATTACGAGACATGAGTGATCGAGTCTCCCCCGATCAGCCTCCAAACCCCTGTCACCCCGGCGAAGGCCGGGGTCCATGACCTTTCCGCCACCCACGCCCTCAACGCGCACAACCCGACGCTGCCGACGCGGGACGCTCCGCCCGAACGAAAAAGGGGAGCCGAAGCTCCCCTTCCCCCTTCAAAGGCCTCCGCCTCAGAACCGGTAGCGTGCCGCCACGCCATAGGTGCGCGGCTGGCTGGTATAGCCGGAGATCGATCCCGGCTGGGCCGGCGTATCGAAGATCTGCAGCAGATAGCGGTTGTCGGTCAGGTTGCGTCCCCACGCCGTCAGCTCGAAGCCGCTGGGCATGGCCCAGGTGATCGAGGCATTGGCTTCGTTCACCTCACGGCGCAACGGACGTGCTGCGGCAATCGCAATGCTCGTGCCGCCATCAAGGAAGCCGGGCAGCCCCTCGGCAATCTGCACCGGCGATTCATAATGGAAATCGCCGCGCAGGATCAGGTGATGGCCGCTGTCGAATTCATGGTCATAGCTTGCCGCGAATGTCGATGAGATCGCAGGGATGCCTGCCGGTCGCGTCTTCGAAAGGTCGCCCACCGCCGAAAGCACGAAGCTGTCGTACTTCGGATCGAGGTAGGTCATCGCCACGTTGAACTGCCAGCCCTTGGCCGGCTTGACCGTGCCTTCGAACTCGATACCGCGAACAGACTGCTTGCCGGCATTGGCCAGGACGAAGCCCGAACCCGTGAACGTGTTCGACTGGAAGCCATTGATCCGCTGGTCGAAGGCAGCAAGGTTTGCCGTGACCAGCCCCCAGTCCGCCTTAAGCCCGATTTCATAGACGGTGGAGCTTTCCGGCCCGGCGAACCGGCTGCCATAGGTCTGGTTGGCCACCGTCAGCCCCCGCGCGATCAGGGCATCGCGATCGCTCAGCAGCGGACGGCTGTCGCGCGAGAGGTTGATCGAACTTGCCTTGAAGCCGGTCGCATAGCTCGCATAGACATTGATGTCGTCGGTCAGGTCAAAGGCAACGCGCACGATATACGTGAACTTGTCGTCGCGGGTCCGGCCCGGTTCCACAGCGTTCGGCACGGCCAGGAAGGGCGGCAGATACTGCAGATCCTGCAGCGCCAGCAGCGGATTGCCCACGGTCAGCGGATTGGCGTCGGCCGCCGCTGCTTCGGTCGAAAGGCTCCGGTTCAGCGCCGCAAAGCCCGAGGCCTGCGCCTGAAGGTTGGCAAACACCGCCGGATTGGCCTGCGCAAAAGCCGCGATGGCCAGCGGGTCCGTCGTGCCCAGCGCGGTCGAAATGAAGCCGCGGCTCAAGGCCGTGCCACCAATCTGCACCAGATCAAGGTTGGCGAACACGTCGGACGATGTTGCCGACGCGGCAAAGTCCTTCTTGTCCTTGGTGTAGTTGATGCCGCCCGTCACGGTCACCCGGTCACCGATCTTGAAGTCTGCCTGGCCGAAGACCGAAAAAGCCTCGTTCCGCAGGCGATAGCGTTCGTCGAGCTTTTGCCCTGCCACGAAGAACCGGCCGGTGTAGTTGGTGCCGGTCAGCCCGCTGATCGTCGCCTCGATGCTCGACAGCGACTGGGTGTTCTGCGTCAGTCCCCGGATCAGCACGTCGGCATAGCCGCGCGCGTCCTCACCCCAGCCAAGCTGGTTGGATTGGCGGATATTCTCGTTGAAATAGTATCCGCCAACAAGGAAATTGAGCGGGCCATCCATGTTGGTGGCCGCGCGCAGTTCCTGCGTAAAGGTCTTGATGCCCTGATCCTGCGCGTTGAACCCGATCAGGTCCGCGCTGGTAAAGTCGGAATCCTGGTTGGTGAATGCGTCCAGCCGCCGGTAGGCCGTGATCGAGGTGAAGGTCAGCGGACCGAAGTCGTAATCGACCTGGCCCGATGCGCCCCAGTTCTCGATATCGTTGACCGAATCGATATTCGAATAGACCCGGTTGGCATAGATCTCGTTCGGACCGTTCACGCGCCCGCCCAGTGCGCGGATCGCCTGCGTCGAAGCGCTGGGCTGCAAGTTCACGACCCCGCAGCAGTTTTCGTCGATCTTCGAATAGTCGCCGATCAGGCGCACCCGCGCCTGGGCATTGGGCTCCCACAGCGCCTGTCCGCGCACGAACCAGCGGTTGCGCTCGTTGGTGTCGTTGCCGGTGCCGAGGTCCTTGTTGTACCCGTCGCGCTTGTTGATGCCGCCGGCAAGGCTCACCGCCAGCCCGTCCGTCACCGGACCGGTGACCACGCCCTTGAGCACCACCGCATCGTAATTGCCGTAGCTCGCCTCGACATTGCCGCCGAACTCGAACTTCGGCGCTGCCGTCACGATCGAGATCACGCCGACGCTGGCGTTCTTGCCGAACAGAGTCGATTGCGGCCCGCGCAGCACTTCGATGCGCTGCACGTCCGGGAAGTCGCCGATCTGCGCAGCCGAACGCGAACGATAGACGCCGTCGATGAACACGCCCACCGAAGGTTCGATGCCGGCGTTGTTGGCGCCGTTGCCAAAGCCGCGGATGATGAAGTTGGTGTTCGCGCTCGATTGCAGCTGGGTGACGCGCAGCGACGGCACCACGCTCGTCAGGTCCTTGAGATCGCGGATCTGCGCCTGCTCAAGCGTCTTCGCGCTCGTCACCGAAACGGCGATGGGCACGTCCTGCAGGGTCTGCTCGCGCTTCGTGGCGGTGACGATGATCTCGTTGCCCTCTGCCACCTGATCGGGCGCGGGCGGTGCCGGCTGCGCCTCTTCCTCGGTCGTCGCGGCAGCATCCTGCGCGTGCGCCGTGGCAGAGAAGGCAAGAGCAAGACCGCAGGCTCCGGCAAGGAGCGCGGCCTGGCCGGCACGACCGGCAATTACGGATTTCATCTGCAAAACTGTTCCTCTGTTCACCCGCCTGGCTTTGCCGGGCAGTGGCCATTTGTCAGGCCGGAAGGTCATCCTAGTTCCCAACCGACCTTCTAGGGCGCGGAAAACATGCGAACAATTCCAGTTCGATGAAATCCTTCGCATAGTTCATGCATTTTGATGCGCTGTTGCATGATAGTCACACCTGCAACCGATTGCCCGCTTCTCCACACCAAGCTTGCCGCAACGCACTGCTTTATAGAAGCGTGCTTGCCGCAACGCACAATTCCGAGTAAGCGCGCGCCGAAACCGGAGCGAGCGCTGCTTGTGCCGACTCCAGCCGATTCCAACCGAAAGCCAGTTTTCATGTCCGCCCAGCAGCGCAATATCGCGATCATCGCCCACGTCGACCACGGCAAGACCACGCTCGTCGACCAGCTCTTCCGCCAGTCCGGCACCTTCCGTGACAATCAGCGCGTCGAAGAGCGCGCGATGGATTCCAACGATCTCGAAAAGGAACGCGGGATCACCATCCTTGCCAAGCCGACCTCGATCGAATGGAACGGCGTGCGCATCAACATCGTTGACACCCCGGGCCACGCCGACTTCGGGGGCGAGGTCGAGCGCATCCTCTCGATGGTCGACGGCGTGATCCTGCTGGTCGACAGCTCGGAAGGCGCGATGCCGCAGACCAAGTTCGTCACCGGCAAGGCGCTGGCCCTGGGCCTTCGCCCGATCGTCGTCGTCAACAAGGTCGATCGTCCTGACGAGCGCATCCAGGAAGTGCTCGACGAAGTGTTCGACCTCTTCGTCACGCTCGATGCCAACGACGAACAGCTCGAATTCCCGGTGCTCTACGCCTCGGGCCGCAACGGCTATGCCAGCACCGATCCCGATCGCCGCGAAGGCACGCTGGAGCCGATGTTCCAGCTCATCGTCGATCACGTGCCGCCGCCGAACCTCGATGAGGACGCGCCGTTCACCTTCCTCGCCACGCTGCTCGATCGTGACAACTTCCTCGGCCGCGTCCTCACCGGCCGCGTCCAGTCGGGCGTGATCCGCGTCAACGATCCGATCCGTGCGCTCGACATGGACGGCAAGGTCATCGAAACCGGCCGTGCGTCGAAGATCATGACCTTCCGCGGCCTCGATCGCGTTCCGGTTGACGAAGCAAAGGCGGGGGACATCATCTCCCTCGCCGGCCTCACCGTCGCCACCGTGTCGAACACCATCGCCGCGCCGGAAGTGACCGTGCCGATCAAGGCCCAGCCGATCGATCCGCCGACCCTGTCGATGCGCTTCGCCGTGAACGATTCGCCCATGGCCGGCCGCGAAGGCAGCAAGGTCACCAGCCGCATGATCCGCGACCGGCTTGAGCGCGAGGCGGAATCCAACGTCGCCATCCGCATCACTGAATCGGCCGACAAGGACAGCTTCGAAGTCGCCGGGCGCGGCGAACTCCAGCTCGGCGTGCTGATCGAGACGATGCGCCGCGAAGGCTTCGAACTCGGCATCAGCCGCCCGCGCGTGCTGTTCCAGAAGGACGAGGACGGCAACCTGCTCGAACCGTACGAAACCGTCATGATCGACGTGGACGACGAGCACTCGGGCACCGTGGTCGACAAGATGGCCATCCGCAAGGCAGAGCTGACCGACATGCGCCCCTCGGGCGGCGGCAAGACCCGCATCACCTTCTCGGCCCCCTCGCGCGGGTTGATCGGCTACCACGGCGAATTCCTTTCGGACACCCGCGGCACCGGCATCATGAACCGCCTGTTCGAGAAGTACGGTCCGCACAAGGGCAAGATCGAAGGCCGCAAGAACGGCGTGCTGATCTCCAACGGCAACGGCGAAGCCGTGGCCTATGCCCTCGGGCCGCTTGAAGAGCGCGGCATCCTCTTCGTCGGCGTCGGCACCCCGCTCTACGAAGGCATGATCATCGGCGAGAACGCCAAGCCGGAAGACCTCGAGGTCAACCCGATGAAGTCGAAGCAGCTGACGAACTTCCGTTCGAGCGGCAAGGACGACGCCATCCGCCTGACCCCGCCCAAGATCATGACCCTGGAACAGGCCATCGCCTACATCGACGACGACGAAATGGTCGAAGTCACCCCCAAGTCGATCCGCATCCGCAAGGCCATCCTTGACCCGAACGAACGCAAGAAGGCCAGCCGCAAGAAGGAAGCGGCGTAAGCAAAACGAAAGGGCGGCTCGAGTGAGCCGCCCTTTTTGCTGGAGGGCCCGCGATCGGCGAACCAGCTCAACTAATGGCCAGGCGATACCCCACGCCAGGGACGTTAAGAACGAGCTGCGGACTTGCCGGATCAGTTTCAATCTTCCGGCGCAGCCCCATGATTGCGACCCGCAGATAATCGACGTGTTCTTGCTGCGCTGGTCCCCATACCGCGTTCAGAAGCTGGCCGTGGGTCAACGTCCTTCCACCACTCTTGGTCAATTCTGCCAGAACCGCAAACTCCTTGGGCGTAAGACGCACATTCTCGCCCTGCCGCAGAACCGACCTGTGATGCAGATCGATCACGATTTCTCCGACCGTAATGTTCAGGTCTCCGTCGGTGCCCTGCAGGTCGACGAGATTGTCGATATGACGCTCGATCCCCGCAACTTCCCCTTCCAATAGCGAGGCCGGCTCCCTCGATAGATTGCCCTCGCGACGCAAGGCACGCAAGGTGGTCTGAACTGCCCTGATGCGTGGCTTGATGTCGTCGCCGATTGACCCCAGCAACGCTGACCGCAACTTGTCGCGAGCGCGCATTCCTGCCGCTTCCCTCGCTTCGCCTTCCAGTCTCGTGCGCTCAAGCGCCAATGCCATCTGGTTCAGCAGGCTCTCGAACAAGACTTGCCGCTCTTGTGGTATTGGCGGCACTCCATCTTCTCTGGCCAGGCCAACCGCCGCCAGCACTGCACTGTCCGATGCGATGGGATGAAACTGCCAATCCGCCTGTGCGGCGCGCTTCTCACCCCGCCCCGAACTCTCGCCGAACTGGAGGGCATAGGCGGCAGCGGCAAGATCATCAGGATTTGGCGATGCATCAGCCGGTATGCTCGCCAGAATCCGCACTGGCTCAGCATCGACAGCAACCGCCACCTGGCAACCGAACAGCGCCGCCAGTTGCGCCGCACTGACCTCGGCAACTTCGCCGACATCGCGGGTGGACAGCAGGCGTCGGGCAAAGCCGGCAATGGCGGCATTGCGACCGGCATGTTCCGCGGCCAGCCGGGACTGCCTGCGGACCGACGCGGCCAGCTGGCTGCACACGGCCGCCACGATGAACAGCACGACCATGGTCACCGCATCTGCGGGACTGTGGATGACCAGCGTGTGATAGGGCGAGGTGAAGAAATAGTTGAACGCAAGCGCCGAGGCGAACGAGATCAGCAAGCCGCTACGAAGCCCTGCGTAAATCGCGGCATAAAGCACGGGCGGCAGGTACAGCATGACCACCGGGGCATTGCCCCAGCGGCTGGCCGTCAATACTCCGATGGCCGTGGAAATGCCCGCAAGCAGCAAAGCCGCTGATGTGTGGGTGATCGATGCCTTTGCCGATCGTACCCGGTCAAGCGGCAGAAGAGTGTCGGTGAACATGGCGGATTGACTGCCGGAACGTGCGATCCACGTCGACAGGATATGGCATCCACAAGCGAATTCCACATGGAATCTTTATGCTGCAAATCACCACAATAAAGCCATGCTACATTCCGAATCCGCTCCGCCATCAGGCGGCGCTTCGCCCGGCCCAACCCCGCAGAAAGAAAGTCTGGCCGTCCTCATGGTCGGGGCCGTCGGTGTCGTCTTTGGCGATATCGGCACCTCGCCACTCTATGCCATGAAGGAATCCTTCATCGGGCCTCATCCCCTCAAGGTTGATGCCCTGCATATCTTCGGCGTCCTCAGCCTGATTTTCTGGACGCTGATGATAGTCGTCACTATCAAGTACGTTCTGGTTGCCATGCGTGCCGACAATCGCGGCGAAGGTGGCTCCTTCGCATTGCTGGCATTGATCTCCGGTCACCTCGACAGCCGGCAGAAGAGCTGGCTTGTCGTACTGGGCGTTCTGGCCACAGCGCTCTTTTATGGCGACGCCATGCTCACACCGGCAATGTCCGTGCTCTCGGCTGTTGAAGGTCTGACCATCATCGAAGCACGTGCCGAACCTCTGGTCCTCCCTCTATCGGTCTTGATCCTGGTCGGTCTGTTCCTGATCCAATCGCGCGGCACGGCCCGTGTCGGCGCCTTCTTCGGTCCGGTGGTCATTGCCTACTTTGTCGTTCTTGCCGTGCTTGGCATCGCCAATATCGCCAACAATCCGTCCATTCTCGGCATCGTCGACCCGCGCTGGGCGGCGGCATTCTTCACTCACGATTCCCGTCTCGCCTTTCTTGCCATGGGCTCGGTTTTCCTGGCGGTCACCGGGGCCGAAACGCTCTATGCAGACATGGGACATTTCGGCCGCAAGGCCATCGGGCTCAGCTGGATCGCGCTCGTTTTCCCGGCTCTACTCCTGAACTACATGGGCCAGGGCGCCTTGCTGTTGTCGAATCCAGCCGCCGTGGAAAATCCCTTTTTCCTGATGGCGCCCGAATGGGCCAGGCTCCCCCTGATCATTCTGGCCACCTTCGCAACCATCATCGCCAGCCAGGCCGTGATCTCGGGCGCCTTCTCCGTCACACATCAAGCAATTCAGCTCGGCTTCCTGCCGCGTCTCAAGATCCTGCACACCAGCGAGAAAGCCGCCGGGCAGATCTACATGCCTGCCGTCAACTGGGGCCTGCTGGCCATGGTCCTCGTTCTCGTCATCGGCTTTGGGCAGTCCACCCGCTTGGCCTCGGCATACGGCATATCGGTGGTCGGGACGATGCTGATCACCACCGCCATGCTGGGTTTCCTGCTGTTCAAGGTCTGGCACTGGAACAAGCTGGCGGCGGCCGCGACCATTGCGTTCTTTGCCACCATCGACACCGCATTCTTCATGTCGAACATTGCCAAGATCGCCGATGGCGGCTGGGTGCCGCTGGTCATAGCATCCACAATCTTCATCGTGCTCACCACCTGGGCGAAGGGCCGGGCGATCCTGCGCCGTCATCTCGAAGACGAGGCCATGGGCCTCGACGACTTCATCCGCTCGACCGCGTCCAGCGTGCACCGGGTAAAAGGAACATCCGTGTTCTTGTCCGCCTCGAAAGATGGCGTTCCCGCTGCTCTGCTGCACAATCTCAAGCACAACCAGATCCTGCACGAGAATGTGGTGCTGCTTACCGTGGAGGTTGCCGACGTTCCTCGCCTCGAACCGCACGAACGACTGGAGCGCCACGATTGGGGTGACGGCTTTTACAGGGTCGTGGCACGATACGGCTTTACCGAGGAAATCGATCTTCCCAATGATCTTTCCCCACTCGCCCGGCAAGGAATTACCCTTGATCCCATGCGCACCAGCTGGTTCCTCGGCCGACAGAAACTCATAGCGGCCCGGGAAGTCGCCGGCATGGCACTCTGGCGGGAACAGCTGTTTGCCTGGATGCTCAAAGCCTCGGAATCGGCGATGGACTACTACCGGCTTCCTGCAAACCGCGTGGTCGAACTGGGCAGCCAGATCAGGATCTGATCGGAGGCAGGGTCCGCCAAGGCTGAGGGCGGACCCTGCCAGGCTTCTGGAGTTACCGGTTTGATCGGAGTGGCGGTGTCTGTTTGACAAACCGCCAAAACTTCCTGCCCCCGCGTGAACAGCCGGAAAGCGTTATTGACGCATGTGTCAGATTTAGCCGCACCGACGCCCATTCCATGAGAACAGACAAAGCACAAAATGACTTTCCTACAGGCCCTCAGCTGACATAGCCTTCAAGCCATGTCGCACCTCACCCCCACTCGCACAGCAGCACCAAGCGCTGCGCTGCTCGTCAGCACGCCCCCGCAGGAAAAGCGCCAATTTCCTCCCCTCCCGCAGGCGGGAGGGGTCGGGGGTGGGCAAGCGCCAAACGCCAGGAATCGCCTCGCCAACAGCCGCCCGAACCCGCCCACCGCAAATCGCAAAACCCGATCAATTGCGCCGATCCGATCGAACACGATAGCTCTCCTGAACTGTGTAAACCGCGTAAACCCCTCGGCGAATTCGGGGTCTTCGCAGGGCACAAAAAAGCTGCGGCGAGGGATGTCGCCGCAGCTTCTCCGGGTTCACCTTCCGCGCTTCACTTGACCGGCCTTGCGGGTCTGCAAGCTCCGGATCGTTCACGCGGCAGGGTTAGGCCATATGGTCAGAAACGCAGGCCGACAGTGGCGCGCAGGGCATGCGTGTCGAACACCTTGTCGGTCACGCGCAGGTTCGTGCCGCCGCCGTTCAGCAGGAACGGATTGGTGGCAGGCGCGGTGCCCTGGCCCACTTCGACTTCGTACTTGTCGTCCTGGTAGCGGCTGTAAAGGTACTCGAGGCCCAGCGAGAGGTTGTTCGACAGCATGATTTCGGTGCCGCCACCTGCCTGCCAGCCCCAGACCATCTTGCCGTCGTCACGCTCGGTGAACGAATTGGCGGTGTTGGTGGTGGAGAAGTCATGGTTGATCTTGGCGTAGCTGCCACCACCGGTGACGTAGAACAGCGCGCCGCCGCCCGGAGTGTAGCCAAGACGCGCGCGGGCCGAGATCGCGTAGTCGAGCTGGCGGTCGATGCGATAGGACGCCGGCGTGGTGCTGAACGCGGTCGAACGATAGATCGATTCGTTGCGCGAACCTTCGAGCAGGCCACCGAACACCATGTTGCCCGACCGCGCGTCGAAGCCAACGCGAACGCCGTATTCCGCACCCTGCTTGTCGGCAACGCAACCCGCCCCGCGCGTCGATCCGGTGGCACCGCAGTTGGCAAAGCCCGGCGAGAAGGCATTGGCACCGGCCGTCGTCTGGACAGTGTCGCCATAGTTGCCATCGCGGTTGGTATCGAACTCGAACTGGCCGCGATTGTTGCCGAGCAGGCTGATGCCGCCAAAGCCCTGGATGTACACGCCGTCAAAGTGGCTGTCGCGATCGAAGCCATCTGCCGTGGTGGCGGTGGACGTGGTCGTGGCGGTGTCGTCCATGCTGTCCTGCGCCATGGCCGGAGCGGCGACGAGCGCCAGCGTCGCGGCCAGCGGCCACGTGAGAATGTTCTTCGAAATCATTGATCTTCCCTCTGGATTGCCTGAGACCTGTCGTGCAGCCCAAACCCCGGTGCCTATGAAAGGTTTCCGCAAAACCGCTCCGGATCGGACCGGAGCGACACCCGAGGTACATCAGCGGCGGAGTAACCTGCCGCGCGGCCCACGGCCGTGCTCTGTTCAGATCGCGCAAAAGTCGCGCAAATCCGTCGCCGTCACTCGCCATTCAGCTTCTGCCGGGCTATGGCGCAGCCGATGAGCGAGGCAAACTCCCCCTTCCCGACCGATCTTTCAAACCTGCGCGTCGCGTTGTTCAGCGGCAACTACAATTACGTCCGCGATGGCGCGAACCAGGCGCTGAACCGCCTCGTCGGCTATCTCCTGCGCCAAGGCGCGGATGTGCGCATCTATGCGCCCAAGGTCGAAGAGCCTGCCTTCGAGGCGACGGGCACGCTGATCGGCGTGCCCTCGTTCGCAATTCCCGGCCGCCCCGAATATCGCTTCCCGCTGGCCCTGTCTCCGCGCATCCGTCGCGATCTGGCCGAGTTTGCGCCCCATGTCGTGCACGTGTCCTCGCCCGATGTCGTCGCGCACCGCGCGGTCTCTTGGGCGCGACACCGCAGGCTGCCCATCCTCGCCTCGGTCCACACCCGGTTCGAGACCTATTTCCGCTACTACAACATGGCCTGGGCCGAACCCGTGGTCGAAGCCCTGATGCGCCGCTTCTACCGCCGCTGCGATGCCCTGGTCGCGCCATCGGAATCGATGGCGCAAGTGCTGCGCGACCAGCGCATGAACTACGACATCGACATCTGGTCACGCGGGGTCGATCGCGAGATCTTCCACCCCGGCGCTCGCAGTCTCGAATGGCGGCGCGAGCTCGGCATCGGCGATGACGAAGTGGTGATCGGCTTCCTTGGCCGCCTGGTCATGGAGAAAGGTCTCGACGTCTTTTCAGACTCGGTCGACCAACTGGTGCGCAAGGGCGTCAAGCATCGCGTGCTCGTGGTCGGCGAAGGCCCGGCGCACGAATGGTTTGCCGCCCGGCTGCCGGATGCTGTCTTCGCAGGGTTCCAGGGCGGGCACGATCTTGGCCGCGCCGTGGCGAGCATGGACGTGCTGTTCAATCCTTCGGTCACCGAAACGTTCGGCAATGTCACGCTTGAAGCGATGGCCTGCCGCGTGCCGGTGGTTGCCGCAGCGGCGACCGGAAGCCAGAGTCTCGTCGACGACAACGTATCGGGCCGACTGATCACGCCCGGAGCGGTGCGCCAGTTTGCCGAGGCGCTACGCTGCTATGTGGAAGATGCCGGGCTTCGCGCGCGCCATGGCATGGCAGGCGAGGAACGCAGCCTCGATTTCTCCTGGGACCGGATCAACCAGGCGGTCGCCGATACCTACCTCAGGTTGGTGCGCCAGAAGGCCAAGGCAAGCCGGCGCTGATTTAGCGCAGGACGCCCGCTGCCTTCATCCGGCTCGCATACCACAGGAAGAAAACGAGCGAGCCCCAGATCAGGAAGTTCATCGCCATCATGGCGCCCGAGTTCATGGATGCGGGCATCGTGCTGTCGAGAAAGTGCGAAAGCTGGCTTACGGCAAGGCCAACCAGCGAAACCGCAAACGCCGTCACCGCGTGGCGCGAACGCAACAGCAGCAGGAGCGAACCCGCCAGCGAGCCCCAGACGCCAAGCGCCCAGAACGCGCTGAGCCAGGCGGGCATGGCCAGCATGTAGGCGACCTCGGCTTGAGTCATGCCGACAGAGTTCATGTAGCCGAGCGGGTCGAGCTTGCTCATCGCGTAATCGACGCAACCAAAGCTGTTCCACAACAGACTGATCACGCCGACAGCCCAGAGATGGCCCGGAGTCTTCACGGGATCGTCTTGCAGGTTATCCATGGGTCCTCTCCCCCTGTTACCCGGGGAGAGGATATCATGGCCCAATGCATCCTCAAAGCGGCGCGAAAGCGCGGATTCATGGAGCATCAGAGGCGTTCGATCCTGCGTGCGGCCTCGTCGAGGATATCGGCGATGGCATGGGCAGTCTCGGTATCGAAGCCCTGCGCCATGACGCGATTGCGCACGGCTGCGTGAAGATTGCCCATGGCACGGCGCACCGGCGGACTGTCCGCACGGTCGCGCTGTTCGCCCAGCGCCTTGAGGCGACCCAGGATCGCGTCGAGTTCGGCGTCCTTGCCATGGAGCTCGGCACGGCCTGCGTCGGTCACGGCGAAGGCCTTGCGTGGCCCCTCTCCGGCTTCCTCGGCGATCAGGCCCTCGTCGACCAGAAGGTTTAGCGTGGGGTAGACCACGCCCGGACTGGGCGCATATTCGCCGCCTGCAAGCTCACCGATCGCGCGGATCAGATCATAGCCATGGCGCGGCTGCTCGGCGACGAGGTGAAGCAGCAGCAGGCGCAGTTCGCCACCGGCAAACATCCGTCCGCCCCGGCGACCACCACCACCGCGACCACCCCGGCCGCCCCCGAACGGACTGCCCCCGAACGGGCCATCTTCGCCAAAGGCACCGCCCTTCCCGAACGGACCGCCAAAGCGTCCGCCCATCATGGCCATCATCTTGATGGCGTGCCGGCCATGGCCATGGCCGCGACCATTGCCGTGCCGACCTCTTTCGATTCTCATGTGTTCATATCCTTTCATGATGCGTCTAAGATATATCTTAATGCGACGTTGGCAAGTGGGCAGGTGCAATTTTTCTCAGCCCGTCCTATCTCGGTGACCAATGGCTGATCTCTTCGCCCCGCCTCCGCAGGACCGCCCCCCGCCCGAAGCCAGCGCCGAAGCGCCGCTGGCGGATCGGCTGCGCCCGCGCGACCTGACCGAGGTGATCGGGCAGGATCATCTGACCGGCGAGGAAGGCGCGATCGGGCGGATGGTTGCGGCGGGCAAACTGACCTCGATGATCCTGTGGGGTCCGCCCGGCACCGGCAAGACCAGCATCGCGCGGCTGCTCGCCGAGGCCGTGGGCATGCGCTATGTTGCGATCAGCGCAGTGTTTTCAGGCGTGGCCGATCTCAAGAAAGCCTTTGCCGAAGCGGAAGCCATGGCGCTGGCCGGCCGACGCACCTTGCTGTTCGTTGACGAGATCCACCGCTTCAACCGTGCGCAGCAGGACGGTTTCCTGCCGTTTGTGGAGAACGGCACAGTCACGCTGGTCGGCGCGACCACCGAGAACCCCAGTTTTGCGCTGAACGCCGCACTGCTCAGCCGTGCACAGGTGCTGATCCTGCATCGCCTCGATGCCGCCGCGCTGGGCACGCTGCTCGACCGCGCTGAAGACATCACAGGCTTGCGCCTTCCCCTCACCCCGCCTGCCCGCGAAGCACTGGTGGCTTCTGCCGATGGCGACGGGCGCTTCCTGCTCAACCAGGCGGAAATGCTGTTTGACGTGTCTCTGCCCGCACCACTTGATCCCGAGGGGCTGGGCAAGTTCCTGATGCGGCGCGTGGCGGTCTACGACAAGGACCGCGAGGGGCACTACAACCTCATTTCCGCCCTGCACAAGGCGGTGCGCGGCTCAGACCCGCAGGCAGCGCTCTATTACATGGCACGCATGCTGGTGGCAGGCGAAGAGCCGCTTTACGTGCTGCGACGGCTGGTGCGCATGGCGGTCGAAGACATCGGCATGGCCGATCCGCAGGCACTGGTGCAGTGCCTTGCCGCCAAGGATGCCTATGAGTTCCTCGGCAGCCCCGAGGGCGAACTGGCCATAGTGCAGGCCCTGCTCTACATCGCCACCGCGCCCAAATCGAACGCCGCCTACATGGCGCACAAGGCTGCGTGGAAATCCGCGCGCGATACCGGATCGCTGATGCCACCAGCGAACATTCTCAACGCGCCGACCAAGCTGATGAAGGACATCGGCTATGGCAAGGGCTACCAATACGACCACGATGCCGAGGACGGCTTTTCCGGCGACAACTACTGGCCTGAAGGCATGGCACCGCAGACCTACTATGCCCCGGTCGAACGCGGGTTCGAACGTGAAGTGGCCAAACGCCTCGATTGGTGGGAACGCAAGCGCCGCGAGCGCCAGGGCGAATGACGCCTGATCGCTTTGGCGACCGTTTCGGTGACCGTTTCGGGAGGCGCTTCGGCCATTTCGTCGCCATCGACTGGTCAGGGGCGGCAGGCGAGCGGCACAAGGGCATTGCCGTGGCGCTGGCCACGCGCGGGACGGCGACGCCGCGCATCGTCCGGCCGGGCCATCGCTGGTCACGCTGCGAAGTCCTTGCCTACCTGCGCGATGAGCTGCCGGACGATACGCTGGTCGGCATGGACCTCGGCATCGCCCTGCCCTTTGCAGACCGGGGCGCATTCTTTCCCGGCTGGCCGGACAGTCCCGGCAGCGCGCGCGAGCTTTGGGCGCTGATCGACGCGATATGCGCCGATGAACCGCATCTTGGCGTCTCGGCGCTGGTCGACCATCCTGATCTTTCCGCCTACTTCCGTCGCCATGGCGGCCGCGAAGGCGGGCAATTCGGCGGGGGTCAGGGCCGCTTCCGGGTGACCGAGGCAGCGCAACGGCGCATGGGCTGCAAACCCTATTCGAACTTCAATCTGGTCGGCGCAGCGCAGGTCGGCAAGTCAAGCCTGTCGGGGATGCGCCTCCTGCACCGGCTGGCAGACCGGGCCAGCGTCTGGCCAGTGGACGGCCTGCCCGCCAAGGGACCGGTGATCTGCGAGATCTATACCACCATTGCCGCCATGGCCGCGGGGAGAACTGCGTCGCGTTCGAAGATGCGATCGGCGGGCGAACTGGACGAGGCCCTGGCGGTCATCGGCTGCGCGCCATCCGGGCTTGCCGGCGCGCTTGATGATCACACCTGCGACGCCATCCTGACCGCTGCGTGGCTGCGCGAGGCCGCCCACGATCCCGGCCTCTGGCGCCCGCGCGAACTTTCCGACGAAATTGCCCTCACCGAGGGCTGGACGTTCGGTGCGGTCTGAGGCAAGGGAGCGCAATGCGCATCGCGCAGGGCCGGCTTAGCTCAGTTGGTAGAGCACCTGATTTGTAATCAGGGGGCCACGGGTTCGAATCCTGTAGCCGGCACCATTTTTCAGCGGTCGTTGTGTGCGAACCGGCCGAGCAGGCGCTCGAGCCGTTGCAGCTCCTCGTTGCGCAGGGTCGCGATTTCCTGGAAAATCTCCGCGAGTTCCGGCGAGTCCAGCGCCGTTGCAAGATCCGAAAGCATCACGTTGTCGTCACTGTTGACGGCAAAAGCCTGCCGCAGATGTGCGGCAATTTCATCGAGCCGTTGATCGCTCAAATTGGGCGAGGCGCTACCAGGCATGGTTCCTGATACCATAAACGCCCGAAATTGCGAATATTTCCACGCACGCAGCAGACCTCAGCAATGCCACGTCCTGACGTGAGGACGGCGCGTGGTCGAAGAAGCTGATCGGCAGCAACAAGATTCATGGCGACAACGCTCCGCAAATCTGGTATAAATTGAAACTACTTTTACAGCCCTGCGCTGCTTGCAGTTTCGATCGGAGAGTTCCTTGAGCCAGCACCAACCCACGAAAGACCTGTTCGAAAACCCGCTTGGCCTCGACGGCTTCGAATTCATCGAGTTTTCCGCACCCGAGGCCGGCACGCTCGAACCGGTATTCCAGCGGATGGGCTTTACCCGCATCGCCAACCATCGCTCAAAGGCGGTGCAACTGTGGCGGCAGGGTGGCATCAACCTGATTGCGAACTACGAGCCGCGCAGTCCCGCGGCCTACTTTGCGGCCGAACACGGACCTTCGGCCTGTGGCATGGGCTGGCGCGTGCGCAACGCGGCCAAGGCCTATGCCACGGCGATCGAACGTGGCGCGGAACCCGTCGAAGTGCGCACCGGGCCGATGGAACTGCGCCTGCCGGCCATTCGTGGCATCGGCGGTTCGATCATCTACCTGATTGACCGCTACGAGGGCGGCGCGTTCGGCGACCTGTCGATCTACGACATTGACTTCGAATACCTGCCGGGGGTGGACCGTCATCCCGTTGGCGCCGGTTTCCACACGATCGATCACCTCACCCACAACGTCTATGGCGGGCGCATGGCGCACTGGGCGGCGTTCTACGAGCGCGTGTTCGGCTTCCGCGAGATCCGCTATTTCGACATCAAGGGCGAATATACCGGCCTCACCAGTCGCGCCATGACGGCGCCCGACGGGAAGATCCGCATTCCGCTCAACGAAGAAGGCGCCAAAGGAACCAATGGGGCCGGCGGCGGGCAGATCGAGGAATTCCTGCGCGCCTACAACGGCGAGGGCATCCAGCACATCGCCTTTGCCAGTGATGACCTTCTCGGCGGTTGGGACAAGCTGAAGGCCATCGGCACGCCGTTCATGTCGCCTCCGCCGGACACCTACTACGAGATGCTGGATGAGCGCCTGCCTGGCCACGGCGAGCCGGTAAACGAGTTGCAGCGCCGTGGCATCCTGCTCGATGGCTCGACCGAAAAGGGCGATCCGCGTCTGCTGTTGCAGATCTTTTCGGAAACCCAGATCGGCCCGGTGTTCTTCGAGTTCATTCAGCGCAAGAAGGACGAGGGCTTTGGCGAAGGCAACTTCACCGCGCTCTTCAAGTCGATGGAGCGCGATCAGATGCGCCGGGGCGTCCTGCAGGTCGAGGAGACGGCGGAATGATCCCGCAGATCAAGCGCATCCACCATGTCGCCTATCGCTGCCGCGACGCAAAGGAAACGGTCGACTGGTACGAGCGCGTGATGGGCATGCGCTACACCACCGCCTTTGCCGAGGACAAGGTGCCCTCCACCGGCGAAGACGATCCCTACATGCATGTCTTCCTCGACTGCGGGGGCGGCAACGTGCTGGCCTTTTTCGAGCTGCCGAACCAGCCCGAGATGGGCAAGGACCCGAACACCCCGGCATGGGTCCAGCATATCGCCTTCGAGGTGGAGGACGAGGCCGCCCTGCAGGCCGCCAAGGCCCATCTCGAAGCCGAAGGCGTGGACGTGCTCGGGCCGACCTACCACGGCATCTTCCGCTCGATCTACTTCTTCGATCCCAACGGCCACCGGCTCGAACTGGCCTGCAACATCGGCACGGCAGAGCAGTATGCGGAACTGGCCGACCTTGCGCCGGTCATGCTGGAGGAATGGAGCAGGACCCGACGCGCACCCCGCCACGCCGAATGGCTGCACAAGGACCCGGCTACGGCCTGAATAAAGGAACAGGGCCGCGCCCTCCCTTGCTGTTCAAAGGCGGAATTTGCCGATAGAACAGTCCATTCACGGTGGGGGAGTTTGGTGTGACCAGGATCGTCGTCAACGGGCAGCAGCGCGAGGTGAAGGCCTCGCCGGACACGCCGCTGCTCTATGTGCTGCGCAACGAGCTTGGCGTGATGGGCGTCAAGTTCGGCTGCGGCCTCGCGCAATGCGGGGCTTGCTCGGTCCTGCTCGGCGGCGAGGAAGTGCGCGCCTGCGTGACGCCGGTTGCGGCGGTAGAGGGCAAGCCGGTCACCACGGTTGACGGGCTGCCGGCGCGCTGGGCCGAGAAGAAGGGCCTTGCGCCCGACCCGCAGAGACTGCACCCGGTCCAGCAGGCCTGGGTGGACGAACAGGTGCCGCAATGCGGGATCTGCCAGTTCGGCATGATGATCAAGGTCACGGAACTGCTCGAGGCGAACCCCAAGCCGACCGACGCGGATATCCGCGAAGCGCTGACCAACTCCGGCCCCTCGCCACACTTGTGCCGCTGCGGCAGTTATGCGGCGATCCTCGAAGGCGCGCACCGCGCGGCCAAGCTGATGGCCGAAGGAGGCGCGGCATGAGCGCAGCCCTCGACATCAACGGCGCAAGGCTGTCCCGCCGCGCGTTCATCGGCACCGGCGGGGCGCTTGCCGTCGCGGTAAGCCTGCCGGTCAAGGCATCGGCCACCGCCGCGCCCGCATCGCTCGATGCCAGTGCACCCGCCAACTGGATCGAACTGATGGCCGACGGCACGGTCACGATCCGCACCGGCAAATGCGATTTCGGCCAGAGCAGCGTTAACACGGCCTATCGTCAGATCGTCGCCGAGGAACTCTGCGTCCCGCTCTCGGCGATGACGACCGTGATCACCGGCGATACCGACCGCACGCCCGACGGTGGCGGCACGTTCTGGCTGCTCGGCTATGTCCAGAACCTGCGCAAGGTTGCCGCCTACATGCGCGAGGCCGCGCTGGAACTCGCAGCGGGCAAGCTTGGGGTCGATCGCAAGGCCTTGAGTGTCAAGGACGGCGTCATCTCTGGCGGCGGCAAGGCGATCAGCTATGCCGATCTGGTCAAGGGCCAGGACCTCAAGCTGACGATCCCGGTCGAGGGCGAATTGACCAGCCCGATGGGCCTTACGGTCAAGGGCGAGCCGCCGCTGAAGCCCGTGTCGGAATACACCATCATCGGCAAGCCTTCAGCCAATCCGATGACCCGCCCCAAGGTTTCGGGCGAAGCGGTCTGGGTCGGCGACGTCAAGCTGCCGGGAATGCTCCACGCCCGCACCATCCACCCCGCGACGCTCGGCTCGAAGTTGGTCAAGGCCGGGAAGCTTGATGGCGCGCAGTATCCAGGCGCGCGACTGGTGACGATCGGCAACCTGCTCGCCGTCGTCTCGCCCGACGAGTGGGAGGCGGTGCAAGCCGCACAGGCCGTCGCAGCGGAAACGAAGTGGAGCGACTGGCAGGGCCTGCCCGGCCACGAAGGGCTGGCAGACCATCTGCGCACGAAGGCTGACTGGACAACATTCCCGTCACGCGATGGCGCGGCCAACAAGGGCGAGCCGGAAAAGGTGTCTGCCGTGCGCCAGCACAAGGCATCGTATTTCCTGCCCTATCACAAGCACGCCCCGATCAGCCCGATGGTGACGCTGGCCGATTACCGCCCGGACGGATCGGTCACGCTGCACACCCTCAGCCAGAACCCGCAGCACTTGCGCCACATGATCGCCAAGATGCTGGGCGTGGGCGAGGACAAGGTGGTGGTGCGCACCTATCCCGGATCGGGCCACTATGGCCGCTCCAATGGCGGCAGCGCAGGGAGCGAGGACGAAGCCGTGCTTCTTTCGCGTGAACTGGGCCGGCCGGTGCGCGTGCAGTGGATGCGCGCGGACGAGATGCAGTGGACCACGCAATCCTCCTGCGCGCTGGCCGATATCGCAATCAAGCTCGACAAGGATGGGCGGATCGCGGGGTACGCAGCCGAACACCGCGTGCCGCCGATGCAGGATGACCGCCTTGTCGGTGCGATCCTTGCAGGACTGCCGGTGATCGATTCCCCTGCCCCCGTCACCAAGGACATTTTCCAGAACGGCGTCAACGAGATGCAGGATATCTGGGTCTACGGCAACGTCCCCGCCGTGCGCGAGAAGGCGAGGAGCACCTGGCAGATCGGCGAGAAGGAATCGCCGATCGCCGTGGGCTTGCGCGACCATTCGATGCGCACGCCGATCCAGTTCCAGCAGAATTTCCCGCGCGAAGTGGCGATGAGCGAGGCAGCCATGCTTGCCGGCAAGGATGCGCTGCAATTCCGGCTCGACCACGTTACCGACCCGCGCTTCAAGGCGATCATCGAGAAGCTTCGGACCGAAGCCGATTGGGACAGCCGTCCCTCCCCTGCGCCAGGCGCCCGGGCCAACGGCAAGGGCGTGGTCAAGGGCCGTGGCATGTCGATCATGCTGCGCGACAACGGCTACTGGGCCTGCGCCGCGCACGTTGCGGTCACACCCGAAACCGGCGAGGTCAGGGTCGAACGGATGACCATGGTTGCCGACGTCGGCATCGTCATCAATCCGCTGCAGTTGCGCCGCCAGATCCAGGCGGGATGCCTGATGGGCGTCAGCCAGGCACTGCACGAAGAAGTCAGCTTCGATCACGGCGCGATCACCGCGGCCGACTGGGCGAGCTACCCGATCCTGACCATGGCCGAAGCGCCCGAGATCAAGGTTGTGTTCGAAACCAACCTTGCTGCGGGCAACTATGGCCAAGGCTCGGAAAGCGCCAACGCGCTGGCAAGCCCCGCCATCGCTGCCGCGGTGCTGGACGCGACCGGCAAGCCGGTTCGGCGCCTGCCGCTGCGACCAGAGTACGTCAAGGCGGCGTTGGCCTAGAGCGAGTTCCGTCGCGCGATCGAGCCCAGCACTTCGGCGCTGGGCTTGGCCGTGCGCTGGAAGGTCTCGCGGTTCAATGAATGCAGCCCGAAGCGGTAGCGATAGCCGAAACCCCACTCGAAGTTATCGATCAGTGACCAGTGGATATATCCCCGCACCGGCACACCATCGTCCATCGCGCGCTTCAGCTCTGTGAGCGCGTTAGGGATCAGCCACTGGCGCAGGGTGTCGTCGTCAGAGTTGACGCCATGCTCGGTGACGGAGACTGGCAGCTTCGTCACCTCGTGGGCATAGCGTACCGCCCCTGCGAGCGATCCCGGCCATACTTCGGTCCCACCGGTGTTCCGTCGCGCATTGGCAGGCGCGGGCACCTCGCCCTTGTCGCTCCACATCTTGCGCTCGTAATTCTGGACGCCGATGAAATCGCAGGTATCTCGCGCCAAGCGCAGCCATTCATTGTAGTAGCGCTCGCGGATCTGATCGCGCATCGAATTCTTGCCGACGGCCTGATCATCAAGCATCGCAAGGCTCACGCCGACCGGAAGGTCAGGCCGAACCGCCTTGATCGCAGCGAGGCCCCGGCGATGGCCTTCCATCATGTTGGCGCGGTAGGTCTTCGGGTCCTTGATGTAGAGCGAGACGCCCGGCGTATAGAGCGGCACGCCAAGCTGCTTCGCGGCGGCTTCCTGCGTCGCCTTGTCACCCGCCAGCAACTGCGGCGGCAGGATCTCTCCGATCACGCCAGCAAGGTTGGGTTCGTTGAGCGTGGTCGCAAGCTCGATGCCGGCAGCCAGGTGCCGCGCGGCGCGATCGCAGAAGCGGGCGAACAAAGCTGGCGATTCCGGACTGTGCCATCCGCCCTTGGCCGCGAACCAGCGCGGCGTGGTGAAGTGGTTGAAGGTAACGACCGGCTTTAGGCCACGCGCCCGACATCCTTCGATCATCGCCTTGTAGTGATCGAGCATGGCGTTGGAGAAATGACCCTCGTCCGGCTCGATCCGCGCCCATTCAAGGCTGAAGCGATAGGAATTCAGGCCCATCCCCTTCACCAGATCGAGATCGACCGGCCACAGCTCGAAACTGTTTGCCGCATCGCCCGAGCGCTCGGCAAAGATCGTGCCGGGGACGTTTTCAATCACCCACAAGTCCGCGTTGAGATTGTTGCCTTCGATCTGGTGTGCGGCCGTGGCGGCGCCCCACAGGAAGCCGTCGGGGAACTTCGGGTCCACTGGCCTGATCTTCGCAGCCCGTGCCAGCGCGTTGCTGCCGGCCAGAGCGGAAGCTCCCAGAGCCACGGCCGAGGCCATCACGCTGCGACGATTGATCATCTTACTTCTTCTCCGTTGCCAGCAGGCCTTGCGTGCGCATCCACCGGTACATCAGGTCAAGCCAGCCTTCCTCGGGCGAGCCGGCAGGTCCAGCCCCGAAGCCATGGCCACCTGAGGAAAACAGGTGGAACTCTATCGACTTGCCCGCCGCACGATAGCTGTCCAGCAGCGGCAGTCCCTTCTCGCGCGCCAGCAGGAAGTCGTCGGCGGCAATCGCCACGAACATCGGCGGCGCATCGGCAGGCACGGTCATGGCAGCCATGTTGGGATAGATCGGCGCGGCGAAGTCCGGGCGGTCGGCGCCGCCCTTCTCCACCACGCTGCGGGTGAGGAAACCACCAGCGGAAAAGCCCATGAACCCGACCCTCTTCGGATCGATCCCGAACTGCGCGGCGTTCGCGCGCACATGTCGCAGCGCAGCTATGCCGTCGGCCAGAGCCTCCGCAGGCGTTTCGGCAGGTGGCGCGAAAGCGGCCTTCTGCCCGGAAATCATCTTGTCGAGTTCCGCCACAAAGACCTTCTGGTCGGGCGGCGTCGACAAGGTGCGGTATTTGAGAACGAAGGCCGTCACGCCATGATTGGCGAACCAGCGCGCGACTTCCCAGCCTTCCTTGTCCATCTCGAGGCCGAGGAACGCACCACCGGGAGCGATGATGACGGATGCCGGGGATGGCTTGCCCACGGGCTGGAACACGGTCAGCGTCGGGCGTGTGACGTTGCGCACGGCATAGCGGCCGTTGTCGCTGGGATGCCAGACCTCGCGATCCGCCTTTTCGGCAGTCTGCAGTGTGATGGTGTTGGGTTGCGTGGGCGCAGCAACCGTTTCGGTTGAGATGCCTGTCTGCGCGTGGACCGACGAAGCCCCTGTGAGCACGAGACTGAGGCAAAGCATCGAGCGCCGAACTGTGCGAACGGTCATCAGGTCCATCCTTATCCGGAACTGCTCCGGTCTCGGCCGGATGCAGCAGAAAGTGGGGCCGCCACCCTGCAGTAGCGACCCCTTATCACATCAGAAGTTGATGCCCGCACGAACGCCGATAGTGCGGACCGATTCAAAGCTGAAACGCTGGTTCAGCGTCAGCACCGGCGGAGCAACGCCAACCGGGTTGGCATCGCCACCGTCCGAACCGATCGAGATCGGACGGATCTCGTTCGTGCAGTTCTTGCAGAACAGGCTGATGGTCCAGTTGTCCGCCTTCACGCCGGCACGCAGGTCGATCGTATCCCAGGTTGGGATGGTGAACGGTGCGCCGATGCCGGCCGACTGCGGCGAGCGGTGGTAGTAGCCAACGCCGAACTGTGCTTCGAGGCCTTCCGAAATGGGCGCGGCGTATTCAGCGCCGAGCGTTGCAGTGAACTTCGAGGACAGCGGCAGCTGGTACCCCTTGGCGTTGAACGTGCCAACGAAGCCAGGCAGCGACGAGTTGATGTCGGCCTTGCAACCGCCGGTCGTCTGCGTCGGGTAGCACTGCGCGCCCGGATAATCGTCGAACGTCGCATCGGCATAGGACGCCGAACCCGACAGGGTCAGGCCTTCGAACGGCCGTGCCTGGAACGAGAAGTCGATGCCCTTGGTCGTTGCCGTAGCCGCGTTGCCGAGCACGAAGGTGCGCAGCGCCTGCACGAACGCCTGAACCTGCAGGTCATAGAACTTCGTGTAGAAGCCCGAGAGGCTGAAGGTCAGCGCGCCGTCGAGAGCCTTGCCCTTGATGCCGAGTTCGCCGCCGCGCGAAATTTCCGGACGAACCGCGAGGTCTGCGTTTGGAGCAGGTGCGGTATTCGAGAAGCCCGGTCCCTTGAAGCCTTCGCCGTAGAAGCCGTAGACCATCAGGTCAGGCGTCGCCTGCCAATCGAAGCCCAGCTTGTAGCTGAGATCGGTGGCGTCGGTGCTCTGGTCGGACACGTTCTTCTTCACGCCGAGCGTGACGAAGTAGTTGCCGAAATTCTCCCGCAGGTTGATCTGCGCCTTTTCGTAGGTCAGGCGCGCGCCTGCAGTCAGCTTGAACGTGTCGGTCAGCTGGTAGCCGAGCTGGCCGAACGCAGCGTAGCTGTCGTTCTGCAGGCGGTACTGGAAGTCCTGACCGAGGAACGAGCGGTTGTTCACGCCACACGCGGGCGGCGGTCCCGCCGTGACGGTTGCGCCGATGCAGAACGGGAAGCCGACGGCCACGAAATCGGGAACGCCGTTGTTGCCGCCGCGGAAGCCCGAGTTGTTGCCCACGGAGCGGTAGTAATAAAGCCCGAACTGACCCGACAGGGCATTGCCGCTCGGCAGGGCAAGGCGCAGTTCCTGCGAGTACTGGTCGTACTTCTGGTTGGCACCGTTGAAGCTGAAGAAGTTGAACGGCGTCTGGTCGGAATCGAACTGGAAGTCGACCTTGGCCTGCTTCCACGCGGTGATGCTGCTCAGCTCCATGCCGTTACCAAGCTGCAGGCTGATGTTGGCCTGGAGACCGCCGGTATCGCTGTCACGGAAGTTTGGCGCTTCTGCAGCGAAGTTCAGGTTCTCCGTACCTGCCACAAGGCCACGTGCCGGGTACTGGCTGCCGGGGCCGAATTGGCGGAAGGTGATGTCATAGCGGCCAGTGATGCCGCGCTGGCGGTTGTAATCGCCGATGACATAAACCGAAAGGTTGTCGGTCGGTTCGAACAGCAGCTTTGCACGCAGGCCGAGGTTCTCGAGACCGAGGTCGTTGCGAACGCTCGGGTTGACCTTGCCGACAGTGATCGGATCCTGATCGCTGTAGATGGCGTTGAGACGCAGCGCAGCTTTGTCGCCAAGCGGAGCGTTGACGGTCGAGCGGATCTGGTAGCCGGTGCCGTCGTCGCCCGGGCGCGCACGCTGCACGAGTTCGCCATCGGCGCTGAAGGAAAACTCGCCCAGCTTGGGCTTGTTGGTGGTGATGTTGACCAGACCGGCCGAAGCATTCTTGCCGAACAGCAGGCCCTGCGGCCCGTTCAGCACTTCGACGCGAGCAACGTCGTAGAACGCATTGGCGGCATATTCACGGTTGCCGAGCACCACATCGTCGATCACCTGCGACACGCTGGCTTCGACGGTATTCGAGAACGTGGCCGTGCCGACGCCGCGGACCGAGAAGGTGTTGTCCTGCGCAACCTGCAGGCTCGGCGCAAGCTTGGTCACGGCAGTGAGATCGTTGGCGCCGCGCTGGATCAGCTGCTCTGCTCCGACCACGGTCACGCTGACCGGAACCTTCAGCACATTCTCGCTGCGGCGCTGTGCGGTGACAATGATCTCGCCTGGCGCCGAGGCCTCATCGGCCGCCTGTTCGTCGGCCGCCTGCGCAAAGGCCGGTACGGACGAGAACAGCGCAATGGCTGCAACCGATGCCGACTGGATCAGCCGGGTCTTCCTGTGAATGTTCATGAGCTTATCCTCCCACTCATTTAACCAACGCGGATGAGACTGTTGCCCCGCCGGCCCGCGCGCCCGGCGTCTTGCCCTGAGCGGCGCTCGTCAGGGCAGGATGATCGTCGCGTGGCGTTCGTTGCGGACGATGGCGGGCTGGAATTCGGGCGGGAAATAGGGGTGGCGGTAGCGGATCGCGCTGCCGACGAGATGAACCCCGCGCGTCAGGCCGCCTTCCTTCGGGACGACCACGGTGAAGTAGTCGCCCACGTAGAGGCGCGTCTGCGTCGCTTCGTTCAGCTCCTCGCGGGTGTAGGCCTTTTCGCCAAGGCGGAACAGGTTGCCCTCGGCCGGATAGACCACTCCGTCGACGGTGATGTCCACGCCTTCGATCAGGCTCAACCGCGAGGAGCGGTAGTTGGCCTGACGGATGCGCACCTCGAAGCCGGTGCGGGCGCCCTCGGGCCCCACGTTGCGGAAGCCGGTGCTCTGGATATGGCTGCGCTCAAGCATTGGCCGTCTCCATGTTGGCGGCGTCGTATTCTTCTTCGAGCTTGCGGATCAGCGCGTGCTGGCGGCGCACCTGCTCGATCGCCACCCACGGGTCGCGCTTGCCCTCGTATTCGCTCGAAAGATAACCGGCGTAGCCCAGCTTCTTGAGCATCGGCACGATGCGCTCCCACGGGATCTGGTGGTCGTGCAGATTCTCGTCGATGTTGTGGAACTTCGCCTGTATGAACGGCACGTACTGGATCACGTCGGCCAGATGCTCGACCGGCGTGTTGATGCCGTTGAGGAAGCTCAGCGCGCCCTTCTTGATCTCGTCGGTGATGCCGCCGCCCCAGTGATCGATCGGACGATCCTGGAAGATGCCGGTGTCGATCATCAGACCGAAGTTCTTCGTGCCAGTACGCTCGATGAACTCCACATAGGCATCGGTGACGGGATGGCGGATCGGCGTCGGCGAATGGATCTCGGGCAGGATCACCAGATCGAGCTGGTGCGCCAGATCGAGATTGCGCTCGACCGCGCCTTCCCAGATCGGGTCGGGCGTCAGGTCATGATCAATAACGCCGAACTTGGGCCGGATAAACTTGAAGCCCAGCTTGTGCGCCAGACGCAGATCCTGCGCGATCTGCGCCGCGCCCTCTTCGACACTCATGTTACGATCAAGCTGGATGCGGGTGTCGACCCAGCAGGCGAAGTTCGTCGGCTCGAGCTGGTAGCGCTCAAGCTTGGCAAACCAGGCGTCGATCCACGCAACCGGGGGCTCCGGATAGAGTGGCACGCTCGTCTCGCCGAGGATTTCGATGCCGGTGGAACCCGTGTCGGCAACGTGATCGAACGCATCGTCGAGCGTCATCACCGTGCCGAAGTCGTCGGTATAGCTGTACAGCGATACGCCGTACTTGAAGCTGCTCACGCCAACCTCTCCTGCTGCGGCGGCGTCCGGATTGACGCTATTGATCACCGCTTATTAAAGCGCCTATTAATCGATGATCAATAGAAGCGCAAGAGGGTGTGCAAGCGCCTTGCGCATTGCCGCCAAACCAAGCAAAGCTGCAGAAATGACGGGGAACACAGCGATACGGGAACGGCGAGGCAAGCCTTCGCACCGCGATGATCTACGCAGCGAGCTTCTCGCCGCCGCTTTTTCGTTCGTGGCGCGGGAGGGCCATGAGGGGTTGTCGATTCGCAAGCTGGCCGAAGAGATCGGCGTTTCCCCGGGCGCGCCGTATCACCATTTCCCGGATCGGCGGGCGCTGCTCGTTGCGGTTGCCCTCGAAGGCTATCGTCGGCTGTTTGCCGAAACCGAGCAAGCCGTCGCAAAGGCGCCAGAGGACGTGCTCTTCGCCAACTTGCTGCACTTCATCCGGTTTGCCGCCGCAAATCCGAACATGTTCGCGCTGATGTATGAAAGCGAACTGGTTCGCCCGCAGCTTGCGCCTGAGCTCGCTCCCCAACAGGAGGTGGGCTTCCAGATGCTCCGCCGCGAGGTCACGCGCGCCACGGGGCACCTGTCCGAGCGTGAACGCAGCCTGCGCATCGCCACGATCTGGAGCGCCATTTTCGGCTTTGCTCTGCAGACCAACCGGGCGATGCTGCGCGGCCACCCGGAGGAGCCAATGCCGGACGAACTCGCTCCCGAGATCGTCCGGCAGGCACTTAGGCTGATGGCCTGAGTTGAAAGGCTTTTGGCTTAGCCACCAAGTCCATGCTTCAGGGCGCTCATCTGGTCGTGCCCCTCGCGGACCGAACCCCAGGCCTCGTTGACGGCCTGGCTTGCGATTGCTGAAAGGTCGGCATTGTTCATCGCGGTTTCGAACTTCTCCTTGAGATAGTCCTCGCCGCGCTCGACCTCGTTGATGATTGCCTTGTCATCGCGGCCCATCACCGCTGCCTTGAGATCCACGAACGCGCGGTGGATGGAACCCATCGTCGAGCTGTCATCCTCGGGCTTGCCACCAAGCTGGCCGACCGCGGCCTGCAGCCTGGTGACAACCGACTGACGCTCGCGCGCCCGGTCGAGAAACATGCGCCGGTACTGCTCGTTGTCGAGGTCCTCGGCCGACTTCTGGTAGCCCTCGACACTGTCGAGCAAGGTGGCAATCAACGTGTTGAGAACGGTGACATCGCCGTCGGGATCGCCGCCGGTCGCAGTCGTTCCGTTCATGGCAGATGAGGTGGTGTAGTTGGGGTTGCTCGAATCCATCTGGAGCTCTCCATGCAAGGGGTCTGTGCTCCAAACGGTCAGCGCGCCCTGCAGGGTCCAGTCATTTCAATTGGTTGAGTACCATCATAACCTACGCGCGAGGCAGACCGTCGATTTTTCATTCTTCTTGCCGGTGCGCACATACCGCGCGAATACCTAACCGACGAACGCCCTCTCGATCACGAAGTCCGCAGGCCGCGAATTGGACCCTTCAGCGAAGCCGCGCTCTTCCAGCATCGCCGTCAGCCCCTTGATCATTGCCATGCTGCCGCAAAGCATGACACGATCTGTCGCCGGGTCCAGCGCCGCGGGGCCTTGCAGCCCGTCGAACAGCCGGCCGTTTTCGATCAGGTGCGGAATGCGCCCCTTGGTGTGGAACTCCTCGCGGGTCACCGTCGGCACATAGATCAATTGCAGCAGGGCCTGGTCCTGCACCAGCGGATCGCCTGCCAGATGGCCCTCAAGCTCTTCGCGATAGGCAAGGTCGGAAACGTCGCGCACGCAGTGGACTACGACGATCTGCCCGAAGCGCTCGTAAATCTCGGGATCGCGAACCAGCGACAGGAATGGTGCAAGTCCGGTACCGGTGGCGAACAGGAAAAGTCGCTTTCCCGGAGTAAGCGCATCGGCAACCAGCGTGCCCGTAGGCTTGCGCCCCAGCAGCACCGGATCGCCGATCTCGCAATGCTGCAGGCGTGACGTCAGAGGGCCATCGGGCACCTTGATCGACAGGAACTCGAGCTCCTCGCCCCAGGCCGGGCTGGCGATCGAATAGGCGCGCAGCAGCGGCTTGCCCTCGATCGGCAGGCCGACCATCACGAACTCGCCGGAGCGGAAGCGGAACGATGCAGGCCGCGTGATCGTGAAGCTGAAGAGGTGCGCATTCCAGTGGCGGACCGACTGGATCGTCTCGACGGTAAGCGTATTGGATTGGCCGAGCGCTGCCAGCGCCGCCTTGCGATCGCTCATCATGGAAAGCATCCCCGTATCGGAGGGGCAGGGTCTGCAGTTTGTCCTGCAGGAAAATACGTCCCTGATCTTTCCATAAACCACGAATCGCTGGCCAGAGGCGATATGGTCTTTCGTGCAGGTAACGTAACGTAAGCGGCCAATGCCGCAGTGCGGGATAGTTGCAAATCGGAGATTCGCAAGTTTGCGGAATTGCATTTGACACGCCATCCGCCGGAATGCACGGAGGCTGCGCGGAAGGCCGCTCGGCTAACCTGTTCTGTCGGAAATTCCGTACCAACGGAGAGGTCCGACCAGCCAGATGGCTGCAAGTGCAGGATGGTGAGCGCACCTTCACGAACTTTGCACCAGTCTGAAAGGGCAGCGGTCTTCGTGTCCCCTGAACGCTGGTGGTCGATATGGCGCTCGGCGCCAAGGAGATGTTGAATGAACGTCCATGAGTACCAGGCGAAGGAACTGCTTGCGAAGTTTGGTGTCGGCATTCCGGCGGGGATTGCGGCGCTGACGGTTGAGGAAGCGGTTGCTGCGGCCAAGCAGCTTCCCGGGCCGCTTTATGTCGTGAAAGCGCAGATCCATGCGGGCGGTCGCGGCAAGGGCAAGTTCAAGGAACTCCCCGCTGATGCCAAGGGCGGCGTGCGCCTGGCCAAGAGCATCGAGGAAGTCGAAGCCTTTGCCAAGGAGATGCTCGGCAACACCCTCGTCACGGTGCAGACCGGCGAGGCGGGCAAGCAGGTCAACCGCCTCTACATCACCGATGGCGTTGATATCGCGAAGGAATACTACCTGTCGATGGTGGTTGACCGCGCAACGAGCCGCGTCGCCATGATCGTCTCGACCGAGGGCGGCATGGACATCGAAGAAGTCGCTCACTCGACGCCGGAAAAGATCGCCACGATCACGATCGATCCGGCCGAAGGCTTCATGCCGCACCACGGCCGCGCTGTCGGCTATGCGCTCAAGCTCACCGGCGATCTCAACAAGCAGGCCGGCAAGATCGCCGAGCAGCTCTACAACGCCTTCGTCGCGCTGGATTGCGACATGCTCGAGATCAACCCGCTGGTGGAAACCAAGGACGGTAACCTCCTCGTCCTCGACACCAAGATGAGCTTCGATTCGAACTCGCTCTACCGCCACCCCGACGTGATGGCGCTGCGCGACGAGACCGAGGAAGACCCGGCCGAGATCGAAGCGAGCAAGTACGACCTTGCCTACATCAAGCTCGACGGCAACATCGGCTGCATGGTCAACGGCGCCGGCCTTGCCATGGCGACGATGGACATCATCAAGCTCAACGGCGAATTCCCGGCCAACTTCCTCGACGTAGGCGGCGGCGCGACGACCGAGAAGGTCACCGCGGCGTTCAAGATCATCCTCAAGGACCCGGCGGTGAAGGGCATTCTCGTCAACATCTTCGGCGGGATCATGAAGTGCGACATCATCGCCGATGGCATCGTCGCCGCGGCCAAGGAAGTGAACCTGCAGGTTCCCCTCGTCGTCCGCCTCGAAGGCACCAACGTCCAGCAGGGCAAGGACATCCTCGCCAATTCGGGCCTGCCCATCGTCCCCGCAAACGACCTTGGCGATGCCGCCAAGAAGATCGTCGCTGAAGTCCGGAAGGTCGCATAATGTCCATTCTCGTCGACAAGAACACCAAGGTCATCACGCAGGGGATGACCGGCAAGACCGGCAGCTTCCACACGCAGGCGGCGCTTGATTACGGCACGCAGATGGTTGGCGGCGTGACGCCCGGCAAGGGCGGCACCACGCACATCGGCCTGCCGCAGTTCGACACCGTGGCAGAGGCCAAGGCGGTGACCGGCGCAACCGCTTCGTGCGTCTATGTGCCGCCTTCGGGCTGCGCCGACGCCATCCTCGAGGCGATCGATGCCGAGATGGAGCTGATCGTGGCGATCACCGAGGGCGTTCCCGTGCTCGACATGGTCAAGGTCAAGCGCGCGCTGTCGGGTTCGAAGAGCCGCCTGATCGGTCCGAACTGCCCCGGCGTGCTCACGCCCAACCAGTGCAAGATCGGCATCATGCCGGGTTCGATCTTCAAGGAAGGCTCGGTCGGCGTGGTCTCGCGCTCGGGCACGCTGACTTATGAAGCGGTGTTCCAGACCTCGGCCATCGGCCTCGGCCAGACCACGGCTGTCGGCATCGGCGGCGACCCGGTCAACGGCACCAACTTCATCGACGTGCTCGAACTGTTCCTGGCCGACGAGGCGACCAAGTCGATCATCATGATCGGCGAGATCGGCGGCGACGCCGAGGAGCAGGCCGCGCAGTTCCTGATCGACGAGGCCAAGCGTGGCCGCAAGAAGCCGATGGCCGGCTTCATCGCGGGCCGCACCGCGCCTCCGGGCCGCCGCATGGGCCACGCCGGCGCCATCGTCTCGGGCGGCAAGGGCGACGCCGAAAGCAAGATCGCGGCGATGGAAGCCGCCGGCATCAAGGTCTCCGCCTCGCCCAGCCTGCTGGGCGAGACGCTGGCCGAAGTGCTGAAGGAAAGGGTGTAAACCCAAAGCCTTGGCTTGAGAATTTGAGAGCCCCTGCGAAAGCGGGGGCTCTTTTTTCATGCCTCAGGAAGTGCGCCGAAGTGCGCCTTCGGCTTCTGACCGGAATGGCAGGTCCTCGTAAGCCGGGGTGAAACCAAGCCTGCGATAGAGTTCGGGACGGAGGTAGGGAAAGGCGTCGCCGGCGTCTTCGTGGACGCGGGCGCATTCGCCCAGGAAGCTGTCGATCGTGCGAAAGAGGCCGCGTTTCATGGGTTACCATTGGTTGGCGGGGATGCGCGCCGGACCTTTGCAGCGGCACCGCTGATTCGCGCTAACGCATTCGATATTCGTCAAATTTCAGCAACACAGGCGCCAACCGGGAGTTTTCCAACTCCATGGCAACTCACCCGCAACTCTCCGAGGCAGAGGCGCAACTCTCCCCGGAGAATGCAGAACTGCGCCTACCCGCCGATCTTGAGGGCGGGAACCTGCGCATCGGGCAGCTTCGCCCCCATCACCTCTGCCAGCGTGGGAGCGATCGCGCGCATGTCGATCTCACCCAGGCTGCGCCCCCTTGCCACGCCCTTCCCCATCAGGAGGAAGGTCGAGCGCATCTCAGGCATGGCCGGGAAGTAGCCGTGCATGCCCTTGTAGCGTGAAGGCTTTGCCAGCGGCGCATCAGCCGCAAAATTCCCCGCCAGTGCGCCGGGCTTGAGATCGACGTAGAAGCTTGCCTGCGGATTGCCGCCGAGCCTGGCGATCTCCGCCTTGCCGATGACCTTGGCGATCTTCGCCTGCGGATCGGCGGCAAGCTTTTCCAGCAATGCGCCGACGAGGCCGATGAGCGCGGCATCATCCGGGCGGGCGAGGACGACTGCAATGGAGCCGCCCGAGGGCCAAGGCATCGCGTCCCATGACGCGACCTTGCCATCGGCGCCGAGCCGGATCAGCCCGGCTTCGATGAACGGGCGGAACAGGTTCACTTCGGTGTCGGTGGCGACGAAGCCGTGGTCGCTTACCAAGGCGATCGTGGCATCGGGCCGCGCGGCGAGTTCGGCGCTGACAAGCTTGCCAACTGCAGTGTCGAGACGTTCGAGTACGGCGTTGGCTTCGGCGCTGCCGGGGCCGTGGAGGTGCTCCTCATGGTCGAGCGCGGCGAGGTACACCGTAAGGAAATCGGGCTTCTTCGTCTCGATCAGGCGGACGGCGAACTTTGTGCGGTTCTCGTCGGCGTCGACGCCTTCGTCGATGCCGTCGGCATAGGCGCCGCAATCGTGTTCGAGTTCATCATAGAGGCCATCGGTGGCGAGCGCGCGGATCAGCTTGCGATCATCGCCGTGGCCCGAGCGCCAGATCTGCGGCATGTTCCAGGTGAGCGATTTGACGCCGACGCTGACCGGCCAGTGGACGTTGGCGGTGCTGAGGCCCGCCGCCCTCGCCGCATCCCACAGCGTTGGCGCACTAATGTCCTGCGCATACCAGTACCAGCCACCGTAGTTGACCTGCCTGGGATCGAAGGTGGTGTTGCTGACGATCCCGTGCCTGGCCGGGGCGACGCCAGTGATCAGCGTGGTGTGGCTGGGATAAGTGACGGTGGGCAGATTGCCCATGACGCCAGTGGCATAGGCCCCTTCCTTCAGAAACCGGCGCAAGTTCGGCACCTTGAGACCGCGCTTTTCCGCTTCCAGCACGTCGCCGGGACGCAGTCCGTCGATCGAGATCAGCAGGACAGGCTTGCCCGCTTCTTGGGCCTTGGCGACGACAGGCGCCGTGCTGCCCAGCAGCACGACGCCCGCAATCACGGCCTTTGCGGTTGAAAGGCCGCGCATCATCAGAAGCCCGCCTTGAGCGTGACGAAGACCTGCCGTGGCGCGCCCGCGAGCAGGGTCTGGTTGTCACCGCTGAAGCCGAAGCCGTTGGAGCCGATGGTGGCCACATAGCGCTTGTCGAACAGGTTCACCGCATTGATTTGCAGTTCGATTGGCTGGCGCTGGCCGATGTCCACGCGATAGCCAATCGTGGCATCGACGAGCGCGCGGCCCGGCACCGACTGGTCGTTCAGGTAGGTGAAGTAACGCTTCGACATCCAGTTTACCCCGACCCGACCGAACACGGTGTCACTGTCATAGGACAGTTCGCCGCGCAGGAGGTGCTTGGGAGTATCTACCACGGTCTTGCCCTTGGTGGGACGGATCGTGGTAACGCCGCCTGCGGTGATGACGACGTCATCGCGATAGGTGGTATCGTTGTAGCTATAGGAAGCGAAGGCGCCGAAGCCGCCGGGCAACTTCACGTCCACCGCCGCTTCGATGCCGAGCGCGCGGACCGAGCCGACGTTCTGCAGGGCGTTGGTGGCTCCGACGATGCCGAGCGAAGTGGGGATGACCAGCAGGCGATCGCGGAAATCGACATAGTAGCCAGCGAGCGAGGCGTTCACGATACCGGTGTTGTACCGCAAGCCTGCCTCGTAGGTGTCCGAGCTTTCCGGCTTGATCGTGTTCTTGATCGCATCGAAGCCAGCCTGCGTTGACGAGAACGGGCCGCTGGTGGTGGAAGCCTGATAGGCGCGCGTCACCTGCGTGAAGCCCGCAAAGGCTTCGAGACCGTTGCCGAACTTGTAGTTCAGGCCGACATGCGGCTGGAACCAGTCCTCGACCTTGAGGTCACCGGTAGCGCGGCTGTTGGTGTTGACCAGCGCAAAAGCGTTGGTGTCGACCGAGTAGCCCTTCCAGCCGAGGTTCACCTTGAGATCGCCAAGGTCGATGTCATCCGACACGTAGTACTGCAGCGTGTCGGTTTCGAACGCGATGGACCACTGCGTGAAGAACGGGTTGCGCTGGAAATCGAGGTGATCGCGGCCCGGATTGGTGCGGCTTTCATAGCCATAGAAGCGGCGCGACTGGATGAAGTCGTTCTTTTCGTACCAACCGCCGACGAGAAGCTTGTTGAAGCCGAGTTCGCCCGTCCACGAGGCAAACACGCCCGTGCGCTTGATGTCGTATTCGGTCGTGCGGATCGACATCGGCACGCCCGAGGGGCTGGCCAGATACGGCGTGCCCCAGGTGCCCTGCCCGTCGTTCTCATGGTAATAGCCCTTGATCGCGAACTTGCCGGTATCGCCGGTCTGGATGGTCAGGCCAAGTGCGGCGAGCGTATCCTTGCGCAGGCCCGAAGCATCGTAATAGGCATCATCGGCGATGACGAACGGCGACGGATAGGTCGTGCCAGCAGCGGGGTTGGTCGGCGTGACGCCGCTGTAGCCCGTATTTGCGGCAATATCGGCAATGTTGATGGCTTCGGCATAGCGCGAGGGGCCGAAGTTGTCCCAGTCATAGCCGAGACGATCGATCATCTCGAGGCTGAGATCCTGATAGTCCTGCTCGGCGCGGTCGGAATAGCTGATGTAGCCATCGAGATCGACGGTTTCGCCCAGCGGCAGCACGGCCTTGGCGTTGGCCATGAAAGTGCGCTGCTTGCCATCGCCCTTCCACTTCTTGCCATCCTGATACTGGACCGATGCATAGCCGCGCGCGCCGTCTGCCGTTCCCAGCGCGACACGGGCGAAACCGCGGTATGTTTCCGCCGAACCGTAGGATGCCGAAACGTCGGCACCGAGCACGTCCTTGGGATCGACCGAGAAGAATTCAAGCGTACCGCCGAGGTTGTTGGTCGACTGCGCGGCGATGGAGCCGGAACCCTGGCTGACGCGCGTGACGCCGATGTTTTCAGGGCTGATCGCGCGGCTGATGTGCAGGCCATTGGCGTTGCCATAGGACATGTCGCCCAGCGGAATGCCATCGAGGTTGAAGCCGAGCTGGTTCTGGCTGAAGCCGCGGATGGTGACGCGGGTCGACCATTCATAGTTGCCGAAAGCGTCGGCCGACTGGAAGTTGACCGAGGGCAGCTTTTCGATGGCCTTCAAGGGGCTGGTGCCCGAGGCGAGGATGGTCAGCTCTTGCGTGGAGAGTTCCTGCACCTGGCGGGTCTGGCCCGAGCCGAGGACGACGATCTCGGCATTGGCAGAGTCCGCAGCCATGGCGGCTTCAGCGGCAGGCGCAACTTCTTCCGCAGCAAAGGCAGGAGCAGCGATGAGCGAAGTGCTGGCAAGCAGCACGGCGACGATACGCATGGTGTTATCCCTCATAGACCACATCGGTGTGGCGAGGGCCTGCTAGGCGCGCGCTGTTGCAGGATGATGGAGATTCGGCGTCAGATCAGCGACATCTGCGTGACGATTGGTTGACAGCAATCATCCGGAACAGGACTGTCACGGGACTGTAACGCGAGATGCGCAATGGCTCTGGTAATGTCGGCAGGGGAAATTCCAACGCACATCGAAGGCTTGCCGCCCGTGCAGGAGCGGTTCTTCAATCGCGAGCTGAGCTGGCTGGCCTTCAACCGCCGCGTGCTGGCCGAGGCGATCAACCCGGATTACCCTCTGCTGGAGCGGCTGCGGTTCCTTTCGATCAGCGGCAGCAACCTTGACGAGTTCATGATGGTTCGCGTGGCGGGAATCGCCGCGCAGGTGCGCCGCCAGATCGACGAGCTTTCGATCGACGGGCAGACCCCGCAGCAGCAGCTGGGCGCGCTGCTCGATGCGGTGAAGAACCTGATCGACGCGCAGCAGGACGTGCTGGCCGATCTCAAGGACGAACTGGCCGATGCCGGCATTCGCATCATCGACAACGATGCCCTGAACAAGGGCGAAGCCGAGTGGCTGCGCGACTATTTCGAGGAGCACGTGGTTCCGGTGCTGACGCCACAGGCGATCGATCCGGCGCACCCCTTCCCCTTCATCGCCAATCAGGGCACCGGAATCCTGTTCCAGCTGCAGCGCACCGCCGACGGCGCGGCGGTGACGGAAATGATCCTGATCCCGCCTGCTCTGCCTCGCTTCGTCCGTCTGCCGGGTAGCCGGGCTTCGTGGATGGGGATCGAGGAACTGGTGCGGCGCCATGCGACGCTGCTGTTTCCCGGCTTCAAGATCCTGGGCGACGGCACGTTCCGCGTGCTGCGCGACAGTGACATCGAAGTGGAGGAAGACGCCGAGGACCTCGTCCGCTACTTCCGTACTGCGATCCAGCGGCGGCGGCGCGGCAAGGTGATCCTGCTGCACTTGCAGGAAAACTTCGATGCCGCTGCCGAAAAACTGCTGCGCGAGCAATTGCGGCTCGATCATGCGCTGGTGATCAAGAGCCGGGGCCTGCTGGCGATCAGCGGGCTTTCTGCGGTGATCGAGGAGGACCGGCAGGATCTGAAGTTCGATCCCTACAACCCGCGCTACCCCGAACGCATTCTCGAACATGACGGTGATTGCTTCTCTGCCATCCGCGAGAAGGATCTGGTGATCCACCACCCTTACGAGAGCTTCGAGGTGGTGATCGACTTCCTGCGGCAGGCTGCGGCCGATCCCGACGTGGTGGCGATCAAGCAGACGCTCTATCGCGCCGGGAAACAGTCCGCCGTGATCGCAGCGCTGATCGCGGCGGCAGAGGCCGGCAAGTCAGTGACGGCAGTGGTCGAACTCAAGGCCCGCTTCGACGAGGAGCAGAACCTGATGTGGGCCGCGCAGCTTGAACGCGCGGGCGTTCAGGTGATCTACGGCTTCGTCGACTGGAAGACTCACGCCAAGGTGAGCATGGTGGTGCGGCGTGAAGGTGGCGGATATCGCACCTACTGCCACTTCGGCACCGGCAACTATCATCCGGTCACCGCGCGCATCTATACCGACCTGTCATTCTTCACTGCCGACCCGCGCATGGGCCGTGATGCCGGGCAGCTGTTCAACTTCGTCACCGGCTATGTCGAGCCCAAGCAGACCGAACTGCTGGCGATCAGTCCGATCAACCTGCGCGAGCGGCTGTACGAATGCATCGAGCGTGAAGTCACGCTGGCGCGCAAGGGCCGTCCCGCCACGATCTGGGCCAAGCTCAACCAGTTGACCGACCCTGACCTGATCGACCGACTCTATCTTGCCAGCATGGCGGGCGTGGAGATCCGGCTGGTGGTGCGCGGGATCTGCTGCCTCAAGCCTGGCGTGCCGGGGCTTTCGGAGACGATCGAGGTGAAGTCGATCATCGGGCGGTTCCTTGAGCACAGCCGCATCTGGGCTTTCGGCAACGGGTCCAACCTGCCCAACAAGCGGGCGCGGGTGTTCATCTCCTCGGCCGACGGGATGAGCCGCAACATGGGACGGCGGGTGGAAGTGCTGGTGCCGGTCAAGAACCCGACGGTGCACGATCAGATCCTCGACCAGGTGATGCTGGCCAACCTGCTGGATACCGAACAGAGCTGGGAACTGGGACCGGACGGCGAGTACGAGCGGTTCGAGAAGGGCGACCCCTCGTTCAACCTCCACGGCTATTTCATGACCAACCCGTCGCTTTCCGGGCGTGGTGCAGCGCTTTCCAAGGGAAGAAAGGTTCCAAAGCTTGCGTTGCGGCGCGGCGCGGCTAACCGTGGCTGAGTGAAGGCTCAAACCACCATCTACGATTGGGCGCAATCGCGCGCGATCATCGACATCGGCTCCAACACCGTGCGGCTGGTGGTCTATGGCGGGCCGCCGCGTGCTCCCGTGACGCTGCTCAATGAGAAGGTGACAGCCAAGCTTGGCAAGCATGTGGCCGAGACGGGCCGGCTTTCCGACAAGGCGGTGGACAGCGTGCTGGCGGCGCTGCGGCGCTACAAGGCGCTGATCGATCTGGCGCAAGTGCCGCGCGTCGACGTGGTGGCGACGGCGGCGGCGCGCGATGCGACCAACGGGCCGGAGTTTCTGGCGCGCATTCGCGAGATCGGCTTTGAACCGCGATTGCTCTCGGGCGTCGAGGAAGCCGAGACCAGCGCGACGGGCGTGCTTGGTGCCTTTCCGGGGGCCTCGGGCATCGTCGGGGACCTCGGCGGCGGCAGTCTCGAACTGGTCGATATTGCCGATGGCGGGACGAGCCATGGGGTGAGCCTGCCGCTGGGCTCGCTACGCCTGCCGCCGTTGCGGGCGCGGGGCGACCGGGTGTTCGTGCGCGAAATCAGCCGAATGCTGGCGGGGGCGGATTGGGTCGCCGAGCCTGAGGCGACGCTCTACCTCGTCGGCGGATCGATGCGCGCGCTGGGCCGCGCAATGATGGTGCAGCTGGGCTGGCCTTTGGACGATACGCACGGCTTTGCGCTCGATGCCGCCAAGGCGCTGGAGCTGGCCAAGCGGTTTGCGCGGCGGGGGCAGGCGCTGCGGCAGATCGATGGCGTTTCGGCGAGCCGCGCGGCGAGCATTCCCGACGCGGCGGCATTGCTGGCGGTGCTGCTGCAGAAGCTGGAGCCAAAGGGCATCGTGTTCTCGTCATGGGGCCTGCGCGAGGGCGTGCTGTTCGGGTCGCTGCCCGACGCGGCGCAGCGCGAGGACCCGTTGCTTGCCGGTGTCAGCGCCTTCGTGGAGCCAATGGGCGTCGATGCGGCGCTGGTCGAGGCGACGGTGGCGGCGATAAAGGAGGTTGCGCCGCTGGCGGAGACTCCGGTCGGGCGGGCGGCGGTGATGCTGTGCCTGGCTGCGGGCCGGGTCGAGCCCAACCTGCGGCGTGAGCTGCCGACGGAATGGGGCCTGCAGAAGCGCTGGGTGGGCGTGGACAACGCCGGGCGCGCCGCGCTGGCCAGCGCCTTGCGCGCGAGCCTTGGCAAGGGCGGTGCCGGCCAGGTGCCATGGAGCGCCCTCGCCTCGCAGGACCTGCTGTTCGAGGCGCGGACGCTGGGCCATGCGGCGCGGTTGTGCCGACGCCTGAGCGCGGGATCGGCGCGGGTGCTCGGCCAGGTGCGGCTGCGGGCCAAGGGCGACACAATCGTGATCGACAGCCCCGACCCCAACCTTGTCGGCGACAGCGCGGCGCGCGACCTGCGCGAGCTGGTGCAGCACTGCAGCACGCCTGCCGCCTGACATTTGCGTAACAGTTTGTCGCGTGTGACCGGACCACGCGCCCGACTTTCCGCAATTGTTACGGCTGTTTGAAACGCATTCTTCATTCTGCCTTCGAACTGTCGCGTGACCGTCAAACGCAGTGCCTAGGGGCTCCCCCAGCCAAGTCATTCAGGGGGCTTACCATGACATCTGTGTTTTCCGCGGCGCGCAGCCGCACTCTGCTTCGTGCGATGCTGCTGGGTTCGGTTGCCGCGCTCGCTGCCACGCCAGCCTTTGCCGAAGACCTCGCCGCGGAAGAGAGCGCCGAGGCGCCGATCGTGGTTACGGGCGAACGTCCCATCGCCGAATCCGAAGCCGCCGCGCTCGATGTGCAGAAGAAGTCGGATTCGCTGGTAACGGTGCTGTCATCCGATGGCGTCGGCCGCCTGCCCGACCAGAACATCGCGCAAGCCACCAGCCGCCTGCCGGGCGTTGCCATCGAGCGCGACCAGGGCCAGGCGCGTTATGTCTCGCTGCGCGGTGCGCCCAACTATTGGACTACGCTGAGCTTCGACGGGATCAACGTGGTCAGCCCCGAGGGCCGCGATGCGCGGTTCGATTCGATCCCCTCGGCAATTGCCAAGCAGGTCATCGTTTCAAAGGCGGTGACGGCGGACATGCCGGGCGAGACGGTTTCGGGTAACGTCAACGTCATCACCCGCTCGGCCTTCGACTTCGCCGGGCTGCACGTTCAGGGCAAGGCCGGGATCGGTTACGCCGAGCTGGGCGACCGGCGCGAGTACGAAGGATCGCTGGTCGTTTCCGATCGCTTCAAGGCGGGTGACGGCGAGATCGGCGTGCTGCTTTCGGGCAGCTTCTTCGAACGCAACATGATCACCGACAATTTCGAGATCGACTGGGAGCGCGTTTCGCAGGACCAGCGCCCCGGCAATGGCACCCGCTTCTGGGCGCGCGAGACCGAGAACAAGCTCTATCGCCTGCGCCGCCGCAACTGGTCGGTCTCTGGCCGGATGGACTGGAAGCCCGACAGCCAGAACACGATTTCGCTGCGCTCGGTCTACACGATCTTCACCGACGACGAAGCGCGCGACAACTACATCTTCGACATGGATGACAAGCAGGGCGATCTTTCGAACAGCTCGGCCGCCTGCCCGACTACGGTCAACACCACGCCGACCACCACCGGCTATGCCGACGTCTGCATCGGCAATACGCCGCTCAAGGGCACGGTATACGGCATCGACATCAACCAGCGCTCCACCCTGCGCGCGTTCCGCCAGTCGATCTTCACCAACACGCTGGAAGGCACCCACGAGTTCGGCGAAGGCTGGAAGGTGAACTGGCTGGGCAACTATACCGAGTCCAAGGACGACCGGTCGGTGGTGGGCGAAGCGCGCTGGAACAGCCCTTCCACCCGCTCTGCCCGCCCGACCGTGGCCTATGACTTCACCAACCCGCTGCGCAACACGCCGCTGCTGTTCACGACTGTGCAGCTTTCCAGCCCGACGCGCTACACTGCCGGGACTGCCGTCAGCGCAATCGACACGTTCACCAAGCCACTGGCCGAGCTTCGCCTGCTTGACGCGGTGGACACGACCAAGGCCTATACCGGCCGCCTGATCGTGGCCAAGGACACCAGCTTCTTGGGTGGTGATGCCACATTCAAGCTGGGCTTCCAGTTCGACCAGCGCACCAAGGTGGTGGACGAAAGCCAGATCTCGCTGACGGCGGCGGGCGACTTCGCCAAGATCGGCATCCCCACCGACTACAACCAGTTCTCGCTGGATCAGGCGTTCCTCGGCAAGATCCCGATGGGCTACACCTTCCGCTATTTCGATACCGACAAGATGCGCCAGTATGCCGACGCCGCGCGCGCCAATTTTACCTTCACGCCCAATACCGCGAACATCTATGACGTGCGCGAGCAGGTCTTTGCCGGTTTCGCCATGGGCACGCTGCGCTATGACTGGGGTTCGGTGGTCGGCGGGGTTCGCGTCGAGCATGTGAAGAACCGCGGCATTGCCGAGGCCAATATTGCCGGGACCACAGGTCTGGTCACCGCCGAGGCGAGCCAGACCCTCGCCTTCCCCAGCCTGCACGTGAATTACGACCTGGCCGAGGACAAGAAGCTCAGGCTCTCGTTCAACAGCGGTGCGGCGCGCGCAGATTATGACCAGATCCGCCCGAACGTGACGGTGAATGACGCCAACCTGACCATTTCCGGCGGCAATCCCGGCGTGAAGCCCGAGCGTGCCTATGGCGTGGACGCCTATTTCGAATGGTACGTTCGTCCTCAGGGCTACCTGATGGCTGGTGCGTTCTACAAGAAGGTTGAGGACGTGCTCTATTCTCAGCGCCGGACCTTCAATTCGGATGTCCTGAACACCAACGGCGTGGACCGTTCGCAGTACACCTTCACGGGCATAACCAATGGTGGCGATGGCCGCATCTTCGGTTTTGAAGTGGCAGCGCAGCTTCAGCTCGAACCGTGGACCGAAAGCCTTGGCCTGCCGGACTTCATGGGCGGCTTCGGCGTCAGTGCGAACCTGACCTATAACGACAGCGAAGTGACCAAGCCTGCAGTGGGTGACGTCCCCGCCCGCAAGGTCCGCCTGCCCGGCACTTCGGACTGGGTCTACAACCTCGGTGCCTACTACGAGAAGTACGGCCTTTCGCTGCGCCTGCAGTACCAGCGCCGCAGCACCTGGCTTGATGGCTATGCCGATGACCTGACCGACGCTGGCGACACTTATTGGGCGGCTGACGACGAGCTCGACTTCTCGGCGCGCTATGCGGTGACGAAGAACTTCGAAGTCTATTTCGATGCCTCGAACCTGCTCAACAAGCCGGGCCGCCGCTATTCCGAGCCGGGCAACCTGCTGACGGCAACCGGCACGCCGACACCCGCCACCAACATCTACACCATCGAATACGAACGCTTCGGCCGTCGCTATGCGGCGGGTGTGCGGATCAACTTCTGATGGTTGCCCTGCCCAGGTTCGTCACGGCAGGATCGGGGGCATTGCTCCCGGTCCTGTTCCTCTCTGCTTGCGCCAGCGTGGCGGAGTTCCCGCGGCCATTCTATCCGGCGGTGGACATCGCCGCGACGGGCGAAACCGAGCCAGTCGGGTCCGCCAATGCCGACGCCGCCGACGACCCGGCGATCTGGCGCAATCCTGCCGATCCCGCGGCCAGCCTGATCGTCGGCACCGACAAGAAGGCCGGGCTCTATGTCTATGGGCTGGACGGCAAGGTGCGCGATTTCGTGGCGGCGGGCGCGCTCAACAATGTCGACTTGCGCGAGGTGCGGCCCGGCTTCGTGCTCGTGGCGGCAAGCGACCGCAGTGACTTGGCTGAACCGAAGATCGCGCTGTTCCGGCTGGATGGCGCGACGGGCAGGCTGACCAGTCTTGGCACGCTGGCGTTTCTGGACGCTGGCCATGCTCCCGCCGAGGCCTATGGCTTCTGCATGGGCAAGGCTCTGGCGGCAGGCGAACTGGCGCGGGCCTATGTCGTGCTGAAGGATGGCACGGTGGCCGAAAGCGCGCTGGAAGAGGCTGGCCGCACGATCACGGCGCGGCACTTGCGCTCGGTCCGTTTCCGCACCCAGTCCGAGGGTTGCGTGGTCGATGATCGGACGGGCCAGCTCTATGTCGCCGAGGAAGATGTCGGCATCTGGCGGGTGGATCTGCGCAGCGCGGTGCTGCGGGCCGAAGCCTTTGCCATAGTGGGCGCGGAAAAGGGGCTGGCAGCCGATGTCGAAGGGCTGGCGCTGGCACCCGAAGGGCGGGATGGCGGCATGCTCGTGGCATCGAGCCAGGGCGACAACGCCTATGCGCTGTTCGACCTGGGCACAGCCGCACCGAAAGGACGCTTCCGCATCATCGCGGGGCAGTTCGGCGCAACCAGCGATACCGACGGGATCGAACTGCTGCCGGGCGACTTTGGCCCGGCCTTCCCTGCTGGCCTGTTCGTCGCGCAGGATGGCGATAATGCGCCACGCGCGCAGAACTTCAAGCTGGTGTCGTGGCAGACGATATTAGACAGGCTCGAGCGGTAGTCGGCGTTTGGGGGCCTTGCCTGAAGGCCCCCTGACGCAGGGCTATTCGTCGATACTGCGCTCGTAGGTTTCCGGCAGGAATATGAGGCCGATCACGCAAGTGGCAGCGGCGACGATGACCGGGTACCAGAAGCCGTAGTAGATATCCCCGTTGGCCGCGACCATGGCAAAGCCGATGGCCGGCAGCAGGCCGCCGAGCCAGCCATTGCCGATGTGGTATGGCAGGCTCATCGAGGTGTAGCGGATGCGGCTGGGGAACAGTTCCACCAGCATTGCCGCGATCGGGCCGTAGACCATTGTCACCAGCAGCACGAGGTAGAACAGGATGGCCACGACCAGCGGCCTGTCGATCTCGTCCGGGTTGGCTTTGCCGAGGTAGCCGACAGTCGCCAGGTCGCTGGTCACCTGCGCGGCAAAAGCGGCGATAGCCGCCTTCCTTTCCTCGCCCGAAAGCCGGGCCGGATCGGGGGCGACCACGGTGGTCGCGCCAATCTGGATCGAGGCAAGGGTTCCGGCGGGCGCGGCGACGTTCTCGTAGTTCACCGCGGCCTTGGCGAGGGCGTTCTTGACGATGTCGCAACTGGTGCCGTCAAACTTGTTGGCGCCGACGGGATCGAACTGCGAGGAGCATTCGGCAGCGTCGGCCAGGACCTTGACCGGTGCGTTTGCCTGCGCGCGGGCGAGCGCGGGGTTGGCCGCTGCGGTAAGCGCCTTGAACGCGGGGAACATCGTCAGCGCCGCCAGCGCGCAGCCTGCCAGGATGATCTTCTTGCGACCGATCTTGTCCGAGAGCCAGCCGAAGAACAGGAAGAACGGCGTGGCGCAGGCCAGCGCGATGATGATCAGGGTATTGGCCGTCAGACCATCGACCTTGAGCATCTTTTCGAGGAAATACATCGCGTAGAGCTGGCCGGTGTACCAGACCACCGCCTGCCCGGCGATGGCGCCGAAGAACGCGATCAGCACGATCCTCAGGTTCTTCCATTCGCCGAAGGCTTCGGACAGCGGGCGCTTGGACGAGGTGCCTTCTGCCTTCATCTTCTGGAACACGGGCGATTCATGCAATTTCAGGCGCAGCCACAGCCCGATGCCCAGGAACAGGCCTGACAGCAGGTAAGGGACGCGCCAGCCCCAGTCCTTGAAGGCCTCCTCGCCAACGCCGGTGACGGGCGAGCGTACGAGGATGACGATCAGCAGCGCCATGGCCAGCCCCGCCGTGGCGGTGATCTGGATCCAGCTGGTATAGAGCCCGCGCTTCCCTTCGGGCGCGTGTTCGGCAACGTAAGTCGCCGCGCCGCCATATTCGCCGCCCAAGGCAAGGCCCTGGAACATGCGCAGCACGACCAGCATGATCGGCGCGGCGACGCCGACGCTTTCATACGTCGGCAGGCAACCGACGAGGAAGGTCGACAGGCCCATGACCAGCAGCGTGACGATGAACGTGTAGCGCCTTCCGACCATGTCGCCGATGCGGCCAAACACCAGCGCGCCGAACGGGCGGACGATAAAGCCCGCGGCAAACACCAGCAGCGCCATGATGAAAGACGTCGTCTCGTTGAGGCCGGTCAGGAACTTGGCGGCGATGATCGCGGTGAGGAGGCCGTAGAGGTAGAAATCGTACCACTCGAACACCGTGCCGAGCGATGAGGCGGTGATGATCAGTTTCTCGCTGTGCGTGGCCTCGTGATGCTTCGGCAAGGCCTGGATATCATCGCGGGTTTCCAAGTGCGGCATCCTCGTTCTTTGTTCTTGTCGACTCCCTGATACGGTCTTTGACGGCAAATCCGAACGGAATCCTGCGACCGCAGCCTTGCGTCGCGCTATTCGATCAGGCCGAAGCCGTAGGTCTCGTCGAAACCCTGCGTCCCCAGATCCTTCGCCGCTTTCCTGAGCTGCAGCCGGCAGGCAGAGGCATCCGCCCCGGTCGCGCGGCAGCGCCCGAGCCAGGCTGAGACGACCGGCGTGGCAAACGATGTGCCCGTAAACCGCGCGAGATTGCCCCCGGCCTCTGCCGCCAGAACATCGACCCCATAGCCGGCAACGGCAATATGCTTGCCGCGCTGGGCCAGTCGATAGACCCGGCGATCGTGATCGACCGCTGTCACCGCGACGACGCCCGGAACGGCTGCCGGGTAGGACGGCGGCGCTGTGGGGCCACCGTTTCCAGCCGCGGCGACCACCACCCTGCCCGTCTTCACCGCATCACGGATGAGGCGATCGAGAATGGCGTTGCGCGGACCGGCCAGGCTCATGTTGATGACCGGGGCGCCCTGAAGCAAAGTCCATTCCAGCGCCGCGGCGATGACTTCGGCAGAGGTATATGGGCGATCCACGGGCCCCCTGAAGATGTTGGCGCTGTAAATCGTCGGACGACCGGCGCTGGCCAGTAGCGAGGCCACTGCCGTGCCATGCCGGGCCTGCGCCTGCGGCGTTGCCCCTTCGCTCCACGCAATGATCCTGGCCTTGGCGAGCGCCTGATGCGAGGCGATTGCGGTGTCGATCACGCCGATGGAAAAGCTTTCGTTGGCGCGGGTTGGCATGACTTTCTCACGTGCCTTGTGCGGTTTGCTGCCGGCTGTCAGTTCCATGCCGTAGTAATGGACGACATCCACCGTGGCGCCGGGGGCAAGTTCACGCAAGCGGTCCCGGGCGAGGGTTGCGCTGGTGCCGCCGGGGGCCGCAAGGCGCAGCAGGTCCCGGTCGAGCGCTTCGAGGCGGGTCCGCTCGATGATCCGGTAACCGGAACGCTGGATCTGGGCGAGCACGCCTTCAGGCATATCCAGGGCAAAGACCTCGCCGCGCCGAACCGGATATCCGCGCTCGTCATGCTCGGCGCGTTCGCCATCGGCGATGTCGCGGATTTCGGCGCTGCTGCCCCGTTCCACGCGGTCGTCGTCGGATTGCTCGGCAAGCTCGGCGGCATCCTCGAGCTCATCCTCGGCCGCTTCGGCCAGGTCCTTTTCGTAGTCTGCCTCGGCCTTTTCGGCATCCTCGGCAGCCTTGGCTTCATTGTCGGCGCGATCGGCTTCCAACTTCGCAAGGTCCTCGGCGGCCTTGGCCGGTTCGCGCAATTCCCGTTCTTCGATGCGGCTGCGATCGCGCTCGAAGCGGGCGGCACGCTCTTCCGCACGCTGGGCCGCACGCTCCTGCTCGCGCTCCAGCCGTTCCTGCGCGCGTTCTTGCGCGCTCTGTGGCTCGGGCGGGTCACGGTCGTGCGGGAACGCGGGCGCTGCAAGCAACCCGATGACAATTCCGGACAGGATGGCGCGCATGTTCATGGATCAAATCCTGCTTGATACGCGCCGACAACGACTGCAAGTGGTTGCTATTCCGATGGTCGGCAACTTTTTTGTAGCGCGACAGGGGGCGGGTTGGAATAGCCGGACGCGCAAGACGTTGTGGGGGCATGGATGGAGCGGGCAGATCACGATGCAGGAGGCATGCGGGCGTCGATCGTCGCCGCATTGCCGCGCCTGCGACGGTTCTGCCAGGCGATGGCAGGCAACGCCACCGATGGAGACGATCTGATGCAGGCCACGGTTGAAAGGGCGCTCCGGCGTGCCGACCAGTTCGAACCGGGCACGCGGCTGGACAGCTGGATGTATCGCATCGCGCAGAACATTCACATCGACGGCACGCGCGCTGCCCGGCGGCGCGGCACGGCAATCGACGTCGATGCCCTTCACGGCATTGCCGGCAGCGATGGGCGCGAAACGGTCGAGAACCGCTCGCAACTGTCCGCTGCACAGCGCGCGCTGCAGGCACTACCCGACGATCAGCGCGCTGTCTTTGCCCTCGTGGTCATCGAAGGCCGCAGTTATCGCGATACTGCCGAAGCGCTTGAGGTGCCGGTGGGCACGGTCATGAGCCGTCTGGCCCGTGCCCGGGCCAGGATCGCCTCGTGCCTTGGCGAAACGCAACTTGCGCAAAAGGATGCCCAACCATGACCCTTTCGCGCGAAGAACGGCTTGCCGCCTGGCTCGATGGCGAGCTTCACGGCACTGAGCTTGAAGCGTTCGAGGCGGAACTTGCCGCCGACCCCGAACTCAAGAAGCTCGCCGACGAATGGGGCGCAAACGACGCCCTGATTGCCGGGGCATTTGCGCCGGTGGCAGAGGCGCCGATCGATGCGGCAATGCTCGAACGGCTCGGCCTTGTCGAACCGGCTCCCATTGTGGTTCCGCCTCCGCCCCCGTCCTTGGCGGCCAATGACAATGCGCCATGGTGGAAACGCCATGCCCTGCCGTTGGGTGGCGCAATCGCGGCAAGCCTTGTAGCGGCGCTGGTGCTGGCTCCTCGCGGCGGATCGCCTGACCGCGATCCTCTTTCTCTCGCGCTTGACCGGACACCTTCGCTGGCTTCGGCAGAGCTGCCCGATGGCCGCAAGATCACGCCAGCGCTTACCGCGCGCGCTGCCGATGGGCGCTGGTGCCGCGAATTTGGCGAAGGTGGCAAGGTGGCCCTGGCCTGCCGCGACACGAAAGGCTTCTGGACGATCGAAGCGCAGGGCGCAGGTGGCACTTCCGCAGGCACCGGCGAATATGCGGTCGCAGCCGGAACCGATGATGCCGTGCTGGACGCTGCCCATCGCCGCCTGAACCTGGCCGATCCGCTCGATGCGGCTGCCGAGCAGGCGCTGATCGCAAAGGAATGGGGCGGCCACCCCAGCAGGTGACCGCCCCGGCGGAAGCCAACCCGAAAGGCTCCGCTTTAGAAACTCAGTTGAGCGCGCAGGACGCCCACGTGGTTCGTCGCCGGCGCCCCCCCGCTCGGGAAGCGGACGCGGTTGTCGGTGTATGTGGCCAGCAGCCGCAGATTGGTGCTGATCGTCCAGATTGCGCTGGCACTGAGCGCGCGGCCAATGCCCCTGTCGAAAGTGCCATCGACCAGATCAAGGCGGCTGTAGCGCGCGGCCAATTCTAGCGCGCCGCCGCCCTTGCGACGTTCCGGACCGCCGAAGATCCCGCTCGATGCACTGTAGGCATGGCGCTGCCCGGTCACGATCCAGCCGACCTGGACGGTCTGGCCGTTGAAGCTGCGATTGTCCCGCAAGGTGCGATTGAGCTTCAGCGAAAGGGACTGTGCCTGAACCAGCACGGGGCCAAGCGAAACCGCCGCTTCGACATTCAACGCGTTAAGCGTCTCGAGCGATCCGAGCGAGCCGCTGGACATGATATTGGGCGCGAAGACAGAACCCGGATCAGCCGTAAATCGCACGCGCTCAATCGCCGAGAATGTCCTTCGTTCTCCGCCGAGACCCAGATGCACGATCGCCTTGCGTGAGCGGACCGGCGCGAACGTGATCCTGCCCACGACGCCTTTTCCGCGCTCGGTGGTGCGGCCTTCATCGTTGGCCAGGGCATCGGTGAAGTAACCCACGCTGGCGCTCCAGTTCCGGCCGCCGGAGGAGATCGCGCCACCGAGGCCGAAGCCGCCGGTCAGCGCAGAGGCCATCGAGCGTTCGGCAAATGGCGTGGCATTCGAACTTTGCAGATCCTCCATCGAGAACGGCACGATCATGTTGCCGCCCTTGATCTCGAGGTTTTTCACCGGCTCGATAGAGGCCCAGAGATTGCGCCAGCCTCTGGCCCCGGCGAATTCACGGTCAACGCGAAAGCGCAGGATCTCGCCAACCTTGCCGGACAGCTCGATGCGGGCGCGGCGGACGTCGGCGCTGGTCACGTCTGTCCGTTGCAAGGCGGGGTCGTCGAAAACGCTGACATCCAGATGCAGGCGTCCGCCAAGGTTCAGTTGCAGCGGGCCGGCATCAAGCGTCAGGCCTTTCTCGTCGGCTTTGACCTCTTGCGCATGGGCAGGCAAGGCACACAGGGCGATGGCGGGCACGATGGCCCTTGCGAGAGTCTTCATGGTTCGGGTTCCTCGGGTTTAGAGCACTGTGGCGCGGCGCGTGCCGAGCAGATCCAGGACAAGTGGGACGAGGCCGAGCTGGACGGCATCGCTGAAAGCGTGGCTGAGGCTGGGGATGATGGTCAGGCCGCCTGAAAAGCCTGCCTTGCGCATGGCCCGGTTCCAGCGCCGGGCACGCTGCAGGCGGTGGAGGCCCTGCACGGCGTCAATGGCCTCGGATCGTCGCAAGGCCTTGTCCTGCTGCCGGTCAAGCGAGCCGACCAGCACGTCGAAGCGGACATTGGCGAGCGCGGCCTGATCGATCGCGACAGGTGCGTCCTGAAGGCCAAGCGGCCAAGGTAGCGAAGCATCGGGCATGGTGTACCATCCCGCTGCCGCAGCGATGCAATGTCGCACCCGGTGGGGATGGAGCATCGCCAGACGGTGGGCGAACTGTGCCCCACCGGAAAAGCCGAACAGGTCGCAGTGCCGATCATTCACGCCGAACCGGACCGCCGCATCTGCAAGAATGTCGAAGAGGGCATCGTCGCAATGCGGTGCGCCTTCAGGATCGCGCACGTGCTGGTACCTGCCGAAGCTCCCTCGCTCGAACAGAGGAGCGATCACCGGGATGCCGTGCAACGCCGCAAGTTCGCCAAAGCGCAGCGCCAGTTCAGCGGCGTTTCGCGAAATCCCGTGGACCACCACGAGCGGGACTGCGTCGATTGCGCAGTTCTCGGGGATCACCGCGTAGTAGCGGCGGGCGGGCGTTGCCGGCACGGTGAAGAACTGCGGCAGGGGCATGGTGATTGCAGCCGTTTGCGGGATCGGGAACAGAGCGGTCATGCGCAGTCCTGTCTGTTTGCGGGGCGAAGGCGGGGTCCGGGCTCGGCAAGCTCGACCAGCGCCAGGGTTCCAGGTTGCGGAGGCGCCTTGGGCAGGCGCATCAGGCGCTGGATGCGCAGCGCCGAAATCCGCGCCGGGATCCAAAGCTCCGCTGCGCGGGCCAGGTCGTTCAGGGCAAGGCCGGCGGTGCCGATCACCACGACCGTTCCCGAGATGGCGCCACGTTCGAGCAGCACGACGAGCACAATCAGGCTGGTCAGCAGGTGCGGCAGGCCGCGCAGGGTTCCGGTCCACCAGGCACGCCGCAATGCGGCACGGTTCAGGTCATCGCTGCGCCGGCGAAGGCGCCGCATCCGGGCGCGCTGCCTTGGCGGAACCGAACCTTCGGCGATTTCCGCAATGGTGTCGGAAGCGAAGGCGGACAGGCGCCCGCGGGTACGCCTTACCTCGCGAACCGCGCGCGACATCGGGCGCAGCAGCCCGGCTCCCACCCCCATGCCAAGCAGGAGAAGGATCGCAATCCTTGCGCAGAGCCACGGGGATTGCATCGCGGCCCAAGCCAGAAGAGCGGCGACGAGGATGGGTGCTGTCACGGCACGGGGCAGTCCGTCGCTCAACCACTGGCGCCGGGCCGACAGGTCACCAACGAAGACCTGCAGCAGGGCGCCATGGCGCTGGCGGGCAATTTGTGACCGGTCGGCCCGCAAGATGCGCCGGAACAGCGCGGCACGCACTTGCGCTACCTCGTGCCAGCCAATCGCCTCGCACAGTCTGCGGCGCGCCACTTCCAGCCCGAAAGCGCAGACGAGCGCAAACACGGCAAGCGCGGCCATCGGCGCGGTGGCAGGCTGCTGCGCGGCGCGGTGCACCAGCGCGGCGCCGATCAGCGTTGCACAGCCTTGCGCAACAGCCACCGCAACCGGACCGACCATGCGCCGCGCGATGGAATGGGATGTCAGGCGAGGCATGACTTCGCATCGCCAGCGAAGCAGATCTTCGGCGCGGTCAGGGGATCGCGCAGATCGGCCAGCGACAGGACCGGCCAACCGAGCGCTGCCTCGGCTTCGCGCACGGCAAGCGGTGACGCACTGAGCAGACCCGACACGCCGAGCACCCGGTGCCCGGCCTTCACCAGCCAGTCATGGCCAGCAACCGCGCCCATCGCATCGCCAGCGGCGAACAGCACGCCATGCAGCGCCTCACGCAGACGCTTGCACTGCAGGAGAGCGCCGGTTTCGCGCTGCAGCAAGCCATCCGCAACTTCGACGACGATGAGGTCGGGATTCGAGGTCGTGCTGTGGGCGATGAGCGAAAGCGCGACGCTTTCGATGCGATCAAGCGTCAGGCCAGCTGTCGAAGTGTGGCCATGATCGGTAAAATCCAGAACCGAGCGCGCGCCGGCGTCTAGCATGGTCCAAAGATCGCCGCCCGAGCCGGTCCCGGTGACCTTTGTCGCAGCGACGTGGAGCCCCGCCCGCGACAGGCCATGGATCAGTCCGGCCGCAGCGGTCGTCTTGCCGGCGTTCATCGACGTACCGACCACCGCAACGACGGGGGGCAGGACAGGCGGCAAGGTCAGGCGTGGCAGCCCGAACCAACCGAGGTTGAGGACCTTGCCATCGTCATCGGCGAGCAGGCCAACCGGCTCGATCCGCGTCGCCGTCCGCATTTTCGCATGGCGACTGAGGACAAGTCCGGCGACGCCGCCGCCGGCAACCAGATCACAGGGCGAAAGGTCCTGCGGCACAATGGCCTCGAACTGGTCGGGTGCGTAGCGCTCGCCATAGGCGACGATGATCTCGTCGCCGACATAAAGCTGGGCGCGGCGGCCGTGGGGGGATTCAAGCTTCTGGTGCTGGCCAAGCTGCGCCACCCGGGCCAGCACCAGATCTCCCGCGCGCGGCCTTAGATCGCTGCGCAACCGCGTCGCCAGATCAAGGTCGACGCGGCGCGTGGTGAAGGCGTGCTTTGCAGCCGAGCGGCGATCTTCGCGCAAGGGACGCCCCTTGCGCGCGATCGTCCCGGCCAGGTCCTGGCCTGGTGCAATCAGGCCTCCTTGGGCTTGCAAGTCCTGCAGCATGTCCGTTCACCCCTTCTTTCCAATCGGGGCGACAACGACAGCAATTTGCGCTTATTCCATCGGCTGCAGAATTTTCTTCAATCCCCCCGGTTGTGGCCTCGGTTCAGGCCTCAGTTCAGGCGCCAGCTGAGCGACAGGCCACCGGCGAAATCGGTGCTGCGCGCGTTGAAGCCGGTGCTGGCAAAGACCTGCATGCGCAGCTTCCGTGACAGCCCGAAGTTGATCCAGCCAGTCGCTTCACTGCTGGCAATGCGACCGGGCGTGGCCGATTCCTGCCAATCGTAGTCGGCACCGACTATCGTGCCGCCGGGCAGCCGGTAGCTCACTCCGCCGCTTGCCCCCCAGGTGTCCTGCAACGTCGATCCCGCCGGCTTGCCGAGAAAGCGATAGCGGGCACCGGCAAACAGGCTGAAGCTGCCGATATCCTGCACGAGATCGCCGCTTAGGGTAACGTCGGCCTTGCCGGTGCCAAGGCGTTTCGCCCTGGACGCAGTGGGCAGCTTCACGCGCGTGCCGAGATCGAGCCAGGTCGACCGGCCAAGTTCCAGCGAATAGCCGAGTGCGACCGAGACATCGCCCAGTCCGCCTCGGCTGTTGGAGAGTGGCGCACCGGGCACTGGCGGCGTGATGATGCCACCGCTGCCGCTATCATCATCGCCGCCCGATGAGCCCGAACCGCCACTGCCCGAACCGCCGGAGCCGGAATCGTCAGACCCCGAACCCGAACCTCCCGAGCCGCCCCCCCCCGAGCCCGAACCCGATGAGTCATCGCTTCCGGAGCCACCGCTGCCGTTATCGTCGCCCGAGCTGAGATCTCCGAAACCGGCATCGCGCCCCTGCGGCGTGTCAAGAATGCTGCCCGGACCATTGACATGGACCCAAGGCACCGAAAGGCGGACCGAAAAGCCGCCCTTGCGGTACTTGATGGCGACAGGCGCAGAGACGACCTTGGTCGTCGCTGTGTCACCATACTTGCCTTCGGAGTAATTTGCGCCCGCGCTTGCTCGCCAGACCGCGGGCTCGTCATCCTTCTGCGCCTGGGCCGGAGCCTCCTGCGCAGTTGCCGCACTCGCGGACAGCAGGCCTGCCAGCAGGATAGAGCCTGCAGCCAATGCATTCTTCATCGTAACCCCCTCGTCTGGCCGTGTGGTGATCCCTCACAGCCCCCCATAACGACACGGGTTGCAGCTTTATTCCGGCGCGAAAAGCATTTTCTGCACCCGACTGGAGCAACCAAGCACAGCCCTCGCGGGGGATTGCGGAACAGATCAACGATGTAGAAGCAGGGTCACGCCCATTTCGGGCGGATACAGGTGGCTGGCGGAGAGGGTGGGATTCGAACCCACGGTACGGTTGCCCGTACACCGCATTTCGAGTGCGGCGCATTCGACCACTCTGCCACCTCTCCATGGTGCCAATCTGGGTGCCGCAAGGGGCGTTCCCGGTCGAGGAAGCGCGCCGTTAGCGCATGCAAACCGGCTTGCCAAGTGGAAAGCGGAAAGCTTTTTCCACAGGAGGCCCTCGCGACGAACCTTTATTGGCAAGCGGCTTGTTTGCACCGCGGCGAAACCCTATATCCCGAGGCATGGATCGTGCGAGTTTCTTTTCGCCACAAGCCGGACGCGATATTTCGGCTCCCCCCGTCTCATCGGCGCGCTTTTCGATCGGCGATGTCGTGCGCCATCGCATGTTCGGCTTCCGCGGCGTCGTCTTCGATATCGACCCGGTCTTTGCCAACAGCGAGGAATGGTACCAGTCGATCCCCGAAGACATCCGTCCCCCGCGTGACCAGCCGTTCTATCACCTTCTCGCCGAGAACGACGAGAACAGCTATGTCGCCTATGTCAGCCAGCAGAACCTGCAGTCTGACGCTGAGGCCGGGCCGATCGACCACCCTTCGCTGGACGAGATGTTCGAAGGTTTCCGCAATGGCCGCTATCGGTTGAGGCGCAGCCTGTCGCACTGACGCGCAAGACTGACGCACAGGGGAGACCCCGCTCTCCCTTGTGGCGAGAGCGCGCTCGTCAGTTCTTGAGCTTCCAGCCGGACTTGAGCAGCCCGTAGAGCAACGCGGCCAGCGCGACATTCACCACGCCAAGGCCGATTGCGCCGTGCAGCACCGCCATGTTCGTATCGCCGATGTCGCTCTGCCCGAGAAAGCCGAAGCGGAAGCCCGAGATCACGTAGAAGATCGGGTTCATCCGGCTCACGGCCTGAAACGCCGGGGCAAGGTTGTCGATCACGTAGAATGTGCCTGACAGCATCGACAGTGGCGTGATGACGAAGTTGGTGACGGCTGCGTTATGATCGAACTTCTCGGCCCAGATCGACGTCAGCACGCCGACGATGGCAAGCAGGATCGAACCCATCAATCCGAACCAGACGACCGCCCAGAGATGCGCGATCTTGAGCGACACGCCCGGCCAGAGCAGCATTGCCCCGGCCACCGCAAGGCCGACCAGAACCGCGCGCGTTACCGCAGCGCCGACCAGCGCCGCCATCAGCTCGCCGGTAGAGATCGGCGGCATCAGGTAGTCAACGATGGTGCCCTGGATCTTGCCGCCCAGAAGGCTGAAGCTGGAGTTGGCAAAGGCATTGTTGATCATGCCCATCGCGATCAGGCCCGGCGCGACGAAGCTCGCAAAGTTCACGCCAAGGACCATGCGCCCGCCATTGGCCCCGCCGCCGAGCGCCAGCGTGAATATCATCAGATAAAGCAGCGTGGTGACCGCCGGAGCCCAGATCGTCTGGGTCTGGACCTTGAAGAAACGGCGGACCTCCTTCATATAGAGAGTCCACAGCCCCAGCCTGTTGAAGCCGCGGAACACCGGTTGTCCGGGCGGGGCAAAGGTTCCGGCGTTGCGGGTTGTCGCCCCTTCACGGGGTAGCGGTTGATTGGCCATGGCCATCGCGGTATCGCGCTGGCACGCCGATGGCAAGCACGTGTCGGAACTTGCCGACCGGGCAGATTTTAACGGCCGGAGCATTCCGGCACGGAAGGAAACGTGAAGGCATGAGCTGGACCGAAGAGCGGATCGAGAAGCTGACCAAGATGTGGGAGGGCGGGTCAACCGCCAGCCAGATCGCCGATGAACTCGGTGGCGTCAGCCGCAATGCGGTGATCGGCAAGGCGCATCGCCTCGGGCTCAAGGCGCGCCCCTCCCCGGTCAAGGCCAACGACAAGACCGATGCGTCGGCGTCTCCGGCGGCGCCCAAGGTGGCCAAGCCCGCTGCTCCGGCTCCGGAACCCAAGGTCGCCGCGCCGCGCCCGGTCGTGGCAGCGGCACCGCCAGCGCCGGCACCGGCACCGCGCGCCGCTCCCGCACCGGCTCCTGAAGCAAAGCCTGCCAGCGATGCCGCACCTGCCGCTCCTCAACCGCGAATCGTCTCGGTTGGCCCCGGCGGCTTCCTGCGTCAGGGTCCCGGCGATCAGCAGGCGCCCATTCCGCCCGCTCCGCCGCGTCGCCTGGTTCCGGCACGACCCAGCCCGGAAATCGCGGACAAGACCAGCCTGCTCGATCTCAACGATCGCATCTGCCGCTGGCCGATGGGCCACCCCGGTGAGCCGGACTTCCACTTCTGTGGCGACAAGGTGAATCCCGGTTTCCCCTATTGCGTCGAGCATTGCGGCCGCGCCTATCAGGCGCAGCTTCCGCGCGGCCATCGCCGGCCTCCCCCGCCGATGCCTTTCGGCGGTCCTCGCGTGCGCTGAATCGGCCTCAGGACGAACACGTATTCCCGGAATTCTGCGGCGCCGCGTGGTTAATCCCACGCGGCGTTGGCCGTTCTGGGAAACATGACAAATGATCCTTCCTCGCGCGGGTCCCGGTCGCGCCTGCTCAGATGGCTCGGCCTTGCCGGCGATACGGAGTTTCAGGAGGATTCGCCGGACGTTACGAGTTTCGTGCGCGACGTGACGGCCAGGGAAATCTGGCTCCCGGCCAAGCGCCGGCTCCTGGCCAAAGTGGCTGACTTTCTGATCGATCACGATCTCGAAGTCATGCCGTGGACGCTGGAAATCGCCTACGACTGCGTTACCGGGGCCAAGCCCAAACTCGCCCAGATGATCCTCGAACGCACCGAGGCTGGGCAGGCCATCTCCATCGTGTGGCTCGAACAGGTGCTGCGCGAAGAAGAAGGCGAGAGCTCGTCCGAACTGCTTGCGGCCCTCATGGCGCGCCTCGAAGGCACGCTTGAGGAGTTCACCAGCGCCACGACACATGCCAGATCCGCGACCACCGAGTATGGCGTTGCCTTGCAGCAGCACGTCGATGATCTCGAACAGGTCGGTCGCGCCGGCGCGGTGATCACCGAACTCGCGGCACTTGCCAAGGCGATGATGCAGCGCACGCGCGAGATCGAGCATAACCTCAGCGAATCCGAACGACGCGCGATAGAGCTGCAGACCAGCCTGGACGAGGCGCGCCGGGTGGCCGACGAAGACCACCTCACCGGCCTGCCCAACCGCCGCGCCTTCGAAGTGCTGTTCGAAAAGGAATACGCCGCGGCCAAGGAAGCAGGCGAACCGCTCTGCGTCGCCTTCTGCGACATCGACCACTTCAAGCGCATCAATGACAGCCACGGCCATGCTGCCGGTGACCGCGTGCTCAAGATCGTGGCAGAAACCCTCAGCCAGATCTCGGACGCGCGCTGTCATGTCGCTCGCCATGGCGGCGAGGAATTTGCCGTCCTGTTCCGCGCGCTGACGCCGCAGAAGGCCTGGGATCGGCTCGACCACGCCCGCGAGACAATCTCCGAAAGACGCCTCGTCAACCGGGCGACCGACATGCCGTTCGGCAGGGTGACCTTCTCTGGAGGCGTCGCCGACGTGTTTGCCTACAAGACGCGAAGCGATGCCCTGCGAGCAGCCGATGAAGCCCTCTATGCGGCAAAGCAATCGGGCCGGAACTGCATCCTGATGGCCGGCGAGACCCCACCGCCACTGCGCGATGCGGCCTAGCCCTTACCCTGAACTGCGGGACTTGCTGGTCTTTGGATCAGCCATATTGTGAATTCTGGCTGCGCTGGAATGCGAACCGCGGAACGCGGCCTTCAATCATGTTCCCCTTCAGCGCGATCCGCATTTCGTCTGCGCCTTCCTCGCGCGTACAGACCAGTCGCGTGCCGCCCGAAGGCAGGACTTCAAGCGCACTGATTGCGACGCCGGACTTTTCACAAAGTGCGCGGACGCGGGCTTCGTTCAGCGTGGTGTTCATGGCTCGGCTCATGCGGGTTACTCCGTTGCGAACACGCTGAATGGCGCGTCTTGTGTGCTTGATGGTGTCCAGGCGTCGGCAGCAGCCCGGTTTTTTATGCAGCTCACGCTGCAACCGGCATGACCGGCTCCGGGGCTTGCAAGTTTTCTGGTGATTTCGACGGCCTGGTCCCACTGCGTAAGCGGGAGCGCACAGGTCTCTCAGCCGGTGATGCCTACAATGGTCATCTCACCGATACCTTGCAGTGGACCCATGCCGGGACAATAGCAAACGCAAACTACCCTTGGTCGCTCCGGACGGCATGAGTCGCGATTGAGCACGTTCCTGCAAACGAAAAAGGCCCCACCTTGCGGTGGAGCCCCTTTCTGTGTGGCCTGCAGGCCGTTCCTCAGTCGTCGGACTTGAGGAACGCCGGCATGTGGTCCGGAGCCGGACCGTCTTCACGGTCACGACGAGGACGATCGCCGCCTTCGCGACGCGGGCCACGGTCACCGCGGCCACCACGGTCGTTGCCGCGCGGACCACGACGGTCGCCGCGATCTCCGCGATCACCGCGCGGTTCACGCGGTTCGCGGGGCGGACGGGTGTCTTCCAGCTCGCCACCGGTCTCCTGATCGACGACGCGCATCGACAGGCGAACCTTGCCGCGCTGGTCGATCTCGAGGACCTTGACGTAGACGTCCTGGCCTTCCTTCACGACGTCGGTCGGCTTTTCCACGCGCTCGTTCTTCATTTCCGAGACGTGGACGAGGCCGTCCTTGCCACCCATGAAGTTCACGAAAGCGCCGAAGTCGACGATGTTGACGACCTTGCCCTTGTAGATCTTGCCGACTTCCGCTTCCTCGACGATGCCGAGGATCCAGTTCTTCGCAGCTTCGATCTGGGTCAGGTCCGAGGACGAGATCTTGATCAGGCCTTCGTCGTCGATGTCGACCTTCGCGCCGGTGGTGGCGACGATTTCGCGGATCACCTTGCCGCCGGTGCCGATGACATCACGGATCTTCGACTTGTCGATCTGCAGCGTCTCGATGCGCGGAGCGTGGGCCGAAAGCTCGGTACGTGCCTCGCCCAGGGCCTTGGTCATTTCGCCGAGGATGTGCGCGCGGCCTTCCGAAGCCTGACGCAGCGCGACTTCGAAGATCTCGCGCGTGATGCCCGCAACCTTGATGTCCATCTGCATCGTGGTGATGCCTTCAGACGTGCCGGCCACCTTGAAGTCCATGTCGCCGAGGTGGTCCTCGTCGCCAAGGATGTCGGACAAAACGGCGAACTTGTCGCCTTCAAGGATGAGGCCCATGGCGATGCCCGAAACCGGACGCTTCACCGGAACGCCCGCGTCCATCATCGAAAGGCAGCCGCCGCAGACAGTTGCCATCGAGGACGAACCGTTCGACTCGGTGATGTCCGAGAGGATGCGGATCGTGTAGGGGAACTCTTCCTTGGTCGGCAGCACCGGGTGCAGCGCGCGCCATGCCAGCTTGCCATGGCCCACTTCACGACGGCCCGGAGCGCCGAAACGGCCAACTTCGCCAACCGAGTACGGCGGGAAGTTGTAGTGGAGCATGAAGTTTTCATAGCGCAGGCCTTCGAGGCCGTCGATCATCTGCTCGGCGTCCTTGGTGCCCAGCGTGGTCGTGCAGATCGCCTGCGTCTCACCGCGGGTGAACAGTGCCGAACCATGCGTGCGCGGCAAGAAGCCGACCATCGCCTCGATCGGACGGACCTGCGTGGTGGTGCGGCCATCGATGCGCTGGCCATCCTTGAGGATCGCGCCACGGACGATGTCGGCTTCCACCTTCTTCATCGTCTTCATCGCGACCATCTGGGTCTGCGCGCCTTCTTCCGCGAACGCAGCCTTCGCCTTGGCGCGGGCTTCGTTCAGGGCGTTCGAGCGGGCCGACTTGTCGGTCAGCTTGTAGGCGGCGGCAACGTCCTTGCCGACCAGGTCCTTGAGCTTCTTCTTGATGTCGGCAGTGTTGTCCGACAGGTCGATGTCCCAAGGGTCCTTGGCAGCCTTCTCGGCCAGCTGGATGATCGCACCGACGACCTTCTTGATCTCGTCATGCGCGAACAGCACGGCGCCGAGCATTTCGTCTTCGCTCAGTTCCTTGGCTTCCGATTCCACCATCATCACGGCGGTGTCGGTCGCGGCAACCACGAGGTCGAGGCGGCCGTCGGTCAGCGCCACGTCCTGCTTCGGGTTCAGCACGTATTCGCCATCGACGAAGCCGACGCGGGCAGCGCCGATCGGGCCCATGAATGGCACGCCCGAAATGGTCAGCGCAGCCGATGCGGCAATCATCGCGACGATATCGGGTTCGGTCTCACCGTCATAGCTCAGGACCTGGGCGATGACGTTGATTTCGTTGTAGAAACCTTCGGGGAACAGCGGACGGACCGGACGGTCGATCAGGCGGGAAACAAGCGTTTCCTTTTCCGTCGCGCCGCGCTCGCGCTTGAAGAAGCCGCCGGGAATGCGCCCCGCAGCCGAATACTTTTCCTGGTAGTGGACGGTCAGCGGGAAGAAGTCCTGGCCTTCCTTGACCGACTTTGCCGCGGTGACCGCGCAAAGCACCACAGTTTCGCCATAGGTGGCGAGGACCGCGCCGTCAGCCTGACGGGCAATGCGGCCGGTTTCGAGGGTGAGGGTCTTTCCGCCCCACTCCAGCGATACTGTCTTGACGTCGAACATTTTACATCCTTCAGCCCGCGCGCCCTATTGCGAGCGGGGTTTGCTGCCGGGGAATGCCGTCCCGGTCCGGTGTGGGGCCGTTTGTCTTGCCCCAGAGGCACCTCGCCGAATTGCGAGGACGCCTGTTGTTTGGTCACATCGCGAAAAGCGAAAACCGGTTCCCACTTTTCGCGCGATACTCCCAGAAAGCAAAAGCGGCCCGCTTGGGGCCGCTCCGCTGGTTACTTGCGAAGACCGAGCTTCTGGATCAGGTCGTTGTAGCGACCCACGTCCTTCTTCTTCAGGTAGTCGAGAAGCGAGCGACGCTTGTTGACCATCATCAGCAGGCCGCGACGCGAGTGGTTGTCCTTGTGGTTGGACTTGAAGTGCTCGGTCAGCGTCTGGATGCGGCTGGTCAGGATCGCGACCTGGACTTCCGGCGAACCGGTGTCACCCTCGGCGCGAGCGTGAGCTGCAATGACTTCCTGCTTCTTTTCTGCGGTAATCGACATGTATTCTACTCCGCGACATCCTGTATGTTGAACCCCCTCGAAACCTTCAGGCTTCCGCCCGAAAGCTCCACCAGCGCGACCGGAACAGCTCCGGCCCTCGCCCAGTAAAGCCCGTCCTCGAAGGGCAATCCCGCCAGAACGCGGCCCTGACGGACCGCCCTTGCCTGCTCGGGATCGAGGGAGAGAGCCGGGATGTCGACCAGCCCTGCCTCCAGCGGCAAGAGTATGTGTTCAAGGGGCGCGCCTTTACCCACATCGTTCAATTTGTCCAGCGAAATCGCTTGGTGCATCTCGAACGGCCCGGCCTTCAGGCGGCGCAACATGGTGACATGCCCCACGGTGCCAAGCGCGCGAGCGATGTCGCGGGCCAGGCTGCGGATGTACGTTCCTTTGGATACATGGGCTGTGAGGGTCAGTTCTTCAACCCGGCCAGCGCCCGCAACAGGATCTGCCTGTAGCGAGAAGATCGTCACATCGCGCGATCTGAGTTCAAATGCCTCACCCTTGCGCGCAAGGTCATAGGCCCGTTCACCATCAACCATCAGCGCCGAATAGGCTGGCGGCACTTGCGCGATAGGCCCGGTAAAGCGCGGCAGGACTGCCTCGATCTCTGCCCATGAGGGCCGGACATCGCTTGTCGCCACGACCTTCCCCTCAAGATCGAGTGTGTCAGTCTCCTCCCCGAAACGGACCGTGAAAGCATATATCTTGCTGGCATCGAGCATCCGCCCGCACAGCTTGGTCGCCTCGCCAATGGCAATCGGCAACACACCTGTCGCCAGCGGATCGAGCGTGCCGCCGTGTCCGACCTTGCACTTGCCGAAGCCTGCAGCCCGCAAGTTGCGCTTCACCGCCGCCACGCCCTGCGTCGAGCCAAGCTCAAGCGGCTTGTCGAGTATGATCCAGCCATCGACCATGATCAGATTGGCTCAGGCCCGGCCACCAGCATGGCAAGATTGGCAAGCTGCTGGCCCATCCACTCCACCGGCGGCCCGATCAGCCGCTGGACCAGATGTAGGTCTGGCGCAAAATAAGGCAGGATCACCAGAAGACCGAACACCACGAGCAGCCCGAACGGTTCAAGCCGCGCATAGCCCCGCGCCAGCGGTGCCGGCAGCGCGCCCATGACGATCCGTGAACCGTCGAACGGCGGGATCGGCAGCAGGTTGAAGGCGCCAAGGAACAGGTTCACCAGCAGGAAATTGCGCAAGTTGTCCGAAAGGAACAAGGCGCCCAGACCCGGCTCACCCATGCTGTCGGTTGCCCGCACCAGCACGCCGAGGCCGATGGCGGCGATGGCTGCGAGAATGAAATTCGTCATCGGCCCTGCTGCGGCCACCAGCATCATGCCAACGCGCGGGTTGCGCAAACGGCGGAAGTCCACCGGCACGGGCTTGGCCCAGCCGAACACGGGCGCACCGCTCAGCTTCAGCAGCCCCGGCAGGATGATCGTGCCGAAAGGATCGACATGGCGCAGCGGGTTGAGGCTCAGCCGCTTCTGCTCGGCCGCCGTAGGATCGCCCAAGGCCCGCGCCACCCAGCCGTGCGCCACCTCGTGGAACACGATCGCCAGGATCATCGGAATTGCGATCGTGGCAATCTGCCAGACCAGACCTTCGGGGTTCATTTCGTCTTGCTCATCCAGTCGTCACGCAGGATCGAAAACAGCACGGTATCGCGCACACGGCCCGTCCACGTCCGACGCTCATGCCGCATCACGCCTTCCTGCACTCCGCCAACCTTCCTGACCGCAGCCTGACTGCGCAGGTTCATCGTATCCACCTTGAACGCCACGCGTTTCAGCCCACAAGCAAAGGCGTGGTCGATCATCAGCCGCTTCAGCCGCCCGTTGAGGCCGGTGCCCCGAACCGACGGTACGATATAGCTGTTGCCGATCTCGATCGACCAACCCGGCGCGCCATGCTCGATCCACGCCGTCATGCCGACCAGCACCTCGCCCGAAAAGACGGCATAGGGTCGCCGCTGCGGCGCAGAGTTCAGCAGGCTGTCGAATTGCGGATCGAACGCCTCGCCCCGGTAGCTGAAGGGATAGACGTCCCAGATCTCGTCGTCCTGCGCGCACGCATGGCGCAGGCCCGCGCGATGATCCTCGCGCAGCGGCTCGAGCCGCAAGTCGCCCTCGGCAAGCGGCACGTACAGTCCATCTCCGCTCATGCATTCATCGCCTCCGAAAAGTGCCTGCGGCAAAGCGCGACATAGCGGTCGTTGCCGCCGATCTCGGTCTGCTGCCCCGCCCGCACCGCCGCGCCGCTTTCATCCACGCGCAGGTTCATCGTCGCCTTGCGCCCGCAGTGGCAGACAGCCTTCAGTTCCACCAGAGAATCCGCAATGCCAAGCAGGGCCGCCGCGCCTTCGAACAACTCGCCCTGAAAATCGGTCCGCAGGCCATAACACAGCACCGGAATGCCCGTCTCGTCGGCAATGCGCGCCAGTTGCCACACCTGATCTCGCGTCAGGAACTGCGCCTCGTCCACCAGCACGCACGACAGCGGCTGTACAACATGGGCAGCTTTCACCGCCGCCCACAGGTCTGTAGCAGGATCGAAGCGGTGGGCTTCGGCATGAAGGCCGATGCGGCTCTCGATATCTCGAGCGCCACCTCGGTCATCGATCGCAGCCGTCCACAGCATCGTCGCCATCCCCCGCTCGCGGTAGTTGAAGTCCGCTTGCAGAAGGTTGGTCGATTTGCCGGCGTTCATGCTGGCGTAGTAAAAATAGAGCTTGGCCATTGCGCACAGCCATAAGCCGGACGTTCCGGATTGCCAGAGGGATCGCCGACCAATGCGCAGGAAAACTCGACAGACAATCGGCGCCCTGGCCCTCGCCGCCTCGATCCTTGCGCTGGGCGGCAATACACCGCCGCAGAAGTTGCGCTATCGCATCGACGCCCAGCACAGCGACGTCCACGCCCGTGTCGGCTTTTTCGGCATCGCCAGCAAGACCGCCCGCTTTCCGGCCATCAGCGGCGGCATCGAACTCGACCCCGCGCATCTGGAAAGCGTGAAGCTCGATGTCACGCTTGATGCAACCGCGCTCGAAGCCGGGGATTCCGTCACGCTCAAGCGCCTCAAGGGCCCGGACTTTTTCGATGTAGAGCATCACCCGCAGGTGCGCTTCGTCGGCCGTTCGATGACGATGACCGGGCCTGTTACCGCCGTGGTCAGCGGCGATCTTACCGCCAAGGGCGTCACCCGCCCCACAACTCTCGCTGTCAGCTTCACCGCGCCGCCCGCCAAAGCCAGCGGCCGCGAGGCGATCCGCCTGTCAGGCCGCGCCAGGATCAACCGCACCGAATTCGGGATGACCGCTTATCGCCTGATCGTCGCCAAGAACGTGACCATCAGCATCGATACGCAGATGGTGCCGGCTTAGTCCTCCCGGCTCAATCCTCGAGGTCGCGCAGCACCTTGGGATCGGACAGCAACTGCTCGATCCGGCTTGCCTCGTCAAAGCTCTCGTCCGGCAGAAACTTGAGCTTGGCGGCGTACTTCAGCCGCAACCGCTGCGCCACTTCGCGCTGGAAATACGCCGTATTGGTCCGCAGCGCCTTGAGCACGACCTCCTCGTCCTTGCCCAGCAAGGCCTTCACAAACACCGTGGCGTGACGCAGATCGGGCGACATGCGCACTTCCGTAACCGAAACGGAGTGCGCGGAAAGCACGTCGTCATGCACTTCCTGCCGCGTCAGCAGCTCCGACAGGATATGGCGCACCTGCTCCCCCACCTTGAGCAAGCGGACGGAACGGGTTTCGGGGGTGGTCTGAAACTTGGCCAATTCTAACTCATCTTCGAAAGGATGCGCGCGATCGAGCGCACGTTGCGGGCGGTGCCCCGGCAACCGAGACGGCGCTCGATAAAGGCGCTCGTCAGCTTGCTTTCGGCAACGCTGCTTACAAAATCGATATAGATGCTGCGCTCGCCAATTGCCAGTTTCTCAAGCCCGCGCATGGCCTGGTCCGCTGCCAGCTTGTCGAACGCGGCTTGATCGGGCTGGCGTTCGAGGAACAGGGTGTGGACCAGATTGTCCTTGCCGATCCCGGTGAACGGATTTTCCTCCACGGCTTGTGCAATCGCCGCCCGATCGCGCACCGCAACAAAGCTCTTGATGTCGAACCGCTCGAGCATGACGTGCGCGAACAAGTCCTCCAGACCATCAAGCGGACGCTCGTCATAATCGAACAGCAGGTTGCCGCTGGCGACCACCGTCTCCAGCCCGGTCAGCCCTTCCCGCTCGAACGCCCAGCGCAGATCCGCCATCGTCACGCGATTGCCGCCGACGTTGATCGATCCGAACAGGGCAACATAGCGGGTCATGGCAGGGGGCCGTTCTTGCAATTCTGGGCAGATGTGTTATGCAAGGAAGATCACGACGGTTGAAATCTTCAGTTTCACCATCCCGGAGCCCGGACGCTGCTACGTTCGGGCTCTTTTCGTATCAGGGGTGCTGCTGCTACAGCACCCCCTCACTGGCTTTACTTGCGGCCAAGCTCGATGAGCTTGATCACCAGTCCGACGAGCCCCACGATCAACGTGGCCACGCCAAGAACCAGAATCACGACTGTATCTATCTTCAAAAACATCACCTTCCCTTCTGTCGCCAGTAGCGACCTCGGAAAGACGTTCTTGGGACAAGTCCAGTGTGACTCTAGTCCTCTGCGGCAAAGCTGTTGACCAGCGAGACTGCCGCCGAAATGGCAGGACGCCCCGCCGCCCCTGAAGGCGGAGGGAGCATCCCCTTACATCATCAAAGCGTGCGGTCGCGCATCTCGACTTCGAAGACTTCCAGCTGATCGCCAGCCTTGATGTCGTTCGTGTCCTGCAGCAGCACGCCGCATTCCAGGCCTGCGCGGACTTCGGCAACGTCGTCCTTGAAGCGGCGGAGCGAGGCGATGGTCGTGCGGCTGACGATGACGTCGTTGCGCGTGAGGCGCGCATGCAGCCCCTTGCGGATGACGCCCTCGACCACGAGCAGACCGGCTGCCTTGTCCTTCTTGCCCGCCGGGAAGACTTCCTTGACCTCGGCACGGCCCACGACCGTTTCGATCGCCTCCGGACCCAGCTCGCCCGCCATTTCCGAACGGATGTCGTCGGTCAGCTGATAGATCACGTCGAAGTACTTCATCCGCACCTTGTTGCGCTCGATCAGCTCGCGCGCCTTGGCGTTGGGACGGACGTTGAAGCCCACGATCGGCGCACCGCTGGCCTGCGCCAGGTTGACGTCGCCTTCGGTGATCGCACCAACGCCGGATTGCAGGATGCGCACCTTGATCTCGTCGGTCGAGATCTTGTTGAGCGCATTGACGATCGCTTCGACCGACCCTTGCACGTCGGCACGGACCACCAGCGGGTACTCGATGACCGTGTTCTTCGCGGCGAGCGCGGAGAACATGTTCTCGAGGCTGGCAGGCGCCTGCACGGTACGCTTGGCGGTCGCACGTTCCTGACGGTACGCGGCCACTTCGCGGGCCCGGGCCTCGCTTTCCACCACGGTCAGCGTGTCGCCGGCCATCGGCACGCCGCCGATGCCGAGCACTTCGACCGGCAGCGACGGACCCGCCGCCTTCACCTGACGGCCCTTGTCGTCGAGCATCGCGCGGACGCGGCCCGACTGGGTGCCGACCACGAGGATGTCGCCGACCTTGAGCGTGCCGCGGTTGACCAGCACGGTCGCCAGCGGACCCTTGCCCTTGTCGAGCTTGGCCTCGATCACGGTGGCTTCTGCCGCACGATCGGGGTTGGCCTTGAGTTCGAGCAGTTCGGCCTGCAGCAGGATCTTCTCGATCAGGTCATCCAGGCCCGCACCGGACTTGGCCGAAACTTCCACGTCCTGCACGTCGCCCGACATCGCCTCGACGATGATCTCGTGCTCGAGCAGGCGCTCGCGGATCTTCTGCGGGTTGAACTCGGGTTTGTCGGACTTGGTGATCGCCACGATCATCGGCACGCCGGCCGCCTTGGTGTGGTTGATCGCCTCGATCGTCTGCGGCATCAGCCCGTCGTCACCGGCAACAACCAGAATGACGATGTCGGTGACGTTCGCACCGCGCATGCGCATTTCGGTGAAGGCTTCGTGGCCCGGGGTGTCGAGGAAGGTGATGAACTCACCGCCCTTGGTCTTGATCTGGTAGGCGCCGATGTGCTGCGTGATGCCGCCGGCCTCGCCGCGCACCACGTCGGTCCCGCGCAGCGCATCAAGCAACGAGGTCTTGCCGTGGTCGACGTGGCCCATGATCGTCACCACCGGAGGACGCGGCTGCAACGTGTCCTCGGCGTCGACGTCAGCCGCGGTATCGATGTCGGCATCGCTGTCGCTCACGCGCTGGATGTTGTGACCGAATTCGGTGACCAGCAGTTCGGCGGTGTCCTGGTCGATGGTCTGGTTGATGGTGACCATCATGCCCATCTTGAACAGTGCCTTGACCAGGTCCGCAGCCTTCTCGGCCATGCGGTTTGCCAGCTCCTGCACCGTGATCGCATCAGGCACGACCACATCGCGAACCTGCTTCTCGCGCGGCTGTGACTGGCCGGCGAAGTGCGCACGACGTTCCTTTTCACGCGCACGCTTGAGCGCGGCGAGCGAACGGGCGCGTGCGCCTTCGTCCTCGTTCAGTGCGCGCGTGACAGTCAGCTTGCCGCCACGGCGGTCTTCAGTCTTGCGATCGCGCGGGTTGGCGGCGGGCTTCTTCGCAGCAGGCTCGGGCCGCTTGACCGGAACCGGCGAAGCAACCGGCGTGAACCGGCGCGGTGCCGGGATTACCGGTGCGGCTTCCTCCGCCTTCGGCTCAGCAGCCTTGGCTTCGACCGGAGCGGGCGCGGCTTCCGGCTGCTTGGCCACTTCAGGCGTCGCGACTGGCGCAGGCGCGGGTGCAGGCGCAGTTTCGGGTTCAGGGGTCGGCTCTGCCACAGGTTCGGGCGCGGGCGCGGCTTCGGCCTTGGCCTTTTCCTCGGCGCGGCGACGCTCTTCCTCGATCGCCTTCAGCTTCTCTTCCTGCTCGCGGCGGTTCGCAGCTTCGAGCGCGGCGAGGCGGGCTTCCTCGGCTTCGCGCAGCAGGCGGGCCTGCATTTCCTGGCGGGTTTCGCGGCTGGCCGAGGGCGGCGGAGGCGGCGGCGGCGGTGGTGGCGGCGGCGCTACCGGCGCAGCAGCAGGTGCCGGTGCAGCAGGCGCAGCAACAGGAGCGGCCTCGCCGGGCCGGCCCATCAGCTTGCGCCGCTTCACTTCGACCACCACCTTGTTGGTGCGACCATGGCTGAAGGTCTGCTTGACCTCTCCCGCCTCCACCGAGGTCTTCAGACCCAGCGGCCTACGGCCCAGTGTCGGCTTCTTGTCGCTATCGCTCATCGAACTCATTCGCCCTTCGTATCAATATCGTCGTTCGCCACCGCACCCGTCCCGGATTCGGTGGCTTCAGTCTCGTTTCCGAGAAAATGTATCAGGCGCTGCAGCGGCGCTTGCAGCCTTGCGGCGGCAGCGGGGTCGGTCAGCGCGACGTGAACGACGTTGTCGCGGCCCAATGCCACAGACAGCGCCGCTCGGTCCAGCGGCAAGATCACACCTTTCATCCCCGAACCCTCGGCGCCTTCGCCCACCCGCCAGGCTTGCGCCAGCTTGTTGGGACCATCGGTGCCGGCGTCCGAGGCATGGCCGAGGAACGTCACCGCCCCTGCCCTGCAGCCTTGCGCAATCTTCTCCGTGCCCAGCAGCACATTGCCCGCCCGCAGCTCGATGCCGAGCCGGTCGGTCACCAGACGACGCAGCGCCTGTTCGATGCGGGATGGCAGATCGGCCGGGATGGACAGCGGTGCACCTTTGAAGGCACGCGCCAGCGCTCCCTTAAGTTTGCCATTGGCAACAGCTTTTTCAAGGGCTTGCCGGTCCACGCCGATCCAGGCGCCGCGCCCGGGGGCACGCGCCATCACGTCGGGCAGCACGTCGCCGTCGGGCGAGATGGCAAGACGCGTCAATTCATGCCGCGCATCATGGCGCCCGGTCAGCACGCACTTGCGCTCCGGCGAGGCCTTCCCCGCCGGTGCAGTGCCGGAGATGTCGGAGCTTAGCGGCTCATTGTGAGGAATCCGCATCGGCGGCCTCCTCAGCTACTGGTTTGTCGTCGAACCCCGGCTCGTCTTCAAACCAATGCGCACGCGCGGCCATGATGATCTCGTTGCCCTGTTCTTCGCTCAGGCCATACTCGCCCAGCACGCCACCCTTGTCCTCGACGCGCTCGGGGCGATCGCTCTTCTCGCGCGGACCCTTGTCGTTGCGACGGCGCTGCTCGGCGCGCTTCTTGGCAATGAGCTCGTCGGTGGCAAGGTCGGCCAGATCGTCGAGGGTCTTGATGCCGGCCTTGCCGAGCGTGACGAGCATCGCTTCGGTCAGGTGCGGCAATTCGGCCAGCGCATCTTCGACGCCAAGGCCACGGCGCTGTTCGCGCAGGGCTTCCTCGCGGCGCTCGATCGCCTCGGCAGCGCGGCTCTGGAGTTCTTCCGCCAGCTCTTCGTCGAAGCCTTCGATCGTCGCCAGTTCGCTGGTCTCGATGTAGGCGACTTCTTCCAGCTCGGTGAAGCCTTCGGCCACCAGCAGCTGCGACAGCGTCTCGTCGACGTCGAGTTCTTCCTCGAACATCTTCGAACGCTCGGCGAATTCCTTCTGGCGCTTCTCCGAAGCTTCCGCCTCGGTCATGATGTCGATCGCCGAACCGGTCAGCGACGAGGCCAGGCGCACGTTCTGACCGCGACGGCCGATAGCGAGCGACAGCTGGTCATCGGGCACGACGACTTCGATGCGGCTCTCTTCCTCGTCGATCACCACGCGGCTGACCGTAGCGGGCTGCAGCGCGTTGACCACGAAGGTCGCGGTGTCCTCGCTCCACGGAATGATGTCGATCTTTTCGCCCTGCAGTTCCTGCACGACGGCCTGGACGCGGCTGCCCTTCATGCCGACGCAGGCGCCGACCGGGTCAATGCTCGAGTCGCGGCTGATCACGCCGATCTTGGCGCGCGAGCCCGGATCGCGGGCAGCGGCCTTGATCTCGATGATGCCGTCGTAGATCTCGGGCACTTCCTGCGCGAAGAGCTTCTTCATGAACTCTGGGTGCGCGCGGCTGAGGAAGATCTGCGGCCCGCGGTTCTGGCGCTCGACCTTCATGATCAGCGCACGGACACGCTCGCCCACGCGCGGCACTTCGCGCGGGATCTGCTGGTCGCGGCGGATCACGCCCTCGGCGCGGCCGAGGTTGACGATGACGTGGCCGAATTCGACCGACTTGATCACGCCGGTGATAACTTCGCCGGCGCGGTCCTTGAACTCGTCGTACTGGCGGTCACGCTCGGCATCGCGGACCTTCTGGAAGATCACCTGCTTGGCCGACTGCGCGTCGATGCGGCCGAGGTCCACCGGCGGCAGCGGATCGACGATGAAATCGCCGATGGCCGCGCCCGGCTGCAGCTTCTCGGCAGCCTTCAGGTCAACCTGCTTGAAGTAGTCCTCGACCACCTCGACCACTTCCACCACGCGCCACAGGCGCAGGTCGCCGGTGCGCGGATCGAGCTTGGCGCGAATGTCGTTCTCGGCGCCATAACGGTTGCGCGCGGACTTCTGGATTGCCTCTTCCATCGCCTCGATGACGACCGACTTGTCGATCATCTTCTCGGTGGCGACCGCGTTGGCGATCGCAAGCAGTTCGGCGCGGTTGGCGGAAATCGCACTGGCCATGGGTCAGTCTTCCTGTTCTTCGAGAATTTCGTCCGCACCGCTGGTATCCAGCGGCCGGGAAGCGGCGATAAGTTTGTCCGTCAGGATCAGCTTGGCATTGGCGACGAGAGCAAACGGCACCTCGAACACCACGCCATCGTCCTCGATCGAGATGGTCTGAGTTTCAGCATCGAAGCCCGTGAGATCGCCGCGGAAACGCTTGCGCTCCCCCAGCAACTCGGAAAGCTCGATGCGAGCCTCCTGCCCGACCCACGCGGCAAAGTCCTTGGGCCGGGTCAACGGACGGTCGATCCCCGGCGAGGAAACCTCGAGCCGGTAGGCATCTTCCAGCAGCACTTCGCCCGCCTCTTCCAGTTCGTCGAACCGGTCAGAGATGCGATTCGAAAGCGCCGCACAGTCCTCGATCACCAGCTGGCCGGTCTCTGGACGCTCGGCCATGACCTGGAGCGTATGCTCCTCGTCACCGATCTCGCCGCCCTTGAAATAGCGCACGCGCACGAGATCGAAGCCCAGGGCCTTGGCCTCCGGTTCGATAACTTCCGCAATCCGTGCGATATCCGCCATGCAATCTCCAATGAGCCGAACAGCGAAAGCGGGATCGTGCCGGTGCCCGGTGGCACCAGCCTGACCTTGCTTTCACAATGTCGGGATGAGGCGCAGATAGGCCCGGTTGCGCGAAAAAGCAAGCTGCAAAGCACGTCAGCCGAAGAGGCCAGGACCAGACCAATCTCACGCTCGCCAATTAATGGGGAATTTCACCACTGTTTAGCAGCGGGAAAGACGCCAAAACTACGACCCGAGCCCTGAAACCGCAGAAATTCGCCATTCCTGCAGTTTGGCACGCCCCATGCAGTGCTGTTTGCATAAGCCACAACGGCTTCACCAGTTACCATGAGGACAAGATCATGACCGCCCTGACCAACCGCATCGCCGCAGCCGCCACCGCTTTCGCGCTCAGCCTCGCGCTGATCGCCGGCACTGTGCACACCCCCGTCAACACCACTTCGGCACCCGCCGCCATGCAGGAGATGATCTGATGAGCCAGCTTCGCTTCGACGACTCGGCCCCCCGCCCGATCGAGCCCTCGCGCGGCTTCCGCCTCGACAAGGTCCACGGCAAGATCATGGGCGTCTGCTCGGGGATCGCCAACTACTTCAAGGTCGACGTCACGCTGGTCCGCGTCGCCTTCGCGCTCGGCACCCTGCTCGGCTTCGGCTCGGCAGTGCTGGTCTACCTGCTGATTGGCCTGATTGCCGATTAAGCACCTTCTTGCGGGCCAACCTTCCAGTCCCTGCCCCCGCAAGCCGCCCCGCCTCTCCCGCCCCCGGAGAGGTGGGGCCTTTTGCGCCTGAGCTGGCCTAAACCTGCGGAGCCTTGGCAAATGGCGAGAAGTCGGTGTCCGTATCATAGACATCCGCCCCTTCGCGCCGCTTCAGCCAGCCTACCACGGCATAAGTCACCGGCGTCAGCACCGCTTCCCACACCACCTTCATCAGCCAGTTGGTGACCATCACCGTCAGCACCTGGCTCGTCGTCCAGATGCCAAGGAACGCGATCGGATAGAACAGCAGGCTGTCCACCGCCTGCCCGAACACGGTCGAACCGATCGTGCGCGTCCACAGCATCTTGCCGCCGGTCAGCACCTTCATCCGCGCCAGCACGAACGAATTGACGAACTCGCCCGCCCAGAACGCCGTTACCGACGCGAGCACGATCCGCCAGGTCGATCCGAACACGCTTTCATAGGCGGCCTGCCCGTCCCAGCCTGGCGCGGGCGGCATCGCCACCACCACGAAGCTCATGAACGCCATGAACACCAACGCGAAGAACCCCATCCACACGCAGCGCCGCGCGTTGGCATAGCCATAGACCTCGGTCAGCACGTCGCCGATCACGTAGGACACCGGGAAGAACAGGATGCCCGCGCCGAACGTGAACCCGCCGACCTGCGCCAGCTTCGCTGCCCCGATCAGGTTCGACAGCAGCAGGATCGCCACGAACGAGGCCATGACATAGTCGAAATAGCGGAAATGGCGGCGCGCGCTGGTGGTGCCGTCGATTCTCGAAATCTGGGGATCGCTCATGGACGCACCTGCTAACGCGGTTTGCACGATCCGCAAAGCATGCTTAAGGAACCCCGGCGCGCGCCCGTAGCTCATCTGGATAGAGCGCGAGACTTCTAATCTTGAGGCAGCAGGTTCGAGTCCTGCCGGGCGCGCCACTTCCGAACAAAAGAGAGAACGCCTTCCGCTGAATCGTCGGATGCGGCGCTAGCCGTTCTCGCCAGCACGGACTTTGAGCCGCAAATCACGATACGGCCGCCGTTCACGTCGACTTCGTCGAGCAAGAGCCTTGCTTACGCCTGGCGCAGCTCAGGCTCTCCCCGGTGCACTTGCTTGATCAGCAACATGCCCTGCCTTCTGACCTTTTCATGGAAGGCTGGCTGTTAGGTTCCGCTTTTTTATCGCATTTTCAGATGCTTGGAACCGGTATGACGAGTCACCGGTTTCGTCCGGCAGAGTACCACCGCTTTAGCAACGGAGCGCAGCGATGCCGCAAAGCCGCAAAGAGGATCAGGCGTCCCGACACGGGATATGGGGCAAGTACGCTTACGGCTGGATTACACTGGCATTCTTCCTGGGTTCGCTAGCGCTCCACTGGTGGTTCGGCTGGCGGGCCTATGTCGACGAGACGCAGACGCACGGACAGGTACCGGAGTGGAGCGCCTATCTCGACGAGATGCTACGCGATACTTTCGAGAATTGGCAGTCTGAGTTCCTGCAATTGATGTGGCAGGTCATCGGGCTGGCCTACTTTCTGTATGTCGGCTCGCCCACATCGAAGGAAAACGATGATCGCATGGAAGCGAAGATCGATGCCCTGATACGGTTGCAGGCGGGCGAACACGCCGATGCCTTGCTCCAGGGAATCGACGACAGGTATCTGCGTCACCACGGGCACTCCCGCCCCCACGCACACGAGCAGGAGCGCCCGGGCCAACCCTGACCGTCAGGGTTTCAGCACGACCTTGGTCCAGCTATCCTGTTGGGACTTGAAGTTCCGATAGCCCGAGGCCGCTTCCTCCAGCGGCAGGCGGTGGCTTATCAGGAACGTGGTGTCGAGCGTGCCCTCCTCGATCCGCGCCAGCAGATCCTTCATGTAACGCTGCACGTGGGTCTGCCCGGTGCGCAGCTGCAGCCCCTTTTCCATAAGCGCGCCGAGCGGAAACTTGTCGGCCAGGCCGCCATAGACCCCCGGCACGGATACGCGCCCGCCCTTGCGGACGGCCAGCAGCGCCTGACGCAGCGCAGCGGCCCGGTCGGCGCCGATACCGATCTTCTGCTTGGCGATATCGAAGATGTTGTCGATCGCAAAACCGTGCGCTTCCATACCCACCGCATCGATCACGGCATCGACACCGAGGCCGCCTGACATGTCCATCAGTGCCTCGAGCACGTTGGTCTCGCGGAAGTTGATGATATCGGCACCAAGGCTGCGGGCCAGTTCCAGCCGGTGGGGATAATGGTCTATTGCAATGACCCGGGCCGCGCCCATGGCCAGCGCGGATTGCACCGCAAACAGGCCAACCGGACCACATCCCCAGATGGCGACGGTATCGTCGGGTTCGATCTGGGCGTTCTCCGCCGCCATCCATCCCGTCGGCAGGATGTCCGACAGGAACAGGACCTGCTCGTCCTCCAGATGGTCGGGCACGACGATCGGGCCGACATCGGAAAAGGGCACGCGGACATACTCCGCCTGGCCGCCTGAATAGCCGCCGGTCATGTGCGAATAGCCGAAGATGCCTGACGTCGCGTGGCCATAGGCCTTTTCCGCCAGATCCTGTTTTTCGGCCGGGTTCGAATTGTCACAGGCCGAAAATTCCGCACGATTGCAATGGAAACAGCGGCCGCAGCTGATGGTGAAGGGCACCACCACGCGCTGGCCTTTGGTCAGCGTGCTGAGCGGCCCTGTTTCCACCACTTCGCCCATGAACTCGTGGCCCAGAATGTCGCCGGGCATCACCCCCGGGATGACGCCGTCATACAGATGGAGATCGGAACCGCATATCGCCGTAGAGGTGACACGGATGATCGCGTCGCGCGGATTGATGATCTCGGGATCGTCGACGGTGTCAACACGGACGTCCTGCGTGCCGTGAAAGGTCAATGCGCGCATCATGCGTTCTCCGCTGGAGTGGAAGCTTCGTGCTGTTCCTCGCGCGCCTGCCTGGCAGCGCGGGTCTGGTCCTTGCGTCTCGCCGATGTCGCTATCTCTCCTGCTTCCATCAGCATCTTGAACCGGCGCAGGTCGCGGCGCGCCTGAATTTCAGGCTCCCGTCCCTGCATCTTGGCGAACAGTCGCCCCAGTTCACCGGCGGGTGGTTTGTAGGCGATGCGCACACTGACCCGCGTTCCCCGCTCGCCCGGCGCATCCTCGAACGTGACGCGCCCTTCGGTATCGATTTCCGACCCCTCAACCGAGCGCCACGCGATCAGTTCGCCCGGTTCCTCGCGCGCGATCACCGTTTCGATCGCGACGCTCCGTCCTGCGGGCGCGCGGATCGTCCAGACATTGTGCCCGTCCTCGCCGACCGGACGCACATCCTCGACGTTCTCCATGAACCGGGCGAGATTTGCAAAGTCGCGCCAGAACGCGAACAATTCCTCGCGCGGACGGTCAATGGTCACGCTGCGGCCGCTCACCGCATAGCTGCCGAAGGAACGCCGCGCGGCATATCCCGGCGCAGAGTCTCCGCTCACGTCACGAGGACGACGTCTTGCCCCGAGCACCAGCCCGATGCCTGCAGCGATCGCCGTCGTCATGGCCACAGCCGCCAATGCCTGGCGGCCCGAGGGTGGTTCGTGCCTGTTCATCCTTGTTCTCCTTGCTTTTCGGCCGATGTATCGTGCTGGTTGAGGCGACCCATGTACGTGGATGCCAGCAGGCTTCTGCCGCGCAGATAAACGCACCCCTGTTCAGCCAGCCGGTGCAACACGCGGTTCACGTGGACGGGCGTCAGCCCGACGATGTCGGCAATCTCGCGCTGGGTCAGCGGGATCACGACCTTGTCCTCATCACTGCCCAGCCTGTCGCGCAGGTCGGCCAGAAGCTCAACGATGCGTTCGGTGGCATTCTTGCGGCCAAGGCGGGTAATCCATTGCGCCTGCCGGTCCATCGTCTGGACCATTTCGCGAAGGACACTCCTGACACCGCCCTCGCCAGGGCCGTCGATCTCGCCAAGTGGTATCGGCCGCGCCGTCAGACGGGTCAGGGCCATTACCGGCAACCGGGCTTGACCAGACAGGAGCCAGTGCGGCTCGCAATAGTCCCCTGGTAGGTAGAGCGCCGTGATCTGGCGCCGACCGTCGCGCAGCAACACGTAGCGGCACGCCCACCCATCCTTGATGCAGTATATGCAGTCAGATCGGTCCCCGCCCCGGGCAAGATGTTCGTATCGCCTGAACTGTCTCCAAGGCGCTTCCGATATTCGCCTGTGCATGGGCTGGCATCCGATCGTGCTGCACCCGCTCACAACGTCATGAACGACTGATGCAGGACTAACCCATTCAGTTAGAAAGGTTTTCCGCGTTTGAGGCGTACCGTGGACAGCGCGCGCCGATCTGCTCGCCGCAAGTGTGGCCCATGCGGCAGCCTTTGAATCAACCAGGTTAGCGCCGAGGATCGATCGGGTTGGGTAAGGCCTTTTCCCGAAGCGATCCGGCGCTGCAGCCGGGCATAGAGAGAGGAGGCCATCCCATGGCATCACAGGCTGGCGCCAAGCCAAACGAAGAGGCCGCAGGACAGACGGCGACTACCAGATCGGGCAGTTCACCCATGCACGACGAAGAGGCGCGCGGTGACACCAATGCCCAAAGATCAACCAACACCGCTGCCGACGCCAATGTCGGCCCCAATGCTGGCCCAAATGCTGGCCCAAATGCTGGCAAGGCTACGGAGCGGCAGGCCCGCAAGGCGCCCGGCAAGCAAGGCGCAGCCAAGGCTGGGGCGCAAAAGACTGGGGCAGGAAAGGCAAACGACCCGGATCGAAGCGCGATTGCAAGCCTCAAGGCGGACCATCGCAAGGCTGAACAGCTCTTCGCCCGCTTCGAGAAGGCTGGCGACGAGGAAAAGCAGACACTCATCGAGGAGGTCTGCAAGGCGCTGACCCTGCACACGATGCTGGAAGAGGAAATCTTCTACCCGGCGTGTCGGGACAGTCTCGAAGAGGACGATCCGCTGAACGAGGCGCAGGTCGAACATGACAGCGCCAAGCTGCTCATCGCCGATCTCATGAACCTGCGTGAGGACGATCCCTTCCGGGATGCCAAGGTCAAGGTGCTGGCCGAACAGGTCAAGCACCACGTCGGGGAGGAAGAGAGCGGCAAGGACAGCATCTTTGCCAAGGCCCAGGCGCAAGGGGTGGACACACCTGAACTGGCGGAACGGCTGAAGCGACGCCGTGCCGAGCTCGAACAGCGCGATCGTCTCCCCGGTGGAGAGCCGGTCGCGATCAACCTTCAATCAATGGAAAACCAAAGAGAGGAATACGAAATGGCCAGTTATCAACAGCGCGGGCAGGAACGCGATGATCAGGGTCGCTTTGCCAGAGGCGGTTCAGGAGGTCGCGACGGCCGGAACGGTTCCGACGATGACCGCGGTTCTCGCCGCGACGGCGGCTCGGGCCGCGAACGCGACGAGGATGGACGCTTTACCAGCTCGCGCAACGGCGGCGGATCGGACCGGGGCCGCAACGATGACGACCGCGACTATGGGCGCGGCGACGGACGCAACGGTAGCGGACGTAACGGTGGCGGACGCGGTGATGACGACGGGCGCGGCTGGTACGGGGATTCCCGTGGCCACTCCGAAGCAGCCCGCCGTGGCTGGGAGGATCGCGGTTCCTCGCGCTCGTCGCGCGATGACGACGATGACCGTCGCGGTTATTCCTCGCGCGGCACCAGCCGTGACGATGACGACGATCGCGGCGGACGGCGCCAGGGCGGCAATGGCCGTGGAAATGGTGGCGGCAACGACGGGCGCGGCTGGTATGGCGATTCCCGCGGTCATTCCGAAGCCGCGCGCCGAGGCTGGGACAACCCCGATCACGGCGACAGCGGCTGGTACGGGGATTCGCGCGGCCATTCCGAAGCGGCACGCCGCGGCTGGGACAATCCCGATCATGGTCGCAGCGGCTGGTTCGGCGATTCCGAAGGACACTCCGAAGCTTCGCGCAGGGGTTGGGAAGATCGCGGATCGGGGCGCTCGTCGCGAGGCCGTGACGACGATGACCGCGGCTCTTCCCGTTCCTATCGCGGGCGGGACGATGACGACGATGATCGCGGTCGCGGCAGGAGCGGCGGCCACGGCGGCTGGTTCGGGGATTCCCGTGGGCATTCCGAAGCCGCTCGCCGGGGTTGGGACAACCGGAACTGACCTCTGAGCTTGAACGAACAATGTCGGGGGGCCGGGCGCACAAGCCCGGCCCCTACCACTCTGCCCGCGCTCACTAACAACGAACGACAGGCCCCGGGACCTGCAGGAACAGGAGAACCATGCCATGCCCCGATTTCCCAAAGGTACAAGCCGCATCGCAATCGGCCTCGCGCTCGCCGCCGCCCTTGGTGCGTGCAACGCGCCCGATGGCGATGATGGCGCTGCTACCGGTCCGGCAACCGACGCCGCCGACGACAGTGCTGCAGCCACGGCGACAGCCGGCACCGGCGCTGCTGCCGGAGAGGCCCTCCCCCTCACCGGTCAGGCCTTTGTCGATGCGGCCTCGGCCAGCGACCAGTTCGAACTGGAGAGCGCCCGCATCGTCCAGTCCAAGGGGATCACCGGCGATCTGCGCGACTTTGCGCAGATGATGATCCGCGACCACACTGCTTCATCGAACGCGCTCCAGGCAGCGGCAAGCAAGGTTCAGGGCGTTCAGCTACGGGAGGCCCCCCTTCTCACCGCAGCGCAGCAGAGCCAGCTCGACCAGCTCAAGGCTGCCACCGGCGATTCAGCTCCCGCTCTTTACATCCGGCAGCAACTGGAAGCGCACGAGAAGGCCTATGCCATGCTGACGAGATATGCCAGCAGCGGGGACTCCAAACCGTTGATGGACTTCGCCGCCAAGACCGCACCGGTCGTCCAGAAGCACTTGGGCGATGTCCGGAAAATGCAGCCCTGAGGATGGCCAGGAGTCGCTCTTTTCCGCTACTGGATTGATACTGGATCGGGTGCCCTGGTCGGGCGCTGTGCGGCCTCAGCGTCCGCCGCACTTGCAATGAGCGGCGTGACGAACAGGCTTCTGCCTTGCTGAACGACAAAGCCTTTATCGGCCAGGCGGTGAAGGATCCGGTTGACGTGGACCGGCGTCAGGCCAACCACGTCGGCAATCTCGATCTGGTTTAGAGAGATGAGCGTCGGCACGCCCCTCGAACCAAGCCGCTCATGGAGATCGGCCAGCAGCTCGAGCATGCGTTCGGTCGCATTCTTCCGCCCGAGGCGGACAAGCCATTGGGTCTGTCTTTCCAGGTTGCGAACGATCCCCGAGAGAACCTGCTTCACCCCTTCCTGGTCCTGCCGGTAGAGCAGGTCGATCGAGATCGGTTCAGCCGCCAGGCGCGTCAGGGCCATGATCGGCGCGCTGGCCTCTCTCGTGATCAGCCATTGCGGCTCACAATAGTCTCCCGGCAGATACAGGTCGGTGATCTGCCGCCGTCCATCTGCAAGAACGTCATAGCGACAGGCCCAACCGTCCTTGATGCGATAGATCTCCGCGCGCTGATCTCCCACTCTGGCAAGATGAGAGCCCCTGTTGAACATGCGAGGCCCCGCGGGCTGCCTTGTCTGTGCCATGCCTGTCAAGTTCCCCGGGGCTGCGGAATCGGCGGGAAGGCACCTGCTCCGGCGTTGCGCGCAGCCTTCGTCATCGTCCATTCTCGTTCCATGCCAGGAGGAGTGAGGCATCGGCGGGCAAGCGCGCTTCAAGGCGACCGTCCTGCAGTTCGAACGGCAGGGTCTGGCAATCGGACGTGGTCAGGCGCGGTTCGATGCTATTGAGCGGCCTTCCATCCTCCATCACCAGCGCCAGCCGCGCTTCGGTCCCGGCCGGGCCATCGATGCGCATGCTGATGGTGGTCGCGTCGATCTTGTGAACGGCACGGACGAACACGTCGCACCAGATCAGGAAGGGAACGCCGTCGATCCGGCGAAAGCTGCGCGTGGTGTAGATCAGCGCCGCACCACTGCCGTAAATCTCCTGGCCGACCTGCCCGGCCGGCTGGCCGTCGGGATAGAGGTCCTCCAGCGGGAAGTTCAGCCGGCACAGGATATAGCCGTTGCGGATGTCTTCCTTGGCCACGCCCTGTTCCGGCAAGGCATCGGGATAGTAGAACCACGCCCGGTCGAGCGCGTGGCGGCAATATTCCGACAGCAACAGACGCACAGATGGAATCAGGTCCGGCCCGCCGTAATCGAGATAGCGCTCGAAGGCGGAGTAGCTGTCGAAGCATTCGTAGGCGGCCATGTAGGGCGCATCCTGCAGGCACGTCACGCCCAGGAAATTGCGCCAGTGCCGCGCCATGCCGATGTCGCTGTTCCAGATCTGCGCATTGTGGAAGAAGCTGGCGAGATAGACGTAGCTCTGCTTGAGGAAGTCCTTTCGGTCTGTAATGCGCCACAGCCGCACGCAAGCCGCTGCACCCCACGCCGTGAGATTGGCCTGGTAGTTTAGATCGAAGCGCATGCCCTTGGCCGCTTCGATCGCAGCGATGGCCTCGTCAAGAAACCGACGCTCGAGCGTCAGCTCGAAAGCCTGCAGCATGACCCAGGCATAGATGCCGCCCACGTCGGTCTGGCCGCGCTGGTCAGCCTCGGCCACGTCCTGGATCACCGAGAAATCGCGCATGTCGTAAAGGATCGGCCACTTGTACTTGAAGTGGTGCGCAGCCTTGATGCCGTAGTCGATCGTGGCGAGGAAAAGCTCGCGCGCCTGCTCGTTGCCGGCGATGGCAAGGTTGGCGAGGTTGAGCATGGGGTGATAGAGATACCAGCTGTCGACCGCGTTGGCGTCCTTGTCCTTGCCGACGTTGGGCAGGTAGCGCCGCAGGGTCTTGAGGTCCTTGTCGTGGAAGCCCTCGATCCCGGCCATGATCTCGCGCACCAGCGGGTGCTTCACGCCTTTCCACCGCCCCCAGTCGTCCAGCGACGAGGCAATCGCCAGCTGGACCATCACGTCCGGGTATTCGCTGGCGGTGTAGGGGTGGAAGTAGACATGGCCGAAGTGCTCGATCCGCGCTTCCGGGGCGTGCATGAGGTCCTGCACGGTGGCTTCGGCGCGCAGTGGCCAGTGCCGGAAATCGGCCTCGGGCGGTGAAAGCAAAGGGTAGATGCCGCCGATCATGTCGAGAAACTGCCAGGCAGAATCCCCCTCCTCCGCCTGCGGATAGGCGCGAACGGCAAGGACCGTGTCGTAAAGCATGATCGGCTTGCCCGCAGGGAGGTCGGCGTGCCCCGTTTCCGGATTGAGCGGCGGGGAATACCCGAGTTCGGGCAGATCGGCCTGCACGGCATTTTCCGGCTTCGATCCGGTCGCGTTGAAGTAGGGATTGAGCGCGGTGAGGTTCTGCACATACAGGACCTTGCCGAAGTCTGCATTGCCAAGCGTGAAATAGAGCAGGGCAGTGTTGAGCTTGCGCTGCTGCGCCTCGACCGTGACACCTGCGGGGTCAGGAAGGCCCGCCGCATCAAACGGCACGATGTCGCGCGGCAATTTGCCGACGCGGAACGGAACCGCCGGCGTGTAGCAATACTGTGCGCGAAACTGTTCGAGACCGAAGGAATTCGCTGTCACGCGCAAGGTGGCTTGCCCGGCAGGACCGCGCCATTCGACCGACGCTATCGCGCCATCGGCTGGAAGAACCCGCGCCACTGCATCACTGGCGAACACGGGAAAGCGCAGTGCCAGGCCACCACTGCCTTCGCGCCGCAGCATTACCCATAGCGCTTCGGGCGTGAACTTGACTTCGACCGAAAGGCCTCCGTGCTCGGCGTGCGCCAGCAAGCGTCCCTCGCCTGGGGCCAGCACGCTCTGCGCCGCCGCCAGCTCCGTGGTCAAAAGGGAGGCGCCGTCATCTCGTGCCATCGTGATCGTTCCGTTGCTGGTTCAGCCGGATGAACGCCCCGAACAAGGCAAGGTTTCCCTTTTGGGCAGGTCAACCCATTGGAACGATTTGCAAAAGCGATGAACCGAAAATCAAGTTGATCTCGCGTGAAGGCGCGGACAAGGGCGGGGCGTGACGCCGCTCTGCGAGCGCAACCATTGCACAAGATGGCGCAAAAAGACTGGCACGACGGAGTAGAGACAAAATTCGTTGCTATTCCGGCGTCAGCGCGAGGCGCCCTCGACCGGATGCGGCCGCGCGATGAGGCGGCTCGCTTTCAACTGTTCAGCAAATCCGGCAACGGGCCAGACTTTTCGCGGGAAATTCCCCGAATTCGTTGCGTCTGCGCGACCAGCATTGGTCCAGCAGACGCGCACGAACCGTCCGCTTGCCGCGCGTGTCAAAGTCGGCAAACTCACCAACCCCGTGATTGACGAAGCTTGAGCAGCGCGCCAGAGGTGCAGGCCATGGACTTTCTCCCCATTCTCAAGCGCGAGAGACGGGTCAGCACTGCGATCAATGTCGTGCTGAGCGCCGCATTCTTCCTGCTGGTCTTCGGCACCCGCAGCCGCGAATTTAGCATGGCCGCGCCCGACAACTTCGCGCTTGATTTCCTGGCGCAGGCTGCGGCCATCTCTGTCATGGCCGCGCTTGTGCCAGCACTGCTGCTGCGCAAGGTCTTGCGCAAAGGCGGCGCGCAGAGCCTGCCGACGACCGCCGCGATTATCGGGCAAGCCGGGCAAATGCTGCTAGGCGGGCTGGTGATCGCAGGGCTGTTGGCTGCACTGTGCCTGCTGGGCCCGGTCGCCAGCCTGAGCTGGACGGCCGCCTTGGCCATCAAGCTCGCGTTCGGCGGACTGCTGGGCTTTGCCGTTACCCACCTGACGCTCAAGCGCCTTTTCGCATCGCGGCCCGTTTGACATCCTAGCCTGACCTGTCAGCCATCGGCCATTCCTTTCTGCAACATCCCCCCCGACCTGCAATTGAACGCAGTCCATTGCTGAGACGCCCGAACACGCCGGAACCCCGCCGCAAGGGATTGCCCTTTGATGCGACTGGAAAAGCGCCTCGGGTTCATGAATAACTGCACGCCTTGGCAGCCTCCGCAAAGACGGAGGCCAGGAGGGATGCTGTACGTTCATGGAAGTGGCAATTCTTCCAGCATTGGCATTGGACAACCCGCAGCTCGCCCGGGCGCGCGAGCTGTTCAGGCGCGTGATCAACGAGCACGGCGATCTGTCGTCGACATCGTCGATGATCGCGGACAGGGTTGAGCAGCGGATATGCAATTCCGGCCCCCTCGCGCGTCCCATCACGGAAGCCATGATCGCTTCGCAGTTTGGCGTCGGGCGAAGGATCGTGCGCCAGACCAGCCGCATACTGCGCCAGCGCGGCATATTGATGCCACGCCGTGGCGGCAACGGCCTGGGCGGACTGTGGACGCTGCCGCCGGATATCTCCGGGACCGTGTCATGCATCCATGCCGAACTTGATCTGGGATCAGGCGCGGGCCGGCAGGCCTTCGATGAGGCAGCACAATGGCTGCTGCCAAGCCTCGATGATCGACATGATCCACTGGCGGAATTCATCCGGCTGCTCCTGACCGCACCGGACACGCCACGCCTCCAACATGGGCAGGGCCACCGGCCGCAGAACCTCGCAGATTGGCTGGCAGGCCGGTTGCTGGACGAACTTGCGCTCTCGCACGACGGCAATGGTGCGCTCGGCCCCCTGGCCGACATCGCCAGCGATTACGGGGTCAGCCTGGAAGTGGCTGTCGAAGCGACGCGAATCCTGTCGGATGCCCAGAAGGTCGAGGTTCGCCGCGGCAGAGCGGGCGGCGTCTATGCTTCGAACACGGGACCCGGCCGGGGATTGCACATTACCAATGCCTATCTTTCGGCCAGCAGCGTCTCCACCGACGACTGTCGCGAAGTGCTCGACCGGATCAACACCGGAATGATCGAGATCGCGCGGCAGCGACGTACCGCCGAGGGGCTCGACCGGATCAGGCATTCGTTCAGCCTGATGCAGAATGCACCCGACGGCACCAATCTTGGCCAAGCCTGGTACGGCTTCATTCGCGACATTGCCGATATGGCGTCAAACCCCGTCATGCATTTTCTGGCGCGCTCGATGGCGTCTTCCATTCTCATGCGCCGCACCCGCAGTGCCGAATTGCCCGACGCGGCCGCACGCGAATTGCTTGCGGCAAGCTCGCAGATCCTCAAGCATCTCGATGATACAAAAGCGGCCCCCGTGGTGGCGGCGCAATCGCGCTGCCAGAAGGCGCTCGAGAACTACTGGTAGGCCCCCTGTCGCGCGCGGGATACCGCATCCCGCCACCCGCCGAGCAAACGTTCCCGTTCGCAAGGCTCCAGCACCGGCTCGAAATCGGCACCATGCGCGGACGTGGGCGTATGCGCCAACGACTGCCAGATGCCCGCGGATGTACCGGCAAGGAAAGCCGCGCCCAAGGCCGTCGCTTCAACATTCGCCGGTCGCGAAACCGGGGTTGCCAGAATGTCGGCCAGAAACTGGCAAAGCCAATCGTTCTGCGCCATCCCGCCGTCGACCCTGAGCAGAGCGGCGCCGATGCCGCTGTCCGCGTGCATCGTGCCAACCAGTTCGTCGCTCTGGTAGGCGACCGCCTCGAGCAGCGCACGCGCGACATGTGCGGCACTCGTGCCCAGGGTCATGCCGCAGAGCAAGGCGCGGGCGTTGGAGTCCCAGTGCGGCGTGCCAAGCCCGGAAAAGGCCGGTACCAGATAGACGCCGCCGTTGTCGGGAAGGCTGCGCGCGAGGGCTTCGGTCTCCTGAGCCGTGCCGATGATGCCAAGCCGGTCGCGCAGCCACTGCACGCCCGCGCCTGCCACGAAGATCGAACCTTCAAGGGCGTAGCAGGTGCGTGCCGCAGCGCGATAGGCCACGGTGCTGAGCAAGCGGTGCCGTGATCGACTGATCGTCTCCCCGGTATGCATCAGGCCAAAGGCGCCGGTGCCGTAGGTGATCTTGATGCAGCCCGGTGACAGGCAATGCTGACCGATCAGCGCAGCCTGCTGATCGCCCGCCATGCCTCGTACAGGGATCGCCCTGCCCAGAACCGCTGCCGATGCCACGCCGAACAGCGCATCGTTATCGCGCACCTCCGGCAGCATGGCCCGGGGCACGCCGAACAGGCGGCACAGGTCTTCGGACCAGTCCATGCGCGCGATGTCGAACAGCAGCGTGCGGGCGGCATTGGTGGGATCGGTGGCATGAACCTGCCCTTCCGTCAGCTTCCACAACAGGAAGCAGTCGATCGTCCCGAAGGCTACCGAACCCTCTTCCGCCCTTTGCCGGAGACCCGGCACCGCATCGAGCAACCAGGCGAGCTTGCTTGCCGAAAAGTAGGAATCGAGCACGAGGCCGCTGATTTCCGAAACACCTTCTTCAGCGCCCTCCTTCGCAAGCCTGTCGCACAGTTCCGCCCCGCGGCGGTCCTGCCAGACGATTGCCGGATGCACGGCCTTGCCAGTAAACCGGTCCCATACCACGAAGGTTTCCCGCTGGTTGGCAATGCCGATCGCCGCAATTTCATGGCCGCCAGCTTCTGCCTCGGCCAGTGCCTGGCGCGCCGTCGCCACGACATCGCGCCAGATCGCCTCCGGATCATGTTCCACCCAGCCAGGCCGGGGATAGGACTGTGGCAGTTCAACTTGCGCGCGGGCCGCAACCCGGCCCTGCACGTCGATCACGAGGGACCGGGTCGATGTGGTGCCCTGATCGATCGCCAGGATAGATTTCATCGCGCCCCTCCGGTTCCGGTCCGGAGATAGCCGTCAAGCGCCGCCACCTCGTCGGGCGACAGGCGAAGGCCCAGCTTGCTGCGCCGCCACAGGATGTCGTCGGTCTCCCGCGCCCATTCCCGGTCAATCAGGTAATCCACTTCGCAAGCCGTCAAACCGTGACCGAAGTGAGCGCCGCAATCTGCCAGCGATTGCGCACTGCCCAGTATCTGCCGTGCCAGCGTGCCATACGAAGTGATCAGGCGATGCGCCCAGTCGCGCTGCAGGAACGGATATTGTGCCATCAGGTCCCGGGTCAGCGCCGCGGCACCGGTCATGGCGAAATCGCCTCCAGGCAGTGGCGCGGTCGCAGTCCAGCCCTTCCCCCGCAAACCGGTCAGACGCGTGGCGAGCAGATCGGTGGCTGACTGCGCCAGATGGCGATACGTGGTCAATTTGCCACCGAAAACGCTGAGCAGCGGCGGTCCCATCGCCGCGTCGGAGAGATCAAGCCGGTAGCCGCGCGTTGCGGCTTCGGGGCGGCCCGATCCGTCGTCGACAAGCGGGCGGACGCCAGCAAAGCTCCATACCACGTCGGCCGGAGTGATACTCTTGCGGAAATAGGCGCTTGCCCCCTCGCACAAGTAGGCAATCTCGGCGTCATCCGGCTTCAGGTCATCGAGTGGGCCCGTGTGATCGACATCCGTCGTGCCGACCAGCGTGAAGTCCTGCTCATAAGGGATGGCAAAGAAGATGCGGCCATCGGGCAGCTGGAAGAAATAGGCATGATCGTGTTCGAACAATCGCTGCACCACGATGTGCGATCCGCGCACCAGCCGCATCTTCCGGCCGGCCCGATCTGCCGAAAGGCCCAGGAAATCAAGGCCACGAACATCAAGGCCAAGAACATCAAGCACTGCCGGCCCGGCGGCATTGACCACCGCACGCGCGGTGAACTGCCCGCCTCCATGCGTCCCGATCCGCCAGAGATCGCCGTCACGCGTCAGGCTCGTAACCTGCGTCCGGGTCAGCACCGTCGCCCCTCGGTCGGCCGCATCGCGAAGGTTGAGCACGACCATGCGCGCATCGTCGACCCAGCAGTCGGAATAGGCAAAGCCTGTCGCGAACCCTGGCTTTAGCGGCGCCCCCGCCGGATGCGTGCGCAGGTCGATCGTGCGCGTCGGCGGCAGGGCGCGCCGTCCGCCGATGTGGTCATAAAGGAACAGGCCCAGCCGCAGCAGCCAGCGGGGGCGCAGGCCCGGCCGGTGGGGCAGGACAAAGCGCAAGGGCCAGACGACATGGGGCGCAATCTTCCATAGCCGTTCACGCTCGGCCAGGGACTCGCGCACAAGGGCGAACTCGCGGTGCTCGAGATAGCGCAGGCCGCCGTGGATCAGCTTGGTTGAAGCCGAGGACGTGCCGCGGGCGATGTCTCCCGCTTCGAGCACCACGACGCTGGCGCCTCGTCCGGCAGCATCCCGCGCGATCCCGGCACCATTGATGCCGGCGCCTATGACAGCCACGTCGTAGGTCGGCTCCGCGTTTGTCGACACAGGTCTCACAGCTTTGGTCATGGTTGGCTCGGTCTGAAGCGTTGCAGGCAGGAAAGGTCGCTCCGCGGCAGTCTGGCCTGCGCGGCTCAACCGGAATCTCGAAAGGCAGCTCGATCAGCTGGGGTCGGTTTCAATCACCCGTACACCGGCTTCTGCGCAGCTGCGGGCAAGGCCGGGATCGGTGACTCTGTCCGTCACGAAAGTGTCGACATCGCGCATGGTGGCAAAGCGCACCGGGGCGTGGCGTGAGGCCTTGGACGCATCGGCCACCAGGATCACATGCCGCGCATGCGCCACGATCGACTGCGAAACCTTGATCTCGTCGATGTCGAAATCGAGCAGGCTCCCGTCGGCGTCCAGCGCGCTCGCACCGATCACGGCATAATCGACCTTGAATGCGCTCAGAAAATCCACTGCAAGGGGACCGACGACCGCGCGATCCTCCGCCCGCAGGCGGCCACCCGCCACGATCACCTCGATCCCGCGGGCGTCTGCCAGGATTTCGGCGACGTTGAGGTTGTTGGTCACCACCATCAGTCGCTGACGTTGCCGAAGGCGCGACGCGGCCGCCTCCACGGTCGTGCCGATATTGATGAACAACGACACCCCGTCGGGGATCAGCGCCGCCGCGGCCTCGCCAATGCGCGACTTGGCATTCGCCGCAAGCGCCTGACGCGAATGGTAGCCCAGATTGTCCAGCCGGGATCGCAACATGGCGCCGCCCCGAACCCGCGACACGACGCCCTGTTCGTCCAACTGGCGCAAATCTCCGCGAATGGTTTGCGGCGTCACGCCCAGCGATCTGGCAAGATCTTCGACCTTGCCGTGCCCCACCGCATCGAGATGTTCGACAAGCCTCAGTTGGCGTACCGCAGCCAGATCGCGCACGTTCTGTATCCGCCCATCTTCCCGCAGGGTGCAGGAACCCTGCAAAGCGTTGGCCTGTCCCGACGCCCGCCTGGCAAGCTGTGGAGCCGGCGTCATCGCACTTCATAGAAGCGCAGGACCACCTGCCGCAGCCTGCCCTCCCCGTCAATCACAGGCTCGATCGTCGAGGTGAACACCGACTTGTTCAGCCAGTCGTGCTTGCCGACAGGCGCCGTGAACACCGGCGTCGCCCTGGCATAGGCGCCCCGCTCCGCACCCGCCCCGCAGGCAAGGCCGACGTTGCGCACATGGATCAGCGACTTGTCCTCCGCACGGATGAAGTAGTCCGCCACGATTTCGGAACAGCCATCGCTGCGGATCAACTGCCAATCGGCGCCTCCGGGCAGGACCGTGCCCTGCAGCATGGGGCCGCTGATCGTGCCTCCGGTTATGCCGATGCGGTTCCCTGCCCCGCGCGGGTTGGCACCTGCAGCCTCGGCCGGTTCCAGATCCACGCGCTCCTCGAACACGAAACGCAGCGTCGGGGCTCCCGGCTCGGCAGCACTGACCGGCGACGCGCCCGCGAGCATGGCCGCAATCAGCATTCTGGCAATCGTCGTCATTCTCAGGCTCCAATCGGTTGCGTGGCAACAAGCACCCAGGTCACGAACAGACCCGACACGACCGCCCCCGGTACGACCGAGCCGAGCGCACGCCGGGAAACTGTCCCGAAGATGCCCACGAAGGCAAGAAACACCGCAAAACCGATCGCGGAGATTACCCGCAGGCCTTCACCCGGCAACAGCAGATGTCCCGTCACCGCCAGCACGCCGTACTGCACCAGCAGGAACAGCACGAAACCTCCCGACGTTGCCGCCACCGCCCGCATCGTCGCTCCCCACGGCCCGCCATTCTCCAATGGTGACACTGCCTGGATCAGGCACAGCGAGGCAAGGCAGTTCACGGTGAAGAACGGTGCGTAAAGCAGGAAGTCGCGCGTGCGTTCGAGCGTGACCGGACGGACCGTGATGAACCACCATGAAGGATTGACGTGCAACAGTCGGTCCGCCGCCAGAACCAGGACATAGGCGGGGATGAGCGCCAGCAGCGCAAGGGGCAGAGCGCGGGGAACCTGCGCCAGTGGCAAGGCACTACCCTGCCGCCGCAACGCAATGACCGCAAGGATCGTGCTGAGCAGTGCCCAGCCTGCGAACTGGTTGGTGAAGGTCTGCCGGAACAGCCCGTTCTGCCCGAGCGCGACCTCGGTCAGCATGCAAGCCGGGATGAACAGCAGCGCCGGCACGATGGCAACAGCCGCCAACGCCAGAGGGCTCCGTGTCGCTGCCGCGTGCGGTGTGGGCGCATCCGCCTGCGCCGCAATGGCAAAGGCCCGGCCGCCGAATGCAGCCAACGCGCCCGCGATCAGCGCCGGGATGGCCAGCAGCGCCAGAAAGTCCCCTGCCTCGCGCCATGGCCAGATCTGGTCGCTGGCCGGAAGCGGGCGCGCGCCTTGGAGCGTGCGGCCGAACCACTCGATCGCCGGCGAGATACCTGTCCGCGACTGGTGCAGCCAGGCATGGGTCACGTCCGGCGTCAGCAACATCCGCGCCGACCCGTCCTCCACACGGCCATAGAGCCGGCCAGGCTCGACAGGATCGCGGCTGCCGAACAGATCCCGCAGCTTCTGGACAGAGCCGGTGGCAAGCGGTGCCTGAGGCCCCCACATGAACCCGCCGAACTCGTCGCGCGTGCCATAGACCACCAGCAGGTTGCGCGGGAATGCCGTGGTGCCTTCGGGCGCAAACGGCGCACCCACGCTCGAACCTTCCAGTATCAGCGAACGATAGCCATCAGGTTGGGCCTCGGCAGCGCGCAGCACCGTCCAGCCGCCCATGCTGTGGCCTTCAAGGCCGATGTTGTCGCGGTCCACGAACGGCAGTCTGCGCAAGTAGGCAAGCGCATCGGGGCCACCGAAGCCATCGGCAAAGGCCACTGGATCGCTGGCTCCGTGCCCGCGCTGGTCGGGCGCCAGCACGACATAGCCGCGCCGCGCATATTCCGTCGCAAAGTTGCCCTGCATTTCCGCGCTGTTGAGATAGCCATGCACCGCCAGGATCGCCGGAGCCTTGCTGGCCTCGGTCGCGCCTGCGGGGCGAAACAGCAGCGCGCGCATCTGCGCACCACTGCTCCCCCGGAAATGCACTTCACTGACACTGACGCCGTGGGCCGATTGCACCCTGCTTGCCAGAAGCAGTCCAGCGATGGCCAGGAGCATGGCGGCAAGAGCGACGAGCGCTCCTGCCCTTGCCTGTCTGGTGCTGCGAACGCCCACGATCAGAACTTTGCCTGGAAGTCGACGCCATAGCGGCGCGGATAGGGCACCGTGCCAAAGCGCAAGTTGGTGTTCGTTTCGATGCCGACGCCAACCAGCGTCTTGTTGTCGCTCAGGTTCTTGCCCCAAAGGCCAAGCTCGTACTTGCCCTCGTTCAGCGACAGGCCAATGCGCGCGTTGTATTCCTCGAACCCCGGCGTGCGGCCAAGGCTGAACGGGAAGACATCGGCGTTATAGGCGGTGAAGAACTGCGAACTCTTGTGCACCATGTCGCCATGGAGCGTCAGTTCGGTCGAGCCGTCAAGCGGGACAGTATAATCGGCCGCACCGCTGAACGAGAACTTTGGCGCTTCGATCATGCGATTGCCCGCAAGGTTGGCACCGTTCAGCACCAGCCGCGTATACTTGGCGTCGAGATAACCCATCCCTGCCGAAAGGCGGAACTGTGGCGTTATGCTGGCATTGATTTCGGCTTCCACGCCGTTGATGCGCGAACGGCCCGCGTTGACCAGCGCCTGGTTGATCACCGAGATCGAATTGATGAACTGCTGGTCCTTGAACTGGTAATGGAAGGCCGAAAGGTTCAGCGTGACCTTGCGGTCGAGCAGCCGGCTCTTGATCCCCACTTCGTAGGCATCGAGGAATTCGGGCTTGGCCGTGTTCAGGTCGCCCGGAAACACCAGCGCGCCACCGTTGAAGCCGCCGCTGCGGTAGCCTCTGGCATATTGCGCAAAGGCCATGAAATCGGACGACGGCTTGTAACGCAGGCCAAGGCGACCGCTCGGCTGGGTCTCGGTGTAGTCGACATTGGTGTTGGGAATGCCAAGGCCCGGGATGTTCACCACCGAACGGAAGTTGCGCATCGTCGCCTTGTCATGCGTCACGCGGATCCCGCCGTACAGGCTGAAGGAAGGCGAGAAGTCGTAAGTGCCGTCCATGTAGGCGGCATAGGAGGTGCGCGTCTGGCGATAGGTCTGACGCCCATCGAACGCACCGTTGAACTGCGAGACGTGGAACAGGTTGTCGAGCGTATCGCGGAAGTAGAACAGGCCGGCGATGACATTGAACGGTCCATCGAACTTCGTCGTCAGGCGCAGGTCCTGCATGTACTCCTTGGTCCGCGCCTCGAAATCGAGCGCCAGGAGGTTTGCCGCGCTGCCATCGCCATCCACCTCGTTGAGGAAGTAGCCCTTGAGGTATGACGAGATCGAGGTCAGCGTGACATTGCCGAGATCCTTGTTCAGCGTAAGGCTGACGCCGTCCCCACGCACGCGAATGCGGCCATCGCGGTCATAATACCCCTCGCGCGCATCCAGCAGCTTGCCGGTCACCGGATCGCGGCGGGGGTCGAAACCGAAAGCGTTGGTGTTGCCGGGCAAATAGCCGGTCACATTGGTACCAACCGCCTCGGGCGAGCTGCGCGTGTAGCTGTAGCGCAGCGTGGCATCGAAGCCGGCGTCGTCCTTGTACTTCAGCGCGGTGCGGATCGCGACCTTGTTGAAGTTCGACTTGTCCCGCCCGCCGGGCAGCAGGTTCTTGACGAAGCCGTCGCTGTCGCTGGTATTGAACGAAACGCGCAGGGCCAGCCGGTCCTCGACCAGCTGCGTGTTCGCCGCGCCTTGCAGGCCGACATAGCTGTAGTTGCCAAGCTCGCCCGAAATGAAGCCCGAGTTGTCGAACTGCGGCGCCCGCGTGACATAGCTGACGGCACCGCCCACCGTTTCCTTGCCGAACAGCGTGCCTTGTGGGCCGCGCAGCACTTCGACGCGGTCCATGTCGAACAGCTGCGCACCGCCGAGGAACGAGGCCCGCACGAAAACTTCATCGTAGAAGATGCCGGTGGGCGACGAGGCGTTGAGATCGAAGGCCGATTGCGCGATGCCGCGCACAGAAAACTTTGGCTGATCCTCGTTGCCCAGCACGCTCACCGAAAGGTTCGGCGTCTGGCGCGCCAGTTCGGTCCCGCTGCGCATCTGCAAGGTGCCGAGCGATGATCCAGCCACCGCCGTAATCGCGATCGGCACGTCCTGCACGCTCTGCGCGCGCTTCTGTGCGGTCACGATGATTTCGTTGGGATCGCTCGCGGCCGTATCGGCGGCCGACTGTTCCTGTGCAGCCGCAGATCGCGCCGCAAACGTTGCAATGATACTGGCCGAAACGAGCAGGCAAAGGCGGCTGGTGCGCATGGTGTTATCCTCCCGAAGGCGGCCTCGTCCAATTGGCTTGGCGATGGCCGGGTTTGTCTTCGGGATTTTTCGCTGCTTTTCGTTTCCGAAAATAGCGGCCTATTTGAATCCGGTCGCAGTGCCCCACGCCGCCTCACACCCCACACACCCCAAACACAACCGTCGCCCCGGGCTTGACCCGGGGCCCCGCTTTTCTTCCTGCACGGTCTCGCAACAAAGAAGCGGGATCCCGGGTCAAGCCCGGGATGACGACGGGGGTCACGCTGATAGACCTTGACAAAACGAACCATATAGGTTATACGCCCCGCCCACAGGTCAGGAGAGGGCACAAGGCCAACCCGCTCCTCTCCTTCGGAAGCTGACGCTGTGTGCCGATGCTTCCGGCGCGATCGGTGCGGCAGGTGCGCGCGGGTTCAACAAGGGGCGTAAAGCCCAAGACCCACCGGGCAAGACCTGCCGTTACCCAAGGACAGACAGGACACCCCAGGGCTGATAGCACGGCGCCGAACCCTGAGCGACGCTGCGGATGCGGAACCCGCCATGATTGTGCGACTTGTCAGCACAAACGACAGGTTCTTTTCACGCAGCCGCTTGCCAGAAGCCAAGGCAGCCCGCGAGCCGCTGCCAAAGCTTCGTCCTCTCACCTATGTCCGACCATCAGGCTGAGCCGATCAGGGGCCCGGAACCGCCCCCGGCCACTCGCACCCGGTCCCGCGCCCCATCCCTTGCGTGCCACAACGGCACCGCACCGGTCGCGCGATCTGTCAGCTTCCCACCGGCGTTACCGTCCGCACTCGCCAGCGGATGATCCTTCATATGCTTGCGTTCCATTGTGGCCGCGTCCACTGCAAGTCCTTCACCCACAAGGACCCAAGGCTTGGACATCGTCGGTTTCGCCCTTGCCGTATTGCTGATCGAATTGACGCCCGGCCCGAACATGGCATGGCTGGCAGGCCTCGCTGCGACTGAAGGCAGGCGAAACGGCATGGCTGCGGTGGCCGGCGTCGCGCTCGGTCTCCTCGCCAACGGCGCGCTTGCGGCCCTCGGCCTCGCCGCCCTGCTCGAGAGCTTCCCCGCCTTGTGGAACGGCCTGCGCATCGCGGGCGCGCTGATGATGGTCTGGCTCGCGGTCGAAGCCTGGCGCGGCGCCGGCAAGGAAACGCCTGCTGCCAACGGCACCACCGGGCGCGCCTTTGCCACCGGCGCGCTGATCAACCTGCTCAATCCGAAGGCCTACCTGTTCTTCGTGGTCGTCGCCCCGCAATTCCTTGGTGGGGAAACCCTTGGCCTTGGCAACGCCCTCCTGCTCAGCTTCGTCAGCACGGCCATCGCCACGCTGATCCACTGCGCGATCGTGCTTGCCGGAGCCCGTGCCCAAGGCTGGCTGTCGGATCCCCGGCGGACGCGCACGGTCCGCCGGATTTTCGCGCTGATCATTCTCGGCGTGGCAGCGTCCTTCCTGCTCACGCCGATCCGCTAGGGCACTCCCTAAGGCCTTATTGGACGAAGGGCGGGCACGGAATCGTCTCGCCCACGCCCTCGATGCGGGCGTTGCGCACACTCACCGTGAAGCCCTTGTCCGCGCTCAGGCGCAGGGGCGAACCGACTGCATTCAGTTTCGCGCCATGCTCGGCAAAGCAGGTCAGCGGGATGCGCAGGGTCGCTGGCTTGCCCGCAGTCCCAAGGCTCTGGCTGACGTCCAGCTTCACGCCCGCAAAGGCAACCATCACCGGCCCCGACCCGCGCGCATCGAGCCGCCAGTCGAGCCGCAACGCAAAGCCGCCATTGAGGTGGCGCTGCATATCCACCACCGGCCCGTCGAGCGCGATGTCGCCCTTGCCGCCCCAGGTAAACTGCCGCGCGTCTTCCTGCGCCGCCACATCGACCGCGCGCATGGTGACCACGCTGTCCAGCCCCAGCCGCCACGGTTCGATCACCTTGCCGGCACGGATGAAGGTCGTTTCACTCAGCAGGCTGCCCACCTCGACGCGAGGGTCCTCGTTGACCTTGCCGACGCTCGCGGGCTTTGCGTAACTGAGACCATGGCCGACGCGCCACAGCGGCTCCACCATCGGCGAACGGGCATCGCGCGGCCAATCAAACGGGAGCGTCCCGGTAAAATCGCGCGGCGGCTTGCCGTCCTTGCGCGCGACCAGCACATCGGCCACGCCCTGCCCCTGCGAGCCCGGTTGCCACGCCGCGACGAAGGCATCGGCCACGTTCATCTCAGGTCCCACGAACATCGGACGGCCCGACAAAAACAGCGCCACCACCGGCACGCCTTGGGCCTTGAGCTGCTTCATCAGCTCCAGTTCGCCCTCGCGCGACTGGAACAGCAGGTTCGGCACATCGCCCTGAAACTCGGCATAGGGCTGTTCGCCGAACACCACGATGGCGACATCAGGCTTGACCGCGCCCTGCCCCTTGGCAATCTCGGCGGAACCGCCCGCTTCGGCGACGGCCTCGACGATCGCGCGACCGATGGTGCGGCCCTTGGGGAAATCGGCGCCCGTCGTGTCGGTGCCCTGCCAGGTGATCGTCCAGCCACCGGCCTGCATCGCCATGCTGTCGGCGCCCGGCCCCGTCACCAGCACCTTGGCACCCGGCTTGATCGGCAGGACCGACCCTTCGTTCTTGAGCAGAACGAGCGACTTGGCGACGGCCTCGCGTGCCACGTCGAGATGCGCCTGCGCCCCCACCGCTGCGGGATCGCCACGCTCGACCAGCTTAGGCCCCATCAGCCCAAGCTTGTACTTCACCCGCAGGATGCGCCGCACTGCGTCATCCAGCCGCGCCATCGAGATCGTGCCCTCGCGCACCTGGCGCAAGGTGTTGTCGTACAAGCCCTTCCAGCTGTCGGGCGCCATGTAGAGATCGAGCCCGGCGTTGATCGAGGCGGCGCAGTCGGTCGGCGTGCAGCCCTCAACCTGACCATGCCCGTTCCAGTCGCCGACGACCAGCCCCTCGAAGCCCATCCGCTTCTTGAGCACGTCGGTCAGGAGCGAGCGGTTGCCGTGGTTCTTTGCGCCGTTCCAGCTCGAGAAGCTGGCCATGACAGTCAGTGCCCCGGCGTCGATGGCAACGGGATAGCCCTGTGCGTGCAGGCGGACGAGTTCGGGTTCGGCCAGTTTGGCATCACCCTGGTCCTTGCCATGTTGGGTTCCGCCATCGGCAAGGAAGTGCTTGGCGCTGGCGGCTACCTTCTCGGCCGTCAGCGGCTTTCCGGCGAGCAACGGGCCCTGCAGCCCCTCGACCATCGCCTTCGAATAGCTGGCGATCACCGCCGGATCGCTCGAATAACCCTCATAGGCGCGGCCCCAGCGCAGGTCCTGCGGAGCGGCGAGCGTCGGGGCGAAAGTCCATTCGATGCCAGAGCCCGCGACCTCGGCCGCCGTCGCCACACCGATGCGCTTGATCAGATCGGCGTCATGCGCCGCACCAAGCCCGACGTTGTGCGGAAAGATCGTGGCTCCCGGCAGGTTCGAATGACCGTGGACCGCGTCGACCCCGAACAGGATCGGCACGCCCGCCCCCGCCTTGCGCGAAGCGGCGCGGAACTCGTTTACCAGCTTGAGCCACTTGGCGGCATCGGCACGCTCGTCGCCATAGGGGCCGCTGTTGCCACCGGCGAGGATCGACCCGAGCGGATAGCGGGCAAGGTCTTCAGGCTTGATCGAGCTGATATCGCCCTGGATCACTTGGCCGACCTTCTGTTCGACCGTCAGCTTGCGCAGCAGCCTGGTGATGGCCCGCTCGGTCCTGGCGTCGGTGATGGTCGACGGACTGTGAGCAACCGGCCAGTTCGCCGGATTGGCCACCGCGCTTTCCTGCGCTGTTACCGGCGCAGCGGCCAGCAGGAATGATAGCGCCACCACACTTGCCATGGCAGGACGCAGGCTTCCCTTCGACATCGACTTCCCCAAATTCTGTGAACGTTCTCAATCGAACGTCTCACATGTTTGCGAGCGGAAATCAACCCTTGACGAAACGGCTGTCAGGCAGCCCGTCGCAATCCGATGAGAAGCACGGCTGCGCAAAGCGCGAGCAACGCCAGAACCACGAAAAGCGCGCTGAAGCCGAGGCTTGGCACAAGCGCCAAGGTCAGCGCCGGCATCGCCAGCGACGGGATCGTGTTGGTCAGGTTGAACAGCCCGAGATCGCGCCCGCGCCGCGCGCTGTCGGGCAGGACCCGCAGGGTGTGGGCGCTATGCAGCGCCAGGAACGCCGAAGTCGAAAGACCGAACAGGATGTACCCCGCAATTGCTCCGTCGCGCCCTGCGGCAAACGCCATGATGATCAGTCCCAGCGCAGCCCCGATTGACGAGAGCACCAGCGGTGAAACCGGCTGCCCGGTGCGATCCGCCCGGCCGCCGGCCACAAGCGCGACCAGCGCGCCGATGACCATCGCCGTCAGCAGGACGCGGGCAATCGCGCCGTCGGCAAGGCCCGGATCGACCGAGCGCAGCCACAGGTAGAAGAAGGCAAACAGCGAGGCTTCGGAGATCTGCACCAGCAGGCGGGCCAGCCACATGCGCGTCGCCATGCCCTTGAGAACCTTGCGCGCAACAGCGCTTCCCTCGGCCGGCTTTGCCACGCCTTGCGCAAAACCGTCCTCACCCAGCAGCACGAGCGGGAGGACACAGAGCCCCACGATCACGCCCACGACGGCAAAGCGCGTTTCCAGCGAGAAGGCGTCGCCCAAGGTCGCCAAGGCCCCGGCAAGCGCGCCCGAAGCCGGGGCGAAAGCGAGCAGACCACCAAGCAGCCCCTTGCGCCCGTCCGGCACCTGATCCCCGGCCCAGGCAGACAGCGGCCCGAGCATCATGTTCAGCCCGACCTGCCACAGCGCGATCACCGCGGTCAGCGAAAGCAAGGTCCCGGTGCGCGGCGCAATCTGGAGCATGACGCTGGAGAGCAGCAGACCCGCCAGCACGAAGGGGCGGCGCCTGCCGACAAGGTCGCTCGCCCAGCCAAAGGCGATGTTGCACAAGCTGGCGGCAATCGCGCCCAGAAACGTCGTCGCAGCCAGCCAGCGCACGGCCTCGCTTCCCGCCAGATCGCCCACGTGCATCGGCAGCAGCAGGGTCAGGAACGGGACGTAGGCAATCGTCGATCCAGCCCACGCCAATGCATAGAGCGCAAGAAAGCGGTGTTCTCGGGCCTGTCCGGCGATCACGCCCCGCAGGCCGCTGCCGGGCCGGTGGAGCCACGGACCTCGAAGCCCATCGGGAGGATCACCGCGCCTGCAACCTCTTCGCCCTTCTGTACCGCAATCAGGCTGCGCACCGCCGTGGCCGTCGTCTCGGCAATCGGCTGATCGACGGCGGTCAGCGCGGGCCGGGTGAAGCGCACCAGTGGGGTGTTGTCGAAGCTGACCAGCGACAGGTCCGCCGGAATGGCAAGGCCCAGTTCGTCGGCAATCTCGACCGTGGCCAGCGCCATCTGGTCGTTGCTGGCAATGATCGCGCTCGGCCGATCGAGGCTGGCGAGCAAGGCGCGAGCGGCCCGCACGCCAGAGGCATAGGTGAAGTCCCCAGCCTCGAGCAGGCCCGCGGTGGCGAGCCCCGCTGCCTCCATCTCGGCCTTCCAGCCATCGATGCGCTTGGCCGAGAGGCGATACTCCGATGGCCCCGAAATGAAGCCGATGCGCTTGTGGCCAAGCTCGATCAGATGCCGCGTCGCCGTGCGTGCGCCGCCTTCGTCGTCCATTGAAACCATGATGCCATCGGGCAGCCCTTCCTCGTGCACTTGCGCACCGATCCGCGCGAACGGCACGTGGTGGCGGGTCAGCGTCTCGAGGATCTGCGGATTGTCAGAGTGCGGCGGGGTGAGGATCGCGCCATCGGGCTGTAGCGCCGCGATGGCCGCGCCAAGCTCACGCTCGACGTGGTCGTTGTGCGTGTCGACCAGTTCGAAGATCAGGCGATAGCCATGTTCGGCGCATTCGAGCATGCCGCCCAGCAGCATCTGGTCGACCCAGTCGGTGCCCTGCCGCGCCCGCCAGTCGGCAATCGTGCGCTCGCGGTCATTGAGGGCGAGGATCAGGTAGGAGCGCGATCCGCTCATCCGCTGCGCCGCGATCGAGGGCACGTAGCCCAGCTTGTCGATCGAGGCCTGGACCTTCTCGCGCATCTCGGGCCGGACATTGGCCTCGTTGTTGATCACGCGGCTGACCGTCTGCAGCGAGACGCCCGCATCGGCCGCCACGTGCTTGATGGTTACCGCCTGCCGCCTTCGCGCCATGGTAGCTCAGTTACCCCCGCTCTTCGTTCCCACGCCCGCGTTAGCGGCTTCGCCGGGCTTTTGCCATACGCGGACCCAGTCAACCGCCATTGCCTTGGGAAAGCCGGAAGCGTCCACGCCCTTGGTGTTGCGCCCCTCTGGCAAGTGCCCGCCGATGGCGAGGTTGAGGATCAGGTGGAAGGGCTTGTCGAACGGCGCGCCCGGCTTGTCAGACCCCAGCGTGTGCCATTCATGGGGCATGCGGCGGGCATAGTCCTTGCCGTCGACGCGCCAGACCATGCCGTCCTTGTCCCACTCCACCTCGTAAGTGTGAAAGGCGGTCGGATCGGGGAGTTGCGTTTGCTCCGAGATATAGCGGTTGCGCGGCGGCTGCCCGCCGAAGTGGATCGTGCCAAGCACATGGTTCTCGCGGCCGCCCTCGCAAGTCTCGCAAGGCTCGCCGAGGTTGACCGCCTCCATGATGTCGATTTCGCCAGAACGTGCCCACCCGCCATAGGCCCAGTCCTCCGGCAGCATCCAGATTGCCGGCCAGGTGCCTTGCCCCTGCGGCAGTCGCGCGCGCACCTGTACCTTGCCATAGAGCCACGCCGCCTTTCCGGCGGTTGAAAGACGGGCGGAAGTGAACGGCTTCGACCGCTTCGCCTCGGACTTCTCCATGCTGTCGCGCTGGTCGCGAGGGTATGCCGGGCCGGTGAAGTCCTCGCGCTGGGCGATGATCTCCAGCACTCCGCCGCTCACGCGATGGTTGGCCTTGCGCGCAGTGTAGCACTGGCGCTCCTCGTTGCCGCCGCCCCAACAATCCTCGGCAAGGACCCAATGATTGCGATCAAGCGTGGTGCCGTCAAACTCGTCGGCCCACACGAGTTGCCAATCGGGTTGGACCGCCGCTGCGGCCAGAAGCAGAAGGTTCATGCTGCGGCCGGAACCTGCGCGCCGCAATAGCGCGCCACGTAATCGCCATGTGATGGCAGCGCGGCAACCGTGCGGCTGACCTGTTCGCGCAAACTGCCAAGCAGATGCTTCAGTTCCTCGTCGCGCAGCTTGGCGGCGACGGGGTGGTGGCTTTGCGGGTTGATCCCCTGCCCCATCATCACCTGCACCCACGAGTTCTCCGCGAAAAGCTCCTCGTTCTTGCGGAACACGCGGCCGGTTTCGCCGAACAGTTCCATCTTGTGCTCGAGGCTGGCGGGCACTTCCATGCTGGCGCAATGCCGCCAGAACGGCGTGTCGCGGCGGTCGGTCGCCTTGTAGTGCAGGACCAGGAAGTCGCGGATCTGCTCCATGTCGGTGAACTGCTGGTCGTTGAACTCGTCGATGTCGCGCTGGCTGATGACGCCTGCCGGCAACATCCGCACGATGCGCAGGATGGCCCGCTGGATCAGGTGGATCGAGGTCGACTCGAGCGGCTCCATGAACCCGCCCGAAAGCCCCACCGCCACGCAGTTGCGGTGCCATTGCTTGCGCCGCGCCCCGGTACGGAAGCGGATGTGGTTGGGCTTGACCAGCTTCTCGCCCTCGACCGTAGAGAGCAGCTTTTCGAGTGCGGCTTCGTGGGAAAGGTAGTCGCTGCAATAGACCACGCCATTGCCCTGGCGGTGCTGCAGCGGAATGCGCCACTGCCAGCCCGCCTCGTGCGCGATGGCGCGGGTATAAGGCACGGGCGGGCGCACGCTCGATGTCTGGATGGCGATGGCGCTGTCGCAGGGCAGCCAGTGGGTCCAGTCGTCGTAGCCTGCGCGCAAGGCGCCTTCGATCAGCAGCGCGCGAAAGCCGGTGCAGTCGATGAACAGGTCACCCTCGATGCGGCGGTCGCCCTCCAGGACCAGCGCCGCTATATCGCCGCTCTCGCCATCGAGTTCGACGCGGGCAATCTTGCCCTCGATCCGCATGGTGCCATCGGCCTCGGCCATGGTGCGCAGGAACTTGGCATAGAGGCCGGAATCGAGCTGGTAGGCGTAGTTCATCCGGTCGTCCGGCAAGTGCGCGAACTTGCCTGCTTCCGCTGCCTTCAGTTCAAGGCAGTATTCGCCGTAGGGCTCGGTGTGGCCGCGCTCCAGACCGTGGAGCCAGAAGTGCTGGAAGCCTGCCGACCAGTGATCCTTGCCGGTGCCGCCGAAAGAGTGGAAGTAGTTCTCGCCCTCGACCCGCCAGTTCTCGAAATTGATGCCCAGCTTGAACGTCGCCTGCGTGGCGCGCATGAACTCGGCCTCGTTGATGCCGAGCAGGCGGTTGTAGGTGACGAGCGGCGGGATCGTGCTTTCGCCGACGCCGATCGTGCCGATCTGCTCGCTCTCGACCAGCGTGACCTGCGCGACCGGGCCGAGCGTACGGGCGAGCGCGGCGGCGGCCATCCATCCGGCGGTGCCGCCTCCGGCAATGACGATGCGACGGGGCAGATGCGAAGCGGTCATTGGCTGAGGCTCCTCAGGATGAACTGATGAATGCGGGCAGCGCCCTGCGCGTCGATGGGTCCCAATGCGCCCTGCCCCTCTGCGGGAATGTGGGCGCGGGCTTCGTCGCCGCCCGAGAACACGTAGTAGTCGAACAGCTCGCGCCACACCGCGCGGTCCGCATCGGGCAGGTCGCGGATGGCGAGCAGGGCGTGGGTCAGCGCGGTCTGCGGCTGGCCCATGTAACGTGGGGTATCGCGCCACCAGTAGTTAAGCAGGATGTTGAAGGGTTCGGTCGCCTCGACATGATGCCACCACATCGACGGCACGAACAGCGCATCGCCCGGTTCGAGATCAGCCACCTGCCCATGCTCCAGCGCTTCGGCAAAGCGCGGGTGCGCATCGAAGTCGGGAGCAGCGAAATCGACCATGCTGACCGCGCGGCCCGCCGGGGTGTTGTCGATGGGGCCGAGGTAGAGGTTGCGGAACTGCTCGGGCGGGAACAGCGTGAAGCGGCGACGCCCGGCGACGCAGCAGGCAAGGTTGTCGGGAAAGTCGTTGTGCGCGGCGATGCGGGTAGGCGATCCGATCCACAGGCTGGTGATCGGATCGCGCGTGCCGAGGTCTACGCGGTTCTCGGCGTCGACGCTCTGGAAGTGCGTCGGCACGTCGATCGAGCCGAGGTAGATCACCGGATGATCGGCGCTGTCTTCGTTGGCATCGAACCCGGCGAAGATATCCGCCAGCTTGCCGCGCGCGGTGCGGAAGTTCATTTGCATGGCAGCGTCATAGAACAGGCGTCCGCCGCTGCCGGGATCGGCCAGCGAGACGGTGAACGGCACGGGTCGCGCGCGCTCGACCAGATAGGCGCGGGCGGCGCGGGCGGATTCAAGGCCCGCCTGCACCAGCGGCCAGTCGCGCACCAGCCCGCGTAGCACGAACGGTTCGCGCGCGCCCTGCAGCATGGCGTCGAGATCGCTCAGGTGTTCGAGTGTCCTCTCAGCGACTGCAGGAAGCATCAAGGCAGTTGTTTCAGCCACCGGCAACCTTGGCGTTCTTGCGCGCGACCAGATCGCCGAAGTGGGAGAGCGAGGCGATGATCATGTAGATCCGCGCGAGGTGGCCGCTTGCCATCAGGTCTTGCAGCGCAGGGCCATCGAGGGCGGAGAGCTTTTCCTCGTTGATCGTGTGATAGCCGACCAGCGAGTTCTTCGCGCCGTCATCGAGCGTGACTTCGAGGGTGAAGGACTCGGCAAGGTCATAGCGGTCGAGCGCGGCGAAGAAGTCGGCGGATTCGCGGTGGGCGTGGTCGAGATCACCGAGCTTGGCGGCGATGTCCTCAAGGTAGGGCGTGGGCTGACCGCTCGCATCGAACACACGCACGCCCTCGCCGGTCGTGCTGATGCGGGGATGGTCAAGATCGACGTGGACCTGGCCCACGCCATCGGGCGTCGCCGCGCGGCCGATCAGGAACGGGCGGATCGCCATGGAAAGCGGGCGGTAGGGTGCATCCCATGCACCATCCCGCAGGAACAGGTTCTCCCCGGTCTCGAACCCCAGGAGCGCCAGCGCCTCCAGCTTGCCACTGGCAAGGTCGCGGCGCAGGACGATGGGATAGTGCGCCTGGATCGAGCGGAATTCCGCAGGGACGGTGGCGCAGGCCATGACATTGTCGCCAAGCTCGGCGCTGGCGGCGGTATCGATGCGCAACTCGGCGTGATCGGCGGGATTGAGGACTGCGTGGTTGCTCATTTCACTGCCGCTCCATGCATGGCGGTTGGGGCTGCGGCCACTTCGGGGCGCAGGGCATCGAGATAGGTCCGGTTGGATGGCAGCGCCGCCGCAAGCGCGCGCGAGCGCTGGCGCACTTCGGCAAGGCGCTGGCTGGCAGTGGCGTCGGCTGCTCCGGCCGGCACTGGGAAGCCCATGCCGTAAAGCACGTATTGCTGGCTGGCGGCACAGAACAGTTCGTCCATGCGCGGCAGGTCCCACACCGACGGTGGCTGATCGCGCCAAAGCTCGAGACATTCGGCAAGCCGCGCCGGGATCGTCGCCGGATCGCGCTGGGCGAGCCAGTAGGGCTCTGTCCGGCGGCTCAGGACGTAGTGCAGCTTGAGAAACTCGACGATGCGGTCCCAGCGGTAACGGAACAGTTCGTTGAAGCGCTCGGCCAGCAGGCCCATCGTGGCCTGACGGCGCGGGAAGTTTTCGGCGAGCGCCTTGATCGACAGCTCTACGGTGACGATGGCCGAGGCTTCAAGCGGTTCGATGAAGCCTGCCGAGAGGCCCACGGCGAGGCAGTTGCGATGCCAGAAGCGCTCACGGTGGCCGGTGGAGAACGTTAGCTTGCGCGGGCGCAGGGCGGCCAGATCGGCAGAAGGCAGCCGCGCAGAAATGTAGCTGCGCAGCACTTCCTCGGCGCGCGCATCGTCCATGAAGCGCGAGGAGAACACGCAGCCGATGCCGCGCCGCGTCGGCAGGGCAATGTCCCAGATCCAGCCCGCGTCGTGCGCGGTGCCGATCGTCTGCGAGGCAATCGCGCTGCCGGGTTCGACCGGCACCTGCAGGGCAAGCGCGCTGTCGTTGAAGGACACATCGGACCGGTCCACCCACGGCACGCCGCAGTGGGCACCGATCAGGATCGCGGCGAGCCCGGAGCAATCGATGAAGAAGTCACCAGCAATTTCCCGCCCGTCGTGCAGGTGAAGACTGGCGATGTTGCCCGCCTCGTCATCGGCAACGGCAGTCACCTGCGCCGAGACATGCGTCACGCCGAGCCGCGTCGTCGCATGGCGCTTCAGAAGCGCGGCAAACTTGCCGGCATCGAGATGATAGCCGTAGTTCAGCGCCCCGGCGTAATCGGGCATGGCGCGCTGGCGTGGCGCGAGGTTTTCGTCGCAGGCCGCAGCTTGCGGTGTCATCAGCGCGGCGAAGGGAAGGTCCGGCGATTGCGCGCGCCACGCCTGCAGCATGGCAGCCATGTCGCCCGGCGGGGGCGGCGTGAACGGATGAAGGTAGCTGTCCTGCGCAGAACCATCGACCCAGCCATCGAAGCGCGAACCCTGCTTGAACGAAGCGTCGCACTGGCTGAGGAACTCCGCCTCGTGAATTCCGATGGTGGCGAGCGTTTCGCGCATGGTCGGCCAGGTGCCCTCGCCCACGCCGATGGTCGGGATGTCCGGCGCTTCGACGAGGGTGATGGCAAGTTCGGGCCGTCGCGCGGCAAGCAGGCACGCCGAAAGCCACCCTGCGGTGCCGCCTCCGACGATGACAACCTGCTTCACCGACCCGATCATCTCTCACCCGTTTCGGCCACCGGTTGATCCGGCCAGCCTCTCAGTCTTCAAAACCCCTGCGGCCCGCACTGCCGAAGCAATACGGGCCGCCGGTTCTTCGTTACCCGAAGGTCATCCTGTCAGGCTCAGAAGGTAAACCGCGCACCGGCAGCATAGCGCGCATAACCCGGTGCCGCAAAGAACACGGTCTGGTTGTTGCGCTGATAGCCCTTGCGGTCAGCGTTGGTGATGTTGATGCCTTCGACGAACACCGTCACGCCCTTGCGGATTTCGTACGATGCGCTGGCGTCGAACTGGCCATAGGCCTTCACGTAGTACGGATCGAAGCCGTAGCCCGAGAGGAACCCGTCGCGCCAGTTATAGGCAACGCGCGCCTGCAGACCGTTCTTGTCGTAGAACAGCACGGCGTTGGCACTGTCGCTGACCCCGTTCACCGCGAACTGCGGGATGGTGTAGCGCAGGGTGTTGTCGAACTTCGTGTCGCTCTTCACCACGGTGTAGTTCAGGATCGCACCGAAGCCGGTATCCCAGAAGCTGTGCTGGACCGCGAACTCCCAACCCCACAGCTTGGCCTTCTGGTCGCTGTTGGTCGGCTGCGTGGTGATGAAGTTGACGAGCGGATCGGACGCCTGGCCGACGACACCGGTGACCACCCCGTTGTTGTCACGAATGACCGTCGAGGGGAAGTTGGCGCCGATGTAGTCGAGCAGTTGCTGCGCGGTGGCATTCGGACCCAGCGCTGCCCGTGCGGCTGCGGCATTGGCGCCGGCGGCAGCGTTGGTCAGGCCGAACGCGGGCTGGTTGACCTGCGTCTGGCTGATGAAGTTCTTCACGACCTTGTGGAAGAAGCCCACCGAAACGTAGCTGGTCGGCGCGTAATACCATTCAGCCGAAAGATCGACGTTGTTCGACTTGTACGGCAGCAGGCCCGGATTGCCGCTCGACGCCGTGCTGCCACCGATGCGGATCGGCGAGGCGAGCGTGGTGCCGCCCTGCAGCGAGGCATAGTCGGGACGCGTGATCGTCTGGCTGTAGCTGGCGCGCAGGCGGACGTTGCGGACCGGCTCCATGTCGAAGTCGATTGCCGGCAGCCAGTTCTCGTACTCGCCCTTGAGCGAGGCGGCAGCGACTTGCTGCGGGTTGCCGTAATCGATCGCGGTTTCATTGCCGCCAGTCCAGATGGTGCGGACCGGGATTGGAACCTGCGCGGTCGAATCGACCTTGGTCTTCTCGTAGCGAAGGCCGAGGCGCAGGTTTGCCGTGCCCGCGCCCAGATCGAACGAGTGCTTGGTCTGCACATACGGCGCCCAGGTCCGTTCGCGGACGGTGCGGTCGGTCGTGTACTTGGCGATGCAGGTGCCGGCCGTAACGGCGGTGCTGCAGATCCCGATCTTGCTGTCGAGCAGACGGATCAGGCCGTCGGTGTCGATGTTGAAGTAGTTCGGGATGATCGAGGCATCCTGCGAACCCGACATGCCGGAAAGATCCTTGGGCAGATCGCGGATCTGGTAAAGATCGTCCGGGGTTTCGGCTGCCGAGAGCGTGCCGCCCCAGGTATCGTTCTGGATCACGCCGAATGCCGAGCGCACCTTGTTCTCGGTGTAGGTCACGCCGAAGTCGAGGCTGTCGATGAACGAGGCATCGAAATCGTAGCCGCCGCGGAAGGTGACTTCGTTGATCTCGTCCCGCATGTAGGCGGTGCGGAAAGCGTTACCGGCCGGACGGATGTTCGAGGCCTTGATCTCCGAACCCGGGTACATCTGCACGCTGATGACCGGCATGTCGGACGTGTAATCGACCTTCTGCGACTTCACGCCGAAGATGGCGCTACCGACGGCAATGCCCGAACCGTAAGGCTTGGTCGGCTTGCTTTCGGCGGTCGAGTGGTGACCATCGAGTTCGAGGCGCAGCCCGCCCGGACCTTCCCACTTGAGATTGCCGCCGATCGACTGGTTGCGCGAACGGTTGGCCGCGACCGCGCCGGTGATGGCAAGATCCTTGCCGGGCCCGAAGTTCTCGGCATAGAAGTTCGGGCCTGCCGCCGGGCCATCGGTCCAGCTGCTGGAAGTATCGCCGTGGTTGAACCACACGCCGATCGAGTTGGTGCGGGCGTCGATTGTGTTCTGCGAGAAGGTGTAGTCCACCGTGGCGGTCAGCGTGTCGGTCGGCTTGACCTGCACCACGGCCTGGCCGTTGATGCGCTTGCGGCGGAACGTGGTGAAATCGTAGCCGGCGTTCTGCGTGACCTGGTAGATGTCGTTCGGGCCGGGGCGGTTCTGGATGTTGGCAGCACCCGGCGTGCCGGGCTGCGCCAGCGAACCCCAGTTGTTCTCCGAACCGAGATAGCCTTCACGCCAGCCCGCATTGAACTGAGCCTGGCTGGCCTTGCGGTCCTGATACGAACCGGTCAGCAGCACGCCGATGCGATTGTCAGCAAAGGTATCGCTGATGATGCCCGAGACTTCAGGGGTAATGCTGGTGCCGTCGAACAGCGAGGTATCGTAGACCGCCTTGGCGCCGATGCTGCCATGGAAGCCGGGACGTTCGAGCGGCTTGGCGGTCTTGATGTTGATGACCGAACCGATGCCGCCGGTGGCCAGCGAGGCGCGGCCCGACTTGTAGACTTCGACGCCGGCAATGCCTTCGGAGGCGAGGTTGGCGAAATCGAACGAGCGCGAGGCCGGGGCGCCGCTGCTGCCGCCGAGGCTGGAGGCAGGCATCTGGCGGCCGTTGAGCAGGACAAGGTTGAAGTCCGGACCGAAGCCGCGAACCGTCACGGTCGAACCTTCACCGCTGTTGCGGTCGATCGAAACGCCGGTGATGCGCTGCAGCGATTCGGCAAGGTTGGTATCGGGGAACTTGCCGATATCTTCGGCGGAGATCGCATCGACGACGCCCTGCGCGCTGCGCTTGATGTCGAGAGCCTTCGACAGCGAGGCGCGGATGCCGGTGACAACGATGGCTTCGCCTTCTTCAGCCGGAGCAGCGGCATCCTGCGGCGCTTCCTGCGCGTGAACGGCCTGCCCGGCGAGTGCGAGTGCAAGGGCACCCATGCTGGCTGCACGAACGGCAGCGGAACGTGTCATGGAAACCTTCATGATCCTCCCCTTTTACAACCTCGGCACTGCCACGCGAAATGCTCGCTATCAGCGCTCTTGTGAACGTTCACCTAATTGAGAACGTTCACGCGGTCAAGGGGCTTCGGCGCCCATCGCGCGAAAGCCTAGTTCTTTTGGGCAATCCCGGCAGGCACTTGCACGAAACCACGCAAATCCGTTTGGTGGCGCGCCACTCTTGGCATAGCGTTTTGCCCAAGCGGCGGCGTCAATGGTGCCTCTCTCCTGCCAGCCGCGTCAGGGATTTCCACCGATGCGCGACCATGACCTTCGAAGCAGGGCCGTTGGCGAGATGCATTTGCGGCGCTGGCCGCCCTTGCCGGTGCCTTGCCATATCGTGCAGTGGGTCCTTGCGATCGACGACAGCGAGCGTGCCGAGGAACTCTCCGCCATCGAGGCATTGACGGCGAGCACCGACAACGTCGGCAATCCGACGCACCGCGAAGGCCGGATCAACGAGAGGGTCACCTTCACCTGGGAACGCCAGAGCGAAGGCAGCAGCCTGACGCTGTTTTGTGCGCCCTGCGACGACGAGGGCTTTCTCGATCCGACTGACGATGCAGAACTGTCGGCCGCAATCGCCTGGGCACGCACCCTACCCGGCCAGATCGTGCGCAGCACGCGCGTGTGGCTGGCGCAAAGCGATGCCGACGTCGAGCAGGTTCTCCATCGCCACCCGATCAATCGCGATGAACTTGTTTCCAGCACGCTGGGCGGCGGAATCCGCATATGGTCGGACTTCCGGCTGAAGGACGATGGCTTCGGGCGGTTGCTCGCCGCGGCCAACGGCATCGACCGGCGCGATCTGACCCGCCAGATCCAGCGCCTGCAGGAACTGGGCAACTATCGCAACAAGGCGCTGCTCGGCCTGCCGGTCGCCCGCGAATGCTGGCCCAAGCTGGATGCAGCCGAAGAACGCCTGAGCGATCTGGCAAACCGCATCGCCGACAGCGACGCGCGCGACGACAGCCTGCTTGAGGAACTGTCACGCCTCGCGCTCGATCTTGCCTCTGTCGCAACCGCGATCTCGTTCCGCATGGACGCCACCCGCGCCTACGGGCAGATCGTCGAGGAGCGTCTGGAGCAGCTCGACGTGCAGCCGGTCGAGGGTTACGCCTCGCTGGTTGATTTCACCCAGCGCCGCTTCCGCCCGGCCATGAACACCTGCATCGCCACCAGCGAGAGGATCGAGCGCATCGGCGAACGCACCGAGCAGCTGACGTCGCTGCTGCGCGCGCGGATCGATACGCGGATCGAGAACCAGAATGCCGAGCTGCTGCGGTCGATGGAGCAGTCGATATCGATGCAGGCGCGTTTGCAGCAGCTGGTCGAGGGCCTGTCTGCGGTGGCGCTCAGCTACTATGTTCTGGGGCTGATCAAGTACGCGCTCTATGCCGTGCCCGACAGCGCATTGGGCGTTTCGGACGAGTTCGTGATCGGCTTGCTGGTGCTGCCGATGGTGCTGGGCGTGTGGTGGACGATGCACACACTCAAGGACCGATTGATCAAGACTTCTGATCGGCAATAATTCCGCTTGTCCTGACGGCCATATGTGTCCACACTTCTGGACAGATGGCGCACTTCCCCTTCTCTGCGATCGTCGGTCAGGACGAGATGAAGCTCGCGCTCCTGATCGCAGCGGTCGATCCCTCCATCGGCGGAGTGATGGTGTTTGGCGACCGTGGGACAGGCAAGTCCACCGCCGCCCGCGCCCTCGCCAGCCTGCTGCCGCCGATCATGGTGATGGACGGTTGCCGCTATGGCTGCTCGCCCGATGCGCCGCATTCCTGCCCTGGCCCCTGCGAATCGAACAAGGCCAGCAAGCGGCCGGTGCCGTTCGTCGATCTGCCACTGGGCGCCACGGAAGACCGGGTGCTCGGCTCGCTCGATCTGGAACGCGCGCTGCGCACCGGGGAAAAGACGTTTGAACCGGGGCTGCTGGCGCGGGCGCACCGCGGCTTCCTCTACATCGACGAGATCAACCTGCTCGAAGACCATCTGGTCGACCTGCTGCTCGACGTGTCCGCCTCGGGCGAGAACGTGGTGGAGCGCGAGGGGCTGTCGGTGCGCCACAAGGCAAAGTTCGTGCTGATCGGCAGCGGCAACCCGGAAGAGGGTGAACTCCGCCCGCAGCTGCTCGACCGCTTCGGCCTTTCGGTCGAAGTGCGCACCCCCCGCGAGATCGAGAACCGCGTCGAAATCATGCGCCGCTGCGCCTCGCACGATGCCGACAGCGAGGCATTTGCCGCGCAGTGGGCCGAGGAGGACGAGAAAGTCCTGCAGCAGATCGCGCGCGGGCAGAAGAAGCTGGCGAAGATCGAGGTGCCGGACAGCGTGCTGATCGATGCCGCCGGGATCTGCAGCGCCGTGGGCGTTGACGGCTTGCGCGGCGAGCTCACCCTGATGCGCGCCGCGCGCGCCTATGCGGCGCTGAAGGGCGCAAAGGTGGTCAAGCGCGATCACCTGCTTCACGTTGCGCCGATGGCCCTGCGCCACCGCCTGCGCCGCGACGTGCTCGACGAAAGCGGATCGACCGCACGGATTGATCGCGCGATCGCCGAACACTTCGGATGACCGATGCGATGGCAGATGCGCTCTTGGCAGCGCGCCTGCTGGCCGCAGACCGCAAGCTTGGCGGCATGGTGCTGCGCGGCGGTGGGCCGGCGCGCGATCTCGTTTTGCAAGCGCTGCGCGGATTGCTTCCCGCGGGCACGTCCTTCCGCCGCCTGCCCGGTCATATCGATGAGGACCGGCTGACCGGTGGCACAGACATTGCCGCCAGCCTCGCCACGGGTTCGCTGGTTCTCCAACGCGGCTTGCTGGCTGAGGTGGCGGGCGGCGTGCTGGTCGTGCCCATGGCGGAACGCCTGCGCACGGACACTGCGGGCCGGATCGCCCAGGCGCTCGACAATGGCGGCGGCTTCCTGCTTGTCCTGCTCGACGATGGCGAAGGCCCGGACGAGCGCCCGCCGCTGGCCCTGATGGAACGGGTGGCTTTCGACCTGTCGCTGCGGGACGTTCGCGCTGCGGACCTTGCAATCGATCTGCCGCCTGCTTGCGAAGTGTCAGCCTCACCACCGCTCGATAGCGAGGCGCTGTCTGCCCTTGCCGCCACGGCAACGGCGCTCGGCGTTGCATCGATCCGTCCGCTGTTGCAGGCCGCAGCCACAGCCAGTGCCCACGCCGCACTTGGCGGGCGCGATACGGCAGGCCGCGCCGACCTCGAGGCGGCGATCCGCCTCGTCCTTGCTCCGCGCGCGACGCAGTTGCCGCCCGAACCCGAAGCGCCCCCGCCTCCCGAACCGGAGCGAGAGCCGGAAGAGGCAGAGCGCCCGGACAACGACGACGATGACGACAGCGCGCCGGACTTGCCCGAAGACCTGCTGATCGAAGCGGCCCGCGCCATGATCCCGCCTGATGTGCTCGAACTGATCGCCTCTGGTCGCGCGCAACGGTCGGCGCGTGGCGGAGGCGCTGGACGCCGCACCGGTTCGGCACTGCGCGGCAAGCCCCTTGGTGCGCGCCCGGGCATGCCCGGCGGCGGTGTGCGCATGGCGCTCGTCGATACCCTGCGCGCGGCGATCCCGTGGCAGCCCTTGCGCAGGCGCGATCCCGCTCCCGCAGGTGCCGGCCCGATCCGCTTTCGCCGCGACGACCTCAGGGTCCGCCGCTTCGAGGAACGCGCCACGACGGTCACCATCTTTGCGGTCGATGCCTCAGGCTCGGCAGCTCTCGCCCGCCTGTCCGAGGCCAAGGGCGCGGTCGAGCTGATCCTTGCCCAGGCCTATGTGAAGCGTGCCGAGGTGGCGCTGGTCGCCTTCCGTGGGACCGAGGCAGACCTGCTGCTGCCGCCCACGCGTTCGCTGACCCGCGCCAAACGCGCCCTTGCCGAACTGCCCGGCGGCGGAGGCACCCCACTGGCACGAGGCATTGCCCTGACCCGCCAGTTGGCCGATGCCGTGATGAGCCGAGGCCGCACACCGTTTCTCGTATTCCTAACCGACGGCAGCGCGAACATCGGCGCAGACGGCTCATCCGGCCGCGCCCAAGCCAATGCCGACGCGCTGACCGCCGCACGGGGAATTGCCAGCGCGGGTCTTGATGCCGTGGTGATCGACATTTCCCCGCGCCCTCGGCCCGAAGCTGCCCGCATCGCCGAAGCCATGCGGGCGCGCTACCTGCCGCTGCCCTTCGCCGATGCCAAGGCGCTCAAGGCGGCGGTGACGCTTGCTGCCGAGCCGCAGAAGAAACGCGCATGAGGGCCCCAAGCTGGGACGTCGAAGGCCGGAACTGGCCCAACCGCGAGGCAAGCCGCTTCGTGGAGACGCCCGGGCTAAGATGGCATGTTCAGGTCACCGGCGAGGGGCCGACGATCCTGCTGCTCCACGGCACCGGCGCGGCAACGCACAGCTGGCGCGACGTGCTGCCACTGCTGGCGCAGGACTTCACAGTGATCGCCCCCGACCTGCCCGGCCACGGTTTTACCAGAGGCCGTCCGCGTCAGGGCCTGACCCTGCCCGGCATGGCAAGTGCCGTGCTAGATCTGCTCGATGCGCTGGACCATAAGCCATCGCTGATGGTCGGCCACTCCGCGGGCGCGGCCATAGCAATCGAGGCCGTCCATTTGCAGGGCGCAGCCACACCCCTGATTGGCTTCAACCCCGCGCTGATGCCCTTCCCCGGCCTTGCCGCCAAGCTGTTCCCGTCGCTGGCGAAGATGCTGTTCGTGAACCCGTTCGTGCCGCGCATGCTGGCCGGCATTGCCCGCATTCCCGGCGAGACCGGGCGCTTCCTGCGCCGCGCCACAGGCTCTGCCATCGATGCCATGGGAATTGCCGCCTACGAGGCGCTTATGGGCAATCATCACCACTGCGGCGGGGCGATGGAAATGATGGCAAGCTGGGACCTTGAAGCGCTCAGCCGGTTGCTGCCGCAGTTGAGAAACCGCGTGTTGCTGGTCCATTCCAGTGGCGACACCGCCGTGCCGCTTTCGTCTGTCGAACAGGCCGTAAGGCTGATCCCCGATTGCCGTGTGGAAGTGCTGCCGGGATTGGGGCACCTTGCGCATGAGGAGTGCCCCGCGAAGGCCGCTGAACTGATCCGCACGTTCGCCGCTGCAAGCGCGCAAAAGGAGGGAGAGCCAGCATGAATTCGATGAGCGAACACTTCGGCTGGGTGGAAATCGTCTTCACCGCCGTCATCGCGCTGGGCTTTGGCGTCTATCAGCTATGGTCAGTCAACCGCGAGATCGCCAAGGACAAGGCGAAGAAGCAGAACCCGGAAGACTAGCCTTGCGGTATCCGGTACGGCAGCATGAACTGCACGATCGGCGATGAAAAGCGATCGAGATCAAGGCTTTCCTGTACCGCCACGACCGGCTCTCCGAACAGGCGCGATGACAGGGTGGAGCGGGCATAGAACGGCGCATCCTCCCAGGTGCGGATGACGCTGGCATGGCCTCTGTCCGCCCGCGTCTTGCGCTCCATCTGCCATAGTGTGTTCGGCAAGGGCGCGACCGGCGGCAGCGCTTCCTCCTCATGCGGCACCCCGTCCGCACCGAAGCGCAGGGCGCTGGCAAAGCCCTGGCCATTGCGACGGATGCCCTCGTAGCAGACCACCGACCCGCTGCGCCCATGGGCGCGGGACCAGTGCCAGACGCGGAAGCCTTCCTCCAGCGACTCCGCGCCGAAATTCGAATCGAGATAGGCACTGCCCTTCCACCCGAGACCGGGCTTTTCCATCCGGACCTCGATCCACGCGCGCGGGGCAATGCAGTGCCAGCGGTGGCGCCCCTCCGGGTCAAGCGAGAAGGCGCGGTCGTTGGTCGCTTCGGGATAGACGCGAACCTTGCCGGCCACACGACGCTGCCACGGTACGCCAACCCGCTTGTCCATCTCCTCGATATCGATTTCGAGCGCGTCACCGGTCCAGCGCACCGCACTCGGCCCGATCTGCAGGTTGTCCGCATCGCGCGCGACGCTGCCGCGCCCCCGCTCAGTCATGGTCCAGCGCGCGCCGGGGCCGTAGAGCGCCACGTTCAAGGCGCAGTGCTGCAGCGGATCGTCGCGGCCGCTTTTCTTGTAATAGGGCGAAAATACACTGCCGATGAAGGCGATGATCGTCAGCCCATGGCGTCCGCACTCGCTGATCGCATCGACATACCACCAGCCATAACCACCGGGCGGGATCTGCGCATCGAAGCGAGGTCTTGCACCACAGCCTGCATCGCCAGTTGCCCGGACAAGGCGGCCATCGGCACCCCGGCCCCCGGATGGGTGCTTCCACCCGCGCAGTAGAGCCCAGGGATCCGGGTCCGCGTACCCTGCCGGAGGAAGGACGCCGCCCAACCGTGCGAGGCCCGACCATAGATCGCCCCCCCGGTCGAGGGCAAAAAGTTCTCGAAGGCGTTCGGTGTCAGCAGCGTGAGGGGAAAGTTGTCCTCCAGCTCCAGTCCGCAACGCTGAAGGCTGCGCCTCATGGCCTGTGTGCACCGGGCCTTCTCCTCTTCGGTGTAAGTATGGGTGTCGCCATTGGCGGGCGCATTGACGATGATCTGCAGACGTTCACGGTGGCCCGGCGGCACATCGGCCCCGCCCTCGCGATCGAGCGCGCAGACATAGACGCTGGGATCGCATGGCGGAGCCCCACCGCGAATGTCGCTGAATTCGCGGGCATAGTCGGGCGAGAAGAACACGTTGTGGCGCTGCAGCGCAAAGCCCGAGGTGCGCGCATTTGCCAGCCAGACCATCGCCGAGAGCGACCGCTTGCGCACGCCATGCGATGGCACCGCCATGGCGCCCAGAGGCCCGAAGCGTCCTGCGGCGAGAGCCTCGGGATCGGCATTGGCGATAACCGCATCGGCGGCAATCCGCTCGCCATTGCTGAGGATCAGGCCCGATGTGCGTCCTTGTGCGGTCTCTATGAGGGCGGCGCCGGTACTGAAACGGAATTTCGCGCCGTGCATCTGCGCGAGCCGCATCAGAGCTCCGGCCAGCGCGCTCATGCCGCCTTCGATCAGCCAGACGCCTTGCGCCTCGACGTGGGCAATCAGCATCAAGGTGGCCGGTGTCTCGAACGGCGAGGAACCGCAGTAGGTCGAATAGCGCGCGAAAAGCTGGCGCAGACGCTGGTCGGCAAAGTGTTCGCCCAACACCTTCCACAGCGATTCGTAGGGCCGGATCGCCAGAAGATCGCCCATGCGCCACAGGCCGATGCGCCACATCAGCGGAAGCGGCCAGCTGACCTTGCTGCCGCGCATCATCGGACGGTCAATGATGCCGTGAATGCGCGCGGCCTCCTTGCGAAAGGCGCGGAAGCCTGCGGCGGCCGAAGCGCCGGCAAAGTCACCGATGGCCTGCTCGCTCAGTTCCGGATCGGCATGGAGATCGAGATGCCGCTCCAGCCCCCACGCGTGGCGGGCGATCACGTCGGCGCGGCGGATGTCGACAAAGTCGGCCAGGTCGGCACCGCACGCAGCAAAGATGCCCTCGAACACGTCACGCAGGGTGAAGACGGTGGGCCCGGCATCGATGGAGGCGCCGTCAACGATAAGCTGACGCGCCTTGCCGCCGGGGTGCGCGGCTTTCTCCACGACGGTGACGTCGGCCCCGCGCGCAGCCAGCAGCGCGGCTGCCGTCAGGCCGCCGATGCCCGCGCCGATGATCGCCACCCGCGATGCCAAGGCATGCTCCTCTCTCGGAGGGAAACCCTCCAGCGAATACAATTGACCTTTACATCACAAATGTCCAATCTTTTGGACATATGCTGGACGTTGCCCCCTTGACGGATGCGCCGCCGGCGCAAAGCCCTCCCAAATGGCCCCCTCAGTGGCGACGCCGCTGGACCCATTGGCGCAACCGGGTTCTGGGCAGCCCGGTGTTTCAGGACTGGGCATCTCGCCTCCCCATTTTCGCAAGCGTCTCAAGGCGCCGCGCCGCCAGCGCATTCGATCTGGTGGCGGGCTTCACCTATTCGCAGGTCCTGCTAGCCGCGGTCCAGGTCGACCTGCTCGACCTGCTCGATGCTGGACCGTGCGGTGCCGACGATATCGCCCGGTCGGCCGCACTGAGCCGCGCCGCCGCGACTCGGCTGCTGCGCGCCGCCACTGCACTGGACCTTGCAGAAGAGGTTGCTCCGGGCTGGTGGATGCTCGGCCAGCAGGGCGCCGCGCTGCTTTCCAACCCCGGCGCGCTCGCCATGGTTCAACATCACCCGCTGCTTTACGCGGATCTCGCCGACCCGCTTGCCCTGCTGCGGCAGGACCGGCAGAAGCCAACCGCCCTGTCGAATTTCTGGCACTATCACCCTGAAACCGATGGTGAAACTGCCGGTCGGTACTCCTCACTCATGGCCGCTTCGCAACAGATGGTTGCGCAGCAGGCGATGGGTGCCTACGCCTTCGATCGCCACCGCCGCCTGCTCGATATCGGCGGCGGTCATGGCGCTTTCGTCAATGCGCTGGCCGCGGCATGCCCTTCGCTTGAGCTGGGCATATTCGATCTGCCTCCCGTTCTGGCTGGTGCGACGAATCTGCCGCCGCGAGTCTCCCGACATCCGGGTGACTTCTTTGCCGATACCCCGCCTACAGGCTACGACTGCATCACGCTGTCGCGAATTCTCCACGATCATGACGATGATCGCTGCCTTCAGATCTTGCGCGGAATCAGGGCAGCTCTTCCCGAGGACGGCCGCCTTGTCATTGCCGAACCGATGGCCGGCGCACGCGGGGCAAAAGCCATGGGTGACGCCTATTTTGGCTTGTATCTCTGGGCGATGAACTCCGGGCGCCCTCGCACACCAGCTGAATATGGCGCGATGCTTCGCAAGGCGGGCTTCCGGCACTGGCAGCAGAAGCGCACGGCAATGCCCGTGATCGCCTCGGTCATTGTTAGTTCATATGGACAGTTATGACCGTCCAATATGTTTGACACTCTTTGGCGTTAGCGTATGGTGAACACTGCCTGACAGTACCCATCCGGATACTGCGGCACGGCCCGGATCACCGGGAGAGGGGAAGACCGGCATGGAGTCGCTGGCGGTCATACTGGAAGCACCGAGGCGCATCGCGCTTCGCAGGCTTGCCTTGACGTCAGGACAAGGCTCCGACGCCGCTTCCGCCGCGCTCGCCCCTTCTGACGTTCTGGTCGAAGTCCAGTGGAGCGGCGTAAGTGCCGGAACCGAAAAGCTTCTCTGGTCGGGCGAGATGCCCAACTTCCCGGGCATGGGGTACCCGCTGGTGCCCGGATACGAATCCCTCGGCCGCATTGTCGACGCCGGCAGCGAAGTGCAGGCCCGCATCGGCGACTGGGTCTTTGTCCCCGGCGCGACCTGTTATCGCGATGCGCGCGGCCTCTTCGGCGGCACGGCGCGGCAGGTGATCGTGCCATCGGCGCGCGCCCTGCCGGTCTCCGAGTCGCTGGGCCGGGATGGCGTGCTGTTCGCGCTCGCCGCCACTGCGCTTCACGCCATGAACGGCGGCGAACCGCCCGATCTGATTATCGGCCATGGCACGCTGGGCCGCCTGCTTGCGCGGATGACCATCGCTGCTGGCGCCCCTGCCCCCACTGTCTGGGAGCACAAGCCCGCCCGCCGCACAGGCGCGCAAGGCTACAACGTCATCGCCCCCAAGGACGATGACCGCCACGATTACGCCAACATCTATGATGCCAGCGGCGATGCCGATTGCCTCGACCTTCTGGTTCCGCGCCTGCGCAAGAGGGGCGAGATCGTGCTGGCAGGTTTCTACGCCAACCGCCCCAGCTTCGCCTTCGCGCCTGCTTTTCGTGCCGAGGCACGCTTCCGTGTCGCCGCCGAATGGGGCCCGGACGATCTTACCTCTACCCGCGCCCTGATCGACAGCGGCGCACTCGATCTTGCCGGTCTGGTCTCTCACCAGCGCCCGGCTGAGGAAGCCCCGGATGCCTATCCGGAAGCCTTCCTCGATGCCGACTGCCTCAAGATGGTCCTCGACTGGAGCAACTGCGCATGACGATGCTGGATACACATGCCGCCGCTCTGCGCGATGAAGCGTCGATCGAGCCTGACGCCCCGCACACCGGGGAAGTGAAGAAAGAGACGCAGATCATCGCGATCTATGGCAAGGGCGGCTCGGGCAAGAGCTTTGCCCTGTCCAACCTCAGCTACATGCTCGCCCAACAGGGCAAGCGCGTGCTGCTGATCGGCTGCGATCCCAAGTCCGATACGACCAGCCTGCTGTTCGCCGGCAAGGCCTGCCCCACGATCATCGAGACCTCTTCAGCCAAGAAACTGGCAGGGGAAGAGGTGCGCATCGAAGACGTCTGCTTCCAGCGCGATGGCGTCTTCGCGATGGAACTGGGCGGTCCCGAAGTCGGCCGCGGCTGCGGCGGTCGCGGCATCATCCACGGCTTCGAACTGCTCGAAAAGCTCGGCTTCCATGACTGGGGCTTCGACTACGTCCTGCTCGATTTCCTGGGTGACGTGGTCTGTGGCGGCTTCGGCCTGCCGATCGCGCGCGACATGTGCCAGAAGGTCATCGTCGTCGGATCGAACGACCTGCAGTCGCTTTACGTGGCGAACAACGTCTGCAAGGCGGTGGAATACTTCCGCAAGATGGGCGGCAATGTCGGCGTTGCCGGCATGATCGTCAACAAGGACGACGGCACCGGCGAGGCGCAGGCTTTCGCAAACGCGGTCGATATACCGGTTCTGTGCGCCATCCCGGCGGACGAGGACATCCGGCGCAAGTCGGCGAATTACCAGATTATCGGCAAGCCCGGCGGGCAATGGGGCAGTCTCTTCGCAGAGCTTGCGTCCAATGTCGCGTCGGCACCGCCGCGGCAGCCCACGCCCCTCGACCAGGATGGACTGCTTGGCCTCTTCTCCCCCGAAGACACCGGAGGCAACGTCGAGTTGGTCCCGGCGACACAGGCTGACATGCGCGGCGGATCATTCGAGAAGAAGCCCTCGCTTGAGGTGGTCTATGACGAGGTCTAGGCCATGACAGACCTCGTTGATGGGGCGCTTCACGCGCGTGAACCGGACCGGATCGAACTCGATCCGCCGATCGAAGGCGGCGGCTGCCACGCAGGCGCGGACGTGCTGCGCGATGCGACGAACAAGGCGCAAGGCTCCGAACTGCTGGACCGCTACGCCGCCGACTACCCGGTAGGCCCGCACGATCAACCGCAATCGATGTGCCCGGCGTTCGGTTCGCTGCGCGTTGGCCTGCGCATGCGCCGCACCGCAACCGTCCTCTCGGGCTCGGCCTGCTGCGTCTATGGCCTGACCTTCACCTCGCACTTCTACGGCGCGCGCCGCACGGTCGGCTACGTGCCGTTCAGTTCGGAAACACTGGTTACCGGCAAGCTGTTCGAGGACATCAAGGAAGCGGTTGAGGGCCTGGCCGAGCCGGCCGATTACGACGCGATTGTTGTAACCAATTTGTGCGTGCCAACCGCCAGTGGTGTGCCACTTCGGTTGCTCAAAAAGCAGATCAATGGCGTGCGCATCATCGGCATCGACGTGCCCGGCTTCGGCATTCCCACTCATGCCGAGGCCAAGGACGTGCTGGCAGGCGCCATGCTCGCCTACGCGCGCGAGGAAGTGGCGCAGGGTCCGGTGGCGGCTCCTGCCACCCGCTCTGACCTGCCGACCGTCACCCTGCTCGGCGAAATGTTCCCGGCTGACCCCGTGGGCATCGGCATGATGCTCGAACCGCTCGGCCTTGCCGCCGGGCCGGTTGTCCCAACCCGCGAATGGCGCGAGCTTTACGCCGCGCTCGATTGTGCCGTGGTCGCCGCGATCCACCCGTTCTACACCGCCAGCGTCCGCGAGTTCGAACATGCCGGGCGCAAGGTGATCGGCTCGGCCCCGGTCGGCGCTGATGGCACCGCCGCATGGCTCGATGCCATCGGCGCGGCCTGCAACGTGGCGCCGGAAAAGGTCGAAGCCGCCAAGGCGCGTTTCGTCCCGATGATCAAGGCCGCACTTGCCGCCAACCCGATCAAGGGCCGCATCACCGTTTCGGGCTATGAAGGCTCCGAACTGCTCGTTGCCCGCCTGCTGATCGAAAGCGGCGCGGAGGTACCCTATGTCGGCAGTGCCTGCCCGCGTACACGCTGGTCCGATCCTGACCGCGAATGGCTCGAAGCGCGCGGCGTGCGCGTCCAGTTCCGCGCCAGCCTTGAGCAGGACATCGCCGCAGTCGAGGAATTCCGCCCCGACCTCGCCATCGGCACGACCCCGGTGGTCCAGCATGCCAAGGCCCAGGCGATCCCCGCGCTCTACTTCACCAACCTCATCTCAGCCCGCCCACTGATGGGCGTCGCGGGCGCTGGCAGTCTTGCGCAAGTTATAAACGCGGCGATGGCCAACAAGGCGCGCTTCGACAGGATGACAGCGTTCTTCGAAGGCGTCGGCACCGGCCCGGCGGCAGGGATCTGGGAAGAAACCCCGCAGGACCGCCCGGCCTTCAAGAAGAAGTATGCCGCCCTCAACGAAGCCGCACGCAAGGCGGCAGAGGCGGTGGGCACATGACCGTCGTCCTCGATCATGACGCTCGACATTTCGTCGTGATCTCCCTTCGCGCGGGAGGCACGGCATGACCTTGGTTCTCGATCACGACAGGGCCGGCGGCTACTGGGGCGCGGTCTACGTCTTCACGGCGGTCAAAGGCCTGCAGGTGATCATCGACGGTCCGGTCGGCTGCGAAAACCTGCCGGTCACCTCGGTCCTGCACTACACCGACGGACTGCCGCCGCACGAGTTGCCCATCGTCGTCACCGGCCTTGGCGAGGAAGAGCTGGGCAAGACCGGCACCGAAGGCGCGATGAAGCGCGCGTGGAAGGTGCTCGATCCCGAACTGCCGGCCGTCGTCGTCACCGGCTCCATCGCAGAAATGATCGGCGGCGGGGTTACCCCGCAAGGCACCAATATCAAACGCTTCCTGCCGCGCACCATTGACGAGGATCAGTGGCAGTGTGCGGATCGGGCGCTCAGCTGGCTCTGGTCGGAATTCGGCCCCAAGACCGTCCCCGCGGTCAAGCCGGTCAAGGAAGGCGAAAAGCCCAAGGTCAATATTCTTGGCCCTTCGTACGGCATGTTCAACATGGCGAGCGACGTCCACGAGATCCGCCGCCTGATCGAAGGCATCGGCGCAGAGGTCAACATGGTCTTCCCGCTGGGCAGCCATCTGGCCGATGTCCGCAAACTGGCGGATGCCCAGGCGAACGTCTGCATGTATCGCGAATTCGGGCGCAACTTGTGCGAATTGATGGAGCGGCCGTACTTCCAGGCCCCAATCGGGCTCGACAGCACCACCCGCTTCCTCCGCGCGCTCGCTGCCGAACTCGGGCTTGACCCCGAACCCTTTATCGAGCGCGAGAAGCACACCACGATCAAACCGCTGTGGGACCTGTGGCGCTCGGTCACGCAGGACTTCTTCGCCACGGCCAGCTTCGGCATCGTGGCGAACGAGACGTATGCGCGCGGCATCCGCCATTTCCTCGAAGACGACATGGGCTTGCCCTGCACTTTCGCCTTCTCGCGCAGCGCGGGCGTGAAACCCAGAAACGAGGACGTACGCGCCGCGATCCACGGCAATCCGCCCCTAGTGCTGTTCGGCAGCTACAACGAACGCATGTACAGCGCCGAAAAGGGCGGCCGGTCGATCTACATTCCGGCCAGCTTCCCCGGCGCGGCGATCCGTCGCCACATCGGCACCCCGTTCATGGGCTATTCTGGCGCGACCTACCTCGTCCAGGAAGTGTGCAACGCGCTGTTCGATGCGCTGTTCAACATCATCCCGCTGGCAACCCAGCTCGATGCTGTCGAGGCAACCCCGGCACGCGATACCCGCGAACTGGCGTGGGATGAAGACGCCAAGGCGCGGCTCGACCAGATCGTCGAGGCACAGCCCGTGCTGGTGCGCATCTCCGCGGCCAAGCGCCTGCGCGATGCAGCCGAACGGGTGACGCGTCGCCACAACGAAACCCGCGTCAGCGCCGACAGGCTCGCCGATGCCATGCTCGAGGCGCAGGTGACATGACCTGCGCACCCATCCTTCCGCGCTCATCCCAGGCGCAACAGCTTGCACGGTCGCCCCTCTCCGGTCGCCCGTGTTCCCCCATCCTCGCGGGTCAGTTCCGCGTGGATATCGAAAGAGGTCTTCCGCCTCTCGCACATCAACAACGACTGGAGATTGGGCAATGAGTGATCATGACGATCGCTTCGGGCTGAGGACCTACCTCACGCCTGAGGAAGCAAAGGAATTCCACAAACTGTTCATGAGCAGCTTCGTCGGCTTCACCGCCGTCGCAGTGGTCGCACACGTCCTCGTCTGGATGTGGAAGCCCTGGCTCTGACGGATCCGTCTGTCGACGGCGATTGCCTGAGGCAGAACCTTCAACACTTGCACAAGGACTAAGACCATGTGGAGGATTTGGCTTATTTTCGATCCGCGCAGGGCTCTGGTTGCCCTGTTCGCATTCCTGTTCGTGCTCGCACTGGTGATTCACTTCATCCTGCTCAGCACCGATACGTTCAACTGGCTCGATGGTCCGAACTCGGCCCAGGGCATGGCGAACGCAGCAGCAGCGGCGCCCGCAGCGCCCTGACGCCAACTGTGCGAGAGGCGGCGGCGCTCTAGTCGCCGCCTCCTGTGGCAGCCAATCAGAACACAGCTAAGCCCGTCGCGCCGCGGCGGGGAGGGGTAGAACCATGGCACTCCTTAGTTTCGAACGAAAATACCGCGTTCGCGGTGGCACGTTGATCGGCGGCGACCTGTTCGATTTCTGGGTGGGTCCGTTCTACGTCGGCTTCTTTGGTGTGGTGACCGCGATTTTCGCGTCGCTGGGCACTGCGCTCATCTTCTACGCGGCATCGCAAGGGCCGACGTGGAATCCCTGGCTCATCTCGATCGAGCCGCCAGATCTCAAGTACGGGCTGGGCCTTGCCCCGCTGGCACAAGGCGGGTTCTGGCAGGTCATTACCGTCTGCGCGCTGATTTCGTTCAGCAGCTGGGCGCTGCGCGAGGTCGAGATCTGCCGCAAGCTGGGCATGGGATACCATGTCCCGGTCGCCTTCAGCATGGCGATCTTCGCCTACTTCACGCTGGTGGTGATCCGCCCCGTCCTTCTGGGCGGATGGCACTTCGGCTTCCCTTACGGCATTTTCAGCCACCTCGATTGGGTTTCCAACACGGGGTACCAGTACCTGCACTTCCACTACAATCCGGCCCACATGCTGGCAGTCTCGTTCTTCTTCACGACGACGCTGGCCCTCGCCCTCCACGGCGCGCTGGTGCTTTCGGCGGTGAACCCGCCCGAAGGCGGCGAAGTGAAGTCGCCCGAGTACGAGGACACCTTCTTCCGCGATCTCATCGGCTACTCGGTCGGCACGCTGGGCATTCACCGCGTCGGCCTGCTGCTGGCCCTCAACGCGGGCTTCTGGAGTGCGGTGTGCATCGTGATCAGCGGGCCGCTTTGGACCAAGGGCTGGCCCGAATGGTGGACCTGGTGGCTCAACCTGCCGATCTGGTCGTGAAGGAGCACTGAGCGATGGCGACCTATCAGAACATTTTCACCCAGGTCCAGCTGCGGGGCGAGCCCGAAGCCGGGATCGCCCTTCCCCCCGGCAGCGAGCCGCGGATCGGCAAGGGATCGTTCAACCACATCATGGGCCTGATCGGCCATGCGCAGATCGGTCCGGTCTACTTGGGCTGGACCGGCGTGTTCGCGCTGATCTTCGGCTTCTTCGCGATCGAGATCATCGGGCTCAACATGCTCGCCTCGGTTAACTGGAACCCGATCCAGTTCGTGCGCATGCTGCCCTGGCTGTCGCTTGAACCGCCGGGACCGGAGTATGGCTTCACCCCATTCGTGCCACTGGCCAAGGGTGGCTGGTGGATCATGGCCGGGTTCTTCCTGACCACCTCGATCATCCTGTGGTGGGTCCGCACTTATACCCGCGCCCGTGCGCTTGGCATGGGGACGCACGTGGCCTGGGCCTTCGCCTCGGCGATCTGGCTTTACCTCGTGCTCGGCTTCATCCGCCCGTTCTTCATGGGCTCGTGGGCGGAATCTGTGCCGTTCGGCATCTTCCCGCACCTTGATTGGACGGCGGCCTTCTCGATCCGCTACGGCAACCTGTTCTACAACCCGTTCCACGCCTTCTCGATCGCCTTCCTCTATGGTTCGACCCTGCTCTTCGCGATGCACGGCGCCACCATCCTTGCAGTCGGTCGCTACGGCGGTGAGCGCGAGATCGAGCAGATCACCGATCGCGGCACGGCTTCGGAACGCGCCGCGCTGTTCTGGCGCTGGACCATGGGCTTCAATGCCACGATGGAATCGATCCACCGTTGGGCCTGGTGGTTCGCGGTGCTGACGACGCTGACCGGCGGCATCGGCATCCTGCTGACCGGCACCGTGGTCGACAACTGGTACCTCTGGGCGCAGCAGCATGGCTATGCTCCGATGTATCCCGATATCGGGGTCATCGATCCCGCAACGCTGGGGAGTGCGGGCCAATGAGAAGGACAATCGCAATCGCCGCATTGGCGAGTGCTGCGCTGACCCTTTCGGGTTGCGAGCTAGGGCCAAAGCAGTCGGTCCAGAACGGACATCGCGGCACGGGGATGGACCAGGTCACCTTGAAGAAGGTGGCCATGGCCAAGGACGACGTGCCCGCCCCGCCATATGATCCGCCCTCGAACGACGGACCTCGCGCCGGCGCGGCCTACCAGAACGTGCAGGTTCTGGGCGACGTGTCGGAAGAGCAGTTCACCTACACGATGGCTGCGATCACCGCGTGGGTTTCCCCTGAGCAGGGCTGCAACTACTGCCACAACCCCGAGAACATGGCCTCGGACGAGAAGTACACCAAGGTCGCCGCGCGCAAGATGTTGCAGATGACCCGCAACATAAACTCCAATTGGAACAAGCACGTGGCGAACACGGGCGTGACCTGCTGGACCTGTCACCGCGGCAATGCGATCCCGGCCAACTACTGGGCCCTGCCGGATGCCGGAAAGAACGGGATCATCGGCAACCGCCACGGACAGAACAATCCGGTTGCCGCGTCGGCATATTCTTCGTTGCCGGAAGCGTCTCTGGCGCTTTACCTGACCGGCGATCCCAAGACCGACAGGTCGATCCGGGTCGTTTCCGATACCCTGCATCCGACCAAGGCCAATGAGCTTTCCATCAAGGAAACCGAGCCGCAGTATGCACTTATGAACCACCTGTCGACGTCGCTGGGCGTGAACTGCACGTTCTGCCACAACGCACAGGCGTTCAAGCCGTGGAACATCAGCACGCCCAAGCGCGCCACGGCGTGGTACGGATTGCGCATGGTGCGCAACATCAACGGCGAATACATCAGCAGCCTGAAGGACGTCTTCCCGGCGCACCGCAAGGGCCCGATGGGCGATCCGTTCAAGGTGAGCTGCGCCACCTGCCACCAGGGCAAGAACCAGCCGATGGGCGGGTACAAGATGGCCAAGGACTACCCGGCGCTGTGGGGTGCCCCGATGGCGACACCGGCGGCAGCTCCTGCAGCACCGGCGGCTCCCGCAGCTCCGATCGCCGCTGCGGTTTCGACCGCAACACACTGATCCCCCGCAGGAATGTGGGACCTGAAGGGTCCGCTGGAGCTTCTCCGGCGGACCTTTTTTTGTGTTTCCAACTCTCCGGGGCAGAAGGGCAACTCCCCCGCAACTCACCCCCAACTCTGCCAGACGAACCCGCGACTGTCAGAGGCTGCGGCGACGGCGCAAAACGTCGGCGATGTGCACCGGGAAGGACAGCGCGATCGGGGCTGAAATCCACGGCCAATCCGCCCCGACCAAGGCAGCGCGAAGTCCAACGACGATCAGTGCGGCAGGCAGCAACATGGTGAGCAGATCGCCGATGTTCCATCCCCGCAACCGCAGCCAGAGCGCTTCGAGCAGGAGTGCGGCGAGGACGATGTCGGCGGCGTGACCCGAGCCGAAGAGCGCTTCCATGGTGCCGGGCAACGCCCTTCCTTTAACCGAACGGCGCGTTGAGGCGGACGATTTCCCAGTTGAGCGCGCCAGCCACGGTGACCCAAGCGATGTAGGGCAGCAGCAGGACTGCCGAGAGCCGGGATATGCGGCCGCAGTAGACGATCAGCGTGGCGATCGAGAGCCACAGCAAGCACAGCTCCCAGAATGCCCAGTCGGGCCGTTGCATCCGGAAAAAGATGAGGCTCCACAAGATGTTGAGGAAGCCGTTCAGCGCGAACAGGCCGATCACCGTGTCAGACGTTCGCGAGGTGCGCGAGGCGCGCCATGCCACGACCCCGGCGATGGCGCACAGGGCGAAGATCGTGGTCCAGGCAATCGGGAAGACCGGGCGCGGCGGCGTGAAAGCGGGCTTGATCAGGGAATCGTACCAAGGCCCGAGATCGGTGATCGTGCCGCCGACCATCGCCGTGGCAAAGGCCGCGAGCGTGGCGATGCCAATCGGAATGCCGGCGGGCATGAGCGAGGCCCGCTTCATCCGGCAGCGGGCCTCAATCCCAGCAAGTGCGCGCAATCCTTCAGGAAAATGCGCAGGTGCGCCATCGGCTTTGCGCGCACCAGCTTCTTGTTCATGTAAGCCTGCCAGGTCAGCTGCTGGACATCCTTGTCCGCACACATCTCGACGAAGCGTTCGCGGCGCTTGTCGCTGGAATACCAGAAATACTGCATGATCCCGAGGATCCAGAACACGCGGCCATGTTCGCGCAGGAAAGCCTTGCGCGCCCGCTTCAGCAGTGCGGGATTGCCGCTGGCAAGGAAAGCGTCGCCGGTTTGCGCGGCGATCCGGCCGCAGACCATGGCATAGTAGATGCCCTCGCCCGAGGCAGGCGCGACGACTCCGGCAGCGTCCCCAGCGACCAGCACATCGCGGCCATTGTCCCAGCGCTTCAGGGGCTTGAGCGGGATCGGTGCGCCTTCGCGGCGGATCGTCTCGCAACCTTCGAGGCCAAGTTCATCGCGCATCTGCTTGACCGAGCCGCGCAGGGAAAAACCCTTGTTGGCGCTGCCGACGCCGATGCTCGAGGTTTCGCCATGGGGGAAGACCCATGCGTAGAAATCTGGCGAGAGCTTGCCCTGATAGAGCACGTCGCAACGTGAGGCATCGAAGCCTTGTTCAGTGCTTTGTGGCGAACGGACGACTTCGTGGTAGGCGAAGACGCAGGGGTTCCGTTCGGCACCTGGGATGTTTTCGCGCGCCACGCCCGAACGCGCGCCGTCAGCGCCGATGACGAGGCGGGTGCGGACTTTCCGCACTTCGTCGCCGCGCGCTTCGTGGTAGCAGACGACCGCGCCGGGATTGCCATCCCGCTCGATCCTTTCGTACGTGCCGACGCGGCGCTCGGCCCCGGCCTTGGCGGCACGTTCGCGCAGCCATTTGTCGAAATGGTCACGATCGACCATGCCGACGTAGCCGATCTCGCCCACGGGCATGTCCACCGCACGGTTCGAGGGTGCGACCATCCGCGCCGAGCGGGCGCGCGCCACGAGCAGCGATTGCGGGACGTCGAATTCCTCGAGCAGGCGCGGTGGGACCGCGCCGCCGCAGGGTTTGATCCGCCCGGCCCGGTCAAGCAGCAGGACCTTGCGGCCCATGCGTGCCAGATCCCACGCGGCCGTGGCTCCTGATGGTCCACCGCCGATGACGACGACATCGTATTCAACCCTGTCGGTCATGCCCCTGCCGTCCCCAGTTGGGCGGGGATGGCCCGCCGATATGTCACACGCATCGCGAGGATTGCCGAGATGAGGAACAGGCTCGCCTCGAAAGCGAAGATGAGTTGGAAGGCTTGCGACACCTGCCCCGTGGCACCGCGCACGAAATCGACGCCGAGAGCGCCGGTGAGGCCGCCAAGGCCGAAGGCGATGGCCTGCGCCGTGCCCCAGACGCCCATGCGCACGCCTTCGCGGGTGCGCTTGCCGGCACCAGCCAAGCCCATCATCGAGCCGATGGCGGAGACGGCGAAAGCGCCGTTGAAGAAACCGAGCGCCGCAATGTTTGCCGCCAGTGGCCAGCCCGGACCAGCCTGAGCCGCCATCGCCAGCCCAGCCAGCGCGACGGCCGAGCCGATGCAGCCGAGCATGGTCCAGACGCGCAGTTCGATCGGCATGCGCCCGGCAAAGGCACTGCCGCCCAACCCGGTCACGATCATGCCAACGAGCACGCCGCCGTGCTGGAGTCCGGAAAGGCTGGTCGACTGGCCCGGCGACATCTGGAACACGAGCCCGGCAAAGGGTTCGAGGATGAGGTCCTGCATCGAATAGGCGAGCATCGAGACGAAGATGAACAGGGTAAAGCGACGCGACTGCGGATCGCCGAGGATTTCGGAGATGGCTTCACGCAAGGTTGCCGGGGGCTGACGGTTCTCCGTCGCCACGGCGCCAGTGGTCTTCGCTTCAAGCCCGAGCATGGCGAGGCAGGTGAGCGAGATTGCCGCAGCCACCACACCGCCCACGACCACGAACAGGCGCTGTTCGGAATAGGGATCGAGCAGGGCACCGGCAGTACCAGCGGAAATGACGATGCCGAAGACCATCATGATCCATGTCGTGGCAGCAGCAGCCGCACGGCGCTCCGGCGCGACGCCGGACGCAAGTATCGCGAGCATCGAGGTTCCCGCGGCGCCAACGCCCGCGCCGATCAGCAAGAAGGCGATGACGGCGAGCGCGATGCCAAGTGTCCGGGCATCGTCGAGCATGGTCGTGGCCTGAACAGCGAGCATTGCCCCTGCCCCAAGAATGGCCATGCCGCCGATGACCCAGGGGGTGCGCTTGCGCCCGAGGTCCGAGCCGTGGCCCCACAGCGGCCGTGAAAGCTGGACCATGTAGTGCCAGGCCACCAGCCCGGCGGGGATGCCGGCAGCAAGGCCGTATTCCAGCACCATCAGGCGATTGAGCAGGGAAGTTGCGATCATCACCATCGCGCCGATCGAGGCCTGTACGGCCCCGAGCCGGACAATCGAAAACCAGCCGAAACTACGGTTCATCAGACATACCCCCCAAGGCCGAGTGCCGAGGCGAGCATGCCGAGCACGTAGAGTGACACGCCGGTGGCGTTGTACCACGGCGCATTGCGCGCCGGGGCCGACACCAGTTTCGGCATGAGCGCGAGTTGCGCAGCGAGCAGGACCGCAACCACCCCTGCGGAGATTCGGTGTCCCCACATGACCATCAGCGCGACGACGATCACTTGCGGCACGGCCATGACGGCGCTGGCGAGCAAGGCAGCCGGTCGTTCACCGAGCACGACCGGGAGCGAGCGCAGGCCGGTCGCCCGGTCACCCTCCACGGCCTTGAAATCGTTGAGTGTCATGATGCCGTGGGCACCGATGCTGTAAAGCGTGAGGACCACGAGGACATGGACCGGTGGCAAGGACCCGGCCATTACGGCAGCGCCGGTGAACCAGCTCAGGCCTTCGTAAGTGAGGCCGACGACGGCGGGGCCGATCCAGCCGCTGGTCTTGAGGCGGAAGGGCGGCGCGCTGTAGGCCCAGGCGCAGGCGAGGCCGAACACGGTGGCGATCAGCACCCACTGGCCGGTGAAGGCGGCAACCGCCAGCGACAGGGCAGTCCAGCCGATGGCGATGTAGAGGCCCCAGCGCCCGCCGATGCGACCCGAGGGAATGGGCCGGTCAGGCTCGTTGATCGCATCGACGTGGCGATCGAACCAGTCGTTCACGGCCTGACTGGTGCCGCAGACCAGCGGGCCAGCCAAGAGGATGCCGGCGATGAGGAAGGTCCAGCGGCTTAAAGGGGAGACGCCCGAGGACACCACGCCGCACATCAGTGCCCACATCGGCGGGAACCACGTGATCGGCTTGAGGAGTTCCAAGACGTCGCGAGCCGCCGGAGGCGGCGTCATCACAGTGGAGACTGCAGATTGCGCCATGGGCAAAGACTATGCTCATGGACCCAAAGCGTCAAATCAAATTGACACTTTATTCGTCAAGTGAATCGACCAGATTGCCGAGGCCATAGCGATGCAGCTTCGAATAGAGGCTCTGCCGGCTGAGGCCGAGGATTTCGGCGGCAGAAGCGCGGTTGTTCGAGGTGTATTCGAGCGCTGCCTCGATGCAGAGACGTTCGATCAGGTCGGTGGATTCGCGCACGATATCGCGCAGTGACATGCGACCCACCAGATCGGTGAGTTGTTCGACCGAACGCGGGGCGTCTGCCGTGACGGGAAGGTCGCGCAGGCGGCGACCGATCGGGCGAATCACGAAACCGTAGTGCGGCTGGTCATCGCCGGTCTTCACAGCGGAAAGTTCGACCGGCTCGCCATCGAAACCGTCCCGCGCGCCGACCACCGTGCTGACATTGCGGGCAATGTCGTGCTTGGCGAGCTGGCCGTCGATCAGATCGAGATCGATGCCCGGACGCCCGACGAAATCCGCCAGCGGACGCCCGCGCAGCTGATCGACGGTGGCGGCAGAGACGAGTTCGACAAAGGCCGGATTGGCGGCCTGAATGACCATGCGGGCATCGGTCAGCACAAAGGCATCCGGCATGGCCTCGATCACGCGCATCATCTCGCCCGAGGCGTGCTCGGCGACGCTGGAAGCACCGGACAGGCGGATGAGCAGAAACTGCCCGCCTTTTTCGCGAAAACCGCTGGCTGAAAGCATGACGGCATCGTCGCTGTTGTTGGGCTGCACCTCGATCGGGAGGACGCCCGGCGAAACGAGGGTCGACCCGAGGAAAGCGATCAGGTGTTCGCGCGCGGGGCGGGAGAACAGCGTGGTCAGCTTGGCGCCCTGCAGCGTGCCGTTACGGGCCTGGAACAGCTGGTGCGCGGCGCGGTTGGCCTCGCGGATACGGAAAGCTTCGGCATCGACGATCAGCACCGGATCGAGCGACTGGTCGAACAGCATGCGGTAGCGCGCTTCGAGCTGGCGCAGGCGCAGATAGTCCCGCTCGAGCGATTGCTGCGCCTGGAGGACTCGCTGCTGCAGGGCAGCGGCATCGCGCATGTCCCGGCCGATGGCGATGGCGTTGGTGCTTTCGCCGAGGCGGACCACCACGAAACGCAGCGGCACTTCGCCTTCGGTCGTAATCTGGTTCACCTGGCGCCAGTGCTGGGTCACGCCCTTGCGCGCATTGGCCAGCATTTCCATGACCTTGGGTCGGCTTTCCACCGATACCGTATCGAGCCATTCGCGGCCGATCCACTGCTGGGCATCGGGAAATTCACGCGGGTTTGCCGTCACGTCGACGATCTGGCCACCTTCATCGAGCACCAAAGCAAGATCGCCCGCCACCATCGCCAGGGTCGCTGCAGCATCCGGTCCGAGCGCCTCGAAATGGGTGCGGGGACTGGCGAAGGGCAGCTTCCCTTCGACGGAGTTATTGCGGGAAGGCATCAGTCGAGCCGGCTATCCGAGGGGATGTTCGGGGCGGACCGATCCGGCGTGTTTCCTGGCAACCAGCTTTTCGGCAAGAACGAGAGCCGATCGCGCATCGGGAGCGGTGCCATCGGCGCCCACTTCATCGACGATACCCGGATTGGCATTGACCATTCGTCCACCAATAAAGACCTGAACCCCGGGCGTCCGAGAGACGCTGCGAATGGAACAAATTAGGTCACTGAGATTCGCGTTAGTGCAATCGCAACTGACGGTCAAGCCTATGACATCAAAGTGTCTTTCGGCGATAATTTGCAGCAATTCCTTACGCTTGGGTTCAATCAGCGCCTCAGTTTGCCAGCCAGCCCGGGCAAAGACTTCCTCGATCATCAGCGTGCCCAGCGCATGCCTGTCACCGGGCATCGGAGAGAACAGCGCACTGCGGGCGCGGTCGCCATCGGAGTCGTCGGCAGGAAAGCGCAACGCGACCTGCCGCATGACTTCCTGCAAGCGCCACAAGCCCATTGTGACATCGAGAAAATCGCACTCGTCCTCTTCCCAATGCTGGCCGAGGCGGCGCGCGGAAGGGGCAAGCAGATCGACGAAGATCGATTCAATTGCGATGCCGCGCGCGATGAAGCCTTCGACGACTTCGAGCAATTCCTCGGCATCGAGATCGAGCGGCAGCGAGGCGAAGCTGGCGGCGTCGGACGGATCGACCGAGAGCGTGCCGGTCACCCGGCCCTTGGGCACACCGGACGAATGGGCGAGCAAAAGACGAGGAATGATCTGCTCCTCGATCAAGCTGTTGACCGATGCCGGCCCTCTGGCGGGAGAGGAATTATGTCCATCCGTGTGGGTCGGACCTGATCGCAAGCCTGGGGCACGTCTGCGACGTGTCCGCCTTACTGCATCGGCGTTGGCCTCGGACCCATAAACAGTCGCCATGGCAGACCCCTCCGGCCTGTGGGGTGCAAATCGCACCCGCCGGACTGTCGGATCGATAGTTCGACTCTGACCGGAGCCAACACTCTACGCCTGTAAACTGTTGCTGACAAACCCTGATCTGTCATTTTTATTTGTCGTCAAGATAGATTGACACTTCTGCAAGACGAGGCGTAGTCTCCAGTTCTCGAAGGCCTGGTGCCTCAGCCCGCGAAAGGGGCCGAATGAGAGGGGACGCGATCAGATTTAAAGCCGCAGGCCAAGCACTTGGCACGCAGGCTACGCGCCCGCCGCTTTACACTGCGGAGGAACGCGAGAAGCGCGACTCCACGCGGTGGACGCTGGTGCAGGGCCTGCTCGCCCCCTTCCAGTTCCTGGTGTTTCTGGTCAGTTTGGCGCTAGTTCTACGTAGTCTTGCGTGGGGCGAAGGCGCCGTCGCGGCCGACATCTCGGTCGTGATCAAGACGCTCACGCTTTATGCGATCATGGTGACCGGCTCGATCTGGGAAAAGGTCGTCTTCGGGAAGTGGCTGTTTGCCCGCGCTTTCTTCTGGGAAGACATGTTCTCGATGCTCGTGATCGCGCTGCACACCACCTATTTGGTGATGCTGCTGGGCAATTTCGGCAGCTTCGAGCAGCGCATGCAGATCGCACTGGCGGGCTATGCCGCTTATGTCATCAACGCTGGACAGTTCCTGCTGAAACTGCGCGCAGCGCGGCTTGAGGTGGCGGCATGAGCCCCGGCGAAAGCGTTCTTGGATGCGCTCCGGCAGCACAGCCACAGATCCTGCGCGAACGCGGCCAGCGCGAAGTGTTCTGCGGACTGACCGGCATCATCTGGATGCATCGCAAGATGCAGGACGCATTCTTCCTCGTCGTCGGATCACGAACTTGCGCGCACCTGCTGCAGAGCGCGGCAGGCGTGATGATCTTTGCCGAGCCGCGCTTTGCCACCGCGATCATCGAAGAGCGTGACCTGGCCGGGATGGCGGATTGCCAGGACGAGCTTGACCGCATCGTCGACAAGCTGCTGGCGCGGCGGCCGGAAATCCGCACGCTGTTCCTGGTGGGATCGTGCCCGTCGGAAGTGATCAAGCTGGACCTCGGCAAGGCAGCGCAGCGGCTTGATGGCAAGTTTGCCGGATCGGTGCGTGTCCTCAACTATTCGGGCAGCGGGATCGAGACGACCTTTACCGAAGGCGAAGACGCCTGCCTGACCGCGCTGGTGCCGGAGATGCCTGCTGCGGACGCGGTCGAGGCCGCCAACCTGCTCGTGGTCGGTGCCCTGCCCGACATCGTCGAGGACCAGTTCAAGCGGCTGTTCGACGAGCTGGGCATTGGCCCGGTGCATTTCCTGCCCGCCAAGCGCATGGCCGACCTGCCCAAGGTGGGTCCGAACACCGTCTTCCTGCTGGCCCAGCCGTTCCTGACCGAGACGACCGCTGCGCTGCAGCGGCGCGGAGCAAAGCGGCTCGACGCGCTGTTCCCGTTCGGCGCCGAAGGCACGACCGACTGGCTGCGCGCAGCGGCAGAGGCCTTCGGGATCGACAGGATGCACTTCAACCGCGTCGTGGCTCCGGGACGCGAACGGGCCAAGCGAGCAATTGCCCATCGGCGCGAACGGCTTGAGGGCAAGCGCATCACGTTCCTGCCGGATTCGCAGCTGGAACTGCCGTTGGCGCGCTTCCTGCACACAGAGCTCGGCATGATGCCGGTGGAAGTGGGCACGCCCTACCTCAACCGCGAGCTCAATGCCCGCGAACTGGTGCTGCTGCCGGCCTCCACTCGGCTGAGCGAAGGGCAGGACGTTGACCTGCAGCTTGACCGCGTACGGCTCGACCGACCGGACCTGACGGTCTGCGGGCTTGGCCTGGCCAATCCCCTGGAGGCCGAAGGACTTTCGACCAAGTGGGCGATCGAACTGGTGTTCTCGCCCATCCACGGCTTCGAGCAGGCGGGTGACCTCGCCGAGCTTTTCGTGCGGCCCCTGCGCCGTCGCGACATCTTGAGGGTATAGGCGATGCAGCTGGCGGTCTGGACATACGAGGGTCCGCCACACGTGGGGGCGATGCGTGTCGCCACTGCGATGCAGGATCTGCATTACGTGCTGCATGCCCCGCAGGGGGACACTTACGCCGACCTGCTGTTCACGATGATCGAACGGCGCGGCAAGCGCCCGCCGGTGACCTACACCACGTTCCAGGCGCGAGACCTGGGCAAGGACACCGCAAGCATCTTCCAGAATGCCGCGCGCGATGCCTATGAACGGTTTGCACCCAAGGCGCTGCTGGTCGGCGCATCGTGCACCGCCGAGCTGATCCAGGACGACCCGGCCGGGCTTGCCGAAGCGCTGGAACTGCCCTGCCCCGTGATCCCGCTGGAGCTGCCGAGCTACCAGCGCAAGGAGAACTGGGGCGCGGCCGAGACATTCTATCGCGTCGTACGGCAGCTGGTGGATCGCGACGTGCGCCCCGCGCCACGCGAAGGGCGGCGCCCGCTGGTCAACCTGCTCGGCCCTTGTGCCTTGGGCTTCCGCCATCGTGACGACGTGCTCGAAGTGCGCAAGCTGCTGTGGAACCTCGGGATCGACGTCAACTGCGTCGCGCCGCTCGATGCTGCGCCGGACGACATTCGCACGCTGGGCCGGGCCGACTTCAACATCGTGATGTATCCCGAAGTTGGCGGGGAAGCGGCGCGCTGGCTGGATCAGGCGCTGCACCAGCCGGCGATCCGCACCGTGCCGATCGGCGTTGGCGCGACCCGCGAATTCATTGCGGAAGTTGCCGCGCTGGCCGGTGTCGACGCAACCGAGGCTCTGGCCGATCAGCAATCGCGCATGCCGTGGTGGAGCCGTTCGGTCGACTCGACCTACCTGACGGGCAAGCGCGTCTTCATCTTCGGGGACGCTACGCACGCAATTGCTGCGGCGCGCATTGCCCACGAAGAGCTGGGCTTCGAAGTCTGCGGCCTTGGCTGCTACAACCGCGAGTTTGCGCGCGAAATGCGCGCTGCAGCAGCGCTTTACGGCATCGAGCCGCTGATCACCGACGACCATCTCGAAGTCGAGGACGCGATTCTCAACGCCTCGCCCGAACTGGTGCTGGGCACGCAGATGGAGCGGCACATCGCCAAGCGCTTCGGCATTCCCTGCGCGGTGATTTCCTCGCCGGTGCATGTGCAGGACTTCCCGGCGCGCCACAGCCCGCAAATGGGCTTCGAAGGCGCCAACGTGATCTTCGATACCTGGGTCCATCCGCTGGTGATGGGGCTGGAAGAACATCTGCTGACGATGTTCCGCGACGACTTCGAGTTTTCGGACGAGGCCGGCCCTTCACACCTGCACGGTGCAGCGCGGCGCCACGAGGGCGAGAGCGCCCCTGCCCCGTCAGCCCCCCGCGCGGTCGAAGTCGCGGCGGCGCAAGTTTCCCATGGCGACCTTGCCGAGGCCCGGCCGGCAGGTTCCCAGATCTCGTGGACCGCAGAAGCGGAACAGGAGCTCAGGAAAGTCCCGTTCTTCGTGCGCGGAAAGGTTCGCCGCAACACCGAGGCCTTTGCAGTTTTGCAGGGTCGCGGCGCGGTGGATCTGGCCACGCTCTATGATGCGAAGGCCCACTATGCCCGGTAGCCGCGCCCCTCAGGTCCGTGTCGCAATCGTCACACTGGACAACCACCTCAAGGCAGGAGTCGAGCGCGCCGACGCGCGACTGCGGCAGGACAATGTGAGCGTCACGCTCCATGCCGCTACCGACTGGGACCGGCCCGGCAGCAAGGCGCTGGAAACAACCAAGACCGCGATTGCCCAGGCCGACATCGTGATCGTGACGATGCTGTTCCTTGACGATCACATCCGCGCGATCCTGCCGACGCTGGAGGCCCGGCGCGAGGACTGCGACGCGATGGTCTGCCTGATGTCTTCGGGCGACGTGGTGCGGCTGACGCGGATGGGCGGCTATCGCATGGATGCGCCGGCCAAGGGGCCCCTCGCCATGCTCAAGAAGCTGCGCGGATCGGGCAAGCCCGGTGCGAATTCCGGCGCGGGCCAGATGCGCATGCTGCGCCGCCTGCCGAAGATCCTGCGCTTCATTCCCGGAACCGCGCAGGACGTTCGCGCATACTTCCTGACGCTGCAGTACTGGCTGGCTGGGTCGGACGACAATGTGGTGTCGATGGTCCGTGCGCTGATCGACCGTTATGCCGCCGGCGAGCGCCTGACCCGCCGGGGCATGACCAAGGCCGAAGCCCCGCGCGACTATCCGGAAGTTGGCGTCTATCACCCGCGCACCGAGCAGAAGCTTTCGGACAGCCTGCGCCTGTTGCCGACGAAGCATGGGCCGAACGGCACGGTCGGGCTGCTGTTGCTGCGCTCCTACCTGATCTCGAAGGATGCCGGGCATTACGACGGCGTGATCGCGGCGCTGGAAGCGGCTGGTCTGCGCGTCATCCCCGGCTTTGCCAACGGGCTGGATTCACGCCCTGTCATCGAGAAGTTCTTCCTCAAGGACGGCGAGCCGGTGGTCGACGCGGTGATTTCGCTGACCGGCTTCTCGTTGGTGGGTGGCCCTGCCTACAACGATGCCAAGGCGGCCGAGGAAATCCTGAGCCGCCTGAACGTGCCTTACATTGCTGCGCACCCGCTGGAGTTCCAGACGCTGGAGCAGTGGGGTGCTTCGCGGCAGGGTCTGCTGGCGCTGGAATCGACCATCATGGTGGCAATCCCGGAGCTTGACGGTGCGACCATGCCGACGGTGTTCGGTGGCCGTTCGGACGGTGCGGGCAAGGCTTGCGCGGGTTGCGCGAAGGCATGCGTCTTCGAAAGCACCGGGCCGGTCAACGCGATGCGCGCCTGCCCCGAAAGAGTCGAGGCGCTCGCCGCCAAGGTCGTCAAGATCGTGGCGCTGCGCAAGGCGGAACGGGCGCGGCGCAAGGTGGCGATCACCATCTTCAACTTCCCGCCCAATTCCGGGGCGACCGGGTCTGCGGCGTTCCTTGCGGTGTTTGAATCGCTGCTGGGCACGCTCAAGCGGATGGCGAGCGAGGGCTATCAGGTCGAAGTGCCCGAGAGCGTGGACGCGCTGCGCGATGCAATCCTGAAAGGCAATGCCGAGCGGTTTGGCGCCGATGCCAATGTCTATACCCGCATCGACGCCGACGAGCATGTGCGGCGCGAGCCCTATCTGGCCGAGATCGAGGCACAGTGGGGTCCGGCGCCGGGCAAGATCCAGAGCGACGGTTCGCACGTCCACGTGCTGGGTGCGCGGTTCGGCAACGTGTTCGTCGGCGTGCAGCCGGGCTTCGGGTACGAAGGCGATCCGATGCGCCTGCTGTTCGACGGCGATTTTGCTCCGACGCATGCGTTTTCGGCCTACTATCGCTGGATCCGCGAGGACTTCGGTGCCGACGCCGTGGTGCATTTCGGCACGCATGGCGCGCTCGAATACATGCCGGGCAAGCAGGTTGGCCTCACCGGCAAGTGCTGGCCGGAGCGGCTGCTGGGCGATCTGCCCAACTTCTACCTGTTTGCCGCAAACAACCCCTCCGAAGGCGTGCTGGCCAAGCGGCGTTCGGGCGCGACGATGCTGAGCTACCTGACGCCGCCGCTGGCGCGGGCCGGGCTCTACCGCGGCTTTGCGGACCTGAAAGCGAGCATCGAACGCTGGCGGATGACGACCGATGGGGCGGAGCGCACGGCTCTCGAGGAACTGATCTGGGACGAGTGCGATGCGCTCGACATCACGGCTGAAAGCGTGATGGAGCTGAGCGCCAATCTCTACGAGCTTGAGCGCACGTTGATCCCGCACGGGCTGCATGTGCTGGGCGAGGCGCCAACCGGGGCCGAGCGCGCGGAACTGGTCGAGGCGCTGATGGACGCGGGCGAAAGTTCGGCCGAAGCGATCGAGGCGGCGCTGGATTCCTGCGATGAACTGGGCGCGCTGATCCATGCGCTTGACGGCGGCTATGTGCGCCCTGCCCCCGGCGGCGACCTGCTGGCCAATCCCGAAGTGCTGCCGACCGGGCGCAACCTCCACGGCTTCGACCCGTTCCGCCTGCCGACGCGCTTTGCCTGTGAGCAGGGCAAGCTGCAGGCGCAGCGCCTGCTGGCGCGCCATGCCGCGAACGGGGAAGCCGCGCCGGAAAGCCTCGCCATGGTGCTGTGGGGTACCGACAACATGAAGAGCGAGGGCGCGCAGATTGCGCAGGCGCTCTCGCTGATGGGCGCACGGCCGCGGATGGACAGCTACGGCCGCCTGGCCGGGGCCGAACTCATCCCGCTGGAGGAACTGGGCCGTCCACGCATCGACGTGGTGGTGACGCTCTCGGGCATCTTCCGCGATCTGCTGCCGCTGCAGACGCGGATGCTGGCCGAAGCAGCGTTTCTGGCCGCGCAGGCCGATGAGCCGCTGGAGATGAACTTCGTTCGCAAGCACAGCCTTTCGCACATGAGCGAGCATGGCTGCGACATGGAGACCGCCGCACTGCGCGTTTTCTCAAATGCCGAAGGGGCCTATGGCGCGAACGTCAACCAGTTGATCGAGGGCGGCGTCTGGGCCGATCCGGACGAGTTGGCCAATGCCTTCGAGACGCGCAAGGGCTATGCCTATGGGGTCAAGGGCACGCCGGTGGCCCAGCGCGACTTGCTGCGCAGCGCGCTGAAGGACGTCGATTTCGTCTATCAGAATCTGGAGAGCGTCGAAGTCGGCATTACCGATCTGGACCAGTACGTCGACAGCCTCGGTGGAGTCAGCCGATCGATCGCGCGGGCCAAGGGTACAGAAGCGCCGGTCTATATCGTCGATGCGACGGTGGGCGAGGCCAAGGTGCGGACGCTGGCCGAGCAGATCGATCTGGAGACGCGGACGCGGACGCTCAACCCGAAGTGGTTCGAAGGCATGCTCAAGCACGGCTTCGAAGGCGTGCGCAATATCGAGCAGCACGTGACCAACACCGTGGGCTGGTCGGCCACGACGGGCCAGGTGGCGCCGTGGGTCTACCAGCAGATCAGCGAGACTTTCGTGCTCGACCCGGCGATGCGCGAGCGGCTTTCGCAGCTCAATCCGACCAGCTCGGCCCGCGTGGCGAACCGACTGCTCGAGGCGTGCGAGCGGCGCCTGTGGGAACCCGACGACGATACGCTCGAAGCGCTGCGCATGGCCAGCGACGAGCTCGAGGACAGGCTGGAAGGCGTGTTCGTGGGGCATGCCCCTTCCACCATCACTTCCGCAATTGCGGCGGAATAGGAGTTTGCGATGAACCTGCTCGACCCAAGGGCGCGCTTCAGCCAGCCGGACGGCGAAGGATCGGTGCAGGTCTCGCTGGACCCGCGCGACGAGATCAAGGGCGCGAAGGTTTTCGCGGTCTACGGCAAGGGCGGGATCGGCAAGTCGACGACGTCTTCAAACCTTTCCGCCGCGTTCTCCAAGCTGGGCCATCGCGTGCTGCAGATCGGTTGCGACCCCAAGCACGATTCCACTTTCACCCTCACCAAGAAGCTGATGCCGACGGTGATCGACGTGCTGGAAAGCGTCGAGTTCCACGCCGAGGAACTGCGGCCCGAAGACTACATGTTCGAGGGCTATAACGGGGTGATGTGCGTGGAGGCCGGTGGTCCGCCTGCAGGCACCGGCTGCGGCGGCTATGTCGTGGGGCAGACGGTCAAGCTGCTCAAGCAGCACCATCTGCTTGAGGACACCGACGTGGTGATCTTCGACGTGCTGGGCGACGTGGTGTGCGGCGGCTTTGCCGCGCCACTGCAGCATGCCGAGCGCGCGCTGGTGGTAGCGGCGAACGACTTTGATTCCATCTTCGCGATGAACCGCATTGTTGCGGCGATCGGTGCGAAGGCGAAGAACTACAACGTGCGGCTCGCTGGCGTGATCGCCAACCGCTCTGCCGCGACGAACGAGATCGACCGCTTCAGCGAGGCGATCGGGATGAAGCGCCTGGCGCACTTCCGGGATGTCGATGCGATCCGGCGCAGCCGCCTGAAGAAGTGCACGCTGTTCGAAATGGAGCCTTCGCCCGAAGTGATTGCTGCGCAGCAAGAGTACCTGCGGCTTGCACAAATGCTGTGGGACGGCGTCGATCCGGTGGTCGCCAGCCCGATGAAGGATCGCGATATCTTCGACTTCCTGGGGTACGAATGATGGCCACGCAATTTGCCCCCAACCGCTATGACAGCCAGCGCGAGAAGCTTGCACAGTACTTCGATGGCACCGCGCAGAAGGCGTGGATCGACCTGACATCGAACGCCAAGGTCAGCGGCATCCGCGCCACGGTCCGCGCCGGGCGCGATGCGATGCGCGCGCAGCTGCTGGGCTGGCTGCCCGAGGACTTGCGGCGGCGCGACGTGCTGGACGCGGGTTGCGGCACCGGCAGCCTGAGCGTGGAAGCCGCCTGCCGCGGGGCAGTAGTGACCGCCATCGACGTGGCGCAAGGACTGGTCGACATCGCCGCCGAGCGGGCGCCTTCGTATCTTGGTCACGGGCGCATCCAGTGGCGCGTGGGCGACATGCTCGACCCTGCACTGGGCAGCTTCGACCATGTCGTGGCGATGGATTCGCTGATCCACTACACGCTGACGGACATGGTCTGGGCGCTTTCTGCGCTGACCCGCCGCTGCACCGGCTCGATCCTCTTCACGTTCGCTCCCTACACCCCGCTGCTCGGCGCGATGCATACGGTCGGCAAGGTCTTCCCGCGCTCCGACCGTTCGCCCGCGATCGTGCCGATTGCCGAAAGCGAATTGCGCGCCGCGCTCGCCCAGTTCGAAGGCTGGGACATCGGCCGATCAGGCCGGATTTCGAGCGGCTTCTACAAGAGCCACGCGATGGAGCTGGTGAAGATCTGATGGCGCAAGGGCAGGCCCTTTCTGCGAAATGGAGCAAGGTGGCCCTTACCTGGCTGCCGTTCGCTGATGCGGCCAGCGCCGAAATTCCGCTGTCGCGCCTTCTGCGCCTGTCGCTGTTCCAGGTGAGCGTGGGTATGATGACCGTGCTGCTCAACGGCACGCTCAACCGCGTGATGATCGTGGAACTGGGTATTCCGGCGTGGCTAGTTTCGCTGATGATCGCCATTCCACTGCTGGCCGCGCCGTTCCGTGCGCTGATCGGGCACAAGTCTGACGTGCATCGTTCGGTGCTGGGCTGGCGGCGCGTGCCTTTCATCTGGTTTGGCACGCTGATGCAGTTCGGCGGCCTGGCGATCATGCCGTTCGCGCTGCTGCTGATGGCGCGACCCGAGCTTTTCGCGATTGGCGTTGTGGCGAGCGCGCTGGCGTTCCTGCTTGCAGGCTTTGGCATGCATACCACGCAGACGGCGGGCCTCGCCCTGACGGGCGACCTCGTGGATGACGAACGCCGCCCGCGGGCCGTGGCTCTGCTCTACCTTGCGTTGCTGGCGGGGATGATGATCGCGGCGTTGGTGATCGGCGGACTGCTGGCCCACTTCACGCCGACGCGCCTTGTGCAGGTGATCCAGGGATCGGCCATCCTGACCTTCTTCCTCAACGTAATCGCGCTGTGGAAGCAGGAAGCGCGCAGTTCGGCAATCGCCTCTGCCGACACGCCGCGCCCCGCATTTACCGACGTTTGGCAGAGCTTTGTCGCCGAGCCGATCACGATGCGTTTGCTTGTGGCAGTCGGCCTGGGGGCCACGGCGTTCTCGATGCAGGATGCGCTGCTCGAACCCTATGGTGGAGAGATCCTTGGTCTTTCGGTGGGAGCGACGACGTTCCTGACCGGGGGCTGGTCGCTGGGCGCGCTGGTCGGCTTCACGCTTTCGGGACGCTGGCTTTCGCGCGGAATGGATGCGCTGCGGATTTCAGGGTTCGGCGCAGTCGTCGGCATCGCGGCGTTCATGCTGGTAATCTTTGCGGCACCGCTCGGCAGCCCGGTTGCTCTCCTTGCTGGTGCGACCGCGATCGGTGCGGGCGCTGGGCTGTTCCTTGTCGGCACGCTGACCACGGCGATGACGCTGGCGACCGAGAAGACATCGGGCCTCGCCCTGGGCGCATGGGGCGCGGTGCAGACGACCTTCGCCGGGCTGGCCATCGCCATGGGTGGAGTGCTGCGCGATCTGGTTTCAAGCCTTGCCGTCTCGGACGAGCTGGGCCTGACGCTGGCCAACCGGGCCACCGGCTATGCCACGATCTACATCATCGAAATCTGCCTGCTGCTGGCCACGCTCGTCGTGCTGGGCCCGCTCGTAGGCCAGACCCCGGCGGCCATCCGGCGGGAGGGACGAAGCTTCGGACTGACGGAATTCCCCACATGAGCAGCAGGGGCACAGGGAACGTGAAGAGGACACGCACATGAACTACGGCAATATCGTCGGCACGATCGATGCCGCTCAGATCGCGATGATAACCTTCATCGGGTTCTTTATCGCCCTTGTTTTTTGGCTCCGGCGCGAGGACCGACGCGAAGGCTATCCGCTGGAAGACGCGCTGACCGGACGCCTGCTGAGCGAAGGCGGTCCGCTTTCGGCTGCGGCGCCCAAGACCTTCATCCTGCCGTTCGGCAAGGGCACGAAATCCGTTCCCACCGGAGAGCGCGATCCGTTCGAGATCAACGCCAAGCGCCGCGAGAACTTTGGCGGTGCCCCGCTGAGCCCGGTGGGCGACGTGTTTGCCGCAGGCGTTGGCCCTGGCTCCTATGCCGACCGTGCCAAGTGGGCAGACATTGACGCGCATGGCAATCCGCGCATCGTGCCGATGGGCCTGGTGCCGGAAATCAGCGTGGCCACGGCGAGCACGGACCCGCGCGGGCTGCCCGTCTATGGCGCAGATGGCCTGAAGGCCGGCGTGGTGACCGACATGTGGGTCGACCGGGCTGAGCACATGGTGCGGTATCTGGCAGTGGATACCGGCACCAAGACCGTGCTCGCGCCGATGCCGATGGCAGTCGTCAAGAAGAACGCGGTGATCATTGATGCGATCAACGCGGCCGACTTTGCCGGTGCCCCCTTCCCCGCCAATCCGGGCGAGATCACCCGGTATGAGGAAGAGCGCACCGTGGCCTACTTCGGCACCGGCTACCTCTATGCCAACGAAAACCGGCTGGAACCGCTGATATGAGCGAGTACGACCACGAGCCGATCCGCGGGCTGCCGGGCGATCTGCCGGCCGGCGAAAACATCCTGTGGCAGGGTTCGCCAGACTGGCGGACTTTCGCCCGCAGCGCTTTGCACACCCGCTGGGTGAGCGGCTATTTCGCAGCACTGGCAGTGCTGGGCCTGGCCTCCGGCAGGCTGTTTGGCGCGGGTGCGGCCGTGGTCGGCGGGGCAATCACGCAGGGTCTGCTTGCCGTGTTCGCGATCGCGGTGGCGAAGACGACGGTCTACACGATCACCAACCGCCGCGTGGTGCTGCGCATCGGCGTGGCACTGAACAAGTGTGTGAACCTGCCGCTGGCGATGGTCGGATCAGCAGACCTGCGGCCGCAAGGTGGTGGGCATGGCGACATTGCGCTGACACTGGTCGGGCGCCACCGGCTCGGCTTTGCGATGCTCTGGCCCCATGCCCGGCCCTGGCGGTTTGGCCAGCCGAGCCCGATGCTGCGCGCTCTCCCCGATGCGGAAGCGGCTGCCAAGGTGCTCGCCAAGGCTTGCGCAGCAGTGGTGCCGAACGAGGCTGCGGCGGTGCGCGCCAAGGCGGCGCCAGTGCGCGACCATGGCCTGCAGGGAGCGGCGGCATGAGCCTTGTCCATGACCATGAGAACACTGTCCCCCGACCGGCCCTGATGCTGGCAGGTGCGCTGGTGGCGACGACGCTGGCGCTGACAGCGCTGGTGCGGGTCGGCGTGCTCGAGCGCGAGGCGGTGCCCGCCGTGGCGCGGGCGCGGGACAACGTGGCGGCGCTGGAAGTGCGGCACCTCGCTTTCGAGGACCGGGCGGACGGGGCAGTCGTGGTCAAGGACGCAGATGCAGGTTCGACGCTCGCCGTGATGAAGGGCGAGAATGATGGTGGCGGGTTCGTGCGCGGGGTGATGCGCGGCATGGCTCGCGAGAGGAAGATGAAGGGGATCGGCCCAGCGGCTCCCTTCGAACTGACGCAGTGGGAGAACGGATCGCTCTCGCTGCGCGACCCGGCGACGGGGCGTTCGATCGAGCTCGGCTCGTTCGGCGCAACCAACCGGGCCGCCTTTGCAAAGTTCCTGAGTGGAACGGCCGTGAAGGGAAATCAGGCATGATCCGCGCCCGCGCCTTTGAAGTGCCCTGCCGTGTGGCGGTGGAGCAGAGCGAGGCGCATTTCCACGCACATGTCGAGCTGGCGGGCAATCTTGCCGTCCAGCCCGGCGACAAGGTCCGCGTTCATGGCGAACCGATCCGCGTGGCCTTTGGGCAAAGCGCCGTGTTCGAGCGGACGGCAACCGTCGTTCGTGCAGGCCCCCTACTGCGGGGCTGGATGCGGCTTGTCGCCTACCTTGGCCTGACCGAACTTTACGAGGTCAGCTTCAATCCTGGGAGCCTGAGATGAACGCGATTACACTCGAACGTCCCGTGGCAGCGCCGGAGAACGCGCCCAAGCCCGACGTGCACAAGATGGTGAGCCACGAGACCGTGCTGAGCCCGCGCTTTTACACCACCGACTTTGCCGCGCTCGATTCCATCGACGTATCGCTGGTGCGCAAGGAGTGGGACGAACTGATGGCCGAGATGGTCAGCGATCCCAACAAAAAGCACTTCAAGCGCCAGGAAAGCTTTGCCGGGGTGATCGAGGGGCTGGAGCCGGAGCTGCGGGCCGAGTTCATCGACTTTCTGGTGAGTTCGCTGACTTCGGAGTTCTCGGGCTGCATCCTCTATGCCGAGATGGCGCGGCGCACGAAGAACCCGGACATGAAGCTGCTGTTCAAGCTGCTGGCGCGCGATGAAAGCCGCCATGCCGGGTTCATCAATGAATCGCTGAAGGATGCCGGGATCGGCATCGATCTGGGCTTCCTGACGAAGGCCAAGAAGTACCATTATTTCAAGCCGAAGTTCATCTTCTACTCGGTCTACCTCTCCGAGAAGATCGGCTATGCCCGCTATATCGCGATCTATCGCCAGTTGGCCGCGCACCCGGAACTGCGCTTCCATCCGATCTTCAACTGGTTCGAAAGCTGGTGCAACGACGAATTCCGCCATGGCGAGGCTTTCGCGCTGCTGCTGCGCGCGGACCCGAAGCTGCTGACCGGCATGAACAAGCTGTGGGTGCGGTTCTTCCTGCTCGCCGTCTACTCGACGATGTACGTCCGCGATCACGCGCGGCCGGTGTTTCACAAGGCGCTGGGGCTCGATCCCGAAGCCTACGACTATCGGGTCTTCGAGATCTGCACCGCGATCAGCCGTCAGGTCTTTCCGGTGGAGCTCGATACCGATGATCCGCGTTTCCGCCGGGCGATGAAGCGGCTGCTGGTGGCCAGCCAGCGGATCGAAGCGGGCAAGAAGCGTGGGGGTGTGGCGGGTGCGCTGATGCGGGCCTCGGGCGCACTGGGCGCGGGTGCAAATTTTGCGCGAATGTACCTGCTGCGTCCGCGCCGCAACGAGCTGTCCGCAAGCGTGAGGATACAGCCCACGTGGTAAGCTGGACCGGCCACGTCCTGCCGGTGATCGCCACGATCGCGGTCTGGTTCCTTGCGACCGGCCTGATCGCATGGGCGGACAACCGCGAACGCCGCACTTTCCCGCGCAGCCTGATGCTGGCGGGAATTGCGGGCGTTGGCGGGCTGGCAGTGGTGGCCTGGTCGATGAACAAGCCGACGTTGACCGGGGTCTATGCGGCGTTTGCCGGGGCGATCCTGATCTGGTCGTGGCACGAGATCAGCTTCCTGACAGGCGCAGTGACCGGACCTCGGCGCGAAGCCTGCCCGGCGGAAGCGCGCGGGCTGGAGCGGTTCTTCCATGCCGTAAGTGCCGTGGCCTGGCACGAAATTGCGCTGGCATTGAGCGCCATCGGACTAATTTCGCTGAGCTGGAACGCGGCCAACCAGATCGGCGCGATGACGTTCACGCTGCTGCTGGCGATGCGGCTTTCGACCAAGCTGGTGATCTTCTTCGGCGTGCCGAACATGAGCACCGAGATCTTCCCACCGCACCTCGCTTACCTGAAGACCTACTTCGGGCCGCGCCGTATGGGAGCCGAACTTTTTCTCGCGATTGCAGGCACTTCCGCGTTCGCGATATGGCTCGGTTTGATCGCGATCAATGCGCCGGAGGGCAGCGCCAGTGCATCGGGCGCGAGCCTGCTCTTCGCGCTGGCCGCCCTTGGCGCACTCGAACACCTGTTTCTGGCCCTGCCGATCCGCGACGGGGCGCTGTGGGGTTGGGCCCTGCCCAGCCGCCGACCTGCCAACTGACCGCACAAAAGAATTCACGAAGAGGACCGACGACCATGGACTACGAGGGCTACTTCAAGGGGGAACTGGACGCGGTCCGGGGTGAAGGTCGCTATCGGATCTTTACGGAGCTCGAGCGCAAGTGCGGCAAGTTTCCGCACGCCACGCGCTATGTCGATGATCGGACCGAGCAGGTCACGGTGTGGTGCTCGAATGACTATTTAGGCATGGGGCAGCACCCCGCGGTTCTTGAAGCCATGCACAACACGCTCGACGAATGCGGCGCGGGCGCGGGCGGCACGCGGAATATCTCGGGCACGAACCACCACCACGTGCTGCTGGAACAGGAACTTGCCGACCTGCACGGCAAGGAAGCGGCGCTGCTGTTCACTTCGGGCTATGTCTCGAACTGGGCGGGCCTTGGCACGCTGGCGGCGAAGATTCCGGGCTGCGTGGTGTTCTCGGACGCGCTGAACCATGCCTCGATGATCGAGGGCATCCGCCATTCGCGCGCGACCTGCCGGGTGTGGCGCCACAACGACGTGGCGCATCTCGACGAGTTGCTTTCGGAATATGGACCGGACGTGCCCAAGCTGGTGGCGTTCGAGAGCGTCTATTCGATGGACGGCGACATCGGGCCAATCGCCGAGATCCTCGACGTCTGCGAAAAGCACGGCGCGATGAGCTACATCGACGAAGTCCATGCCGTGGGGCTTTATGGCCCGCGCGGCGGCGGCGTGGCCGAGCGTGAAGGCCTGATGGACCGGATCACAGTGATCGAGGGTACGCTGGGCAAGGCGTTCGGCGTGATGGGTGGTTACATCGCAGCATCAGAGGCGCTGTGCGACTTCATCCGCACCTTCGCCAGCGGGTTCATCTTCACGACTGCCCTGCCCCCTGCCCTTGCCGCAGGCGCGGCTGCCAGCATCCGCCATCTCAAGACGAGCGAGATGGAGCGGGCCCGGCACAAGGAGCGCGTGGCGACGGTGCGCCGCCGTCTCGACGCGATCGGCATTCCGCACCTGCCGAACCCCAGCCACATCATTCCGGTGATGGTGGGCGACCCGCACAAGTGCAAACGCATCAGCGACTGGCTGATGGACAACCACGGCATCTATGTGCAGCCGATCAACTATCCCACCGTGCCGCGCGGGACCGAGCGGCTGCGCATCACGCCATCGCCGGTGCACAGCGATGGCGACGTGGACAAGCTGATCGAAGCGTTGAGCGACATCTGGTCGCAGTGCGAACTGGCGCGGCGTTCAGCCGCCGCTTGAGGGCGAACTGGCGCGGCGTTCGGCCGCCGCCTGACGCTTGCTGACATGCAAAAGGGCGCGGACAGTTGATGTCCGCGCCCTTTCTTTGCGACCCGAAGGGGCTTGGCTCAGTTCGGAGCCTTGAGGTAGGCGATGACGTCGGCGCGGTCCTGTGCCTTGGACAGGCCGGCAAACGACATCTTGGTGCCCGGCACGACACGTGCTGGCTTCTCGAGATACTGGAACAGCTTTTCCGCAGACCAGGTGATGCCGCTGTTCTTGTTGGCGGCAGAATAGGTGTAGCCCGCTTCCGTACCTGCCTTGCGGCCGACGACACCGGCAAGCGACGGACCGATCATGTTCTTGCCCGCTTCAAGCGAGTGGCAGGCCTGGCACTGGGCAAAAACGGTCTTGCCATGTGCAGCATCGCCGGTCAGCGAAGCGAGCGTTGCGCCATCGAGCGTGTCTGTCGAATCGGCAGTTGGCGCAGCAGCGCTTGTTGCCGCTGCGGGCGCTGCCGCAGCGGTTGTTTCAGCAGGCTTTGCCGCTGAGTCGGCCGCGGTCTTGTCCGAGCTGCCACCGCCACCGCAAGATGCGAGGAGCAGGGTCGCAGTTGACAGCGCAAGGTATTGAAAAACTTGCCTCATATGCATCCACCCTTGTTTCGTGTAGACGCACGAACGGACCACACGATGGGAAAGTAGAACACTCTCTGCAGCTCTCCGCAACACGGTATTTCGGGCCGGATCGAAGATCGTTGGCAAGTGTTGTTTTGACACTTTTTTGCCTGTGCCGATGCTTGCAATCAGGTCTGCGGCAGGCACTGGGATCCGGCGCCGAGCATCTGTCGGTCAGGCAGGCACGGGCCATACCTGAAGCACTGAAGTGCCGTCGCTCATCGCTCGACAGCACGTGGTTAACAAAGTTTCTGCAGCAATAGCTACCTGAACGGAAGCTTCTGCCTAGTAACAACAGCTATGCAGCAGAAAACCTAAAAAGAGCAGATCGTAAGCCATCAGTCATGTCGTCTGCCGGAACGGGCGGGGGGGAACATGACTATCCAGATTGGCACCATTACGAACCTGAGCACCGCCCCGGACATCCGCGAGGCGATACTCGATGAACTGAAAATCAACTCCTCGATCGAGATCGATTGCGCGAGCGTGGTCGAAGCCGACCTCACCTTCCTGCAGATCCTCGTAGCGGCGCACAAGTTCGCCGAGCGGGAAAGCAAGACCATCTCGATTCTTCCTGCCGCAGATCCGGCGATTGCCAGCCTGATCGAGCGCGCCGGGCTGACCGGGCCGCTTGCTGCGTCCTGTACCAATCTTTGTGCGACCGGAGCCACCGAGCAATGACCACCATACTCACCGTCGATGATTCCATGAGCGTCCGGATGGCAATCCGGATTGCGTTGTCGGGAGCCGGACATCAGGTCGCGGAGGCAGCCGATGGCAAGGAAGGGCTGGAACAGGCCAGGTCATCGAAGTTCGACATGATCATCACCGATCTCAACATGCCGAACATGAATGGTCTGGAGATGATCCGGGAAATCCGCAAGCTGCCGCTTCAGGCCGGTACGCCGATCATATTCCTCACGACGGAATCGGATGAGGGCATGAAGCAGCAAGCCAAGGCAGCAGGCGCGACCGGCTGGCTGGTAAAGCCGTTCGTGGCCGAAAACCTGCTGAAGGTAACCCGCAAGGTGCTGGGGCAATGAACGGGCAGGACCCGATCGAGGCCTTCCGGATCGAAGCCGGGGAGCTGCTCGAAGCGACCGAACAGGCACTGCTCGATCTCAGCCACGACCTGACCAGCCGGGAGCTCATCGACACCGTCTTTCGCGGGATGCACACGCTCAAGGGCTCGGGCGCGATGTTCGGCTTCGATGCCCTGGCAGCATTTACCCATCATTGCGAGACGGCCTTCGACAGGGTGCGCAAGGGGCAGGCCCGCGCTTCGGCCGAACTGGTTGCCCTGACGCTTTCTGCCATGGACCACATGCGCACCCTCATCGACCAGCCGAACGGCGATGGCGTCGAAAGTGAAAGCGCCGATCTGCTGGCCGGGCTCCAGGCCCTGCTGGATGGAGAAGGCGCCGCTGCAGTGGTGGACTGCAGGGACGATGCCGCTCATGACACAACCGAGCGCGCAGACACCGGGCTTGGTCAGGGGTGGCATCTGCACTTCCGCCTGCCGGCCAATGCGCTTGCCACTGGAACCAACCCGCTGCTTTTGCTCGACGAGTTGCGGGAACTGGGCGCCACCAATGTCGCCGCCGAGTTCGACGCGGTTCCCCCACTTGATGAGCTGGACCCGACGCAGTGCCTGATGGGCTGGTCGATGGATCTGCCCGCCAGCGCGAACCGCGAGGTCATCGAAGATGTTTTCCTGTTCGTGCTCGACGACATGGAGCTGTCCATCACGCCGATCGCGGGCTCGAATGACGATGTCGGTGCAACGGCGGAAGACGGTCCGTCAGACACGGCTGTGGCAGTCGTGCCCTCACCGTTGCCGCATGCGGCAGTGGGCAGCGCGGAAGTGGCCAGTGCTGAACCTGCCAGCGCAAAAGCCGCGCGTGGCCCCAGCGAAAGCGTGCGCGTGCCGGCAGAGCGCCTCGATCTGCTGATGGATCGGGTGGGCGAGCTCGTGATCGTGCAGAGCCGCCTCGCCCAGCTTGCCGGAAACGGCATTTCCGGCCCGGCGGGCGAACTCGCGCTGCGCTCGATCTCGGAAGAAGTAGAGCGGCTTGCCAACGAACTGCGCGACACGATGATGGTCTTGCGCATGGTGCCGATTGCCTCGTTGTTCGGACGGTTCCGCCGTCTGGTCCACGACCTGGCCCGCGAGACCGGCAAGTCGATCGATCTGACGACCGATGGCGAAAGCACCGAGATCGACAAGACAGTTTCCGAAAGGCTGGCCGATCCGATTGTCCATCTGATCCGTAACGCTTGCGACCATGGGCTTGAGACCGAGGAAGAACGCCTTGCTGCGGGCAAGGCCGCGTCCGGCCGCATCCGGCTTTCGGCCCAGCAGGCCGGTGGTGAAGTGCTGATTACCATCGAGGACGATGGCCGCGGCATCAGCCGCGAGCGCGTCCGCGCCAAGGCGGAGGCCAATGGCCTGATCCAGCCGGGCCAGGTGCTGAGCGACGGCGAACTGCTGCAGCTGATCTTCCAGCCCGGCTTTTCCACCGCTGCCCAGATCACCAACCTGTCAGGCCGTGGCGTCGGCATGGACGTGGTCAAGCGCACCATCGAGGGCCTGCGGGGACACATCGACATGACCAGCGAACCCGGCAAGGGCTCGGTCATAACCCTGCGCATTCCGCTGACTCTGGCGATCATCGACGGGCTGCTCGTGAGGGTCGGGCAGAACAACTACGTGATCCCGTTGGCGGCGGTCGAAGAGTGCCTCGAGCTGAGCCTGGAGGAGGACATCCGCTCACGCGGGAGGAGCATGATCCAGTTGCGCGAGCGCCTGGTGCCCTTCCTGCGCCTGCGCGAGCTTTTCGCGACCGGCACCCGGCCCGATCCCTTCCAGAAGATCGTGGTGATCGCAACCGGCGGCGAGCGGGTCGGCCTTGTCGTCGACCAGATCATCGGCAGCCACCAGACCGTTATCAAATCCATGTCGAGCCTGCACCGCTCGATCCCGAGTTTCTCCGGCGCGACCATACTCGGTGATGGTGGGGTCGCGCTCATTCTCGATGTCGTCCAGCTGGTTGCGCTGGGCCAGAGCCATGAGGAGCGGCTCCGTGCCGCAGGGTGACGCCATGACCACGACAGGCACAACGCCATGGGATGATAACGGGCAACTGGAGGTACTCACCTTCGACGTGGGCGATGAATGCCTGGCAATCGAGGCTGTCAGCATCCGCGAGATACTCGACCTTCTGCCCGAAACGCCCGTACCGGGTGCGCCGGACCTTGTGGCCAGCGTCGTCAACTTTCGCGGCAAGATCATCCCGATCGCCGATCTGCGCGTAGCCTTCGGCATGCCGCGCAATCCGGGCGAGGAGGCCAATTCCGATCACCGCATCGTCGTGATCGAGACCGAGATCGGCGGAGAGCCGCTCCAGATCGGGCTGCGCTCGGACAAGGTCCACGAAGTGACGATCCTGGACAAGACGCACAGCAGCGAGCCGCCCGTGCTGGGCATGCGCTGGAAGCGCGAGTTCGCGCGCGAACTGGTGCGCCAGCCGGGCTCGGTCATCGTCATTCCCGATTTGCCCACAATCTTCACGTCCCTCGCGGAGGCCGCATGATGCGCAATGTTTTTTCGAGAGTTTCCGAACAGCAGGTTCTCGATGAGGTAAGCCGGGTCGAGCAGGCGCTGTCCAGTGGCAACCTGCTGCTTCGGCTTGACGAAACCAACGGCAATGCCCCGACGCGCGCCGTGATGGCGGCGTTCAATCGGCTGCTCGATGCCGTGACCAATCCGGTGCAAGACTTGTCCACGCAGATCGCCCGGATGACCGACGAACATGCAGCCGGTGATATCGATGTCGTGATCGATGCCAATGCCCTGCCCGGCAAGCTTGGCATCATGGCGACGCAGATCAACGATCTCGTTACAGCACACATCAATACGAAGAAGCAGGCCATGGCCTGCGTGCGCGAGTTCAGCCTCGGGAACTTCGATGCGCCGATGGAGAAGTTGCCTGGCAAGAAGGCCTTCATCAACGACACGATCGAGACCCTGCGCGGCAATCTTGTCGGGCTGATCTCGGAAATGAAGCACATGTCGAGCGAGCATGATCGCGGCGATATCGACGTGGTCATCGATCATGCGAAATTCCACGGCGATTTCGGCATCGTGGCACGCGGCATCAACGACATGGTTGCCGGCCATATCGCCGTGAAGAAGAAGGCCATGGCCTGCGTCAAGGAATTCGGCGTCGGCAACTTCGAGGCTCCCCTCGAACAGTTCCCGGGCAAGAAGGCCTTCATCAACGATACGATCGAAACCCTGCGCGGCAACCTTACGGGCCTGATCGCAGAGATGAAGCACATGGCGGTCGAGCATGACCGCGGCGATATCGACGTGGCAATCGACGATACCAGGTTCGAGGGCGACTTCGGACTGGTTGCGCGCGGCATCAACGAGATGGTCGCGGGTCACATCGCGGTCAAGAAGAAGGCCATGGCCTGCGTCAAGGCGTTCGGCGAGGGCAATTTCGACGCCCCGCTCGAACAATTCCCGGGCAAGAAGGCCTTCATCAACGATACGATCGAAACCCTGCGCACGAACCTGCGCGAGATCACCGCAGAGATCCAGCGACTGATCGTGGCCGCGACCGAGGGCCGCCTGTCGGAGCGCGGCGTTGCCTCGCGCTTCGTGGGAGACTTCGCCCGCCTCGTCAGCGGCATCAACGGCATGCTCGACGCGATCATCCTGCCGATCGAGGAAGGCAACCGCGTGCTGCGGCTGGTCAGCACTGGCAACCTGCAGGAAACCGTCGATATAGATTGCCACGGCGATCATCAGCGCATGCGTGACGCCATCAATTCCCTGGTGACCAACCTGAAGAAAACCGCCGGCGTGGCCGACCGCATCGCCGATGGCGATCTCACGGTCGAATACCGGGCGCTTTCGGACGACGACCAGCTTGGCAGCGCGTTGATCACGATGATCGACAAGCTGCGGACTGTCGTCGGCACGACCACTGCTGCGGTCGACAACGTCTCGGCCGGCAGCCGCCAGCTTGCGGCAAGTTCGGAGCAGGTCTCACAGGGCGCGACAGAGCAGGCCGCATCGGCCGAGGAAGCATCTGCGTCGATGGAGCAGATGGCCGCGAACATCAAACAGAACGCCGACAATGCGGCGCAGACCGAGAAGATTGCCCGCCAATCGTCCAAGGACGCTGAAGTTTCGGGCCAGGCGGTGGAGAAGGCGGTCAACGCCATGCGCACGATCGCGGAGAAGATCAGCATCGTTCAGGAAATCGCACGCCAGACCGACCTGCTTGCCCTGAATGCCGCTGTCGAGGCAGCCCGTGCCGGCGAGCATGGCAAAGGCTTTGCAGTCGTCGCTTCCGAAGTGCGCAAGCTGGCCGAACGCAGCCAGAGCGCGGCGGCCGAAATCGTCTCGGTGTCCTCAGAGACGGTGAAGGTGGCGACAGACGCAGGCGAAATGCTTGCACGACTGGTTCCGGACATCCGCCGTACCGCCGAACTCGTGACCGAGATCAGCGCAGCGTGCCGCGAGCAGGACATCGGCGCGTCACAGATCAACGAGGCCATCCAGCAGCTCGACAAGGTCACCCAGATCAACGCCAGCGCATCGGACCAGATTTCGTCCACGTCCGAGGAACTGGCTTCTCAGGCCGAGGAACTGCAGAGCGCCATTTCCTTCTTCCAGACCGGCAACAGCTACGTCGAACCGCGTCAGAGTGGGCCGGTCCGCCGCCAGGCAAGTCCGCCGCGCAAGACGGGCGTGGCACCTCGCGCAGCAGCCAGACCGGCAAAGCGCAACAGCGTTGCCGAACAGAAGGAGCGACTGGCCGGCTTTGCCCTGAACCTTACCGACGGTGGCGCAGACGCCGACGATGCAGACTTCGGACGCGCGGCATGAGCAGCGCGAGCGAACTTCAGGTCGTGGAATTCGGCCTGGGCAACGAAGTCTTCGCCATCCCCGTCGCCCTGGTGCGCGAAATCCTTGATTACACGCCACCTTCCTACCTGCCGAATGGCCCCGCGCACTTCATTGGCCTCACGGACCTTCGCGGCCAGGGCGTGCCCACGGTCGACTTTCGCCGGCGTCTCGGCCTGCCGTCTGTCGACCCCACGCTGGCGACACGCATCCTGATCCTTGACGTGCGGTTGCCAGACCGCCTGCTGACGCTGGGCGTCGTCATCGACCGGGTGTTGAGCGTCACGAGCTTCGAGAAGGCAGAGATAGAACCTGCCCCGGACATCGGGATCAGCTGGAATTCCGAATACATCACCGGCGTGGTGCGCCGGAACACGGGCTTCGTGGTCATCGTCGACGCGGCCCGGATTTTCACGACCGAAGATGCCATCGGGATCGGCAACGAAAGTCAATTGGTCAACGCTTGAAACACCCGCGACAGCGAACGGAACGCGCTGTCGCGACCGAGGTGAACAGAACAAGAAGGACGGGAACAGCAATGGTCATCAATCCATTCACGGCAGTTTCTTCTGCCCAGGTTCAGCAAGAGATTGCGCGCGTGCAGGACGCCATCGCGAACGGTGACCTTGGCGCTCGGCTGCATGGCTCGGGATGCAACATGCGGACCAGCGCCCTGATCGACGCGATCAACGGGCTGCTCGACCATTCGCAGGCTCCGGTCCGCGACCTGGGCCGCAAGCTCAAGCACATGGCAGCCGAGCATGAGCGGGGCGATATCGACGTGGTTATCCCATCGGACAACCTACCGTCCGAAATCGCGGAGATGGCCACTGACATCAATCAGCTCGTGAACGCCCATATCGCGGTGAAGAAGCTGGCGATGGGTGTCATCCACGAGTTCAGCCTCGGCAACTTCGACGCCAGGCTCGATCCGCTGCCGGGCAAGAAGGCCTTCATCAACCATACGATCGAGACGCTGCGCGATAGCCTGACCGGATTGATCGCCGAGATGAAGCACATGGCAGACGAGCACGAGCGGGGCGATATCGACATCGTCATTGACCATGCCCGCTTCCCGGGGGACTTCGGTGTCGTGGCGCGGGGCATCAATGACATGGTCGCCGGCCATATTGCCGTGAAAAAGAAGGCCATGGCCTGCGTCAAGGCCTTTGGCGAAGGTGACTTCAGCGCTCCGATGGAACAGCTGCCCGGCAAGAAGGCCTTTATCAACGACACGATCGAAAGCCTCCGTCAGAATCTTCGGGCGATCACTTCGGAAATCCAGATGCTGATCAACGCGGCCACTGCCGGCCGCCTTGGCGAACGCGGTGACGATCGGCGTTTCGTCGGGGATTTTGCCAGCCTGATCAGTGGCATCAACGGCATGCTCGACGCCACGATCCTGCCGATCGAAGAAGGCAATCGGGTGTTGAGCAAGCTCAGCGCAGGCGATCTTGGTGAGCGGGTTGAGATCGATTGCCAGGGCGATCACCAGAAGATGCGGGATTCGATCAATGTGCTGGTCGACAACCTGCGCGCCTTTGCCAGCAACGTGAGCCTTGCCGCCAACGAGGTTGCCGAAGGCAGCTCACAGATGGCAACCAGCTCGCAGCAGCTGTCGCAAGGTGCGACCGAACAGGCCGCGTCGGCAGAAGAGGCCTCGGCCTCGATGGAGCAGATGGCCGCGAACATCAAACAGAACGCCGACAATGCAGCGCAGACCGAGAAGATTGCACGGCAATCCTCAAAGGACGCCGAGAGTTCGGGAATTGCGGTCGACAAGGCGGTCATCGCCATGCGCACGATCGCGGACAAGATCGGCATCGTGCAGGAAATCGCGCGTCAGACCGATCTTCTGGCCCTGAACGCCGCAGTCGAAGCCGCGCGCGCCGGAGAGCATGGCAAGGGCTTCGCTGTCGTTGCGTCCGAAGTGCGCAAACTGGCCGAGCGTAGCCAGAGCGCAGCCGCCGAAATTGTTTCGGTTTCGGCCGAGACGGTGAAGGCAGCCAGCGAAGCCGGCGAGATGCTGGGCAAGCTGGTTCCGGACATCCGCCGCACGGCAGAGCTTGTTTCGGAAATCAGCGCCGCGTGCCGCGAACAGGACATCGGCGCATCGCAGATCAACGAAGCGATCCAGCAGCTCGACAAGGTGACCCAGCAGAACGCCAGCGCCTCGGAACAGATTTCTTCGACGTCGGACTCGCTGGCGGCGCGCGCCGAAGAGCTGCAACAGACCACCGCATTCTTCCAGTTGGAAGAACAGCGCACGTTTGCACCAGCGGCTCCGCGCACGCAGCGCACCGCCAAGCCGAAGCCGGCACCTCAGGTCCGCGCCAAGGCTCGGCCCGTAAAGCCGAACTCGGTCGCCCACCAGAAGGAGCGGCTCAACGGCTTCGCACTCGACCTGACCAGTGGTGGGGCGGACCATGAGGACAGCGACTTCGGCCGGGCGGCCTGATTGAAGACTGCCCGTAACACCCTCAAGAAAATGGTGCGCACTTGAACGATCTCAGCCCCCTCTCCTTTGGTCTGGCAGCCGATAGCGATCGCATTTCCGCAAGGCAGTTCAAGGCGCTTGCCGAACTGATCCAGCTTGAAACCGGCATCAACATCAAGTCCAGCAAGCAGACCATGTTGGAGGGGCGGCTGCGGCGGCGCGCCCGGGCGCTCGGCATCGATACGCTGGGCGGGTATTGCGACCTGGTGCTCGGCGGACAAGTCGATGCTGACGAGATCGAGCACCTGATCAACGCGGTTACCACCAACAAGACCGACTTCTTTCGCGAACCGGGGCACTTCGACTATCTGACGAGCACCGTCCTGCCGCTCTATGCAGAAGAAGGCTGTCGCCAGATCCGATGCTGGAGCGCGGCATGTTCGACGGGCGCCGAACCGTACACGATCGCCATGCTGCTGGATGACTTCACGACGCAGCACCGCGGCATCGACTATCGGCTTATCGCCACGGACATCGATACCGAGGTTCTGGGAACGGCAATAAAGGGAATCTATCCTCGCGAACAGGTGGAGCCCGTCCCCGCTCCACTGCGCCGACGCTACATTCTCGAATCCAGGGATCCGCAACGGCAAGAGATCCGCATTGCTCCTGAAATTCGGCGTCGCGTGGCTTTCGGCAGGCTGAATCTTATTGATGACACCTATGCACTCGATCAGCCGGTGCATCTGATCTTCTGCCGCAACGTCCTGATCTATTTCGACAAGCAAACGCAGGAGCAGGTCGTGCAACGCCTTTGCGAACAGCTTTTGCCCGGCGGATATCTCTTCCTCGGCCACTCGGAGTCGATCACCGGCTTCAAGCATGACCTCACCCAGGTTGCCGGCACGGTATTTCGGAGGTCATGATGAACAAGCGTCCCGCACGTATCCGCGTTCTGGTGGTCGACGACAGCGCAAGCGTGCGTCAGACCATGAAGGCGATCCTCGAGGAAGACCCAGAACTGCAAGTCATCGGCACTGCCGCCGATCCCTTTGCGGCAGCCCGCATCATCCAGACCGAAGTGCCGGACGTGATCACCCTGGATGTCGAAATGCCACGGATGGACGGCATCACCTTCCTGCGCAAGCTGATGAGCCAGTGCCCCGTTCCCGTGGTCATGTGCTCTTCATTGACCGAGCAGGGTTCCGAAACACTGCTCCAGGCTCTCGAGGCCGGGGCCGTGGATGTGATCCTCAAGCCCCGACTGGGCGTGGCTGACCACCTGAGTGAAGCTCGCGCGGCCATCTGCGAGGTTGTGAAGGGCGCGGCCAAGGCTCGCGTCTCGGCCCGCAAACCTGTGCCGCCGCGCATGAGGCCGGAGCAGAAGCTGACCGCAGACGCAGTGCTGCCGCCGCCCAGTGGCCGCGCCATGAGCCGGACGACCGAAATGGTGGTCTGCATCGGCGCGTCGACAGGCGGGACCGAAGCCCTGCGCGAGGTCCTCGAAGCCCTGCCCGCAAATTCGCCGGGCATTGTCGTGGTCCAGCACATGCCGGAGCGTTTCACGCGCGCGTTTGCCAGCCGACTCGATTCGCTGTGCGAAGTTTCGGTCAAGGAGGCCGAGCAGGGCGACACCGTCATGCGCGGGCATGTGCTCATCGCGCCCGGTGGCAAGCATACGCTGCTGGAGCGACAGGGCGCGCGCTATCTCGTCTCGGTCCGCGATGGACCGCTTGTTTCGCGGCACAGACCATCGGTGGATGTGCTGTTCCGATCAGCCGCGCGGTGCGCCGGCTCGAACGCTGTGGGCGTGATCATGACCGGCATGGGCGACGACGGAGCGCGCGGACTGCTCGAGATGAAGGAAGCCGGTGCACGCACATTCGCACAGGACGAGGCAAGCTCGGTCGTGTTCGGAATGCCGAAGGAAGCAATCGCGCGTGGTGCGGCTGACCGCGTGCTGGGACTCGACATGATTGCCGGGGAAATCCTCCGGGCGACGGCGCGCTGAACGATGGCGGTCCTCAAACTTGTCGTCACTCCGCCCGCAGTGGACGTTGGTCACGCAGCGCTGATCGAGGATCTGGTGGCGCTGCTCAAGCGGCTGGACGAAAGCTTCGACATGGCAGGCACCCACCTGTTCCAGTCGGTGGCACGCATCCAGAACATCACCTCGGCGCTGACCGAGGTGACCGGCATGTTTGATGGCGGGGTAGGCGTCGAAGCCGTCAACGGGTTGCGGATGGCTGCCGAATCCCTGCGCAACGTGCGCAGCCTGG